>DATEPE010000010.1:0-387780 GCA_035273385.1 Pyrinomonadaceae bacterium | reverse complement strand
CGACGCTACAGGCCAGCAAACTTATGCGTCGGCGACAGGACTAATCCAGTACTACGATGGCGATCGGTTGAGAACGCGAAAAACGGAGAGTGGAGTAGACACCTACTATCTGCGCTCAACCGTGCTGGGTGGTCAGGTGGTAGCAGAGCTGAACTCCAGCGGGGCATGGAGCAGAGGCTACGTATATCTGAGCGGACAATTGATAGCGATTCAGAGCAACGGAGTGAACTGGGTGCATCAGGACCCGGTGACCAAGTCACAGCGAGTTACGAACAGTAGCGGCTCAGTCGTCAGCACAATTGATCTGGA
Source organism: Pyrinomonadaceae bacterium (assembly GCA_035273385.1). GTDB lineage: Bacteria > Acidobacteriota > Blastocatellia > Pyrinomonadales > Pyrinomonadaceae > PSRF01. Next base: position 387,471 of record DATEPE010000010.1, on the reverse strand, counting down.
TCCCTGGGGCGGCGAGACCGGACGCAGCAGCAATCAGGCATTTCAACCTCAGCGTTACACCAGCTACACGCGTGATGGCAATGGTGGCGACGACGCGATGCATCGTCGTTATCAGGTGAACTGGAGTCGCTTCGCCCAACCGGATCCCTACGACGGTTCTTACAATTTAAGTGATCCACAGTCATTCAATCGTTATGCATACGTGCAGAACGATCCGGTGAACTTTACGGATCCGAGTGGACTAATGCCCTGTGGAGTGGAGTTCAGCTACAGCGAGTGTGGCGGTGGCGGAGGGTTTTGGGGTAGTGGCGGAGGATTTGGCGGCCATGTCGCGGAGTACAACCGAGAATATGGCGGTCTTTCCCGAAACGTGGCGTCCGGCATGCAGTCTCATAACGAGCAGATGTATAACGCTATGGGTGGATATGGTTATCTCACTAATGCTCAAGTGAGACAAATACAGGCTCGTGCCTTTGTGGTTGATCCAATCACAGGTGAACTAGTTTCGGCAGGCAGCGCTGTGTGGGTCGAGGATATTCCTTGGGATCAGCGCGGAATTCTGAAGCACATCGGCGACTACAGCCGAGCGGTGGCGAACCGAGTGACTTTGGGATGGGTCAATCGTGTCCACGAGAGCCGAGGGGAACCAACCCCGGACTCCGCAGCCTATCGATTTGGTGACAGATCCGGTGAAGTATTCCTGGTCCTTGCTACACGAGGCAGAAATAGAGTCGCTCCTGTCCCTGGTGCAGTAGGACCCCATAGTGCACTAAAGTTTGGACCAGGTGGGAACATCACGGGGTATAGCACCTTCAGGCCGAACCCGCGCAATCCAACCGGCTTCGATCTCTTCAAACGATTTGACCTTACAGGCGGGCCGCATCGTGGAATTCCAACTCCACACGTACACAGACCAGGGATACCGGGTGGCGTGCGTCCAGCGAGGGGAAATGAGATACCAAGGTGACCTGATGATGACAACTGAAAAGTATGAACTAAAAAAATGGCTGTGGACTGAGGCGGACTTTGAGCAGATGGAATGGCATGACGTGAGGATTCACGCCCTGGCATTCCATCCTGATGCCTATGAGCTTGCCTTCGACATTGATTACATTTTTGAGTGGATCCATCCTGCCCCTGAAACAACTTACTTCAAGTTTTGGGTCGCCCCGGCAACTCTGGTTTTCGAGAATGTCAATGAGTTGCGGATCGATCTTGAACCTCATCTCAGCCTTGACCTGAAAGAGATCGAAAGAGCAGAACCTCAAAAGCCCAAGAACACCGATTACATTGACCGTGACGTTGAATGGTATTGGAAACTTGATACTCACTCAGGCGAGATTAGCCTTCGCTCGGTCGGATACAAGCAGTATATCCGCCAGGAACCCGTCCTTACACAAGGCCAAGTTTTAGACGCAGAAGCAAGAGGAGGTTTTTCGTTCCATCGTGGCAGGATGCGTTAAGTAAGCTTGAACGAACCCCGGGCTTAGATGACCCGTTTTGTTAGGTTTTACATTTGCTAAATGGCATCACGCCCACCCGATGCGCTCCGATTAGGAAAGTAAAAGTGACTCCTCTCGGATGTTGAGGAAGTTCTTGTACCAATTCAACTTCCACTGCCTTGGGTGTAGGGGCAGCTATAACAGCCGTCATCTGCCAACGGGCATCACATTCGGTGTACCTGGTGGAGTGGCAGCGACGCCGAATGTTTCGTTTTCTTATGACCATGCCGGCAACCGCACCAGCATGACGGATGGCTTGGGCAGCGTGAGTTACAGCTACGATACCCTCTCGCAGATGACCTCCGAGACGCGAACTTTCACGGGCCTCACCGGTACCTTCAGCTTGAATTATGTGTACAACCTGGCGGGCAAATTAACCAGCGTCACCAATCAATGGAACGCGCAAGTGGGTTACACCTATGACAAGGTGGTCCGGCCGACTTCAATCTCGCGCTCGGGCTATTACGGAGTGAGCAGCTACGTTAACAGCATCGGCTACCGGGCATTTGGGATGAAGCAGATGGCGAGTGCCAATGGCCGCACGCTGTCGCTTACGTATGACAACCGGCAGCGGGTAACCGGTTGGGATGTGCCGGGAGTAATGGGTTAGAACTACTCGTATAACAACTTTGGCGAGCACACGGGCCGGGTGACGTACGCGCAGAACCTCTACGATGCGACGCTCGGTCGCATTTACGATTACGACCAAGTGGGCCGGCTGATTGAAACGCGCACGGGTGCGGAAGCCCGCGGACATTTGGTGGGACAGCGAACTCCAGAGAACTCCCTTGACACTTTCTGTCTGCGCTCTCTACCATCAGATTTTAATGCAAACAGCGCGGGCGCAACTTATTTCGCCGGAATTGCAGAAGCGATTCCGCACGGCCGAACATGTTTTGGTGCTGACCGGTGCGGGCGTATCCGCCGAATCCGGCGTGCCTACATTCCGTGGCGGCGGCAATACCACCGTCTGGAAGGGAATGCCGTTCGACGTGATTTCTTCCGCGACGATGGTCCAGCGAGACCTTCCTGCGGTTTGGGAATGGTTTGACTACCGTCGCAACCTTCTAAAACAGCTAAAACCAAACGCCGCCCATCACGCGATCGCGGGTTGGCAGCAACAGTTTCCGCGCCTGACTGTCGTAACCCAGAACATAGACGGGCTTCACCAGGCAGCGGGTTCTAACAACGTCATAGAACTTCACGGCAGTATCTGGCGCTCTCGCTGTATTGACTGCAACTCACACCGCGAAATCCCACGAGACGGAAGGCGCGATGCTTTGTGCTATGAGTGTGGCAGTCATTTGCGACCTGATGTTGTATTGTTTGGGGAAATGTTGCCCCCTGGCGCTTTCGAGCTAGCCGTCGAGCGGGCCGCGGCGTCTGACCTATGCTTCGTGGTCGGCACATCAGCATTGGTTTTTCCAGCTGCAGGTCTGCCTGAGATAGCGAAGACTTCAGGTGCTTTCGTTTGTGAGATTAATCCTGAACGCACTCCGTTATCTGACTTGTGTGATGAAGTGATCACCGGTAAAGCCGGCGACGTGTTACCGATGTTCAGCAAATGAGAACGATCTACTTCGACTGTTTTGCCGGCGCCAGCGGCGACATGATCCTCGGAGCTTTGGTTGACGCGGGAGTGAATCCCGAGCAACTGCAGCAACAGATTGGTTTGCTTGGGGTCCAGGGTTATACGATCGATTTTGAAAAAGTGGACCGTTCAGGTATCAGTGCGACATACGCACGCGTCCGCACCTCTCCCGAACACGCGCATCGTCATCTTTCAAACATTCTGCAGATAATTTATGGCTCGTCGTTGCCCGATTCCGTGAAGGAACGCGCGGCCGGGATCTTTTCACGTCTGGCGGAAGCGGAGGCCCGGGTGCACAACGAACCGATCGAGAAAGTTCACTTTCATGAAGTTGGCGCCCTCGACGCGATTATTGATGTGGTCGGCGCGGCCGTCGGGTTTGAGTTGCTCGGAGCCAAGAGGTTCGTATGTTCACCGTTGCATGTTGGTAGTGGAACCGTCGAGATGGACCACGGTCGTTTTCCAGTCCCTCCTCCTGCAGTCGCGGAGCTGTTGAAGGGCGCGCCGTTTTATTCCAGTGACATCCACGGCGAATTGTTGACACCTACCGGGGCCGCGATTCTGTCGACTGTCTGTGACTCTTTCGGCCCGGTTCCCAAAATGAAGCTGGAACAGACGGGTTACGGCGCCGGCACGCGCCAGTACGAAAAGTTTCCTAACGTGCTACGCGTTCTGGTTGGTGAGGAAGAAGCGACAGTTGCGGCTGACGAACGGCTGTTGATGATTGAAACCAACATGGACGACATCTCGCCACAGATTCTCGGACACGTAATGGATCGAGCGCTGACATTGGGCGCGTTGGATTGCTATTTCACCGGGATTCAAATGAAGAAAAACCGCCCCGGCGTCTTGTTGTCTGTTCTGTGCAAAACGGAAGACCGCGAGCGCTTCATGCAACTGTTGTTTGCAGAAACGACGACGCTGGGTGTTCGCAGTTATGAAGTGGAGCGGCGCGCGTTAGAGCGTTCGGTGGTTCGTGTGGAAACGCGATATGGGCCGATTGATGTTAAAGTAGCTCAGATTAACGGACACATCATTAAGGACATGCCCGAGTTTGAGCAATGCCGGCAAGCAGCATTGAAAGCGGGCGTGCCTTTGCGAGAAGTCGAGGACGCCGCGCGTACATCGTTTGCGAATCGCGGGCGGCAGGATGGATAGATGGCCACTAAGTTTGAACAGAAACAAAGCGAACGGTCGGCGGACACGCGAGATCGCGACGTAGATCGCGAATTAATCGCGCGCGGGGTGCGCATGATCCTGGAGGGCTTGGGTGAAGACCCTGATCGTCCGGGCCTGCAGGGAACGCCCGAACGCGTCGCGGACATGTATGCCGAATTGACGTCCGGCATGCGCGAAGATCCGAAGCAGCATGTGGTGCCGCTGCCGGACGACAAGCACGACGAGATGGTGATTGTTAAGGACATCAGCATAGCGTCGATGTGTGAACACCATCTGGCCCCCTTCGTCGGTAAGTGTCACATCGCATACATCCCCCGCGACGGCCGCATCCTCGGAATATCGAAACTAGCGCGCCTGGCCGAAACGTTTTCTCGTCGACTGCAGCTTCAGGAGCGGTTGACTACAGACATCGCAAATACTTTGTTCGAAGGGTTGAAACCGATCGGCGTGATGGTCGTAATTGAGGCGGCGCACACCTGCATGACACTAAGGGGCGTGCGTAAGTCGGATGCAAAGACTGTCACGTCAGCGGTGCTGGGAGGGTTTCGAACTGACCCGCGCACGCGCGCCGAAGCGATGTCGCTAATAACTGGCAAGCAATGAGTGCAGCGCAAAGAGAGGACGGTTCGTGTTATTTCGTGTATTTCGTGTGTTTCGTGGATCGTTCTTATCCAGCCCAAAAACGATCCACGACTTAAACGAAACACACGAAATAACGACGAGCCTAATACATGACAGCCTTCTACGTTACCACTCCCATCTTCTACGCCAACAGCCTCCCACACCTTGGTCATCTTTACGTGATGATCGTGGCCGACGCCATCTCGCGCTACAAACGCCAACAGGGAATTGAGACTTACTTTTTAACCGGCACTGACGAACACGGAATAAATATCGAACGCGCGGCGCAACGCAACGGACGCACGCCGAAAGAACAGGCTGATTTCGTCGTTAACTACTTCAAAGAAATGACGGCGGCGTTTGGTCTCGATAAAGCGCACGGCGGTTACGACGTGTTCATGCGTACCAGCGAACCGTTTCATTACGAGGGTGTTAGTGAATTGTGGCGTCGAGCTGCGGCGGCCAAAACGCCCAGTGGGAAAGAAGCGATCTTCAAGGGCCACTATGAAGGTTGGTTTTGCGCTGCCTGTGCAGCTTACAAAACTGAGGATGAATACGCGAAGCCAGGAAACGATGGCGACCCACCAACTTGCCTGGTTCACGACACGCCTCTGGATCGTATTTCAGAGGAGAGCTATTTCTTTCGGCTATCCGAATACGCTGACCGTTTACTTGAACTATACGAATCACAGCCGGGTTTTGTGTTTCCACAGTCACGCCTGAACGAAGTGAAAAGCTTTGTGCAAGGTGGCCTGCAGGATCTGTCAGTGAGTCGTATGCGCAGTTCGGTAAGTTGGGGTGTGCCTGTGCCCGGCGATCCGGATCACACGATGTACGTTTGGTTTGACGCGCTTTCGAACTACATCACCGCGATCGGCTTTGGAAATGAGGAGAGGCAGCAAGAGGCCGGTTTCGAAAAATACTGGCCGGCACTGCATCTGGTTGGCAAAGACATCCTGCGGTTTCATGCAGTTTACTGGCCCGCGTTTCTGATGGCGGCGGGAGTCGAGTTGCCGCGCGGCGTTGTCGCACATGGGATGTGGGTGGATCCGAACGGGCGCAAACTTTCCAAGACCCTGGGTAACGTTATTGAGCTCGACGTGCTGCACAAACATTTTCCCGTAGACGCTATTCGTTATTTTTGTCTCCGCGAGATGGTGTTCGGTCAGGACGGCCGTTTTGGTTATGAAGTTCTGATCGATCGAACGAACAGTGACCTTGCGAGTGGCTTAGGAAATCTGTCGAGCCGCACGCTAACGATGATCACCCGATACTCGGAAGGCCGCATTCCTTCGGGTGCAATTTCTGAGGACAAGTTGCTGCAGGCCAAGCGGTCCGGCGTAGATACGGACGAAACGACTATCTCGGGATTCATCGAAACTGCGCGCACCCAGTACATGCAGCTGTTCGACACCTTTGCGTTCAGCCGCGCTCTGGAAGTCGCCTGGTCAGTTGTCGCCCGCACGGACAAAATGATCAGTGACGCCAAACCCTGGGACCTTGCGAAGGATGAAAACCAGAAGCAGACACTAAACGCAGTGCTTTACCGTGCAGCGGAAACGCTACGCTGGTTGGCGGTGATGCTTTACCCGATCATGCCGCAAGCGTCTCGAGAGATTTGGGTGCAGCTTGGTCTTTCGGGTTCACCATCCGAAACCAATCCAGCGAATCTGAAATGGGGAGAGTTACAGGAAGGAACTACCATAGGGGAAGTGAAGCCATTGTTCCCGAGAATTGATAAGGTCAAAACGATGAAGGCGATTATGGAAGACAATACAGTGAACGAACCAACTACCGAGGGCGCATCGGGCGCACACGCGACTGAAGCGGACGCAGTACCGGGATCTCAATCTGCAGCGGCCACCACTCCTGCGCCACCACAACAGCATGCAACCGAGGCCGAGGCGGTTCCGGGTGTCGCGTCATACATCGACATTGCGGATTTTACTAAGGTTCAGTTACGAGTGGGAGAAGTGTTAACTGCAGATCGAATACCGAAGGCCGATAAGTTGTTGTTACTTTCAGTGGACGTGGGTGAGGACAAACCTCGCACGATACTCGCCGGTATTGCCGAACACTACACACCAGAGGAAATGGTGGGCAAGAAGATAGCTGTCGTGGCCAACCTCAAACCGCGAAAGATGCGCGGCCACGAATCACAGGGAATGCTCCTGGCTGCATCTGTTGGTGAAAACGACAAGCCGGTTCTTGCTACGTTTACGGACGACGTCCCTAATGGAGCCCGTCTCAAGTAAAAAATCATTTTCCATATATCATTTCACATAATTTCACATTTCTCATTTGCCATTGATCTCCCTCTCCCGCTGGGAGAGGGTCGGGGAGAGAAGGTTTGGGACGCTTAACCTTAGGTCCTATGAAGGGAGCGTCAACCTCTGAGGTCGGAGTGTTCTACACAATCGACTGCTAAACATCCAGGGTAGACGCCACCTTCAAAACACAAAATCTAAATTGGCCCTCAAGCCCTCGCCCCGACCCTCTCCGAACGTGGAGAGGGAGATCAATGACAAATGAGAAATAATGAGAAATGTGAAATGATATATGGGAAATGTTCTGAAAATGATATCTGGTGAACCTCTCACGGTTCAGGAACAATCTCCGGTTGCTCGCCGAACTTCTTCGCCAGGTTGGTAAGGTATTTTTCCATCTGATACGTGTGCCCAATCACGTACTTCGACACGAAGCGGAAGAATGGATTTGAAACTTTGCCGATCTCGGTGATCTTCACGCTGCTACCACCGGTATTCGGTTCGATGTCTATCTCCCAACGCCCGCTGAACGGACCTTCTTCGGCAATCTCGCGCACCATCCGGTTCGGCTGCCGCGATTCGGTAGTCATAAGCTGCAGCGTGTTTCCGTCTTTATAGTTCTCCTGCCAGATCTGCTTTCCATTGCGTTCGCCCACGGAAGTAACGCTCGCCACATCATCTCTCCACGAAGGCTCGTTGGCGTGATCGTTGATCGCCGCCCAAACAGCTTCCGGCGGTTGCTTTACACGCAGCGTACGAGACGCCTGGTGATCGGCCGGCGTGAGCAGACCCACTATCAGCACGACCACAATTACCAAGACGAGAACTCCAACCACCACGAATAGAATTTTTTTCATAACGCTCCTCCCACGTCACGAATTGGAACTTCGTTCTTGCCCCTAATTCTGCCAGTAAATGACGCCTAAAAACTGGCATACAAGGTGCACTTGACCGTCCCGGCGTGACTAACGCCATCTCTCTCCCCCGACAAACTGTTAGCAAAAAGGTGCGCCGGCTAAAAGGACGACCTCAAACGCCAAGTTTGTAATCGATGAACTGCCAAAAAACGTTGGTTCGTAGTGACAAAAATCGCAATCCAGTTTTCAGTCCAATCAAGTTGACGTCTCCCCATAGATAACAAACCAGGGATCGTAGCCATGAATAATCAGCTTCTTCGCCAAATTGCAGTCGCAGTCTTACTACTCATTGCAGCGGCCCAGTTAGTCGACGCCGCGTCCAAAGCCAAAAACGCAAAGGCCACACGAAACGACAAAATTACTACGACAGCGAAGAAGGCCTCGTCTAAAGATCGTTCATCGTCGAAACCTGAGCCGAACGCACGCAACTCGAAAAACAAGAAGGCTGAAACTGCGGCCAGGCCTCCTTCCGCTAAAGAGATTCCTGCTCGGAATGCCAAGTCCGCTAAGCGTGAAGCCATAGCCCGCGAGAGCCTCGCCAAGCGTCAGAGGGCGGCCGAACTGCGCCGCGCCGAAGAAAGACGTCGCGCGGAAGCGGCGAGACTAGCAGCCATCGAGCGGCAGCGAGCGAAGGATGAAGCCCTCCGAGACCACGTTCAACAGTTGATCGCGAAAGACGATTTGACGGGCGAAGACCCCGAGATTCGGCGTATCGCTGTGAATGCGCTGGGCAGACATGCCGGAACCGTTGTAGTGATGAACCCCCAAACCGGTCGCGTCTATTCAATTGTCAATCAAGAGTGGGGACTCCGCGAGGGGTTTAAGCCCTGCTCGACGATCAAACTGGTAACCAGTATTGCCGGTCTAAACGAAGACGTGATCGATCCAAATGACACCACGAAAGTTTCAGATTCGAATCAGGTGACCTTGACCCGCGCGTTAGCTTATTCCAAGAACCAGTACTTTCAAATAGTTGGGGAGCAAGTCGGTTTGGACAAAATGCTGACCTATTCGCGCCGTATGGGGCTGGGCGAAAAGACCGGTATCAATGCGCGTAACGAGTTTCAGGGTCGAGTGCCGGGAACAGAGTCGTTTCGGGCCATTCATCGTATCTCGTCGCATGGTGATCATTACGAAGTGACTCCGCTTCAATTAGCAACGCTTACTTCGGCGATTGGCAACGGTGGCAAGTTGATGACGCCGTACATCGTGCGCAGTCGAAGTGACGAGATGAAAATGAAGGCGAAAGTTCGCCGCCAGATCAATGTTGATCGCGAAGTGTGGAACCAGTTAACTCCAGGATTGGTCGGAGCCGTGAACTACGGGTCAGGCAAAAGGGCACAGGACCCCGATCAGCAAGTCGCGGGCAAAACCGGGACTTGTATCGAAGACGGCAGATGGGTTGGGCTGTTTGCTTCTTACGCTCCGGTGGTTAATCCCAAACTTGCAGTGGTCGTGATTGCGCGTGGCCCCGACGCCCGCAGTCATTTTCCGGCTGCTGTCGCCGGCCGTATCTATCGCGAGATGGGAAACCGGCATGGCACTCCCGCGGTTCAACATGTTGCCGCCGCGCGTGAAGTAAACAGCCTGGTCAGCGAAGAAGAAGAGGAAACAGTACTCGAGGAAGAGGCCGAGTATAAGGTAGAGCCCACGACCGTTTTCCAACGCGATGGCAAGTCATCAAAAGTGAAGCCGGTACTCATGTCCATTCCGATGCCACGCGTCGTAAAGCCGCAGGTGAGCGATTCATCACTTGGTGGACAGACCAGACCTCGACGTGTCCTCGGCGAATAGAACGACCCGGAAATCCCCCAACTGGCAGCGGTCCACGAATGAACTCTCGTGGATCGCTTTTTTCTTTCTAGCGAACAGCCTCAAACCGCGTGATGGGATGGACCTCCCAGGCCGTAGCGCGCCAGTTTCCCTCTCGACCGGGCGCGATGTTCTCTGATTCACCGGCGTGAGTCTTGTCGAAAAACAGCCAGCCCTCGAATCGACACCCATGGCCCAGAAGATTTCTTTTCAAAGTTTCCGCTGACCAATCCCAACCTTGCGAGCGGGCCCAGTCCTGCATTGGTGGAGTAACTTCCAGGACTACCTGTGCTGTAACAGGCGCATCAGGAGTGCGCGCAAGGTTGATGTGAATATCGCGACGGACGTAACAGTTTGCCAGCTCAACTCCCGATTCGCCGATTGATACGACGTACCCTTCTATGCGTGCAGCACGCGACGTGGACCACCGACCCTGGTCGTTACCTGGTTGTAAGAGACTCTCGAGTGTGACACTCGTGTCGAAATCAGATTCCTGGGGAAGGGCAGTGCGGTTCTTAAGACGCTGCAAAGCGCGGCGATCGGCGGTGAATGCGATCCCGGACGTTGGACAATGGTGCGTTCCGAGAAAGATCCACGCAGCAATCAGCAACGCCAAAACTATGGCGACAAGAATGTATAGACGTCTACGTGGCAAACTGTAACGATCACTTCGTTTTATTTCGTGTGTTTCGTAGATCGCTTTTATGCGGCCAAGGAGCGATCCACGGACAGCACGAATAACACGAACAACACGAATAAAACAAAAATGCCGCGACGTGAATCGCGGCATTTGATGTTAAGTGTTAAAGGTAATACTTAGTTAGGGCCGGCCCAGGATGCCTCCGAGAATGTCAGCTATGCCAATACCACTGTTGTTGCCATAGCGGCCATTGTTGTAGCCATAGCGGCGATAACCTTCGTCGTACCCACGAGTGAAGCCCTCACGGAACTCCTGCGTGCGAGCGTTCCGCCAGTGCTTGGATCGCTGCGGATCGTAACTCTGTCTCCGCTCCGCGTCGCTTGAACCAGTCTCCAGCCCCTGCTGGTAGCCGCGGTTCAATTCCTGCTGGTTACCGTAACCGCCGTACCCGCCATAGGTTCCGTAGCGGCCGTTATTTCGATAGCCGCCGTTGTTTCGATAGCCTGCGTACTGTTGGTAACCCTGTTCGTACCCGCGCACAAAACCTTCTCGGAAAGGAACCGAGCCGGCGCGCTGATAATATTTTGAGCGCTGCGGACTATAGTTTCGCCCGCGCTGTGCATCTTCGGAGCCCGTCTGAATACCCTGCTGATATCCGCGATTCAATTCCTGCTGAACGTAGACGTTGCCTTGATTGCGGTCTCGCCTCCATTGAGCAGAAGCCTCGCTGACACCCAGCGAGAAAACGATAGCCAGCGCGAAAAGCACACCACCAATTGATTTCTTCATAATTTCTGATTCCCCTCCATTCACGAGGGATAATGGCAAACTGTATGCCGTTTTGATTTTGGAGCAAACTCGGTTATGAAGAATCGGTTCGCGGCTACGAAATGGTGCAATTCACGACGCAGATGAGATATTTCCGAACGAATTCAGAACTAACTCGCGCAATCATTCGATCACCGAGTCGCAACTTTGCTGCCGGACTGACCAGTTCAGGTTTGCCGGCGCCGGATCACCAGCTCACGGTAAAACAACACGACCACTATTGTCTGGCACTTGAGAATTTGGGCTTGCGATTGATTCGCTTGCCTGCGGATGAACGCCATCCAGATTCTACGTTCGTCGAGGATACGGCCATTCTTACTAAACGCGTTGCAGTCATAACGCGGCCTGGCGCACCTTCGCGACGATCCGAAGTTGACGACATCACGCAGACCCTTAATCAATTTTATTCGAGCGTGCAAACGATTACTGGTCCGGGCACGCTGGATGGCGGTGATGTTTGTCAGGTTGGGGATCACTTCTTTGTTGGCGTCTCGGCGCGAACCAACCAGGATGGGGCAACGCAACTGAGTGAGATACTGAGAAGAGCAGGATATTCGTGCACGTCGATAGACATTCAAGACTTGTCCCCGCGATTACTTCATTTGAAAAGCGGCCTCGCGTACCTGGGAGGGAACAATCTGGTTGTTGACTCTGAATTGTTCGATCGCGCTGAGTTTCAGGAGTTCGACAGGATCTGTCCTGACCCGGATGAGGCGTACGCCGCAAATTGTCTCGCTTTCGGAAACACTATTTTGATCGCTGCGGGATATCCACGTTTTGAAGCTCAACTCCGGCTAGTTGGTTTCAACACAGTAACGCTGAACATGTCGGAATTTCAGAAGATGGACGGCGGCCTTAGTTGTCTGTCGCTGCGGTTTTGAAACTTATGTTTGTTGATTCGCACGCACACATAGATGGTCCGGAATATGACGGCGACCGCGCCGAGATGTTGCAGCGAGCGCGCCATGCCGGCGTCGAGTTGATCCTAAACATTGGAACAGGAGATCCACACAGCGGCGCGCTTGAACGTGCTGCCCAGATGGGTGCGCAACATGAACAGGTCTACACCGCTGTGGGCGTTCATCCGCACGACGCGCGACTGTATGACTCCAGTATCGACGAGAAGATCCGGGGATTACTGACTAATGGGGAACGGATGATTGCGTGGGGTGAAATCGGACTCGATTTTCACTACGACAACTCGCCGCGGGAAGTGCAGATCAGCGTTTTCCGCCAACAGTTACAATCCGCTCGCGAGCTCAAACTTCCTGTTATCGTCCACACACGCGAAGCCGAGAAAGAAACCGTTGAAATACTGCGCGATGAATGGCACGGATCCAACCACCCTGGAATCATGCATTGTTTTAGTGGGACCGAGTGGCTGGCAAAACAATCTCTCGATCTCGGATTCCTGATTTCGTTCTCCGGGATCGTCACATTCAAGAAGGCTGATGATCTGCGAGCAGTAGCTTTGGAGGTTCCGCCGGATCGACTGTTAATTGAAACTGATTGTCCGTTCCTGACTCCCGTCCCGCATCGCGGAAAGCGTAACGAGCCCGCGTTTGTGTCGGAGGTCGCGGCCTGTTTGGCAGGATTACGCGGGACCACTGTCGAAGAAATGGGATCGCTGACGACGCAGAACTTTAGAAGGATCTTTCAGCTGAAATCAGGTGGCTAGTTCGCCGTTGGAGGGCTGGAGAACAGTTTCACATGCCCGCCTTTTGATGCTATTCTCGCCGTAAGCAAAAACCCATGGCACAGCAAAACTCGTTTGATATCGTTTCTGAAGTTGACCGTGCGGAAGTGACCAACGCGATCAATCAGACCGTCAAAGAAGTTCGCCAGCGCTTCGATTTCAAAGGGAGCTCGGCCACAGTCGCACTGGAAGCTAATGAGTTGGTGTTGACCGCAGAAGACGAAACGAAACTGCGCAACATGAACGACATCTTCCAGCAGAAATTGGTCCGTCGCGGTGTGCCTTTGAAGGCGCTAAGTTATGGGAACGTCGAACCGGCTGCGGGTGGTACCGTCCGCCAACGCGTGCAGATTCAGCAGGGAATTCCGCAGGACAAGGCCAAGGAAGTGGTGAAGTTCATAAAGGACTCGAAGGCCAAAGTGCAGGCTTCGATTCAGGGAGATATTGTTCGTGTTGCTGGAAAAGACCGCGACACTTTGCAGTCTGTCATTGCCAGTCTGAAACAGAAAGACTTCGGCATCGACATGCAGTTTTCAAATTATCGGACAAATTAGTCTTAGACATGCAAGCCACGGAACACAGCGCTCTACTCGACGACGTTCAGCTAACCACGAAGCGGATCTTGAGTCCGATCGCGGCAGAGTTAGCGCAGGTGGAAGCCGAGTTTGAGAGACAGGCGCGCTCCAACGTTCAGGTGATTAAGTACCTGGGTGATTATCTGCGTGAGTCAGGTGGCAAACGCGTCCGCCCGGCGCTCACGATCCTGGCTGCTTACGCGGCCGGAGGTGACGGCTCAAGTTACAACATAATTCGCATGGCGACGGTGATGGAGTTTCTCCACACAGCCACCCTGGTCCATGACGACATTATTGATGGAGCCGACACACGGCGAAATCGTCCTACGGTAAACGCGTTATACGGTAATGAAACCGCCGTACTGATGGGCGATTGGCTTTACATGTCCGCATTCGAAACCAGTCTTGCGGAAAGATCTTTGCCGATCCTCGACATCCTTACTCGTGTTACTCGCAAGATGACGGAAGGTGAACTGCTTCAGTTAACGACTTTGGGTCGCACAGATCTAACCGAGCAACAGTACCTGGATGTAATTCAAAGGAAGACAGCGTACCTGTTTAGCGCTTGCTGTGAAGTGGGAGCGATTCTCGGTGGCGGGTCTCATGACGAACAGAAAGCGCTTGCCGATTATGGAATGAACCTCGGAATGGCATTCCAACTAACCGACGATCTTCTGGACTTCACTTCCGATGACAGCACTCTGGGCAAGAACGCAGGGGTTGATTTGTTAGGTGGGAAAGTAACGCTGCCCTTAATTAACATGATGTCGACCGATCGAACTTCGGCAGCTCTCGTGCAGACCATACTCGCCGACCGCAGTTATGACACGGTCAGTCGCTCGCGGCTAATTGAGGCCGTGGAGAAGACTCATTCAATCCGTAATGCGAGAGCCCGAGCTCACGAGTTTGCTACCGCTTCGAGATCCAGCCTCGACATATTGCCGGATGGCAATTACCTCCGCGCTTTGCGCGCCATTCCAACCTACGTAATAGAGCGCGACCACTGATTCCTTCAGTTTTTGGAAAGTTTTCCCGGTACCGGCCGCCCTGGGCCGACAAATCCTATTGTTAAATCGGGAGAATGACCGTAAGATCTGGCTCCGCAGACGGTGACGTTTCGCATCTGATGGACCGACCCAACGAAAACTTGTTATCACGCCTCGAGCAGAGCCTGCGACAGTCGCGCGCCACGCGCATCAGTCTGGCCGCGAAGCTAAGAGAGCTTGAGCTTGAAGCCGACGCGGTACGCGCAGAACTGGCCGAGATGGACACGCTTGCGAGCCAAACGGAGGCTGCGATCTATCGCCTGCTGTCGTCAGTGCTCGCTTCGAGCAGTCTCGCCGGCCTTCCGTCAGACGCTGAGCTCGAAGCCGCTATGCGTCCGACGCCAAGTTCCCGCGTCTCATATGCACCAGAGGCCCGCCGGCAGGAAATTCCCTCATTGCGGCCCAACACCGAAGCGGTCAGCGAACGTTTTCTCGATCGAACAATACCGCAGGCCGTGACGTTGTTGTTGCGGGAAGAAGGTGGCGCACTTCACGTGAATGAAATCTATAACCGTCTACTCGAAGGCGGGTTCAAATTTACCGGACAGAATCCTACGATCAGTATTGCCGTCTCCCTCAATCGGAATACACGCTTCCGCAAAGTCGCACCCGGCACGTTCGACCTCATGATCCGCGACGCGTCAAAAGCTTCATAGAAACTAACAGTCCACGATTGCCTCGCGCCTGGGATCGCGGCTCTGCCGCAACCGGTGCGGTAAGGCTTTGCCTTACCGGACAGCCCAGTCCACGAGCGCGGCGAGGCTGAGCCTCGCCGCGACATTAGAGGGAGCGAAACGGAAAGGCAGAGCCTTTCCGCACCGGATGCGGCAAAGCCGCCCCCTTTCCTCAGCGGTATAAAGCCGCGCTACAGCCGAGTTTCCCAGACTTGACGTCCTGCCTCTACAATGACGGACCATGCGAGCAATCATACTTTCCGCAGGTTATGGGACACGTCTGTGGCCGCTAACCGAAGATCGCACTAAACCGGCAATCCCAATTCTTGGAAAACCGCTGGTCGGTTACGTTGCTGAATACATCGCCCGGTACGGTTGCGATGAGATTGTCGTCAATCTTCATCATCGCCCCGAGTCAGTGCGGCGAGCTCTGGGTGATGGCAGTCAGTTCGGCGTCAAGATCGATTACGTTGAAGAGCCGGAGATCCTGGGAACAAGTGGCGCCCTCGATAATGCGCGTGCTCTCCTCGACGGTGATACTTTCATCGCCATCAACGGAAAGATAATTACTGATATCAATCTCGCGGCCGCGTTGGAGACGCATCGCAAAACCGGAGCACTCGCTACGTTAGTGTTACTGCCGAATCACGCATGTGAACGGTTCTCAATTGTCGAAGCTGAAGACGGACTGTTGCGCGGTTTCGGCGGAATGCCGTCAAAAGAAAATTTCACTGAGGAACAACCGCCGCTGATGTTCACCGGGATACATATCCTCGAGCCGCGCATCTTCGAATATATTCCGAAAGGTGTGTTCTCAGACTTTGTGGTTGATGTTTACAAGAAGGCGATGGCGGAGGGCGAACGCATCGGCGTCCATGTGGCCAACGAAAATTGGTATGAGCTGTCGACCATTCATCGATACCTTGATATCAGTCTGTTGCTGATGGCTCAGAACGGAACCGGCACGGTTGTGAAAGGTAACGCCTGTGACATTTCCAGTGGAGCAAAGGTAACGGAATCAGTTCTGTGGGATAACGTAAAGATTGAAGAGGGAGCGACTGTCAGGCATGCAGTGTTGGCCGACAACGTTGTCATTCCCGCAGGAGAAACTGTGGAAAACGCCACCGTAGTCTGTGCCGAGCTGGTGCGTGGTAAACCATCACCGCCAAAGGCTTTGAAAGGAGCGTTTAAGGGCAACAATTTTGTTGTGCCTCTGAGCGGGTGATACAATCGACGTCTCTAAAAAGCAATCCCGACCGTGCGGGTTGTTACATTACGTCCGGCGACTTTGAAAGGGCGAGCGTCCCTTTCTGCCCTAATGAGTTCAGCAAAACAAGTGACTTCGACCGCGTTTGAAACCTCCGCAACCGACAGGGTGCACGCTTTTCTAACTAACCAGGGGCTCAACAGCGCGATGATAGTGCCGCTCACCCCGGACGCTTCCACGCGCAGCTACTTTCGCATTCCCTGGAATAAAGAGAAGGCGGTGGCGTGTGTCTATCCCGAGCCGTTCGACCCTGAGTTTCATCCATATCTCGATGTGACGCGTTTGTTTCTCGACAACGGCATTCCCGTACCGGAGATATATGCGGTCGATGGTAGCAGCGGAATTATCGTCCAGGAGGACCTGGGCGACCGCCAGTTGTTTAAGGTTTACGACGAGCTGCCGGAGGACGACTGTGACGAGTTCAAGGAACGTGCTGTCAATCTAATCGCTCAAATTCAGAAAGCAACTAAGGAAGCTTACGAGAAGCATTCAATTGCCAGCCGTCTCGCTTTTGACGAAGCCAAGTTGTCGTGGGAGCTCGACTTCTTCATGGACCACTACTTCGGTAGTCTTCGCAAGGAGGAGCTCCGACACGCTGAAGCAGCCGAACTCAAGGCCGAGCTGAACGACATTGCCGCCGAGTTATCGGCGCGCCCGCGTGTTCTGTGTCACCGCGATTTTCATGCAGCGAACCTGATGGTGGATAAGAACAACAAGCTGCGGGTGGTTGATCATCAGGACGCTCGCATGGGTCCGGTCACTTACGACCTCGTTTCGTTTTTGCTGGACCGCCGCTTTCAGCCGCCCTCGCTGGCTGAGCTGCGGGCGTACAGATTGTTCCTGCTGGAAGAGCGCCGGTTGCTGGGTCTTGATGCTCTGGATCCCGACGATTTTGCCCGGGAGTTTCGCCTGATGACGATTCAACGCGGACTCAAAGCAGTAGGGACTTTTTCGTATCAAACTGCGGTTGCTGGTCGCGGAAAGTTTTACGAACAGTTTATTGAGCCGACCATCACGATCGTATTGCAGGCCGCCGATTGGCTGGATCGGTTTCCGGCGTTGCGCAGGACGCTGAGAGAACGTGTAAATACTAAATTGGAACAAGGAAATTAATGGCTACGGAATCGACATCACTTGAAATAACCGCACCCGCACACACCTACATCAATCAGCTCGCGGAACATGTTGGGAAGGAAGTAACCCTCAAAGGCTGGCTCTACAACATGCGGTCCAGCGGCAAGATCCTTTTCCCGCAGCTGCGCGACGGTACGGGCGTAGTGCAGTGCGTCGTACTTAAAAACTCGGTGCCTCCCGAAGTTTGGGAAGCACTAAAGGGCCTGGGCCAGGAGTCGGCTTTAATCATCAGAGGATCAGTGCGAGAAGACGCGCGGGCACCAGGAGGTTACGAGATAGACGTGGTGAGCGCGGATGTAGTCAATGAGGTCCACGACTATCCGATTACGCCCAAGGAGCACGGGACCGAGTTTCTGATGGACCATCGCCACTTGTGGCTGAGGTCGCGCCGCCAGCATGCGATCTTGAAAGTGCGGCACACGGTAGTGAAAGCTGTACGCGATTTTCTCGATAACGACGGCTTTACTCTGGCGGACTCTCCGATTTTTACACCCGCCGCGTGTGAAGGGACGACTACGCTGTTTGAAGTGGACTACTTTGAAGGCGAGAAGGCGTACCTAACACAATCCGGACAGCTTTATAACGAAGCGACCGCGGCGGCGTTCGGCAAGGCATATTGTTTCGGTCCAACATTCCGCGCCGAGAAGTCAAAGACGCGCCGCCACCTGACCGAGTTTTGGATGGTTGAGCCGGAAATGGCTTACGCGAAACTTGATGACGTGATGAAGCTGTCAGAACGAATGCTCGGATACATTGCCGAGCGCGTGCTGACAGATCGCGCAGAGGAACTCAAGATCCTCGAACGCGACACGTCGAAACTCGAAGCGATCGTTCCGCCGTTCCCGCGCATGCATTATGACGACGCGGTCAAACTTCTGCAGGAAGGCCACGCGGAAGGAAAGATGGAGTCGCGGTTTGAGTGGGGTGGAGACTTTGGCGCACCCGATGAAACGTTTTTGTCGTCGCATTTCGATAAGCCGTTGATGGTCCATCACTACCCGGCGGCGGTAAAAGCGTTCTACATGGCGCGTGATGAAGATAGGAGCGAACTGGCACTGGGCGTTGATGTGTTGGCGCCGGAAGGTTATGGGGAAGTTATCGGCGGCGGCGAGCGTGCAACGTCTCTGGAGTTTCTCGAGCAACAGATCGCAGAACACGAATTACCGAAGGAAGCATTTGAGTGGTATCTCGACCTGCGTCGTTATGGCAGTGTTCCACATGCAGGTTTTGGCATGGGTATCGAGCGTTGCACCGCCTGGATGTGTGGCATTGAACATATTCGCGAGACGATTCCGTTTCCACGATTGATGTACCGCTTACGGCCGTAACACCATCATGACAATTCCACCTTCAGTACACGAACAAATGGATCGCGACGAACAACTCCGTCAGGAGTTTAATGAATGGGCCAGGGCCGGACGCGGCGAAGGCATGGAAAAGGGGCATGGGCCAGTTGGTCAGCAGGCGATTGAGCTGATGAACATTCCGCCGGACGCGCGAGTGCTGGATGTCGGATGTGGCTCCGGATGGGCCACACGTTT
Source organism: Pyrinomonadaceae bacterium (assembly GCA_035273385.1). GTDB lineage: Bacteria > Acidobacteriota > Blastocatellia > Pyrinomonadales > Pyrinomonadaceae > PSRF01. The sequence goes on along the minus strand of DATEPE010000010.1, from coordinate 368,181 downwards.
GATGGCAGCGAAAGCGCGCAACGGTCGCGTGGTTGGCATCGACATCTCAGACGAGATGGTGACTCTTTCAGCGGAAACGTCGAAAGAGTTTTCCAACGTCGAGTTTCGCGTTGCCTCTGCCGAAGCATTGCCATTCGCTGATGGTGAATTCACGCACGCTTTCTCCATGGAGTCGTTGTATTACTACGCGGACATGGGAACCGCATTGCAGGAGATCCGGCGTGTGTTAGCGCCGGGTGGAATGTTTGTAACCGTTGTCGATCTTTATCAGGAGAATGAACCGTCACACCAATGGGTCGAGGATTTGAAGGTACCTGTGCAGCTTCTGAGTATTGCTGATTACCGAACGCTTTTTGAAGACGCTGGTTTTGTTAACGTTGAAGACCGTCGTTTATACGATCCAACGCCGGTGCCGGACGATTACACCAGCGGTTCCTTCAAGAGCCGAGAAGAACTGGTGAAATACCGGCAAAACGGATCGTTGATGATTAGCGGCTCCAAGTCTTAACGCTTATTCGTGTATTTCGTGGATCGTTTTTGAAGGAAACCATAAAAACTAATCCACGAAATACACGAACTAACACGAAACTAATGACTGACACGCACGAGCGAATCGTTACGATCTTCGGCGGCGCCAAATGTGGCGAGCAGGACATCGAGTACGCGCAAGCCAGGCGTGTGGGTGAGTTGCTTGCTGATGCCGGCTATACGATCTGCACCGGTGGTTATCTTGGTGTGATGGAAGGCGCCAGCCGCGGAGCTCACGAGCGTGGAGGACGGGTACTTGGCATCACGATGAATCAGTTCAAGGCTGAGCCAAATCGTTACCTAACCGACAAAGTCGCTACGGAACACTTTTACGAGCGGCTGCAACGTTTGATTACGCGGTCGGTTGGTTTCGTTGCGATTCGCGGAGGCATGGGAACTGTGACGGAACTCTCCCTCGTGTGGAACAAAATACAGACTGGCGTTATTGGTCCAAGACCGTTGGTTCTGCTCGGCGATTGTTGGCCGCCAATTGTGCGGGAGTGGAAAAGGTATCTAGCCGTCACCGACAGAGATATTGCCGCGCTGGACTTTGCCGGAACACCGGAAGAAGCTGTAGCCATAATTAATGAAAAATCTCAGGGGGTGGTTTTATGACTTGTCCTAAATGCGGAGCCCAATTGCTTCCCAACGCTTCGTTTTGTGGAAGTTGTGGTACCAAAATCGAAGTGGCGCCGAAGGTTGCCGCGCCCGCTGCACCACCGGCCGGATTTTCCCAGGCCCAGGGGCACGGTATCCACATCGATGAAGATTCGCGCGGGCAGGGTGTAGGTTATAAATACGAGGTCCTGCACCAGCCATCGTTTTCATTAGCTGCCATTCATCTGCAGGCGGAGCAATCTATTCAGGCCGAGGCGGGCGCAATGGTTTCGATGTCAGCGAACGTCGAACTGCAATCGCAGATGAAAGGCGGATTGTTTGGGGCGATCAAGCGCGCGGCCGGAGGGGAGTCAGCTTTTATTTCAACCTTCACAGCCAGAGGTGGACCGGGAGAAGTCACGTTTGCGCCAGGCGCTCCTGGCGACATCGCTGCGATTGAATTATCGAATCAGTCTTTCTTCGTGCAGTCGAGCTCGTATCTCGCTGGAGATGCTGGTTTGACTGTTGACACGAAGTGGGGAGGCGCCAAGTCGTTCTTCGGAGGCGAAGGACTGTTTGTTATGCTCGTGCAGGGAAGCGGTCTTCTGCTTTGTTCGTCGTTTGGCGCGATCCATCGCAAGCGTCTGCAACCGGGAGAGCGATACGTGGTCGATACGGGTCACCTCGTCGCATGGGAAGGGACGACGCAGTACACCCTTCGGAAAGCTGCGGCGGGGTTCTTCCGGAGCATGATGAGCGGGGAGGGAATCGTCGCCGAATTTGTGGGGCCTGGTGAACTGTTAATTCAGACGCGCAACCTCGCGGCACTTGCGGGGCTGCTACGTCCCTTCTTCCCATCGCAGGGTGGAGGCGGAGGCGGTTTTAACATCGGCGGATAAGACTAACTGCATGGCAGAAACAATTGTTGAAGAAAAAGATTTAAAGGAAAACGTTAGCGACGGCAGTCGCAAAGGCGTGGGCGTTATTGGTGTGCCTATGTCTTACGGCGCCAGCATGGCAGGCGTTGACATGGGCCCGGCGGCTTTACGAGTCGCGCGGCTTGTCGAGCGCGTGTCGGACTTGGGTTATGAGGTTCGCGATGTCGGGGATCTGCCGGTCGAGAGATCGCGTGCTCACCCCAAACCGGAAGACAAGCTGAAATACCTCGATCTAATCAAGTCAGTCTGCGAAAAACTCGCAAAACAGGTGGACGAGGTTTTAACAGCAGGTGAACTCCCGATAACACTCGGTGGCGATCATTCCATCGCAATGGGTTCCATCGCCGGTTTTGCGGCGCACTGTAAACGCGAGAATGTCACACCCGGTTTGATCTGGTTTGACGCCCACGCGGACATGAACCGGCCTGATACAACGCCTTCGGGCAACGTACATGGAATGCCTCTGGCAGTCGTGTTTGGGTATGGTGCTCCGGAGTTGCTCGAAATCGGCGGGATAAATCCTAAGATTTCTCCGGAGCACTGTGTCCACATCGGCGCGCGAGACATCGATCCTGGCGAACGCGAATTGATTCGACGCTTGGGACTGCGCGTTATCACCATGCGCGAAATCGATGAACGTGGGATGAGCGTGTGTATGGACGACGCGATCAACATTGCCTCGACTGCAAACGGTGGCTACATGGTGACGTTTGACGTGGACGTGCTCGATCCGGGAGATGCTCCCGGTTCGGGCACGCTCGTGCGCGGCGGACTAACCTATCGTGAGGCGCACCTGGCGATGGAGAAGATTGCAGAAGCCGGCGGCCTTAAGGCGCTCGAGGTGGTTGAGATCAACACAGCGCTCGACATCAATAACAAAACGGCAGAGCTCGGCGTCGAGTTGATCCTGTCGGCGCTCGGTAAGACGATTCTTTAACAGGCGGGAGTAATCAGTTGGCAAAAAAGCTTCGCGTTGGTGTGATATTCGGTGGTAGATCCAGCGAACACGAGGTTTCGATACGTTCGGCAGCTTCGGTAATCGAAGCCATTGATCGGAAAAAGTATGATGTGCTTCCAATCGCCATAACGCGAGAAGGGAAGTGGCTGCCACCTGTAGAAGCTGCCAGGTTGCTAAGTGAAAACGCGCAGGCTTTATTGCCTCAGGAAACAGTCTCTAAAGATCGCGGTGACATCGCAATTCTCGGTGACCCCTCTCACGTTGGACTAACCTCATTCGGCGTCAACGGCGGCGCAATCGCATCCGAACCCCTCGACGTAGTCTTTCCGGTTCTTCATGGTCCATTCGGCGAAGATGGCACGCTCCAGGGTTTGTTGGAGATGGCCAACGTTCCCTATGTGGGCGGCGGTGTGCTCGCTTCAGCATGCGGGATGGACAAGGTGGCGATGAAGTATCTGTTTCTGCAAGCCGGGTTGCCGATGTGTAAATACACCTGGTTTCTACGTTCACACTGGAGTGCCGATCGCGACAAAGTTGTAAGTAAGGTTGAACGTGATATTGGCTATCCGTGCTTTGTAAAGCCGGCAAATCTGGGCTCTTCAGTCGGCATATCAAAGGCTACCGACAAAGCATCGTTGATTAAAGCGATCGATCTCGCGGCGAAGTTCGACCGAAAACTCATCGTGGAAGAGGCGGTTGATGCCCGCGAAATCGAGGTGGCTGTGATCGGAAACGATGAACCCCGAGCGAGCTTGCCGGGTGAGTACGTCATGCACGACAACTCAACGGGGTTTCTTGATTACACTGAAAAGTATTCCAAGACAGGACGAGTTGAGTTTGTGGTGCCGGCGCCGATTTCGAAGTCTCTGGTGACTAAAATTCAGCGGCTGGCTTTACGCGCTTTTCAATCGGTTGATGGCGCTGGTTTGGCGCGCGTCGACTTCTTTCTCAATCGCGCCACTAATGATCTGCTCATCAATGAACTAAACACGCTGCCTGGGCTGACTGATGTTTCGGGTTACCCGAAGATGTGGGAAGCCTCGGGACTGAGCTACCCGAAGATGCTGGACGAATTAATTGAACTCGCTTTTGAGCGTCATCGCGAAAAGTCGTTGAACCAATCAACACTCACTTAGCCTTTTGGCGCGCGATAGGCCTTTCGCGTTCTCACAATCAAATCTTTTTTCGACAGCTGCACTTCCAGCTTGCGCCACTTGCCGTCGCGATTTCGGTTAACAGGACGATAGGCCACCGTGTACTGATGTCCCAGCTCATCAGCGATGTTCGCGAATGCCTCACGCAACATTGGACCACCGGGAGTTGAAACGAAACGGCCCCCTGTACGTTCTGAGAAGTGCTTCAGCATCGCTGCGGTCTGCAGGCCGCGCGCGTGCCGGTAATCAGTCGAAGACATATCAACCGCGTAGATAGTCGCGCCCACGCCCAGCGCAGTCTCCAACGCCTTTTCGGAAGTCGTCTTGCTGGACGTGTCGAGTCCGTCAGACAGCACTACGATCGCTTTGCGTTTTTCGGGTCTATCAGCAAGCGCTTTAGCACCATCCAGGATCGCGTCGTTCAGCGCCGTCATGCCGCGAGCGTTGAGGCCATAGACCATGGGAGCCAGATCGCGGCTGTTGGAAAACTCCTGCACCTGCTCAACCTTGTAATCAAATTTGTAAACCGCAGCGACGTCGTCAGCTCTCAACCTGTCGAGGAAACGGATGGCGGCTGACCGCGCCAGGGACAGCCTGCTTTCCATGCTTCCCGAAGTATCGATCAGGACCACTGAAGCAAACGGCGACTCATGCATACTAAAACTACTGATCGATTCCACCGGCACTGGTTTGCCGTCTTCTAAGATGGTGAAGTCCGAAAGCTTCAAGCCGGGAACGTACTGGCCTGCTTTATCAGTAACGGTGATATTAAGAACCACCAGCTCAGTATTCACGCGAACAACGTCGTCGTCCTGTGCGTGGAGTGGCGTGGCTATTGAGAGGAAAAGGGAAGCGAAGACTAAAAGGGTTGATTGAAGACGACGGAAGGCAGTCACGTTTTATGTAGTCCTGGCTTGCATTGTCCTGACCATTCGGATTAGCTCAAGTAAAACATTAGCTTCGTCGATTATCGCAGCAGAGACAACTCGCTTCGGAGTCTTCTCGACCCGCTGTTTGAGCGAGTCGGACAGTTCCAGCAGCCTGCTAAGGGCTGCCGATAAATCCTTAGGATTTTCTTCGGGATCGGCTTCTTGTTCGCAGCCACCCGCGTCGTCTCGAATCCTCTTTACCAACTTCTCTGCACGCTCGAGTTTCTTGAGGTCTTCCCGACTGAGCTGGTTATTTGTTTTATACGCGGTAACCAGCGATTCGCTTAAAGAAACAAGAGTTCGCGCCCGATTGACATTCTCTTTATGGGCTTTGTCAGTAGCTTCAATCTCGCGCTTTACGCGCATCTCTTCTTCCATCGGTGAGAGCTTTTGCTCGTCGCCATCGCCATTGCTGGCATCGACAATCGACGTAATTTTCCGTTGCGAAACCGCCGGCAGAGCGCACACGCCGAATAGAGCTACCACGAGGAGCGGCTTGATCAGAACCCGAAGTATGTAGAGGTGAACCATGAAAGCTTAATTAGACCTAAATACTCTGACGGCTTTTTCACGCTAACGGTTGTATATGCTAAGCCTTCACATCAATTCTTGTCGTCATGCCGACCGCTCACCGATAACTTGAGGAAAGACGTCGCGGCTCGTGTAATGCGACGCTCCTCCTTCGATGCAGACCACGCTTGGACAACCAGTCTTGCGCGAGGCCGAGAGCCCGCAGATAAGACAAAGGTTCAGAGTCCAAGCTTTAGCTTGCTCTCTCGCAGGAGGGCAACCTGAAGGTTGTACTCTAAACTTCTTCGCTAATCGTTACTTCCTCGCTCCACTTAAACAAATGGATCAGGTTCACGGAACGCGGGCGGGATTGTCCGGAGAGTTTAGGAACTCGTCGCGCTTTCCTCCGGGAGGACGTTTGTCGACGGTAATCGTCTTGGACTCCAGCCGCTCTGGTTGTCGCTTCTGTCCCTGACCAGTGGTGTAGGGGACTGCAGCCAGATCGCCGCCGGACTTCAATCCAATCAGGCGGGCCGAAGCGTAATCCTGCACCGCTAGTTGAATCGAGTAACGGCCTTCCTGATTTGGTTGAAGATCTGCGGGCTCAACAGGCACGAGGCGTTTCTCGGCCCCTGCGCCTTTGCGCGATTTCAACTCCAGCTCCACCTGAAGATTAGAAAGCGTTCCGTTTGAAGTGTTTTTTATTGTTCCGGCCAGGGTGCTCTTGCCGCCGCCAATTGTGGCGTCGTCCACCAGAATTATGGCCCTTGGCTCTGGACGAGGCTCGGCGACGGGAATACTTGCCGCAACGTTTTCAGCGTGACGCTGACGCAGCATGAAGTAGCCGCCCAAGAGTAGGGCGGCTACGACGATGGCAGCTAGTGCGGCAATGATTTTGAGGCCGGTTGATGTCTTTGGTGCCAGAAGCAGTTCTTGGTTGAGGGAATTACTCATGCTTATGTAATACCTGAAGTGATTCTTTAACGCCGGATCTTATTGTTCGACGATGCGACCTGGCGGTGGTCCACCGGTAATGTTGGTGATCAGTACCGTTAGAAACTCCTCTTCCAACAATCCTATCGACCGCAGCGTAATCCATTCGGCTCCGGTTGCGCCGTCGGTGCGGCCTTCGATCTTTGCGTTTACTGAAACGTTTGCACTCGTCCCGTCAATCGGCTGCACCTCAACTGTCAATGTGTAGCGGCCGCGCGTCCAGCCTCGATCGGTGGTGGTTGTGAAGTCTGAATAACGGCTCAATTCAGACTGGGAAACCACGGCGCCTTTGCTGAACGTGTAAGGCTGACTGACGATGATGCCTTCGTCTGGTTTGGAAGCGGCTTCGTCGACGACGAGGTTCTGGCTCTTCATGACGTCCTGTACGGCATTCATGATTACGTCTCGCCGTGCAGTAAATCTGTATGGGTTGGGCAGCGGTGGAACTTCGGGGGCTTTGTCCTTGCCAAAGTCCATTCCGCGTCCGGTTCCTGTGTCAGTTTTGGATCCGTTATTACCTTCTGATCTACCTGCCCCGGTGTCGCGCACTCGTTGATTAGATTTGTCAACGCCCTTTTCGGACTGCGCCCATGCCGATACGGACAGGAAGATTACGAGGAGCGATGCTGATGTAAATCTTTTCATAAAATTCACTTTCGCTATGCAGGCCATGAAGCGCAATGCGATGAGCATAGATTAACCATTAGCCAATTACAAGCATCAGGAATCACTTACTCAGTCACATTTTTGTTCTGACTTCAGGTAGCTATTTGCCGCCATTTGACTGGGCGTCGCGCTGCTGTTCCCACTTGCGCAGCGCTTGCACGCCTTGACCGAAATCCCTGTCGTTGTCATAAAAATTATGAGCTCCATCGTTACGGGCCGGCTCGCGTACGTAGTACAGATAACTCGTCTGTGCGGGATGCAGCGCTGCTTCCAGAGAGCTTCTGCCGGGCGACGCAACGGGGCCTGGCGGCAAACCGGAATAGATTCGCGTGTTGTAAGGCGACCTTCGTTCGACGTCGCTTTTGTACACTTTGCCGTCGTTGCGCCAGCGTCCTTCTAACTTAGATGCATAAACAATGGTGGAGTCAACGCCTAAAGCCATGTCCCGATTCAGCCGGTTATAAATCACGGATGAAATCACCGATCGTTCTTCTCGTAGCTTTGCTTCCGTTTCGATCAACGATGCAATCGTTACGATTTCGCGGGGCGTGCGTTTCAGATTAGCAGCTTGTACCGACCACTCCGGTTTCCACTCCTTACGAAAGCGCTTCACCATGAACTCCACCACGGCCTCAGGTTTTGTATTTGGTGGGAACTCGTATGTGTCCGGGAAGAGGTAGCCTTCGAGGTTCTTTGCCAGCGGATCAAGATCCGAAATCAAGCTAACGTTATCCATTAATGCGAGCGCGTCGCGGGAGTCTGTAAGTCCTAAATCCGGCAGACGAACCATCGCGTTGGCGATGTCCCAGCGTGTCCAACCTTCAACGATAGTGATTCGCGATAAGCGTTGTTCTCCGTGGCGAAGTTTCGCAAAGACTGCCAGCGGCGAAATGGGCGACGGGAAGTCATACTCGCCGGCTCTTAATTGAGAACCGGAGCCAGTCACCTTCAAGTAAAGCATTAAGGGCCACTTGCTCTTTATGATTCCTTCGTCCGCCAATTTGTTAACGATAGAGGGAGGAGATGAGCCACGCGGGATCTCGATATACTGACCCTGCTTGGTGTGTGCGACCGGCGTGCGCAATTGTTGATATGCCCAGACGGACGTCCCGCCAACCGCGAGCACCACCATCGCGAGCGCAATTAGAAGAATGCGTTTCAAGTTAAGGTTTAACTTCATGTAGCTTTGACTCGGATTCGATGCTGACCGGGAACTAAGAAGTCACTCAGGATAACCGCCGCTGCCTCGCTGTCCACCAGCTCGGAGACCTCGGCGCCCCGTCGACCACTTTCGCGCAGGTTTTCCTCAGCTTGCCGTGAACTCAATCGCTCATCCTGCAGATAGACGGGCAGGTCCAGCGACTTCGCAAACTTGGTAGCAACCGAGCGAATCTCCTCAGCCGCTTCACCCGCCGAACCATTTAATCGCAGCGGTAAACCAATCACGAGGGTTTTAGCGTCAAAGGTTTTGATCAATTGGTCAACCACACGAAGCAGATGCTTCCAGTTGGTTCGGGGGATGGCTTCCAGTCTGGTAATCGAAATTGATAACGAGTCTGACACCGCCGCTCCCACCCGTTTTTGCCCAACATCCAGAGCCAGAACGGGGGCCGCGAAGGATTTGTCGGAGTCTTTTTTCATTTCGATTGTGGGCATGCCCCAACCCGAAAAGTGAATCAAAAGTTCTCAGAAACTCAGGTTGCACACCATTTAAGCCAACTGTATCATACGAATGTATCAGAGGGTGGCTCATCAAAAGCGCATGTCGCGTAGCGCCGCATTGCCCGGTTTAACGCATTAAAGCACGAGGTAACCGATGTCATTTCGCACCAAGTTCGCACTGATCCTAATGTCCGCCACGTTGGCGATTTACACAGTCGTTGGCGGCTGGATTTCTACCCGGGCCCAGCAACCGGCAAACGATCCCAATGCGCAAATGCGCATTTTTGAAAGCGTGCTGCAGCATATTCAGAATGACTATGTGGATGACCCGAACATGGAAAAGGTTCGTGCAGGCGCGTTGCGTGGCCTGGCGTACGGCCTCGATCCTTATTCGACCTATCTGACACCGGAACAGGTACGCCAGTACAACGAAGTCTCGAGAAGTTCGCAAGTGGGAATTGGGGCTGAGCTTTCGCAGGTGGCTTCTTATCTTTACGTGATCGCGCCGGTGAAGGGTTCGCCTGCGGACTTGGCGGGCGTCAAGGCCGGGGACATTATCGAATACATCGATACCAAAGCGACGCGCGACATATCGCTCTACGACGCGAAACAGCTATTGAATGGCTCGCCAGGTTCTGAGGTTAAACTGCGGATTCTTCGCGCTAACGCGCGACCCCTTACCGTCACTGTCAAGCGAGGAGCGTTCAAGACGCCGGCTGCTGAAACGCGAATGGAAGCTGGACGTATCGGCGTGGTTCGCATAAACAGCATAGCGTCCGGTGATGCGCCCGAGATTCGTAACCGCGTTCAGGATCTAATGAAACAAGGTGCGCAAAAAATGATTTTAGACATGCGCGGCACTGCCGGCGGCTCAATTGAGGAAGCCGTGGCCGTGGCAAACCTTTTCATTAAGGACGGACTGCTTGCGCAGACGTCAGGTCGAGAAGGCAAGTCTTTAAAAACGTTCAGCGCGGATCCGAAGGTTACGGTCTTCCACGGGCCGGTTATTGCGATGATTGATACAGGCACGGCAGGGGCGGCAGAAGTCGTAGCTTCGGCCTTGCTCGAACGCAATCGCGGACAGGTTGTTGGCGAGAAGAGTTTCGGCGCCGGGGCCGAGCAGACTTTGTTTACGTTACGAGGAGGCGACGGTCTTTTGCTTACTACGGTGAAATGGGCATCCGCCAGCGGTAAACCTTTCCTCGGTGAAGACCGAGCGCGTTCCGGTGTTGCACCTTCAGTTGAAGTGAAACGTCCTGAACTCGCAGAGGCTCTGGATCCGGAAGAACTCGCTGAGAATGAAGATGAACCGACCGCTCAGCCTCCCACCGAGGCTCGTCCACCGACGCCCGAGGTGGTTGCACCGAAACCGCCCGCGGAAGACGTGCAGTTAAAGAAGGCACTCGAACTCTTGCGTGAAAACAAGGCGCCGTTGCAAAAAGCGGCGTAAGACTGACGCACTTACTTAACGAAAGACCAAAAGGCCAGGACAGTGTCCTGGCCTTTTTATTATTTAGGTCGACCTTTGATTGAGTTGAAAACTGTTATCCAGGTGGAAACAAGTTCTTAGGTGGAACAAGTTCTTTAGAAGGAGACACAAGTTCCTCGAGGCCCTAACGCTGAAAGCGTTCGCTAATTTCAGCCCAGGGTTGCGCCTTGGCAACCCTGGGATTTATAGGCTCGTTAATAGTAGACGCAACCCTGAAAGGGTTGCGTCTAAAACGTGGCGATTGAAGAAGCCGTTCGCAACTCTTTCAGAGTTGCGAAAAGTCTACTGGCGATCATCCGTACCGAGGGTTGCCAAAGCGCAACCCTGGGCTGAAATTAGCGAACGCTTTCAGCGTAAAGGCGAGTTGCCTACAACACTGGATGACCCAGAACGTTCGATATCGGTCGTTAGTGAACCCATATCGGGTAATCGAAACTGAGAAGCGTCAGGTCAATGTTGGTCTTTGATTGCGATGTCATTGCGCCTACAGTTCACCCTTTCAAAAAGTGACGAAATTGCTAGCAGATCGCACCCCGCAAAATAATTTTCACTTCTATGATGAGGCTACGGAAATAAGGAACGACTGTTGCTAATTACCGTAGCGCTTAGGCCGCGAACCAATTATTAGCAAGGAGAGTTTGAAAATGATCATGACTAACAAATTACTGCCGGTAGCCTTGATTGCTGCCCTTATCGGCGGTTCTGTTGGCGCCCTGGTTATGCATTCGAGAAACACGAGTTCTAACCAGACAGTTGCGCAGGACACTGCCAGACCAGTCGACGCACAGTATGCCGGTTTGCGAACGACTGAAGCTCAGCGGGATTCATATCTACCCGCCGACTTTGACACTGCCGAAGAGGTAACTGCGTACAAGACAGGTTTCGCCGATGGATTCAGAGCGGCTGAGGCTGGCGTAATGGGAGAGCGTGCGGACGCTACTTCATATGCAGCACCCGCTGCGGCACCTGCACCCCGGGTTGTTTACAGAAACTCCGGTCGCGCCAGCACTCGCACAGCGAATGCGTCGCGTCAGGTCTACTACGACTACCAGCAGCCGAAGAAACGCAGCTTCTGGCAGAAGCACCGCGATAAGCTGACGGTTGCCATGGGCGCCGGCGGTGGTGCGATTGTCGGTGGACTGATTGGTGGTAAGAAAGGTGCAGCGATTGGAGCACTCGCCGGTGGCGGTGGTTCAGCTCTGTACACTTACAAAATACGTAAACGCGACAACCGTTACTAACAACAAACAAGGGGAGTGCGAGGCATGAGAGCGAAGCTCTTCATAGCATCTGGCGCTCTGGCAGCAATGGCGTGGGCAGTTCCAGTAGTGGGGGCTGCCCATTTCCTTGGCAGCGGGGCGATCAGTAACGTAACCGTCGTTCAACCTGGCCCGGCAAAGTTTCGCGTTGAGAGAGAACGCGGCTTGTTGTTGACGGTCTGGATAAATGGCGTTGGTCCGTACGTATTCGCTGTTGATACGGGCGCGGGCATGAACGTCATCTCGCGACGTGTCGTAACCGCGGCTCGTCTCCCGACGCGGACGATTCCCACCACCATGGTCGGCGGCCTCAGTGGCGCCAGAAGTTCTTCGAACCGCGAAGCGATCATTGATCGCATCGCTTTAGACGGACGCGCCAATACGCTTCCTTCAAAACAAACGGCATTGATAGTTACCAACCTGCCCTCAGGTCTTGATGGAATCCTGGACCCGACGGAAGCCTATGCGCCGTTTGGTTATTCAATCGATTTGCCGAACGAAAAGATGGAAGCATTGCCTGCAGGCTCGATCCATCCTGATACGCGTTTGCCCGATGAAGGTGCGATTGTTCCGTGGATCCGCATCGGCAGTGATAACCGGCCATTCGTTCGTCTCGCTGACGGCCGCACCGCCCTGGTGGACACCGGCTCAGTCTTTGGCCTGGCAGTAAACGGAAGCGGTGCAGTGATCCTGGGGCGCGATGGCTTGCGACGCACCGACTCAGTTCGTGATATCGGCGGTGGCACTGTGGTGGCACGTCGAGTTAACCCGACGACAATCAGCATCGGTGGAATGGAATTGCGCAAGATCCCGACTGACCTGTTGTTTGGTGTGAATAAGAATGCTCCGGTGATTCTTGGTCGCGCTGCTTTGAGACCATTTAGGATTTCATTCGATCCACAGCGGAGATTAATTCAGTTTCTAACCGTGCCGGAAGATTAATGGGTTTCGTGAACGAGTTCGGAACTTCGAGCGACAATGAAACGCTACTTACTACTGATGGCTTTCGCATCGTTACTGGTCATCACAGCGTCTGGTTTATCTCGAGCGCAGCAAAATCCATCAGCGACTCCAGCACAACGTGATCGAACGGTCTCCAAAACTCAGCAACAGGATCCAGCGGCAGACGTAATACGGGTTGAAACCAACCTCGTGAATACTCTCTTCACCGCGGTCGATAAGGATCGACACTTCGTCACTACGCTTAAGGCCCAGGACATTCGAATATTCGAAAACGATGTTCCGCAAACGATCAGCGTTTTCGAGCGCGAAACCAATCGGCCGCTGGCACTCGCAATTCTGATCGATACCAGCGAGTCTCAGGTCGGTGTACTAGAGCTCGAGAAGCAAGCAGCGAGAGTCTTTGTGGACCAGGTGCTGCGCCCGAACACGGATCAGGCGACGATCATCTCTTTCACCGGCAACCCACGAGTCGAACAATCACTTACCAACGACCGTTCAAGACTTCATGCGGGCATCGCGCGCGTCACGCGAGGACTGTCTCAGGAGAACCAGTACCGCATGGCGAACGATCTCGATCCACTGCCGAAGGAGCAGGACTCTACCGGTTACACAGGTATCTGGGACGCCGCCTGGGAAACCATTGAAAACCACCTGTCCCATGCACCTGAGCGATCGCGTCGTGCTGTTATTTTATTATCTGACGGCGACGACACGAGCAGCACCATCAAGCGTCAGAATGTCATCGACTATGCTGTGAAGAATGAAGTGGTGATCTATTCGATCGGTATTCGTGACGAGCGGTTTCCGCTGGGCAAGTTGGATTCCGGAGCGTTAAAGAAAATTTCTGATCGCACCGGCGGTCGCGCCTTTTTTCCGTCGGAGGCAGCCGGGTTGCAAAATGCCTTTGCGCAGATCGAACAGGAGCTGCGCTCACAGTATCTAGTTGCCTACACACCCACCCATCCCAACCGCGATGGTTCCTACCGCCGGATTCGCATCGAGATATTGAATCCTGAACTACGCAATGAGAAAGTCCGTTTGCTGTATCGCGAAGGCTACTACGCTCGTAAAGAAAACTAAGCCTGATCAGCCTGGCGTATGACCCTAGAGATGGCCCAACACTTCTTGTGTCTTCTGGTGTAATTCGTGGGCCAGTGAATGTTGGAAAACAAAGAACACCGCAACCGGGAAACCAATGACTGTGGACATGTGCTTGCACAAAAGCAACACTCGTCTTAGTCTCATAAATCAACTAGCTCAATTGAACTATGGCCGGACGCGTAGTCAATAACCTTTTGATCTCTCAAACACACACATATCCGCGAGACTCATATCAATGAAGAAATTACTTATTCTGGTTGTGGTTTTGCTGCTCTGTCCCTCTGCAACTCTTACAGGGCAAGATCCTTTGTCCTTAATCGAGAAGCTTGAAAAGGTGACTAAGGAAAGGGAGCCGGATTGGACGCTCGATCGCAAGCTGCCGACTGAACAAATCGTGGTGCTGCGCTGGTCGTCGGGCGAAAGCAGAATTTTCATGTCCATTTTCCTCACAGCCTCCTCAGGTAAGGCGAAAGAGTCGCTAAACACCACAGTTGCCAGCATGAACGAGCAGACCGGGACTAAGCCGCAAACGATACCGGACTTAGGTGAAGAAAGTTTCCTGTGGCCGGGCGATAACGCCGGTCGTTCTGCGAGGTTGGCCTTTAGACAGGGCAAGGTTCAAGTCCTCTTATTCGCCCCTACTGAGGACGTCGCAAAACGTTTCGGAGGTTACGTCCTTGACACGTTACCAAAACCGAAAGAGCCTAAGCTTCAAACAAGCCAGCCAAACTGGAAAGAATATTCATCCGCGGAAGGTAGATTTTCTATTCTCTTTCCGGGAAAAGTTACCGAAGAGACTCAGGTAGCTCAGTTGGCTCCCGGGGTCGAAATTAGACTCCGCATTTTCAAACATGAGACAGTCGCGGAAAGTTCGGTAATGTATGCAGACTACCCGATGCCGCTTGATGACCCCGCTGTGGCGAAAAGTGTGTTGGACGCCGGCGCGAAAGGCGCGGCAGCAACAATTAACGCCGAAGTGCTTGAATTAAAAGAGATCACTCTTGATGGGTTTCCGGGACGCTATCTGAAAGAGCGACTGACGAGCAACGAAATCATGAGGGTCAAAATGTACCTGGTGGGCCAACGCTTATATCAGATCGCTATTACCACTCCTGCGGAACAAGGCATGCCTGCGGACAAGATGAAAACTTACGACGCAATGGCTGACAAGTTTCTCAACTCATTCAAGATTGTAAAGAAGGATGAGAAGAAGTTAACCGCACAGGTTTACCAGCGACTTACACTGGGCTCACTAGGCATTTAGTTGGGCTTTTCGCCTTTACGCCGTTCGATTATTCAAACTGCTTTCAGAGGAGAACTCGCAATGACACGTTCACGCTTTGCTAGATTTGTACTTCTTATCATGGTGCTGCTTCCCGTGTTTGGCTCGTCAGCAACTGCTGATGCTCAAACTAAAGAGCGGTTTGTCGTGGATACCGGCATCTTCGCCCTGCTTTCGACCCACGAGCTTCGCATCACCGTAGCCACCGCATCTGTGAACGACTCAACGACTGTCGCCTTCAGACGACTGCGGTATAGCGACGTTAGTTGTAACAGCAACGCCGTATGCGTACACGAGATCGGGTCAGACGATTCGTTCGCCCCCGTGACAATTGCTCCGGGCGAAGCGGCTTCCCACAGAGTCTCCGGCCTGGCCCCGTACCCGGGGGTGCGCGTGATGGTGCTGAGCAATAATCGCGACATCCGTGTCACCGCTCAGCTTATCAATCAATCGACTGGCGAAATTGTCGCTATCTGGGTACCGCAAGGCAGCCCGGTTGTGGCTAGTAAGCCCTAGACTCCAAATGACAGTCGAGTTTGATTATCAACGCATGCTGCAGATCGCGGTTGACGAAGCGCGCGCCGGTCTTGCAGAAGGAGGTATTCCTATTGGCGCTGCCCTGTTCACGCGCTCCGGCGTGCTACTCGGCGCGGGCCATAATCGTCGAATTCAGGAGAACGACCCGTCGGTGCATGGGGAGACGGATGCTTTTCGGAAGGCAGGCCGGCAGCGTAGCTATCGCGACAAGATAATGGTTACGACGCTGGCGCCTTGCTGGTACTGCAGCGGCCTGGTTCTGCAATTTAGGATCGGCATGGTGATCGTTGGCGAATCGGTTAACTTTGCCGGCGGCGTTGATTGGTTGAGAGAGAAGGGCGTTGAAGTTGTAGACCTGGCATCACCAGAGTGTATCGACATGCTCGCGAAGTACATTAGAGAACATCCGGAAGTTTGGAATGAAGACATCGGTGAGGAATGACTCGTGTTATTTCGTGTGTTTCGTGTAATTGGTGGATCGTTCTTTATGCAGCTTCAAAACGATCCACGAATTACACGAAACAGACGAAAAAGACGAGGGGTGTTGAATTCGTACTTTTGAAAACCGCAATTGTTCTTCTTTTAACTAAATTGGAGAGTAGAAAATGAGTACCGAACATGAAAGCATGATGGGAATTCTAAAGTTGTATGAGCTGCGATCTGAGGAGGCTATGCGCAAGGCCCGCGATTGGTTTGCGACGGGATTCTTTCCTGAGAGTACACAGGATGTTCTGGACGTCCTCATGAGTGAGGACAGCGCAAAGTTTCGCATGGTTGTCTCTTACTGGGACATGGCCACGGCATTCGTCGTGTTTGGCTCCATCCATGATGAGATGTTCAACGCAATCAATACCGAACATGTGGTTGTCTATGCGAAGTTAGAGCCTTTCCTCGCAGATCTTCGGGCCATTCCGGGCATCCCCGCATATCTAACCCTTACACATCTTGAGCCAGTAGTCCTGCGAATGCCGGATGCTGGACAGCGCGTGGCAACAATGCGTAGTTACCTCGTCAGCCGTAGACAATCCACTGCGACCTGAAGCGCCAATCCCGGGATCGGGTGTCTCTAAGTAATTTAGTTGCGGTACAATGGGTGGGAACACAGCGTTAAACAAGAATTCAAGAGTAACTACGGATCAGCACCGGAAGCGGTAGCGACCGGGTCCCTCGTCCGCGATTCTATTAGAGGTCTTTGCAGGAATCATTTGCCGCAACGGATCACCCGGTCGCTACCGCTCCCGGTTCTAATCCCTGCTTACTCTTGAGTTCTTGTGCAAGGCTTAGATAAAAGCATGAATCGACTTCTAGTGGCGTTCACAGTGGTGGTCTTGATGTGTCAGGCCATCCTTGCTCAGCCGTCTGTACAATCCGAACAGCCGATCGCACCAGCCCCCACCGGCCTGGCCCTGGAGATCACTTATTTCAAAACCCTGCCACCGGCCTATTCACCAGTAGCGGGCTCCTGCTGCAAGCCTGGTGGAGCATGGTACGCCCTGTTTGGCCGTATTCCAGCGGACGCTTCGCAACCCGCTTCTTTGCCCGTTCAGGCCGTAGACGTGCGCTCCAAAGTGGAAGGCGAGTTCGTTCGAGTTCTTGTCTCAGTGTTTCTCGGCGATCGGTTTCACGAAACGAAGGAAGAGGTTGCCACTTACGAACTAAAAGAGAATGAAGGCGTAAGGGCGGTCGGGTTGACAAAGTTTGGGGTTGAACCTTTTGACATCAAGGTCGTTAGAGTAAATCCAAATCTGAGTTACACGCCATCGGTATTGATCAAAGCCCCGTCAATCTCTGTTGTCGGTATTGAGCTCAAAAACACGACACTGCCTTCTTACAAGTTGACCCTTCATAACACGTCTAACAAGAACGTGGTTGCGATTGCTGTTAACGTACTTGCAGACAACAAAGTGCGGGCAAGCTCATTGCCGCAGGGGATACAGGGGCGGATCCTCATTGAAGCCGGAGGTACCGAGGAACTCACTGTGAACGCTGCTTACCAGGCGCAAAAGACAACTCAGGGATACCGGCCTGAACCTCAGCCGAACCAGGAAATAGTCATTAACTCCGTTGTATTTGACGACGGTTCTTTCGAGGGGGACGCCCAAATGGCGGCCACCTTTACAGCATTCGTAGCGGGTCGCAAGATACAAACTGCAAAATTAATCGCTTTAATGGACTCAACTTTAAAAGAAACCAACCTCAATGTGCCCGCCGCCCTGGAGAAGCTCAAGACGCAAGCCGAACTGCTGAGCACAGATGCAGAACCATCGGTAATCGATCAGCTGCGCAGTTCATTCCCCAGACTGACCATCAGCGAAAGCAACCGCTTGAAAACTTCCGTGGATGTTGCATTGCAGGGAGTGAAATTCGATTTCGTTCAGTCGGTCAAGGAGTTTGAGAAAAGGAACACCTCCAACGACCGTGACTTTCGTGCCTGGTTGACCGCGACTAAATCACTGTATGAACGATGGCTTAGTCGACTCTCAAGTGGCAGCACAGGGTATTTATAAGAGACGTCCTAAAATCGATTTCACCGTACGCTACCGCCTCCCCAGCGAACCACAACAACTCGTTCTTCATCTACAACGTAACAAGATGAAACTTCGGCTCGTCGACGAAGACCTGCTGCCAACATGAACTCAACAATCAACAAAAGAGTCTTTTGGCTTCCATTGATCCTGTGCGCACTCGCCGTTTCAGCGCATGGACAACAAGGGGTCGTTCAACCTCAGTCACCAGATGAAGTCCTTCGGATTAACACGGAATTGGTGCAGACGGGTGTCATCGTTTTCGACAAGCAGGGTCGATTCGTCGATAGGTTGAAAAAAGAGGATTTTGAACTGCGCGTAGATGGCCGCGTGGTTAACATCGAATTCTTCGAGAACATCATTGCCGGGAGCCAGCGCGACCGCGTGACTCGCACTGCTGCCAACACCGAACCCATTGCGCCGACCGCAGTGTCGTTCCGCCAGCGCACTATCGTTTTCTTTCTCGATGACCGTCATCTTTCGCTCGAAGGCACGACCCGCACTCGCCAGACAATACTTGATTTTATTGATAAGCGGATGGGACAAAACGATCTGGTAGCGGTTACCTCAGCTAGTGGTCGCATAGGCTTCCTGCAGCAATTCACTGACAACAAGGAAGTGTTGCGCGCGGCGGTTGGACGAATCGGACATGTCCCCTACATGGCCTCGGATTTCGGCGGCAATCCTGGCGCTCCCATGACGGAATACATGGCCCTTACGATTGAGCGCAAGAATGACTCAAACGTCTTCGAGTTCTACGTGCAGGACTGTATGAAGTGGGCCCCAAAAATTCCCAGTAGAGTCGGAGCCGGCGCTATACGCAAGCACTGTGAGGTGGAAGTTCAAAATCGGGCCCGCGGAGTTCTGCAGCAAGCCGGTGCGGCTACGTCGGCCACATACTACTCGCTTAAGACTCTGCTCGAGTCTGCGGAAAAAATGCCGGGAAGTAAGCTGGCATTTTTCATTTCCGACGGCTTCCTGGCTGATACCGGACCACGAGGTCAGATCGGGGCCGACCATCTCTTGCGTATCACAGATCGGGCCCGGCGCGCTGGAGTAGTGATCTACACAATCGACGCGCGGGGGCTTACTTCCAACGCTCTCGACGCTACCGGCAGCACTCCTTTTGATAGCGGCGGTTGGCTGGACAGTGCTAATGGGCGGGCGATCGCTGCATCTCAGGACGCACTGAATGCCCTCGCAGTTGATACGGGCGGGCGGGCGCTGCGCAACCAGAACACCTTCGATCATTTTATTAACGAGGCGTTAGACGAAACGTCACGTTACTACCTGATCGCGTGGCGGCCGGCAGCCAATGACGAAAAGAACGACCAACTGCGAAAGTTGGAAGTCCGCGTTCTTAACCAGCCCGACCTGACGGTGCGTTCGGCTCGTGGCTTTGTGAATAGCTCTTCGATGGCGGCAGCTACCGAGGAACGCGCTCCGAAGGAAGTTAAGGGAAGCAAGCAGGAAACGAAGGCCGACATACAGTTACGCAATGCTCTTAGTGAGTTTTACCCGAGGCACGCGCTGCCATTGCAACTCTCATTAACTTATCTGGATACCCCCAACAACGGCATGGTACTGACGAGCTCGGTGCAGGCGTCTGCTCAGGTGCTATCTCACGGAATGGACGGAAAAGACCCCGCGCAATTGAGTATCGCCGGCGTTGTCCTCAATGATCAGGGCAAGCCGGCTGCCAGTTTCAAAACCGATCTAAAAGTTAATCCAGCATCATCGACCCGCCAGGATCAAAGTCTACCCGAGATCATTTACAACCATCCTTCGCCGCTTAAGCCCGGCATCTATCAAGTGCGTGTGGCCGCGCGTGATGCACACAGCGGAATTGTGGGGAGCGCTAGCCAGTGGATAGTGATCCCGGATCTTTCGATGCGCCAGCTTTCGTTAAGCAGTCTGATTCTTGGTCTTGAAACTGTCTCTGGAAAAGGCGCAGAGGCTGGTCGAACGCAGTGGAGCGTTGATAAGCGGTTTGCGCATGGCTCACATCTCAGGTTTATGACCTTCATATACAATGCGGCCCGCGCTGCTGCCGCTATTGACCTGGCGGCCCAGGTTCAGGTGTACAAAGACGGCCAGGCGGTAATCTCGTCACCTTTTAAAAAAGTGCCAGCGGGTGGTGATGTAGATCAGGCGAGGGTTCCTTTCACGGAAGATATTAACCTCGGGGCTTTACAGACTGGCCGGTACGTCCTGCAGGTGACCGTGGAGGATCGCGCGGCGAACAAATCGGTTTCGCAACAGTCCGTGTTTTATATTCAGTAACTGGAAAACTGTGCACATAAATTCAAGATCAACGACGGATTAGAACCCCGACTCGTCGGGGTTCTAATTCGTTAGCGTTGGTATTCACCGTTCTGCGAGGATCTAAGTGTGAACAAAAAATTATCAGGGTTCTTTATCAGCACCATTCTGACGGTTGTTGTGCTGTTAACCGCTTTCGATGCGCCTGTCTATGGCCAGGCGACTAACAGTGTTGCCGGGCGTTGGGTGTGGAAAGAGGTGGCGCGCCGTAATCAGCCCCAGACGCAATTCACGTTGGTTATCAATCGCGTTGGGGACAAGGTTACCGGCACGTACAGTGTGGACCACTTCGTTAACGGCAAATGGCAAGGGGAAGACGGAAATCAAACACCATTCTCAGGCCGCATAAATGGCGGGCGCGTTGAGATAGAATTCGATCCCGACGCAACTGTCCCCGGCTACGAAGAAAATGTCACCTACAAGCCGCCGACGGACGGGCGGAAACCCGCATTGGCAGTTATGACGTTGCAGGGCAGCACAGTTAGCTGGCGATCCGTTACGGGCCGCATTGAGGGTGTGCCGGCCCGGATAACACTCCGGCGTGAAGCCCGGCCTCGACGGTGAGCGATGTCTACTGTTCAGGCAGATTTTGATGACCTCGCACTCCTGCCGGCAGAAGAGTGGGATCACAACAGCCATTATCATGATTTCCTGTTGCGACAGGCGCCATCGCCGTGCAGTGAGTCACTGGAAATCGGATGTGGCACCGGCGCGTTTTCCAGATTGCTGGCTTCGCGTTCAGATCATGTGCTCGCCCTGGATCTGTCTCCAAACATGATCCGCATTGCCGAACAACAGTCGACGCTCTATCGGAACATCGATTTTCGTGTGGCGGACGTCATGGACCACGACATCGGTGTCGAACGGTTCGACTGCATCGCCAGCATAGCGACGTTTCATCACCTTCCGACCGAAGCGGCGTTACTGAAGATTAAGCGCGCACTTAAGGTGAACGGCGTGCTGTTGCTTCTGGATTTGTTTGAGGAAGAGGGAATAGTAGACACGCTGAGAAGTGGAGTGGCACTTCCCGTGAGTATGGGATTAAAGCTTTTCAAAGGGGGCCGGCTCATTGCTTCGCGGAAGGTTCGCGAGGCATGGGCTAAACACGGGCTCAACGATTCGTATCTGACATTGGCTCAGGTGCGTGACGTCTGCAGTGATGTTTTGCCCGGAGCTGAAGTTAAAAAACACTTATTCTGGCGTTATTCAGTGGTGTGGAAGAAAGCAGTCTAACCCTCCCTGATTGGCCGGGAAGGAGACCCACTGTGCTCACAGTACGTGTCATTGTTGCTGCCATACTGGTAGTAGTGGGTTCTGTATTCTCAGTGCGCGGCCAGGGCGATGATTTGTTAAAAACATTAGGTGCGGTGGACCAAAAACAGCGCCCGCAGTTGGCCAGGCGCCTACGGCTCTTCATGGACCACCAACGCAACAGCCGCTGGGACGAGCTTTACAAGTTGATTGACAAAGTCAACGCTGACCACTGGCGCGGAAAAGACTTCGCAACGATGATGGTAAAGTTCGGCCACATCGATTTTGTACCAGAGCATTCTAAAGCTGACGACGATCACGGTTTGCAATACAGGGTTTACGGTTGTGTTAAGGTCGGCAGAGAAGGAAAACCAATCTGGTTTCGGGGAGGATTAGTTGCATATCTACAGGAGGGTGATTGGTACTTCACTCCCTACTTCCTGCAATATGATCGTCTTGGCAGCCCACTCCGATGTACCGACGCAGTGCGCTAGATTAGAAGTGCGTGAACGCCCAGATCCGTATGTAGTATTGAAAGGAGATAACGATGAGTACACCTGTCTCGGGAATTGAACCATTAAAGGCGAAACTAAAAGCGACGTGGATGGCTGGTGACTTTGGTCAGGTAGCTAAAGTCATTGAAGGGTGCGCGCGAGAGTTTATCGATCGTATGGAATTATCACCCGGCAGTCGTGTACTTGACGTTGCGTGCGGCAGCGGCAACCTGGCGGTCCCAGCAGCGCAAAAGGGAGCAGATGTAACCGGCGTTGACATTGCTACCAACCTGGTCGCCCAGGCGCGTGAACGCGCGAAATCAGAAGGCTTGTCGATCCAGTTTGACGAAGGCGACGCCGAGCAGTTGCCATATGAAGACAAAAGTTTTGACGCGGTGGTGACGATGTTTGGAGCTATGTTTGCGCCCCGGCCCGAGCTAGTTGCGTCGGAGTTGATACGCGTATGTAAACCGTCGGGGCGAATAGCAATGGCCAACTGGACGCCCAGTGGATTCATTGGAGAGATGTTCAAGACAACCGGTAAACATGTGACTCCGCCACCAAATATGCCGTCACCATTGAAGTGGGGTGATCAGGAGACTGTTAAAGAACGACTGAATGACGGCATTGCCGATTTGCAGATGACGTCCCGCATGTGCGTTTTCAACTTTCCGTTTGCACCGGCGGAGGTTGTTGAGTTTTTCCGAAAGTACTATGGTCCGACTGAAAAGGCGTTCGGAACGCTTGACGAGAATGGTCAGGCAGCACTCCGTAAAGATCTGGAGCAACTGTGGTCGCAGCACAATCAGGCAACTGACGGCACTACGCTGGTTGAGGGTGAATACCTGGAAGTGATTGCGATGCGGAGTTGAACATTAGACGAACCTCTCCGGGTTGCGCCGCCGCACTCCAAAGGCTGGCGCTTTGCGAAAGAGGTTCGTCTGATAAACTCACAACGGAATGTTTCCGTGTTTCCTTGGCGGGTTGGTATCGCGTTTATTCTCGAGCAGCGATAGCGCACGGATCAACTTAGGTCTCGTCTGCGCGGGTTCGATGACTTCGTCAACAAAACCTCGCTCAGCGGCAACGTAGGGATTGGCAAACTTGTCTTCCAACTCCAGTATGCGCGCGCGCCGGGCTTCATCTTTATCCTTCGCTTCCTGAATCTCCCGCCGGTACAAAACCCCCACCGCTCCTTCCGGACCCATCACCGCAATCTCTGCAGTGGGCCAGGCGAAGTTGATATCAGTGCGAATGTGTTTCGAGGCCATAACGCAATAGGCGCCGCCGTACGCTTTGCGCGTGATGACGGTCAGCTTCGGCACAGTCGCCTCGGCAAACGCGTAGAGCAACTTCGCGCCGTGACGGATGATTCCACCGTGTTCCTGTGAAACCCCGGGAAGGAAACCAGGCACGTCTTCAAACACCACGAGGGGAATATTGAAACAGTCGCAGAAACGCACAAACCGGGCCGCCTTAACCGATGCATCAATATCCAGGACGCCCGCGAGGAACGCAGGCTGATTGGCCACGATGCCTACCGGACGCCCGTCGAGACGTGCAAAACCGATACAAATATTCTGTGCGTAGTGTTGGTGCACTTCAAAGAAATACTCTTCGTCAACGACGGCATTGATAACTTCGCGTATGTCGTACGGTTGGTTCGACGCCTCTGGAACAATGCTGTTTAGCTTGATGTCTGTCCGGTCAGGCGAATCGGTTGACGCGACCCGAGGCGGGTCTTCGAGGTTGTTGGAAGGAATAAAGGAAAGCAGCTCGCGCACCATGCGCAGCGCATGCTCGTCGGTGTCCGCGGCGAAATGCGCGACGCCTGACGTGCGATTGTGAGTTATCGCGCCGCCGAGTTCCTCCTTCGTTACGTCTGCATGCGTTACCGTCTTGATGACATCTGGTCCGGTGATAAACATGTAAGACGTGTCTTTGACCATGATGTTGAAATCGGTGATCGCCGGACTATAGACCGCGCCGCCCGCGCACGGTCCCATGATGCAACTGATCTGCGGGACCACACCGCTAGCGAGCGTGTTGCGGAGGAAGATATCGGCGTAACCCCCCAGGCTAACCACGCCTTCCTGAATGCGCGCCCCGCCGGAATCATTTAAACCGATTACAGGCGCGCCGACTTTCATAGCCAGATCCATCACCTTGCAGATCTTTTCTGCGTGAGTCTCAGACAGGGAACCGCCAAATACTGTGAAGTCCTGGGCGAAGACAAATACCTTGCGTCCATCGATCAAGCCATACCCAGTAACTACACCGTCGCCCGGATAGAGCTGTTGGTCTAATCCGAAATCGCGCGAGCGGTGCACGACCATCTTGTCAAACTCTTCAAACGTGTCTTCATCCAGCAGGAACTCGATCCGCTCCCGCGCGGTCATCTTGCCGGCGGCGTGCTGTTTCTCAACGCGCTCGGTACCGCCGCCCTGTTCTGCGGCTTTCGAGCGGTCCTTCAGAGTTGCGAGCTTCGACTTCGCTTGCTTGGGTTGTTGTTTCGAGGTCATAGGTGCAGGTTACTCGGTCTTAGTGGGACAGACATTCCGGTCTGTCCTTCTAAGAAAGGGAACAGGCAGGATTGCCTGTTTTACTTAAATGGGAACGCGCGTGTTTCGATCATTGTGGCCAGCTCGTCGAGGGCCTTCGCCGCGTTGCTTTGTGTCTCAACGGAGTAATTGTACAGCTTCGCGTTATCTTCGAAGTCGTCTTTGTCGAGTATCTGATAAGAGAAATCGGGCGCCACCAGGATATCGAGGTCTAAATCGACGTAAGTTAAGACCGAGCCATCCAGTGTCGGCGGCACATTTACGTTGCAATAGAAGTTGCGCAAACTCCCATTTGGCTCCGCGAAACGAAAGATGTTGTACCAACGATCCAGCCAGTAGTATTCGACACTGTGTGTTCCTATCGCAATCTTCCCCAGCAGCTCATGATTGATCTCTTCAGGGAAGTAAGCGTCCAGTACCAGCAGTGATCCGTTTTGCTCCACTAACTCGGCGGACCATCGGCGATGTTCACGGCCGTCGTGTTTACATGCCCGCACGATTACTGTGTCACCAACGGCGGCCACGGATTCACTTTCTCCCGCTCTTGCGCCAGTCGGCGAGAAACTGCGCCTGACCCTTATCAGTCAAAGGATGATTGAACATTTGATCGATGACTTTGAAAGGCATCGTGGCGATGTCCGCTCCCATGCGTGCCGCCTCTATCGCATGAATCGGATGCCGGATACTGGCGGCCAGCACCTCCGTGGGCCATGCATAGTTTCTGTAGATTTCAACGATGTCGCCCAAAAGGTCCAGACCGTTTTCACCGATGTCGTCGAGCCGGCCCAGGAACGGACTGATGAACGAGGCGCCTGCTTTCGCGGCGAGGATTGCTTGTGCGGCTGAAAAACAAAGTGTGACGTTTACCTTGATACCTTCGTCTGACAGTGCGCGCGTAGCTTTCAAGCCCGCCTTGGTCAGCGGACACTTGATGACCACGTTCGGCGCGATTTGCGCGTACTCGCGTCCTTCCCGCAGCATTCCGTCAGTGTCTTCACTGGTGCACTCGGCAGAAACGGGGCCGGAAACAATCTGGCAAATGGCCGCAATATGTTGCTTGAAATCGACGTCGCCTTCCTTCGCGATCAGCGATGGATTGGTGGTAACACCATCGGCGAATCCTAAAGAAGCACCCTCGCGAATCTCATCAAGGTTTGCCGTGTCTAAAAAGAATTTCATAAGTCCTCCGTAATTCGTAATTCGTGATGTTTCGTGTAATTAGTGGGTCGATCTTTTGTGTCGCCAAATACGCTGCACGAACTACACGAATTACACGACCTACACGAAACTATGATCTTATCGCGCGAACTGGATTCTGCAGAACGCCAATTCCAGAGACTTCAATCTCGACAACATCGCCGTCCTTCATCGCCGACACACCAGCAGGCGTTCCGGTGGCAATCAGATCTCCTGGATTTAGAGTCATGATATTGGAGATGTAGCGAATCAAGAAGGGGACCGGGAATGCCATGTCAGAAGTGTTGCCGTTTTGCTTCACCACTCCGTTAACACGGGTCGTGACCGTGAGCTTCCCGGGGCTCAAATCGGTGACAATCATTGGACCGACCGGACAGAAGGTGTCGAACGATTTGCCGCGAGTAAACTGGACATCCTTGCGTTGTAGATCGCGGGCCGTGACGTCGTTAACACACGTATAACCCAACACGTAGTTCAGTGGATCTTCATCATCGCGTACATTTCTTGCAGTCTTACCAATAACCACACCCAGTTCACCTTCGTGCTCGACTTGTTGCGACTGTGGCGGCAGCTGAATGTTGTCACCATCGCCGATGATCGCAGAGGGTGCTTTTAAAAACAGCAGCGGTTCGTCAGGCATTTTGTTGCCAAGCTCGGCCGCGTGCTCAACGTAGTTTCTGCCAACGCATACGACTTTCGAGGGCGCGACCGGCGCCAGCAAATTGGCTTCGCTTAGTTTTACGTGATGCTCAATTGACGGACCGATACGAATGTTGTCAGGCAGGGGCAGAATGGAATCACCGTCGAGCACGCCAAAATGTGGTGTGAAAACTCTTGTGGTATTGAATCGGCAAATACGCATCAACTTTGAATAATTTGCAGGATGTTTAGTGTTATTTCGTGTGTTTCGTGGATTATCCTTTTGCAGCTAAAAAACGGATCCACGCATTACACGAACTACACGAAGTAACGCGAAAGTCGAGCGCTTACTTTTGAACGGCCCCAACCTTACGGAACAGTTTCGGACACAACTTCCGACGCGGGACTTACATTACCTGCCTGGTCCACTGCCACCAGGTAGTAGTAATACCTTCTTCCGGACTCCACTCGTTCATCCTGGAATGTAGTGCGGGTCAACAAGTCGGAATTAAGTTTCGACCATTGATCCTTCGGCAGATTCTCGTCGGTTGAACGATAGATGTTATACCCGGCAATATCCGGCTCCGGATTCGCTGGGAAGAACAGCGACAGTCGGCCGGGCGCGGCTGCGATCGTGATTGCAGACGGCGCCGAGGGCGGGAAGATGTCTTTAGGCGCGACGGTGATTGAATTTGAATTCAAACTCTCCACCGGATTTCCGCCGGTACCCAAAGAAACCGCGCGCACTACATAACGGTACGATTCTCCAAACTTAAAATTCTTGTCGGTGAATTGTGTCCCGGAAGCCAGGCCCGGGTTGATGGGCGCATCGCTGATCTGATCTTGCGATTCTTCGACGCGATACACGTTGTAGCCGAGCAGGTTCACCGGCGTTGAGCCGTCGATATTAGCGGCGGGTGGTTGCCAGGTAATTGTGATCCCACCTTCAGAGACTTCGTTGCCCGTTGCGATGATGGTGGGCGCTTGCGCAATCTTCGCGGCGGGTTCGATTAACAAAAAGTTTGAGAAGGCCGCACGCTGTCCGGCGGCGTTTACGTAACGAATGGCATAACGCAACCGCGTCGGCTCGCCCGCAAGCTCGAGTGTATCCGTATACTCCAGCACGTCGCCCGCGTTTCGAATCTGGTCCCAATTAACTGAACCAATCAACGTTGACCGCGTGGCAAATTCTTCTTCGGTTAACGCTAGTGGGGCTCTCGGATCTTCGGCCAGCCGGTAGACATCTATCCGTCTGATGCTCTGCACGCTTTGGTCCGAAGCGTTACGACGCGGCGCAGGCCAGTTGAGAATTACCTGGTTACCTCTCTGCACGCCGGACAACAATTCCGTGCGCTGTTGCACACGCTCCACCGGCGGTAACGGCGGCCGGCGCTTTCCACAGTTGGCGAGAAACGGCAGCGTCAAAGAGAGCACCGCAAGCGCCAATAGTGTGCGATGGGAGAAGGGGAGGCGTGTCACAGAATATACCGGCTGAGGTCCTGGTCCTTGACGGTTTCGGCCAGCATGGCTTCAACGTAGGCAGCGTCGATGTGCTGGTTCTTAGGTTCGAGATCGGGTCCTTCAAAACTGATCTCTTCCAGTAGTTTTTCCATGATTGTCTGCAGACGGCGGGCTCCGATGTTTTCCGTTTGCTCGTTCACACGGAACGCAAAATTCGCAATCGCGTCGATCGCGTCCTCCGTAAAATCAATCACCACTTCCTCAGTTGCCATCATCGCCTGATACTGTTTGATCAAGGCGTTTTTGGGCTCGGTGAGAATACGTTTGAAGTCGTCGATAGTTAGTGATTCGAGCTCAACGCGGATGGGGAACCGGCCCTGAAGCTCCGGGATTAAATCCGATGGCTTCGACACGTGAAAAGCTCCCGCGGCGATGAACAACACATGATCGGTGCGAACCATTCCATAGCGCGTGTTTACTGTGGTGCCTTCCACGATCGGCAAAATGTCTCGCTGCACGCCTTCGCGCGACACGTCGGGCCCGTGCCCGGATTCGCGTCCTGCAATCTTGTCGATCTCATCCAGGAAGATGATGCCGGAATCTTCCACGCGCTCAATCGCAGCGCGGGCCACCTGGTCCATGTCGATCAGGCGCTCTTCCTCTTCCTGCATCAAATGCTCCATCGCTTCGTCGACGCGCATCTTCCGGTTCTTGGTCCGGCCCTGGAACATGCTGCCCAACATGTCCTTCATGTTGATGCCCATTTCCTCAACGCCCTGCGGACCGGCCAATTCGATTACCGGAAAACTCTTTTCGCGAATCTCTAATTCGATTAACCGGTTATCAAGCTTTCCTTCACGCAATTGAGTGCGCAACTTTTCGCGGGTACGTTGAGATTGTTCATCGCGCGCGTCGGAGTCGGCGGTCGTGTCCGATGCGCCGGCAGGTGTCGCAGAGTTTTCGAACTCATAGAAACTGGAAGACGATCGGGGAGGCGGCAACAACAGGTCGAGAATTCGTTCCTCTACGTTGAGTTCCGCCTTCTCAGCTACTTCATCGCTCTTGTCCTGGCGCGTCATGTCGACCGCGATTTCGGTCAAGTCGCGAATGATGCTCTCAACATCGCGGCCTACATAACCAACCTCTGTGAACTTTGACGCCTCGACCTTGAGAAAAGGAGAGTTGGACATGCGAGCCAGGCGGCGCGCGATTTCAGTTTTGCCGACCCCGGTTGAGCCAATCATGATGATGTTTTTCGGCATCACGTCGACCGCCATTTCAGGTGGCAGCTTTTGCCGGCGAATGCGATTGCGCAACGCAACCGCGACGGCCCGCTTGGCGTTACGCTGTCCGACCACATGCTTGTCCAACTCCGCCACGATCTGACGCGGTGTCATCTCGTCGAGACCGACTTGCTCGTCCACTTCACCTTCCAAATAAATAACCATTGTTCCGGTAGGGCCTTCTTATAATTCTTCAACGACAATATTTTGATTTGAGTAAATGCAGATCTCGCCGGCAATGGTCAATGCCTCGACAGCAATGTCCCTGGCGGATAGATCCGTGTGCTTCGAGAGGGCGCGCGCGGCAGCCAGCGCGTAAGAACCGCCGGAGCCGATGGCTAACACGCCGTCGTCCGGAGCAATCACATCGCCATTACCGGAGAGTAGAAACGAAGTCTTGGCGTCGGCCACAACAAGTAACGCTTCAAGGTGTCTCAGGACCTTATCAGTGCGCCACTCTTTGCTGAGTTCGATGGCCGCGCGTTCAAGGTTGCCGTGATACTGCTCCAACTTTCCTTCGAATCTTGTCAACAGCGAAAACGCGTCCCCGGTTGCGCCAGCAAACCCCGCCAGGATGCTGTCGTTATACAGCCGGCGGACTTTGCGAGCATTGCCTTTCATGACGGTTTCGCCGAGCGTGACCTGGCCGTCGCCGGCTAGAGCTACATGATTATCTTTGCGAACTAGCAGGACAGTTGTACTGCGGATGCGAGAATTTTCGGTTTGCATTTTGGCTGCGGTCACTATAGGAATTGGCTGGAAGGCAAGTCAAGACGACAGACGGCAGGAGGCAGGAGGCAGGAGGCAGGAGCAGGAGCAGGAGCAGAACGGAGCGCTGAGCTGGGAGGATGTTCAGAGTACAAGCTTTAGCTTGCGTTGTTGCGCATCAGCGCAACCTAAAGGTTGTACTCTCAACATCGTCTCAGCAGCGATGCACATTTCCTTCAAACGCTGAATGCTCCTGCCGCCTGCGTCTGCCGCCTGCTCCTGCCGCCTGCTCCTGCCGCCTGCGTCCTGCTGTCTGCCGTCTGCGGTCTGTTTACGTTATGATATCTACAATGAATAACACTGAAAGCTACCGCCCGCGGATCGGCATTACGATGCGAATCGAATCCGAGACGGACCGCTTTTACCTCGGGCGTCATTACAGTGAAGCGGTAGAGGCTGCGGGCGGCACTCCTGTCCACATTAGTTTGATACCGAAGCGCGAATATATTAGTGCAGTCGTCGATCAGCTCGACGGAGTACTGCTGCCCGGCAGCGATTCCGACGTTGATCCGCTTCGTTATGGCGCTGATCCCCACCCGAAACTCGGCACCGTGCAATCAATCAAAGATGACACTGACTTGCTTGTGCTTGAAGAGATTGAGAACCGGCGGCTCCCGCTGTTTGCCATCTGTTTTGGCATGCAAGTCTTGAATGTTCATCGTGGTGGCACACTGGTCCAGGACATACTTTCGCAGCTGCCGAATGCGATTAAGCACGAGCAGGGCGCGCCTCGCGATCGGCCCTCGCATCGAATCGAGCTTGCTGCGTCAAGCCGCGTTTCGTCGCTCGCACAGTCCGACGCGGCACTCGTTAACAGCCATCATCACCAGGCGTTGGAGAAGATTGGCCGAGACCTGACGGCCACTGCATGGGCGTCGGACGGATTGGTAGAGGCGGTCGAGGATCCGCGCGACGATCGCTTCGTTCTGGCGGTGCAATGGCACCCCGAACTGGGTTGGCAACACGATCGGTTTTCGCAGTCGTTATTCCAGTCATTCATAGATGCTGCGAGAGGATTTGCGCGGGAAGGGAAGCGCGACCTCAAAGCGGGAGTCATGGACAGTTCGGTTGGAGACGTTACTTATGTTGAGGGCCCACAGTCGTGAGTGCGTTTCAGGGCCTCCTGCGTTTGGAAGATCAAGTTGCGATTGTTACTGGCGGTTCCCGCGGAATCGGTAAAGCAGTAGTTGAACTGTTTGCACAATTAGGCGCTCACGCAGTTGTTAATTACGTAAGCGATGCGGCGGCGGCTGAAGCGGTGGTCGAGACTGTAAAGGGACAGGGAAGACAAGCGATTGCATTTAAGGCAGACGTTTCAAAATCAGCTGAGGCCCACCGGTTAATTCAAGCCACACTCGAACAATTCAAACGAATCGATATACTGGTGTGCTCCGCCGGCATTTGGGAAGGGGACGCCATTGAGTCGATGACCGATGAGATGTGGGACAAGACTATCGACGTCAATCTCAAAGGCACGTGGTCGGTCTGTAAAGCTGTAGCTCCGGCTATGAAGCAACGAGAGGGCGGCAAGATTGTGGTAGTCAGCTCCAC
The DNA here is from genome assembly GCA_035273385.1 of Pyrinomonadaceae bacterium. Lineage (GTDB taxonomy): Bacteria > Acidobacteriota > Blastocatellia > Pyrinomonadales > Pyrinomonadaceae > PSRF01. The sequence goes on along the minus strand of DATEPE010000010.1, from coordinate 336,563 downwards.
GGCCGGACAGCGAGGCGAGGCAGGTTATTCGAACTATGCAGCATCCAAAGGCGGCCAGATTGCCTTCGTTAAGTCGCTTGCCGTCGAACTCGCGCCCTGGAAGATAAACGTGAACGCAGTTGCGCCCGGGTGGGTCGATACCGACATGACTAAAGAAGCCCTGGGCAACAGCGAGAGCAGAGCAGCGATTGCCTCGAACATCCCGATCGGCGCAGTCGCGACAGCCGAGGACATTGCTCGTCCAATCGCATTCCTTTGCTCTGACTGGGCGCGCCACATTACCGGCGAGGTCTTGAATGTTAACGGAGGCTCAGTACTTTGTGGATAGTTGAGGTTTTACTTTAACCGAATGAAGCGACACATTAAACTAGGACTTGAGACGTTACTTGAACAACATGCCCGCTTTTTGGGTAGTGAAAAGGTAGGGCTGATCTGCAACCAGGCATCGGTTGACCACGGATTCAGACACGCCGCCGATCTGCTTTCCGAGCATGCCGGCGTGAATCTGCGGGCGCTGTTCGGGCCTCAACACGGCATCAGGGGCGACGTTCAGGACAACATGATCGAAACTGATCATGCCGTCGACGTTGCCACTGGATTACCTATCTATTCGCTTTACAGTGAGACTCGCGAGCCAACCGAAACCATGCTCAAGGACGTGGATGTGCTGGTCTTTGACATGCAGGACGTTGGCTGTCGCATCTATACCTTCGCCTACACCATGGCGAATTCAATGGTCGCGGCGAAGCGGTTTGGCAAGAAGGTTATAGTTTGTGACCGTCCGAATCCGATTAATGGACGCGATGTAGCCGGAAATGTTTTGGAAACGGAGCAGGCTTCATTTGTCGGCTTATTCCCAATGCCTACGCGGCACGGCATGACATTGGGAGAGCTCGCGCAATTATTCAATGACAAGTTCGGGATAGCGTGTGACCTGTCAGTAATTCCGATGGAGGGCTGGGACCGCGATTGCTGGTTGGACGAAACAGACACGCCGTGGGTTTTGCCTTCGCCAAATATTCCGACGCTGGATTCAGCGACTGTGTTTCCGGGCACGGTTCATTTCGAGGGCACACAGATTTCAGAAGGGCGGGGAACCACCCGGCCGTTTGAGTTGATTGGTGCTCCATACATCAATCCTGAGAAGTATGCTCAGCGGTTGAACGAGCTGAGTTTTCCGGGCGTCTATTTCAGAAGCTGCGTGTTCCGTCCTACGTTTCAGAAACATGGCGGGGTCAGTTGCGGCGGTGTACAGATTCACGTGATTGACCGAAGTGTTTTTGAGCCTGTCTCGGTTGGCGTCGCGATGGTTAAAGTAGCATATGAACTCTATCCTGAGGAGTTCCGTTGGAAGGAGCCTCCGTATGAATACGTTTATGATCGAAACCCCTTCGATGTGATCGCCGGAACATCGCGAACCAGAGAAGTGATCGAGTCGGGTGGATCGATTGAGGACCTCTGGTCCTGGTGGGCTCCGAATCTTGAAGAGTTCAAGAAGGTTCGAGAGGGTTATTTGCTTTACTGAAAGTTAAGACGCGGGTTTAAGAGTCGGGGCGCCGACCGTTAAGGTTGCTGATGAAGTAACTTTCTCGTGGACCATGACGTAAGACCTTAAGTCAGATGTTAGATGTCAGATGCGAGATGTGGGATCGGGATGAGGTCAGTACCACCTGCGGTAGCGGGTGGGTGTTTCGGTTGCGGATTCCGGATTGAGGGTTGCGGGAGTGGGAGGTCGAGAGTTCGAAGGCCGACCGCCAGCAGTCGATCAAGGCATCTTGAAATCCGCAATCCTCAATCCGCAATCCGCAATCTAAAAGAGGGAGAAGTGGTTTTGGCAAAGGCAACAGAAGTAGTGCTGGTTGAGAGGCCGCCTTCGAGGGCATGGCTGGTGGGCCTGATAGCTTGGCTGGTGCCGGGTGCGGGCCACGCAATGCAAGGACGCTGGATACGCGCGGCTATTCTAGGTGGCGCTGTGTACACGGCGTTTATCTCGGGCCTCGCGATGGGTGGGCACCTTTTTATACTGAAATCCGATGGGCAGTCTTCAGCGCTTTATCAGTTACCGCCGATGATCGCGAACCTCGGTGCGGGGCTGCTCTACCTGATCTGCTGGTTTCTTGATACGGGCTTTGCGGACGATGCCGTTAATGCGGCCCGAGCGACGTATGAATATGGCAACACGTTTCTACTTATCGCGGGTCTCTTAAACTATCTGGCAATGCTCGACGCATTCGATATCGCAGCGGGGAGGAAAGAATGAGACATTTCCTCGTCATGACTGCCTTCGCTGTGCTGGCAGCTGTCGTATTCGGCACAGTCGCAAAAGAGACCAAGAGTGATCGCTTGTCGTATGGACTTAAAGTGTTTCTTGAATTCTTGATAATCGGTTTGGCGTTAGCCTGGGTGCTTTACTTCATTCCCTAGTTACCGTTGGTGTCGCTGGGAGTTTTAAATGGCGGTATTTGAAAGCGAAGCCCTAATCCTGCGAACCTACAACTTCGCTGAGGCGGACAAGATTGTGGTTTGCCTGACGCGTGAAGCGGGGGTGATTCGCGGGGTGGCAAAAGGCTGTCGCAAGTTGAAGAGTAGATTTGGCGCCGCGCTGGAGCCGTTCACCCTCGTCAGGATTAACTACTACCAAAAAGAGAACCAGGAACTCGCCTCAATCAGTACCGCAGAAATTGTGACTTCGCATTTCGATTTATCAAGTCACGCCGAAACTCTTACCGGTCTCGCGTACATGGGAGACCTGGTACTCGAGTTTTCCCCGCCACATCACGTTAACGAAAAACTTTATCGGATGGTTAAAGCTTGTCTGGAAGCGATCTCTCAGTCGCAACAGGACCTGCCGATAATTCTTAGATACTTTGAGGTGTGGCTCCTGAAACTTGAGGGATATTTGCCGGACCTTGGACGCTGTGCTGAGTGTGGCTCGCTATTCGATGATGCACGCGCGGCTTTTCTTGCATCAGACCTGAGCTTCCGCTGCCGGGATTGTACTAACGGAGGAGGGAACGCGGTTTCGCGCCGGCTGCAACAACAACTACGAGCGACGCAGAAACTGGCGCCATTTGTTTTCGCTCAGAAGTCACGTGAAGTTCCGGCTAGTATCCATAAGGAAATGGCGGAATTAACTCACCAGCTAATTGCGCGTGTCCTGGAACGCCAACCGCGCCTAAGACCAAACTTCCAATAACCGGAACCTTAAGAAACTACTTTAGATGATTGCCGGCAGAAAACTCATTCCGCGATACGTTATTAATAGCGCGCTCCCGTATGTCTTTCTATCTCTATTTCTGCTGACAGCTATTTTGCTTACTCAACAGGCCGGGCGCTTCGCCGAGCTGGCACTTTATGCCGACCTGCCGTTTTCCTTGCTAATCGAGATCGGGGCGGCTCTCCTGCCGGGTGTGCTGGTCCTGACGTTACCGATGGCAGTGCTGGCAGGCATTGTTATCGGTTTCGCTCGTATGGGAAGCGACAGCGAAATCGTGGTCATGCGTTCTGCCGGCATTGGCACCTGGACCCTTGTTTGGCCCGCCTTGCTTCTTGGGTTCGTTGCTACAGTCGCTACCAGCTTTCTCCATATGAAAGAGGCGCCGCAAGCTGCGCGAGACTTACGTCGTGCCGCTTTGCAGGGTGCGCTTCGTAAACTCGAATCGCCAGTCGAACCCCGCACTTTCAACACAGAAATTCCCGGATACGTAATCTACGTAAGAGACGGAGACAAGACGCAGGGTTCCTGGGCGCGCGTTTTTATCTATGCGCAACAGGCAGACGGCTCAACAAGGGTAGTGACTGCGCGTTCCGGACGCATTGACTCTTCCGGTGATAAGTCAGAGTTGGTGTTGAGTGACGCTTCGGCTTTGAAAGTCCCGGCTCCGACGAATCCTGATCAGTCGTACGTAGTTGAACGACTTGAACAGCTTCGTATTGCCATCGACACCGGCCGGGCTGCCTTGCTGGATCAGATCAGCAAAGATGAAGTGAGTGCCGAGGAGATGGACTGGCGGGAACTGCGAGAGAAAGCGGCTACGGGCACACCTAAAGAAAAAAATGAAGCTGAACGCACGTTGCATCGGAGGCTGGCGTTGTCGGTGGCGCCGCTTTTATTCGCGTTGTTTGGCGCTTTATTAGGACTTCGTATTAGACGGGGAGGCCGAGCCGCCGGCGTGCTGTTAGCCATTGGAGTGGTAGTTATCTACTACCTCTTGTCGTTGCTCGGTGAATCAATCGTAAGGACCAACACCGTTCCAGCGATCGTTGGACAGTGGATCGCAACGGCAGTGATCCTGTTGTTAAGCCTCGGCGTCCTGGTGTTGAGGGATTTTCCAAGCTTTAGCCTGCTCCAACGTTTCAAGAAATCAAAAGAGGCGACGACTGTCGCCGCGAGATCAAGGCAGCAGCAACACATTGTCGGCGCAGGACGATCGGGATTCCCCAGTTTGCTGGATACGAGCCTGTTCCAGACCTTATCGAGTAGTTTTGTGGTGGGCTTTGTGTCCCTCGCTGCGATCTTCACCATCTTTACGTTGTTTGAGCTGTGGCGTTTTATCGGCGCCAACAACGTGCCGGCGTCGGTGGTCGCAAAGTATTTATTGTTCCTTCTGCCATTGATTGCGGTTGAGCTGTTTCCTGCAACGATGCTAATCACGGTGCTAATCACTTACGCACTTTTGGCGCGGCGAAGTGAAGCGATCGCTTGGTGGGCATCCGGGCAAAGCGTGTACAGACTGATGCTGCCTGGTCTCTTGTTCGCAGTTGCGGCGGGCGCTACTACGTGGCTGGTGCAGGAGCACGTAATGCCTCCGGCGAACGTGAGACAGGAAGCGTTGCGAGCTCGAATACGCGGAGGGCAACCTCGCGCCATCACAGGTACTGGCCGTCAGTGGCTCGCATCACCGGAAAACAGGCGAATCTACTCGTATGAGTTTGATGAGCAGGGACAGGTCTTGTACGACCCGACAATTTATGAGTTGGATGATGATGCGGTGCACTTAAGGCGTGTTTCAGTAGGCAAGCTGGGGGTGTGGACCACAGGCAATGAGATGTTGATCAAAGAGGCCGAAACGATCAACCTCGAAGGTTTTAGCGTGGACCACCAAAGAGTAAGTGAAGTTCATTTACAGGGCGTCGATTCGCCGCAAGTATTCAGGCCGACCGTCGATAAACCGTCGCAGTTAAGTGTGGCTGCTCTCGCCGGTTATCTACGCGCGGCGAAACAACGAGGAGTTGATGTGTCGGGGTTGGCCGTAGCTCTGCAGAGAAAATACGTAAACCCGTTCAGTGTGATCGTGATGGCGTTTATCGGAATGCCGTTGGCGTTGGCATTTGGGCGAAGAGGAGCGGTCGTCGCGTTATGTGTCGCCGTCGGCGTCAGTATTGTCTATTGGGGAATCGGTGGAGGGTTTCAACAGCTTGGCACGCATGGCCTGTTGCCGCCTGAGGTTGCGGCGTGGTCCCCGCCGGTGATTTTCGCAGCAGCGGGGACCTATTTCCTGTCTCGAGTTAGAACCTAGGTTCCGGTTTCCCAGCTCGAGATGTATTCGAGTTGTTCCGCAGTCAACGTATCAATCTCCAGACCCAAAGCCCGAAGTTTTAACGCAGCGATCTCTGTGTCGACCTCGGGTGGCAGCATGTGAACACCCGGCTTTAACTCGCCTTTCTTCTCCACCAGAAACTCCACTGACAGCGCCTGGTTAGCGAAGCTCATGTCCATCACGCTGGCTGGATGACCTTCGGCGGCCGCCAAGTTGATCAATCGGCCCTCTCCCAAAACCATCACCCGGTTGCCTGAAGATTTTAGTTTGTACTCTTCTACAAACGGCCGGACAGTCTTAACATCCTCCGACAATTCGCCGAGCGCGACGAGGTTGAGCTCGAGATCGAAGTGGCCGCTGTTACAGACCATGGCGCCGTCTTTCATCTCAGCAAAGTGCTGACGGTCGATCACGTGGCGGTTACCAGTTACAGTAACGAAGATGTCTCCAATCGGAGCTGCCTGGGCAATCGGCATAACCCGGAAACCGTCCATCACCGCTTCGACTGCCTTGATCGGATCAATTTCGGTAACAATGACGTTCGCGCCCATGCCGCGTGCTCTTAATGCAACGCCTTTACCGCACCAGCCGTAGCCGATAACCACGATATTGCGTCCCGCGAGCAAAATATTGGTCGCGCGGATGATGCCGTCGAGCGTTGACTGGCCCGTACCGTAACGATTGTCAAAGAAGTGTTTCGTTTGCGCGTTGTTGACGGCAATCGAAGGGAAGGTGAGCACCCCGGCAGTTTCCATCGCTTTCAAACGTTGAATGCCGGTGGTCGTCTCCTCAGTCGAACCAATAAGTTCCTTGATCTGATCGCCGCGCTCTTTCAGCAGTGTGGCCACCACGTCTGAGCCGTCGTCGATAATGATGTCAGGATGTGAATCCAGCGCAATGCGTACGTGTCGATTGTAGGTATCGGTCGACTCGCCTTTGATCGCATAAACCGGAATGCCCCAATCGGCTACGAGTGAAGCGGCCACGTCGTCCTGCGTGGAAAGGGGATTGGAAGCGATCAATACCGCTTCAGCGCCTCCCGCTTGCAGCGCGCGCGCGAGGTTTGCAGTCTCTGTGGTGATGTGGGCACAGGCAACCAGCCTGATGCCTTTCAACGGTTTCTCTTCGTTAAATCGTTCCCGGATCAATCGCAGGACCGGCATCTCGCGTTCGGCCCATTCAATTCGCTGCTTGCCTTGCGCGGCGAGGCCGATATCTTTTACGTCATACTCCATGGCACGTGTTGCACTCATTACTTAGGTGTCCTTATCTGAAATGTTTTGATGGTGGCTTAAATCCGGAGACTAGATCCCGGCAGCGTTGCGCAGTGCTTCGGCCTTATCGGTTTTCTCCCAACTAAAACCATCGCGACCGAAGTGACCGTATGCGGCTGTAGCCCTGTAAATCGGCCGACGCAAGTCGAGCGATTCGATAATTCCGCGCGGCGTCAGTTCAAAGTGAGACCTTACGAGCTTTTCCAGCGCGCTTTCCGAAACACGGCTGGTTCCGTTCGTCTGCACATTGACAGACACCGGATCTGCGACACCGATCGCGTAAGCCAATTGGACCTGGCAGCGATCGGCGAGACCGGCGGCGACAATGTTCTTCGCGACGTAGCGCGCCATATAGGCTGCCGAGCGATCGACCTTCGTGGGATCTTTTCCGGAGAATGCCCCACCGCCGTGCGGCGCATAGCCACCGTAGGTGTCAACAATAATCTTGCGCCCCGTCAGACCCGCATCTCCCTGCGGTCCGCCGGTAACGAAACGGCCGGTCGGGTTAATGTGAACCTTGGTGTTCGAATCGAGCAGGTCGCCAGGAACGGTGTGATTGATCACTTGCTCCCGAATCTCGGAACGCAGTTGTTCGTTTTTCACATCTGGACCATGCTGCGACGAGATAACGACGGCTTCAACACGGAACGGCCGGCCATCGCGATACTCGATTGTCACCTGAGATTTGCCGTCAGGACGCAAGTAGGGAAGCGCGCCAGACTTGCGAACATCGGTAAGACGCTTCGCCAGCATGTGGGCCAACTGAATCGGCAGCGGCATCAGTTCCGGCGTCTCATTACAAGCGAAACCAAACATCAATCCCTGGTCGCCTGCGCCGCCGGTATCGACGCCCATCGCAATGTCCGGCGACTGCCGGTCGATTGCGGACAAAACGCTGCAGGTTTCCGAGTCGAAACCATACTTGGCGCGGGTGTAGCCGATCTCTTTGATTGCGTCGCGAGCAACTCGACTGTAATCGATGCGAGCGTCGGTAGTAATTTCGCCTGCAATAACGACCAAACCGGTGGTTACCAGGGTTTCGCAAGCAACGCGGGCTTTTGGATCCTCAGATAGTGCAGCGTCTAAAACTGCATCTGAAATGGCATCGGAAATTTTGTCTGGGTGGCCTTCGGTGACAGACTCAGAAGTGAATAAAAAACCTGATTCAGTACTCAAGCAGACTCCTTTGCAAACTCTTGCAGATATTCGAGATAGGAAAAAGACCGCGTAATGTACCAATCTGGCTTCTGGGGTGTCAAGGCGACCCAGTGTCCGATAAGCTTCAGCTTGTCGTCACGCCGCGACAAACTCAAGGAAGGTCTGATCGATTCACTCTGTTGTCTTAGCCCGCGGAGCGCGGCGAAAGCATAAAGCCTGGGGTGGAGCGCAGCGGAACCCCAGGGTAGCCCGACCGATATGAAGAAAAAGCACGCGAAGCGTGCGATAGCGCAAACCGCCCAAGTCATTATGAATAGGCTGTCGCCCACTTCGCGGGCTGCGATCAGTTATCCCAACGGATCCTGGGGTTCCGCTGCGCTCCACCCCACGCTTTATGCTTTCGCCGCGCTCCGCGGGCTAAGCTAAATCAAGATGATGATCAACTCGATCAGACCGTCCTCAAGTTTATCGAACACGTTTTAGGTCACGAAGCGCGTCTTTCCCGATCCAGCGGGCGGCAGAGTTGGTGGATTGCGCAAGTTGTTCTGAAAGTTTCAACGCCGACTTCTTTAGAGCGGGATTCCGGTGGCCGATTCCACGTAGGGCCCAGCTCACACCCTTCTTCACGAAATTCCGATCATCGGTGGCAGCTTGTTCGATTAGCGACAGGCACGTCAGAAATGATGCGTCGTCTGATTTCTTGTCATGCAGCGCCAAGCTTGCCAGCAAAGCAAACGCACCACGTTTAACGAACTCATCCTTTCGTTTAGCCCACTGCGAAACTTTTTTGAACGCGTGAGGTGTCTTGTCGAAAAGGTGGAAACAAGCTGTGTCACAGATCGCCCAGTTATCAAAATCTTTGCACCAACGATCCATTTGCACCGGAGTTACAAGGTCTGGCTCGTCGACAAAGGTGGCCAGCATGCGCGCTTCGTACCAGCCTGTGTCCCACAATGCCTGGGCCAGTTCATGATTTCGTCCTAAACGTTTTCCGAGATCTCTAATCTGGCCCACCGGCACTCCGAACGCGTTATCGGATGGAATCGCATACCGCGCCATGCCATCGCGAGTTTTCTTTGTGCCGAGACGTTTGAGCTCAGCGATTATGGGTTCAACCGCCTTGGGAGGAAGGGAGTTGCGGCGGTTGGGAGTGCCGGTTGCTGGCGCTCGACCGTCGGGCTTGTTGCGCATGTCGGTGTAAGATTCTTAATCGATTAATCGGCAGCTTGCTGGGCAACGGCTGAACCATTGGCATTCGGACTGGTGATGTTATAGCGCTTCATCATGCGGTCGAGCGTCTTTCGATCTACCTGAAGCAGACGGGCTGCGGCCTGTTTGTTACCGTCGGTGTGGGCCAGCACTTTTCCAACGTAGTTAGCTACAACTACGGTAAGCGGAAACAGTTCTTCTTTGACGGTTGTTAAATTCTCCGGGATTCGGCTTACTTGACTCGACGCATCGGCGAAGTATTTACGTACTCGCTCAGGCAAATCTTTAACACGGATAGTCCCATCGCAAACAGCTGTTGAGAGTACAACAGCATTCTCCAACTCCCGAACGTTTCCAGGCCATGGATACCTCTGCAACAGGTCGAGGGCTTCCTCGGAGAATCTGATATCAGTACCTAAGGAGTAAACTTGAATTGCGAAACTCTTCGCCAGGAGCAGAATGTCTTCAGGTCGGTCACGCAGCGGGGGGAGATGTATTGAAACCGAATTCAATCGATAGAATAAATCCTGACGAAACCTTCCGGCAGCAACCTCTTTTTCAATATCACGGTTGCTGGCGGCAATGACCCTCACGTGCACCCGCTGAGTTTCATTAGAGCCTACCCGCCGGACTTCACCCTGTTGCAAGACCCGCAATAATTTCACTTGAAAAGTGGGAGTTGTCTCTGTGATCTCATCAAGAAATAATGTGCCTTTGTCCGCCGCTTCCCACAGACCTGGACGATCCCGATCCGCGCCGGTGAAGGAACCTTTCATGTGGCCGAATAGTTCAGACTCAATTAACTCGGGTGAGATCGCGCCGCAGTTAAAGGCGACGAATGGATAATCCCGGCGCGGGCTTCGGGTGTGAATTGATGTTGCTACGACCTCTTTTCCAGTACCTGATTCACCGCTTAGAAGCACAGGCAGGTCGGTGCCAGCAAATCTGCCGACCTGTTTCATCACTTCAATAAAGGCGGAACTGCGGCCGAGCAAATGAATGTCCGGCTGATACTTCGTGCCAGCTATTGGCGAACGAACGCGCCGCGGTCGGTAATTCAGGACCTGTTCCTTCAATGCCTGAGAGATGGCCTGCAACGTCTCGATATCGAATGGCTTTAGTATGTAATCGAAAGCGCCAAACGATGCGGCATCCAGAGCCCCAGAGGCGCTAGCGTAAGCCGTCATGAGTACGACTGGGACGGCTGGCATCTCGGCCTTAAACCGGTGAAGGACAGTAAAACCATCAGCACCGCCAAGATGTATGTCGCAAAGTACCGCTGACCAAGTTTGTTCGTGCAACAGCTTGAACGCTTCTTCAGCTGACGATGCCTCTGTGACTTGCCATCCTTCGTGACGAAGGACTTCGGCAACAAGTGATGTAAGATCAGGCTCATCGTCAATTACTAAGCAGCGAAGTCTTGGAGTCATTTTTCTCCTCGAGCCGGACCGAGGCTCCTTATTGACAAATTCAGGCAACTACCAAGCCAATCGTCGGGGAGATTATTCTGGAGGTTACGGGAAGACTTTGACGGACGTGGCGTAGACTTCCGATGGTCTGGATACTAAGCCGCCGTAATCAACGGCTTCTTGGCTGCAATGGAGTGTTGAGATCGGCGCTTCCTCCATGCTTCTGAAGTAAATTGGCCATGAAACAACAGCTCCTCAAACTCCGCAGCTGGCAGCGGCTTGCTGAATAGATAACCCTGTATCTCATCACAACGAAGCGATTGCAAAAACTTAAGTTGTTCCTCCGTTTCAACGCCCTCCGCCACCACCCGGAGGCTTAAGTTGTGAGCCAACGTAATAATTGCCATTACCAGTGCGGCATCTGCGGAATCGCTGGTAACTTCTCTTATAAAAGATCGATCTATTTTCAGGATGTCGATAGGCAGGTGTTTCAGATAGCTTAGGGACGAAAAACCGGTGCCAAAATCGTCAATGGATATCTTGACTCCGATGTTTTTCAACGCCTTCAATGTGTGTACGGCCAGTTCCGGTTTAGTCATTAATGAACCCTCAGTCACCTCCAGTTCAAGCCAACCTGGCTCGGCGCCTATTTCGTGCAGTATGCGCGCAATCGTGGGGAATAAATTGGGTTGTTGAAACTCACGGGGTGAAATATTTGTGGAAATCGACTGCAGATTTGAACCGACGGTTTTCCACTGCTTTATTTGCCCACATACTGTTCTCAAACACCAATTCTCTATCGACGAGATAAGTTCAATTTCTTCGGCTAGCGGAATGAACTCCGCCGGCGGCAACAGCCCCCGTTTTGGGTGTTGCCAGCGTATCAATGCTTCGGCTCCTACAATTTGCCAGTTCTTAACATCCACTTTTGGCTGGTAATGAACGACGAATTCCTCAAACTTAACTGCGCTTCGCAGACTGCTCTCTAACGAAAGCCGTTTCAGGGCAGTCGAATTCATTTCAGCTGTATAGAACTCGTAACTGTGTCCACCTTTCTTCTTCGCCTCGAAAAGCGCCGCACTAACATTCTTCATTAAGGTTTCTTCATCGCGTCCGTTCATAGGGCAGGTGACAATTCCTATGCTCGGCGTCAGATAAACCTCATGTCCGTTCAAATGGAATCGCGCTTCCAAGGCTGATTGGATTCTGACCGCGATTTCAATAGCACCCTCCGCTCTCTCCAGATTGCCAAACAGGAAGGCAAACTCATCGCTGCCCCAGTACCCAAGAGTGTCGCCGTCACGCATGATACTTCTGAGTCGCTCAGCGACCTCGACAATCAGTTCGTCAGCCATCGTTGGTCCCAAGGTGTCATTAATACACTTAAGCTTGTCAATCGAGAGCAACATGACAGCGACAATTTGATTGTCTCGCTGGGCCAGAGCTAACGAATGAGCCAGCCGATCTTTAAAAAGAACGCGGTTAGGCAGGTCAGTCAGAACATCGTGGTAGGCAAGATAATTAAGGCGTTCTTCGATGCCGTTACGCTCTGCGATTTGTTCTCGGAGTTCCTCCGTAGTCGCGCGGAGTGCGGATGTTCGCTGTTGAACTTCCTGCTCAAGTTGATTTTTATATTTTCGCTGTGCGATGCGCAGGTCGTAGTGTTCCAACGCTCGCTTAACCGCAACCCGGACATGTCTAAGATCGAAAGGCTTCATGAGGTAGTCAAAAGAGCCTACTCGCATTGCCTCGATCGCCGTTTCGATCGTCTGCCTGCCGCTCATCATGATTACAATTGTATCGGGAGCGATGGCAATAATCTGTGGCACCATCTCGAGACCACTAATCCCTTCCAGGTTGATATCGCTGATCACCAGGGCTATGTCGTTAGACTTCAGGGTATCGAGGCCTGCTTCCGCTGCGGCAGCTACGTGGCAAGCGTAGTCGTTCGCGAATAAATCGCACAGGAGTGTTCTGATGCCTGGTTCATCGTCAATGATCAAAATGTTTTTCCGGTTTGCGTCACTCATATCTATTGCCTGTACGGCGATCAAAAGTTAAGGCTTACGAAGTGGTCTAATAAGTGAAACTCCGACGATCTTTTCCCGCCGGGAATGTTTTGTTAGGCCCGGCCGACACTCGCGAGCGTTGCAACACGCTGAATTTCTTGAATTGCAGAAACGAGACGTTCATTAGCAAGACCGAGTTCGTAATATGTCTTGTTAGTCTCATAGTGTTCGAGAGCGCGTTTCACAGTTAGCCTCAACTCATCATTGTTCCAAGGCTTTCCAACATACCTGTACACTTGCCCGCAATTAATAGCGTCTACCAACGCATCGACATCCGTGTAACCCGTGAGAATAATCCGAACCATACGCGGCCTAAGTGCCACCGTTTTTTGTAACAGTTCAATGCCAGTCATTTCAGGCATCCGTTGATCAGTGATAAGCAACGCGACATCGTGCTGACGCAGCAAATCCAGCGCTTCTTGCCCTGATCCCGCTGTGAGAACGTCGTACTCTGTTCGAAACAATCTTTCGAGTGATCGCAGGTTTGCAGGCTCGTCGTCGACAATTAGAATCATGTAAGCCATTTGGTAATCCTCCTGAAAATACTTTCTATCTGTATTTAAGGTGATGGGCACGTTGCTGCTCAGCGGCAGGCGGCTTGATAGGAATTAGAGTGGTGAACTTAGTTCCCTTACCGAGAGTACTATCCACGGTAATTGTGCCGCCATGTCGCTCAATGATGCCGTAGCTGATGGACAGTCCAAGGCCAGTACCTTCTCCTATCGGTTTAGTGGTGAAGAAGGGGTCAAATATCCTTTTCTCGTCATTCTTGCTGATACCTTTTCCCGTGTCGCTAATCCGCACTACGACGTCGCTATTTTCGACTCTTGTTTCAATTCGCACCTCGCCCGTCCCCTCGCCAATCGCTTGGGCTGCATTTTTCAGCAGGTTCATCCAAACCTGGTTAAGCTGACCGGCAAAACAATCAATCAGCGGCAAGTCCCCATAGTCGCGACGCAGGGTGATGTGGTTCGAGTTGTAATACTGTGACAGAAGACGGATGGTGGCATCTATACCAGCGTGGACATCAATCGTCTTGACCTCAGCCTCATCCAAACGGGAAAACGTTCTCAGATTAAGTACGATATCGCGGATACGGGCGGCGCCTTCCTGGCAATCGGTGATAATCGAAGAAAAGTCAGATAGTAGTTTTTCGTACCCGATATCACTCTTGAGGTCGCGAGCTTGAACCGCCCACGTCGCGGGCAAAGGTATAACGTCATAAAGTGTGAGCAGCCTTTCAAACTGGCTCACATATTCTTTGAGACCCTCCATATTGCTATGGATGAAACCAGCTGGATTGTTAAGTTCGTGGGCGATGCCGGCGGCCAGCTGACCAAGTGAGGCCATTTTCTCGCTATGCACTAATTGAGCCTGGAGGCGCTGCAGCTCTTCCTTCTGAGCTGCCAGTTCTTGATTCCTTCTTTCGAGATCTTGTTTGTAGCGCTCACCTTTTAGCAATAAAGCGCGATGCTTTAGCGCTCGCTCGACCGTCAGTTGGAGCACGTCAAAATCCAGCGGCTTGATCAAATAATCAAAAGCACCGAGACGTAGCGCGTCTACGGCACGCTGGCTCCGATCCACGCCTGATGCCATGATGACTGCAACGTCAGGGAAATCTCTGAGAATCTTTCTTAGCAGTTCTATTCCATTCAAACCCGGCATTTGCACGTCCAAAATGGCAAGGCCGAATTGCTGATGACTCAAGTGATCAAGAGCTTCCTGAGAATTAGCCGCCCCGACGCATGTGTAGCGCTCAGACAACTGCGCGGTAAGTACTTTACGCACCGGCTCTTCATCATCAACGATAAGAATGCGGTTATCGTTTTCTTGTTCGCAAAGTTGAGGTTGCACTAACTATTGTTCTCCAGGAACATGTCGAGTGATGCATTAAGAACGTTAGGGGAGTGTAAGGTTTGCGCGCGGCCAATCGAGTTAACGCTCCAGAAACGAGCCAGGAGTTGAACGACATGCCAGCCACTCGGCGATTAGCTTGTCGCAGTGTTCTCGATCTCTCCAAGGGTTTCGCGCACCTTGGAAACTAGCGACTGAGCAGTGAATGGCTTTTCGATAAAATTTGTGTCTGAGTCAAGGACACCATGATGGATTATTGCGTCATCGGTGTACCCGGACATATACAAGATTCGCATTTCCGGCTGGAGTAAACTGACCGCCTCAGCCACTTTTCTTCCGTTCATTCCAGGCATCACCACGTCAGTCAGCATTAAGTCGATTTTGTCGGTGTGTCTTTTACATGTTTCGATGGCCTCATCACCGCCACTGGCGATGAGTACCTGGTATCCCCTCGTCCGCAGAATATCGGTGGCCAGTTTTCTGACCATTTCTTCATCTTCGACCAATAGAATGGTCTCCGATCTGTCGTTGAGAACGGTTTCGTCGTCCTTCAGAACAATCTCATCGGCATCTTCTGCGTTCACGCGTGGAAGGTAGATTTTGAACGTAGTACCTTTCCCGACTTCGCTATAGACCCAAATATTTCCACCTGATTGCTTTACGATGCCGTAAATTGTGGACAAGCCCAAACCCGTTCCGCGGCCAACTTCTTTCGTGGTGAAAAAAGGCTCAAAGATACGCTTGCGGGTTTCTGAATTCATTCCGCAACCGGTGTCAGAAATAGTGAGCATCACATAAGGTCCGGGATTGACGGCGATATGCATGTCCGAATAAGCCGCATCCAACTCGACATTTGCCGTCTTAACACTGATCCTGCCTCCGTTCGGCATTGCATCGCGTGCGTTGACAATGAGATTGATAACAACTTGCTCGATCTGGCTCGGATCAGCATTTATGTTCCCAACGTCGGGCCCTAAAAATGTGACTAATTCGATATCTTCGCCGATTAACCTGCGCAACATTTGCCCAAGACTCTCAATGAGTGTATTAACGTCGAGCACCTCGGGCTTTAAAACCTGTTTCCGGCTGAAGGCCAATAACTGTCTGGTTAAGGACGTCGCACGGTCTGCGGCTTTCCGGACTTCCTCTATTTTCTCCCGGGTAGGCTCCTCCAATTTGGATCCGGTAAGAATGAGATCAGTGTAGCCGCCTATAACCGTCAGTAGATTATTGAAGTCGTGTGCGATCCCACCGGCAAGCTGCCCCACTCCCTCGAGCTTCTGTGATTGGCGCAATTGTCCCTCGGTCTCACGCAGGGCCTCCTCCGCACGAATACGTTCGGTTATGTCGTTAATCAGGACAAGTTCTGCATCTCGTCCACCAAAGAGAAGTTCATGTGAAATGATTTCGACGTCAATAATGGTTCCGTCCTTCTTTGCATGTTTCCAGGTACCGGCCAGATTTATTCCTGAGACCGAGCTTCTTGAGATGTTCTCGAGAAGCGCTGGAACGTCTTCCTGAGGTCGAATATCCTTGATGGTCATACCAAGGAATTCTTCTCGAGAATATCCGTAGTGAAAGATGGCAGCCTGGTTTACGGCAAGAAATTCCAGCGTATTGAGATCGTAGACCCACATTGGCTGAGGATTGCTTTCGAACAAGAGGCGATAGCGCTGCTCTGATTCACGTAAGGCTTGCTCAGCCTCTTTCCGATCGGTAATGTCAATCGCTACACCAAGAACCTTGGCTCGTTCGGTGCCCGGCAGCTGCAGCGGTAGTTTTACTGTTTGGTAGAAACGCGTTTTTCCTGTGCTTCGATTCGTGAGTGGTTGTTCAGCGACAAATTTGGGTTCAAGCGTGCTGATTACTTCCAAGTCATCGTTCACAAAGGCGGCCGCCTCGTTTGGGTTACCATTAATCTCATCTTCGGTCCTACCAAGAATTTCCTCCCCAGATCTTCCATAGGCCATCTCCACGGCCTTGTTCACCAGTTCAAAGCGGCCAAGCGAATCCTTAACAAAAATTGCATTGGGACTAGCATCTACCACAGCGCGAAGAAACAGTTGCTGTGCTCTCAATTCCGCCGTTCGTTCCTTGATCCGCTCCTCAAGTTCATTGTGTGCTCGTGCCAGGCTTTCCTGTGCAATACGACGGGCCGCGTCGTCGCGAAGAGATCCTCTGAGCCATAGCGCCACACCGCCAAACACAAAGCAAGCGCTCGTGTTAAGAGCCATTGGTATTGAGCTGCCGTCGTACATTAGTGGCGCTCCATAAAGATAACCGAGAGAAAACGTCAACCCGACGAACCCAACTACAAGCGATAGTCCTTTAGCAACATCAGTTGCCGAGCGGGTGTTAGAAAAAGTGACCAGAAATATCGCCAGATTAAAAAGCAGAAACGTCACGGCTGTAAAAAAAGCCATTTTGCCGACGGGCGCCAGACCAAACTGTTCGGCCGGAAAATGAAAAAACCAATGGTCCACTCGGAGATCAAAGCCGAAAAGATATTCTCCGAGCCGAGCCGCTACCACTGCAATTACCACCACCAGGACAACTCTGGCGAACAAGAGAAATCGGGTTGAGTCACTCTTAAACAGAAGCAGGATCAGTCCAAGCAAGAGGAAGGCGAGGGCCGTATTAGGTGCCATCGGAATGAAGCCTTTGCCGATGCTCCTTAGCGGAGCAGAGCCTATAAACCACCCAACAACTGCGGCCCCGCTGATAACAAGTATCAAAAGTCCACAAAGGTGAGAGACGAGCTCGCGCTTAGTTTTTGTCCCAATAAGTAGATTCACGATCTGTTCGATTTGCGAATCATGCAATGCGAAGATTTGTCAGATTCAGATCTCAACAGCTGCGAATATATGAGGAGGGCGGTCTTGATGAGGCACTAGTCATAGTGCAAAGCATCTGAACCAGTTTCAATTACCAGTTCGCGTGCGGTCAAGACATAATTCGTCCAAAATCTCACAATTCTGTTTCTTTGGGGCTTTTTAATAGGAGCGACTACACGTCACGTTGAGCGGAGGCCGAGAGCGTTCCGAGTTTGATAAGCATAGCCAATAGTGTCAGACGAGAGTGACCCGCAATGAGTGTAAATTACGGGGCAGGGGATTATTGGCAGGCTCCTCCTCGTCTACCTCCGAAATTAGCAAAATGACGGGTGTCGGGCGAGCGCGGCAGGGTTAGACTGCCTAACGAGGCACACTATGAAACTACTCACAGGCAAGATTGCGCTGGTCTCGGGAGCCACACGAGGCGCCGGGCGCGGCATCGCTGTCGAACTTGGTGCGATCGGGGCTACTGTTTATTGCACCGGTCGCAGTACGCGCACACAACGCTCCGAAATGAATCGTCCGGAGACAATTGAAGAGACAGCGGAGCTGGTAACGCGAGCAGGCGGGCAGGGAATTGCCGTCCAGGTGGACCACTTGGACCACTCCCAGGTTTATAAATTGGTTGATCAAATTGCGCGCGAACAACGTCGGCTGGACGTGCTCGTCAATGATATTTGGGGAGGGGACTGGCTCACGGCGTGGAACGTACCGGTTTGGGAACACTCGCTGGAGAACGGTTTGCGAATTCTCCGTCTTGCAGTCGACACGCACATCATCACTAATCACTACGCGCTGCCGCTGTTGATTAAGAATCACGGTGGGCTGGTCGTTGAGATGACGGACGGAACCGCTGAGTACAATACCACCAACTACCGATTATCAATGTTCTATGATCTCGCGAAGACTGCCGTGATTCGCATCGCGTGGGCGCTATCACAAGAGCTCCAACCGCATCACGCCACAGCCGTGGCGGTAACGCCGGGCTGGCTGCGTTCGGAGCAGATGCTGGACAACTATGGTGTAACTGAAGCCAACTGGCGCGACGCGATTGCCAAGCAGCCTCATTTTGCGATCACCGAAACACCGCGGTATGTCGGTCGCGCCGTCGCAGCGCTCGCCGCAGACCCGAACGTGGCACGTTGGAACGGCCAGGCTTTATCGAGCGGCCAACTCGCTAAGGTTTACGGGTTCACAGATCTCGACGGCTCACAACCAGACGCCTGGCGCTACGTAGTTGAAGTACAGGACGCCGGCAAACCCGCGGATGTGACTGGTTATCGGTAAAGAAGAACCGGGAGCGTAGGGAAGCCGAAGCGACCGGGTCACGTTGAACGACACTCCACGGGCCGGCAACTCGGTTTTGCTTGTTTGTGCATTCAACGTTGGACCCGGTCGCTTCCGCTTCGCTACGCTCCCGGTTCTGCATTCCTTGCCATGTCGGTGCGCACAATCAGCCGTCCTCAGTTCTTCGGGAATACATAGTCGATGAAAAGATCGCCGGTCGAGAAGTTCTCCGGTAGTTTCTTTAACTGGCCGCGGGCCTCCGGCGAGGCGTCGAAGTTAGGCACTTTGATCCAATCGCTGCGAACCAACCGGTTTTTTGTCCGCTTCTGCATTTCGACCATTAAATCTATCCGCGGAACCTCTGACTTTTTGTCGATATGACCATGCGGGCGTTTTCGATCAGGATCACCACTTTCGGTAGAACACATTGAAACGCATTCCACGTTCATCGCCGCTACTGCAGGAATGGGATTTGAATTTGTGCTTCCATGGTGCCCGACCTTATAGAAATCGATCTCGCTGAGAACGGCCTTCGCTTTTTCGGTCATGTCAGGCATTACCTTGCCGGGAGCTTTTTTCCCGTAGAGCCAGTAGGACCAGCTACCCCACTGGGCATCGCCGACAAAAAGAAGTTTCTTGCCCCCGCAGGTGAACAGGACTACTAAACTCTGATTGTTCAACGTGCCGTCGATCGAGTCTGCGAGTGCCAACAGAACGTCAGGCTGCGCCGCCTGCAGGACTCTCTCCATGTCTGCGGGGTTTCCGGAAGCGTTTTTCGCGATCTGATCGGGCGTTCTATATCCAAGGAAAGCGGACAAATGATAGTCGTCGGCCGTGGCCGGCCAATCCTTCTCGAAGGGTTTGAGCTCACCACTTGGTGGAAGTCCTCTGTCTGCCGCGGCGGCGATAAACTGTTGCTGCTTGTTTTCCTTCGCGGCAAATTCACCCTCCGTAGCCAGCGGCGCTGGCCCAAGGAGTTCGGCTGTAATCGCGCCCTGGAGTACCTCAGGCAAGTCGAGCTCGTTACCAGCCTCGTAATAAAACACCGGGGGTTTATTTTTGAATCCCTTGGTCAACAGCTGAAGTGCTTTCTCATTCGTTGCTCCGCCGACGCCCAACGCATCCTGGACCTTATTGAACGCCTGAACCCCGGCGTCATCTTGACGCGCTCCCAGTCGTAGCTGAAGTTGAGTAGCGACTGCGGTGATCTGCTCTTTGAGTTTCATTGCAATCTCAAGCTTCGGGTCCAGTCGATTGGGTAACCAGACTGCGCCAACTTCAAATTGTGAGAATTCGTCAAAATTGGATGCGAAGCCGGAGATGTGGTCCGCGTGGTAGTGGGAGGCGATTACGAGGGCCAACTTGCGGCCGGTTTCCGCAACCAGGTTTTGGACACAATCATCCATTGTTTTCAGGTCACCCTTGAACACGCCGCAATCAATCAGGATGTGTTGGGGCCCTGATTTCGTTGGCACAGTGATCAGGAAGAAGTCGCCAAAACCGATCCGGTACATGCGAACGCGAAGATTGCCCTTTAACTTGCCAGTTTTCTTCTGCCCGCTCTTAGCTTTGCCGGCCTTCTTTTTCGAGCTCTTGTTGCTTGCTTTTTTGGTTGCCATCTCAGAGTCCCTCGTGAAGCAGGCCAAAATTAACCTGGAAGTGGTTGGGATCTTCGGTATTGCCTTCGGCCAGTCCCATTCCCAGAACATGCGCACGCTGCGTTTGCATTCTGATTTCGGCTTCTGGTCCAACCATGGTCTTACCGATTGCAAAGCGAACGTAAGCCTTGCCGCGTCCGCTGAACCTGTAAACTTTAGGTGCGGAGATAATCAAGGTAACTCCCGCGCGGAAGGGGAACGACCCGGCCCCGGGCATTTCTTTATCGAAAGGCACGCGCTGAGTTTGGACTAATTCAACAACCATATCGGTACGGAGACTACCGTCCTTCCCAACTCGAAAGACGGGATGAAAAGACGGCGCGTAGGGTTTGAACTCGAGGGGCAGGGAAGGGTCGGCATTAAATCCTAATCGCACCGCGTTCTCTTCAGCATATTGGCGAAGCACCGCGCCATTAATATCTTTCTCTTCAGTCGTTAGTCCATTGGGATCACCGAACACGAGCGAAGTGAGTTTCTTTTGTTTGGTGATCGGATCTTCCAACATCACTTCGACAGGTGGCAGCGCCCCTTCGGCCGGCGGATCAGTCCATTTAGGCACTCTGGGCCAGCACAGCGAATCCTGAGAAAAGAAGGCTGCGCTCTCGGGATAAATGCCGCGGACCCGGAAGGCTTGCATTAGGGCATCGCGAACGTCGTAACCATCCTCGTCCTTAAGATCAATATTGGCCGTGATCAGTGCCCGGAGGAAATCGCCAAATGTGATGTCGACCGGCGGACAGTAATCCAGCGCTCGTGCACACAGCTGGAAGAACTCAGCCGCTGTGGCAGATGCTTGTTCGGCAAGCAGACGCGCCAACGGACCAGGCAAATCGTCCGGTTGGGGTTGCGTCCCTCCGGCCCGATAGACACGAAACAGATCTGCCGTCCGCTTCAGGTAGATGGAAAAATATGCGTCAAAAACTGCAGCCACCAGAATCGATCCGCGAAAATGAACATCACTTATTCGAGTGTTAATGTCATTTGCATGCGGGCGCCGGTCCAGCGCTCCGCGAAGTCCCCGGCCCATTCCCGAAGCTTCACCAAACTGCTGGGCCAATTCAATTAGTGGGTTACGCCTGGCGAACTCGGTGTGTAATGTAGGCTTGGATTTGTCCTTATCGTTTGCGCTGGTAGCTTGTTCGGGCGGTGCAGCGTCAGGTTTCAGCTCGAACTGATAAAGGCGTCCTCCCGTTTTTTGAATCGTGTCGAGCAAGGCTTCTTTATGCGAGAAGTGAGTGAACAACGCCGCTAGATCGGAAAATGCTTCGTGAAAAGCCAGCACGTCGGGATTAGTAGGTTCTGTAAAGTACGTGCGGATCCCATCAATGATCGCGTGCGTCACTTCGTGGGCAATTATGTCGTGAGATAAGCAGGTGAATACGCGCTGGCCGGGTAGATTGTTACCCTGATCCGTTTCTTCGGCAGTGAAGTAGCCGAAGAGAATCCCTTTGGCTTCAGGACTGTAAAAAGCATTCGCCTGTACCATCGCATGAGGAAAGAGGTTCAGCGTCCAAATGTCTTTCGTCTTACGCCAGCTGCCACCTTCGTCACTATCCCCCTTGTTTTCCTGATCAAAACCTCTGGGTCTATCGGCGCGTCGCCAGCGAATGTTTCTACCCAGCGCGGTTTCAAAACGTTCAATCGTTTCAGTGGCCACAGCGTAAACCATCTGTTGATGAAATCTCGGGTCTGACTCGGAGGGGTCTAATCCGCCACGGGCCAGGATTTTTGGGTCGTCTAAGTCTACGGGCGGGTAATAACACTTGTTTGCGCCGTCGTAGTCGACCACTGCGATCTTGGCGCCTATTGGACCAGGCTTGAGATCGTCTTCCCACTTTATTTTCACTGACATCACATTGCCGACGTAATTGCCGGCGCTCGGATCAAGCGCGTAGACCTTGAGTGTTCTGAACGGAGGCGGCTCCAGCTCCATCCACGGACAGGCAGCTTTTCGTTGTGACGAGTCGTTGAGAACTTTCTTCTTACCGCCGTTCTTATCTACTGCCTTCACTTTGGCGCTTAGATTCCGCGAGGTTTTGTTCCTGGTTTTTACTGCCACAACGTGAGTCCTCCATTCGAAAAACTGCAGCCGGCTTGAAAAAGATTGGTTGGCACGCTTGGCCTGTTGAGAAACGCCGCCTTATGAGATTTCAGTGTCCGATAATGAGTTCGCCGGAGGTCCGGCGTCTGCGGTGGACTGAGCACGTGCAGAGCAATCAATCTCGTCCGACGCATCCGCCCCTCGCTGACAGTCTTTTGGCGCTAAGCGGTTAGCTCGTCACATTAGTAATGACGACGACCGTGAAAACATTTCTTAAACGATAGGCGCTAAGGCCATAGTTGAGACTCCTGAAAGGAAGGAGCCGCGTGTAAAAGATACGGTAGCGTTTCAACGCAGAAGTTGTTGTCCAGATGACTCAGTAGCTACGGACAACTTTTGCGCCGTCCGGCGTCGCCGGTGGCTTGTCTAGCCACTCGATCATGTAATCGTGGTAATCGTTTGAATCGTTGCTATCTCCCTTGATGAGCACCACCCGCATCGGCAAGAGATCCGGTGAGCCGGGACATAACAAGAACACCGGTTCGCCCAGCGGAAAATCTCTGGCAGGAAACGTGTAGCTGCCGAAGTGCCCTTGTGCGGTATGGAAGGACACCTGAAGCCCGTCAGGCTGAATAGTTGCGTAATACTTCTTCTCGGGATGTTGAACGGTCTTATGTTCAGCTTCTAGCACTTCGATGATCCAACCGGGTTCGGCACGGTTCTGTTTGGCAGGGCCCTGTGCACAGCCAGACACAATTATTGCCTGGCAGAGCATTGCCGAGGTGAAGAGTACATTTCGAACCATTACCGGGTTCGCATGTCTGAGGATCTTGCAAAACATGACAACCTTCTTGGCATTGTGAGTACGGCTCTAACGGATAGATTATCTGGTTTCGCCGAATAGATTATCTGGTTTTCGCAGAAAAGCAATAAGCGCGGTGCAAGCTGCTTTGTCAAAATCTCGGCAATTCCTGCAGGAGCGGATCAGTTGAAAAACTTTTTCTTGAATAACGTCGATTTTCGTCTTTGCTGCAAAGTCGGGAACCCATTTCGCTTCGGCTATGCCGTCTGATGTGCGGTGGCGGCTCTGCCCCACCGTAGGTTGGCCTCATCAGATCGGGCTATGCCCTTAATTCAAGACTGCGGTTATTTGCAAGAAGAACCCTTTAGGGCGCAGCCCGCGGCGGACACCGTCGTTTCGGTGGGGCAAAGCCACCACCGCACATCAGACGGCTTAGCCGAAGCGACGATTGTCTTCGACTTTTGCAGCAAGGCCGCCCGGCGACAGATTTTGACCGCTCAGCTAGGAACAGACGAAGCATCAACAGCTATACGCTGAACTCAGATGCCGCAACGTTTACGATTTCTCGTTATCGCGCTTGCGCTCTAACCTTCCGGTTTCGTAGTCACCGTAAAGCCTGGATCGTCGATAGCCCGCGCCTGACTTGTATTTGCGATAAAGCTCGGTAAGTGATCCAACGTTCAATCCAGTCTCTCTGCGCCAGATGTTGATTCTGGATTCAGCAGACATCTCGATCAACGTCTCCAAAACTGCATCGCTGACGCGGTCGGGAGTACGACAGTGTTCTACAAGGTGAACTGTCAGTTGGGCCGCGGCCTGATAGGCCGTGTTACGATTATTAGGCATGGTCGATCCTTTCGCTTAACAGGGTTAGGATTCGGCTGTGTAGGGCTGGTTTCCGTTCGCGCGGAAATCAGCCCGCTGTTTTGGGTGGGCCACTATAATCGGCAAAACTGTCGCTTGTCAATCAATTATCGCGTCTGCGGGATAATTTATCTCAGTGATATACTTTCCGCATGAATATCATCAGCACTGCAGAGGCAGCGAAGCGGCTGAACGTCACGTCCAGCAGAGTGCGGAAGATGATCGAAGCCGGACGATTGAAGGCAATGAAAGTCGGGCGTGAGTGGCTGATCGATCCGAAAGACCTTAACGCTGTAAAGAATCGAAAGGTTGGCCGTCCGAAATCGCTCAAGACCAGCAAACGATAATCCTCAAGCGAACGATTCAGTGCAGGGAAGCCAGCTCGAAGAACACACGTTTGAGCCGGAGGAGGCCCTGCAAAACACTGTTACCACACAAACATGTCTTAGACCATCTCAGATTCTTCGATCAGCTTACTCAGCAAAGCGTATTCGACTTCGCTCTTAAGTCCGTCAATCTTGAGTCCGCGACAGCGCATTCTTAATTGCAGTTTGCGCTCGATCTTTCCTTCGAGGCGTTCATCCAGCCAACGTGAGATAACGATCGCACAATCAGAACCGCCGGAGGCCAATCGTGAGCTGTCGATTATAGCGGCCGCGGTCACCACACCATCGTGGATCTTGGCTTCCAACATCTTTGACTGGCGCAAGCTGCCGTTCTCAAGAGTCACTCGCCAGGCGTTTACAACTCCTTTTTCTGTTCCTCCACCCACCAGGTAAACTCCTTGGCTAAGGCGAAAAGTATCCAGGCAAGATGGCTCATCACACGGCAATATAAGATCAGCATTGCGATCAGCAATCGGCAGGAGGCTAACACGAAACCCGACTTCAGCATCACCCCAAACTAAAGCCTCACCGCCCAAAGTCGCGAAGTGCCGGCCACCTTTTGTCTGAACCGAGCACAATTTTGCTTGTCGCTCCAGATCTACTACCACAATTTCAACACCACCCGAGTCGTCGCTTTCGCTCATGACGAGAAACTGCGGCTGAGCGCGCGCATCATTGATTCGTTCCTTCACGATCAAATTGCCGGAGTTGTTCCATCCACCGTCATTGTCTCGAACAAAAAACATCCATTCGCGGCCGTTACTTAGCCACGGTTGACCCGCTTCGTGAACGCCCACCAAACACCCTGGTTCGACCGCTTGTTGGGCAAGAACTTTGTAGGGCGTCTTACGGCCGGGTCTGAGATGCCATTCCCTAATAACACCGTCACTATATGCGGCGAGCACATGTTCACCTGATGGGGCACGTCCCAGTGCCAGAACCGGAGCCGTTTGCTCAATGCGCACACCGGTGAGATCGCAGTTTCCAAAGTTCGCATTTTCGAAATCTACGTTGGCAAGATTGGCATAACGAAAAGAGCTGCTGCTAAAGTCTAAGCCGGAGAGATCAGCGCCCTCCAAATCTGCCCCATCAAATACTTTTTTCTCCCAGTCAAAGTCGCGCGGCAGGACAGTTTCCAGTCTATGCAAAAGAGTAAGTGCATATCCACCTAGCCGGCCCGGTTGCTTTGCAGGCAGGGCTCGTTCAATCAATTGCAGCAGTTTTTTCTTTACCGAGGCAGTACCCGACGCGCGCCATCGTTCAGCCGCAAATTCCAAGATTTCGTGATTCAGCGGCACTTCACGGAGAAACCGCTCGCCTGATGCCAGATCTGCTTCAACTGCTTCACAAAGTTGAATCGCCACGAAATACTCCCGCATCGACCGGTGGCAGAAATCAACTGGCCACTCATCGGCCAAATCGGGCCTAACGACCCTTCCCAGCAACGAGCGCGCCCCCACCCTGCTTTGGGCGTCTTCACTCAGAGTCTCAGTTCCACTCAGTTGCCACAAAAGCTGCGCGAATGGCTCGTTCAAATCAAAAGCCAGTTGGCGCAACAACACATAATCATCTCCCTGCTGTTGGAGACGCACAGCGATGCGCCCGAGCAAGATTCGTAGATTCTTGATAATTTCTGCTGGGGTCAGTGAAAGTCCGGGGTCGTCAAGAAGGTCCCGTTTGCGATTCAGAGAGTGCTCGATGTAACGCTCATAGAGCGTAATGGTGTCCAGGTCCTTAGGTAAGTCTGGCACACTCAGGACCTGTTTCAGCATTTCCAGAAAAAGCGGTTTGCTGGCCAACCCTATCGGATCGTTCATCGTTTCGAGATGACGAAGAAGCTCTTGCTTCTGCGCATCTGAGACGCCCTGAGCGACATTTGAGATGACCTGACTACGGCCGATTGGCGCCAGATAATAAATCGGCGCTGCTCCCGCGCGGGCGAGGAGGCGCTGCGCGTCCTTGCGATTGTGAAAGAAGTGCGTACGTGAGGTGACTAGAATTTTGCAATCGTTGAATTCATCCAGGCAGGAAAGCAACGATTTGATATTCTTCGTGACCGTTGCTGGATCCAGATCCACCGACATCTCGTCGAATCCATCAAGAATTATCAAGCGACTGGAAAGCTTTCCAAGATCGGCCCAACCACCAACACTAGCATTGAAAGTCTCCAAACGGCTTCGCAGAAATTCGCGGGCGTTACCAGGGAAAGTCCGTAGCGCCAAACGCAAAGGCATCCAGCTGCCCTCCAGCCCAGGCTGCCAGGCTTCGGTTAGCCGCCGCGCCAATGCATATGTGAAAAAACTCTTGCCATCACCAAACTCCCCAAGCAAAAACAAGACGGGCTGTTCCGGGGCTGCTAGCCATTCGTCGACATACGTATCGAGTGGTTTTTGCATAAGCGCGCCGGCAGAGTTTCGGCAAGACATGCGGACGTGATTCGAATACGCGGCGCTCAGTTCCGCCGGTTTCTCCTGATGGATGCACAGCAGATCCGGACTCTTCAAATACTCGCTCCATCCCGAAGGAAGCCGCAAAGGTGGTTCCAACTTCTGGCGCCACTTCGCGCGCACTGCTTCACGTTTTCTTGAGTCCCAGTTTTTGGGGTGCTGTTCCGCGTTCTGACTTTCGAAGAAACGGTCGTAGACATCCGGCTCCAAACCAAACAACTCATCGACACCCGTTTCAGGACACCAAATTTGAATCTCAAAGGGAAACGTTCCTTCCTCTCGGTGGCGCTCAAGAAAATCATTTAAGGGATTAGCCGGATTCGAACGCGGACTAATTAGAATCCAATGCTCGATCAAGGGATTGCGGGTTTGTTGTGAGAGGACCTTTTCGCCAACTTCATAAAGGGTGATCTGATCCTTGTAGTTCTTGCATTCAATGTGGCATCTGACTGACGCGTTTCCAGCTACTTCAAACGTTCCGCTCCATTCGATACTGAGATCGTAGCCACCCTGCGTGCCGCGTTTTTGTTTCCGAATTTTCCATGGGATATCGTCGCCAATTTGAAAGAACGTCCGGAACAACCGAGCCACCGCATCTTCAAGTTGATCTCCTTTTTGTTCAGCGGAGTCGGTTTGTTGTTTGATCGTGGGCTGAGCCGCCTTCGCATCGCCAACCTCAACGCTTTCTTCTTTGATTTCGCTGGCATTCACTTGCAAGTCGGGTAGTGAAAAATAATTTCGTTCGGCCAGCACTTGCCAAATTGAACGCCACCAGTTTACTCGCTCGAATAGCTCAGGGACTTCTTCGATGTAACGTCTGTCTGGAGCCATGGCGCTAAATAAGAAGCCAAACTCGGCGTTGATCCGCGCCTCTCGCGTCGCATCCTGCTGAATGGCCTGTCTTAACGCCTGCCAGGCTGTTTCATATTCATTGTTTTTCAAATACTCACGCGCTGACAGTTCCAACACGTCGGCGCGGAGTGCGGTTTCGCTGCTGGCGCCGTCTTCCCCCAAAGCAAACTCGCTCACAAAAATCTCTACGTCTCGCGGGAGCCATTTACCCTCAAATTCAGCGGGGCTAAACCAAGCCTCCGGATAATCCGGATGAGCAAAGTAACTAGTTGGCTCCGGCGCCGTAAGGTCGGCATGAAGGCGTTCGAGAGTCCTGCGAATCCAATGCAGAAGATCACGTCGGCTTTCCCGTTCTCCTTTTACATGTACCGACACTTGATCGATTGCCGGCCCTGCCTTTACCAGCGCGCGGGCAAAGGACCCCCGCAAGACAACACCATTTCGCCATCGTTCGCTCGGTGTGCTCCTTTGATGGGTGCGGCTAATGAACCGTGGGAATAACCCTGGAGGCAAGCGATCGTAGTCGTAGCGAACGCTGAAACATTCGTCAGGCAGAAACTCGTCCGTCACGCCAGGTTCATCAGCAGTTAAGAATTCAGGCACCAGGTATCGTTGTTTTCCGGGTTCATCTTCAAGTGGGAAGCAGAGGTCAAATCGTTGCATCACTTCAACAATGAACTTATGGACGGAAGCTGGGTAGGTCTTTGCATTCAGGACCCGCCGTAAATCTCTGAGCTGGAATTCACCGCCCTTTTTTGCAAGAGCCTCACTTAGCATAATTCCGTAGATCCCGTTGATGATCCATGCGGCATTTAAAACGAGAATCAAGTATTGTTGCGAAACGTTTCTAAATGTTAGGGCCAGACCAAGATCATTCATTACGTCGATCAGTTGCTGTTGGCTGGCTGGATCGGTCTCACCAAGCGAGTCGCAAATAGTTCGATACTCTGCAAATGTGATGAAGTCTTTTTGTAATTGTGTGAGCTCCTTCCTGATTCTCAACCAGGACCAAGGGAAACTGACGCGTACGCCTGGCATCGTCGATAGAGTCGCGTTAATTTCGCTGCGCAACTGATCAATTCCTTCATTCGTTTTAGAACTGGTCTTTACGAATGCTCGAATAAAGGGAAATTTTTGGTGTAGCGCGGAGCTTTCCATCTCCTTCAGTCCTGCGTCGATTTGGTTCAACACAACTATTGTTGGAGCACTCGCAGCAAACGACTCGATCAACTGCAGCCAGTGTTCGGCAGCGTCCTCGCTGTCCGAGCGTCCAGTTACCACCACCAGATAAAGTGATCCGGGAGTAAGAAAGAGTTGGTTGGTTCCATGGAAGATATCTTGCCCACCAAAATCCCAAGCGTGTAACAGGACCGGTTCTCCTTCAACTTCGGCGTGTAAAGTCGTGATGGTCAGCCCGTGAGTAGCAGGTTCTTCGCGAAAACGATTTTCGGCCAGGCGGTGCAACAAGCTTGTCTTGCCGGCGCCACTATTGCCAAGGAGTATGAGTCTGGCTTCGTTGAGGGGCTGGACTCTAGTGTCGAAGTGGTAAGGGAAAATTACGCTCGGGAAGGAGTTAGCGACAATTTCTGGTGGTAATTGCAGCGCGTCGTTTCCTTCGAGATTGAGCTTGGCGAGCGACTTTAGGTCGGACAGCCATTCAGGCAATTTCTTAAGGCGATTGTTACGTAGGTTCAACTCCTGGAGTTGCTCTAACTGGCGAATTGCCTCCGGTAGTTGTTCTAATTGATTATTGCTGAGATCCAGCCTAACAAGCTTGGTGAGCCGGCCAAGGGTTTCTGGCAGATTTCCCAAACCCAGTCCGTGCAAATCCAATTCAATCTCGCCAGACTTCCGTGCGTCGCGGATACGTCGCACAGTTTCGGCAAAAGGGCTGTAAGCTTCCAGGCCAATCGCACGGTCGGGGTGGGAAAGATCTATGTCAAGAATCGAGGCCAGGCGCTGGATCGTAGAAGAGTTTAGCTGTGATTTTCCATTAAGGAAGCGCGATAGGGAACTCGTAGAGATGTTTGCTTTTATTGCAACTTCGCGTTGGGTCATATTCCTTCGGGAAAGTACAATCTGAAAAAATCTCCCAATCCACTCGGGATTCTTACCTGAGACTGTCTGCTTCTCGAAGCTTGTGTGGCGTACGATTGCAGAAAGGATGATGGCTTTTTCGCCTTCTCGCGCAGTGCCTCCATTTTCAATCCGTGCCAGCGTATCAGCTGGAATTCTCGTTAAACGCACAAGCTCCGCGCGGCTCAAGCCAAGCGACTCACGTGCATGCTTCACTGTTTCTCCAAAATTGTCCGCTTTGCCCAGTTTCTTCGCTTTCATATATTTTTAGAGGAAACCCTTGTTTAGAGTGAGCTGCGTCGGGTGATTCTGCGAGCTTAGGAGATTAGTGTATTGGAACTGTCTCTGGGAGCGACCCACTCAGCTTAGCGTAAACCCGCTACCATGCACTCGAAGGCCTGAAATATGTTATTCATCAAGTCGTTCCCCATTTTAATCGTTGAACCACACACTTGGCGACGATCAGACAGATCAATGCGATCCGTGCGCTTGCGGAATTTCCCTAGCCGGCAACGCAATGACGGTGCGGAAGCAACCTGATCTAAAGTGCTCGTCACCGATGGGCCTACGTCGAGACCAAGGAGCACATCGGTTTTTGGATACTGGAGGCCGCAGATATGGACGAGGCAATCGCGTGGGCGAGGAAGGGAGCCATCTCATGCGATGCGGCGGGCGAGGTGCGCGAGCTTCTTTACCCGGCTCCGAATGCTGCAACGGAATAGTCTCGCAAATCTTCTACGTGCAAATCTTCTACGTGCAAGACTTCAACGAAGGACCAGTCACCAGGTAGTGATGCAATTTGTTAACGCTGAAAGCGTTCGCTAAATCCAGCCCAGGGTTTGCTTTGAAACCCTGGGGTTAAGATGCATTATTTCTATTTGGCAACTCTGAAGGAGTTGCGAGGGGACTTCGTATCTGCAGCGCAACCCTTTCAGGGTTTGCGTCTATCCGTAAATATGCGCGCATTCCCAGGGTTGCAAAAGCGCAACCCTGGGCTGGAACTAGCGAACGCTTTCAGCGTTAACTTTAGAAAAATGGTCGCGTAAGCCTGGCATCTCCTTGACAACTCCACGCCGCGATGTCATAACCCCCGGCACAGTACGCACTGTCACCCGAGACGATGCCGCGGGCACCTCGTTCCACCGCCCGCTGCCGTTCTTGCCGCCGAATCAGAAGGGACGTTCAAGCCATTAACGTAGACTGACGCGGCCTTACATTCACCGCAGGTCGAGCCGGACAGCGAACCGGAAATCTCACCTACCCATCGAGGAGAACCAGCCATGCCAACAAGTGGAGGTAATTCGGGGATCCTACACGGCAAGGGGGGATTCGCCTGCTGGAAAATTATTGAAAAACTCAGAGAGCGCCAGTTTCAGATGTAGGTGAGGCGAGCAGCCATGTCCGTGAGCAGGGACGCAAGGCCCAGGGTGCAGAAGAGCGAGAATCGCGACACTTTGCTAAGCCGGTTACGCAAAAGTCCTGACAAGGTTTGATGACAAGGCTCGCAAGCGTTCTCATTAACACTGCGGCTTCAGCCCGGTGATCATCTACCGACTGAGAATTGATAACCGTTTCAAAGGCAATGACATGCTTGACTCAGCAACTAAATGTTTCAATGCATTAAGCGCCAAAGGCGCGTGATGTAAAAGCCTGGGCCAACGGCCCAGGTTAACGGTGGAATTGTGGTCAAAGCGCTGAAGGCGCGGAATAAGTACTAGAGTGGAGCAGAGGACGGCTTCATGTCGCGCCTTCAGCGCTTCGGATCTGTCGGCAGCTTACCTGGGGCGTTGCCCCAGGCTGTTGCATTGCGCACCTTTGGTGCTGATTAAGACGCCCGACGGTATCTCGCTGAGTCAAGTATGTTATTGCCTTTTCAACGGTTTCACCGCGAAACCGTTGAAACGGTTAAGAAGTTTTTGAGCTTGTGATCACGGGCTGAAGCCGCGGTGTTAATGAGAACGCTTCGCGCGATCGATCCAGCTTTTAGTGCAAAGCCAGCCAAGTCGCTCAACATCGCGGCTAGTGAGTTATTCTCACCGAATTGGTGCCGAGGATGTGCTCATAGCGAGCCGCAAGACCAACCGCTGTTTGGACTCCACCTGCGGTTTCCCAGCTACTGATAGAATCTCTCACCAGCCAAATATACCCATCGTCGTACTTAACGCAGACTGTTTGCTCCGGCCTTGATTCGCAATCCAGGGAATATGAGTTCTGCTCCCACCAATCGTTGGACCGCCGCAAGGTAGGATCTCCGAGGATCAATGCAGTGCCGAAATGAAACTCGCGGCTTTCTGACCATGGGTCTATCAACGGCACATTGATGTGATCGAGGACGGCTTTGCCGAATGGTTTTTTGGCAGCGAACGCCGTTGCAATATTGTGTCCGAAAAATCCGTTTGAATTGTTCCCCATTCCGCCCGAATTGTTGGTGGTCCCTTTCGCAATCAGCACTTCGCTAGTCGGGCTGTAGAGAATCGACGTCAGGAAGTTATCGGCGTGGTCCAAATCGCCGATAGCACAACCATTGCTCCAGAAAAATAATGTCCGTACCGGATTGGATTCAACCGCCGCGATAGTGAGTTTACCGCTTGCGCCCCAAAAGCCGTGCGTGTCGGTTACGGTGAAATCCGCAACCCCGTTCTGCATGTCTGTGTAACCCTGGTCTACCGTAAGTCCTCCTGGCGGACTGTCGAAATAAATGCGCGCGTCTGCGGCATTGCTATAGGGCGTCCATGAGTAGGTCCCGGATCGCATGGCAGCCAACGTGTCGTTATGTTCTGTTAGCGTCTTGGCGTGGAAATGCTCACTTATTTGCAAGAAAACATTCGGGCGCAGGAGTTGCCTGGTGCGGAAATTGTGATTCTTGGCAAAGTAACGGTTGATAGCGGCTGTCGACTGGGCCAAATCGCCCTTGTAACGGGGCAGTACACCGACCCAAATCTCCCACTCGACGTCGCCGCTGTGAAGATCATAGGAATAGACGTGACCGCCAGGAGAAGTGTAACTGGGGGACTTTGCGAACGTCCCATTCAGATCGGCAAAGTACTGAAAGCTTATCGCCTCTTCACTACTAGGGTCAGGTGAGTCTAAGGTGACCAACTGATAGGCGTGGGGTATATCACCGATCAGAATTGCCCCAACCAGATTACGATTCGGCTCTCCATGGAGTGCTTGTAGGTATGTTCGAAGCGCGGAAGGATCCGTGAAGCCGGTAGTGTGCTCCACGGTGTTGTAGCCGCCGGTGCACAGATCAGCCTCAAACTGACTAAGCCCGGTTCGGATCGAAGCAAGCAGCGCAGGCTCTACCACAATGGCCACGCTGCTATTACCGCAACCGCTCGGAAAATCTTTAGTTAACGCCGGCTTGCAACTCGTTACGACCACGACCGCCATCAGCACGATAACGATTCTCAGGATGTACATACCGAAACCTCGTGTTAGCCTGCGGCGACGGTCACGAATCGCTCTTGAACACGCCGGATGCCATACTGACCGCGCCATAGAGCTTTTCCCACAGATAATCCAGAGAATATCTCTACTCCTAACTTTTTTGACGTTGATTGCCTCGAATCCTCGGATCAATCTTTAAAAAGCGGTGAATCCTTGTGCTCCCCATTCTGAGTAAAGGGCCTACTTTTTGTTCTTCACGATGACGCTCTTGCAGTCGATCAGGCCGAAGCGATTTTGAGTTTTTGTGCAAAGCCATGCAGCAGGATAGAATTTTCCAGATCCTCATCACTTTGTTTCTGCTCCGACCAAGTTCAAAATAGATCCGAAAGATCGGGTATATGATACGGACAATGCGATAGGAGCACCTTCATCGGAATCTAATCGGCAGCTCGGCCTCAATGATGGTCTTTCTCACCTGCTCTCCCAACTGTTTAGACGCTCCGGAGGAAGACTCGTCGAAAAGCCAAACACCACCGTCAATCTGCTTGAGTCTCTGAAACTCTCCTCTAAGCTCATTGATGGTTACAACTCGGTCATTGAAGAAGACTTTCCCCTCTGCACTGACTCTCACTCTCGCAACCTCCGTCGGCGCAGTTACACTGCGCGGCTTAGTTTCCCTGGAACAACCTGCCGCGGAAGCGAATACCAATACAGCGATAATGGAATACTTGAAATACATGATCTGGTTTGCTCCTTTCGCTGAGTTCATTTGCTCCCACCTAAAGCCTTCGGGTGAGGATGGCTTTCGTTAGGCGACGCGGGCCTACATTGTTTGATTCTTAATATGCGTGGAATAGGAAACCGATCGACTTTGACGCGGATGGAATCGAGGTAGGATTATGGCCCACTTCGCCTCAAGGCTTATCGCGAAGGCTGCCGTGCGTCCGGATCGTCTTCTCCTGATTAGCCGTCTCTAACTCCTTGGCTTTCCACTGATAGATCCCGGCCAATGCGACTATTCGTCGCAGACGGTCTTTCAAATTCTCGGCCGCAGTGCGCGCGCGAACCTCATCCTTTGCGGCGAGCTGTGTGAAGACTTCGTTATCGATGCCGCTGCCCCCCAGCTTCGTATCCATCTGGCTGCCATTGGCCCTCTCAACCATCTCGTCTACAACTTCAGCCGCAAGCAAACTATCGACTGCTACTACAGCCTTAGCAAGTTTTCCCAAACTCGAAAGCACTGGGTCGATCGTACTGAAGCTTCCGGCAAACGAAGCGGGAATCCCGGTTGTCCCAGATGAATACGGCATGCTCGCTGGCTTAGTGTCGGCATTCTTCAATTGTCGTACTGCTTGATGAACCGCTGCGGAAGCTCCGATCTGATCTTTATTGGCGGCATAACCCTGGACAATTAGCGGATAGACTTCAAGCATCGAGCCTGTCCTGCTCAGCCGTTCCGCCAGCGTCCCTGCTCCGAGAAGATCGCCTTTCTTCCCGAGGCTGATTGCCTCTTTGGTGTTTACTTGTTCGATGAACTCAGTCTTTCGCGGACCGTCGGGGAGCTTGCCAATCAATTTGCGAGCCGTATCAAACTCCTCTCGGCTGATCAGCGAGCGAATTGAAAGATCGTTTGGTTCGTTGCTGTTGAGAGCTTCGCTATCCCTTTTCCGGAAGGTCTCTTTGTCTTTGTCCGCATTGCTTTGGGTTGGCAAGGAAGCGTCTTTGCCAGGCGTGCGGCTGAGCGCCTCCAACTGCATGAACGCTTCTTTCAAATCGGGTGCATACGCGTTGAGGGGTAGCCAGGCCGAAAGCAGAATACCCCGAGCACGCTTGAGGCTTCCCGGCTCTACTTGCTCCAGGGCTCCCAGACTCTCAATGGTGTAACTAACGTAGGTCTTCATCACCGCCGGCCCCGGATCGGGAATTCGCTTGTTGGGATCCGGAAAAATCGAGTTCGGGAACACGAGCCACATCACCGTAAGTAATGCCCTGGGGGTGCTCAGACGTCGACCAGATAGCTGAACAGCAGACAAGCTAGCCATGCAGTGCAGAATCAGTTTGTCTGCCGCCGCCCGATCCTTTATTGCCAAATCATTTACCAGGGTAACGAAGGTTATTTGAGTCGGATCAACCCCCATGCTCTGCTCAATTGCACGACCGGCCATTTCATAGTTTCCTTCATCCAAGGCGAAGCTAGCCAACTGTGCATACATCATCTGCCGATCGTCTTTAGTCACATGGGGCGAGCTATCGAGTATGAGCTGATCTGCAAAGACTCTATCTCGCCGAGCCACACTCAATATGCGTCGCCTTACGTTCATCCTGGCGGTGCCGATTATGGTTGGTGGCTTGGAAGCTGCCCCAGTGGGCTCGGGCTGAAATTTGGATTGTTCCTCGTCGGTGGGGTAGGTGAACTGGTAGGCTTCCTTCAACATGCGCTTAGCCCACTCTCGATCAAGCGTCCATGCCGCATCAGCGATCTCGGCTTTGGCCAAAGCTCGCGCCAGGGGACCGTCAAGTTTTGGGATCTCAATCGCGAGAGTCTTCACCTCAGACAACAGAGCCAGCTTTTGCAGATCTCCATCGCGATCTGGTTTCACGAGGGTCTGGGAGTAAGCGAGCGAAGTCGAGAGACCAAATACTAACAGGAGTAAGTTTAACCTTTTCACGGACGCCACCTTTTGATGCATCATGTGGAACCAGAGAGCGATGAGATACGACTACGAATCTACCATGAATCCTCTTATCTAAGGGACTCGGGCGGGGCGAGCCGTATCTCGACTCGATAAGGCGTGATCGCTACGCTATTGGATACCCCATTAATTAACCGGACCTACTTCGAGCGCAACACAATCCGGACAACCTCCGCCAGAGGCGCACCAGTGATCCGCGCTCTGCTGACAATCCGACGTGGGGCACTCGTAACACGGACAACTTTGGCCAGTCGGACACGTCCCCGTCGCGCATACGGTCCAATGGTTGCCAGCTGGAGAACACCATAGCCATACTGTGTCTCCATTTTGGAGTTTTCCCCAATAACGTCCTTGGGCGTAGACAGCAACTGATGCGCTCAGCAATGCCGTAATCAGAATGAGTTTTACGGTTAGTTTCCTGGCGATCGAGAGGATGATTCGCTTCCTGGTGGGCTCTTCCATTTTGTCTCCTTTCGAGAACTTTTAATTGAGATTGAGGTATGAATAAGAACCGGTTGATCCACAGCAACCGGCGCTGACAAGACTGGGATAGAATCGGAGCGGGCGAGAGGATACCTGTCACCAAAAACTCCACCAACACTATTGTGTTGATAAATCCGGCTAATTGTTACCATTTCCGGCTAGCGCTCCTCAGAAGCTTGTTTTCCATTCAAGTGTTGCTTTCTATAATGAGCTGGTGTCGATTGGTAGGTTCGTTTGAAGTCGCGAACAAAGTGGCTCATGTTTGTATATCCAACTCTCACGGCAATCTGCTTTACGCTAAGTAAACTGCTTTCCAGGAGTTCTTTTCCCGCTGTCAATCTGGATTCGATCAGGCACTTCTTCAGCCCCAGGCCCGTTTCGGCTTTGAACAAGTGCCGCAGACGCGACGCTGAAAGGTTTACTGATACAGCTAATTGGGTAATAGCCAAGCGAGGTCCAAATTGCATCCCTGTCGAAGATGCCGACTGACCTCTTCAATTCTCCAATCCATTGAATTCCCAACCTGTCAAGATGTTGTCTATTTCCACAAGAATTACTTCACAGAGGCGAGAAGTTCAGTTTCCGCGTCAGGCGGCAATAGCCCCTCCCAGGATTGAATTACAACTCCACTAGCATTGACCAAAATTAATGTTGGGGTTCCCTTAGCACCCACCGAGGGTAGTGCAGCCTGTTGCACGTCATCGATCTTAACCTTCAACCTGGCAAGATATTCCCTGCTTTCGTTAGGCGCCTGAGGAAACAACGCTATCAATTTGGTGTTATGCGCCAGCGCCAACTGGGCAACTAAACGACCGTAAAAAGGCGCACTTGCCGTGCAGTACTTGCAGTCCACGGATAGGACCAGCACGAGCGTTTGAGGGCTCATGGACCAATCTCTGCCCGGTAGTTTTAGTTTTGTTCCCTTTTCGATTGAAGTGTGTGGGCGATGTATCGAAGATCTATTTCGCAGAGCGAGCCCACCTACACTACAAACGAACAAAAGCGCTGCTCCAATGACGCAGATGTTGGCAATGAAATCAACTCGTTCAGCGACTCTTTTCATTTCAGCCCTCGCGTGAAGTTTCTTAGGGATCCCCCGGATTTCCCGTTAGGCTACTACTAATCCCAGTTCACCACCGGCGTTACGAAGGTCAGGAACCGCTGTTGAGCACGCCGGACGCGTAGCCGTTTTTCACGTACGTCAAGACGTTGGTAAAGATGCGGGTCAGCAGAGCCGCCGCATCCGCTTGTTGTTGTTGACCGGGTCGAGCCTTCGCGAGAAAAGCGCCCCACCACGGCACCACGTTTTCTATTGTTGCTTTCGGATAGCTCCCGTCTGCATTCGGCGCGGGATTGAGCACTCGCTGAATCGCACGCCCGATTTGTGAAGGACTCGGTGAGCCGGTTGCGAGCTCGGCCTTTATTAAGGCAAGCAGCGCGACGTTGCCTTTGAGATTTACCGGCGCGGACACCCGGCTGCTCTTCGATGTCACTGGTTCGTCTGAGACCGAGGGCGGCACACGCTCTACGTACGTCACACGATGAAATATTCGCCACGCGGGATTGGAAGTGTCCGCACTTCGTAGCACCACAGCGGCGGCATCGGTGGACCGCTTAAGCCAAATGGGATCGACGATGCTGGCGAATCCTTGCGCAGCCTTTTCGCTCGGCGGCAAGTAAAACGTCATGAATCGGTAGGCCCTTACCTTGCCCGGCGCAGGTTCATCGCTGTAATGGCCCTTCGTTGTTTCGGTTGCCGGCTGCCAGGAATGAAGGTACCTCTCACCTTCAGCTACAGACGTCAGTGCGAAGGCAAGCGATTTTTGATCGGTCGAGCTCACGTTGACGTCAACCTGAAGTCCGCCCGAGAAACTCAATGCTCCCTTCCAACCTATGATGAACGCGAACGTACTCTCGAGGTCGAACCCACCGCGGTTGGCGCGATGGAAGAAACCTTTGTAGGTATTACTGACTCGGGCGAGGTAGCTCTCTTCTTCAGCATGGTAGCCGCCGTCGGCGGACCAAACGTAAGAGTTGACGAGCCCACGACGCACGGTGTCAGCTTCAAAGTCGACAGGCAGATTCCTGGTGACGCCGCTCAGGTCGGCCGTAAATTCGGTCTGACCGCGACCCCGTGCGTCGAACTGTCGGTAGAACGCTTGATCCCGGGCCGTCGACTGCTCCAGTTGAGTCTTCAGAGCGTAAGCCTCTGCAGGTTTGAAGTAACTGGCCCGGGCTTGATCGGCATTCTGCCAACTCGGATCGTCAACGAAACCTACCTTCCCATCAAGAGTTCCTTGTTTGGTGTACTTATCCCATATTGGAAAGGTGACGATGTTACGGTCAGGTGGAATTGCGAGGTTTGGAATCAGCATTACGCCGAGCATGGCGCCGGTTCTCGCATCGCGAATCGCGAAGCTATCGGCGACAAGCGATTCAACCAACGCAGTGCCAAGGTTATTTGGCCGGTAACGTCTTCCAACCGTCGGATTCAGGATCGAGTCCGGTGGTTCCCAACTCCCACTCACGCGCAACGCGTCCGTTGCCTTGTTGGTCCACGAGCTGGCGTAAGTGTTATCGACGCCGGTGCCCCACTTGAATTCGTGGCCTGTAGTGACGAGGAATTTTCCTTCCCACGTGAAATCCTGAAGTGAGACGCCATAGCCGATGCCGATAACGCTTCCTTTCTGGAACTTCCAGTATGGACCTGCGCTGACCTTGGTTGAGATGTCACTCGCGGTCTGTTTGCCACTCGAGAATGAGATCGACGTGTCACCAGTTTGTATAAGGGTTACCGCACTGCTTCCATCATACTTGCCGAACCCGGTTGTGCTGTCGAAGTAGGGAAGCGTCAGGTTTTCACTAGGCACCGGCGGAGCGCCTTCGATGTATCCGATTAACTTGGCGTTAGTTTGCACCTGACCGATAAAGTTCAATTCAAGATCGCCGACCTTGAAAGGCGCGGGCAGGCTCGCGACGGGATCTTCGAAGACGTACTGCCGGCGCAGCTTCCCGGTGGGTACGCCGTCCCGATCAATTGAGGCGCCAACCATTTCAGAGACGGCCGGGCGGATCCTGGTAGTAACTTGAAACTCGGTGACCACGCCGCCGTATGTGTTGAATACTTCCGGTCCTTCGTTGGAGACTGGAGCGTCTGAGATCCGAAACCGATTTTGATCGGGTTCAGGATTGGCATTGTTGCCACCGCCAGTCTGGTCCTGCGCATTCGGTTTCTTGTCGGCGCCGGCGTCGAAGCTCCAGAAAGCTGTCAGGTTGGGTTCGTCACCTTTTAATTGGCAGTAGAGATTTTCCAATATCTGATCGGGCGTGCGAGCTTCGCGCCAAATTCGCACTTGCGTTAGCGCGCCAAGAAAACCGTCGCCGCCTTCGGTTCGCTGGCCGAGGGTGAATTGGTCCGCACTCGAATACGTCAACTTGCTACTTTCCCTGGTGTCCCATACACGACCGCCGTTAGCGTAAAGCTCCTGCACGGACGTGGCCTTCACCTGGGTCCAAAGATCTGTCGAACTGAGGCGCAGATTATCGTCACGCGCCAAATCGTAAGCGGTGAGTCCACGTTGTTCCCGGAAACCCCAACGCGCGATTAGTCCGGGCGGCGCAATCTCGGGCATTCGATCTGAAAAGCATTCCGGAAACAGCTGCGGCCACGTCGGCGTGCCTAACCACACGCGTGTCTCGCCAATGACGCCACGGAAGAAGGCGTGGTCACCTATGTCCAAACTTTCCCACGGCTGCGTCGGCAAAGAGCGCATTCCAACTGATAACAGTGTCTCAGTTGTTCTCACCTGCAGCCGTGTAGTTCGGCCGGCGAACGGCGTAGCTTTATTGGTTGAAACAGCTACTTCTTGATTGTCGATGCGCAGCTCAAGATTGTAGACGCCGGTTGTCGACTGATTATCCTGACTTAGAGTGTTCGTCAATACGAGTCTGGCGGCAACGTGACGAACAGGATAGGCGCCGCCGGCGTCCGGAGCCAGAAGGTTGGCGCCGCCCGAGGCCTTAACCTCGCAGGTATTTCCTTCAAGGTCTTTAGTGATAACGAATCGGGCTGCAAAGGCCCCGGTTTCGTCGATGAAAAGTTCAAACTCCTGGCCTGAATCTTCGGTGGACCAACGCCCGATAATGGAATTCGCGTTTCCCTTCGACTCGGCGGACAGTTGAACCCAGGCATCGACCGCGCACCGATCATTAAACCCAAACGTGGCTTTGTTTTCCTCGTAGGCGTAATCGTAAATCGTCTTTCCACCACTCGCGCTGCGTCCGCGCAGGCGTAGACCACCACCGGCACGATAAACAACCGCCAGGTGGTTCCAGCGATTGCTTCGGAGAACGGCCGATCCACTTTCGATGGGTGAGCCGCCGACACCTGCCACCAGCGAAAGTAAAAATCTGCTGGGGACGGTTTTCCAGTCCTGGTTACTTGAGAGTATGAGGGTCGCGTTCAGTTTCTGGCGCGTAGACTCCGCGCGATTCTCGAAAACAATCTCACCGCCGATCGGCACGTCCACGTCCAGTGACCACAGCCCGGCCAACCCATGTTCGTTGCCGCCTAACGAACGGAAAGCGTAGGAGCGAATTTGTTGGATCGAACGAGTGGTGGTCCAGAAGCGCATCGATCCTAAACGACCGGCAAGACTTGCATCATTCAAACCGATGCCACCAATGTTGCTCCGGGGTAAAGTCGTAAAGCGTCCGAGGTCCGCTTCAGCCGTACTGTCCAGCGCCCCATCTATGACGATCGAGACGGTTGCCTTTCCTTCAGATGGACCACCTGCCGGCGCGCGTTCGACCACCACTGCAATATGGCTCCAAACGGGACCACCCGCGTTATCGGTTGCAGCAATGGCTAACTTCGAAGTT
Organism: Pyrinomonadaceae bacterium; assembly: GCA_035273385.1. GTDB lineage: Bacteria > Acidobacteriota > Blastocatellia > Pyrinomonadales > Pyrinomonadaceae > PSRF01. The sequence goes on along the minus strand of DATEPE010000010.1, from coordinate 295,356 downwards.
ATATCTCGAGGTTGCGTTCCGACTTTCGTATAACGCACTACCACTTGGCGTTCGTGGTTTAGACCAACTGCAAAATTAGGATTAGGACTTTGAACGTCAACCACCATCAGCGCATAGCCGAGTGCGGTGGCGGGAGAGGATGGTGCAGGAGCGGCGTCCGGCTGGACCCAGAACTCCCACGTAAAACTTGTATTAAGCAGCAGCGACTGATCTGTTCCTGTAGTTAGGTAAGTGCTCTTCCGCACCGGAGGACTGCTCTTGACGGCGGCGAACTGAAGCGAGTTGGCGCCAGTCGTTCCGATCGTGTAATCCGCAGTTGGCTGCCCGGGCGTCGTTTTAGTTGAAGCAGCGTGATAGGTCGCCAGCGTTTGGGTGTTGCTGGCTAAGGGTCTGATCCACGTTTCAAAAGTCCAATCCATAGCGGGAGCCAGATTCGCGCGCGACGCGAGCGGCTGTCCCTGGCCTTCGATGGGAACGTTCATCCGGTTCGAACCGCTGAAAGTCAGGTCGTAAGTTTCCTGTCTTGTTTGCCAAACTGATGAAACCCCGTCAATGGTCGGTCGCACTGGCCCGGCGGTTGTCAACACCACATACTGGTCGCCACCGCTTTCAGGTAGTGTTCCCAGTAGCGCGTAAAGAGCCAACATGCCACGCTCAGATCGCGCGGACACGGGCATTCGTTTTTGCACAATCGTTCCGTAGACACCATTCGCAATCCTGGCGCTCAGATCTGCGGCGGGCAGAAGAACGTCGAAGAGGACAGAAGCTCCCGCCAAAGTGCTCGGTTTCTCAATTTTTTGATCTACGACGTCCCCAGGAAGGGGACCGGGCGAGATAACGAGTTGAAATTGGTTCCACCCTTCATGCTGCTGAATCGCTGAGATGAAGTCAGCCTGCGCGCGAGAAATGCCAGTGAGACTGAGACTGTTTGCGCCCTGCTTGATGCTCAGGTCACATTTGGTCGCATCGGCCTGGTTGGATTCGACGATGATCGCGAGTCCGGAAAGATCGGGCTGATGGTCCAGTTTCGGGTAGAAGATGATCGCGTCCTCACCGTCCTCCGAATCAGTCCTGAGACTCATTAACGGCACTGTCGCCGCGTACGAGTATCGCGGGTCTCCGCCGCTCAGTATGTCGGGAAGAGTTGTGATTTGGCGCGATACGTTTTGGAACGTAATGTCGCAGCCTCCATCGTTCGAACCGACCGTCAGGACCAGAGTTGCTGTGTCTGCTGTGCTGCCGTCCGACACGTTCACTGACTGCAACTTCAAATCGGTACGAGTTGACACGAGCGTAAGCGCGGCAGGGAAGGGCTCCTGACCGTTCTGACCCGGGCTGTCCCCCGTGGCACTGACGTTCGTGTTAATTCTGACTTGAGAGAATGATCCTGTCGGATCGAAAAAAGTCGACTGTCCCACCCTCACTCTTGGATCGCTGGAGAGTTCGATCGTCTCGCCGTTCATCACACGCATGAACGCGCGCAAGTCTCTCGGAACACCTTGCCAAACCTCGGTCGGGAGATCTACCGCGGTGCCGCCATAGTTAATCGTGACCGTACAAAGATCGGGATGAGTGCCGGTCTCGCCATCAGCACCGGTGTAAGGTGCGACGGACACGGAAGTGTCATTCATCGTTGGACCGGCTCGACGTGCAATCAGGCGAACGGTGCCTTCTGGTCTCTCGGATCTGCTGGCATCAACCCACGAGAGATCAATGACTGAGCGCTGTGAACGAGAATTGTATTGGGCCACCTGAAACGTTGGATCGCCCGGTATTAGTCCGCCCCAACTCCCATCAAACGAAAATGGCGCATCGGGTCCGGCGAAATAAAGGTGCAGCAACCCGTCCGACCCGGCAAAAAACAGTGGCGAGCGTTGTGGTTGCACTTGACCGAGCACCATTGCCGAAATTGTTAGCCCGTCGACGATGTGAATAGTTTGTAAAGCTTGATCCGGGGTAGGGAATCCGGCGGCGGTTTTTTTATTGAAGTGCCCGTCGCTAAGCGTGCCATCGACGAGCACGGCCGGGCTGGCAAACGAAGTTGGAATCGTCCCATTTTCTTTGATCCCGAAATCGTAAATCGCCATCGCTCGCGTCAAACCGATCGCCTCGTTGCCAACCGGAACCGCAATGGCCAGCCGTCCATCCTGCAGCGAAGACTCGTCCTTCCTGGGCGTCGCCGCTGCCGTTGCAATTGGTGAGTTCTGCTCGTAATAAAACGCGAGTGCCGGCGCCTGACCATTCAATGCTTGCAGGGCTACTGGTGCGTTATCACCGGTCTTAAGCGCCAGTGGGATTTCTATAGTTGAACCCAATTCAGACAAATCAAATTGGCCACCTTCAGAAACGGTCAGGATCCATAACTTGACTACGTTGCTCGATCCGTTTTTACCGAGTCCGGTGCTGGCAATGTAGATTCGCGTAATCTTCGGATCGACCGTCGGGACTGCTACAACGTCGAAGACTTGGCCTACGGACACATCTGCGGTGAGTTCGAGGGTTGGCTCCAGAAAAGGATGGTTATTCGGATCGAACACACTCTGAGAATCTCGATCGCCATCGGGAGTGTCTTTTTCCCCACTTGCGCGAAAACGCGCCTCCCACATCTGCTCCATCTGATAGGTTGGCGGACCACTCTCGCGGCCTGGGGTCTGATCGCCGGTATCAGCGTCTGAAGGTTTTTCAATGATTGTGAGACGGTTGAGATAAAGCGTGCCGTCCTTCGAGGGGCGGAAGCAATATAACGTTTGGTCGATTGCGATGACTCGAAATGGAGCGTTCGCCGGATTTCCACGGTGCGCCGCCGGTGTCACCGTTACGAGATCCATTCCGGCCACGCGCAATTCCGGAGGAGGCAACTCGGAGGCGTAACGCACGTTATCGGGCATCAAGTCGGGGTGGTCGGGAAAGTAAAACCGATACCAGCCACTCCAGTTTCCGGGCTCCGCATCGGCTGAGAGCGTTGGTTTGGAGACGTTGAAATAGAGTGTTGTATTTTCCAGATTTGCCGCTCGTGCAACGAGGATGAGAAGCCCGCTCGAACGGACAGCTATCGTGTCAGTCAGCGGTACATCAAAAGCATTGGCAGAGGGTCCTGGATCGTATGCGCCGCTTAAAGACATGGCAGCCTCCCGGTAAGGTTTGACGAAGGGTTGTTTATTCCGAAGAACGTTTGGTGAGACGACGCATGATGGCAAACTGTTTGAGGGCCATCAACTTTGGTACTGCGGGCGCTCCCAGCCAGGTCTCACCTGCGGGAACATCTCCAAGTACGCCGCTCCGAGGACCAATGCGTGCGCGCTCACCAATAGTAATGCCGACGTTAATGCCAACCTGGACGGAGATGACTACGTGGTTGCCCACTTCGCATCCCGCTCCCACGCCCGACTGGCCGCCGATCATGGCATGAGCACCGATTCGACAATCATGGCCGATCAAACATTGCGAGCCGATCATCGTGTGCTCGCCAACCACGGTCGCACCTTCGACGGCCCGCTGCACGTGAGTTCCGGGGCCGACGACGACGTAATCACCTAATATCGCCACACCGAAAGCCGGCGCGGGTTTCATCCCGCCTTCATGCCAGTGATACGCGTCGGGTGCAGAGCCGACAATGGCTCCCGCGCCGATTCGACAACGATTACCGATTCGCGTGCCGGCGCCGACGATGCTACCGGCGCCAACGTGACAGCCCTCACCTAGTTCGACGCCGCTCTCAATAACGCAACCTGGTCCAAGCCAGGAGCCGGAGCCAACTGTGACGCCCGCACCAATCACAACATTCGGCGAAACATAAACCTCTGTTCCCAGTTGCGCGGTGGCATCGACCAAACCGCCGCCCTCGGGAATCCAACCTGGTGTTAGTGACTGTCGTTCGAGAGTTTCAATCACTAATGCCAACGCGGCCACAGGATCGTTGCAGACGAGAAACGTGGTATTCGCGCCGGCTGGGTTAGCGCCGTGGGGAACCAGCACTGCGCCGGCATTGGAGGCGGCGGCGTCGCCCACGCGGGTCGCATCTCCAATCCAGGCAATGTCGCAGGAACGAGCAATGTTAAGCGGTGCGACCGCAGCTATTGGACGATCTGCGAGTCCCAACACTTCTGCATCACAAAGGTTGGCCAACTCCGCCACACTTAGCATGTTCGCTACCCGTCTTCGGAGTTCTTTAGGTCGGGTCTAAGGTGACCGTCATGGTGTAGTTACGATTGCCCGAATTGATGTTACAGCCGTCGCCTGAGCAGGTGATGCTACCGCCGGTAAACTTATAGTTGCCGGCATTCACACCATCGAGTGTCGGCAAACCGGCGGGATCTCCGGTGTTCGGCGCGTTGTAGTAGACATTACAGGTGACGCCGTCAGGTGTGGTCCACTTGGCGTAGCCGGAAGCGCCGGCCGTGCTGTCGCTGCTGCTCCGGCCAAAGAAAGCCTTAAGGCCGGGGGATGCGGTATTTTTGGGTACCGGTGCTGCGGATTGGACCGTACCTGCAATGATTTGAGGAGTAGCCAGAGCGAGATCATAGTTCGTGTTATTGATGAACATGATCGTGAAAGAGTTCCAGTAGATGGACATACCTGCCTCCTAAGTTGGTGCTGGTGTGGTGTGGGTTGAGGTCACGACGAAACGAAGTCGTCATGAAGCGGGCGCATCGCTGAACTCTGCTCCCAGATCAATGAGAGCATCGGCGATCAAACCCAGGAGCTGTCCGTGCGACATCAGCAACGGCTTGCGACGGATTGATACAGTCAACTGCGCCGCGTCCGCGACGTATTTATAGGCGACGTCTGTTTCCGGATTGCTGCCGACGCCTTCAGCACCGTCCGTTCCGCAGAAGCCAAAGGCCTGAAGCCGCGATCGCAAGGCATCGATCGTCGCGGGCTTCACGCCGTGAAATGTGACTCTGTAAGCCATGTCGTCCTCCTTATTCACGTAAGCCAACAGTGAATGGATGAGTTTGAAATGCAGTAAGCGACGGGCAAGAGAGAAGCCCCGGAGCGAGTTGAAAATGAGGCACGCACTATAAGCGATCCGACTGACGTGTCAAGAACTTTTTTGATAGCTTTCGCTGAACGACAAACCGGCGAGGCTTTGCCTCAAGTCGAATTCAACACGCTTGGTATTAATTTTAACTCCCGATAGTCCAGCAAAGTGTGTTATAAGAATCCGCTTTCGAAATCTCAACGTCCCTTTCAAGGCTCTCACCAGTTCTTGGCATTACCTTGCAGGACATTGAACATTGTTCATTGCTCGGACGCGTAATCTCACCATGCGACTGACTCCACGCCAGCACCTTCAGACTCACCTGATTCTTCACTCATTCAAGAGGAAATATCATGGCTAAATCAATTAAGCATCTTATCGTGCTCATGTTAGAGAACCGATCATTTGATCACGCGGTTGGGTTTATGAAAAGTAATGCCTACCCAATAGATGGGCTGAATGGCAACGAGACTAACCCGGATACACAGGGGACATCTGTCAGGGTCTCAAGCAACGCTCGTTACGTAGGCGATTTAAAAGACGATCCGGGCCATGACTTCATTAGTGTAAATGAGCAAATCTTCGGCAACTCCCAGGGAGCGGGAAATGGTCCATTCATGCAGGGCTTCGTCAAAAGCTATCAGGCCAAGACCGGGAATCTTGCCAATTCGCACCGCATTATGAAGTGCTTCTCACCTCGTATGTTGCCCGCGCTTACGGCGCTGGCTCGCGAATATGCTCTTTGCGAACGGTGGTTTTGTTCTGTTCCTGGCCCTACCTTGCCAAATCGGGCTTTTGCTTTCGGCGCGACGTCGCTTGGTCGAGTTAACATGTCGCCGAATTATTTGACTCTAAAAACCATTTTTGAGCGCCTCACAGCGCATGGTGTTACTTCAAAAATCTATTACGTCGATTGGACATTCGGCCTTGCCGTCAAACACATCAGCATCGACAATCCCAGCAGGTATCTTCGCTTCTACGACGACTTTAGGGACGACTGCGCCAAGAACAGGCTGCCTGCTTACTCTTTCCTCGAGCCACGTTTCTACGACCGTTCGCAACCTGGACCGGATTACAAAGCCAGTGACCAGCACCCTGACCATAATGTGGCCAATGGTGAAAGGTTGATAAGGGAAGTCTATGACTCTATTACAAGAAATCAACAAACGTGGGAAAACAGCCTCTTAGTAATTACGTATGATGAACACGGCGGGCTTTTCGACCATGTACGTCCACCCTCGGCCGTGAGTCCCGATGGCATCGATTCGGCAACGCCACCATTCAAGTTTGATCGCCTGGGTGTCCGTGTCCCGGCCGTCATTGTGTCACCCTATATTCCAGCCGGCACCATAATTAAGGATGTATTCGATCATACTTCCATTATCGCAACTGCACGCAAGTTGTTCCTTAGTGGAATTCCAAACACCTGGCTTACCGAGCGCGATCGGAGAGCAAATACCTTTGAGGGGTGCTTGACGCTCAACCAGCCCCGCCAGGGAAAGGTGGCGATTTCAACCCCCTCAACTACTCAGCCTTTGGGCCTAGCCAGATCGGGAAAAATTCCTCAAAACAAAAAACTGTCTGAGCTGCAGGAAGCTGCGCTCGTGCAAATGCTTTCCGTTGAAACCGCGCTGCCAAGGAGTAAACAAAATCGGATAATCGTCCCCAAAACAGAACATGAAGCGGCCGAGTACTTCGCGGAGATCCAGAAGCGGATAGCCGGCAAGAGCAAACGCGGGCGACGTCCCGCTCCTTCGGTTACTCGAAAACGGCAACGTAGCGTCCCCAGAAAAGACCCTGGTAAGTAAACGTCCCACAGCCCATTGAAGGGACGATGTTAAAGGAGGAATGACGGTCATGCCCCTCATATCGACTCACAGTTGGCTCTTGTCAGTTATTGGCCCATTTAGTCGTTTGCCCAAACTGGTATTTCCAACCTCGAAGTACTGGACGATTGTCGTCGGCTTGTCGTCTATTCTGTTGTGTTGGTGTCCAGCTAACCTGATGGCCCAGGAAGACGGTTTCAGCGACCCCGTAATGAGTCCCCCGCCCGCCTTACTGTCGACGCAGTTGCCAGAGCCCAACCCATGCAAGGATTTTAAGAACAAGAAGAGCTTCGACAATCTGATCCTTTGTATTCAGCATATCGCTGGCCTTTCATGGAAAGGAATTAAGCCCACGTTTGGAGGGGTTGTGCCGGGGAGTGGTTTCGGTGGGGGGATCGCGTACACCGCCGAGCACAACGAACAGGGAAGTGGGCCTGTGCCCGCGGTTTGGCAAATGCAGTTTGACGCAGGTGCGAGGATTACAACGCGCAAATACTGGCAGATCGACGGAAGTCTCAATGTGGCTAAAACTCGAAGCGACTCTAATAATAGATCAGTCGATCTGGAAATGAATTTTTACGGTCAGGTAAAAGATATGCCCCGGCTCGACTTCTATGGACTAGGTCCAGAATCAGATCAAGCTGATTTGGCAAAATGTCACTATCGCGAATCAGTGGTCGGCGCCGACATTTCCGTGCCTGCCACGCAATGGATGGACGTGGGAGCTGCGCTGGAAGGCATCTGGCCACGTCTGACGACGATAACTGATCCATCGGTTCGATCAGTCAACCAAATTTACGATGATTCAAGCGCACCAGGCCTCTCTGCAGATCCAACCTATTTGCACTTCGCGGGGTACTTAGGATTGCATTCCACCGGTGAGTTAGAAAGTCAGAGGCTACGATACGATTTCTTTTACCACATCTACCACGATGTAGGGGAAAAGCGCTTCTCGTTCCGCAGATTCGACGCCGATCTAAAACACAAATTTCGATTAGGGGAAAAAAGCGAATTACGCCTTCGTGGTCGGATGTCGTCCTCTAGTACTTCGAATGGACAGCGTGTCCCATTCTATCTCCAAGAGACTGTGGGGGGTTCAAATATTCGGGGACAAGATACGCTGAGAGGCTTCGATGATTACCGGTTTCGTGATCGCCATTTCCTGCTGCTTCAGACGGACTTTATGACCGAATTGCGCGGCCCGCTAAAGTTGATTGTTTTCTACGACACCGGAAAGGTCGCGCCCAGCCTGCGACGTATTGATGAAGGACGGCTTCGTCACACTTACGGGGCCGGGGTTGTGATAATGCCGCGCGGGCTGGACCAGGTAATGTTCCGATTCTATGTGGGGTTAGGCAGCGGCGAGGGAAGCCACCTATTTTTTGGTCCCGGCGACTCGATTCTTGGCGGCTCAAACAAGCTCGTCCGGTAACGCGGCCCGGCTTCGGAAACCGACCCAGGCATTATGGGCACACAGGCCAGCTTACGGCCGTTGCGACGTTCTGCGCGGCTTAATTAAGACTCTCATAACCAACGGCTCCTGGACCACAGAAGGCGCTCCTCTTTACGGATAGACGCAAACCATGAAAGGGTTGAGCTGCAGATACGGGAGTCCCGTCGCAACTCCTTCAGAGTTGCGAAATAGAAACAATGCATCTTACCCCCAGGGTTTCAAAACAAACACTCCCATCCCACGCGGGCTGCCCGCGCGGGGACCCGGGCTGGGCTGGAATTAGCGAACGCTTTCACCTTGACTCACCCGCTTCGCTTAGGATGATTGCTCGTTATCACGCTTGCGCTCTAACCTTCCGGTTTCGTAGTCCCCGTAAAGCCTGGATCGGCGATAGCCCGCGCCTGTCTGGTACCTGCGATAAAGCTCGGTAAGTGATCCAACATTCAATCCAGTCTCTCTGCGCCAGATGTTGATTCTAGATTCAGCAGACATCTCGATTAAGGTCTCCAAAACTGCGTCACTCACGCGGTCCGGAGTACGACGGTGCTCTACAAGATGAACTGTCAGCTGGGCCGCGGCCTGATAGGCCATGTTACGATTATTAGGCATGGTCGATTCCTCTCTTTAACAGGTCAGGATTCGGCTGTGTAGGGCTGGTTTCCGTTCGCGCGGAAATCAGCCCGCTGTTTTGATTTGGGGGACTATAAAACGCTTGATCCTCTTTGTCAAAGGAAATAAGTCAGGCCCGCCATAGTTTTGTTTCTAAGTGCTATACTTGGCCCGTGAAGATAATTAACACGGATGAGGCAGCCCGTAGGTTGGGAGTGACAGCGAACCGCGTGCGCGCGCTAATTGCAGCGAAGCGTTTGAAGGCTATGAAGCTCGGACACGCGTGGCTTATCGATCCGAAAGACCTCGAGGCCGTAAAGAACCGAACACCGGGCCGTCCGCGCAAGACGAGCAAACGGCCTAAGCGTTAGGTTGGCGGCCAGCTCCAACGACTTTTTGAAAAATAATGACTGGATCTCTTTCGTCCCAGATCAGTTCCCAAGCTCGGAGTCTCATCAAACCGATTTCGTGATGGATGTTTAATGAGGGGCGGGTAAGGGCGGACTATGGCTTCGAAAGCGCCCTAAGCAGGCGGTTGGGTAGCCGTCGCGTCTTGAGTTCGCATTCCCATATCGTATATACGCGCAACCCTCGCTGCCTCAATTGCCGAGTGACTCGTCGATCCCGTTGCTTGTTGCGTGCGATTCTCAGTTTCCAATACTCTGCGTTTGTTTTGGATAGGAGTTTTCCTTTATTGCATTTGTTATGACCGTGCCAGAAACAGCCGTGGACGAACGCAACAATGTTAGCAGACCTAATGTAGAGGTCGGGACGGCCGGGAAGGGAAGTGGGATGCTTATGAAATCTCACGCTTGGTTCTCGCAGAAGGTGGCACAGTAACGTTTCCGGGGCCGTATTCTGACGCCTGACTGACTGCATAATTTGCCGTCGTTTTTCTTTTGTAAAGATGTCGGCCATTGACTAAACTCAGCGAATAGACAAGATGACCGCAGAGATGCGATCCACTAATCATACGAGCAAAGGCGTATGCCCAAGGCGACCACCCAGCAAACTAGCAGCAAGTACGACAAATTGCGATTTGAGGTCGCACCCTTCATAGTGGAAGACCTCGGACTGAACCTTTATACGAATCTGCCGCGTGTATTGGTTGAGTTCGTGGCAAACGCCTATGACGCTGACTCTCCTAGTGTTTCAATCAACCTCGATCTTGCTGCAATTGAGAAAGCACGTAAAGTCCTGAGGCGTGAGTGGGACCTGGAAGAAGAAACGCGAAGCGTTAAGAGCAGCAATCAGTCAATTATCGAAAAGGACGAGCGTCAGATAATCCCGTTGGAAAAGAGAACTCTGCCACCGGAAATATCGATTGTTATAACCGATCATGGCTGTGGAATGAGTCGGGACGAATTACAGGAAAAGTTTTTAGTGGCTGGTCGCCGTCGCCGCGACGAGGAAGGCACGACACGCTCTAAACGAGGGCGGGTTCTCATGGGTCGTAAAGGGCTGGGAAAGCTTGCCGGTTTCGGAGTTGCGCACAATATAGTTGTCATTTCGCACAAGGAAGGGGAGCAAGAAGCAACGCGAATCACTCTCGATTATGATCGTTTGATCGAAAAGCGAAGAACGCACGAAGTTATTGTTGATGACGAGATCCTTTCAAACGGCGGAGGGATTCAACCTCACGGCACTAAGGTGATCTTATCTCGGCTGGTGTACGGTTCGCTAAAGAGCGGAGAAAGAAGTATTGCAAACGCTGTAGGCGATCACTTTTCTTATCTACACCCGGATGACTTCGTAATGAATTTAAATGGTTCTAAAATCAAGCCTACACCGAGAAGATTCGAGTACGCGTACCCTGCTCCAGAACTATCGCATGGGAAACTGGTAGAACATACCTATAAGCCGGAAGATGGAAAGCCTGTCACATTCAGCTATCGAATTCGTTTCACAAGCCCAGGAAAACATTTGACGGCGGCCGAAAGGGGAGTTCGCATTTACGCTCACAAGAGATTGGCAGCCGTTCCTGATTTACTCGATATGAAAACTGGCGTCCACGGCTTCCATAATACGCATTATATGGACGGTATAGTTCAAGCGGATTTCATAGACGACAATGGAGCGGTCGACTACATCGCGACGGATCGTCACAGCCTTCGTTGGGAGTCGGAATTACTGGCCCCGATGCGAGCCTTTCTAACCCAAGAAATGACGGATGCATGTCGGAATTATCAAAGCGTTAGAGAGAAAGCTGACAAAGCGAGAGTTAGAAACGATAAGTTTACCCGTGACCTGATTGAAAACAGCAAACTACCCAAACACAGAAAAAGAATAGCGTATCAGGTAGCCTCGGTGTTGTGTTCGGCAAGCGAGTCGGGCTTAAAGAGCAAGCAATATAAGAGCCAACTCCCGATTCTAGTCGATGGTTTTTCGCAGGGAGATATCCTTGGCTCACTTGCAGAATTAGCAAAGAAAGATCGTCCGGATCTTCATCGGTTAGTTGCACAAGTTACTGAATTGACCGCGCGAGAGTTAGGCGATTTCATGAGATTCATTCAGGGAAGACTAGACGGTATTGAGGCACTCAGAAAACTCTATCGTGATGTCGACTTCAGGGAGGGTAAGAACGAGAAGAAGCTACATGAGCTCTTCAAAAATGCGGCTTGGCTTATTAACCCGATGTTCAAGCAGTTCCTAACATCTGACGATCCGGAGAACGTCTTGAATCATCGCTTAGCTAAACATTTGAAAATAGGGAAATACGCTCCACGCGGCTACAACCCGTCATCGAGCATGGAAACGGAGAAGTTTGGCGAGAACAAACGGCCCGACCTTGTATTCTTGTTGAGTAGCAAGAGTCTGCACCGGATAGTGATTGTTGAACTAAAAGCTCCTAATACCCCTCTACATATCGGTCATCTGCAGCAGCTCAAAGACTATCTTATGCGAGCAGAGGAATGGATACGGGACACGGCTCCCAAGGAAAAGAGAGACTTCAAAATAGAAGGACATTTAATCGGTAGTAAAGCTCCGCCCAACACCAAATCTGACAAGGTCCGTGCTCTCAAGTACGAGATCGAAAAGTCTGAAGACAAGTCCAATTGGACCGTCGCAGACGTCGGGGACATCTTAGACCAGACAGAAGACACCCACCGGGAATTACTTCAGATTTATGAAGAGGCCATAAGGGCCGCAGACAGCGAAGCCCAACTCGGCGATGCCGCTTAACTTATAGAGCTTCGTAAACTGCACGGGCTACTGCGCGGCCTAATACAATGGGTACACCGTTTCCGATCTGACGCGCTATTTGCGTTGGTAGCCCACAGAAAACCCAACTGTCCGGCACTGTTTGCAGGCGCGCGGCTTCGCGAAGAGAAATAACTCGATCCTGATCGGGGTGTATATACCGACCTTTCGACGGATTTAACAGGCAAGTTCTAATCGTGTTGCTAGGCTCATCCCAATCCATCCTGCCCCAGACGTCCGTTATCTCACTTCTTAGATTCCACCACGATGGTGCTGCAAGATGTGGGGCATTTCTCATGACGTCACGTTTATCACCTCCTGGCGGAATTACCTGCATTCTTGCCAGCGCTAAGTCGGAAGGGAAGGGAGCATAGTGATGGTTAATTCCATTCGGCTTGGCCGGTAAACCTTCCCACGCTTGACGGACCGTTCGCTTCGGAGATTTTGTCGATACCTTTACGCTCGGCATCCTGCCTTTGAAAGCGAGCGTGAATGATCGAACCCGCTGCTGAGGCGCACCGAAGTCTAAAGCGTTGAGCACGATCGGTTCTACTTGGTAACCCAACCGCCTCAATCGCCGGGCAAGTAATCGCCAAACGGGCGCGTCGAGAAACGCAGGGACGTTTTCAATCACGATCGTTCTGGGCATCAGCTTCTTCGCCCATTTTACCACTTCGAGACTCAAGAGGTGCCTGGGGTCGTTCGGGTCCTTTTTCCCCAGTGTGGAATAAGACTGACAAGGGCTGCCACAGCAGAGAACGTCGCATCTTCCACGTGGCGCGATCGCCCGCACGTCATTAATCATTACGTGGTCACCGACATTACGTCGGTACGTCGCCCCTGCTATCGAATCGATTTCGACGGCGCCAACAATTTGAAATCCTTCGACCGCAAAAGAATGACTCAGAAAGCCAGCGCCGGAAAATAATTCCTGAACAATCGGTGAAGTCCGTAGCCGTTTTGCTGTCACATCCGTCTCCAGTCGGTTAGTCAATTGTCGCCACTGCATCACGCCGAATTACTTCTTCGCCCTTCGCTTCTTAGTTTCTTTTTCTTTCTTGATGGCGGCTGCCGCTCGTTTGAGACTCTTTAAATTCGCCAGCGCACCTTGCTCCGTGATTTCTATGTCCACATTGCCGAAGCCGTAGAGTCGGGCAAGCAATGCTTCTAGATGCTTCTCACCGCTGCGCTTACACCGCGCCGCATCGGCATCAATCATGTTCCAGTATTCCTCTGGTAAGCGGACCACTCTCGCCATCGTGATATAGTATATATGATATTGATATCATAATGATACTAAAATGATATCACCTAACTTTGCAATAAAAACTCACTCCGTTGAAAATGATCGGCAAATTTGGTATTGGGAAACTAGCGAGTTATGCGGTCGGCCGGCGCATTACACACCTTTGCCGCAACAAATCGGAATTCTTATTGGTAAGTGTCGACTACAAGAAGCTCGATGGCGAAGAAGGCAAACTGGTCTCGAGCGTGGACCCGTATCAGACGCCGATCATCAAGCTCGTGGAGAAGCAAGCCCGTCAGTTCATTCAAAAACTGTTTAACTCAGAATCCGACGCTGCGGCGTTCGAAACGTTGTTTGAATCTGATTACTGGACCCTCGCAATAATCACGGATCTTCGGAAGGATATTCCGAAGGGGCGTTTGGCCTGGTTACTCGGTAACGGCATGCCGCTGCGACCCGATTTCAAGGTGTTGGTAGACGACGAGGAAGTTTTTTCGAAGCTAGGAGAAAACGCTTGGCGCCGATGGGACGCTAACTCTGAAGAGGTCCGACGCGCGTTAGATGCCTCTTGGGATAGAGCCCTCAAAGCTGGGCTCGTTGATAAGCAGCTTTCATACGGTAAAGCGGTTGGCTTAGATCCTACGAATCCGAAAGCGGCAATGCCCTACGTGGAGTTTCCTTATCTCGGAAAGGTTACCTTTGACGTCGTTCAAGATCAATTCCAAGTCACAGAGCACGTATGGCCCGAAGTCAACGCTCTGGACTCGGATGCTTGAGTTCTACAACGACAACCGCGAAGAATTTCTGACTCACTACCACAAGCGATCCAATGTCGAGACTACTTTCCACATGATCAAATCTAAGTTCGGTCAGAGACTTCGTAGCAAGACTTTAACCGCACAAGTCAACGAAGCACTCTGCAAGGTACTGTGTCACAACCTTTGTGTGGTCATTCAGTCGGTTTACGAATTAGGAATCGAACCGACATTTCTGGCGGAGGCAGCATGAAACGCATTTTCGGTAACAAAAAAGACTTCGACCTCTATCTCGCTGTTGCGCATCAAGAGGCGATTTGGACCGCCATGCCTATTCGTTTATTGAAGAAGAAATCTTTTGGCCGCAATTCAAAGCGTACCTGAAGAAAAGGTTTGACTATGACTACAAATTCTCCTTAGACGCTATTGATTATCACCAATACGCTGGAGACTTTCAGGCCACTATTAACCGGTATGTCTCATACAAGAGGCGAATTCTGTTTTGAAAGATCACTGATACCTTTCTTGAACCGGACGTTTGGGAGTTTGAACCAGCGGAACTAGTTGCGTGCATGGGGGAATGGGAGGAGATTCGTCGGATGTCGTTATTTGATTTGATTCGCTGGCATCGGAAGCGGAAATTAAAATGACTTTTGAGGCAGAAAGGCCCAAAGGCGGCTTGAAAACACACGACTGCCCAAAATCTGTTTAGGAGAAATCGGCAATGTCTGAAGAGCTTAATAAAGAGAAGTATCCCGGCGTCGAGTTAGCATACCCACTTGCGGCTACGTCCTATGATGTGGCACTAAAACGACTTGACGCTATGGATGGACGCCTTCAAACAATTCTAGCGTTCATAGTGGCAACGTCCGCTGCTGTTCCGGCATTAGGCGCAGGGCGCATACACTTTCGATCATGGTATTTCTACGCGGCGGTTGTTTGCTTTGCGTTGGCAGTTTTGGGCGGCACCCTTGCACGATTGCTTGGTAAGGTAAAGGTCTTGGTACCTCGCCACGCCTTCAACCATTGGCTCCATAAGCCCGATTGGGAATTCAAGATGGATTTTATCAATCAAGCCGCTATCGACTTTGAGCAAAACGCGACGACTATTGAACGAAAGTGGCGGTGTAGCCTTGCGCTCACTCTCTTGTTTTTCGTTCAAACGGCGTTCTTGGCTGCGTGGGTATTGGATAACTCCTAGTGTAGTCGCTCATTGGCACTTGCCCCGGAGTCGGCGTCGGTGGCGGAGGTGCTGGCGGCGGCGTGACCGGAGCGGGCGTTGGAGCCGGAGGTTGCGGCGTCGGCGCTTGCGGAGAATCGCTATCGGGCATTGGGTTTCCTTCTTTCGATCTTTGGCGTTGCGCTCATGATACCACCAACTAGTCAGTGACACGGTCGGTCAATTCCACTTTTCCACGGCAGTTATTTTCAGACTGGAGGAAATCAGATGGCTGAGTTCTTTTTAATCGTCTTTGTCTTGTGGGTTATCGGCTCAACGATGTGGGACGGTCGGGAAGCCAATAAGAAACGGATACTGGCAGAAATGCGAGAGGCGTATTCCAAGCAAGAGGCTCTTAACCTGGTTTCTGAGATGAAAAGCCATGCAATGATCATCTACTTGGCTTACGGAACAGTTATCGGTGCGTTGTTCAGCGCCGTCATTCGTAAAGCAGCAACACACTAACGGAGCACTACGAAGAGTTAAGTCAGTGCGCATTCTGTCAATATGCTTTTTGGATCAAAAACCGTTATTAAGGCAAAGCTCCCAACTACATAATATATATTATCGGACGCAGAGAGTAGGCGGGTTTTAAGGCTTCAAGTAGCGGCTTTATAAGGCCTCTCAGGCAAAAGCGATCAGTCCCCTTCTTTTACCGCACAGTTTTTGGCTTTGGTTGATCGCGCTGGCTCGTGGACGGGTTTTTCCTGGTTGAGGCAGGCATAGGTATGGGTTTATGGAAGGCGTTAGCGCGGATTGGTTTTCTTGCCAAGCTTGTTCTTATTGCGCGCGGACTCGTCAGCCAAAACGGCTGCGGCGAGCTGAAGCCTGAGTCGAATCCGCAAGCCTACGTCTCGAACATCGTCCACAATCTGATCGGCGCGAAACCAATCAGTTGTAGCCAGTGTGGAGAGCGCCGGGTCGATTCTTAAATCTCCCAGAGTCTCGGGAAAAAGTCCAAGCCTGATGGGCGATTGTTCAATCGAGGCCTCGATGCCAGACGCGTAGGCGTGTTTCGATGGAGCATCAATTTTAGCTGGCGAGGCATTGGCGTATTTGACGACCGTCGAGAGCATGCCAAACGCGCGCTGCTCGTCACTCTCGGTCAGCGTGGCAGTGGCCATCAATCCCAATTCGACCTTTTGTGGCCCTGACGGCGCCCCATACAAAACTTTGAGAGCGTTGGTGATCATGTCGAAGCCCAAGACCTGGTCTGCCTTCGCCGCGGCTTTCGCCAGCGCGAGCAACGCCCATGCGCGCGTCTCTTCTGACGATATGGAACCAGTCAATTCCTGAGCCTCCAAAAACCTCTTCTGTTTTGCGAGCGAGTCAATGCGCGTAATAGTTAAGAGCTCTGTGAATGCCGCTTTGGCCTCTGTGTCGTTCAGGCCGTTGATGGCCTCAGCAATAAGATCAAATCGCTTATCAGAACTGTTTGGCTCATTGCGTAGGAGCTGAGAGACAAAGCGAATCAAACGATCGTCGCGAATCTCGGGAGCGGGATCCTTCAAAATGTCGTTGAGCCTCTCCCTTGGGTCAACAAAAGTTTCCGGCGGAAGCACTCTTGTGACGGACTTCATTCGTTCAGGAACCAAATCCGCTGCTTGATTCAAAACCGAATTGAAAAGGACCAGTCGGTCAGGTGCGTATTGCGAAATGACACGACGCACAGTTTGTGAGAACGCAAAGAACCCTCGGCTTATATACGATGTATCGGTTCCTGCTTCTTTGGCGACACTAGCCCAAGCCTGAAGAGAACGCATCAAGAAATTGATAAACGCAGTCCGTGTGGCTGACGGCATTTCTTTATCGGCAAGAACCAGGAGGGCAGCATAGGTAATGCTATCGGGATCGAGCATGCTGGTTTCCTCCAATCCCTGAGCGATAGTGATTTCAAGTCTGTTAAGAAGCGTGCGGTTTCTGTTTTGAATCAGCTTGTCAGAAATATCAAACAGAATGCTGGAGATTGTCCCCGCCTGAAGACTATGAACAACAAGTCGTAGGGCTTTCTCGGGCTCCGACTCGATCAAAGCCAAGGCCATCTTCGCGCGCTGGTCTGCCACCGCGCTTCGCTCAGCGAACTGAGTCAACCACGATTTACTCTTAAGTGAAATTTCAGACTCTCCAGGCGTGCGTGATCTGGCCTCAGCCAGAAACTCCTTTCGCAAGACGGCAGCTTTTTTTGGGTTCAGCTGAGCATAAAGCGCCAGAACCTCATTACGTAATGCTGACGCAGTATGCTGTTCGTAGGTGCTGGTTTTTTCGGCTGAAGTCCACTGCTTGAGATCACCCAGAGCAATATCAAGGAAGCGCGTTGCTTCATTATGCTGATAAGGTGCGAGAGTCTTCGCAGCATAAAGCAAAATTCTGACTCGTTGCGGGATGTCTTTCAGCTTGGAGGCTTCACGCGCGGAGTTTGAAATGGCGGTGAGCGCGAGAGCGTGGTAGTCGTACTCTTCAGTGGTTAAAGTGTTTTGGGCTGTACACTCTCGTAGGTGCCCGAAAAGAAGCGACGAAATGGAAATCGCGATCCAAAGTGGAGTCCAGAACCGTCGGGTCATAAGTTTTCTCGCTCTGTCAGCTGAATGGTATAGGAGACACGTTGAAACGTCTGCCTCAATGTGTCTCTACGCCGAAGGCGTTCGCTAATTCAGCCCAGGGTTGCGCTCTGGCAACCCGGGGTTTAGGGTGCCCCAGAGTCGACGCAAACCCTGAAGGGGTCTGTAGAAAGCCGGTTAATTGAAGAGGCGGCCGCAACTCCTTCAGAGTTGCGAAGAATCTATCGAGGGCACTCCTTAACCAGGGTTCCAAAACAAACCATGGGCTGGAATTAGCGAACGCCTTCGGCGTACATATTGCACGATTATGATTTCAAACTGAACCGGTACCGACTAGAGCCCTGACTTGACCGTCATATTCGAGCAGCTTAGAGTGACGGATTCATTTGTACCAGAAACTAAAGTCAATGGCGGTGAAGCCGAGGGATTCAGGAGTTTTAAGTGGCAATTAAAGTTGAAAACCAGGTCGAGCGTAAGCTGCCGCCCGGCACCATTACGTTAATTGAGGAAGCATTCGATAGCCTCCCACGCGAGCACAGCCGTGGGCTGGAGCGCGTTCGGTTAGTGGAATTTATTGTAGAACCGCGATTAAAGGGTTTGATGCAAGCGACGGAGTTGCCGGGCATCTATCATCCACGACAGGGCCCGAAGGGCGCATGGCTGGAGATCGCTTTGGGCGTCTTGTTACCCGCCAACAAGCCGGTTCATAAGCGGCTGGTTCCACGTCTGTCGTTTAAGGGCAATCTCACCGCAACGCTCTTTTCGCTTGTCGGACAACACTACCATTTCACACTAAAGCACTCGCTTAAGAAGAGCCAACTCGAGCCCGCCGTGAGGGCGTATACCGAGAAGCATCTCAAGTCCTGGAATGAAAAGAGGCACACGTTCCGTGCGCGTCTCTTCAAACCGATTCAACCTACACTTGAACGCTGGGCGAAGGGACTACAGAAGAGGGCGGCTGCGGAGAAGAAAAGGTGAGTGATATCAACGTGATCGCTGGAGGAAGATTTATCATTTGTCATTTCACATTTGTCATTTGTCATTGGAAGAGCGGGAGCAAGCTGCCCTTCCTCACCACGAGACATTCGACCTTGAGCCAAGCACTCAATCTAAGCAGCAATGACAAATGACAAATGTGAAATGATATATGGTAGATCTGCTTTTTTTTGGCGGTTCGGAACTCACTCATCTATGTGTTCAGCGCCGCCATCAATACTCTTAGCGACTGAACGAAGCGCTTGCGCAACGTCATGGGTGTCCACGTTTGAACGTTTGAAGCGGACTTCCAGCGTGAATTCTTTCTTAGGTGAGGCATATTTGAACGTATAGGGCTTTGTTTCCGGCGCGATACGCGGTCCCATTTCCTGACGCCGGACTTCCCTTGCATCTTCACGAGTTAATCCACGCGACGTGATCTGCTTTGCCAGCCGTCGCATTCCCTCTTCATCCGGTTGGCGCACGATCTGCAATAACATCGACTTCGCCGATACATCTGCCTCGCGACACATCTGTCGTACGTCTTCCGGAATGGCTGCTATTGACAGCGCTTCGGTAACAGTGGTCCTGCTCTTCCCTACTTTCCTGGCAACTTCTTCGTGTGTGTAACCAAACTTGTCGCACAACGCCAGCAAACCGTCAGCTTCTTCCCACACAGTCAGGTCCTTGCGCTGCATGTTTTCGATCAGCGCAATCTCTGCCACGGTCTGCTCGTCAACTTCCATCTCGACGCACGGCACTTCTTTCAACCCGGCAGCGCGCGCGGCCCGGAAGCGGCGTTCACCCGCGATGATCATCCAGCGTCCGGTTTGCTTCGAAGGCTTCACCAGCAAGGGCTCCAAGACACCCTTGTCGGCGATTGACGCCGTCAGCTCGCTCAAGTCGCCAAAGTCTGTGCGCGGCTGTTCCGGATTAGGATCAATCTTGTCCAGACTAATCATGCGGCCCACTGCGACCGGCTGATGCTGCGACAGCTCTTCCACGTAGTGAGCGTCGTGGCGCATTTGAAGTCCAGTTGGTAGTCCCCTTTTAGACACGAGTTAATACCTCTTTACACAGATTTGCGTATTCGATGGCGCCCGACGAATTCGGTGCGAAGCTGAAAATGGATTCTTTGTATGCCGGTGATTCCTCAAGGCGCACACTCTTCGTGATCACAGTGTCGAACAACTTTGGACCAAACACTTTCTTGATCTGCTCATGAACTTCGCGCGCGAGCGTGGTTCGCTTGTCGTGCAGCGTGACCAGAACACCGAGTAACTCCAGGCCCGGGTTTGGCCGTGCTTTTACCTTTTCGATCGTTTCCAGCAAATCGTCGGTGCCCTCCAGCGCGAAGTAGGACGACTGAATCGGAACGAGGACATGCGAAGCGGCGACCAGGGCGTTGACGGTTATCAAGCCGAGCGTCGGCGGCGTGTCGATGATGATCACCGGATACTGATCGCGAAACGGCGCCAGGCGGTCTTTCAAACGAAAGGCTGCGTCGAAGTCGCCGACGAGTTTGGCCTCTAGTTTTGCCAGGCTAATGCGTGCTGGAATGATTTCGAGGCCTTCAACCGGGGTGCGGTAAACGGATTGTTCGACCGGAGCAGTGCCGTCGGTCATCAGTTCGTAGGCAGAACGTTCAACCGACAGTGGATCCAGGAATGAAATTGAGCTGTTGGCCTGGGGATCTAAATCGAGAAGAAGGACACGTTTGCCAAGTCTGGCGAATGCGGCAGCCAAATTGATGGCAGTGGTCGTTTTGCCCACGCCACCTTTTTGATTTGCGATAGCAATTATCATCCGGTGCAGTGGGACAGACATTCGTGTCTGTCCTTGTCGTTACCAGTGGAACAGACATTCTTGTCTGTTCTTTAAAAAAAGGGACAGGCAGGAATGCCTGTCCTACTCTTACATCGGCAGGTCGCCGGCCTCGCCAATCACGTCGGGCCATTCTTCTTCGCCGGCAGGCGACTCTTCCCCGCCCTCTTCTTCTGATGGGACGGTGTTCTTGGAGGCCTTGATGACTTCAGCGTCAACAAAGATCGGACAGTCTGCACGCAACGCCAGAGCGATCGCATCTGAAGGACGCGAGTCGAGCACCATGCGATTGCCGTCGCTCATGCGCATTTCGATCACCGCAAAGAACGTGTTGTCGCGCAAGCTCGTTACCACCACTCGCTCTACTTGAATGCCCAGCTCCGTAATCAGGTTTCTTAAAAGGTCGTGCGTCATTGGCCGCGGCGGCGCAATTTTCTCTATCTCGAGCGCAATGGCATTCGCTTCATACGCGCCTACCCAGATCGGCAACATGGTGTCGCTGTCAACGTCCTTCAAAATAATGATGGGAGTGCCGCTATGCGGATCCATCATCAGCGCTCGGATTTTTACTTCGATCTCCATGACTTAAACCTTACTCGACCTTGTTCTTTACGAATGCAAACGCTCGCCATACAGACTGTTCGGCTTCGCCTGGGTGATGAGAACGTTAACTATGTCGCCGGGTTCCGCTTGCTGCGCCTTGAAATTGACGACCTTGTGACAAGTCGAGTGACCCATCATGTCATCTTCAGAGCGCGTACTCGGTTTTTCAACTAACACGCTGACCTGACGGCCCACATACCCTTCGCAAACTCTGGACTGCACCGAGCTTTGCAATTCTTCCAGGGCCAGGAACCGCCGCGTCTTTTCGTCTTCGGGTACAACGTCGTCCAATTGTGCTGCCGGTGTTCCCGAACGTTTCGAGTACTTAAACATGTAGAGCGCGTCGTATTCGCACTCACGAACGATCTTCAACGTAGCTTCGAAGTCAGCTTCAGTCTCACCAGGAAACCCAACGATGATGTCGCTGGTCAGAGACAAACGACGTCTGCAGCTCTTGATACGTTCTATGCGTTTCAAGTAATCGGCGGCTGTGTGCCCGCGGCGCATGGCCTTAAGTATGCGATCGCTCCCGGACTGCACGGGCAAATGGATCCAGTCGCAAAGATTCGGACACTCTTCGATCGCGGACACTATATCAGGATGGAAGTCTCTGGGGAACGACGTTGTAAATTTGATTCGTTCCATTCCGGTTGCTGCTACAGCGCGAAGCAAACGCGAGAATGGAGTTGCGGCGGCGAACGACTCCAATCCATCAAGCACCCTAGGGCGATAACTGTTGACGTTTTGACCGATTAGGTGAACTTCCTTGTAGCCGAGGCTGCGGAGTCTCAGGACCTCTTCAACGATTTCTGAAGCGCGGCGACTTTTTTCCCTTCCACGGGAATAAGGGACGATGCAGAACGAACAAAATTTATTGCAGCCCTCAATGATTGGAACGAAAGCAACGTAAGGAGAGCGTCTTTCTGCGGGTGAGACATCCCAGACTTCATTCTCGCGACGCTCATCGAGATCGAGTATCGACCGCTCACCGTTCTGGGCGCGCTCAATCAGAGACGGAATGCGATCAGTAGCCTGGGTCCCAATCACCATGTCCACAGCCGAAAGAGTCTTGAAGATCTTTTCTCCTTCCAGCTGTGCCACGCATCCCATCACGCCAATGACAGGTCGTTTACGCGCTGCAGTGGTTAGTTTTCGTATCTCACCGACTCGCCGAAACACCTTTCGTTCCGCGCGTTCGCGCACTGAACAGGTGTTAAGCAGAACTACGTCTGCACCTTCCGCGGAAGCGGCAATGTCATAGCCGGCTTTGCGCAAACCGGTGGCAGCGCGTTCGGTATCTGCCACGTTCATCTGGCAGCCAAACGTCTCAATGTAGACTTTTGAGTTCATCCCAACGGCTTAACCGAAATTACTCGTCTTGCGAAAGCGTGTGACGGCGATAACGGAGCGTCTCCTCTCATTAACACCGCGGCTTTAGCCCGGTGCTAAGAAATGTCTACCGTTCAGTTAACCGTTTCGGAGGCTATTCCGCGTCATCACCGGGCTAAAGCCACGGTGCTAATGAGAACGCTCCGCGAAATGCAAGACTTTTTTGAGCATTGCTAACGAAAACTACTTGCAAATTCGGGGTTAGTTTATCAGAACTTGGAAGACAAACGCGATACCAGCCTTTTTGCAACTAAGTATACGAAGCGCCGTGTTTCACCTGCTTGACCGCCGTGTACTGCGCGGGTACGATGACGCCGCTTTCCCTTAATTCAGTTCTGCGAGAGGTTCCCTCAATGTCGTTCAACAAAGTCATACTCGTCGGCAATCTTGGCCGCGATCCTGAGCTCAGATACACACCACAAGGAACGCCGGTTTGCAGTTTCAGCATGGCCACGAACGAACGGCGGAAGGACAAGACAGGCGAGATGCAGGATCACACGACCTGGTTTCGCGTCACGCTTTGGGGACGACAAGCAGAAACTGCGTCACAGTATTTGACCAAAGGGCGTCCGGTTTATATCGAAGGGCGTTTGCGAGTTGAAGAGTGGACTGATCGCGACGGCAAAGCGCGGCATACGCTCGAGGTGCACGCGACGGATATGCAGTTTATTGGTGGTGGAAGAGCTTCAGGTGACGAACCGCATATGGAGAGAGCCGCAGCGGCTGGAGCATCACCCGGAGAACCGGCCGAGATGGCCGATGACGATATCCCGTTCTAACGTTGCACCTAAAGAGGTGTCCAGATTGCGGTCCAAGAGGGACGCAAGCTGGGCACCTTTTTCTTTTGGCGATTTCCCTTCTCTTTACAAGCGGGTCTACACCTGGCTAATGATGTTACCCGTTATGCAGGAGTTACCTTAACGGGCTGGTTGGGTCGTGAAATATTCCAAAACCACCGCTGAAGGAAAGTGAGTTTCTGACATTAAAAATCGCTCGTAACACAGGAATATGTCTATAGATCTAACGACGCATGAGTCCAAGCTTTTGCTCCGGCAGTTTGAAAAGGGAAATGTTGTGTTGTTTGCGGGAGCGGGGTTCTCAATCGGTGCAACGAATCGGATAGGCGAAGATCCGCCTTTAGGCAATGCCCTAGGCGAGATCCTGGCAGCTGAGTGTGGCTGGCCCTACGAAGGCGAAGACTTGCCAATCGTGTACGCGCAGGCTCGAGCGCACCTCGGCGCGGAGGGTCTGGAAAGCGTCTTGAATAATCGGTACAGGGACTGCAAGCCCGCAGCGTGGCATCTACTGGTGGCGAAGCTCTTCTGGCACCGAATCTACACTACTAATATCGACGACGTCATTGAGAATGTTTACAGCGCAGGGTCATCCCAAATTCTGGATAGAATTGTTTGTCCCGCACCATACAGGGACCAAGACCAATTTTACGATCACGTGCAGTGCGTCCATCTTCATGGCTCAGTACTCGACAACTCAAAGCCGCTGACTTTTACCTTCGAGGAATTTGCTGACCAAACAGCGAAAGCCAATCCTTGGTATCAGGCGATGGTGGACGACATGCAGTCGAAGTCTTTTATCTTCGTCGGTACTCGACTAACCGATTCACCTTTTCACCACTACTTAGGCCTACGAGGACAGCGCTCCAGAGGAACTACGGAGTATCGAGCCAAAGCTTTCCTAGTTGTGCCAAAGATCACTCCGATCCTTCGTAGACAATTTGCAGATCAGAATATAGTTGTGATCGAAGCGACCGGTGATGAATTCTTTTCTGCCTTGGTCCCCGCAGTACTGGAGCGAATTCCATCCCGCTTAGATCTGCTAGCGATGCGGCATCCACATCAGATGGCAGCATTAAGAATTACCCTAGAGGAAGCACAGAGAGCTGGTGTCGCAAAAGCTCAAATGGGTGTTTTACGACAGTTTGAGTATGTTACGGGTGAGGTCACCGCTGCGGCCGAAAGACCCAAGACTTTCTTCTTCGATGGCGCAGAACCTAGTTGGCAGGACATCGCGCACAATGTTGATGCTAAGCGTTTGGTTACCAACGAATTCCTGGAAGCTCTTCAGTCCGAGAGTGAGGGAGTGCGGACCTTTGTTCTCCTCGGACAAGCTGGATCTGGCAAGAGCACTACAATGCGCCGACTTGCTTTTGAACTAGCTCGATCAGGACACACTGTCTACTTTTCGAAGACCGCTCAGTCACTAGAACGAGAATCAATTAGAGACCTCATCCGAGCCAGCGTGCGCAGCCTCTACTTCTTCATCGACGATGCCCGGAGCCACGTCCGCGCAGTCGACACTCTTGTTCGGGAATTGATAGGGGACGCCGACGTTACCTTTGTTTTAGCGGATAGGCCTCACATCTTGTTACCAAAGCTGCATCGCGCTCATAAAAGCCTTAAGGAACATTTCTTGGATATGCCCTTATTGGTAAAGGAGGATTGCGAACGCATCATAGATAAACTCGACGAGTTCGGCCTTTTGGGAGAACTCGCCGGTAAATCGCGAAAACAACAACTGCGGGAGTTTTTGGGTCGATCTTGGAAGCAATTATTGGTAGCCATGAAGGAAGCCACGTCTGGACGGGGCTTCAACACAATCATTGAAGACGAGTATAGGACTCTGGCTAGTGATAACGCTCGGCTGGCCTACACAATCACCTGCTTGGCTTATATGCATGCCGCTCCAGTACGCAGACGACATTTATTAGCGTGTCTGGAAGGAAATGACGTCCAGAAGGCTAGTACGCTGAATAAGGATTTGCGCGGCGTCGTTGTGCCCTGGAAAGATAATGAGGAGTTTCTCGCCCCTCGTCATCGTGTGATCGCACAACACGTAGCAATAGAGGCCGCCACGATCGATGTGAAACAAGCTGCTATCAAGGAGTTTCTAATACAGATTAGCGCCGAGGTCACCCCTTATAACATTCGTCTCCGGACACCCGAATACATAGCCTATCGGGGAATAATTAACTTCGACAACATGCTCCAACTCCTGGGAGTTAATTATGAACTCATCAGCGATGTCTATGACGAACTAAAAGACCACTACCGAGACGACTTTTTGTTTTGGCTTCAATACGGCCGCGCCGAGGTTTATTTCGACAATTTCGCCACCGCCGAAAACTATTTGAACCAATCTCTGGGTATCCGTAGCCTAAATAACTTCCAAGCCAAACACAATTTGGGCGTTCTATTTTTGAAGCGAGCATTATCCCAGGAAAACGCGATCGCCGCGGTGGCGGACATCGAGTTAGGAAAAGAGATCCTTCTTGAGCAGATTCGCGAGCGCGGAGACATTGACGCCTATCCATATTCAGCGCTTATCAAACACATGCTGCGATACTTGCTTCATTATCGTCCGCAAAAGATGGGCGAAGAATTAGAAGAATTGAAGAAACTTGCTGACCTCGGGCACCAGAAGCATCCTTTGGATGATGCCATGAAGGGTGTTCAAGAAGAAGCATACCGAGCTTATCTCATGCAAGCGGTAAAAGGACCAGAGTCATCAGCAGTCGAGTGGTTGGGCGTTGGCGAGCAGGAGGAGGACGACTAAGTTAGATTTAAAAGGGAAAGACTTATATCTAATGTCCTACCAAGACCATCGCATGGCCATCCCCATCATTGCCGGCATAACTTCGGTTGCGATGATCCTCTTTTTTATTAGAAACCGTGAAAAAGGAAAATCCAAGATGAACGATGAGTCAGAATACAGGCAAGTCTTTATCGATTTTCTTGCGAATCAACCTGAAACCGAAGAAAGCCGTGAGAATTTTCGAGGAATTCTTCGACAGCGCTTAGAGGGGCGCTTAGAGGACTGTATTACGCGAATGTGGGCTCTACCCCAGCTTGCAGTCAAGCCTGAGGGTGACTATTTGACATTGCTTTTGGAAGCTACAGATCTTTATGTCGATGGGCGCTTCTACGCCTGCGTCGCTATGTGTGGAATCGTTGGCGAGCGGCTCGTGAAGGACTTGCTCCGCGGCTCGATCTTAATTAAAAAAGAAGGCGCAACTACGGTGCCATCTGAGAAGACCTTCGACCAATTTGAACGCGTTGAAGTCTCCGCGATTGTTAGCTTTCTCAAAGAAGCGGTTGTTCTAAGCGACGACGCCGCTAGAGCAGCTAAGAGTCTGGGTGAGTTACGTAACGCTTATTCCCACGCACGGGGAAAAGATTCGCAGTCAGATGCCTTGAAGGCAATTCAGTTACTGCATACCTTGGTCGAAGGTACAGTATCCATCTTCAAAGATTTCGAGATTAAGGACGGCATCCTTGTGCCGAAGGGCGCAAACGCGATACAAGCAGATCCCAGTAAGAAATAGAAACCGTTCTAAGCGTCTACGTCCGCCGTTCCCCAGCGGCCAAACTCGCGGAGTTTTTTGTAACGCCTCGTTAGTCTTTCTTCGGGACTACAACTGACAGCTTCAGCTAGTCGTTCGGTCAAAGCCGCGTCGAGAAATCGCGCGGCTTTGTCGTAATCGGTGTGCGCGCCTCCCGCTGGTTCGGGAATGATCTTATCAACGATCTTTTCAGCGTGAAGATCCTGAGCGGTTAGCTTTAGACCGGTTGCCGCTTGATCGGCAAGTTTTGCGTCCTTCCAAAGGATCGCAGCACAGCCCTCCGGTGAAATCACGGAGTAGACAGCGTTCTCCAGCATCATCACCTGATCACCCACACCAATCGCGAGCGCGCCACCCGAGCCACCTTCACCGATTACGGTAACGATGACGGGCACTTTCAGCTTCGCCATTTCGCGCAGGTTGTAGGCGATAGCTTCGGCCTGCCCGCGTTCCTCAGCGTCAATGCCTGGGTAGGCGCCGGGAGTATCAATCAGCGAAAAGATCGGGCGGCCAAACTTCTCCGCCAGCTTCATCACGCGCAGGGCCTTTCGGTAGCCTTCAGGCTTGGGCATTCCAAAGTTTCTATACTTGCGCTGTTTTGTGTCGCGACCTTTTTGATGGCCCACAACAACGACCGGAAGACCATGGAACCGGGCGGACCCGCACACGATCGCGGGGTCGTCGGCAAAGCGTCGATCGCCATGTAGTTCGACAAACTCATCGAAGAGTCGCTCTACAAAGTCGAGGGTATGCGGACGTTCCGGGTGTCGCGCCAGTTGTACACGCTCCATCGCCGTGAGTGTGGATGACTCGACCGGCGCCGTTTGAGCCTCTGTTTTTTCTTTTGCCTTCTTAGCCACGTTTGGTTTTATTGTTCCCCTCCCCTTGGGAGGGGGTTAGGGGAGGGTTTGCGACATTCTACTTCTTTGTTTTTGGAGGGGGCGTCAACGTTCGCATAATCGATTCAATGACAACTTGACGCTACCTTCAAACCATCTTTGAAAACAATCTCCTCAGGCCCTCTCCCCAACCCTCTCCCAAAGGTAGAGGGAGTAAACCTAGCCCTCTCCCAAGGGAGAAGGAGTGAGAAATCAGTTACCCCGACTTCCCTGCACTGGCGGCCATTGCGATTTTTTCGAATCGCGGGGTGCATCCCACCTTGCGGAACTCGGTCTCCAGCTTCTCGCTTCGTTCCACGCGTAATGTGGAGTTGACCTTTAAACGGACCAATAAGTCAACGTCTACCACCGTCTCGAGCACCAGTTCACAACTTCCGGCGTGCGTATTAATCAGGTGCAGAATGCTGTCGAACAATTCCGAAGGATCTTCCGAACGCGGCACGCGCAATACGACCAATTCCTTCGACCTGGCGACGTCGTCCAAACTCTGCACCTGGTCCACGATGATTGAAGGTGGATTGTCTTCGGCCAACTCCAACCGTCCCGTCATCAGCACCGGATGATCGTTCCTGATCAGCGCAGAAAACTTACGGAAGGTCTCCGGCCAAAGAACGCACTTCGTTCCTCCGGCTTCATCTTCCAAACGTAACAGTGCAAACCTGTCGCCCTTCTTAGTGGTGCGCGGCTGGAAGTCGTTGATGATGCCGCCGACCGTGACCCGCGCTCCGGTGGTTAGATTTGCGAGCTCGATCGATCTCACGGCTTTTGCGGACTGCAATAGTTCGAGATGGCTTTCGAGTGGATGTCCGGTGACATAGAAACCGAGCGCTGCCTTTTCGGCCAATAACAGTTGCGCGCGCGTCCACGGCGTCACTGAGACCGGCGGCTCTTCGACAAAACCTGAATCATCGGTGACCGCGGCGAACAAACCGTTCTGACCCTGCATGCGTTCGCGCTTAGCACGTTGTGACCGGGAAAGGGCAGCATCGATGGAGATCGACAGCGCGCCGCGCCATTCATCAAGTGACCGTGTTTCCGGCTTCAGCGAATCGAAAGCACCGCCACCTATCAAACCCTCGAGTACGCGCTTATTCAGGTTGCCGTTGCCCAGTCGTTCTGCGAAATCGTAGAACGATTTAAACGGGCCGCTACTTCGCGCTTCGATGATGGTGTTAACAATGTTCGTGCCGAGGCCTTTGATGGCAGCCAGTCCGTAACGAATGGCGCCCTGTAACGGCGTGAAGCCCGCGAAGCTTTCATTGACGTCCGGCGGCAGGAGTTTGATCCCCTGCGCACGTAGTTCCTTTGAGTACTTGAAAACTTTCGCAGCGTCCTGTGCCTCACTGGACAAGACGGCGGCGTAGAAGTGCTCCGGGTAATGCGCTTTCAAATACGCCGTTTGGAAAGCAAGAAACGCATAAGCTACAGAGTGGCTGCGAGGGAATCCGTAGTCGGAAAACTTTTCCATCAATGAGAAGATCTTCTCCGCCTTCTCTTTCTTTATTCCCCGCTCGACCGCGCCTTTAACAAACTTCTCCTGATGCTGCGCCATCTCCTCGCGCTTCTTTTTACCCATCGCTCTGCGCATCAGATCGGCTTCGCTGAGCGTGTAGCCGGCGAGCCTTTGTGCCAGCTGCATGATCTGTTCCTGGTAAACGAGTACGCCGAAGGTATTGCTGAGAATCTCCTTCATCTCCGGCACGAGATACCGCACAGTCTTCTGGCCACGATGCCGTTGAATGAATTCTTCGACCATCCCGCCGTCCAATGGTCCCGGACGGTAAAGCGCATTTAAGGCCGACAGGTCTTCCACGTCCTTAGGCTTAAGCTTGCGGCAAATCTCTGCCATGCCCGAAGACTCGAACTGGAATACCGCGTCCGTGCGCCCTTCCCCGAAAACTGACATAGTTTTAGGGTCGTTAAGCGCTATATCCGCCCAGTTAATCTGCTTATCAAGCAGTTGCTTAATGCTCTTTAAGCAATCATTTATAACAGTTAAAGCAGTAAGCGCTAAAAAGTCCATCTTAAGCATGCCCGTTTTCTCGAGGTCGGACATGACGTACTGCGTGGTTAGCTCTTCCTTGCCTGAAACTGCAATTGGAATCAATTCCTGGAGCGGGACCGGGGCGATAACTACCCCTGCGGCGTGGACTGACGAGTGGCGGGCGCAGCCTTCCAAACGCTGGGCGATTTCCAGCAGTTCTCTGACTTGAGCATTCGTCTCGACTTCTTTCTTAAGCTCGGGCACCTGCTCCAGTGCCTGCGCCAGCGAGACGTTCCGGCCACGCACAGGTGGAGGAATCATCTTGGCGATACGTTCTACTTCCGAGTACGGCATTTCGAGGGCTCGGCCGACGTCCTTAACGGCCGCTCGAGAAGCCAGGGTTCCGAACGTAATGATCTGGCAGACTGAATCGCGGCCGTAAAGATCGGCAACGTGGTTGATGACGTCACCACGGCCGCGTACGCAGAAGTCGATATCGATGTCGGGCATCGAGACGCGGCCAGGGTTAAGGAATCGCTCGAAGATAAGGTCGTACTGTAAAGGATCTACATCAGTTATTTCGAGACAGTAGGCGACAAGCGAACCGGCCGAAGAGCCACGTCCCGGGCCTACGGGAATGGAGTTCTCCTTAGCGTAGCGAACGAAGTCCCAGACAATTAGGAAGTACCCTGGGAAGCCCATCTGCTTGATCATCGCGATCTCGTTAGCGAGACGAGTCTGATAATCCGAAATCGAGTGTCTCAACTCCCCTCGAGATATCTGAGTTTCCCAAACCCTTTGCCTCCGCCGCTCGAAACCTTCCCGGACCACTTTCTCGAAGTAGTCGTCCATGGAAGCCGCTTCGGATGCCGGAATCGGGTAGTTAGGCAGGTGGTTGATGTTCTCCGGCAGCTTAAGGTCGCAGCGGTCGGCGATTTCAACCGTTCGCGTTAAGGCCTCGGGCAATTCGTTCCCGAAGATGCGCCACATCTCTTCAGGTGAACGCACGTAGAAGTTTGGACTGTCGTACCGCAGCCTGTTTGTTTCGTTTACCGTCTTACCTGAGCCAATACAAAGCAGGACGTCATGCGCTCGTGCGTCCTCAGGCGTCAGATAATGGGCGTCGTTAGTCGCGACGAGGGGAACACCGGTGCGTTTAGATAATTCCACGAGCGGCTTACGAATTCTGCCCTGGGCTTCGAGACCGTGTTCCTGTATTTCGAGGAAGTAGTTCCCTTTCCCGAGTATGTCTTGAAACTCTAATGCGGCGGCCGCAGCGTCATCGCACTTGTCGCGGGCGAGCATCGCTGAAGGGACGCCTGACATGCATGCGGAAAGCGCGATCAGACCTTTCGAGTGTTCCGCGAGTAGTTCTTTATCGATGCGCGGTTTGTAATAGAAGCCTTCTGTATAGGCCTTCGAAGTAAGTCGAACGAGGTTTCGATATCCGTCGAGATCCTTGGCCAGCAGGATCAAGTGGAAGTTGGCTTTTTCCCCGGGACCTGTTGCAGCGCGATCTTTTCGGCTGCCGCGAGTGATGTAGGTTTCGCAACCGATGATGGGTTTAATCCCACGGCTCTTCATCGCGTTGTAGAACGAAATGGCGCCAAACATATTACCGTGATCGGTCATGGCACACGCGGTCATGCCGAGTTCTTCGGTTCTTTTCGCGAGGGGTTTTATCTGTATCGCGCCGTCAAGGAGGCTGTAATCGGTGTGGAGGTGGAGGTGCGCAAATCTTTGTTCCGGCATAAATCCTTCAAAAGCTGATTGCCTAAGGGGTTGCCAGGCAATGGGGGAATCCGTGAATGATCGAACGCGGTAACTATATCACCCGACCTACAAAGAGGTGTAATGTGAATTGAAGGAGGGAAGATTTATCATTTGTCATTTAACATTTTTCATTTTTCATTGCCGTTCAAGATGGAATTGTCCCACCAGGTTGAATGTCTCAACGTCAGGACGGGCATCTTGCTTTCGCTCGTTGAATGTCCACTCAACAGCGGGAGCAAGCTGCCCTTCCTGACCCTGAGACACTCAATCATGAACAAGAGCCCTCAAGCTTGAACATTAATGACAAATGGAAAATGTGAAATGAAAAATGGAAAATGAATCGACGAACCGCCTTCGAATAACCGATTATTCCAGTCGACTACGACTACTCCCATTCGATCGTGCTCGGCGGTTTCGAGCTGATGTCGTAAACCACTCGATTAATTCCGCGGATTTCTGAAATTATTCTTGATGAAACACGAGCCAAAAGATCGTGTGGCAGCCTCGCCCAATCCGCTGTCATTCCATCAACGCTGGTTACCGCGCGAATAGCCACAACCTTTTCATATGTTCGCTCGTCACCCATGACGCCCACCGTTGATACCGGCAGCAGCACGGGAAACGCCTGCCATACCGAGTTGTACAGATTTGCCGCACGCAACTCTTCGTCGAGAATTCGATCGGCGGCCTGAACCAGCTTTACACGTTCTTCCGTTACTTCACCGATGATTCGAACTGCCAAACCCGGTCCCGGAAACGGATGCCGCGTCAGTATTTCTTCGGGAACGCCGAGTTCCCTGCCAATCAAACGCACTTCGTCCTTGAATAACTCACGCAGCGGCTCAATCAGTTTCAGCTTCATCTTCTCCGGCAGGCCACCAACGTTATGATGGCTTTTAATAACTGAAGAGGGGCCGCGCACTGACACTGATTCAATAACGTCCGGATAAAGCGTTCCCTGCACCAGAAAATCGACGTCGCCTACGCGATGAGCTTCGGCATCGAAGACGTCGATAAAAACCTTGCCAATTCGTTTCCGCTTCTCTTCCGGATCAGTTACGTCAGATAACGCGCCCAAAAACTGATCGCCGGCGCGAACGCCGCGGACGTTTAAATGCATCCGTTGATCGAGCAGTGCGAGTGTTGCTTCAAACTCGCCCTCTCGTAACAAACCGTTATCTACAAAAATACACGTCTGACGATCGCCGATCGCTTCGTGCACCAGTGCGGCCGCAACCGTTGAGTCTACGCCGCCCGAGAGTCCGCAAACCACTCGGCCCGTTTCACCGACTGTTTCGCGAATGCGTTCGACTTGTTCCTGAATTACCGCCTTGGGCGACCAGTCTCCCTTGCATTGGCAAATTGAAAACAGAAAGTTGCGCAGCAGTTGGGCGCCTAGTGGCGTGTGCGCCACCTCCGGATGAAACTGCACACCGAATATCTGGCGGCCAGTGTCTTCAAAGGCATTCAACGCGTCGTCAGTTAGTGCGGTTACCTGGAAACCTGTGGGAACGGACGTCACGTGGTCCCCGTGACTCATCCAGACGTCCATCTCCGGCGGTAGTCCATGAAAGAGGCTGCTGTTCTCATCAACCACTTTCAAACGCGCGTAGCCAAACTCGCGGTTATTGGAGGACCTTACTTCCCCGCCCAGGTCGGAAGCGAGCACCTGAAATCCATAACATATTCCCAACAGCGGAAAATCGATCGCTTGCAGCAGTTTCGAATCGGGCCGTGGCGCTCCTTCCTGATAGACAGAAAACGGACTGCCGGAAAGGACTATGCCTTTCGGTTGGCGCGCGATGATTCTTTCGATAGGGGTGTTATACGGGAGGATCTCGCAATAGACGCCCGCCTCACGAATTCGCCGGGCTATCAGTTGGGTGTACTGCCCTCCAAAGTCAAGTATTATGACGGTTTCGTGTTGATTAAGCGTGGTCAAAAAGAAAACCTCGGGGCAGCCTTCTGCGTCCAAAGACATTCGATGGGTAAAATGAACTGCGGATTATACATAAAGTGAAAGGTAAAGAGTGAAACACAAGTTGGTCCTCATCAGGTTATCAATCGCGCTGTTGCTGTCCCAGGCCGTGTTTGTTGCCGGTCAAAGCTCGGTGGCGGTTGCTGATCAAACCAAAGCCTCCAAAGAAGTAAGTTTGAGTGAACCTTTGACAATTGGCTGGCGGTACGACACGCCGGCCACTCTCAACCTCACACCAGCGTTCGACGACGAACGAGTTTATCTGCCGCTGGCTGAAGGCGTCGTCGTCTCGTTGCAGGGAGCAACTGGCCAATTGAATTGGCGCGCGGAAATGGGTGGCGAGTTGTCTGCTTCTCCTGTTGCCGACAATCACATGGTCTATGTGGCTTCAGCAACCGGTAAGCCTGAGGCGGGTGTGCGTCGAGCGACAGGTGCTTTACGGGCGCTGGGTCGGGAAGCAGGTGTGACGCAGTGGATGCGTACCTTCGAGATGCCGCTGCGTGGCGCCTTGACTCTTGCCAACGGAAAGTTGTTTGCCGCCAGCAGCAACGGACGGGTTTATTCGTTTGATAGCAAGACAGGTACGGTGCTTTGGTTTTATGACTACGGTAAACCTTTCAACGCTCAGCCCGTTGTCAGCGACTCGCGGGTTTACGTTGGCAGTGAAGACGGCACCCTGCTGGCGTTTGATGAAACAAACGGCAAGCTACTTTGGTTTTACAAAACGAAAGGGGCAGTAGGTGGTCCAGTCGCCAATGGAGATGACCAGGTTTATTTTGGGTCAGACGACGGGTACGTGTATGCGGTAGCGGTCTCGACTGGACGGCTTAAGTGGCGCAGCAGGTTGGGTGCAGGGGTTCAGGCAGTAGCCAAGGTTGGGGATGATTTGCTGGTCGCGTCGCTCGATAACTTCGTTTACAAGTTTTCGTCGGCGGGCAGGCGTCTATGGAAACGTCAGATGCCGGGGCGAATATCTTCGCAACCGCTAATGGGTCGTGCGGAAGCACTCTTTACGCCCCTCTCGGGTTCTGCGGGAGTTGTGCTAGAGCTGCGGGACGGCAAACAGGTGAACACGTTGCCGGTGGGTGAAGAGATTAGTAACTCAGCGTCGCCGATAGCGGTGGCCAATGCGATTTTGCTGACTACGGAAACCGGATTGCTCGCCTTTATGCGACCAAAAAGACAGTGATGAGTAATGGGTGATGAGTAATGAGTGTCTTTTGTTCGTGCGACTAGTTTCGGAAGAAATCGCGCCGTCGTTCGACAGACCGTCTGAGACCGCCCAATAGATTTCCAACTTCGGACGCTTGAGCGGTTAAGCTATCAAAGCTCGGTCTTGTGATGTAGCACGCATCAAGCGCGACATAAAGCTGACTCCTCACCTCAGCGCAACTGCCTTTGGCGATGGATAAGAATTGATGGAATTCGCCGGGACGGAACCGCTCAAACCCTTCCGCAATATTAGACATCGTAGAAACAGAGGCTTTTCTGATCTGATCCTTCAGCCCAAAATCTCGGGAAAAAGTACCTTCGTTGGTAATCCGATAAATGTTCGCCGTAAGCACACGGGCTTTTTGCCATGCTATGAAATCTTCAAACCTTTCGATTCGATTAGTCATACAATCCTCCATGGGAAAGGAGTCCAGCGGAAGACTCGTGTGTTAGAGAAACCATCCCACCTAGTTAACAATCCACTCATCACTCATTACTCATCACTCATTACTTTTTTACTTTTCCGTCACTGGTTGAGTGCTGGGTTCGGTGCGGCGGCGAAACACACCGATTACTCGCGAAAGTAGTCCGTGCAGTATGTAACCAACCGCCAGCGCGAGCAGCACGTATCGTGAATACAGAAAGATAATCGTACCCACGGCCACCGCGAGAATTATCGTTCGCATACCGCGCGGGCGGTTTCCCACCGATTTAAAGCTCGAGAACCTGAGCGTGCTTACCATCAACACACTTAGAAGCCCGACCAGCGCCATCAACAACAACGAATAGATGTGCGCGCGTTGCGGGCCGTAGTAAACCAGCGGGCGCGGCGCGAAATGGATCAGGGCCGCAATCAATCCGCCCGCTACAGGAATGGGTAAACCAACAAAACTCTTCTTGTCTGTTTTGATGGTTCCTTCGGCGAGAATGCGCGGCCGCGACGATTGCACGTTAAAACGCGCGAGCCGAAAACCTCCGCACATCAAATACATGAACGACAGGAACCAGGCGAGATTGTGCAGGTCACTTCCCTCTTCCAGGCTGGCGCCATAACCCCAGACATATGCAAGTATGGCCGGCGCCAGGCCGAACGTAATTACGTCAGCGATCGAGTCGAGCTGCACACCGATCTCGGTAGTAGTCTTGGTCATGCGCGCAATCCGGCCGTCGAGCATGTCAAACACCACTGCCCAGCCGATTGCTTTGGCGGCGCTATCCAGATGGTTTGCAGCATTGGCCAAATCCGCCTCGAGACCGGTGCCCACCAATTGAAAGCCGCGAATCGCCGACATGATTGCGTAGAAACCCATACCGATATTCGCGGCCGTAAAAACCGAAGGAATCAGGTAGACGCCTTTGCGCAACCCACGCCGTTCAGGATTTTTAATTTCGTCGTCCATATCAGTTGGCATCAGGGACAATCAAATGCAATCAATCAACGTATCCGGCCGATGATGGTAGTGCCACCACGTACGCGCGCACCGACGGAAACCAGGATCTCGACATTCGGAGGCAAAATCAGATCAGTACGAGAGCTAAACTTTATCAACCCGATTCTTTCGCCCAACGTCACCCGGTCGCCTGCACGTTTCCAACAAACGATGCGGCGCGCCAGTATCCCGGCGATCTGTTTACACACGACTGTAATGGTCTCGCCTTTGATGGTCAGGACATTTTGCTCATTTATGACGCTGGCTCGCGCGTCTGTGGCCGGCACAAACTTACCCCGAAGGTAGGCAACACTAGTAATTTCGCCGGCGATTGGCGATCGGTTGATATGAACATTCAACGGTGAAAGAAAAATGCTGACGAGTGTAGGCGATTCTTCATTAGCTTCTTCGAGGGCACTGATTCGAGTCACCCGTCCATCAGCCGGACTCACAACTACGCTTGCGTCGTTTGGCGATTCGCGTTTCGGGTCGCGAAAGAAAAAAGCCATGAAGGCAGCAATCAGGAGAAACGCGATGCCCACCGGCCACAGCCCGAGCCAGAAAAACAGCAGCGCCAGCCCCACAGGCGGCAAAATGTAAACTATCCCGTCTCTGGCTATCATGTTGTTGCTTTAACTACAGACATTTGTTCGTCTGCCTAATCTTGCAAGAAAGGGGACGTGCATGCACGTCCCCTACCCAGGAAAACATTTCGAAGATTTTTTAGCCGACCAATTAATGGCTAACGTTCTGTGACTTCTGATGCTGCAGCATCATCGAATACATCTGATCCTTAAGGACCAATTTCTTCTTCTTCAGAGTTACTTCTTCCATTTGTTCCTCATCGCTCGGATATGCGAGAGCCGACAATTCGGTGAGCCGTTCTTCATAACGCGTGTGCTCGCGCGCCAGCTCGCGAAACTCCGGATCTCGATTGATCAACTCTTCTTTCAGCATATCCGTCGTAGTCATATCCATTTCTTAGATATCTCCTTTCAGACTTTGAAGCAGGGGCAGATTGGTGGAAGAGATGTTTGGAAGAAAACTGCTTGGCATGTTGTCAGGCACGAAAAAATGGTAGCCCAATTACGTGATGCGATCAAGCGTTTGCACGAAGATCGATAATCATTACCAGGGCGTCTTCAACAGGATCCGAATAATACTGTTTTCTTCGCGATGTGACCCGGAATCCACACTCCTCATAAAGCGCCAGTGCGGCCTTATTTCCGGCTCGCAGCTCCAGAAAGGCCGCTGTTGCACCCGACCGCTTCCCTTCCTCGAGGATGCGCTCCAGCAGTCGCCGGCCGATTCCCCGGCGCCGGTAGTTTTCACGAACAGCGACGTTGTTGATGTGTAACTCATCCGCGCCCATCCGGGCGACAATGTATCCGGCCAGCTTTGAACGACGACTCTTTTCCCGCACATCAACTCGCGCGACCAGCATTAGATGGCTGTTTTTGCCCTGGAGCTCCGCGTAGTAAGCTGACCATCCCCAACGGCTCAAACCTGATGTTTCCTCTATCTCGACGACCTCAAGTAGATCGTGCTCCGTCATGTTGGCGATGGGAATGGTCTGGGCAGTTGTGCTGACTGCCGTATGGCTTATCGACATTGTTCTTTCAGTTCAGGATCTGAAGGACGCACATAAATTGCACTGAGGGATTGCGCCGATTGTACCGCGCCGGCGTTGTAGTCACGCAGCGCCAGGGCCGCCACGTTTCGGGCGAGGTTTTCTACTTTGGGCGCCAGTCGCCATCCGTCCGCTGCGTCGCTCTTAAGCTCATCGAATTGTAGTCCACGCTGTTCTGCTTGTTCTGCCAAAAAATTGCGTTCGTTGTGAGCACCGTTCCCTGCCCAAAGCACCTGCGCCAAACCGCCGTAACGTTCAATGAGTTTTGCGGGTGACAAATGGGCGGCAATGTCTTTTTCCATGATTGCGTCCGCAGAAACGGAAAACATCTGTGCGAAAACTTCGCCGCGTCCCGCCGGAAGTAACGCAACCGTGACGGATGACGGCCCAGCGGCGTGCGCCACGGCGCGCAGAGTCGGGACACCAACCGAAGGCCGATCGAGCGTGGCCGCGAGCCCTTTGACTGTCGCGATACCGATGCGCAGTCCGGTAAAACTTCCCGGTCCTGACGCACAGGCGAACACATCGATCTCATCGAGTGACACCCGCGCATGGGTCAAACAGTCGTTGATGTCGCTGAGGAGACTATTTGAGTGTGAGACGTCAGACCGACCAACCTTAGCGGCGAGTTCCACGTCGCCGCGCCCGAGGAAGACACCTCCGCCCAAAGTCGCAGTTTCTAAACTAAGGATTAACGGTTGCGTCATTCCGTTAGGCTATATCACTTTCCGGGTGATTCTTGCCAGATGAAGCAAACACAAACTGAACTCCGATGCGCAAGAATTCAGCAAGCTGATATGGAAACCGCGGATAGTTATTGACGCTGCCGTGCAGGTTAAAAGTGGCAGTGATGGGGTCAGGCCAGCGCTCTCGAATGTTTTTTAGGATGTCCCGCCGCTGCTTCAAGGTGTCGGACATAAGCGGGGCCGCTCGCATCGGCAGGGCATCGCCCGGAAACAGCCTGGACCAGTGATAAAGCACCGTTTCCAGTATCCATTCCGGTACCCGCATCTGATCTCGACCGAGCGGCACTCGGCTGACGTCGGCTTGCAGCAGACGTTCGGCGAGACCGAATGTGCAAGCTATCCAGCGTGCGCGTTGCTCATGTTTACCAAGACAAATGTCCCAGTTGAAGTTGGGAGGAAGTGACTCGACCGCCGCGGCGATATCGCACAACCATAACGGGCGCCAGCCGCCGTGCTTCAAGAGATGAATGCAAAGTAGCGCCAGGTGGTCTTCGGTGCAGAGCATGCGTACGTGTTCCGCGCCCAGTGGCACTGTCCTGGATCGTGCAAAGAGATCATCGAAACTTCGTTCGCCAATCTCCGCGAGAGATGTGTGGAAGTCAATGGAGCAATCGCTATCGGTCAGAGCTGCAATAGCTTTGTCCGCGTGCTCCGGACGCACACACATATCAATGTCTCCGGCAGGCCTCAGGTCTGGTTGCTCATAAAGCGTCGCGGCAGCCCATCCTTTAATGAGGAAGGCGTCAACTCCAGCTTCCCTGAACAGGCGAAACACTTTTTCCACCTGTTGCTCGTGAATACCCGACCGCAATGATTGATGACGATAAGTGTCGCGAAGTGTTTCGCCGGCCGGTGAGTTTGCCAACGCGGTGTCTTTGATTCGCCGCCATGCGAGCGCGGCTGCGCCTGATCTGCAAAGCAAGGGGGTGACTTCTTGCAGAGCGTCCGGGTCGATTGTCAGGGGTGGATAATTGGAGCTACGCCAGGAACCAGCGAGAACCGCCGCGACCAGCGGACCCTTGTGCGAACCGTTTCGAGACGACATAGGGCGTTAACGAACTCGCCGGTCCAACCTTCTCAAGATCGCGCGCACGGTTTGTTCAGCGTCGCCGCGTACACCTTTAACGACCTCTGCGTCAGCGACGACGTGTCGGAACGCGCTTAGCGCTGCCTCGGGATTACGACGGGCCGAAACTGTGTTGTCGAGCAACTCCAGTACGGCCTTACCAGCGGTCAACTTCTTAGGCCGCCAGGTGGCGCCCGTTTTGTATTTGCCAATCAACACTAAACCGATTGGAAGCGATTCTGTTCCCACGTGGCCGCCCATCGAGCTTACGTCAAACTTTGCCTGTTTAAATGTTCCCTCTTCTCGGAGTTCGATTGGTTTGAAGTAAGGATGCACACGACCGTCGGGATCAATCACGGCGTATTCGTCGGAGTAGTAGGTCGCGCCGGCGCGAACCAGCTCCGCAATCAGAGTGGATTTACCGGTGAAGCTTCTCCCCGGAACCACTATCGCCTGTCCTTTCCATCCGACTACACCGGCGTGTACAAACACACGGTCTTTGGCAAACTCCGCCACGTAGAGCCGTAGATTCGATTCAAATGCCGTAAATAGTTCATTCAGATCCGCCGAACGCAAGAGCCGTTGCTCATTCAGATAAACCATACTCATGCGCCGGCTACCCACCCCGGTTCCGTTTCGGTGAAGTATCGAATACACGCGATCCACGGCCGGTGTCTTTATGTTCTCCCAGTATGGCGGGAGGTGCTCAACGATGCGTTGCAGAGTCTCCGGATCGTTGGACCTGATGCCAATGTCGACACCAAATGATCGCAAAGAGAAACCAGCCACCCATCCCAGGCGGTCCACCTTTGCCATCTCGGGCAGCGGCAGTTTGAGCGTGGGCAGTGAGGATTCAGAAAAGTCGATCATATGAATGCGTCTACTTCACCTTCTCAAGGGAAAAACTGTCGAGACCGATGGAACCAAAAATTGGGCACGGTGTGGAAGGACACACTTCTCGGGTAACCGCAACCGTCACCGCATTTGTCGCGGCGCCTGTGTTGAATTCAATACTGAATGGCCGCCAACCGCTGGTGCCCTTATCGAGTGGCGCGGACTTCGCCAGCTCGGGCCCGTTTTCACCCGCGTCAGTAACGGAGACGAGCGGCCGTGCCCCCGTAACGACTTCGCGCGAGCGCCCGGCAAAATGAATTCGGTATCGCGTTGAGGGGTTCACCATTACGAGTTGGGAGAGCACTGCCGGAGGAGGGCTCTCACCCACGAAGTCCATGCGCAAACTTCTGGCGCCACTGTGTGGTTCGTTTGGATCGATCGATAAGCCTACGCTGCGCGTATTCGCAATGCGCCATCCAAAGCCTGATTCGTTGGTACTCAGTGACGCCTCAAACCCGCCATCATGAATGCCCGCGGAGTTTGCTGCGTTGGACGATGGATCGGTTCCCGACCAAACGTAATAGGCCTCGGCAAACGCCCGTTTTTCCAGCAACTGCCCGATAAGTTCCCGGCGTTGATTTTCGTCAACCTTCCCGGCAGCATTGAGCTGTCGCATAGACTCGACGGCCCGACCGCGTGCGGCGAGGAAGCGTGCAAAGGTTAGCCGCGCTTTGTCTGTCTTGATGTCCAGCAATTGTTCCGTCAGTTGCGGATCGCCGCGCGTCACGCCCCATGCCAAGTCGATCAGGTTGGGAATGAGTTCCGGATTACTATTAGCGGCCAAATTCAAATCAGCGAACGCCGCTTCATATTGGCGTGCCCGCAACAAAACATTGCCACGTTGCCAGCGCGGATGCGCGTAAAACGGAGCACGTTCAACCGCCTTGTCGAGTGCAGCAAGTGCGCCTTTGCTGTCCCCCATTCGGTCGCGCAACAGCCCCAACGCCAGCCAGAGCGAGTAGTCGTGGGGACGCAAGGCGATTGCCTGCTCTACTGCGACAATCGACTCGGCCGGTTGGTCAAACTGGCTCAGCAGCGCCGCATTGGCGCGATGTGCCTGAGGATCTGCAGGCGTCATCGAGGTTGCTCCCTGCGCAACAGTTAAGTTCTGCAAGGTGAGCGCCGATCTCGATAGCAAACGTGAAATGCCGTAAGACGCGGAGAGCTTGATCAGCCACAGGCATCCGATTACTGCCGCAATCAGCAGCAGTAGACGCACGTATCGCTGAGAAAAAACTTTCTCTAGTATTGAACTCAATGGGTTGATTTGAACGGGGATTAAGAAAA
The DNA here is from genome assembly GCA_035273385.1 of Pyrinomonadaceae bacterium. GTDB lineage: Bacteria > Acidobacteriota > Blastocatellia > Pyrinomonadales > Pyrinomonadaceae > PSRF01. Next base: position 253,458 of record DATEPE010000010.1, on the reverse strand, counting down.
AGCGTGCCGCCCCACCAGGAACGGCACGCTTCTATTTCGCAATTGTTAGTCGGCTGGTTTAACTGCCTCCGTCGCTGGGGTTGGTACCCTCATCGAAGATTACAGGAAGCGTAGCTGGAACCAGAATGCCTGCGGCGATGATGCCGGCCCAAATGGGCCATCCAAGACCAGCGGCGGCCGGAATCGCAGCTAGTGGTGCCCCAGGTGCGCAGTAGTTAAAGGGGCTGCCCGCTTTCTTCTCATCATCGTCATCGTCTCCGGCAACCTTTTGCTGGTTCTGGAGAACGACGTCGTGGTCCGTTCCTTTCTTGTGGTGGACCGTGATACAGCCAGCAAGCACCGTCGTCTTCACTTTGCAGTTTTGCGGATTCGGATTGTTCGCCTGGTCCGGCGGACAGTCGAATTCGATCACGATCTTGGCGCCGGGAGCCAGATCAATCGTACCAAGTGGACCAAGGTCCACTGTCGACGCCACTCCGGTGCTGTCAATCGTGGTGTTGGTGGCGATGCTCGAACCACTTGGAGAACTGACTCCATTAATAAAGATCGGCGAACCGTCTTTCGTGGTTATTTTCGCCAGGATGCCCTGAGGCGGTAGCGCAGCGAACGTGGATGAACGCGGCGCAGCGAAGCCCAGTTGAAGGGATATCTGGACCAGTGCAAAAGTCAGCATGATAGCTAACGCACTGAAACCCTTGTGTCGAGGTCTGTTCATAACAAAACGTGTCTCCTTCTTTGGAGGTCGAGCAGAGACCGGGGTCAATTGGTCTTCGATTTGGCCCGAAGTGTACTTGCCATGTGCGACAAGGTCAATGGTTAAAATGTCTAACCCCAAGGCTTTTTGAGTAAATCAGACCCCCAGGACTGGCCTAAAGGCTAGTTTTTTAGAAACTGGTTGAAAAACTGCTCCGCCAGCGCCGGGTCAAGCTTTCGCAGAATCTCATATTCAGCTAATGCCGACTTCTTGTCTTTTAACGCAAAGTAGGTCAGAGCGAGATTGTGGTGCGCCTCTGCGAAGTCTGGTCGCAGGCGAATAGCGTTCTTGAATGAAGCTGCGGCGTCAGAATAGCGCAGCGTTCGAAAGTAAACTTTGCCAAGATTATTGTGCGTCTCGACGTCGTTCGGCGTCAGCGATAACACTTTCTGGAAAGCCGCTATCGCCGGTTCAAACTGTTGCGCGCGATAGAGTGCGGCGCCCAGAGTGTTATGCGCTTCAACAAAATCACTCTTTAGTTTTACTGCTTGCTGCAACGCCGTGACCGCGTCGGCAAACTGGCCCTGGTTGTAATACGCAGTTCCGAGATTGTAATAACCTTCCGGGAAGTCCTGGCGAATCTGCACTGCCTTCTTCAGCGTTTCAACTGCACTGGGGAAGTCTTTCAATTTGTTGTAGACGAGTCCCAGGTTGTTTAGCGCTTTCGCGTAATCAGGCTTGAGTCGCACAGCTTCCTTAAACGATTCGAGCGCCTTCCGGTAGTTCTCCGGCGCCACCGCCTTGTCTTGTGCGTCGCCTAACTTTAGATATGCGTAGCCAAGATTGTTATGAGCGACTTCCTGACCCGGCTTTAAACGAATGGCTTCCTGAGCGAGGGTGATTGCCTGGTTGTAATCGTTCATGGCGATCAAGAGCCCGCTGAGGTTGGTGCGAGCTTCCGCATAATTTGGAGCAAGCTTGATCGACTCACGGTATGACGCTGCGGCCTCTGGATGGTTCCCTGCCATGTAATAGGCGTTGCCAAGATTGAAATGGGCGTCAGCGAAGGTCGGTGTTAACGTGACAGCCTTTTGAAATGTTTCTATTGCCTTCTGATACTGGTCGGTGACGTAATAAGCCGCGCCCAGATTATTCAGTGTTTCCGAGTCGTTAGGCGTGAGACGAGCTGAATTAGCGAACGCGGTGACAGCTTCTGCATAACGGCCACTCTTGTACAACGCTGCACCCAGATTGTTATGAGCCAGTGCATCGTCACCCTTGAGTGTGACTGTCTTCTGCAGGGCCGTCACTGACTGTGCAGACATTCCCAAACGGTCGTAGGCATAACCGAGATTGCTGAAGGCGTTCGCATTGGTTGGTTGTAGACGGACAACCTGCTCGTACGTCTTGGCAGCTTCTTCGAACCGGTTTAGAGTCAGGTAATTATCGGCCAGCGAGTTCAACGCCTCAGGCCAGTCGGCCTTCAACTTGATTGCCGCGTTAAGTGCCTCAATGGCTTCCGCCGGTTTATCAAGTGTGGTGTAAACGATTCCCAGGTTAAAGAAAGCGTCTTCATCGTCAGCTTTAAGAGCGAGCGCTTTCTTAAACGCTTCGATGGCTTCGTTATTCTTGCCGGTGCCGAGGTAGGCGGCGCCGAGGTTGTTGAAAATCGTGGAGTCTTTAGGCGTGTGTTTCAACGCGTCGGTATATGCGGCAATTGCCTTGGCAAAGTCTCCTGCTTCGTAGAAGGTATTGCCCTGGTCCTTCAACTCCTCGCCCTTGTCTTCGGCGGTCAAAGCAACTGTCGTCCCTACCGGAACGCCAGTCGTGCCAGTCGCTCTCGGATCGGATCCGGTGTTTCGTGCAACGGTCGGAGGCCGGCGTCGCACTTGCCGTCTAACCATCAACACGGCCGCGCCGCCCAGCAGGTCGCGTGCGGGTTGTGGCTTCTTGAAGACAATTGCAGCGCCACCGATGATGTCCTGCCCCTGCAGCGACCTGGCCCCGCCGGAAAGGCCCTGCAGCGGAAATGCCTGCGCCAGAGCTGCGAACAGAGAGAACGCAAGCACAACTGCGATGGCGCGTTTAGAAATTGCGGAGTTCTTCATGGGTTTCGGTGTTGCGTTTGGTCCATTGCGTCTTTGACGTGGCAATGGCCACCAGAGTTGTAAAGGCGACCGCGTTAATTAACTGGTGCAAGCCAAAGTCAAACATGCTGTGAATTGCCACGCCGGCAATTCCTGTGGCCGCCCCTAAGCATATGGCCCTGCGAAACCGATTGGACGAAAGCACATTCTGTTTGGTTCGCCGAAATAGCATAACGGCAAACCAGCCTAACAGGGCTATGGCCACCAGTCCCCCGCTGGCGAGGACTTCGAGATAATCGTTATGCGCTTCCTGCGGCGTCATTCGTCCGGAGGCATCATGATACCGCGGAACAGCCGTCCAGTACGCCCCCATGCCAACTCCAACCAGCGGATTGTCGGCAAACATTCTCAGCGTCACGCGCCAGATTTCTTTGCGGCTCACACCTTGTCGGAGTTCGTCCATCTCCGCGTTGAATTCAGTGCGGGAATCCTCAATCCGGACGGCCAGCTGATCGCCGCCCAACCAGAGCGTGCCGATCAAGACCCCGCCAGCTAACATGACCAGCAACACAATAGTTGCAGGAAGTGATCGGGCCAGACGTATCAGTTTCGAACCCTCTTCCCTGTGCGGCTGACGTCGTAGCAGCACACCAAAGAGCAACAACGCAATGACAAACTGGGACAGCATGGCGATTAAACCACCACGCGAGCCACAAACAACCAACCCAGTCCAGATGGGCAGCAATGCCGCAATATAAATTAGTATCCGATCACGTTTCACGCCGCCGCCTAGGACGATACCCAGCACCAGTCCAAACGCCATTTCCATCAAATACGCGAAGTGGTTCTTGTTAATAAACTGGGCGAAGCCTTGTTCAGGTTTGATGAGCGGCAAACCGAAGCCGACCGCAGTTTGCGTTGTTTGCCGGATTATCCCGAAGATGGCCGACGCGACTGCGACCACGATCAACACGTTAACTAATGCCATGACGCGACTTTCGCTGAACGCATAGCGTGAGACGAAAACTCCTGCCAGCGTCAACGCAAGAAGTTGAAGCACAAAGAAACGGGTCTGGTATGGATCGGAGCTGATCGCGTTCCACGTGGAAACGCTAATACCGGCGGGAGCAGACCCGGAGGTGAACGCGATCGTTTGCAGCAGAGAAAAAACGATGAGAGCGGCGATGGGAAGTATGAGTGGCCACGCGTCTCCAAATAGACGATCGCTGAGGTAACTCTCGACGATCCAAAAGATCGCCAGCACGAAAACTGCCGAAACAAATAGCGCTTTCCACCATGGTGCTGCCGTCCCGTAAGGAACGGCGGCCAGGACGATCACGCCGAGCAGCGAGAAAAAGATACCTGCACTCAGGATACGGATCGCTCGCATCCTGGCAGGTGTGGATCCCGTGCGTCGAACCGACTCTAACCCGTTTAACGGAATTTCAGCCTGGGCCATTTAGCCGGTTACTTTTCCTGCATTGACTGGTAGTGGCACTTCATTCTTGCCCGCTGGTCTGGCGTGTGACTCAAGAATTCGCCCGGCAGCCTCAGACAAGTGCGAGTGCAGTAAGCCAGATATGTAGTTCGCGTCAACCAGCAGCGGCGGGTCATGAAACGGCCGGTAGAGATTGATCCATCCGAAATTCTTACCATCCGCCGACAGCGGCAGTCGCAGACACCAGGCCTTGGGCGAGCCAATCACATCTTCTTCCGAAACGCCGGAGCGCTTCCACGACCACCAAATTCGCCCGTTGCGCATTTCAAACTTTTGAGTGGTTCGATGAGCACTGGCTTTGACTGCGCGCTCACTTACGTCGGCGCGGCCAGGTTCACCTAACTGGACGTTCGAGTAAGCAAATTCTCCAAACTCGAGCATCACGCTGAGCGCTTCAAACAACTCTCCGAGATTGGACGCTTTGGAGAGTGATCTGCTTGCTTTACGCACTCGAATATTGTTAGCGACCCGCAGCCGCCGGTCACCCACAGTGCGCTTCATGCCCGCCCGCAGTTCATCCACCTCGTGATAACGCAAGTGGCCGACGGCAATTGTTACAGCCACCGCGATCACGAATAACACGAACCCGGTTTGCGGAGATGAAGTACTGGTTGAGAGTGCGGCCATCAATCCGAACACTGCGCAAACTGCGTAAAGAATCAGCACCACACGTCGTTGAGACCAGCCGCGCGCCAACAGCATGTGGTGAATGTGTTCACCATCGCCCTGAAACATTGGATGGCCACTGATAAGACGGCGCGCCATGGTTACGCTGGTATCAACTACGGGCAGACCGAAAGCGAGCAGCGGCGTAATCACAGCGACTGACGTCGTAGCTTTCTGAGCGCTCAAGACCGACAAAGCCGCCAACAGGAAGCCAATAAACAGCGCGCCTGAATCACCCAGGAAGATGGATGCCGGATTGAAGTTGTAGCGCAGAAATCCGGTGAGCGCACCGCACAGCACGAGGGCCACGACGATCATCAGCGGGTTACCCTGGCCGAGGGAGACAATAAGTATGACCACTGATGCGAAAAGCGCAGCGCCGGTCGCCAGGCCGTCCATTCCGTCGATCAGGTTGAACGCGTTGGAAATCGCGACTAACCAAAACACCGTGATTAGGAAACTGACTGCGATCGGAAAGTGGACGTGACCCACGAATGGAATGGCCAGCGCTTCAATCCTTCCACCCATCGCAAAGAACAATGCGCTGATCAATCCGAGCCCGACAAACTTCACCGCCGCATTCGTGCCGCGCAGGTCGTCGTAGATGCCGAGCAACAAAACCAACGTTGCGGGAATGGCCGCTGCGAACATTTGGTCGGTCCATTGGGCCAGCGACTGCGTCAGCAGATTGGCCAGGAGTGGGAGCACCGACAAGGCGATTGCCATCGATAAAAAGATAGCGACGCCGCCGAGCCGTGGGATGGCTTTGACGTGCACCCGTCGACTGTCCATGGGGACATCGAGAAGTTGAAATCGTTCGCACAGCCTTCGGATCGCTGGGGTGATCACGAGGGAGGCTACAGTGGCTATGACAAACAGGGCGAAATAGGTGTTCACTGCCTTACCTTTCTAAACTTTTGGGAGTTTTCAGTTTAGAGTTTCTGGTTTCTGGTTTAGGGTTTCGAGTTCGCCGCAAGTGATCTGAAACTGAGACCTGCGACCGTTGCAGAACATAGGAGGTTTTGAACTCGAAACCCTAAACTCCGAACCGGGAACCGCCTTCCAGTATTTCGATCATTTGCGGAAGAAGCGTCTTCCGGGAAAACGAATGAGCAAGCTCTGGAAAGTTGTATTGTCCGGCTCGCCGTTCCGATTCCGCTATTTTCAAGATGTGGTCCACCACAGCGTCTACATCACCATTCCGGGCCACAAACGCCGATCCACCGCCATTAATTCGTGCCGCAATCCGGGTGATGTGACTATCAGCCGGGCCGACATACAGAAACGGTGAACCAATGCTTACTAAGTTATAGATCTTCGATGGGTGGACGATTCCAACAAAAGGGTCGCCCATAACGACAGTGTGGAGGTCGGCCGCAGAAAGCGTGGCGGCCAGTTCTTCAAAAGGTTGATACCCAATACAGCGAATGTTGCCAAGGCTGTGCGTTTCCGCAAAATCGCGCACCCGTTTTTGTTCGCTGCCACCGCCGACAAATGCGAAGACGATGTCCTGCCGGTCAGACAAACGCCGGGCAGCTTCCACCAGGGTATCGAGTGGATGGCAAGGGCTATGATTGCCCGCATACATGACAACGAAGCTTTGTTCCAGTTGGTGCCGGCGGCGGAACGCTTCCCTACCCCGCTCGTCAAAGCGAGCGTTGTCGTCATGGGACCATGGCGCCAGGACCACCACTTTTTCCGAGGGAGTGCCCTTTGCCACGATGCGATCTTTCATGAACTGGTCCAGCGCGATTACCTTTTCCGCATGAGTGAGACTGTACCGGAGTAGCCGATCCAGAAAACTGGCAGAGGCCGAGCCATTCTTTAACCAGCCGGCGGCAACCGCTTCATCGGGATTAAGGTCCATCACCCAGAAATAAAACTTCCCACCTTTGAGGCGCGTGAACGCCGAGCCAAGAAAAGAGATCAACGGCGGCGAAGTTAAAGCGACGACTGCGTCGAATCTACCCAGCAGCAAAAGGCGCAAACTGCAGTTAGCCATGAAGCTGGCGAAAGTTACCGCACGCCGCCACCTGCTCTTCTTACCCATTGCCAGTGACGAAATCCGAATAATCTTGATCCCGTTCCATGTCTCGCGTCGCGGAAAGCGTTGTGACGGATTGTCGTATCCACGATCACTGGTAACGACTGTAACGTCGTGCCCTTTCTCGACTAGACCAACAGCCAGATCGGTAAGCTGTTGCGCAGTCGCCATCACGTCCGGATAGAAACACTGGTTGAGAAGGAGGAACTTCAATTCGGGTTAGTTAGTGGTAATGGGTGATGAGTGAAATGGGAGATTTATCATTCGCGAATCATTTTGGAAATGCAACAAGGGCAGGTACGTAGAAACGAGCTTCCCCTCCCTTTGGGAGGGGTTAGGGGAGGGTCTGTGACGCATGGCGATTTTTTTGTTTCGGGAGGGAGCGTCAACGTTCAGATCAACCAGCCATTCGCTTGTTAACCACACAGTTGACGCTACCTCCAAATTACAAAAAAAAACTTCCCCGTCAGGCCCGCCCCTAACCCCTCCCAAAGGGAGGGGAAATTCGCAGTTGAATCCGCTAATGACAAATCGACTCTTTAGTAGCTACCGCGCCTGGACAGCAGTTTCCTTCGCGGCCGCTGGCTGTTCGCTGTCTGCAGTTTGCTCGCTGTTAATCTGCTCTTTGAAGTATGCAATCGTTTTCTGCAACCCTTCACGCAGCTCAATTTGCGGCGTCCAATTCAGTAACGCTTGCGCACGCGAAATATTCGGTTGCCGCTGTTTCGGATCGTCTTGCGGCAGTGGCAAGTGCTCGACCACGGAAGCCGATCCACTCAGCCGGATTACTTCGTCGGCCAGCTGTTTGATAGTGAACTCGCGGGGGTTGCCAAGGTTTACCGGTCCATCGATGCCGTCGGTATTCATGAGAAGAATCAGTGCGCTCACCAATTCGTCGACATAACAGAACGAACGCGTCTGGTCGCCTTTGCCGTAGATCGTCAGCGGCTGATTACGCAACGCCTGCACTATAAAATTGGAAACAACGCGACCGTCATTCTCGAGCATGCGCGGGCCGTAGGTGTTGAAGATACGGGCAATGCGAATGTCGACGTGGTTCTGCCGGTGATAGTCCATCATCAAAGTCTCTGCCAGCCGCTTTCCCTCGTCGTAACACGAACGAACACCGATCGGGTTGACGTTGCCCCAATACTCTTCAGGCTGCGGGTGAATTAACGGGTCACCATAAACTTCAGATGTAGACGCCTGCAGGATGCGTGCGCGCACACGCTTGGCCAGGCCAAGCATATTGATCATTCCCATTACATTTGTCTTGACCGTCTTCACCGGATTGTATTGATAGTGAATCGGCGACGCGGGACATGCGAGATTGTAAATCTGGTCCACCTCGAGCAGGATTGGCTCGATCACGTCATGGCGAATAAGTTCGAAGTGCGGGTTGTCGTGCAGATGAAGGATATTCGCGCGACGCCCGGTGAAGAAATTGTCCAGGCAAAGCACGTCATGGCCGCTGTTGAGCAGCCTTTCGCACAAGTGCGAACCGATAAACCCGGCCCCGCCGGTTACTAGAATGCGCATTGAATCTCCCTAACGGTTGGTATCCGCAGATTGCACCGATTACACAGATTTTGAACACTCATAAAACGGTCTACTTGCCTCACAACGTTTAGAGAATCTGTGCAATCTGCGAAATCTGTGGACTCTAACTACTGCGTCTTACAGCAAAATTACCTAGATACAGCGCGTCCATACGAGTTTTCAGGAAGCAGTCAATCGCGTGGCGTGGTGTGCAAACGATCGGCTCGTTTTCGTTGAACGACGTATTGAGAACAACCGGAACGCCGGTCAGTTCGTTAAAGTCTGAAATCAACTGGTAGTAACGCGCGTTCACTTCTTTCGATACTGTCTGCAAGCGCCCCGAGCCATCCACGTGTGTGACCGCCGGGATCTCCGCCCGGCGTTCAGGCCGGACCTGGTAGACCATCAACATGGTCGGCGCCGGATGGTCCTGTTCGAAATAATCACCGGTGCGCTCCGCTAGTATCGAAGGGGCAAACGGCCGGAACGGTTCACGCTTCTTGATGCGGTCGTTCAGTATGTCTTTCATATCTGCCCGCCGCGGGTCGACGACTATGGAGCGGTTGCCCAATGCTCTTGGTCCAAACTCCACACGTCCCTGAAACCAACCAACTACCAAACCATCGGCAATATCGCGTGCGGCATGTCGCGTAACCTCTTCGTCGCTGTAGGTCTCAAACTCGAGCCCGCTCGCTTCCAGTTCTCTCTGGATTTCGGCGTCGTCATACGAAGGACCGGTGTAAGCGCCCTCCATCACGTAACGCAAACCCCGACCAGTCGGGGTTTGCGAACTCCCGGCCGAATCTGAACGCAATCTGACAGATTGCGTTACCCGCGCGTTGATCTCATAACAAACGCCGAGCGCGGTCCCGCTGTCTCCGGCAGCCGGTTGCACGTAAACGCGCCGGAACGGGGTGTTAAGCAAGATCTTTCCGTTCATCACGGAGTTATACGCAACGCCACCGGACAATCCGAGATCGGTGAGTCCGGTTTCCTCGTGCAAATGATGAAGGATGTGAAAACCCACCTCTTCCAGACGAAGCTGAAGGCTGGCGGCGATGTCGCGCTCCCGGTCGGATAAAGGTTCACCAGGTACTCGTGCCGGCCCAAACGTGCGCGCAAATTCATCGGAAAAGATTCGGCCTATCACGGGCGAGCCCTGGTCCCAGGTCATGTCAACGCCTTCTGCGTGATGCCGGAAGTAGTCGAGGTTAAGCCGAAACTTTCCACGCGGCTCAGTGCGAATGATCTCGCGAAATTGTTCGATGTAACGCGGCTTACCATACGGCGCGAGTCCCATCACCTTTCCTTCGTCGCCATAATGGGGAAACCCGAGAAACTGCGTAGTGGCGGTGTAAACAATGCCGGTTGAATGCGGATACTCAACCTGGTCCAACACACGTATGGAATTGCCTTCGCCGACGCCCCACATGGTGGAAATGAAATCGCCAAAGCCGTCGATGGAAAGCAGTGCCGCTTTCTGAAATGGTGACACGTAAAAAGAACTGGCGAGATGTGCGCGATGGTGTTCGATGTTGTGGAACTGCGCTTTGAATTGTGCAGTAGAAACACCCAGCGCCACGGCGAGATCGTCCTTCAAGTCGCGAACCTTAGCAGCGTTGGCCAGACGATCTTTGATCTGCGCGAAGAGCCCTGTCGTACGCTTACCGCCATTCCTCCCGTTACCGTTATTGTCGTCCGAAGCTATCTCCGCTACTCCAACCGTCTCCCGCCGTCTGCCTCCTGTCTCCTGCCTCCTGCTTTTCGCTGCCCGCGTTGCTGCAAACAAGACTTTCTTGTGCAGGTGCGCGGCCGGGTCTCGCGAAATGCCGATGTGAGCAATGTCTTCGATTTGGATTCCAGCAGCGCGGAGGCAGTAGCGCACCGCTTCGGATGGAAATCCGGCGCAGTGCTTGATGCGGTTAAAGCGTTCTTCTTCAACCGCGGCCAGCAGCTCGCCGTCTTTTATGATCGCCGCCGCAGCGTCGCCGTGATAAGCATTAATTCCCAGGATATACATTCGTTAATTAGAGTTTCTCAGTTCAATTGTTCGGGCTAAGTGCAAAGAGGTAAGAGCAAAGAGGCGCGCGATCCCTGCAAAGTGGCTCCTCGCGCTTGGCCCTTTGCTCTTGGCTCTTGGCGTTCTTAGAGGTGCGCCTTGCACCATTCATTTAAAACGTAAAGACTCCACGGGCGCGACCAGCTTGTCTTCCCGTCGAGATAACTTCGCCAAACTCCCTGCACGCCAGCCGAATCCAAAGCATTGCGCAACGCAGGCATCATCTCGCTTAGTCCTTCGTCAACACTACTCTTCAGCGGTCCACGTAACCATTCGGCCCATGGAAAAGTGAATCCACGCTTCGACTGATTTACCACTTCAGCCGGAAGCAGTTCCTGCACCGCATCAATCAGCAGAGATTTCGGCCGGCCTTTTCGAAATTTAAGTTCGCGCGGGAGCCGCGTCACATACTCGACCAAAGGATGATCCAAAAACGGCACGCGCACTTCGAGTGAATGCGCCATGCTCATTGAGTCAGTATCGCGCAGTAAGGTGCTGACCATGTAAGACTCGGCTTCCATGCACGACACCGCGGCAAACGAGTCGAGCGAGCGAGCGCGTGCTGCGCTTGCCTCCAACCATTCGCGCCAAAGCGCGCCGTGTCCGTTGGTTTCGGCGGTCACCAATTGTGCGACCTGGGGAGGCGTAAACAGAGCGCGACCAAAGTAAAAAGGATCAGGAAGCGATTGCGGCTGTTTCCAGATGGCTGAAAGCTTTCGTGCAGCATCGCCGCTCGAGAAACGTCCAGCAGCACTTCCGGCAGCCGCAACCATCGATTTCATTCCATCCGGAAATCGTTGCGCGAGGTTAGCCATCCGATCGAAGTGCGCGGTCCGCGAGAACGTCTGGTAACCCCCAAACAATTCATCGCCACCGAGTCCTGACAGCGCGACTTTCAAACCTGCCTGTCGTGCACTCCAGGAAACGAAGTATGTGTTAATGCCGTCCATGGTCGGCTGGTCCAGGGCCGCAACCGCATCTCCCAAACGAGTCAACATCTGATCGCCCGAGAGCGTCACTTCGTCATGGATGGTTCCAAGGGTGTTCGCCGTCCGGCGCGACATTGCTGCTTCACTGAATTCCTTTTCCGGAAATGCCACGGTAAATGTGTGCACTCCTGAAGCTTCCCGGGCAGCAAGCGCGGCGAGCGCAGTCGAGTCGATACCACTGCTCAAAAACACGCCTACTGGGACATCCGCAATCAAGTGTTTTCGTACGCTCTGCTGCAATAACTCACGGACCTGTTTGGCGGCTGTGATGCGGTCGGTGTCTCCCACAACCGATTTACTGCCTTCCGACATGGTCCAGTAACGTTCGGGCGATGGAATCGTATTGTCTGAATCCAGATCAATCATCATACGATGACCGGGCGGCAACGAATAAACATCTTCCACCAGCGTCATCGGTTCGCCTACGGAGCCAAACAACAAATAACTTTCGACCGCCGGCCGGGAAAGACGCCGCGGCACGACTCCACTCGCCAGCAGCGCCCGCACTTCCGACGCAAATAGAAAACGTGTCGGTTTCGCGTGGTAGTACAAAGGCTTTATTCCGAGGCGGTCCCGTGCGAGGAAAACTTTTCCATTTCCCTTCCGGCCGTCCCAAACGGCGATGGCGAACATGCCTTCAAATCGTTCGACACACTGTGGCCCCCACTCCTGGAATGCATGGACCACCACTTCAGAATCGGCACGCGTGTGAAACTTGTGTCCGCGATCCTGTAACTGACTGCGGAGCGACTGAAAGTTGTAGATTTCGCCGTTGAGCACCGCTCCAATGTCGCCGGTTTCGTTGTAGATGGGCTGATGACCACCCTCGACATCGATGATGCTCAACCGCCGCATGCCGATGGCAAGAGAAATACCTGCGCCATTTTCCTGATGCTCACTAGTTCTCGATTGATCGGCGGTAGTCCCACTGCTTTCCGCAATCCGCGATCCGCGATCCGAAATCCGCAAGCTTCCCGCGTCGTCAGGGCCACGATGGACCATCGCATCAGACATATGCTTCACGAGAGACGCTGCGTCTCCCGCTCCGCTCCAATCAACTACGCCGCAAATACCACACATAAAGGATTTCGGATTTCAGATTGCGGATTTCAGATTCGCTACCATCAGACGAGCTTGTTAAAACCGCGACAACCTTTTGGAGTGCGGTCCCGACCCGTCGGGAACGCCGCTTTTTTATTGGTTTGAGTAATGCTACCCACGATTCTTGCATCAACGAAAAACTAACAAAGCGGCGTTCCCGACGGGTCGGGACCGCACTCCAAAGGCTTGCCGCTATTCAAGCGGGTTCGTTTCGAGTAAAGAAGAACTTTGGACCTTGGACTTTAAACTTTGGACTTGTTTCTCCGGGCTTCCTGCTTCAAACAAATAAAGCGACAGCATCAGCTCAGCCAATGCGCGCTGCCCCGCGTAATAAAACCCGGCCCAACCATCCAACACGCCCAGCCGCCATACCAAACAATAGAAAACCATCGCCGGAGGAGCGACAATTCGCCACCTCCTAATCCGGTCAGTCCAACTCAGCTCGGCCGGATCAGTGTTCCTCAACTTCAACGCCTCAAGACGTGTGTAGCGCGACTGCGAATCAAACCAACGGCTCAACGGCTTACGGTCGTCGTGAAGCATGTGCCCGTTGAGATCGCGTACTGCGCCGTCGATCTCAACCCGATGAGCGTGACCATCCTCGCGATAAACCGCTTTCGATTTACGAAATAGGACTGTGACTGGAGGATAGATTCCACTGCGTATTTGTCGTCCATTAATGCAATAGGTGAAGCGCGTACGTAATCCGGCGATGTCCGGTCCCGCTTGAAAGTGTGTTAGTTCGTCTACCAGTTCCGGCGTCAAAATGTAGTCGGAATCCAAGCTCAGGACCCATTCAGTTGAAATGTCAGTCTTTCGCAAACCGAAGTTACATTGGCTTGCGAAGTTATCGAACTTTCGTCGAAAGACCCGGGCCTGAGGAAAACGGGAAATGATTTCGAGAGTTTCGTCGCTACTGAAACTGTCAACGACCACGATATCGCGAGCCCAGCGCAATTGCTCCAACGTGCGCCCGATATTCGGCGCTTCGTTGTAGGTAAGAATTAAGGGCGTTATCTGATTAAGCATTCAGCGACTCGCAAGCAGCCTCTCCACGCCCACCGTAGCGCTGGACAATTCGGTGGAACGCATAAGCTGCGAAAATGATCAGATAGACATCCAGAAAAACCCGATGGCTGGTATGTGCGAAGAAGATGGCAGTAACGATGATGAATGAGAGAAACAGTCCAGCGATCAGTCCGTAGTCCCTCCAACGTCTTCGGGCAAGCCAGGCGCCGGCAATGGCCATCAAGAGCACTGGAACGTAAGACAGGAAGTACACGACTTGAACAAATCGCTCACGGCGGGGGTTCAGCGTCCATGAAAAACCGGCAGCTACTTTCCGGAAAGCCCGAACCGCCGTCTCTTGTGGATGTTGTCTGATGTAGTCCAGCGCCTTATCGATAAACCATGCGTTCTGCCTGACCTCGTCAATTGATAGTTGCTGAATCGCCGCGTCCTCTTCTGGCGACAGCTCCCTCCAGGCCGTGTTAACGCTTCGGTCAATACTCTGATTGGGGTAGTTGGAAAACGTATGCGGATTATTTCCTGCCCAAAGCGTCAAACCGCTGAGTGTCGAAATTGTAGGCGTACCAATCCGCACATAGTTTCGAACCAGCCAGGGTGTGATAACGAACATTAACCCGATGCTAACGGCGGCCGTTCTCTTCAGCACCTGTCCTCCTACTCGATCTGACAACCAGAGCACCCACAGCAATGCCAACGGCACAAATCCAATCAGTGTGGCTCTCGTCAGGATTGCCAAACCCAGGGCCACTCCAGCGGCGGCAGCGATCGTGTTACTTTGACGACTCTTCAAGAGCAGCAATATCGACAACGCAGTCAGAAACGTGAACACGCCCGTTTCCTGCAAGGCGGTGTCGTGCATCACGAAGTAGGGGTAAAACGCAACGCCGATCGCGGCCAACCGCCCGACGTTCTTATTGAACAGTTCCTTTCCAATGAAGTATGCGCACAGGACAGTTCCGGCCCCGATCAACGATTGCAGGACCACGATCGCGATGTAGCTTTTCCCAAAGATCACCGTCGTCGCAGCTAGTAACGCTGGATACACCGGTGGCCGGTGCGCGTATTTGGTCCCTAGCCATTCATATGAGAGCTCATGTACCGCGGCGAGCCGCTCGGCGATTTGATAAAACAGTGAGTAACTGTTCCTCCAAAAATACTCTTCGCCGAAGTAGAGTCGAACGCCTAACCGAGCAGCGAACGCCAGGAAGAAAACAGACGGCAGAAAAAGACCCACCGCGCTCAGAGGCCAGATTCTTTCCAGGGCCGGTCTGGACGCTTTCACGAGCGAGATATTGGCTGCGGGATTCATATCCGGCACTTAACCCTGCGCGATCCTTTGGCGTGGAGAGTCAACCTGGCGAGGCACTACCCGCGGTTCAATAATCGAGGAGTAAACCTGCGCAAGCTGTTGCGCTATTACTTCCCAAGTGAAACGGCGCTGAGCAAGTTCCCTGCCTGCGCGACCCCGTGCTGTTCGCTCATCGTCGTCTGACATCACCTCCGTCAAAACTCGCGTAAGCTTTTCCTTATCAATCGGCGCCACCCAACCAGAACCCGACTGCTCGATGTCTGCTGCCAGATTTACTTGCGGGCTCACCAGGACGGGAACTCCGTGGGCCATTGCTTCCGCAATGCAGAGTCCGAAATTTTCCTGCCGCGAGACGAGTGCGACGAGCGACGCGTTCCTCAGCGCGTCTTCCTTCTTTTCACCCTGCAACCACCCCGTAAACAGCACGTGGGAATCGCTCCCGACAACTTCCTTCAGTCGGTTTACATAATCTGGTTCCCCATCACCCGCGATTACCAGTCGCCAATGATCCAATCCATTCGCAACTGCCGCTAAGAAAGCCTCAATCAAGGTCTCTAATTCCTTTTTTGGATGAAGACGGGACAGGACCAGCACAAACGGTTGTCCGCCAACCCCTTCAACATCGCCAAACGCACCAGTCGATGAGCTGCTTTCGCCCACGTCGACTCCCAACGGAGCGACGAAGCCGTTCTTAAGGTTCAATGAATCTTCAACCGCTTCCTGCTCTCCGCTCGCTGTGTAATGAATCGCGCTTGCGCTTTCCAGCATGCGTTGAATGCCTGCATGCCAAAACACTCTCTTGCGAAAGCTCTTCTGATTCATGCTCCAGGGATCGAGCGTGCCGAGCGGCCGCACGATGTAAGGAATTCCATTCTTCCGACAAGCGCGTGCAGCTGCGATGCAAGAGTGATTGAAGACCGAGTGAATATGGACCAGGTCGTAGTGCTTTACGTTCTCGTTAAGCCAGTTAGTGAATGGACGGGAATACTTGAATGAGTCTGCTAGTTGTTTTGGAAAAAGTATGACTGGCAAACCTTTGTAGGTTATCGATCGCTCAAGCTCTAAACCTGACGCGTCGTTCAGACCTGCATTGGTTGTTGCCACATCCACAGAGATCCCCTGTGCTCGCAAAGCGGAACACATCGGAAAGATCGCCTGGCTCGGTCCTCCGTCCTTTTCAGAGATCGATGGAATAACGTGAAGTACTTTCAAATGAGTACGGATCCGTTGAAGTTGCGACAAGCCTTTGGAGTGCGGCGGCCGGACGCCGCTTTTGTAGTTTTTTGTCCATCAAGCGCAATCATCAAGGGATTCCGATCGTTGAGCAGGTATCACCGGCAAGCCGCCACTCAACGCGTAACAAAGCGGCGTTCCCGACGGGTCGGGACCGCACTCCAAAGGCTTGTCGCTATTCAAAGAAGCTCGTCTGATGGTGACTATCAGCCTTACTTTCCGAAATTCGAAATCCGAAATTCGAAATTCTCATTGCCTTAAGGAGACGGTCCTGGAAATGCGCAGCCGTATAGTTCTGCTCAAAGCGTTGACGGGCTTGCATGGACCAGTTGCGCCATTCGCTACCGTCGCTCAGCAGACGCACCAACGCCGCGGCCAACTCATCCTTGTCATTCCGAGCTGCCGCAAGTCCAGCCTCAGGAGGATTGACCACTTCCCTGCCCGCATCCAACGTGCTCACCAGACATGGCCGGCCCATGCGCATAGCTTCCAAATAAACCAAGCCAAATCCTTCCCCCTGGCTGGGCATAACGAGACAGCGGCAGGTCTTGAGGAGATCCGTCTTTGTTTGTTCGGAAACCTTTCCTAAGAATTCAATGGTTTCATCGAGCCCGCGTGAATGGACCAATTGCTCAAGCTCACCGCGAAGATCGCCGTCCCCCGCTATCAAGAGCCGGGCATCGCTTTTCTGCCGTAAGACGAGCGGCCACGCATCAATCAGCTCCCGATGGCCTTTGTAATCTTCGTCTTTCGATAAGCGGCTGATTATCAGTGCGGTTGGTTTTTCAGACGGTTGAAAAGTGTCGTTCGCTAATGTCGTCGGCAATCCGAGCGGAACAGTTTCATGGGGGCGCGCGCTAAGAGAAGGATTGAGTTCGCAGAAACGTTTCCAGGTGTAATCACTATTGGTTAAGAAAAGATCGACTTTACCCAGGAGTCTCCGGGTTAACCAATCGTGTTGTTTCCAGGCTTCAATGCCGTGTAGAAACAGGACCGTCTTTGAACCGTTTTCTCGTCGCAAGAACGGAAGTAGTTTGAGCAAACCGATCTGCCAGACAAGAATTACGTCATGATTGTCGGTGCGATTGAATGCCTCGATCACCTTTCGCATCCGCGAATCGGGTTGATCGCCGTTTGGCGTATCTTTCGAGTAGCAAATCAACTGCGCGGCACACTGGTCACTAATCGCCTGCCAAGCCACCCGAGCGCTTTCCTGAATCCCACCCACATGACCATTCCCAAACTGCGGGAAGAGTCCAAGCAATGTCGAAGGCTTATGACTCACGTGCATAACGCCATTTGGGCAAGGGCATTTGCGGAAGCCGCCGCCGCAGACTCATGGCAGGCAGCATGATGATGAGCGTAAAGAGAACCTGCTGGATGATTCCCCCAAGATATTGCGCGAGCTGCGACTCAATCGTCAGAAACTGAGGCAGTAGGACAACACCAAGTGAGATTAATAACTGCCCCGATGACTTGGAGAGGAAAGTCCTCTGGAAGAAATCGAAGAACGCACCTAATAGAAACATGATTCCCAGCGCGCCGGGCCAGCCGAAGCTAATGTACCCTTCGGTCAAAACACCCACGCCAATCGACACACCTTCAAGATTCTCTTCTCGAGTTAGCCCGTAAGCCACCTGGTAAAACTGATTCGCGTCGTTAGCCGAAGGCTTATCCGGCCAAACGAAACGCGGGATCAGTGTGATAAACATGTATGAGTAAAGCTCGCCATACTGGTAAGGAACGACGGCCGGCGTTTGGTCAATGACGTTCGCGGTTTGAGTCAATAGTGACAGTCGATTGACACTGGGACTTAACGCCCCTTTCAACGTCTCGCCGGTTGGGTCATCAATCGCTTCATTCCATTTCTTTAAAGAGGTGTCTGTCCAGAACTGCAGGCGCTCCACGCGGCTGGCAGGCTGCTGGTCAGCACTCCAGTAAGTCTTTCGAAAGTCTTCCTTACCCACCTGGAAGAACAAAGTAAAAGCGACCACTACCACCAGGGCCAGCCTGGGAATTTTTTTCTTCTCAGCGATATAGAGGGCAGCACAAATAATCAGGATTGAGGTGAACACGTTGAGCCAGCCTGACGACATGCCGGCAAGAAAACGAGCAGTCAAGAACGCCGCTATTAAGAATTTATCAAGCCGGCTTGCCTCCCCTTTAAGGTAGATCCTGAAGAGAATCGCAAATGCCAGCAGCGGAACGAGAGAAATAAGAAGCACAACTGCCTGTCGGCCGCCTGCCCCAAAGATATATGTGGAAGTATCTGATACCCCCAGCAAGCTCCCGGCAACAAGCACGATGCGCACGTAAGACAAACGGCCCGGCTTAAGACCCACCACTTCAAGGTTGCGTGGTGTGAAGAGGCGCCCAAGTCCCACCCTCATCCCGAGACCTAAAGAGCCAATTCCGATCAGGGCCAACGCCAGAGCTTCAGTTATTCCAGAATCGGAAACCTGCTGGCCGCGGGGAGCAAAGTCGGTGGTTATAGACAAGTCACCCCAAAACATCGGCACCGCGTAGTAGAGGAAATACATGAATGCAATCATTCCGAAGAGCGGAAGCTCGGGCCGGCCTCGACGTCTCCAGTTCAAATACGCTTGCCATGGTAGGAACAGCAGTCCCAATGAAAGAGACCATTGAATTAGGCTCACATCGTTGGAACGTGTCAGCCAGAGAAAGGTCATCGTGGCCACTGGCACACTGATCAACAACGCAATTCGCGGTAACGCCCGCGTTGTCATTGTCGCTTTCATCGTAGCGCCTTCCCTTTTTCCATGACCGAGGTCAGGACCCGAGCAGTCGCTTCTACTGCTGCTGCGACAGAATGGGAAGACGCCTTATTGCGAGCCCGCGAGCTCAGGGTCATCCGCGAGGATTCGTTTTGCGCGAAAGCTGTTAGCAGACTCGCCATGTCTTCAGTGTCTCCCAACCGGAAGATTCCTCCCGTTTCATCTCCGGCGACCATGTCCGGGCCGCAACCCACTTGGTCACTGATGAAGCAAGGCAGCCCACAGGCCATTGCTTCGTTAACTACCAGGCCCCATGTTTCGCCTCCATCAGAAGGAAGTACCAGTGCATCAGCAGCTACGTATGCCTTTACAATCTCCGACTGGTTCAGGAAGCCGGTGAAATGGACGGGAAGATTTTCCTTTGTGGCAAACTCTTCGCACTGAGTTTTTAGAGGGCCGTCACCGACCATCAGTCCCGCGATTTTCGAGTCTCCTTCTACTGCCCGTTTTATAGCTCGGAGGAAGTCCATCGGCCGCTTCTTTTCTACAAATTTTCCCGCAAATAGGAAGACCGTCTGGGACGGCGAGAGACCCCAATCGCGTCGGATCTGGTCACGTTGCGGTCGCAATCTATCCGACTCTTGAGAGAAAAACACATCATCAATTACATGTGGAATGATGAAGATCTTCTGCGGATTGGCGCCATAATGAAGAAAGTAGTCACGCGACCATTGTCCAACGGGCAAACAAGCATCAAGCTTTGGAATAAACCAGCGATAAAGAGGCCATTTAGCCATCTGCTTCGCGTTACTGCGCGCAGTTCGCAAGTGACTATCACTTCTGACCATCACCGGAGTGCCGGTATTCCAGCAAGCTCGCATTGCTTGCCACGCGCTCTTGTAATGCCATCCGTTGATCAACACAGCATCAAAGTTTCCTTCTTCGATCACTTTCCTAATGTCGGGTGTATCCAGTCCATGAAAGCTATTGATCGTTGGCTCAGCCGCTGCGTTCCTTAAAAATCTGTGGGGATAGCCGTCTAATAACGAAACGTCCCAATCAAACTCAAAACCGAATCCGGCAGCGGCTTGCTCTCGCGGTGTGGCGCGATGGCAATACAAAACTTCCAGATGCACCTGCGGATGGGCCGCGAGCGCGCGGAACCATGGGGCGTGGTACTGAATTGGATGCGTCGTCAAAATAGCTAAACGATGGACCATGTGGATGATCTAAAAAGCTTCGCCGGCTGACTTTGACGCGGTCAGCATCCCGGGTCGGATGCCGATCCTCTTGAAACTCAACGCTGGCTTTTCGATAAACTTCCAACTCATTAAAGCTACTGGCAGCACAATGACGAGGCTCGCGACTAGAAATACAGCGGAATTTATCCCGGGCCAGGCGACTAACAGCAGTTGTTGAATCGGATACGCGTAAACGTAAACGCCGTACGAAAGGTCGGCTTTTTTCTCCCAGTTGTTCAACGGGAGAGTGAACGCCAACCAAAGCAACAGATAAGGCAAGACAATCAACAGTACGAGGCTAAGTAGCCCCAGGGGCACTGACGCAATAGCGGCAAGGACCCCGATGGCCGCCCATGTAGATTTGATTTGAACTTTGCTTCTGTATGCGTAGAAAACCACTCCGGCAGCAAAATAGATGGCGATTTTCAGAAGGCTGAACATTCTGATGTGCACACCAAGCGGAGCTAGCCAGCCGGCATCCACCAGATACCATATCCATCCGACGAACAGTCCGCCGAGAGCCAACCACCTTCGCTTGCGCAGTCCGCCAGCGAATGCCAGAAGCGGGAGCGTCAGGTAGCAGATAGCTTCCAGGGACAACATCCACAACGAGCCGTTTACATACTTAGATACGTTGGACTGAAATAAGCCGGCTATGGTGGTTTGCCTGATCCACAACGAAAGATTCGAAACAAAGTAGTCCAACGGACCGCCAGCGCGCGGTCTGAAGTAATCGCTTATTGACCCATACTCGATCGACCATGCCAGTGGACCAATAACCCCGATGGAAACGATTAGGCATACCCAGAACCCCGGATAGAGTCGCAAGGCACGATTGAAGAAATACCTCGACAGCCGGCTCGACCTCTCGTAGCTCGCTGAAATCAAGAATCCGCTCAAGACGAGAAACGAGGCTACAGCCAAAGTGCCCAAATCGAACTGACCCGTCAGTCGCCATAAGGGATCGGCACCCCAACCATGCCGGAGAGTGAAACTATGATGGACTACTACCAGGATGGCTAATGCCAGGCGAAGAAATCCAATGCTGTTGAAACTCCGTTCAAAGCAGTCTTCCAGCGAACAGCCCTTATTGCGTTTCGTGCTAATCGTATTGTTTGCGCGTTGCGGCAATTTGGTTACGGCTTCCGGCACTGCACGGCGATCGACTCAACAAAGCGGCCGGGATCCTCTGCGGCTACAAAGATAGGTTCGTCGCCAGCATTACATCTGCGAATATCAACAAAGCCCATCTTTGACAGCTCGCTTGCTAATGACTTGAAATCCCACATCCAAAGATGAGAACTGTTTCCCAGCCATGACCTGGCAAAACCCTTCAAACCGCGGTTGCGAGTTTCGACACCCAGACTAGTTTCCTTCATAAAAGCTACCGAGGCGTGTTCGTCGGCGGATTCCACATACTTTCTGGCTAGAGTCTCCAAGTCTGGTACAACCAGCCGAAACAAACCCGCCGGCTTGAGTAGCCGGAAAGTGTTCTGTAATGCCGTTTGAAAGTCTTCCAGGGACAAATGTTCGAGCACGTGACTAGCGTAGATTGCGTCACATGAGCCATGTGCCAGCGGTAAACCCTTTACGATGTCGCCGTATTCCACGTTGGCGGGAAAGCGGTTTCCATTTCGGCTATAGAGGCTTCCAATCAAAGGAAGTCTCTCAAAGCGTAACGTTGGCGACGCATCAAAATTTCTCCAGCCGGTGGGCGCACTAAAGCCGCAACCAAACTGTACATACAAAGGCTGTCCGTTGCTGGGCACTTTAAATTTGAACTGTCACTAGGGAGTAGCGGAGCCCGTTGGAGTTAACGGCATTCGTTTGCCGGTGACCGACTTCTCTGGCTGGGTAGGCGCCGACACGGCGCGATCGAAACTTTCAGCCAGCCGTCCCGCCATCGACCGCGTGGTGTATATCTCTAAGTTAGCTTCACCATTCACTTGATCGGCAGAGAGCGCTGCTTTGACAGCGTCGTATATCTGCTCGACTTTGTCTGTCACCTTTTCGGCGCTGCTAAAAGTGATTGAGTGCGCCGCTGTAGCTCCACGCAAGATCTCGTTTACGCTGCTTTTCTCATGAAAGATTATGATTAATGGCCGCTTCGAGAGTAGATAAGGAAACACCTTGGATGCCGTGTAGTGAGCTTCGTCAGATCCGATCAAAAGCAGCGCGTCGGAATCCAGCATCAATTGCAGAGAATCAAGGTAAGCCACTCTTTGACGAGTTTCATTTACCAGGTGTGAAATCCCTTCCTCATCAGCGATAGCCTCCACGCCTTCATTTTTCTCCGGTTTAGACGAATAGCTGGTGCCGACAAAATGAAACCGCAGGCGATTGAATAATTCAGGCTCGCGCTGCAAACCGAGCGCGACAGCTTGAAACAGCGCGCGCACGGCAGGGTACATTCCTGGTATGCAGGCGCCGATATAACTTAGATGGATGAGCGCCCCGCCCCTTTTGAAGATTGAGTTCGAACGCGGGTGCTTCCGAATATACTGGAAGTCGCCAGGCTCAGCACCGTAAGGAATCTCCGAAGCATTGTCGGACGAAAGCCAGGGATACCTGACGACCACACCGTCAGTTGTTCCTTTCGATACACCTGTTATGTGCGCCACCTTTCTTAGCGCAACCGGTTCCACAATGCGCGACATAGCGTAGGCAAGTGGCCATTTAGGCGGTCGCTGATCACGGGGAACCTGCCAGTAATACTCAGAGACCCAAGGGTCGATGTAGTCGATAACATAGGGAATGCCAAACTTCTTATGGGCCATGCGTCCCAACACCATCGGCACGTATGGAGGCACCGGAATAAACAGCAAGTCTATTTTTTGTTCGCCACAAATCTGCTTGATCGCTTTCCAGTGTTTCCAGAGACTGCGCATTCCCACATCTCCGAATCCAATCTTCCTGGTCCAACGAGGCGACCAGGCGCCTGTGCGAACTACTTTCAGCGACTCAGGTAGGAGACATTCGTTTTCCGCGTCAGTCGGCCAGTCGTAAAACTGGGGTCTTGTGCTTAAGACAATTGGCTCCCAACCAAAGTCCGCAAGATGACTGGCGAAGAAGCGAATGCGAGTTGCCGGCGGCAAGCTGCTCGGAGCGAAATCGGAGCCGACAATTAGGACCCGTTTCATCTTCCGTTGCCGCTTCCCTTCACTGGTCCCTGGCCGTTGCCTTGCCCCAGTGGCTTAACAACGCGCACGTACAACGAAAACGGACATTCTGTTTCAGGCTTGTCTGCCCAAACCACCGGAAATAGAAGAACTGCCAGCGGCAGCGAAAGGGCGTCACCAAAGCGGTTCCGTGCGGACGAAAGCATCGCTTCCGCTTTTGACAACCATGGACCACCAACCCCTTCAACGTCGGTTATCTCGAATCCAATGGGTTCCAGTAATGCGCGATAGCTGTCTAGCGTATAACCGGCGCGGACGTGTCCGCCCGCTTCAGCTGTGTCGAGCACTTCAGCTTTCCATCGGGGATGTTCAGCGTAGGGACAACAGAGATGTAAGACGCCCCCCGGTTTGAGCATCTTGTAGAAGGCCCGGCAGACGCGTTCATCGTCCTTCACGTGCTCGAGCGTTTCATAACAAATGATCTCGTCAAAAGACTCGCCCAGTTGCTCCACCTGATAGAGATTGAGCGTCTTGAAATCCAGGCGTTCGCGCGGCGCCGCTAGTCTGGCGTTATAAAACAACTGCGCCTTCTCAACTTCCCCTTTTAGCGCGCTGACCCCTGTTACAACAGCTCCAGAGCGGTAAGCGAGATATGAAAACCAGCCGTTGCCGGATCCTGCGTCAAGGAAACGTCTCGGCCCGCGCTTCCAGTATTTACTTAGCCTGACTCTTCGCCGGGTACAAAGATCGAAGCCCGGCATCAACATCCGGCGACCGTAATCCAGCAACGGAGATCGCGGTTGCGGTTCAGACGACAATCAAAGGCTCCTGTCGCGGTGATAGCTGGGCCTTAACCAGGTTGATAAGATCACTACTTCTCGATTCCCAATTCCACTTTTCACCGGCAGCTCTCAATGCCGCACGCTTTCGTTCCTCGAGTAGTCCTGGTGAATCGATTAAACGCTGAAGTTCAAGCGCGAGCGATTTGTAATCACCAGGTGGGTAAAGAAACCCGGCATCCAATGATTGTTCCATCACTCGCTTTTGTCCTTCAGTTGCTGTCGCGGCGATATTGATGCCTGCCAACATGTAGAGGAATAATTTATTTGAGACAGTCAGATCGTGGTTTTGTCTTACTGGCTGTTCGAGCGCTAGTCCGACGTCATGCTCGGTCGCACGCGCGAGTAACTCTTCGGGGCGGACTGGTTCGTGAAAGTAAAGTTGATCCGCAACTCCACACTCACGAGCAAGTTGGATTAACGCCGTCTTCACCTCGTCACTGGCATCCCCCCGGACATGAATTTGAACGGGTGATGACAGCAGACCTGCGGCGCGAATAACGTCCTGCAGGCCACGATCGAGTCCAACGATCTGCGAATACCAGTAGAGCGATAAGCTGTCGCCGCGCCGGTCCTTTACCTGGCCATCTAATCGGTCACGCTCCGACCAGCAAAAGACATTAGGCAGAACTGCTGTCTTCGCGATCTTGTAGCGGGCCTGCAACGCTTCTGCGATTTGGTCAGAAGGCGCTGAAACGTACGCGCATTGAGGCAGGTAAACTGATTCAACCTGGCTAAGAAGTTCGAAAGCACTTGAGGACTGCTCAGCCTCAACAAACTCGCCGGTGTGAAAGTCTTCCGAATCAAAAGCGAACTTCACTCCCAACTTTTTCGCTGCAGCAGCGGCCACAGGCAATGCGGGCGGATTGTGCGCGATCAGAAAATCAGACGGCTGGCTCAGGACCTTCTTAAGTAGTTCTGTGTAAAGACGCGAATACGCTCGGTCCGAAATCCCAACCGGAGTTTGACCGTTAACAAGCGCCTGAAACGCTTTTTGCCTGACGCCTGACTTCAACCTTGTCCACTTTGACTTCGCGTCCGATCCATCCCATTTAACCGCGTCGAGTTTCCAGCTTCGGCCTTTCATCATCTGCTCGTCCCATTCGACTACCCAGGGAACGTGCTGAGAGGCCACCACCCGCACTTCGAAACCGGCGGCGTCCAGTGCATCAGCCTCTTTGACGACGCGGGGATTGCAGCAGATGGGTGCACTGGTGATGATGCAGATCCTGGCAGAAAGTGCTTTCGTTAATTCCGCAGGTTCAACGTGCGACAAGTTCGCGACGGGCCGTTCGTAGAGGGTAGCGTTCATGTGCGACATGCTTCATTCAGCTTATCGGTGAGACTGGAAACTATTCAACTAAGGTCAAGGAAATTCAACGCCAGGCATAGAAGGCAACCAGTAGCTCGTTTGCCCCGAGGGTTCCTGCCTCTGATCAAATTTTTCGAGAGCGGAAGCGCTTAGCCCTGGAAGCGCGAATTTCCCCTCCCTCTGGGAGGGGTCAGGGGAGGGCTTGCGACGCCTTTTATGTTTTGTTTTTGAAGGAGGCGGCAACGTTGACTTCAAAAACTCAAGTACCATCTTCATTATGGAAACTGGGTTGACGCCACCTCCAATTAAATAGAAATACTATTGACCTCAGGCCCTCCCCTAACCCCTCCCAGAGGGAGGGGAAAATCGAGCCTCGTGGAGCATATCGGACATTGCGCACAGTTCACCCTCGGCGCTGAGATTCGTCAATACCCAACCAACGCCGCTCTAGGTTGAGAACGATCCTCAAGTCGATGCGACATGGATGAAGCCGCTCGAAGCCGATCCTCAAACGAACTCCACGCAACTAACTTCCAAACAGTTGGAAAATTTCTAAAGATTGCCAGCGACTTCCAACGTGATGGCTCACTTCGTAACTCGCTCGGAAGCTGAGATGCAAAGAGATCCACAGCGTCACGGCTAACCATCTCTCGTAAGCCTTCAAACCGGCTTACATACCATGCCCATCTCAAGTTGTATGCAAAACCAATCTTCCGTCTATTCACAAAGCGTGTCGGCCATTCGCCAAGCTCTGCTTTGAGCAACCCTTTGGTTCGACCGTTGCAGAAAAGCACGTCGGGGCTGAGTGTTCTCGCGAACGCGACGACGTCCCAATCAAGCAGCGGACACCGTGCTTCAACACCCTGCTCCGCAGCAGCTCGGTCGAGCTTCGTAAACATGTGCCCGACTAACGAGGTGGTGACCGTGCGCTTGCCCCAATCACTCATCCAATGCGGCAATGAGCCATCATGTTCCGGTTTCGATCCATTCGAGGATTGTTTTATCCAATCCTCCGGCTGACCGTAACCGAGAAACACTTCGTCACCGCCATCCCCCGTTAACAAAATTCGTCCGTACTCCTTCGCAGCACGAATCAGTAGCGCTAAAGGAAAAAATGAGATCATCCCCAAAGGTTCGTCCTGCAGGTTCAGCGCCCAGTTAACGTCTGCAGCAAGATTGGCAGAACGAGCTCTTACAGTTTGCAGCGGTACCTGAAGGCGTTGTGCCGCCTCGCGTGCGAACCTTTCATCCTGAGTGCCGGGAATTACAGAGCCCAGCGTGATGGCCGAACCGCCGGCTACCGCCTTCATATGTTTTGTGACGACAGTCGAATCAATGCCGCCAGATAAAAGCGCGACCGGATTAGGATTGTTTAGCAACCGGCGACGCACGCTTTGTTGGATAAGTTCAGTGACGTATTCCTGTGCGCCCTTCAAGTCAGTAGTCGACTTCGATGTGACAGTGGGAATGCAGGAGTGGGTCGCGCGCTCAATGCCTTGCCAATCGAGCTCGACAACTTCTCCGGGACGTACCGGCCGGCAGTCTTGAATCAAACTATGATTAGGGGCAACGTGACCATGTTCCCAATACTCTTCTCTCGCGGTGTCCGATATCGCCGGGTTGCAGCCACTGGCGGCGACTAGTGCAAGGACCGAAGATCCGAAATAACAGTTGCCAGACCACTGGGCCAGGAACAGCGGCTTCTTGCCGATCGGGTCTCTCGATAAATAAACAAGTCGTTTGTTCTCGTCGACGATACAAAGCGCAAACATCCCGCGCAGTTGTTTGAGTGCCTCCAAACCTTTTTCAAGGTAGAGGGCGATGATTACTTCCGTGTCTGACTCAGTTCTAAATGAATAACCGGAGAGTTGTGATCGTAGTTCACGGTAGTTATAGATCTCGCCGTTGAGCGCGACCGTAATCCCACGAGCTTCATCGGTGAAGGGCTGATGAGCGCGACTGTCAGTATCGACGATAGCCAGCCGGGCGTGCAGCAACTCAACGTTCCCAGCCTGCGACATCCAGTCGCGGTGCGAATCAGGACCCCTGCGACCGAGAAACTGGAGACTCGCAGTCAACGGAGGCACTAAGCGATGCTCAGGCTGCCCGTTGATTCTTCCTATGAAGCCGCACATAAGATCTTAATTACGACGCGCGATGCAAACTAACTCTTCACCGTCAAACAAACTCTCTTTGGCGCTGTCCGTGCTGAACATTCGCTCAATGGTGAAGCCGTGCCGGGGCAGGTTGTCGCGATACCATTGATCTGTGAAAGCGATAGTGTGGGCCTCGCCGATAAATGCTTTCCATCCGAGGCCCATCTTGCGTGCCACCAGGCTTCCGCAGTTTGGAACGAAGATCACCAGGTGCCCATCAGGTTTAAGTAGTTCTGAAAACTTCTCTAAGGGTTCACGCAGATCGGTGGTGTGCTCCAGGGCGTGATCCGAGTACACGATGTCGAAACTGGAGTGGTCTTTCCCGTTAATCGATTCCCAGTCTGATCGAATGTCGAGCCCCAGGGAGCGTCGCCCGAAATCAGCCCGGTTTCGTGCCAGTTCGAATCCGGTGGTTTCGTAACCAGCCTTGGTGAATTGATGTAACGCGTAACCCCATGAGCAGCCGAATTCAAACAGCCGTCCATCCGGCCTCAGGTCCTTGATAACCGAGACTCTCTGAGACTTATCGTATTCCGAACCAGCAAATCCGCCAGCCACAAACCTATCTAGAGCATCTGGCGCAGGCATGTCTGTGGCCTGTTGGCCTTCGTATCCATTCTCGTAAAAAGCCGCTGCGCCCTGGCTCCCTTCTGTCGGGTAGCGAAAGATCAATCCGCAGTACGCACACTTTCTGGCCTCGATTAGTAACCACTTGCGTTGAAGGCGCTGATGCAAGCACGACTGGCAGTAGGGACAACGGTTACGATCCGATTTCCACCGCGCCGCTGTCATCTTTAATGCAAACTGAAAACGAGCCATGGTTACCTTGCAACGGCGCTGACCGGTTGCAACAACGGGTCTCTTGCCTCTAGATGCTCTGAAAGAAACTTCGTAATTACGTTTGCGTGAGCCGTCGCGAAATCTGCTTCCTGCCACTGGCGAGCTTTGGTAGTGGAACTGCGTCCCATCTCCTTGACCAGGTCCGGTCCATCGATACATTGCTGGAGCCGGTTTGCGAGCTGATTAACGTCACGAATTGGCACCTTCCAACCATTGACACCGTCTTCAACGAAATCTCCACAGCCGGAGTTTTCCGTCGTAACTATGGCAAGCCCCGCAGACATAGCTTCAAGAATAATATGTGCTAGTCCCTCACCGAGCGTTGGCAGAACCAGCACGTCAGCCCGACCAAAGATTTCCGCCAGCTCTTCTCGCGGAACACTGGGTTTAATGACTACGCTCTCCGGAAGGTTTGCCAATAAGTGCTTCGGAAGTTCCATCTTGCCGACGATCCAGAGTTCCGCTGCTTTCGGCGAAAGTTGTTTCCAGGCCTCGAGTAGGTACTGCGTGCCTTTTCGAATCGATTGTGTGCCTGCGCAGAGAAAGATCATCTTCGAATGCGGCGTTCTCAAGGAATCAATTGAAACAACTGGAGGACAACCGGTAGGGATAGATGTCACTTTGTCGGGAGGGAGTCCGGCTTCGACAAAAGTCCGCCGCGAAAATTCTGAATTGGTAACAATCAGATCTGCGGACTCAAACTGTTCGTCTTTTCTTTGGTTGATGCGCTCGGCATCGAGGAACATGCGCGATACATAGGGCGTCATTGCCTCCGGGAACCGTTCATATTCTTCTTTCAGCAACTCGTAGACGACGCCGTGATGTGCGATTACCTGCCAGAGAATATTTAAACCGCCCGCCTCTTTCTGTCTCTTGAATGTTTCGACGCTGGCGTGCTCGCATCCGTAGATAACCGGAGCTCGACCAGCCCAACGTGTCGCTACCTGCTTATCGAAAGAAGTTTCCGCCCATTCCCAGAGTCGATGGGCAGCGATGTCTCCAACACCAGCGCGACGTCCCGCCAGATTAATCATCTCTCGGGATGGGAAAGTTTCAACCGGTACATTCAGGTAGTCAGGAATGGTGCGGCCACTTAGTTTCGACCGTAGTGTCTTCTGCAGTTGCTCAGGCAAGTAAGTGAGCAACCCTGGATCGTTCCCGTTGCCCACCGCAACGGTTGTTACAAATCGTTGCAGCAATCCTGCACCCACCAGACTCCGTGCCACTCCCATCACACTGGGGCGCATGTCCGGCGAAACCAAGATGATCGGTGCGGTGTCGCTCATGCGGCTAATTTCTTTGCAGACGTAAATCGAAACAAGTGACCACGAGGCACGGAGTTGAGAGACGCATCCGTAAGTTCAGGGCACTCATAACCGTAGCCGTCAAGCAAACTCAATACTGTATCCGTCGATTGGCCGCGGCTTGCGAGCTCTTCAGGATGAAACTCAACGAACAGCACTGGCCGATATGAAATGAGAGTTTTCGACGCCCCTGCCAGTACCAAGTCCTCAAATCCTTCGACATCGATCTTGATAACGTTTGGCGTGAGTTTAAAGTGCGAGACTATATCGTCAATCGTGGTGGTCGTTCTGCTCAAGGCAATCGTGGCCTTGTCATTCGGCACCGCAGAGTCAACCATTGAGCCTTCAGGATCCGCATAAAAATCAATGAGAGTGCCCGCTGTCTCAGCGCAAATTTCTTCAATGCAACTGACCGTCGGTTCGAACTTGTTAATTCGCACGTTGGTTTCGAGCATTCGAAACTGACGGGGCCCAGGTTCGATCGCAACTACGCGGCCGCTTTTGCCTACGCGTTTAGCTGCTCCCAACGTGAACAGCCCCCAGAACGCTCCAATGTCCAGGACGTGGTTCCCGGGTTTGATCTCAGCCATTACCTCGAGATATTGGTCGGGTTCCCACTCTAATGGATTCCCGTTATGCATTTGCTCGAGCGAAAGTCGAAAGGTGTCGACACCATTGATTAGGTGATGAAACCCCTGGCCGGACGTAGCAACGCGTGCGGCTACACGCCAAATTGGCCTGACAACGGCCCACACAAAAGGCATGCGTCTCCCGACTGCCCCATGGCGAATCTGACGAAAGCTACTTAAAACCGAACTCATACGGACGCCTCGACTGGAAGGTTGACTTCCGATAAGGCTCGCTTTGGGCTGGCTATGCGCTGGTACAGTTGCACCATATCTTCGGCTACCTGTGACGTCGTGCGCACGGGCGGAATATTGTCCCGCAACTCTCGCATGACCTGAGGGTGCTCCGCAGATCGCAGCATCAAATTGCGTAGTTGACCCACATCACCCGGCGCGCATAGTAGCCCCGTTACACCGTCACTAACCAACTCGGCGATACCGCCCAGACGACTGCCGATAACGGGGGTGTGAACAGCAAAAGCCTCGTAAACAACTTGAGGCCCGGATTCGAGCCAAAGCGAAGGCACGATGATGGCATCCCATTTCGCTATCACGTTACGAAGGTCATCGTCAGATACTCCCTCGAGGACTCGGACCCGCGCATCGGTTCGCTGTAATTCTTGAATCGCGTTCACTAGCCGATCTTCTTCGGGGCGACGAGCAGTTGCCCTAAAGGAAGAGCTGCAGAATTCAAACTCAAAACTCAGATTAGCCGGCATCCCTTGTAACGCTTCGAGGAGTACGGCTATCCCCTTCTCTGGACTGATGCGTCCAAGGTAACCAAACCGCGCTACACCAATGCGCTGGTTTCCGTTTTGCTTCCCCGATAGTCGAAGCCCGTGACGCGATGACACTACCTTCTCAGGCGAAACCCCGTTTCTGATAATCGTGTCTCGCACCCAATCACAAACTGCGACGATTGCTTTTGAGTTCGCCGTGGTGCGCACCCACGCTTTCTTCCTCTCATCTATTGTGAGAGGAATGGAAGCGAATGACCGAAGTTTTCTGAGATGGGAAGTACTTGAAAGACCATTGTGTGCGCGTCGATACCACGACAAAGGGAGTTGTGAGAGTGTCGCCGAAAGTGGTTTGGGAACAGACTTCCAGTGATAAAGACACTTGGAGCAACGCTTCTGAATTATTTGACCGTCGCAGACGGTTTCGCCCATGTAAATCAAGTCCCCGCGAGCGCAGGTCGTGGTCGAGGAATGAAAGGTCATTACAACCTTCCTTCCAGTCTGGTTAAGCTCCTCTACTAAATAAGATTCAAGTCCCAATTGTAGTGGGTGGAGATGAATCACGTCCGGATCAATCTGGTCAACCAGCTTTCTAAACTGCGCCACTAACTTGTTTCGCAATGCTGCGTCGAACATTACGAACTCGAGCTTGTGGATAGCTGTATTCACTTGGACCACGTGTACGTCAGTGCCCAAATGCGTGTTGCTCACCAACCGAAACTCGGGCCCATGCGGCTCCGCGAATGGTTCTAGATACGTGATGGCGCATTCATGGCCTCGTTCCTTCAACTCCTCCACCAAACCGAAAACGTAAATCTCGGTCCCGCCGACATACTTCGGCGGATAACCGATGGTGACCATCAAGATACGCATGGAGGTGACGAGAAAGTGCTTAGTCGAGAGCTGCTGTCCCGGCGAGCTCTGGGGGAATCATTCCTGAAGAGTGTGAGTTAGCCGAGTACGTGAAACCAAGACGGCGGCCTCCGCGAATCGTTTTAATCGCGCGGGCAGTGCCACTGACAAAATGTGAAAACGCAATTGCGAGATACCAGGGCCTCAATATGTTCTGCTTACGGAATACGGTGCGCCGAAGACGTCTCAAAATTTCTTTTCGGCCGCGCCAGCCAAAGTTCATCCAGAAGAAATAAACCCACGTGTACCATCGGTTACTGTCGGCAATCACATACTCATTAATACCGCCCGGTCGCTTGCCCCCGGCGATTTCTTTCAGATGGATCAGCCGGGCTTCAGGATCGTGAACGGCCTTTGCGCCGAGCTCCTTCAACCGAGCCGAAAAGTCTGTGTCATCAAAATGTGTGTAAGTGTAATTCTCGTCAAACCCGCCAACCTGAATCGCAACTTGTCTACGAACGGAACCATTGCATGTCGGCAGCGAGTAGCATTCCGTGCGCTGTGAGTAGGCGTGTGGAAAGTAGAGCCAACCGGTTAATGGATCCAGGGATTCTGGTGTTAGCTCATCGATTGGCGGGGACCCCGGCTCGGTGTAGTAACCACACACCGCGGCCAGCTCAGGATCGGAGTAGTTTTTCCAATGTGCGCCCACTAGTGTCTCATCCATTGCGACATCGTCGTCGACGAATAGCAGCACCTCGCCGGAAGCTTCTTTTATCGCGCGGTTCCTGGCCTTTTGTGCGTTGGGCTCTGGTTGAGAGATGAATCTAATTTGTTTGTTGTCGGTAATGTGCTTCAGAAACCGCGAAGTCTCTTCATCGTGTTGTCGGCTTTGGTCGATGACAAGTATCTCTTTGGGAGCTGGATCTTGTTTCAGTAGTCCCGCCAGCGTCTGACGCAGCGGGGCGTTGCGGTTGTACGTAACCACTATCGCTGAAACATCGACTGGCTTTTGGGTTGTCATACCTTCTGCGCCACTACGCGCAGGTTGTACCCCCAACGAAAAGGCCGTTCGACGCTGGTCGCCAGTTTGCGAAAACTGCCCTTGGGCTCCCAGTTATAACCGAGCGAGAGCCCGAGACGCCGGCCTATGAACGGGACGCCTAGTCCTACGATCTGCGAGGTACTACAACCCACTGATTCCATTTTTAGAGCTTTGAACCCGGCTGCATGCAGCAGGGTGGTCATGCTCTTTGGAGTGAACTGGAGAGCGTGATAACTCACGAAGCATCGCCATCGCCGTCCTGCCACCGCCCTGCTTAACGAAGCATAATTTGGGACTTCAATTAAGAAGTACCCATTCTCCTTGAGGTTCTCACGAACGGCGGTCAGAAACTCGTAAGGGTCAAGGAAATGTTCCAGCACGTGCAGTCCCGCTACGGCGTCGACCGGCATTGAAGCGCGAAATGTTCTGGCATCTGACTGAACAAATGAGACGTTGGGGTGTCCGTTCTCCGATCTCAGCCGCGGAAACCGATCGACTCCAATCGATTTAAATCCAGCTTCAGCGGCTGTGAAAAGAAACTCGCCGGTGCCCGGTCCAAACTCGAGTAGCGTCCCTGACGTAATGAACTGCTGTAGGGCGGCTAGCCTCTCCGAACTCCACTCGCGATAGAGTGCGATGCTTTCATCATCATGGGTGTTGGTAAATGCTTCCTCGTTAGTCTGCTCTGTGTCACATCCTTCGGCGAAAGCGCCGCTGCAGCGCCGGCACTCGCGAATGGTTCCCCAGTCGAATTCATAGCGCGAGCCACTATCGGAGGACCGACAGATAGGGCATTTAACGCTAGCTCGTGAGATGGCAGCGCTCAATTCGTCGCCTCCACAATCAACCATGGATCCGGCTTCTTACCACTATCGCCCGCCAATTCCAGTTTAAGGGCAGCATCACCATCGGCGATGAACGCACTTTCACCTCGGCTTACTTCAACGACATTGCGGAACCCGGCCTCAGTCAGCACTTCGCCGAGAAACTCGAAGTCAAACATCAAACGGTGCTGATCACCGCAAAGCATGTCATTAAAGAAGCGTCCGCCCAGTGTTTTAAACTCCTGGGGAAACGGGCTAAACCAATCCTTGTCTTTTTCCTGATAAGCGACAATGGCCGATCGCAGGTTCGGTACGGCGACGCGCAACGCCCCGTCGTCTCGCAACACTCTTCGACACTCCGTAAGCAAAGGTCTCAGCTGGGCCAGATGGAGATGTTCGAAGAAGTGGCAGGCGTAGATAACTTTGACACTTGCGTCTTTAAAGGGCAGGCCGCCGGTGACATCAAGCCACATGTCGGGCTTATGCATGAAGTTGCCGTCGATGTTGGTCCAACCCGAAAACTTGCAAGTGCCGCAACCGATATTGAGCTTGAGATCGCCACCGTTATGACCGTTGAGCAGTCGATGCCGGTAGAGATTTCCCTTCAAGACCGGCGCCCACGCCACGTACCAAAGATCTTTCCAGGTTTGGGAAATCATTAGACGGATTGTCGCCGCACGTCTTCGTACACTTTAACTATGCGCCTTGAGATTTCCTGAGTCGTTTCCACCGGCTTAACCGACCTACGCAGTCTGGGCAGCAGCTCTGGTTCGTCTACGAGCCGCCTGAGGCAGTCTGACAACGCGTTGCTCTCTCCTGTGGCAAACGTTAACCCGTTTACTTCGTGCTGAATCAGATCAGTCATTCCAGCAGTGTCGCTGCAAACGACCGGACACTTGTGGCTCAAAGATTCACTGATCGTAATCGGAGAATTCTCGTACCAGATAGACGGCACCACCAGCACATCGATCTCGTTGTACGCGTCCGCCACGCGGTCGCGATCCAATTTGCCCATTAGTTTTATTCTGGAGTCGGCGTCTGCATGACCTTGTAAACGTGACGCGTAAGAAGCTGACCCGTTGTCTACTGGTCCGAATATCTTGACCTGCACGGGAAGGTGCGGCGGCAGCTTCCGAAGTGCTTCGCACAAGACATCTACGCCTTTTTTCGGATCCAACCTGCCGATATACCCAACCCGCAAGTGACCGTTCCGCGTAACGTGTTCGTTTTCGATCGGCCTCACATTTGTTCCATAGGGAACGAAATGTAATTTCGCGGGATCGGCCCCCTGCGCCAGGTAAAAATCCTTCATCACGCTCGAAGGAGTAATCACCGCGGCGATTTCGCGATTGAAATTTGCTCGCTGCTGCTCAATTTGTCTGGTAATGCCTCGCTGCCCGAGGCCAGGTAACAGGTCGCCGAAAGTCCTTGCCACAAACCTTCGCGCGCCGCTCTCAGCGTTAGCCGGTAGTAACCGGGCGATGCCGGCGATGAGGCGCTGATTCTGAGAATACGAACTGAGTACGCACTGTTCGCAAGTTGAACCTCGTTGGTCCAGGGCGCATCGTTGATGGCCCCTGTGCATCAGATCATAGCGGCGGCAAAAATAACTGAATTCCAATCCCGTCATGCAAACGGGGATACCAAGCTGATTGGCAGCGGGAATCAATCCAAGTAGTTGGTTGAAGAGAAAAAGATGCAGGACATCTGCCTTCTGTTCAGCCAGCCACGCTGTGGCCCAGGCAGTCAGCTTTGGATCGCGATCATAGATTGAAATACACGGAGGAACGGTCAACTGATGAATCACAAGACCGTTAAATTCCTTCTCAGTTACCTCGACCTTATCACCGCACACAGATTTCACGGTCAATATCGAAGGTTGGTGACCACCTCGCTTTAACGCTTGTGCGAGCTCATACAGATGCACCTCGCCCCCACCGATACTGTTCGGCAAAGAGCTAAAACTCGCTAAGACGATTCTCATTACGTAAGAACTTGCTCAGGGCCGGGAGAACTCGCAACAAACCGTCAGCGTGACGTTGTCTACCGTCTCGGAAGAATCCACTTGAGTGATTTCGTATCCCAGTGTTTTCAGCCAGCTCAGAAGTTGCTGGGAACTACTACCGAAAAGCGGCAGGAAGTGGTTATGAACTTCGACGATTAGGATAGGCCGGAACCTACGAATCGACTGCTCCATTCCCAGTAGGGCCAGATGTTCAGCACCTTCAATATCCATTTTTACAATGTCTACAGACGGCAGGTTCATTTCGCCGACCAAATCGTCAAACCGCTTGATTGAAACTTCGATGTCCCGTTCGCCGGCGGAGGACTTGTTGAGATTAATTCGCGACTTCTTCAACGGGTCTTCCAGGTAGACCGTGCCTGCCTCATTGCCGAGGGCATAACCACACACTTCGATGTTCGTGAGGCCGTTGAGCTCAATGTTGTGTTCCAGGTGATGTCGAGCAGCGGGTATTGGCTCAAAAGCAATCACCCGCCCTTGCCGCCCAGCGAGGCGGCTCATTTGCAAAGCGTAATAGCCGATATCTGCTCCAACGTCGATCGCGACCATGCCGGGACGTGTTTTTTTCTCGATGGCATCGGTGACGGCCGGCTCCCAGACACCATTCTGATATAGCGCCCGGCCAATCAGGTTGGTACGAGGACTAAAAACCAGCAAACGGTGGCCGTTTATCTGAACTTCCGTGTCCCGATCAGGAAAGCGCCTGTTGGCGATTTGCTGACTGGGCGTGATGATATGATTGAGCAGAAACCGCCCAACACCAGCTCGTCTCAGGATTGCTCTCATGGACTGTCAGGTCTTATTAGATCAGTAGAAGATTAGTATCCCATTCGGAGTGCATCGACAAAGGCATCACCGGACACCAAAGATGTTCAATTGCATGTCCATTCCCATTCGAACCGGACGCGACACAAATGGTTGCGGTGATACGCCAACTGGGTGAAAGTGCAGACGGAAACCAGCATCTGTCAAAACGGAGACGATCAAGTTAAGCGTTTGCGTCTCATGGGCGAATGAATGGTATTCGACAAATAACTTCTCTACGTTTCTCAATTCGTCCGCACAATCCAAAAGCACCTCGGTTTCGGCTCCTTCAATATCTAACTTCAATAGGTCTACCGGGCGATCCAGAAAATGCTTCAGCCTGCATGCCGGAACATCGATGATCGTATCAGGGTCTCCGGTCTTCGAAACGCGACCTGCCTCAGCACCTTCTTGCGTGAATTGGAGTACGGTGTCATCTGTCCAAAGGGCTTTCCGGATTAGCTGAACATGCCGGAACCCGAACCGCTCGCAATTCGCACTGAGCACTTGGAAGATATCCGGATCCGGCTCGAATGCCGTTATTCTACAATCGGGGAAGAGGTGCTTAAAATACACGACACTTATTCCCACATTGGCGCCCCCGTCGATGATGTATGGCGAGGAATTTGTGGATTTAAAACGATAGATCTCCCGTTCGAATATCTCGTCGTAAGTGAATAAGAAAGATTCCGCATCGACTATCTCAAAGGGCACACCTAAGAGTTGTGTTTGGGTGCGGGTATGATTCGGAATTCTTTGCAGCCTGTAAAACTCATTACGCCTACTTCGATACTGAGGTTTGAGAGCCAACTTAGTCCAGTGTTTCAAACGTGGTGGCAGCGCTGACTTAATTTTACCAGCAACGCCATCTCTGACTCGCCACCTAAATAATCTTTGCATCTCTCTTGGCTTCAGTCTGTTTTCATGACCCATTTCTTTTCGCGCCCATTCAAGTTTCTCAGTTGCCTGCAGTGGCGGACAAAACAGGTCCGGATAATGCTGACGAATAACCCTCTCCGAAACTGCCTCGATGGTTGGCTCAAGAGCCCTGGGGTTTTCTCGGTAAAAAGGCGCGTTGGCATAGTCTCGGGCTTGATATTCCGCATAGTCCCCATAAATGGAAGCCTTAGCTCCGCAATAAGCGGCATAGACGAGATGAGAGCCAAATGCATTAGTCGTAACGTACTCAAAGCTCGAAAGCATTGTGTACATTCTCTTGAGCCCATTTTGGTCATCAATGGATGCGCCTCTGATAACCTCAAAGCCCTTTCTTTTAAAAGAGCTAACCCAATATCCCCTTTCCCAGCACGAAGGGTGGACGCATATAACCACTTGAGAGAAATGATGCCTAATACTGTCTATGTGTTCAGCGTATTCATCAAACTTCCAGTTGTGAGACGTATATTCCAATGAGTGCGCAGGCATGACCAATAAGCTAAGCGGTAGGCGAGACACCTCAATATCGGGAACATAGACCATTGGAAGTCCTATGGCTTTTACATTCTTATAGCCGCTGTTTTTCAGATAGACTTCTTCATCAATGCGAGCAACCCAATAGTAATCTTCCTTTGCGCTCGTACTAGAGCCCATCAACATTTCTGGGTAAATCTGAAAGTGGGCCGGAGTCCATCCATGCTGCCAGTGACCTCGCGGATACAGTGCTGTGTCACCAAAGCCACAGTAAGAGGCTGCCACGGCATGAGCGCCATAGAAGGTGCTTACACCAGGTGGAGAAAACTTTTGGATGGCAGGTAGATCAATGTTATATGGCAAGACTTCGATTGCATTGATCTGAGATTCGTTCCTACTCAACTTTACTGTTCCGCACACAGTATCAAAATCGCTGACGATGTTTTGCTCTTTAAACCTTTCGAGCATTCAGATCACACGACGCCATTCGTTAGGCGTATAAACTTGAGTGTTGTAGCTGTAGCGGCCGAAGTAGGAGGGATGACCAGTTATGTCACCTTCTTCAACATCAAAAGCGGCCGCTTCATGGACCTGGTCGTCGACTGTTTCCCCCGGACGCTTGAGCCACAACGAGATGGCATAGCGGCCAGGAAAGAGTTGCAGTTTGGGGATTCTTACTTCAACCGTCGTCTGTCCGCCTTCGGTTGGTAACCGAAATCCTTCCCAGTTAGAAATCATGTAGTGGATCGCGACACCTGTATTCGAGAAAATCCCGACACCAATTTCCCAGGAATCGCCACGAATTAAGAAGTCCAACCCGACCCTGATACGCATTTCCGAGCCCATCGAAAATGTGGATGTCAGAGAATCGTCGGCATTTGCGAGCGACACATTGGCAATCCGGCAATACCTTTTTGGCCCGCTGCGTCCCACAATCCTCCCGGTTAGATCAACCGTCGTGCTAGTCGTCATTAGCTGATTTCCGTAAACGGCAATTGCTTTCTGCGCCGAGCCATCAAATTCAACCGACCCGCTAGACAGAACAATCCCTCTCGAGCAAAGGGTGCGCACGGCGCCCATGTTGTGACTGATAAAGAGGACGGTCCTGCCGCCGTGAGCAATGCTGCCAAGTTTGCCGAGACATTTTTTCTGAAACGCGGTATCGCCTACAGCCAGCACTTCATCCACCAGCAACACCTCAGTTTCCATGTATGCCGCAACCGCGAAGGCGAGGCGGACGTACATGCCGCTTGAGTAACGCTTCACAGGTGTGTCGATGAATTTTTCAACTTCGGCGAAGGCGACGATCTCGTCAAACTTTCTTTCAATCTCGGCCTTGCGCATGCCGAGGATGGCGCCGTTGAGATAGATGTTCTCGCGGCCGGTTAGTTCAGGATGGAAGCCGGTGCCGACTTCGAGTAGCGATCCGACGCGGCCGAAAATCTTTGCGTGGCCTTTGGTTGGTTTCGTTATGCGCGAAAGGATCTTGAGGAGCGTGCTCTTCCCTGCTCCGTTGCGTCCAATGATGCCGACCACCTCGCCTTGCTTAACTTCGAAGGAGACGTCGTCCAAAGCCCAGATGGAATTTCGGATTTCGGATTTCGGATTTCGCATTTCGTCTGATGCGTCCTGAGTGCTGAGGGCCGAGCCGTTTGAAGAGCCGTTGCCGTTGAAGGCGGATCTCACGCGACGGAACGGTGCCGCTGCCGCATCCGCGATGACGTCGCGCAGGGCCTTGTATGACTCACGCTCGCCGATGCGGTATTGCTTGCTTAAGTTTTCGACGCGTATTGCTATGTTGGACATTTTTACGACGGACGACGGACGACGGACTGGAGAGCTGGATGCGCGATGAAGTCAGTACCTGCGGTAGCGGGTGGGTGAAACCTTCCAACGCAACGGAAGAACCCACCCGCTACCGCAGGTGGTACTGACCTCATCCCCATCGGGGCTTCCTCAAACAACGTCGGCAAATTCCTGCTCCATGCGCCGGAAGTAATACAGTCCACCCACTAGAAGAAGGATGACAACAGCTACGGAGACCGCCAAAAGCGCTCCGGGGGGATCGGTTTTACCTAACAACGCCCAACGAAAACCTTCGACCACGCCGGCCATCGGGTTGAGTCCGTAGGCCCAACGCCATTGCTCCGGAATCAACGAACTGGGATATGCCACAGGCGTCGCGAATAGCCAGAACTGGACCAGGAAATTCATCGTGTAGCGAACGTCGCGATACTTCACATTCAACGCCGATAGCCAGAGTCCGACGGCGAGTGCGGTGGTGATGGCCAAAACAATAAACAATGGCAACGTCACAATGGCCCATCCCGGGACGATACCGAAGTACAACATCATTACCAGCAGAATCACGAAAGCAATTGCGAAATCGACCACGCCGCCAAGCACAGCCGCAATCGGAACCACCAGGCGCGGAAAGTAAACCTTAGTGATCAGGTTTTGATTTCCGACCAGGCTGTTACTTGACTCAGTCAGCGCGTGGGCAAACAGCTGCCAAGGCAACAATCCGCAAAAAGCAAAAACGGGATAAGGGATGCCGTCTGAAGGAACGCCCGCGAGCTTTCCGAAGAAGAGGCTGAAAACCACCATCATGAAAAACGGTTGGATGATAGCCCAGGCCGCGCCGAGGGCAGTCTGTTTGTAACGGACCTTTATGTCGCGCCAGGTCAGGAAATAAAGCAGCTCCCGATAGTCCCAAAGCTCACGCAGCCCGATAGACGCCCAACTCTTGGGCGGGTCTATTGAGAAGGTTGGGAGTTTTTCTGCTTGCGCGGCCATTAGTGGCTAAGAGCGAAGAGCTAAGGGCAAAGGAAGACTCATCGGGCCAAGCTCCTGGAAAAATTTGTTATTTTGCGACTTAACACATCACAATCAATCAGGAGCGGATCAATTTCACCCGGTTTGAAAAGACCTAAACTCTCAAAAACCATCAGCATCGACGAATCCTCAAACAACGACCGTCGCGCAATATTCAAGTATTGCTGAAACTCTCGCGCGTGAGTGCTCCCCGAGCCTTCTGCGATGTTGTTTGTTAATGAAAGGCCCGCGGCTCTAAGTTGCTCAGCGTATCGATACAATCGCCTCTTATCGAATTCGTCAGCAAGCTTATGTAGCTTCAGAGCTAGTGCTTTGGCGAGATGCCAAATCTCCAAGTCTTCGAAACGAAAATGCGGCCTCATCAATTGGCTCTCAGCAACTTGCTCTTTGCTCTTGGCCCTTTGCCCTTCGCTCTTTGCGGTTAGAGGCCAAGAGTGCTACCCGCGCTTGCGCTGGAGGAGCCGGACGCCGGGGGTGGCGCCATGGTTTCCTCATCAACGTCCGTCTTGTAATTCCGCGTGGCGTAGTAACGCTGGTAGTAATAGTAATCCTGCGACTGGATGCTGACGTTGTTTAGCACCACGCCGAAGATCTTGCTGCCAACATCGTTCAGCAATTGACGTGAACGCTTCACCACGTGACGTGAGCTCTTGCCGCCATGGACCACCAGCAGAACACCATCCACCATGGTTGAGATCAGAACGCCGTCAGTGAATGAAGTGATAGGCGGCGAATCAATAACCACGTGCGTAAACTCACGCTGCAGAACTTCCAGCAGTCGCCGCATCTGATCCGAACCGATCAATTCCGCCGGGTTCGGTGGAATCGGTCCCGAAGTCAAGATGTTCAGCCCCGTCTCTTCTTCCTTCACCACGAGGCGCAGCATGTCCGCTTCAGAAACTTCACTGGAGAGGATTGAGCTCAGACCTGCGCCATCGCTCAACCCGAAGATCGAGCGTAAGCGTGGCCGCCGCATGTCTGCGTCGATGATGACTACCCGCGCGCCGGTTTGGGCCAGACTCACGGC
Organism: Pyrinomonadaceae bacterium; assembly: GCA_035273385.1. Lineage (GTDB taxonomy): Bacteria > Acidobacteriota > Blastocatellia > Pyrinomonadales > Pyrinomonadaceae > PSRF01. Next base: position 211,481 of record DATEPE010000010.1, on the reverse strand, counting down.
GGTGTTAACCGCGGTCGTGGTCTTCCCTTCACCCGGCAGACTCGATGTCACCAGCAGCGACTTCGGTGCCCGTCCTGCCGTCGATAACAATATCGATGTGCGCAGGTGACGATAGGATTCCGCCAGCGGCGAATGAGTATCCACGTTCATCAACAACTCGGAGTTACCGTTATTTCCATTGCGTCTTTGTAACGCGCCGGGAGCGGCAGCAAGCCGACGGCCCGAAGCCCCACTGGCTGACGGAATGACGGCCAGCGCGGGCAGGTGCAACAGTCTTTCGACTTCTTCAGTCGAGCGCACGGTGTCGTCGAGGTATTCGAGGAACAGCGCGAAACCGACGCCCAAACCGAGTGACAAAAACATCGCCATCATTACCGTGCGCAACCGGTTTGGCCCAACTGGTCCACCTGGCGGAACTGCATAATCGACGACCGAGACGTTATTGGGTTTGTCAGCCATCAGCACGTCGTTTTCTTTGGCGCGCTGCAGCAAGTTGTTAAGCAATGATTTGTTGGTTTCGATTTCCTGCTGAATGATGCGGTAGTTAATCGCGGCTTCGTTCTGAGTAACCGTCTCGCCACGCTGCCGCCCAAACGCTTCACGCAATGCCTGTTCGCGCGCGAGCGTTTGTCTGTATTCCGTTTCGAGATTAGTCAGGATGGTCGAACTTCTGCGGCCGCGAACGTCTTTAACCTGACGTTCGAGTTCAGCAATCTGTTGGTTCACCTCTTTAACTTCGGGAGCTTCTTCGGTAGCGTCTACCAGCAAGAGCGCCCGCTTTTGTTTTAGCTCAGCAAGTTTTCCGTCTGCCTCCACACCGTTCTTATCGTTCTCGGCGAGGGCAGCCGCAGCGCCGGCGGCTTTGGCTGCATTGAATTTCGACTCGGCATCAATGCGCGCAGCTTCAGCTTCCAGCAACTGCCTGTTGAGACCGGCGAGACGTTCCACCACCGTGTTCTGGCTGGCATCGAGCGAAATGATTTTGTTGTTTCGCGCGTAATTCAGCAGACGCTCTTCATCGGTGCGTATGTTCTCCTGCAACTCCGCAATCCTTTTCTGCAGGAAGTCTGCGGTGCTGACGTTGGTGTCACCTCGCTTTTCGACGTTGTTCGCCACGTAAGTTTCCGCAATTGCGTTGACAACTTTGGAGGCGACTTCGGGATCGCCGTGCGTGTACGAAATGTCGATCAGACGGGTCTCCTTATATAAGCCACGCGATTCCTTCACCGGATCCACCCTGAGGCCACCGAGAATGGCGCCTACGAAAGGCGCGAGTCGTTTGGCTTCAACCAAATCCTCTTTAGCAGTCGGATCGGCCACCTGCGTGCGCAAAGGCAGTTGATCTTTAGTTGGCGTCGCAACCGGCGCGGCGTCGTTGTTACGGAACCCGACCATCTCCTTTACGGTTTGCCACGTGGAGCGTTTCTGTGTGGAGTTGCCTTTGAAGAAATCGGGGTTGTGTTCGAGGTCGAGCGACTTCACTACGCGACGCATGAGTCCGGGACTAACCAGAATCTGCAACTGGGTGTTGAAGTAAACCGGATCGTTGGCAGGACCGAATACGTACGGAGTCTTGCCGAGCAGCGCCGCGTTATTCTCGAGGTCCACCTGAACACGCGAGCTTGCCTGGTAGATGTCGGGCTTTCGCGCCACGTAGAGCACCGCCAGAGTCGTGATGATAAGCACGACACCAACTACGAGCCACAAACGCTTGCGGACAGCGCGCCAGTAATCGAGCAGGTGCACCTCCGTCTCCGCGTTCGGATCCACGCCGTAGTTGTACGAGTTGGGGGTTGTGAACTCGTTGGGGCGTTCAAGCGCCGCCGGTTCCGGTATTCGTTTCACTAATTCATTCGAGGGTTTCATTGTTTTATGCTTTCGTCGGGAATAACCCACCTGCTATCGCAGGTGGCACTGACTTCTCTCTTGCTCTCCATCGGGAGAGATTGTGGTTCCAGATAAACTTCAACTCTGAATGTCTCGAGGTTGGGAAGGGTAGCTTGCTCCCGCCCGTTGGGTGCCACTCAACCTAAGCGGGAGCAAGCTGCCCTTCCTTACCCCGAGACTATCCAACTAACTTATCCAATCAGAAATCGTGCTACTTCCAACTCGGAATTCTTAATTCCTAAGGCACTACGCGGGTTGGCAGCGACGCAACGTTTGGAACGACGCCGCTGATTAAACTTCTCAACAAGCTCTTCCCTGACGACAGCGGTACGTCGATGATGTCGTTTGGCATCAGCACGATATCCTCGGCGCGCTTTTTCTCAATCGCGGAAAGATCGACGAGCATTTCCTTGCTCGTGGTGCTCCCGGGTTCCTGTCTGACGATTCTTATCTTGTCCTTCTTACTATCCTGTTTAAGTCCACCGGCCATCGCGATCGCGCGTGAGATCGTGACTGGCTCCTTAAGTGGGATCGTCAACGGCGAAAAAACGTTACCTACCACGTATACCTGCGGGGCTTCGGGTAGGGTGATGATGTCGCCGGGTTCGATCCAGGGGTTCGCGGCCGGCAATCCCATCATCGTTTCACTCAACTTGTAAGTTGAGAATGCGACATCAGGTTGATTCGCAGCGCCAGGGAGCGTGCAACTCAATGATTGCGCGGAGTGCACGATGTTGATTATTTGACCCGCTTTTGGTGACGGCCCCTTCGCGAAAGTCAGCAGTTCAAGCAAGCGCACGCGGCGCTGTAGCTCGAAGCGACTCTGCTCGGTTACTGCACCGATGATGGCTGCCTGCTTCGACTTGTACTCTTTTATAAAAACATCAACTTGCGGGTTCTTGTAGAACTTCGTGTATTTCTCGGAGATTTCTTTGGCGAGTTCGCCTTCAGTCTTGCAGGCCGCCATGATCTCGTTGTCTATCAATGGCATCCGGATCATGCCGTTGCCCTCCACCCGAACCGCATCTCGCGACAGGTTGGGCCGGTTCAAGATCCTTATATCGAGCACGTCTCCCGGTCCGATTCGATAACGGTTGTCACCGTCAGCTGCGTAGGTGACCGTCGGTTGTGCGGTCTGTGGAGGAGCGTTTGACGCGGTCGTCTGTTGGGCCACAGCCGTTGTCAAACTGGCAACCACTAGCAGGGAGACGCTGAAAAAGGGGCTTAAATTCATTTTTCTCATGATGATTTACTTTCTTGCCAAGCCAACACGACGCGAGAGCAGGGCCTCGCGCATATGGTTGGGATGGGCCAGGTTAAGGACGGTATTACTCAAAAGAACCATCAGTTCTTCGTGATCTCGCTTGAATGTTCCGGTAAGCGGGCTGTCCTGGGTCTTCACGACCACGCCGTCACGCACCCATTGCCAGAACTGCGCCTGGGTGGTCCAAAACTCTTTACGGTCGCGGCAAACGACCAGCGCGGTCTTTTTTTTCTTCTTCTTTTTTTTGTCTTTGCTTGTACTCATGTTCTTTGCTTTTGAGTCGATACACTTCTGCCCTGGCATGTTTCGCGCGTATTAATGCAACGCGGGAATCACGCGGTACCCCGAAGGGAAACCTCTCAAGCGAGGCGGCGTTTGATTTTCAAAACTACTACTTCCTACGCGAGCAAATGCCTGCGTTTAAATCAACAGTCGCGAAATCAGCTCGGCGCGACGGCGGACGCCAAACTTGATGAAGATATTCCGTAAGTGAAACTTCACCGTCTGTTCAGTTACTTTCAGGCGCTCGCCGATTTGCGCGTTTGTAAGTCCTTCAACACAACACAGCGCTACCTGCGCTTCACGCCGGCTTAGGTTTGGGTTTTCCAACACTCTTTGAACCACTCGCTCAAACGCGCGGCCGGTGGACGCAGTGCTAATCGTGTTTGAATAAGTTTTGAATCCACGTTCGTCGCGTCGGGCGATTACTTGTTCCGGTGTAAATGCGCGATACGAAATGCTGTGGTCGCGTGTGCCGTTGCCGTTTGATTTTCGGCCGCGCTCAACGCTGAACTTGGCAACAAGTCCTTCGAGCCCTCGCCGCACAGTGCTGAGGCTCGTGATGCCAGTCATCTCCATGAGCCGTCGCGCAGTGAACGTTTCAGAATCGCCACGCGAAGATTCCGCGGCGATCAACATCGCTGCGTAAATTCTGCTCTCAAGTGTGCTGTGACTAAGCGTGACGAGGGACAATGCTGAACCATTAGAAGAGGGTTCAGTGTTCTCGCCTAAAGGATAGGTTTTTGAATCGACGTTGCCGACGATGGGGCTCTTCTGGGGGAACATTGTTTTGTCTCAGGCTAGATACTGCGGCAGGAACTTCAGAGCAGAAGATCGATGCGAGGCCGCGTAACCATTTACTGATGCCTGCAAAGAAAAAGCGCTTCGCAAGGGGCGGTTCAGTCAAACTCCTTCAAGTTTCCAAACGATGTCGTGGGAACATTCTGGACTACGGACAAAAACCAAACACGGTCGGGCTCCCAAGGGCTAAATTTGCCCAGAGCCTAAAGGCATAGATACTTTCTGTCAAGCCATTCCCTGCCCAGCCCAAGATGTTCCTGGTCTTACTTATCGTAAGGTTTAAAAGGCTTAATTAACCTGGAAATCCCGCGCTCAAAGCGCGGTCCACCATTTCGCACCAAAGGTGGCCCACGGTGATATGGGCTTCCTGAACTCGAGACGTTCTTTCGGAAGGAATTACCAGCGCGGCGTCACATAAAGAGGCTAATGGTTCGCCGGAGCAGCCGGTCAGAGCGAGTGTGTGGCATCCAACAGCCTTGGCTTGTTCAACGGCTTTAACAATGTTGTGCGACTTGCCGCTGGTGCTGATGGCGATCAGCAGATCGCCTTTCGTAGCGAGTCCGAGGACCTGCCTGGCAAAGACGTGGTCGTAGCCATAATCATTGCTTAGTGCTGTAAGCGCTGACGTGTCTGTCGTTAAGGCAATGGCGGGGTACGCGCGGCGTTCTTGTTCATACCGTCCGACGAGCTCCGCGGCGATATGTTGAGCGTCGGCGGCGCTTCCGCCGTTTCCGCATAACAGGATTTTGTTACCGGCGGCCAGGGTCTGGCAGATCAGATTGCCAGTGCGTTCAATCTCATCAATTTTTGAGTCTAATAATGACTGGATGGTTTCGAGGTGCTCTTCGAGAGAGCGCTTGAGAGGCACAATGGCGTCTTGAGCTGTCTGCGAGTGGTCTGACACGGGTGGTGGAAATTAACACGGGCTAAGAGCTAAGGGCAAAGCGCAAGGGGGCAACGGGGAAACGCATGGGGAAAGGGCTAAGGCTCATTTTCCATATATCATTTCCCATATCACATTTCTAATTTGTAATTCGTGTATTTCGTGTGTTTCGTGTAATTCGTGGATCGCATTTCTAGCGAGGTTAATGAGCAATCCACGAAATCCACGAAACACACGAATTACACGAAACGCGACGATGCAAGGACTTGAGCTGCATATAAAACTCGCCTGCCGGTGTAGTTCGATTTACTAATAACGCTCTCGCCTTTACCATTCACGATTCGCTATGACTAACCCCTCCGGCACGCCAATGTTGCGTCAATATCAGGAACTTAAGCAGCAACACCCCGGCACTTTATTGTTTTTTCGGCTTGGCGACTTTTACGAACTCTTCTTTGAAGATGCCGTCACGGGCGCGCGCGCGCTGCAGATAACACTGACCGCGCGCAATAAAGAACGCGGTGATCCTGTCCCGATGTGCGGTGTGCCGCATCACTCGGCTGCCAACTACATCGCTCGACTCGTCCGTAAGGGTTATCGCGTCGCGATCTGTGAACAGACCGAGGATGCTTCGAAGACAAAGAAACTGGTCAAACGTGAAGTAGTCAGAATCGTTACACCCGGCACTCCTATCGATCCACAACTGCTGGAAGCCCGTGAGTCAGTGTTTCTCGCGGCCGTCTGTGCTTCCGGTGACACCGTCGGTGCTGCATTTCTTGATATCTCGACGGGCGAATTTCGCACGACACAGGAGAGCGGCCCGAACGCGTGGGAAAGAATTCGCGCTGACATCGAATCGTATTCGCCTCGCGAGTTGCTCTTCCCTGCTTCGCTGGCGCCGCTGGTCAACGCCGGATTAAGCGGGAAACCGCAGACTGCACCGCTGCCTCTGAAAACCGACACAGCGGAAAATCATCCCGAACCGGTCCGACCTCAGTTTATCGACGCCGCACTTACTCCACTCGACGACTGGCTGTGGCAGAAACAGGATTGCGCAGATTTGCTACTGCGCCAGTTCGGAGTTCGTTCGCTCGAAGGCTACGGCATCCACAAAAAAGACGAGGCCATTCGAGCGGCCGGAGCGTGTTTGCGTTACGCACAGGACACCCAGCGGGCTTCGGCGACACACATAACCGATCTCACTTACTTCGCGCCCCAGGATCAACTTGTCCTCGACAACGTTACCGTCAGGAACCTTGAACTGACCGAGCCGTTGAGCGGCGCGTCCGGCCGAACGTTGTTGAGTGTAATTGACGAAACGGTAACCGGAATGGGTGGCCGGTTATTGCGCACGTGGTTGCTGCGTCCTGCGATCAAGCGTGGCGAAGTCGAAGCGCGTCTGGGGGCTGTGCAGGATCTGGTTTCGTCACAGATTAGCCGCGACAAGATTCGTTCACTACTGAAGGACGTTTCGGATCTGGAAAGACTAATTGGCCGGATCAGTCTTGGCTCTGCGACTCCTCGCGATCTAAACGCGATTCTTCGTTCCCTTTACCAGGTGCCTGCTGTTCGTGAAATTCTCGCCGGCATGCCGTCGTCGCTTCTGCAGGTGTTGTCCGAAAGTGCTGACGACGTTCCCGAGATCTGCGCCTTGTTGATTAAAGCGATTAGCGATGAGCCGCCGGCGAAGATTAGCGATGGCGATGCAATCCGGGCGGGCTATTCGGAAGAACTCGACGAACTGCGATCTATTAGTCGTAATGCTAAGCAGATTATCGCCACTCTCGAAGCGACTGAACGGACACGCACAGGCATCTCGAACCTGCGCATCAAGTTCAACAACGTCTTTGGCTACTTCATCGAAGTTTCCAAAGGAAACGCCGCGCGGGTGCCGGCCGAGTATGACCGCAGGCAGACCTTAACGAACGCCGAACGCTTCACTACGCCCGAGCTCCGCGATTGGGAAAAGAAAGTTCTCGGCGCTGAAGAGCGGATTATCCAACTCGAGGTAGAGATCTTTAATGACGTCTGCCGGCAGGTGGCTGCGGAAACTAAACGGATTCAGGGGACCGCGCGGGCCCTCGCCGCCCTGGACGCGCTCGCCTCTCTGGCTGAGACTGCCGCACGCCGCAGGTACGTTCGTCCGACGATGCACGACGGAGACGAGATTGAGATCGTGCAGGGCCGTCATCCGGTGATTGAAGTTTTCAATGAAGAGCCGTTCGTACCTAATAACATCTATCTGAACAATTCGACGGATCGTCTGCTGATCATCACCGGTCCAAACATGGGTGGTAAGAGCACCGTGCTGCGGCAGACCGCGATCATTTCCATTCTGGGCCAGATGGGCAGCTTCGTGCCTGCGGAGAAAGCGCGTCTGCCTTTACTCGATCGCGTTTGGACGCGTGTTGGTGCGTCGGACGATCTCGCGCGCGGGCGCAGCACCTTCATGGTGGAAATGACTGAGACGGCAGCCATACTCCACAGTGCGACGCCACGTTCGCTGGTGCTGCTCGATGAAATTGGCCGGGGTACGGCAACCTTCGACGGTCTATCGATCGCGTGGGCCGTGGCGGAATACCTGCACGATTCGCCGCAGCATGCAGCAAAGACACTCTTCGCCACCCATTATCATGAGTTGACTGAACTCGCCGAACGTTTACCCGGTGCGCAGAACTACCAGATCACCGCCACCGAACGCGAAGGCGAAGTTGTGTTTCTTCATCGACTCGAGCGCGGCCGCGCGTCGAAGTCTTATGGCATACAGGTCGCCCGCTTGGCAGGTATGCCTCCGGCAGTGTTGGCAAATGCTCGGGAGGTGCTGGCGCGTTTGGAGAAATACGAGCTCGAGGTGTTTGCTGAGGAAGAAACTGCGGGCCTGGCGCAGCCTGCGGATACTCAGGCGATTGCGCAGGCAGCGTCGCAGAGCGCATCGTTCACGAGCAAAGCCGGCGAGGCGATCGATGCAGCCTCGCGACGCGCGGGCCGGCGCAAGGCTGCCGCGCAGGCTTCGCTATTCGATCTCGCTAATCAAAAAGTTGTTGAAGAATTACTCCGCCTCAACCCGGACAGCCTTTCCCCCGACGAAGCCAAAGAACTGCTTCGAAAACTCCGCAACCGCTTGATGTAGGAAGAACGTGCCACATTGACGATGCTCAAGCCTTTGGAGTGCGGCGGCCCGACGCCGCTTTTTTAGTTTTTAACGTGCAAAGTATTGTTGCTCGGCGAAACCTTTCGTCCGATGAGAACAACGAGCCGAAACAACCGAAAAGCTAAAAAAGCGGCGTCGGGCCACCGCACTCCAAAGGCTTGAGCGTCGTCAACGTTGCTCGTTTAATCGGACTAGTTGGTCGATGCGTCGATCTGTCTTATAGTGAACCTGCTTCATTTATTCATTCGAACAAGGCGATCGCGCTCAGCAAAACATGGCTTCGGACGCACTCAACGAACTACCTATTGAACAGCAAATCGGACAACTCTTTTACATCGGGTTACCCGGAACTGAACTTGACGAAGAAACACGCCAACTAATCGAAGAGGTGAAGCCCGGCGGCATCATCATCTTCGGCCGCAACGTTGCCACTGCCCGTCAGCTTCGCGGCCTTCTCGATGGTGTCCGCGAGCTCCTGCCGATCAGTCCGTTGGTCGGCATTGACCAGGAGGGCGGACTCGTCGATCGGTTGCGAAAGATCTTCACTCCCATGCCGTCCGCGCGCACGATCCGCGAACACGGCGACCTTGCCGGCGCCCGATCTCTGGGCCGCATCACCGGCGAAGCGTTACGGATACTCGGGTTCAATATGAACTTCGCGCCAGTCATGTCGATCATGACTGAAGAGCGCGATCTACTCTCGAACGGACTCTACTCAAGGTCGTTTGGCCGGTCACCGGGAGAGGTGCTGGGCTACACCACAGTCTACCTGCGCGGCTTGCAGGAAACCGGAATGGTCGGATGCTTGAAGCATTTTCCCGGTATCGGCGCCGGCGAAGTCGATTCGCATGAAGAGATGCCGATGGTTTCGCTGACCCAGGAAGACCTGATGGCCCAGGACCTCGCTCCCTACATCGAGTTGTTCCAAAGAAAAGATGACCGGGTGCGATGCGTCATGGTCAGCCACGGCGGTTTCCCTAACATTGATATCAAGAAAGGTGTCACGGGGGGTTTGCTCGAGCCTGCATCGTTGAGTCATAACATCGTTACCAATCTGCTGCGACGCGAACTCGGTTTTCAACATCTCGTGGTAACCGACGACTTGGAGATGGGTGCAATCGCAAAACATTGCGACATAGAATCGGCGACCGTGCGAGCGTTCATGGCCGGTCAGGACATGTTCTTGATTTGCGCCCACCCCGAGATCATCCTCCGTGGTTATCGGGCGTTGCTGGCGGTGGCCCGTGACGGAAAGCTGCCCAAAGATCGGTTACGCGGTTCGTTACGCAGGATTGCCGCCATGAAAACAATCGCGAAGGAACCTCTGCCGTTCAACGAAGAAAGACTGAAGGAACTTTCAAATGAGACTGCCCAGCTTAATGAGAAGCTGAACTACAAATACGGAGGAACAATCTGATGCGTGCGTCGCGAGTGACCAGTTTGCTTTGTCTTGTGGTGGTAATCGCGGCCGTGTCGGGCAGCAGTTGCCGGCGCGGGCAGGGCGGCGTGTTTGTAATCGCACTGGGCGACAACATTCGCACCATCGACCCGATTGGTTCACCTTCCGTCGATGCCGCCAGCGAACGTGTGCGCACGTTAATGTTCAATTCGCTGGTCAGGAAAGACGCAAACTTTGATTACGTCGGCGAACTATCCGAGATCACACGTTCGGACGACGGCACCGTTTTCACTTTCGCGATCAAAGACAATGTGAAGTTTCACGACGGGCGCTTGCTGACTTCCGCCGATGCCAAGTACACGCTGGACCTGGTCTTCTCCAGTAACTTCGCCAAGTCGGCCAGTTTTTATGAAGGCTCCGGCGCCGAGAAGAAAAGTTACATTAAGAGTGTGGAGGCGCCTGACGCCAAAACCCTGGTAGTAACGCTGACAAAACCCTGGACAGGTTTGTTAAGTAACCTGGTGCCGGTCGCGATTATTCCCAAAGATAGTTACGAGTCGCAGAAGACACATCCACTCGGGACTGGCCCATTCAAATTTAAGAGTTACGATTCGTCACAGCAAGTGGTGGACGTTGAGGCCAACGCAGACTACTGGGAGGGGGCTCCGTTCCTGCCCGCAGTTCGCGTTCGTGTGATTGCTGACACGAATGCACTCCAGGCAGAGCTTCGTTCGGGCCGCGTTGATCTGGCGCCGTTGCCGACGAGTTTGTCGCCTGACGCTGTAAAACTTTTAGGTGAGGCTCCGGGCCTGCAGGTGTTGCAGTTCACCGGATCTAACGTGAATCTGTTGACACTCAACTGCGGTGCGGCGCCGCTCGACAATGTGCGCGTGAGGCAGGCATTGGCTTCTGCGATCGATCGTGAGGGCTTGATCCGGGATTTACTTTTGGGCCAGGGCAAACTGGCGCATTCGATACTGCCCGAGGAGTCGTGGGCTTATCATCCGGGTCAGGTTTATTCATTCGACCCAGCGAAAGCGAAACAACTTTTGGATGAAGCTGGCTATCGCGACCCGGACGGAGATGGGCCACAGATGCGTTTTCCGAAACCGATCGTGTTCAAGGTGTCAGGCAGCAGCGTCGCAGGTAAAAACTATGCGGGTGTAATTCAGAACTACTTAAAGAACGTGGGCGTTCCGGTAGATATTCAGACTGCGGAGTTAAATACGCTGTTTGATGAACTGCGTCGAGGAAACTTTCAGATCTTCTATGGCCAGTGGGTGGGCGGCAATCAGGATCCGATTTTCTTCAAAGACTTGTTCGCGACCTCCGAGATCCCAACTGAAGCTCGCGCGTCCCGCAATCGCAGTCGTTATAGCAACCCGCAGCTGGATAAATTGCTCGATGAAGCGGTGAACACTTTTGACCGAACCAAAGCGAAAGAGTTGTATCGCCAGATTCAGGACATTGTGAGCCGCGATGTGCCCGTCATTCCGTTGTGGTATCAGGCAAACATCGTCATCGCGAAAGACACCGTTAAGAACATTAACGTGAACGCCAGCGGCGACTGGGGTTTCGTGAGACACGTGCAGGTGCAGTAAGTACCAGCAATTAGACGTACATCCTGGCCGACGCTCAAGCCTTTGGAGTGCGGAGGCCCGACGCCGCTTTGTTAATTCCCCTCCCCTTGGGAGGGGCTAGGGGAGGGCCTACGACGGAGTCATGTTTTAGGTTTTGGAGGAAGCGTCAACGTGGACGTCAACACCCAATGGTTCACTGGCACTTTATAACGAGAGTTGACGCTACCTCCAAACTCAGGAATTCCAAGGTTCCTCAAACCCTCTCCCCAACCCTCTCCCAAAGGGAGAGGGAGATCGCACTCCAAAGGCTTGTCGCTTTCGCAAGTAGTTCGTCTATTTAAACAGCGCCGAAAGTTCTGATCTCTTAACCGCGCCTTCCCTAATCATCCTCGGCTGTTCTCCACTGACATCAACCACTGTTGAAGGCTCAGTTATCAACGCAGGCCCGCCATCAATAATCAGATCGATCCCGGTAGGGAAATAAGCTTTCACCTCAGCGGCGGTTTGTGCTGGTGGTTTTCCAGCAGGGTTTGCGCTGGTTGCAGTCAGGGCGCCACCGCACAGTCGAACCAACGCGCGCACTTCATCGTCATCCGGCAGACGCAATCCGATTGTATTGGTGCCTGCAGTTATATCGGTTGGAAGTTCCGGACGAGCTTTGCCGATCAACGTGAGTGCACCCGGCCAATGTTGGACAGCGATCTTGCGGTAGGAATCGGGTTCTTCGATAAATCGATCGATCTGATCTATGTCGGAGATGAGAAGCAGGATCGGTTTGTTCTCTTCCCTGCCTTTGAGTTCCTTGATCTTACGAACAGCGGCGGCGTTCAGCGGGTCGGCCCCGAGGCCGTAAAACGTGTCGGTGCGGAATGCGATGACGCCGCCGCTCCTGACCAACCGGGCGGCCTCTTCGTAACTCGCCAGAGTGTTGTCGCGGATCACTGGTTAGGTACTGCCGGCGCTCGCGCCTTCGCTTCTACAGTTTCACTGCGTAACCCAGACCATCGCCTACGGACAAGATCACAGCGCGCAATTGCGGATGGTCCATGAAGTGTTCATTAAACTTACGTAACGCGCTGGTGTCGCGATCGGGCTCGGCGTCGTTAGCCACTCGGCCGCCCCACAGTAAATTATCGACGATGACAACCCCGCCAGTTCGCAGCTTCGGCAAGGCCTGCTCGAGATACTCGACGTATTCATCCTTAAGTGCATCGATAAACAGCAGGTCAAACGTCTCAGTCAAATGCGGAATGACGTCCAGCGCTTTGCCGCGTTCAATTCGCACGCGATGGCGAATTCCGGCGCGCTCCAGATAACCCTTGGCCGCTCGAATCATTTCATCGCTCGGATCGATGGTCACCATGAGCCCACCTTCGGCCATGCCTCGCACCAGATGGACCACTGAATAACCGATCGCCATACCGACTTCCAGAATGCGTTTCGCGTTGATCGCGCGGGCGGTGATTTCCAGAAACAGTGCTACCTCACGATCCGCAATCGGCACGCGGTGCTCAGCAGCGTACGATTCCATCTCGGTAAGCAGTGGGTCGTGTTGTGGCGTTACGCGTTCAAGATATTCGGCTTGTTCGCGATGAATAATGGCGTCAGGTCGTGCTTTCATATGATCTGTTCCGTGTATTTCGTGTGTTTCTGTATCGCTTTTAAGACTCAAGAGTGACTACGGATCAGAACCGGGAGCGGTAGCGACCGGGTGAGCTCTTTCGGCAAAAGCTCTCCCAGGACTTTCAAACGGGTCCATAGAATCGCGGCCGCGGAACCCGGGCGCTACCGCTCCCAGGTTCTAATCCGTAGTCACTCAAGTGTAAGTGCAAGGCTGAATCTATCTTTCACTCGTCGGAATTATCCTGCGCATCGCCGCCAACGGAAACATAACGACGACCGAGGCCCAGTTGCCGCAACTTGTGCTGCAGCGACTGGCGATGCATCCCCAATATTTCAGCCGCACGAGTTACGTTTCCCTGCGTGTGTTCGAGGCAACGGGATATGTAGCGACGCTCAAATTCGCGCCGGTCTTCGCGAAAGTCGGCAGTAAAAGGGACTGCCAGACCACCGTCATTTGAGGCGGCCGTGGCCACACTCTTTTGCAGACCCGGGACGATCTCCTCCGGTAAATCTTCCGAACGCAGCTCTTCGCCTTCCGCCATGATAGCCGCACGTTCTATGGTGTTCTTAAGCTCGCGTACATTGCCCGGCCAGGGATAATCGAGCAGGCGCCGTAGCGCGCTCTGCGAAACCTGTCGCAGCGGCAATCCATAACGTTCAGCCGCGGCGCGGGTGAAGGTCTCGGCAAGTTGCGGAATATCCTCGCGCCGCTCGCGCAAGGGCGGAATGTCGATAGTGACGACGCGCAAACGATAAAACAGGTCAGCACGGAAGTTACCGGCCTCAATCTCCTGTTCAAGCGGTCGATGGGTGGCGCTGACAATCCGAACATCTACTGGGATGGACTCGTTCCCCCCGAGTCGCTCGATACGCCTCTCTTCCAGCGCTCGCAACAGTTTCGCCTGGACGTTGGAGCTCATGTCGCCAATCTCGTCGAGGAACAATGTGCCGCCGTTTGCCTGTTCAAACTTGCCCTGCCGCCGCGCTGCCGCCCCTGTAAAAGCGCCCTTTTCGTGACCAAACAGCTCCGATTCAATCAACTCAGAAGGCAGTGCCGCGCAGTTAACGGCGACAAAAGGACCCTGGCTACGTTCGCTGTTTCTCTCGTGTACTTCTCTCGCAACCAGTTCCTTCCCGGTGCCGGATTCGCCCCGCACCAGAACAGTCGCGTCAGTTTCGGCGACCTTCTCAATCATCGCCCGCACGCGTTGCATCGCCTCGGAATTTCCGATTAACGCGCCGCGTTGTGATCGTTCAACTTCAATGCGCCGGCGAAGCGAAAGGTTCTCGCGCCGCAGCTCGAGCGTCTCGGCCGCGTTCTTGATGACCAGTCGCAGATCATCCAGCTCGAACGGCTTCGAAAGATAGTCGTAAGCGCCGGACTTAACCGCTTCTACCGCCACACGTTCCGAGCCGTGCGCGGTAATAATTATGACCAGCGGGCCGTTGCCATTGGTCTCTTTGATCTCACGTAGGAATTCCAGGCCGCTGATGCCGGGAAGATTTACGTCCAACAGCATCAGGTCGTGCTGTTGTTGCTTGAGTAATATTCGCGCCGCCTCGGCGGAATCGGCTTCCGTGACGCTGTAACCAAACGTAGTGAGGGCCCGCCGAATGCCGTAGCGCGAGGCCTCCTCGTCGTCCACAATCAGTAATCGCAACTTCTCTGTTTTCACCTTTCGCGTAGTTTAGAACCTGTCAGGGGGATTTCACTAGCGCATCGCGTGCCAGAGGTCAAAAGCTTCGCCCGCGGCATTGGCGGGCTCAGGATTTGGGAGCCGATTAGCACTGGAATATAATCGCCGCCCTAATTGGTACGAAGCACTTCTGTCCTCGCGACCAAGCAGGCCTGGCCGTCTCCCACGGTCCCCAGAAACATACCCGGGATCCCAGGCGACGCAGTATCACAATGCGCTTCAGTTATGACCCGTCATGAAGAAAATCCGGGCTGACAGGCTTTCGAGCCTGGCCGGCAGATTCAAATTAATTGAGTCGCTCGACGACCGCATGATTGCCACGATGCGTCTGGTCCTGGCTGGGTCTGCCCTCGTCGTCATCTACCTCGATCCCGCTGAACCAGACCACCTCGTCCAGGAAACTTACGGCGCCCTGGTGTTGTACGTTTTGTACAGCGTCGCTTTGTATATCGACTCTGTTTTAAGCAAGGGTGTGCTCGGTTGGCGGCGCTCATGGGCACATTGGATTGACGTCTTGTGGTACACGCTGCTTATTGGATTGAGCAGCGGTACCAACAGCATCTTTTTCTTCTTCTACTTCTTTTCCATTCTCGTGGCCTCTTTTCGCTGGGGGTTTCGTTCCGGCACCCGGATAACAATCGCCTCGTTTGCTTTGTTTACGACTGTCGGGTACGTCACAGCCCCCTCTAACTTTGAGCTTAACCGGTTCCTTTTGCGACCGATCTATCTGCTGGTGCTCGGTTACATGATTGCTTACTGGGGCGGGTTTGAAGTTGAGTTAAGACGCCGTTTGAAGTTTCTTAAAGACATTGCCCGGCTATCCAATCCGCGGTTTGGAGTCGACAGAACAATCACCTGGGCTATGGAGCAACTGCTCTCGTTTTACGATGCCGACAGTTGCCTGCTGATCCTCTCTAACGCCGAAGGCACCAAATACAGCTTGCGCCGCGTCAGGCAAGATGGCGACGACGCTAGCGCCTCAAACGAGCCTGTCGATAGTTCGACGGCGACAGTGTTCTTATCAGGATCACCGACGGAAGCACTGATTCACACAAAACATTCGACTACCTGCCTCTCGTACCACACTGAAACTGCGGAAGTGTCTGTGGTGCCTGCGAAGAATGCACTCAACGCTTTGTTGTCAGACGAGTCTTTCCTATCAGTGCCTGTGACTTATCGCGGCGATACGATCGGCCGTTGTTACGTTGTGGGTGGCAAGAGTCGATTCACACCATCGGATGCTGAGTTCTTACTGCAAACCATCGATCAGGTCATTCCGCTGCTCGACAATATTCGGCTCGTGGATCACATGGCTAGCGATGCGGCCAACCACGAACGCGAGCGCATTGCTCGCGACATTCACGACAGCGTAATTCAACCTTACATAGGGCTTCAGCTGGGGCTTACGGCGCTCGGCCAAAAAATGCACCGCGGCGACAAAGATGTGCTGGATCAAATGACGGAACTGTCGGAACTGACTGCGAAGAGTATTGCGGACCTCCGGCAGTACGTTGGCAACATGAAAAGCACGGAGCGCAACCGACGCGGCCAGTTGTTGCCCGCGCTCGATCGCTTCTGTTCACGGTTCTCTCAAGCCACGGGCATCAAGGTTCAGATTCTGGCCAGCGAGAATCTGAACATGAACGACCGTTTGGCAGGAGAAGTGTTTCAACTGGTCGCAGAAGGCCTAAGCAACGTACGCCGCCACACGAACGCGCAGTTTGCGATCACTGAGTTGCAGTCGGAAAACGGAACGCTTGTGATTCGAATCGAAAACGAGAATCGAGATAACGGTATCACTAAGAGTTTTCAACCTCGCTCAATGGCTGAACGGGTAGACGCGCTCGGTGGGAAATTGGTCGTCGACACCAACGGCAACACTGTAGTCAGAATCGAGATTCCGTTATGAAGCCTTCAACGTCGCAGCTCCGAATTCTAATCGTTGACGATCACGAGGTCGTGCGGGCTGGACTGCGGATGTTAATTGATAGTCAACCGGGTATGAAGGTTGTCGCAATGGCGAGCAACAGAAAGGAAGCGCTTGAAGCCGCCACCAGGGAGTCGCCCGATCTGATCTTATTGGATCTGGATCTCGGCGGCGAAAACGCGCTCACGTTCCTGACCGAACTAAAGGAAACTGCAAAAAATTCTCGCGTGCTGATTTTGACGGGCCTGAACGACTCGTCTGCACATAGACGCTCGATCAAGCTTGGTGCGATGGGCGTTGTGCTGAAGGATCAAGCGGCCGAAGTACTGATCAAAGCGATTCGGAAAGTGCACTCCGGCGAAGTGTGGATTGATCGAGCGATGGTGGGTGACGTGCTTACCGAGATGACTCGGGGCGACAAGCAAGACTCAACTGCTGCCCAAATCGACTCGCTTACGGATCGCGAGCTCCAGGTAATAAAACTCGTCGCGGAAGGCCTCAGAAACAAACAAATCGGCGAACGTCTTTACATCAGCGAAACCACCGTTACCCACCACCTCAGCTCAATTTTCTCGAAGTTGGGCGTGTCTGATCGTCTGGAATTGGTCATTTTCGCGTTTGGCCACAATCTCGCCCGCGTCCCGCAACCCTAAACGGGGGGCCTGACCTGGCAGGATCCTGCCATTGCAATAGGCAGACAACCCCGATGCAATGTTTTCGCAATACAACTACCATCTGCCCTTCAATCTGATCGAACGGTTATTTGGAGGTCTGCACGGTGGACGCCCCATCCAACCCGGCAGTTGTTGAAATTGCAAACGCAATTTCAGAGCGCCGCTCAAAGCCACGCATACAGGAAGCATTTCCTGCGACGTTAAAAGGTGTGGCCGTCGATGGAGCGAATATTTCGGGCTTCGCAGTTGTCGACAACATGAGCGCTGGAGGGTTGTATCTCCGCGGACAACACCAACTGAGATTGAATAGCGAGCTTGAAGTGATAGTTCACCTGTTTGTTGAAGAAGAGACCGGGTCAACCGTGGAAACAAAGGGTACGGTGATCCGGGTCGATACTCTTGACGATGGGACTCACGGCATGGCCATGAGTATCAGGCAGCACAGATTTCTTTGATTCCGGATGTTCCAAAACGATCCCGTACGGATCGTTGAGAGTTGAAAGAAGTAGCCCAGGGTTTTTGAAAAAATCAATGACGGCCGCCGCTGACCCGAGAGCACATGCTTCTCACATTAGCACCTGCGTATTCCGTCAGCGTCATTACACATGTCCGGCCTCTCTTTAGGCTTGGGTCAACCAACGAGATGCCGGTTCTGATAGAAGGAGACTTTAATGAAATACATCGCCCCTCAAAAATTTGCCTCCCCCAAGTCGAGAGCCCTCACCTCCCGAATTGGTCTTGCGGTTGCTGTGACCGCGCTACTGGCCTTCGCGACTACGAGCGCCTTTATGGCGCCACCCATGTCAGGCGCCATATTCACAACTGACAGCACCTGCGGTGGTACCAACATTAATATTTTCGCGAACAAGGATGCGGTTTATCTGGACGGTGGGCCAGCCCACGTTGGCGCGGCGGGTCTACCCGACGGAGAGTATTACGTTATGGTTACTACTCCTGGCGGAGCTCTTCTGGGAACCAGCATCGGAAGTGCTGATGAAACCCCGGTGACGGTGACTGGGGGCGAGTTCGCGGCCTGTTACCAACTTTCCGCGATAGTTATCAAGGCAAGTGATGCGACGGCCGGATATGACGACACATCTAACCCGGGCGGCGAATACAAAGTCTGGGTAAGTTCAGTTAACACGTTCGACAATGACGCCAGCAAGACCGACAACTTCAAAGTTAAGTGTCCTGAAGGCTCAGATTGTGGCACCGTGCAACCGCCGCAGGGCACTATCAATGTGCTCAAGTTTTACGACGCCAATGCCAACGGATTGAATGATGATGGTCAACCAATCAACGGTTGGAAGGTCAGAATTCAAGACAACATCGACTATACGCGCTTTACGCCTGCATCCGTCGTCGTTGACGCTCCTGACACCTACACAGTTACCGAATCCACTCCGCTGGAATCGAATTGGTTCCGCACTACACCGAACCCGGTGATCTTTCTATTAGCGGAGAATGGAATTCAAAATGTGGAGTTTGGCAATCTTTGCCGTGGCGCCGGCGGTGGTTTGACATTAGGGTTCTGGTCTAACAAGAACGGTGGTAACACTATTACCTCCAAAGGATTGTTACCAGGAGTCCTTGCTTTGTGTCTTCGCACCGGTGATGGCAGTCTCCTCGGCTCCGTTAATCTGGGTAACTTTCAGAAGTTCTTGTTGAATGCGTCAGCAACCAATATGGCGAACATGCTTTCCGCCCAAACGGCCGCTATGCACCTCAACGTGGCTTCGGGAGGCGTCAACGCAAACGCCATTGTTTATGCCCCGGGAACAGACAGTGCAAACTCGCTCGGATACGCGAAGATTAGCGATCTTCTCAACGAAGCGAACACGATACTGTGCACTGGGGGAGCGACCAAACTCGTAATTCTAACTGGCAACCCGCTTCGTCCGAGGGCGGAGGCGGTTAAGACGGCGTTGGACAATGCGAACAACAATCTGTCGTTCGTTCAAGCTACGCCTTGCCCATTCTCCTTCCCGCAGAATTAATCGCGCGGCGAAGGTGGCATAACAAAAAGGGCCGTCCTGCCGGCAGGACGGCCTTTTCATGTTTACCGAGTTACCTGAAAGCTATTTATAAACCGTTATTTCCTGCGACACCCCCACGTTACGGGCACCGTCATACACTTTGCATAACAATCTGTGCGCACCGGCCGCAGCTTTTTTACTGTTCCACTTAGTCGAGAACGGGGCTGTATTCGATGTGGCTACTAATTGGCCATCGACGTAGAGTTCGCTCGAAACCACACCCACGTTGTCTGTAGCGTTTACTGTAACTGTGACATTTACAGGAGCCTTGGTTCCGTTAGTTGGCGACGTGATCGTCACGGTCGGGGCAATGTTATCTACGGCCGGCGTGGGGCTGGGCGTCGGTGTCGGCGTTGGAGTTGGCGTGGGCGTTGGGGTGGGCGCAGGGATTGAACACGAACCACCTACTGCCGCGCAAATAGCCCGCGCTGCATTCACACGTCCCCAACCGTAACGGATGTCCCATCCCGCTGCGCCGAGATCGTCGGCATTCTGTTTCAGGATGTCCTGGACCTGAGAAGGTGTGAGCGCGGGGTTAGCAGAAATTACCAGCGCCGCGAGCCCGGCAATGACCGGTGACGCGAAGGATGTTCCTCCAGCGTAGGCGTAACCCCCACCCTTCGCTGTCGTATATCCACCCTCAGGCGCCGCTACGTCGATGTTGTTCCCGTAGTTCGAAAACCCTGAGGGCGCGTCATTAACATCAGCGGCGCTTACTGTCAGGATGTATGGATTGTCGGCGGATGAATCAAATGTGCTGTAATTTCCGGCGGCTGATGACACTACACCACCTTTACTCTGGAAGTATTGGGCAGCGGACCTTACCGTCGAACTGCCAGACGCCATATAGCTAATGTTTGCGACGCGCGCATTGTGATTCGCTGCCCAGGTTAGGCCGTTGGCCATGGCCGAATAACTTGCGTTGCCAGCTGTATCAGAGATGCGAACTGGCATGATCTTACACTGCCAACAAACAGCGGCGACGCCCATGCCATTATTAGTTTGAGCTCCAGCCACGCCCGCTACGTTCGTTCCATGTCCGTTAACATCGTCGGTGGCCGAGTTATTGTCATAGACGTTCCATCCGGCTACCAGTTTATTGACAAGATCGGGATGCGCTTTATCAACGCCAGTATCGAGGATCGCAATCGTTACCGATTCACTGCCCGTCGTTTGTGACCATGATGAAGGCGCAGAGATCTTTGGCAGATGCCATTGCCAGCCGGTATACCACGGATCACTGGGAACCACGTCTGCTGGTTGGACAATCCGATCCAACTCGGCAAACTCAACTTCGGGACGGGCCTTGAACGAGTTAACAAAAGCGCGCTCGCTCGCCTGGTAAGGCAGATCTAAAACGTGCACGCCTATGTTTGGAATCTCTTCAACATCGCGAGCGCCAAGAGCGGCTATAACCTGACGAGCATGAGTTGGTCCAATACCGTCATGGAATTTCACTAAGACTCGTCCGCGAACAAAATTCTCATTCGGCTCAACGCGATTCATCTCTCGCTGCTCTGCTTGCACACTCACTCTGGCGATGTGTGAATTAAGCACGCACGCACAGAGGCCGACAAAAGTGATTGCAATTACAAAGGGTTTCATCGGGTTAAGGTCTCTCTTTCTGAAGGTCGGGGAATGCTGAGGCGGGGCTTAGGTGCGCGTGACCCAGATTGAGCCATCACGCAGAGTACTGAAACGGCGTTACCACTCCCTGGTTAGGAGCGGGCCGGAAAAGACTAATTAAGCTATCGAGGGTTTGAGCTGGTAGGAAGGAAGAGAAACGATCTGGCAGACACGAATAGCTGGTTACCGCACGTCTCTCCTGCTTTCGGTAACCCAGCCAGGTCTCGCGACTTTCAGACTGCCGATTCAGATTCGCTTCATTCCGCGATCCGATCGTCAATCAGCTTCGTCGTGACCCCCGTTGGCTTTGCGACCCCCGCTCGCGCGGGGTGTGCCTTTATCGTTTCAGGTAAATCTCTCAAATATCCGCGGGCTGCTGGTCCAAGCCAGCCCTATTGCAAACTATAGTTACAGGCCGCATGTGTCAAGCATTGTTTATTGGAAACCCTGACTGTTCCTGCGATTTCCGCGGCTTTTCTAAGGCCCGCCAAACGAGTTCACAAATTAAGAATGGCGGACCATGCCACGATCGCCAACCGGCTTTCTGCAGCATGTGTCCACCACTCGTTCGCCAATCCGGTTTTGTTACTTGTTTGTTCGCTTTGCCGACACCACCAGAATAATCGCATCTCCGGATGGTCCAACGTTCAAAGTTCCCACAATTACGGGTTCGCCTTCGCCGATGCTGATATCTGTGAGTAAGCCGGTATTTTCGTAGTTGATTACCGGAGCGGCCGGCGCATTGGCAGCAACCACGGTGGCCGTTTGGATTGGGATTCGGGCCCCGAAATTGAAGCCAGCCATTCTTACCACCGGCTGCCCGGCGGAATCAGTACCCAGCCTCACATTGCCAATACGAAACGTGTTAAAAGTCGGCGTAATACCGGCTGTGGCCGAAGACGGCGATCCCATCAATGGACCACCAATCCAGTTAAGGCTCAGGTGACTGTTGTTTTTGACGCGATTGATCAGCGTGGCAACCAGCCGGTAGTTTTTGAATGGGAACGAGGTCCGCAGCTGCTTTATCACGGGTTCGAGGGCGGCGGGCATTCTGGCATCATCAACGGTCTGACCAGTGCCTAACAGTAGGTACAGTTGGGTGTTGAGGTTAACGTCCACATCACGCGATGTGGCTTGGGAAGCGACCGGAGTTGATGGTGAAGTCTCGGTGGGTTCCTGGGCCATCGCAGTTGCGCTGACCGCTATCAACGCGATCACTAACAACAAGGTCGCGGGCACACTTCTACAGATACTCATAAACAGATCTCCTTCAATCAGAAAGTTGCAGTTACAGTACGAAGAGAGTGGACATTGCGATGGGCGTGCAGTCGTTCAGTAACACGCAGGGTGGAAAGAAAAGTTCCTGGAATACATGGCAACTACAATGATGTAAGAAGCAGCTTTAAAGAGAATATGTACGCCGAAGGCGTTCGCTAATTTCAGCCCAGGGTTTGCTTTGAAACCCTGGGCAAAGAATGTCGTCAATAGATCCTTGGCAACTCTGAAGGAGTTGCAAGTCTGTTTAATAACGCCCTACCGACGCAATCCCGATGAATCGGGAGTGCGTCATTATTTTTAATGGCGCCTCTAAACCCAGGGTTGCCAAAGCGCAACCCTGGGCTGAAATTAGCGAAGCCTTCGGCGTAAATCAAACTGCACATCTTTAGTCCGCGAGTGGCACCCACAGTTCAAACCGTGCACCTTTGCCGTTCGTGGATGCCGCCAGGCGCGCAGTACCCTCCGCCTCCTGCATGCGCTTCCTCACGATGGCCAATCCCAGACCAGTTCCTCTTTGCTTGGTAGTGAAGAAAGGTTCCCAGATCCGCTGTCGTAACTCCGACGGGATTCCCGCGCCGCCGTCTTCTACTGTGATAACCAGATGCCCGTCTTCAATTTGTTCTGTGATGGAAATTGTGCCGCCGGAAGGAGTCGCCTGTAACGCGTTTATCAACAGGTTAGATAACGCCACACGGACAGCTGAGACAGCAGCACCGTTCAGTTCCTCTTCGCTTCGCACGTCAACGTTAAGGTTCACGCCTTCCTTCTGGGCATTAGCCTCGAACAGTCGCACCACAGCTTCTACGAGCTGGTTGGCACGCATAGGCAACTCGCGAGGAGCTTCGCGCCGGGCAAACGTCAGAAGTTGATTCACACTCTGCCCCAATCGATCCGTCTCACCGACTATCAAACTAAGATCCCGCGCGTAGTCTTCGTTGAGGTTCTTATCTTCTCCCATCACTTGCGCGATGGATTTGATAGCGGAGAGCGGATTTTTTATTTCATGTGCGACCGTTGCCGCCATTTGGCCCAGCGTTGCCAGTCGCTCACGTTCAGCCAACTTTCTTTCGAGGCGGACGTTTTCTTCAACCAGACGGCTGTCATCGATCGCAATTGCCACCTGGTCCGCAAGTATCTGAAGAACGGCACGCGCGTCCTGGTTCATACTGCCGGATGCGGCATCGACTAGCATCAAGCCGAAAACCTCTTCGTCTCGTCGTAACGGAAAGGCGATCGTGTAACCGTTTGCTTCCAGCCCTGAGTCGTCCTCAACCGGCATCCATCGCTGTTTACCAGACAACTCAAGCAGGCGAGTTATCCAGGCTTCGGATGGTCCAGTCTCACGACCGTTTTCCAGTCCTCCCGTTGATTCCGCTTCAGGTGTTACCGCAATACGCACCTTGCGCAGCCCTAACGCAGCCGTCGTCTGTTGTTCCACAAAGTCCAGCAACTCCGGTAATTCACGGTACTGACCCGCCTGAGTGCTGATGCGTGAAACAATCTGGCGGTAAAGAGTTGCTTCTCGTTCGAATAACTTATGGAAACGCGTCTCTAACCACCTTCGGAGCGGAGCCG
Organism: Pyrinomonadaceae bacterium; assembly: GCA_035273385.1. Taxonomy (GTDB): domain Bacteria; phylum Acidobacteriota; class Blastocatellia; order Pyrinomonadales; family Pyrinomonadaceae; genus PSRF01. The sequence goes on along the minus strand of DATEPE010000010.1, from coordinate 187,801 downwards.
CTGCCAACGCCAGGACCAGAATCAAGAGCGCCTCGACTACTCCAGCTCGCACTCCGTAACGGGACGTAACCCAGTCGCCCGCTGTTCGGATACCGTAGAGGTAAACAGCAAGAATGACTGCGGCGAACGTGGCGACAATCAAGCTCTCTTCGATTATTAGTTCGAGATAGCGGTAACGGTAGATGTAATAGGCCAGTAAGGCGGACGGGAGCAATGAACCCAGATTCGCCAGAGTGTGTAGGTACAGGCCAAGTTGAGTTCCCTCGCCCAATCCAAATGCCAACGCCGCCAGAATCACCGCGCCGATCCCCAGAAACGAAACCGCCAGGGTCCGCATGATTCGCTGCTCGCTTCGGTTAGTGCTCTTGCGAGCGATCAGGAGTTCGGTGGCAGCGATGACGACCAGGACGTAAGTAATCCAGACGGCCATCGGCAGGACCAGGAAGTTCACCGCCGAATACATCGGCGCGTACGGACCGTCCCAAATCTTGTAAATCGCTATTGGCAGGAAGAGCACCGGGCCGTATGACAGAGCCAGCCGAAGCTTTTCAAAAAGTGTTAGTCGTCGTTCCGATGCCACGGTGGCCCATAGCAACAGGTGAATGTGAAGCAAAAAGGAATATGCGAAGGTGATGCTGACTACGGAAAGGGTATCGACCGTACGCAGCACCGGTGACCAATTGTCGTACCTGAAGCCGAAGAGTCCATGGAGCGTGACTAGCAGATTGCTTAGGTGCCACCCAAACATCGTGAGCGCCAGGGCAAACAGCAGTCGTTCGATTGAATTGAGTTTACGTCGGCGGGAAAACAGTTGGATTCCCATCCAGAGCGGCAGACCCGCGCCGATTGAGTAGCCAACGAGTTGTAAAACTTCAAGAGGAGACATCTCTACGGAAGGAGGCAGTCAGCGATGCCAGGAGGCAGGAGGCAGGAGCAGGAGGCAGGAAAAACGACCTCCAGCCAACTATCCCATTTATGCTAACGCCGTCCCCTGGAACGGCTGCTTTTTTTGACAGGAGCGCTCTTGTTTTGTTTCTGCCGCCTGCCCCTGCCGACTGCCTCCTATTGATTAGCTGCGCTGCTGGTCGTCAGAGGAATAATCGTTATCTCGATCCGCCGGTTTCTGGTCCGTCCGGCAGGCGTCGTGTTGCTTCCCAGCGGATTCGACGCGCCCATTCCGTTTGCCTGAATCCGGCTCGCCTCTACGCCGGCAACCTGAAAACGTTCGGATAATTGTCGCGCGCGTTCCTGCGTGAGCTGTTGCAAGGTTACTTCGTCGCCGCGACTGTCGGTGTAGGACTCAATCACAACCTGGTAATCCGGATTGTTTGCGAGTAGTGCGGCCAAAGGCTCCAATCGAGCGGCTGCTCCCGAACTTAAGCTGGCTGTGCGTGGACCACCCCAGATCGATTCCGGTAACACTAATTGCAAACCACGCGACGTTTCCTTCAGCGTCCCGTATTTACCGAGAGCTTGTCGCAAAGTAGCTTCTGACGCACGCCTTTGCTGCTCCCGCGTTTCGGCGTTTCTACGGTTGTCTTCTGCCGCGCGTGCTCCCTCGAGCCGGGCAAGGTTTATTTTTGCCGTTTCGCCTTCAGCGCGTACCGTTTGTAATTCGTCTCGAAGACGCGCTAACTCGATACGCTGTTCTCGTACCTGCTCATTTGAAGTGGCAGCGTCTCGCTCGGCTAGCTCGCGTGCACGCTGCTCGCGCGTGAGTTCCTCACGTAGTTGTGCGATTTCGCGTTGGGCGGTCTCGGCTGATTGTTCCGCAGTTCTCACTGCTTCGTCACGACGTTGAATTTCCTCACGACGCAATCGGGCAGCTCGTCTAGTCACGGCCAACTCTTCCGCGCGCGCGGCCGAGGACGTTGCCTTGCGAGCGAGGATATCAACCTCGGCTTCAGGTTCGTTTAGACGCAAAGCTTTTTCCGCAGCTTGTAAATCGTCTTCCGCCTGTTGGGTCTCTTGCGGCGCATCCTGCTTTCCACCGGCAAAGCGCGCGAGGTTTAGCGCCTGACGTGCGCCAAGTAGCGAAACAGGTATGTCGCGATAATCGGAAGTAGCAATTTGCGGAACGCGTCGATCGGTAAAGTAGTCGCTTGAATTTCCGATGTATTGCACGCTCACTGTTTCGACCTGACTGTTGCCGGGGCGTCGCGGAGGAATGTTCTCCAGTACCACCATCCGGCTGGGAACCTTCATCAGGAAGTGGGGTTCTGCCGTAACAATCAACGCAAACGTTTGCAGAGGCGTGGTCACATCAAGCTTGGAGGCTATAAACGGGCTACCGCCTCTTTTTATTTCGCCCAGGTTGTCAACCCGTCCATCCGGCGAGATGGCCCACAAAACAAACGTGGTGTAAATCCCGCCCAGCTCGTGGGCGCGTGGCAGATTGTCGATCGAAAGTTCCACACGCGTACCCCGCCGGCCCGCGCGCTTCACCTTGGCTTCACCTTTCAACCGCGGCAAAAGCGTGGTTCCCCTAAACTTTACTTCGATACCTTCGTCGAGCGGATAGGTGACCGCTGTCGTCGAGCGTGCCAGATCACCTTGACCGAATATTGTGGCTGGGAGTGCAGTTGCAACTACGAGGATAAGGATCGCGAATCGGGCCAAAACAGGACGTGACATTAGGAAACTTACTCCTTTGAACTGTTTAAGAAAGCGGGGCACTTCGAATCATCTCTTACTTGATGCAACGACCGGGTTCATTGTTGCCGACCCTCTCAAAAAGGGTCAAGGTTCTCGACCGGCGGATTTATTCTGATAACGCGTCTTGCGGTCCGCCAGAAACTGAACGATGGCAACGGAGATCGCCGTCAGGAGCAGGATGTGTACAAAACCACCCTTCCCCATCGCGAATTTAAGGACCGCCCAGGCTATGAGCAAAATGGCGACTGTTGGCCACATATGTAAGTCTTCGTATTAACGGTCTTAGACCAATCTTTTGGTAGTAGCCTCTGTAACGCTTGGTACATTCTCGCGCGTGCCCGCAGGGAGTTTGGCCGGAGATCCGGCGCTCAGTTCATTAGTAGAATGCGCGCGGTCCAGTTTCTTTTGACCACCGGCCGGCTTCGAAAACAGCTGCGGCTTCATCGCACTAACGGCGGCTGACGCAAACAAACTTACACTCACGACTATCAGTATGGCTGACACCCAGTAACCCCATCCTGCCGCGAGTGGAATGTAACCTCCGTGCAGAAGCACCGTCACAATCAGCAGCAAGGCGTAGGACCAGGTGACAACAGAAAACCCTGTGCGCTTTTGTTTCGAGTAACCCTGGAGTGCTTCTTTAGTATCGGTGAGCAGGAAACCGCAGTAACGGCAAAACCGCACGTCACCCGAATCCAAACTTAGCTCGCGGCCACACTGCGGGCAGTACATGCTCGGCATGGCTCTATCATAGCATTGTATGTTGCAGCTTCTTTATCGAGTGACGCGTGGTGAGAACTGTGCGGTGGTGACTAGGGCGATTCGTTTAGTTTGTAGCCGACGCCTCTTACGGTGAGAACGTATCGAGGGTTCTTCGGATCTGCTTCCAACTTTTTGCGGAGACGATTGATGTGCGGATCAATATTGCGTTGATAGCCTTCGTACTCTGTGCTCCAGACGCGATCGAGTAAAGCATTGCGAGACCATGCGCGCCCCGGCTCTGAGGCGAGTAATTCAAGTATTTGAAACTCGAGTGGTGTCAGGTCAACTCTAGATCCCTGCCTGATCACTTCATGCCGGCGCTTATCAATAACCAGATCGCCAACCTCGACGCGTTCATTATCTTTCTCCGCCAGCATCGGGCTGGTACGACGCAGCAATGCCTCAACGCGATATTCCAGTTCACGAGGACTGAATGGTTTGGCGAGATAGTCGTCAGCGCCCGCTTCGTATCCGGCGACTTTGTAATCGAGCGCGTCATGAGCTGTTAGAAAGAGTGCCGGAGTTTGCACACTGCGATCTCGGACACGCTTCAACAACTCGAATCCGGTCATCCCCGGCATCGACACGTCGAATATGAAACAATCGAACCGACCGGTGGTTGCCGGTTCAAGTGCTTCAGCACCGCTTTCGCGCTCTTCGACCTGAAAGCCCAGCCGGCGAAAGTACTCAGCCAGCAACAGACGCATGTCGGCGTCGTCGTCAACTATCAATAGCCGTTTTCCGGCATACTTACTGGTTCCTGCTTGCGGCTCGACCACGTGTTTTTCCTGTTGGGGATTTTAAGAAGTTGGATTATAGCCTAGTTCGCGAACTGTGGTCTAAGAATTCCGACATGTAACGCAAACTGTTAGTTTGCATCTTTGGCAACAGAACATTCTTTCCACATCCAAATTCTCACCGCCAGTCCCTGTTCTCTATGACGCTACGCAAACTAACAGTTTGCGTTACATAGTCGCCTTGACGCCTGAAAGCAGGGGTAAGTATAGTTTCCCTTTAATTTTACAGCCGTCATTTTCCTTCCTGCTAATCGATTGATCAGGGCAATACGCGAGTAAAGATGCGCGACCTCAGAAGACTGCTTGGTTACCTAAAACCTCACTCTGGAACGTTTGCGCTCGCTACTTTCGCAATGCTCCTCGTCGGTCTCCTGGAAATCGCAATTGGCGCCCTCATCGTCCCCATTTTTGATCAGGCTTTTGCGCAAACCGGGCGTCGCACAGAAACGCTCTTTGGTCTGCAGCACATTATTCCCGAGTCCGGCCTGGCAGCGTGGAAGACGATATCAATACTTCTACTCACCTTCACTCTAACGAAAGGTGTTGCAGAATATTTCTCCACGTTCCTTATGGCGCGCGTGGGCCAATCAGCCGTTCTCAAATTGCGGCAAGACTTATACAGCCACCTCTTGTCGCAATCAGCGAGTTTCTTTGAGCGACATCGCACCAACTACCTTGTCTCCAGATTGGTTACGAGCGCTGGCGCCATCGAAGCCGCCGTCGCAAGTACTCTGCGCGACATGCTGCGCGAGAGTTTTACTCTCATCGCATTTCTAGTTGCGTCTTTCTATTACAGTTGGCGACTGACATTGGGTTCGTTACTGATCGCTCCGATCGTCGCAATACTGACGGCGAAGTTTGGGACAGCGCTGCGCAATCTTTCCCGTGAGAGTTTCGAAGGAAACAAGGAACTGACAGACACGGCGCAGGAAGCCTTGTCGAATCAAACGATCGTAAAAGCTTATCGTGGCGAGGCGCGCGAAGCTGCGCGATTCACAGAAGTAGCGAAACGGATCGTTCGCGCCAACTTGCGAACTGCACGAATCTCCGGAACCTCCCCGCCGGTGATTGAAATGATCGGAATGGTATTCATCGTATTCCTGCTCTATTTTGGCCGCCAGCAGATAACAGCAGGTAACATGAATGAGTCACAGTTCCTGGCCTTTCTGTTTTTCCTGTTTCGCAGCTATGACCCGATGCGGAAGCTCTCCCGCCTACAGAACAGCATGGAGCAGGCGCTGGGGGCCGCCCAACACGTTTGGGAGATCATGGACGAGCACCAGGAGCTCCCTGAGAAACCAAACGCAGTTGAACTCAAGCCACTGGCGAGCCAGATCGAGCTGAGAAACGTTTCGTTCGGCTATGACAACGAAGAACGTTCGGTGCTGCGAGGTGTGAGTTTGAAAATTCCGGCGGGGTCTATGGTTGCGTTAGTCGGTGAATCAGGCGGCGGGAAGTCAACGCTGACGAAACTGCTGCCACGGTTCCATGATCCTGTTTCCGGCAGTGTCTTATGGGATGGGACGGATCTTCGTGAAGCTCAGATATCGAGTCTCCGGAAACAAATTGCATTGGTGACGCAAGACACCGTGTTGTTCAACGACACTGTCAGGAACAACATCGCGTACGGCAAGCCCGACGCTACTGATCGGGAGATTGAAGAAGCGTCGCTGATCGCTTTCGCCCACGACTTCATCAAGGACCTGCCGTTAGGTTACGACACCGTTGTGGGTGAGCGCGGAATCTTCCTGTCGGGCGGTCAAAGACAGCGGCTGGCGATCGCGCGTTCTTTGCTGGTGGATGCTCCGGTGCTAATCCTGGACGAAGCTACGTCGGCTCTGGACGCAGAGTCAGAACGATTTGTGCAACAGGCAATCGCGAACTTGATTCGCAATCGCACGACCATAGTTATCGCTCATCGCCTGTCCACTGTCCGGCGTGCCGACACAATCGTCGTTATGGAAGCCGGCAAGATCATTGAGACCGGCACGCATGCCGAGCTGCTCGCAAAAGGTGGACAGTATCGGAAGTTATACGAACTTCAGTTCGCGGACGAAGAAGAACTGGTTAGTCAGTAATCAACGCTATGAAATCAATGACCGGGTATGGACGTGGGACGGCGGACGGCGACGATTATTCAGTCTCCGTAGATCTGAAGACAGTTAACAATCGCTTTCTGGACGTGCACCTGCGATTGAGCAACGAGCTGTCTTCCCTGGAGCCCTCAATCAAGAAACAGATCGGCTCACGTTTATCGCGTGGAAGAGTGGACGTGAATATCAATCTGGAAAAGACGGGGCAGACCACTTACGAGCTGAATCGTCCCTTGATCGCCGGCTACGTTAACGCGCTCCGCGAAATGCAGACTGAATTCAATGTCGCCGGAGATCTCGATATCAATCTGATCGCGCGTCTGCCTGGCGCCTTGCAACCGGCGCGCAGTGGTTTGAGTGACGAGATGGTTGCTGGTATCGACAAAGCTCTCGACACGGCGCTCGACGAGCTCGAGCAGATGCGAACGGTTGAGGGCGAAGCGTTGCGACAGGAAATGTCGGAACGGATCGATCGAATTCAATCGCTCGTCCCCACGATTGAAAACGCAGCGGCCGGACTGGTTGACGCGTACCGGACGCGACTGCAAAAGCGCATCGGTGAATTATTGAGCAGGAATGGGCAGTTGGTAGAGATCGATCCGGCGCGTTTAGCACAGGAGGTCGCCTACCTTTCCGATCGCAGCGACGTCAGTGAAGAGATGGTGCGGTTGCGAAGTCATCTCTCGCAGTTTACCGACGCATTGAATTCGCCGGCCGAAACGGGCAAGATGCTCGATTTTCTGCTACAGGAATTAAACCGGGAAGCCAACACCACCTTGTCGAAGTCCACCGATCTGGCTATTAAAGAGGCTGCGCTGGCAATAAAGGCGGAAGTCGAGAAACTACGCGAACAGGTCCAGAATGTTGAGTGACATAGAGGCGTCAGAAGCCACCACCGAAAAGACCACGCAGAGTCGCGGCATTCTTTTTGTCGTTAGCTCACCTTCCGGCGGCGGCAAAGGCACACTTATTCAGCGCGTGTTGAAGAAGATACCCGACCTTAGCTATTCTGTTTCGTTTACAACGCGCGCACCCAGAAGCGGTGAGGTCAACGGGCGCGAGTACTTCTTTGTTTCGCAGGAAAAGTTTGAAGAGATGGCTGCGGCCAACGAGTTTCTCGAGTGGGCCAATGTTCATGGAAAGCTCTACGGAACCAGCAGTAAACAGGTGTTTGAGGAAATTGCCGAGGGCCGCGACATCATTCTCGAAGTAGATGTTCAGGGGGCTGCCAGTGTCAGGTCCCTGGTGCCTGATTCTGTTAGCGTTTTTATCCTGCCGCCGTCGTTTGAGATTCTGAAACAAAGGCTGGAGTCGCGAGGTACGGATACGCCTGAAGAGCTTGAAATCAGGTTGCGTAATGCGCCAGGAGAATTGAAAGACTATTCGGCATACCAGTACCTGATTCTTAATGACGATATGGACCAGGCAGTGGAACAACTCGCTGCCATCGTTTATGCGGAACGGGCCAAACTAGTGAGACAGGAACCGAAAGTCCGCCACGTTGTACAAGCTTTCAATAGCAAGGGGTCGGTTAATTAGTTGTAGTCGATGAAGGAGCAATAATGGCAACCAAAGAAGAGTTGGAAGAAATAACTGAAGATGGAAACGCGGGGGAGATCGATTCCAAGTACCGCCTAATCATCTTGGCAGCTAAACGGAGCAAACAACTTCAGCGTGGCGCCCACCCGCGAATCGATATCGACACGTTGAAGCATAAAAACACGCGCGTCGCGTTGGAAGAGGTTATGCGCGGCCGTGTGAAGTTCACCGTCAACAAAGAAGACGGTGACGGCGGCGCAGAGTAATCAACTGTAGGTGCGCCTCACATCCCCTTGTAATCTGGGCCGCCCCCGCCTTCCGGTGTTACCCAGTTAATAATCTGGTAGGGATCCATGATGTCGCAGGTCTTGCAGTGGACGCAGTTTGAGAAGTTGATCTGCAACTTGCGCCTGCCTCGGCCGTCATCGACCATTTCGTAAACGGCAGCTGGACAAAACCGCTGACACGGATTTCCGTATTCCTCTGCGCAACGCGTCGAACAGATATTGGTGTCGAGTACGTGCAGGTGTGGGGGTTGATCTTCGCTATGCCCCACTGCCGCGTGATAGACGTCGGTCAGCTTGTTAAAAGCAATTTTCCCGTCGAATTTTAGACCGTTATACCGTTGCTCTATGTTGTCGCCGTGGTAGCCGTAGGCTGAAAGCTTCTTCATCTCACCATGGCCGGGCTCTGCTTTCGCCCGATCGAAGACTCCCCACGACCGCCCGCCGGTAACAAACTGTAAACCCGCGTTGACCATGCCCATCCATCGCCCGTGCTTGAATCCAGCGTGAAAATTTCTAACCTTACGGAGCTCAGGAATAATCCAACTCTCGTTGACTAACTGTTCGTAACGCTGCAACTGTTTGGCTGAGTAATCACCCGCCAGCAGTGCTTCAAAAATTGCCTCAGCCGCCAACATGCCGCTTTTGATCGCCGAGTGAATTCCCTTTAATCGTTGCGAATTCAAGAAACCGGCACAGTCGCCGACGAGTAAGACGCCATCGGCATAGATTCGCGGCATCGCGTGGTATCCGCCGGCAGCGATAGTTTTGGCGCCGTAACGAATCATTTTGCCGCCCTCGAGCAGGCGCTGCACGTGTGGATGTTGTTTGAATTTCTGAAACTCGGCATGCGGATCCAGAAGCGGATCCTTGTAATCGAGGCCGGTGACGTAGCCAATGTTAAGAATGCGATTCTGCATTCCGTATATCCAGCCACCACCATACGTCTGTGTGTCTGAAGGATAACCCAGAGTGTGCGTTACTCGTCCGGTTGGGTAACGATCGTCAGGAAGCTCCCAAAGTTCTTTGACGCCGATACTGTAAACCTGCGGTTCACGTCCTTCATTGAGGTTCAGGCGTTGGACCAACTGCTTTGTCAGAGACCCTCGCGGGCCTTCGCCTAGCACAGTCACCTTGGCGAGCAGGTCAACTCCGGGTTCAAAGTTCGCCTTACGCTTCCCTTCCTTATCGATTCCTTTGTCACCCGTGCGCACGCCGACGACCGCGTCTTGATCGGAATACAACAAATCCGCTCCCGGGAACTCCGGAAAAATATTGACGCCCGCTTCTTCACACTTCTCGCCAAGCCAGGCCGTCAAGCGGTTGAGCGACACGATGTAGTAACCGTGGTTCTTTAGTGGAGGGGGAGTTATAGGCGAACGCAGCGCGTGCCTTTTGGTCAGGTACAAAAAGTAGTCATCAATAACGGGAGACTCGACCGGCGCCCCCTGTTCAATGAAATCGGGAATCAATTCGGCGAGAGCTTTTGGATCCATGACGGCGCCGGACAGAATGTGTGCACCGACCGCAGAGCCTTTTTCAATCACGCCAATTTCAATTTCGCCAAGCGGTGTGCCCTCACGTTTCCCGGCTTGAACGTCGTCGTTGTGCGCCTTAATCAGTCTGGCGAGGTGTAACGCTCCGCTTAGGTTTGCCGGACCGGCTCCGACAAACACGACGTCCATCTCGAGTGTTTCACGTTCCATTAATCGTTCCTGCTCCAAAAATGAATGGCCATTCAGTTTACACGCAGTATAACAAATGGCTGCGCCAAACTAACAGTTTGCCTGTTCCATCTGTAGAATGGCTGCAATCCAGTAAACAAAGGGTGTGCACGAAGTGAGCGAAGAAACTTTCACGAATCGCTTGATCAACGAGACCAGTCCCTACTTATTGCAACACGCGCACAATCCAGTCGACTGGTATCCGTGGGGCGATGAAGCTTTCGAAGTGGCGAGACGCGATCAGAAGCCTATTCTGCTGAGCATTGGTTACTCGGCGTGTCACTGGTGTCACGTCATGGAACACGAGTCATTTGAAAATGAAGCGATCGCCAAATTGATGAACGAAAACTTCGTCAACATTAAGGTCGATCGCGAAGAGCGTCCCGACCTGGACCAGATCTATATGAGTGCGGTGCAGATGATGACGCATCACGGCGGCTGGCCCATGACAGTTTTTCTCACCCCCGAAGCTGCTCCGTTTTACGCCGGCACATACTTTCCACCAGAAGATCGTTACAACATGCCCGGCTTTCCGCGCGTTTTGATCAGCCTGGCAGAGGCGTACAAGGATCGTCCGGAGGATATTAAGCAGACGGCAGACTCAGTGTTGGAAGGTTTGCGTCGCAGCACTGCCACGGCTGAAGCGGCCGGAGGCCTTTCAACTGACTTGTTGGATGTGGCATATCGCGGGATTGTGCGGAATTACGATCCGACAAATGGCGGCTTTGGTTCTGCACCCAAGTTTCCGCCGGCGATGTCCCTCGAGTTTCTGCTTCGTCACCACCATCGCACTGGAGACGCTGAGGCACTCACCATCGTTCAATATACGGCACAGATGATGGCCCAGGGCGGCATTTACGATCACCTCGGCGGCGGTTTCCATCGTTATTCTACTGATTCGCGCTGGCTTGTTCCGCACTTCGAAAAAATGCTTTACGACAACGCGCTGCTGTCGCGTTTTTACCTCCATTACTACCAACTTACCGCAGATAAGGCTGCCCGCGGAGTGGCTGAAGGGATACTTGACTATGTCGTCCGCGAGATGACGGATCCGCTCGGTGGTTTCTACTCGACACAGGATGCAGACTCAGAAGGGATCGAAGGAAAGTTTTTTGTCTGGGACCTGGAGGAGATCAAACAGACTCTTGGCGAAGTTGACGCCGAGCACTTCGCTGCTTACTACAACATCACCGAGTCAGGGAATTTCGAGGAAAAGAACATTCTGAACGTAACGCGCGATTTAGCCGAAGTAGCGCGCGTTCGAAATATCACTACAGATCAACTCAACCAAATTCTAGAACGAGGACGCACCAGGCTCTTTGCAGCGCGCGAGCAAAGAATCAAACCGGCGCGCGATGAAAAGGTGCTGACCGCCTGGAACGGTCTGATGTTAGCCAGTTTCGCGGAAGCCGCAGTAATCCTTGAGCGGCCCGATTACGCCGATATCGCAGAAAGAAATGCTGACTTCATACTGAAAAACTTGCAGCGAGATGGATTGCTGCTGAGGACGTACAAAGACGGCCAAGCCAAGCTCAACGCCTACCTCGAGGACTATGCATTTTTGATCGACGGGCTGCTGACCCTTTTCGAGACCGCCGGCAATTTCAAGTGGTTCGAGGAGGCAGTCAAACTCACGGAAACCATGATCAGCGAGTTTTGGGACGAGCAGGACGGTGGGTTCTTCTACACCGGCAACAGTCACGAAGAGCTTATCGTCCGTTCCAAGGACTTCTTCGACAACGCTACCCCTTCCGGTAACTCAGTCGCAGCCGAGGTTCTGCTCCGTCTTAGCGTGCTGGCCGACAACTCCGACTTCCAGCGACGCGCCACGACGATTCTGCGGCTGAACTCAGACATGATGCGCCGATACGGTTCGGGTTTCGGCCGGATGTTAGGCGCGCTCGACTTTCATCTTGCGCGACCCAAAGAGCTGGCAGTCATCGGATCACCTGGAACAGGGGAAATTCGGGCCTTGCTACGGGAGATCTGGCGGCCGTACCTTCCGAACAAGGTGGTTGCACAAGCTGCTCCCGACACACTGGCAACCAGTTCAATTGTGCTGTTGCGAAATCGGCCACAATTGGCAGGAAAAGCGACCGTTTATGTTTGTGAGAACTACACATGTCAGAAGCCAACCTCTGACTTTCGAGAGTTGGCGACTCAATTAAACGCTCGGGCGGCCACTGCGGGGTAAGACGCCGCTGTTCTGACAGATCCTTCTCCGCACCCTTGAAGATTCAAACCTTGACCGCAAGCCACTGGAAAAGTTATCTTTACATCCGCTAAACGTTGTTGATACTCGATCAACACGACGTCAATCACTCCCACAAGTCGCGCCCTCGCAGTAACGCCCAAGTCGGGATCTCCGCAGTCTAAAACTACAAGGAATAGACAGAAATGACCGTAACCAAAGACTGGAGAAGTAACGTTCTTCTCATCGGCATCTCCGCCCTCGGAGTAGTACTGTTTTGCTCAGCTCTGTTGGCAACAGCCCGCCTTCCCTTCCTGACCAGTGCCGGCTTATTAGCATGGGTCGTGCTTCTGATTCTGACGCTCGCCGCCAGTCGCTTCACCGTGTCGATCACGACGTCGATAGGTGTCAGCCGGAGCCGGAAATCCGTAGCCGATGCATTTGTATTTCTGGCAATTATTTTATACGCCATCCCACCGGCGGAGACTGCGGGTCCAGCGACGTTGCTGGCTGCGATCGTCGGGTTTGTATCGACATACGGTTTATCCAGTTACAGAGAGTCAATCGCGACGACCGCTATCGCAATAATTTCCACTTTCTTCTCAGCGTCGTGTTACGGAATCCTGGCGACAATTTTTGCCAACGGCGAGGCCGGACCCGGACTTCCCATCAACGTTTTTCTGGTCCCTCTCTGCGTTCTCGCGGTCCTTCATTACTTTCTTAGCACCCTGGCAACAGTTCACATTCTTAATTTGGTTAATGGAAGGCCACGGGTGCTCCCGTCGCAGGAAAGTTTGGTGTGGACCCTCACGACGCAGGTTGCCGGAGCCGCCGCGGCTGTTTTGTTCTATGCGGCGATTGAAGGTGCTGGACTCCCGTCGATGATCCTCGGGATGCTGATCATCGGTCTGGTCCACCTGCTTTATCGCTTTAATGAGAAACGGTTGAATGAAGTCCGTCGTGCTGAAGCTGAACAACGGAAGCACGTCGAGGAGATGGCCACGATCCATATGAACACGATCGAGTCGCTGGCGATCGCCATCGACGCAAAGGATCAGACCACTCACGGGCACGTTCGTCGAACTCAGATTTATGCATCCGAGATGGGCAAGATCTTTAAGTGCGAAACGCCTGAGCTCAGGGCGTTGTTTGCCGGCGCGTTGCTGCACGACATCGGCAAATTGGCGGTTCCGGAATACATCCTCAATAAACCCGGCAAACTCACGGAAGCCGAGTTCGCCAAGATGAAGATCCACCCGACTGTGGGAGGCGACATACTCCGCCGCGTTAACTTCCCATACCCTGTTGAAGACATCGTTCGCTATCACCACGAGAAGTGGGATGGCAGTGGATACCCGAAGGGCTTGAAAGGCGAGGGCATTCCTCTGGTTGCCAGGATAATTTCGGTCGTGGACTTCTACGATGCTACCCGCTGTGATCGCCCGTACCGGAAAGGGATGAAACGCGAAGAGTCGCTCAGTCTGTTAAGGAGTATGGCTGGAAGCGCGTTTGACCCACGAGTCGTCGAGAGATTCATTGAACACGTCGAGGAATTCGACAAGCTCATCGACGCCGAAGACATTCAGGAGCAGGTCGCATCCGAAACCGTCATACACGACTATCTGACGAAAACGAAACCTGACGCCGGCCTGGCATCCAACGTCATGGGGACACCAGAAGACTCTGGGTTCAAGACGATCACCGAAGCTCAGCGCGAAGTATTCGCACTTCATGAAATCGCGCAGACGATTGGATCGTCCCTTAACCTCAATGACACAGTTACGCTGATCTCCAATAAGTTGAAGGCCATTGTGCCGTTTGATACCTGCGTGATTTTCGTGGTTGATGAAAAAAACGGCAAAGCCGTGGCTGCGCACGTTGCTGGCGAAGACCAGGAGGTGTTTTCCGGTCGCCGGATGAACGTAGGTGATGGAATTACAGGATGGGTGATTGCTAACGCACGATCCATGTGCAACGCATCACCTGAACTGGATCTAGTAGGCGTTCCCGAGGAGGTTTCCAAGGACTACCGGGGCGTGCTCGTTTCTCCGTTACTTCGCGAAGACGGCGCGTTTGGAGCGATCTCGCTTTATTCGAAGAGCCGCACTTCCTATTCGACCGAACATGTTCGGTTACTCGAATCCGTCTGCCAGCACGCGTCGAGCGCCTTGAACAATGCACTGACGTTCGAGAAGACGAAAGAGAGTGCGCTGGTGGATCCACTTACCGAATTACCTAATTCGCGTGGCTTCTACATGATGCTCGAGCAGAGGCTTGCTGAGTGCCAGCGAATCAGTAATGAATCGCTAGCCGTGATCTGCATGGACGTTGATAACTTCAAGTCGATTAACGATCAATATGGGCACGCTATGGGTGATCGAATTCTGGCTGCCGTTGCTGCAGTTATCAGAAAAGAACTGAGGCAAATGGACATCCTTACGCGATATGCCGGCGATGAATTTGTTGCCATCATGCCAATGGCCTCCAGTCACATGGCTGCGGCCGTCGGCGAACGAATTCGTAATGCAGTTGAATCGCAAAAGTTTGCAGTGCTGCGCGACAAAGCGGTGCAACTGGGTATCAGCATGGGCGTCGCCTGTTTCCCCGACCAGGGTGATACTACCGAAGAGCTGCTAACAGCGGCTGGTCGACAAATGCAGAGCGACAAACACACCCGCAAAACGCAACTGCATCTGGCTAATACACCCGTAACCACACTGGACGCGTTTAGATAAACCCGAACGCAAGAACGGCATCAGCGGCGCGCATCGTTTTTTGACGGTGCGCGCTTTTGCTTTGAAACCACCCGTTTTGCGCCTCTCGTGAATCCTCGCGTATAATCCATCACGTAATCATCGACAGCTTAATAAGGCACCAGACAAGCCGCCGAACAACGGCGGTTCATTAGTCAGAGCATCTACGTGGCAAAATCAAACTCTGAAGTGAGAAAGAGAACTCCCCCGCCTTCGCGGGTTGGAGCGGATGAGAAGAGCGCGACCGGCGTCCTGGATGAAGAGTCTCATGACGGCGCGCAGTCAGAAGCACCAGCAGCAGATCGACAAACAGTCAAAGCTGCTCAGAAGCACCGAATCGCTGATCTCGACCGCGATACCGTAATCAAAATTTATCGCCAGATGCTCCTGGTTCGTCGGTTTGAGGAGAAAGCGGCGGAGGTTTACAGCGCCGGGAAGATCGGCGGTTTTTGTCACCTGTATATCGGGCAGGAGGCGGTTGCCATTGGCGCCATCTCAGCGATTCGCAAAGAGGATTACGTGCTGGCCAGCTATCGCGAGCATGCTCATGCCCTGGCTAAAGGTATGACTGCGGATTCGCTGATGGCCGAGTTGTACGGTAAGGCTACCGGCTGCTCGAAGGGCAAGGGCGGTTCGATGCACATGTTTAGCAAGGAAGTTAATTTCCTGGGTGGACATGCAATCGTTGGCGGTCAAATCCCGCTCGCTACCGGCGTCGCCTTTGCTTCGAAGTACAAAGGCACAGACCAGGTAACGCTTTGTTTCTTCGGCGAAGCGGCAGTCAATCAAGGGGCATTTCATGAGTCACTAAACATGGCCCAGCTTTGGAAACTGCCCTGTATATACATCTGCGAGAACAACCAATACGGCATGGGCACCTCATTACAGCGCGCGATGTCTTATCACGACATTTCCGAGAAGGCCTGCGCTTATGAGATCGCTTCGGAGTTCGTGGACGGCATGGACGTGCTGGCGGTTCGTGAGGCGACTTTGCGGGCGGTTGAGCGAGCTCGCAAGGAATACTTACCGACATTGCTCGAGGTACGCACTTATCGGTTCATGGGACACTCTATGTCTGACCCCGGCAACTACCGCACTCGTGCCGAAATTGAAAAGTACCAGGAGCGCGACCCGCTGAAGTTGTTTGCCACCAGTCTCAAGGAAGAAGGCGTGCTGTCCGAGGAAGAACTTAAGCGTATGGATGCGGAAGTTCGCGAAGAAGTGGATCACTCGGTTAAGTTTGCCGAGGAGAGTCCCCTCCCCTCTCCTGAAGAGCTGTACACAGACATCTACTCCAACCCGATCGTACCCGGCGCAGGAAAGTAAAAAAGGACTCGCATGGCTGTCATCACGATCCGCGAAGCACTTAACCAGGCACTGCGTGAGGAAATGGAGCGCGACGAAACCATTTTCCTGATGGGTGAAGAGGTGGCCGCCTACCAGGGCGCCTACAAAGTAACCAAGGGACTACTGGAAAAGTTGGGCGACAAACGCGTGATCGATACTCCGATTACTGAATTGGGTTTCGCCGGGCTGGGTGTGGGTGCGGCGATGGTTGGTCTGCGCCCGATCATCGAGTTTATGACTTTTAACTTCTCAATTCTGGCAACGGATCAGATAGTTAACTCCGCAGCGAAGATGCTCTACATGTCTGGAGGCCAGTTCAACATTCCGATCGTATTTCGCGGGCCGGGTGGATCTGCCTTCCAGGTCTCGTCACAGCACTCGCAGGCGATCGAATCATGGTATGCACACTTCCCTGGGCTAAAGGTGGTTATGCCCTCGACGCCGGCAGACGCCAAAGGACTACTGAAGTCGTCCATTCGGGATGACGACCCGGTCATCTTCATTGAGCAGGAACGTATGTACGGTAACAAAGGGGAAGTTCCGGATGACCCGGAGTTTATTGTTCCACTCGGGGTTGGCGACATAAAGCGAGAAGGCACGGATGCAACAATCGTTGCGCGCTCGTTGACGGTTCCCATAGCGCTCAAGGCGGCGGAAGCGCTGGAGAAGGATGGCATCTCATGTGAGGTCATCGACCCGCGAACCATCCGACCGCTGGACATCGATCTAATTGTTAACTCCGTGAAGAAAACTAACCGCCTCGTCGTGGTGGAAGAGTCGCATCCGTTCTGTGGTGTTGCATCGGAAATCAGCACCGAGGTAACGGAACGCGCCTTTGATTACCTGGACGCCCCCGTGAAACGTGTGTCGGGTGCAGACGCGCCCATGCCGTACGCGAAAAATCTTGAAGACCTGGCGATACCGACTCCCGAGAAGGTTGTCGCTGCTGTTCGTGAAGTTTCGTATTTGTAAAAGACGCCGTTAATGCTGGACCGCGTTTGTGGTTCGCGGGGCCGACCAAGGACCAAACTGTATGGCCACTCAGGTAATCATGCCCAAGCTCTCTCCGACCATGGAGGAGGGCCAACTTTCCCGCTGGCTTAAAAAAGAGGGCGATCAGGTTTCAATGGGCGAGCCGCTCGCTGAAATTGACACGGACAAAGCCACGATGGAAATGCAGGCACTGACCAACGGCGTCCTGCGCAAGATCCTCATTCAGGAAGGCGAATCGGCGCCTTTGGGCCAGATGATTGCCATCATCGGTGAGCCGGATGAAGACATCTCTGCCCTGGCTAATCAAGCCCCGGCTCCGGCAGCTAAGCCAGCCGAGGCGGCGCTACCCGAGCAAGCACCCACTCCAGCTGAAGAACCAAAAGAAACGGCAGCCGAAGCTCCTGCGGCGCCGGTACCACCGGCGCAGGGAAATGGGCAGCAACCAGCGAAGACAGATTCCGGTGGACGACTGATCGTTTCCCCACTTGCGGCCCGCATGGCTGCAGAGGCCGGTGTTGATTTGAGATCGATCACGGGGAGTGGTCCAGGCGGTAGGATCATAAAGCGAGATGTCGAGGGTTTGATTAGCGGCGGCGCTAAAGCTGCAGACGCTGCGCCACAGCGTCAACTTCGCGCAGTGGAACCCAGTGCGCGACCACAGGTTGCACCGGGACAACCCTCGACGTATCACGACGAGCCGGCCAGCGAAATGCGTCGCACCATCGCCCGCCGTTTGGTGACGTCGCTCGGTCCCATACCACATTTCTTCTTGACCGTGGAGATCGAAATGGACCGCGCCGCTGAGATGCGCGCGGGCATCAACGCTATTGACCCGGAACTAAAACTTAGTATCAACGACATCATTATCAAAGTCGCGGCCGCTGCTCTAATCCAACATCCGCAGGTAAACGCGTCGTTCCAGGACAAGTCGGTGAGGTACTACGACCACGCTGACATCGGTGTAGCCGTTGCGATCAAAGACGGACTAATCACTCCGATCATCAGATCCGCCAACCAAAAGTCGTTAAGTCAGATTGCTGCGGAGGTGCGCGACCTTGCCGATCGCGCGCGTAATAGAAAGCTGAAACCCGAAGAATACATGGGTGCCACTTTCTCTATCAGCAATCTGGGAATGTTTGGTATCGACGAATTCACCGCCGTAATCAATCCGCCTGAAGGGGCTATTCTGGCTGTCGGAGCCGCGTCCCCTAAACCAGTAGTTCGTGATGGGGAGATCGTGGTGCGACAGATGATGCACGTCACCATGTCTTGCGATCACCGAGTCATCGACGGTGCAACGGGTGCAAAGTTCCTGCAAACCTTTAAGAAGATTCTCGAGAACCCCCTGCTTCTGGTTGTGTAATGAACACAACCGCTTTTCTGCGCCTGCGAAATCTCATCAACGGTAACCTCCGGACAACGCTATGAGTTCCTCTGCGTCGCTAAAGGACAAAGAGATCGCTCCTCACGTCGCTCTGATCGCCGTTCAGGTGATGTTTGGGACATGGCCAATCTTCGGCAAGATTGTGCTGCGCACGATCTCTAGCACGGGGTTGGTGGGAGTGCGCATACTCGGAGCCACTGTGGTGTTCGCCCTGTTCCATAGCAAGGCCCGTGAGATATTCAACCTTTCAAAAAGCACACTAGGTTCCCTGTTACTCTGCAGTCTGCTCGGTGTGGTTATCAATCAACTGCTGTTTGTTAAGGGACTTTCCTACACCACCGTTATCAACGCCACGTTAATTACCACCACCATTCCGGTATTCACTTTGGCTATCAGCATAATTCTGGGTCATGACCGGGCGACCTGGCGTCACATCCTCGGCATAGCTCTGGCTGCTGCCGGAGTGGCGTACCTGGTTAACCCTTTTCGCGCCACGCTCTCTGCGCAAACGACTCTCGGCAACATCCTGATTGTCATCAATTCCCTCTCGTATGGCGCTTACATTCCGCTATCGCGCGATCTGGTAAAGCGTCACGGCGCGCTCAACGTAACTACCTGGTTATTCATGATTGCATCGGTGATCACACTGCCACTCACGATTTACACGTGGTCGGATGTACCGATTAATCAGCTGCCCTTGAACGTGTGGCTGTCGCTCGCGTACATCGTCGTGGTCCCCACAGTGGGCGCTTACCTTCTAAATGCCTGGGCGCTCACTCGGGTATCACCCGGCATAGTCGCGATCTACATTTACCTGCAGCCGTTGATCGCGTTTGGGTTGGCCCCACTCGTACTGGGAGAAACTCTAAACTCCCGCACGATTGTGGCTTGCTTGTTGATTTTCGCGGGCGTTGCGGTCGTAACCATTTTCGCCCGCAGTCGCGCGGTGGAAGAAGTTTCAGAACACCCCGAAGCCATGGCGCACTGAACTTTAAAGAGGAAGTTTGGGTTGACTAGTAATACGTCCTACTGGATACAGGTTCATTCGGGACGGGTCCCAATAGCGCGATCGGCGGTAGAAGAAGAGCAGTCTATCGCGCGGGCTGGCAGCAAATGCCGGATCGGTCGCCAATTTCTGCCTAAACTCCTCATGCAGTTTTGGATCAGCGGCGAGCATCTCACGCGCCAGCTTTTCCAGGATGTAATTTTCGGCATACTCCTTCTGTTCGAATATCGCGTTGAAGAAACCCCAACGAACAAACGAATCCGGCGCTTCCGGTTCGAGTAGGTTTATCAGCAGACGTGAAAGCGGCTGTGCAACTGGTACAACCACCGAACCGGCAGCAAACGTCCGTGTCTCGCGTATCGCCTCCACACGATAAGACGGCAACTGTCGACCTTCAAACGAACCACCCGGCCACTTAACCTCGTGAAATTTATAAGTCTCCACTTCGATGGTTGCCGGAGCATTCGTACTTTGAAATTTCACGCCGTGCGTGCGAAGCACGTCAATCACCTCGGTCCACTGTTTCGGCACTATGTAAAACATGGGCGGCACGACCGATGTCTTAACGCGCAGCTCGTTATACATCGGTACCGTGATCTCCGTCGGCTTGTTTCCCCAGGTTACATAAGGCGCGGAAGAGACTTCACTGATTTCTACTTTGGATTCGAGCGCTCGCAGCTTGTACGGCACTGGTTTTTCGGTAAGTTCGAAATCGATTGGATAGCGGCTGTTTGCGTCGTATGTTGTACCTATTCTGGCAGCGGTTTCGTCGGCCAACCGTCCCGCATTTAACAATGCCTCTGGATCCTTGTTAACTTCTTCCAGCGTAAAGCGCAGAAAGTCATACGTTCCAACTACACGTGGCCGGTAAGGCTTAAGCATGTGGGTTTCGATTAGGATTCCCGGCCGGTTACGTAGTGGTGTGTATCCTGTGGAGAAACGTGGACTGCCGTTGAAATCGCGTATTCCCTTCGAGAAGTCACGATTGTCTACAAACTCCAAATACCACGACACAATGTTTCCCGCGGCCTCGGTAGCCGGCGCAACTCGTCCATCAACCACTTTGGTCTCCCACTCGAGCACGCTTGCCGGCACACCCTGATGATGCTCGTGTTGATAGGTGATGTTGTACTGGTAGTCAGCGCCATTCGTGACATGGCAATCAATGAACAAGTCTGGTTGCCATTTATTCCACAATGCTAACCACGCGCGTGTCTCCGCGGTGTCAGCCTTCATGTAATCACGATTAAGATTCTGATTCGTCGTAGTGGCGCGCCAACCCATCTCGGCAGGTCCATTTTGATTGATGCGGTTATAGGGATTTGCGAGCTCGTGTCCATCGGTGTTGTAAATGGGTATGAACAGCACCACCACCTTGTCTAACAAACCCGCACGCGTTTTGGTGATGGCAATGTCACGCAATAACGCAAGTCCGGCATCCTTGCCATCCGGTTCGCCGGAATGGATACCCGCCTGGATCAGTATCACAGGCTTTCTTGCACGCTTCGCGGCTTCCGGTGTGAACGTTCCCCCTTCGGCTGCTACCAACAACGGCAGATCACGCCCCTCCCCACTCTTTCCAAACGACTCGTACTTGATTAGTGATGACGCCTGGTCTAAACGGCGGGCATAAGCGATCGTGTCATCATACCGAGGCGTTTCTCGGTAATCGGTCTTCTCTGCATGGGTTTGCCACTCGGGGGGCACCTCAGTTGTGTTTTGCGACATGGTTTTCGGCTGAAAGAGTAGTTGAACTCCGAAGACAATAAAAAGAACGGAAACCAAGTGTGCTCGAATTGTCACTCTAATAGATTAAGCGCCTTTTCGTAATTCGGTTTGGCAGGATCTGCACTGCCTGCGCCGCCGTGCGTTAAGTGTGCCGCAGGCGACGCAGCGTAAATACATAGTGCGGGCAAACCAGGCAGTAATGAACCAGCTTAAGCCGAGTATTCCGATCAGTACTGCCAGGTTTAGCAGAACATCTTTCAACGACGGTATCTCTCTCTGACGGTCTTTTGATACTCCTGACCGCGCGCGTATCCACGTTGGTACGCTTCGCCTTCGGAGTCGGACGTACCAGAGTTTCCACCTTCAGCCAGCGCTGACTCGAAACCACGCCGGTAATTCACTTCGTCGGTTTCAAATCGTCCGCCGTTGGCAGTGTAATGTTCTTCTTCTGCATCGCGTAATCCAACCCACCAATCTTCACGAGCTGCGTCAACGGTTTCAGCGCCCGCGGCTTTCATCACGTTCCGCGCTGGCTCTTCCGCTTCTTCCGTTTCAGCAAACGCGATTACCACCGAACGACCGCGGTTTAGCGCGTCCTCGTAAACGTAAACCTCATCACGCGGTAGCCCTTCGACCAGCGACTCTTCCATTGCTTCTCCCGCCGCCACGCCGGCAGCGGCGCCACCGAGGCCAAGAATCGCAGCGCCCAGGATTGTGCCCGCGATTACGGGACCAACACCCGGAACCAGCAGGCTCGCTGCAGCCGCTCCTAGAGTAGCGCCTCCGGCGGCGCCCATTGCGCCACCCACCGCACCACCCATTGCCTGGCCCATACCGGGCTGTTCAGTATCTGAGACCAGCACTTCGTCTTCAATCTGCTCGTTATTGTTGTCGTGAGTCAGTAAAGCAATCCTGTCATTCCGAAAGCCGCTCGAATGAAGTTGCTTGACCGCCTGTTCTGCATCTGCTCGAGAACGAAAAATTCCCGCAACGGTTTCCATAGTGTTTCCTCCAGTGATTTGTTTTAACGCTTCAATGCAGTATCGGCAAGTGTGTGATACTACCGACACAAATCGTTGAGGAAAAAGGCAGAGCTATGTTAGAGTCACGACCATAACGCTGGTTATCAAAGAAGGCGGGTCTTGCAGAATGGCCCGCCCAACTTGTAAGACCGGGAGTCAAATTCAACCATGTATGACATCGTAGAAAAGCACTGGCCCATGTCCGTGGGTGACGGGAAAGCGGCTCGCAAGAAGAAGCCACGCATTCTCGCAATCACGACAGACTGTTGTACAGGTTGTGCCGGTTCGCCCGCCTGCATTGAATACTGCCCAATCGAAGCGTGCATGTTTTGGGTTCCGGACGAGGACCATCCGCCATTCGGACGAATTGAAGTCGATCCATACCTCTGCATCGGTTGTCAGAAGTGTATTAGCAAAGGACCGGACGGCGCGTTTCTCGATGGATGTCCGTGGGACGCTATCGAAATGGTGCCAACTGACGACTGGGAAGCAGTGCATGGAATCTCTCTCCCTGACTTGCCGCCGGCTCCGCCTACTACCTAGCTTTTTCAGTTTTGCGAAGAGCGTCGTTTGATCGCATCGGCCGTCGCAGCGGCTTGCTGGCGAATGCGGCTGGGTTGGATCCCTGCATTCGCATAATTCTCGATCAACGGCAGATCCTCCCGTTGTCCCACCAGCGCCAAACCACGTAGTACTTCCCAAACACTATCTTCATCAGAAATCACTCTGAGTAGCGTGGTATCTGGAGTCACATTGTTCCCAACGACGGCAGCAACGCCTTCAATCCGCCCTGGCAGCGGCGACCTGACCTCAGCTATGCCGCTACCGGTGTTTATGCGTCCGACCAGCGTCCCCCGGGTGGCGTCAGAACCAGCCGGAAGAATACTCTCTAATGTCCCTGTGGCTGGAGATTTGATTTCAAACGGCTGCAAGACGGCCAGCAGTTCCTGACGACCAGCCGGATCATTAAATCTAACCAGCGCCAGTGCGGCATTTCTCCTAACGATCGGTTGAGGATCCTTTACCAGTTTCAACAGCGTCTGATGAAACTCTTCAGACTTGTTGTCGAAGCCCATCAACCATGCGACGGTTAACCGGAACTCTGTTTCGGGATGTGAAGAGAGATTGATGACCTGTGGATACCACTGTCTGGCGCTGGAGTCTCCACTTTCGATCCGATGTTGAATTTGCAGGAGCGCGTGCTGAACGCGGCGTGGATGTTTTTCATCGACCAAATACTGCGAGATGTCCGCGTCTGAGAGGTTGCGTCCAAACCACGTGAAGTACCAGGTGAGAAAGGCGCCCACCACAAACAACACGGCCAGAATCAGAATTGGGCCTGACGCGCGCACCCGTTGCGCCGCGGCTGCTCTCCTGATTTCCGGTGCATTGTTATTTGCTTCCATCGCGGTGTTTAAGGAGTCGGGTACAGATGGTAGAGCATCAGGTAAACGATCACACCGGTAACGGAAACATACAACCAAATCGGCAGTGTCCACCGCGCGATGCGTTTATGCTTGACAAAATTAGATTGCCAGGCGCGATAAAGCGTTACTAAAACCAAAGGGACAATGATCATCGCCAGGATTACGTGGGTGATGAGTATCGTGAAATAGAAAGGCCTCACCAGTCCCTGTCCCAGGAAACGCGTGTCGCCATGATAGTAGTGATAAGTCAGATATGAGATCAGGAAGAGCGTCGAACAAATAACGGCGGCAAGTTGGCATTTCAGGTGGGCCTTGATTCGACCCTTACGAATCATGATGAAACCAATAACCAGAAAGACCGTACTCGTGGAATTAAGAATCGCGTTGACGTGCGGCAGGTAGGAAATGAATTCAGGCATGCTTTACCAAATGCAGTAGTGCGAATGGCCTTAGAACAGGACTCAACTTTGAATGTCTCAGGGTACCTGACCATGAGACTGCCTGAGCTTGTTTTACGTAGCTTTCGATTTCCGTTTTCCTTCCTCGGTCAAGGAATAAAAGTCGTTCCCTTCCTCGTTCAACAGACCTTCTTCAACGAGCTTCTCTACCGCATAGAAAACCGCGGTGCGTTGATCCGGGTCGTTGCCTCCGGCTTCAAAAAGCTGATGCAGGTCGAGCGTTTCCTGGCCCCAGTAGTCAAAACTGGCGAGCACGCGTTTTTCGATTTCGTTCACGGGAAGGATTACTCGGGAAAGCGATGCCGTACTAAGGGCGGTTTTGTTTCATCTGGTTAACCATCGATCGCACGTCGGGAGGAACAGCCCGGCCTTTGGCGTCAAGCAATGGTGGATTAGACGCCGCCATTTCCTTTGTAGCAGCGCGTTGTGCCAGGCGCTTCTGGAATGGAATCGGCAGTTTGCCTTCTGATTTTAGTTGCAGCACCGGACCGGCTATAAACATCAGGGCCATCAGCATGCACACCATCGTTACAAACAAGTTGTCCGTCGTCATCAACTGCGGCGAAAACAGAGCGTTGAGAACTGCAAACGCTATGAACCCGATTGCTATCAGGATGCAGACCAGATTTAGAAGTTTTAGTTCCCTGCTCTTGGATTTCATGTTACCTGCCGCCATCTCCATTGCAACAGACTCCTAATGTTTGGCCTTGCCTGCCGGCTTTGGACGTACCGACATCTCCTCATAACCACAACGTTCGCATTGCCACATCGGAAACAAAGCATTGGGATCCGCAGTGCTTTGGTAAACAGCCCGATCCGAAGGAATGATTTTCCCTTCACAGCGCGGACACACGCGGCCGCGCGTGGTTCGCTTTTCAACATCGATTCTCAGCAGGTTTTCTTCGGCCATAAAAACAAGTTTCTAGTTGCTAGTTTTTAGTTTCTAGTCCGCAGTTCCGAATTCAACTCAGAACTAGAAACCAGTAACTAGAAACTTCTATTCCCTCGGCGCTCGGTATCGTTTCAAGGCTACAAAGATACCGCAGAAGATCGTCACTGGTGGAATCAGAAGCACCAGCACGCCGATATTGAAATTTCGAACGAAGGCGCTATTCGAATTGCTCAATGCAGTGCGGCACATCGAGCATTGCGCCTCGACTGGACCACACACCAGCAGCGCGGCGGCAATCGCAACCACCAGAACTAAAATCAAGCGCGACCAAAGGTGGTTCATCAATGTTCCTGTTCTACAGGTGGCGGTGGTGGCGACTCTTTAAACTGATAACGCAGGCCGAGCGATCTGAAACTATCCGGGAAGAACGCAAACAGCAAGCATATACAAACTATCAGCATCGGAACGATTGTGAGCACCAGGCTAAGTCGTTCAAACCTCAGGTGCATGAAGTACGCTACGATGAGGGCCGCTTTAATGATAGACAGGCCCAGCAGGATCGTCAGCATCAGAACGATCGACATCGGCTTATATGCGAGGAACACTTCAATCGCCGTCAGCACCACCAGCCAAATCCAAACCGAAATAAACAACTTGTTGCTACCGGCGAAATGTTCTTCAACATGTTCGTGTGTGCTCATAATTGATTCTCCGGTCAGGCTATTTCGCCAGGTGGCCGCCTACGTCCACCGACATGATGTAAATCAACGGGAACACAAACATCCAGACGAGGTCGACGAAGTGCCAATACAAACCGCTGATTTCAACGTCTTCATGATTGAGCTTTTTCACACGAGCTGCCACCACGGCCAGGTAAATCAAGCCGGTGGCGACGTGAAACATGTGAAGGCCGGTAATCGTGAAAAAGGTGGCGCCAAAAAGCGGTGACGGCAACTGTCCATCGGTTGTGGTAAACACTTGCACCCAATGTTCAGGAAGGCGGAACGGTCCCAGTCCTTCATGCATTAAGTGGTTCCATTCAATTAAGTGGAGCACGATGAAGGCCGCGCCGAAGAACATCGTAGCGAGTATCCACTTGCGCGCCGCCGCCTTGTCCCCCCGACTTGACGCCGATACACCAAAGACCATCGTCAAGCTCGACGAGAGCAGGCAAAACGTCATTACCGACGCGAAGACAATACTTGGATAGAACGGAAACGGAGTGGGCCAGACGTTTGACGCACGCAGGTAGGCGTAGCCAATCAATAAGGCGGAGAACGTCAAGGAGTCGGAAACAATGAACAACCACATTCCGAGCTTGCGATGGCCGACTCGGTAAGGATGTGTCCCACCCTCCCAATCGGCTGCCGGAAAATGCACTGCGCGTGCTTCAGTACTCACCTGTCACCTCCAGAATCGGTAAGTGGCACAAGGCCGTAACCCGTGCATGAGTTGAATGAAATAACACAGGCGTACCTGTGTCGGTTTATTTCCAAAAGAACAGTAGAAAGAAGACGTAGATCCAGAGCACATCCATAAAGTGCCAGTACAAAGTGGTCACGTCCGCGGCCGCCTGACCCCTTGCTACCGCAATACTGTCATCGGGCCTCGGCAGTTTGCGTATCGCCAGGTACAACAGCGCCATTAAACCGCCAAACAAGTGGACGGCATGCGTGGCAGTCAGCAGGTAAAAGAACGAGCTGTGCGGGTTAGTCGCCACGTAAATCCCCTGCCGCACCAACTGCCTCCAGGCGAACACTTGCGAAACGAGAAAGCCAAGCCCGAGCGCAGCACTTATCGCGAACCACAGTTTGGTCGACTTATTTGCTTCGCTCTTTAGTTTTCGTCGGGCGATTTCAAGAGAGACGCTACTGACAATTATCAGAACCGTGCTGAACCATAATGTCGGCGGTATCGTTAAGGGCCGCCAGTCGTTCGAGGAAGCAGCACGCACGATGTAGGCGCTGCTCAACGCCGAGAACATCATTAGGATGGCGGCCATCGCCACCCACATGCCGATGCGGTAACGGCTTCCCTGCCGGCGCGCCAGAAGATATTCATTACTCACTGCTGCTACCATAATCTGCTTTTCCTTACGCCCATATCAACAATAGAACAAAGAGCCAAATCCAAATTCCATCCATAGCGTGCCAGTAGCGTTCAACAAATTTCGTAGTTGCCAGCTTACGATCGGTATCTACTTGTTTTGAGCGGCGCATAGTGGCGATGAGGTAGAGCAACGCCAGGATTCCTCCGATCAGATGTACGCCGTGCAAGCCGGTAAACAGGTAAAAAAACGAACTGTGTGGGTGAGTCGAAAAAAAGACCCCCTGGGCTGCAAGCTCCCGCCATCCCATCAGTTGCATTCCCAGGAACAGCCATCCGAGGACCAGCGTCACCAGAAGCCATTTCCTGTGCTCGCTTACCTTTTCCAGTCTCAAAGATCGATGTGCTTTCGCAAAAGAGAAACTACTTACCAAAATCAGCAGCGTGCTCGCGTAGAACATTCGCGGGACCGACACTTGCGGCACGTCTTTCCCGCTTGAAAGAATAATGTACGCGCTCGATAACGCCGCGAACATCATCACTACGCCCGCAATAACTATCCAAGCCGTAATGCTGTATGCCGCAGGGGGTAGCCGGCGCGGCCCCTGCGGATGTCGGCCATGCCCGTTACCGTCTGGCCCCTTCCCGTTGGGACCCGGTGACCCAGGTCGCCCGGATATTTTCCTTCCCGTTTTCGGAGCGGGCCTAGTGCTTGTGCCCGTTGTGGCCATTACCGCTGCCTACCTCTGCATCGGCATCCGTCTGCATCATGTAGTCTTTGGGAGCGCCGGGCACCGCGAATTCATACGGACCGCGATACACCGTCGGCAACACCCCGGCAAAGTTATCGTGCGGCGGCGGAGTCGCCGTGGTCCACTCCAGCGTCGTCGCTTCCCACGGATTGTCGTCGGCTTTCTTGCCCTTAAAGATGCTCCAAACAACATTGAAGTAGAAGAGAAACTGCACCAGCACCGTAATGATCGCTGAGATGGAAACAAACACCACGAGTGGATGCAGCGACTTCAGAAATTCATACTCGGTAAACTGTGCGAAACGTCGCGGCATGCCGACCATTCCCATCGTGTGCATAGGAACGAAAATGCAGTACACGCCAATAAACGTTACCCAGAAGTGGAATTTCCCCATGCCTTCGTGCATGAAGCGGCCAAACATCTTGGGAAACCAAAAATACAGGGCGGCGAACATGCCGAAGATCGACGCCACGCCCATCACCAGGTGGAAATGTGCAGGCACGAAATACGTATCGTGCATCGGTAGATCGAGTGACGATTGACCCAACACCAGACCCGTGATGCCACCGGCGACAAACAACGACACAAAACCGATCGCAAACAACATCGGAGTTGTGAAGCGAATCCTGGCGCCCCACAGGGTACCGAGCCAGTTGAATGTCTTAACCGCTGAAGGAACGCCGATCGATAGAGTCAGGATCGAAAACGTCATGGCCGAGTAGGGGCTCATGCCGCTAATGAACATGTGATGGCCCCACACGAAGAAGCCCAGCAGCCCGATAGCGAAAATCGCAAACACCATCGCGCGATAACCGAAGACAGGCTTGCGGGCAAAGGTTGAAAGAATATGCGACGTTGCACCCATGCCCGGAAGGATGGCGATGTAGACCTCGGGGTGACCAAAGAACCAGAACAAGTGTTGCCACAGGATAGGCGAACCCCCGGTGTGCGTGTTCATCACCGTCGAACCAAACACCAGCCCGCCGGGAACGAAGAAGCTGGTGCCCACCGTCCGATCGAGTAATAAGAGGATGCCGCCACCGAGAAGTACCGGGAACGAAAGCAATGCCAGCACTGCGGTAGTAAACCATGCCCAGCAAGTCAGCGGCATGCGCATCAGAGTCATTCCACGCGTACGCATGTTGAGCAGCGTGGTGATGAAGTTAAGTGCGCCGAGCAGCGAGCCGATGCAGAAGATTGCGATACTGATGATCCACAGATTCATGCCGGCGCCCTGCCCGGGGCCTGCCGGTAAACCAACCGCACTTAACGGCGCGTAGCCGGTCCAACCTCCAATTGGTCCGACGGTGCCGCCGCTTGCTCCTCCCAGCGAAGCTCCGATTGAGGCCGCAACACTCGTGTTTCCCTCAACTACGATTGCGGCAAGAATTACAATGAAGCCAACCAGCGTCACCCAGAACGACATCATGTTCAGCACGGGAAACGCCATGTCTTCCGCGCCAATTTGAATCGGCAGAAAATAATTGCCAAAACCACCTTGAGGCGCGGTCGTGAGCACGAAGAACACCATGATGGTTCCGTGCATCGTGACCAGGGACAGGTAAAACTCCGGACTCATCACGCCGCCTGGCGCGCCGGCTGGAAATAACGTCTCGAGTATCGGCCAACTCGTGCCCGGCCAGGACAGATTGAGACGCATCAGCACCGACATCGTCATTCCCACCACCACGGCGGCAAGCGCCAGGATGATGTACTGAATCCCGATAACCTTATGATCGAGGCTGAAAATGTACTTCCGAATGAAGCCGGTCGGCGCGGGGTGCCGATGTACTTCGTGAGTTTCAGCGGACATCTTTTGTCTCCTCGTGGTTCAGCGCGACTACTGTAATAACCAGATAAAATCGATCAGTTGTTTGGCGGCAGCGGATACTTATTCAAAAGCTCTCCAATGCGCGTCTGAAACTGGTCCTGTGGCAGCGACATCAGTTCAGCGTGTTCCGCCTCAGGCAAGACCAACATGTTGCTACGCATCTTGAAGTGGAGTTGGCCGCAAAGTTCCGCGCACGCAAGTTCGTATTTCCCGGGCCGGTTTGCAGTGAAATGGACACGAATCATCATGCCGGGGACCAGATCCTGTTTGAACCGCAACTGCGGCACCCAGAAGTTATGAATCACGTCGCGCGATCTGAGAATCAACTCCACCGGACGGCCTTCGGGAATAGCGATGACGCTGTGCGTTGTGTCGTCTTTGGCATTGGGGTCGGCCTCATCGAGTCCGATGAAGTTTAGTGCGGAGTCGTCGATCAGGTTTGGATCGGTGCGACCAAAAACCCCATCGCGGCCGGCATAGTGGAAGTTCCATTGAAACTGCTGTGCGACTACTTCAATCTGAAACGAGCCCGGGGGCGCCTGATTGAAATGAAGTGAGGCCCACACGCTCTGTCCCATGACAGCCAGTCCGATGAAAATGACGGCGGTCACAATGGTCCAAACCACTTCGAGCCGGTTGCTGCCGTGCGTGTAGATGGCGCGATCTGATGGCCCGCGGTCGCGATACTTCCACACCATCCAACCAAGACCAACCTGCGCAGCAGTGAAGGCTATACCGACAACTATGATGGTTATCAGAAACTGGCGATCGAGTGCTGGGGCGTGAGAAGAAATGCCGGCTGGAAACCACCATTTCTTGACGAAAAAGAGACTTACTGAACCCAGGGTCAGGATCCAGATAATAACCGCAAGAGCTCGTCCCATCGGTTAGATCTCCTTAAGCAGACAGACGTGAAGTCGGTCCGGATCAACTGATTTACAAAAAGTGCCGCAGGTCAGGCAGGAAGCCTTCCCTGTTTATTACCGGTTTACCACCATCAAGATGAACAACAGCGGCAAATAGATAACCGAAGCCAGGAGCAAGCGTTTGGCTTCTTGTCGAGATTTGGACATCGCGGCGCGAATGCTGCTGTAGAGAAATAGCAGACCTAAAACCACCGCCCCGACGAGATAGATTTTGCCGGACGTTCCCAGCGCAGCCGGCAACAAACTCACCGGCAGTAGTAACACTGTGTAAACAACGATTTGTTGGGCTGTAACGCGGCCTTCAGGTTCAACGACGGGCAACATCAAGATTCCGGCACGACCATAGTCTTCGCGATACATCCAGGCGATCGCCAGGAAATGTGGAAACTGCCAAAGAAATAAAATCGCGAACAGGACCCAAGCTTCAAGACCAATCTCCCCGCGCGCCGCCGCCCAGCCGATGAGGGGTGGTACCGCCCCCGGGAATGCGCCCACCATCGTTGACAAGGTAGTGCGCGTTTTTAATGGCGTGTATGCAAAGAGATATCCTGCGATCACAGTTAGTCCGAGCAAAGCGCTCAAAGGATTAACCATGAGAGCCAGGTATACCTCTGCCACGATCGTTAGCGTCCAGCCAAAAATCAGAGCCTCGCTCGGATGAAGCTTGCCCGATGGCAACGGCCTATCAGCGGTGCGCCTCATCAGGCTGTCGAGATCGCGTTCGATATATTGATTGAGCGTGGCTATCCCGGACGATAGCAATGCGATTCCGAACATTGCACTAAGAAGAGCTGAGTAATTAACCGCTCCAGGAGATGCCAGAGCAAACCCGGCCGCCGAAGTCAGCACAATAAGGAAAGTAATGCGCGGCTTTGTGAGTTCCGCATACGCTGCGACGCGATCGCGCGCACTGAGTCGCGGTAGCGGAGCAACGGCAGTCTGATTCAAATCGATTGCAAATTCTTCCATCTAAATTTCGAGTTCCGTATAGAGATCGTTCAGAGTACAAGCTTTAGCTTGCTTTCTTGCGCAGGCAACAACCTAAAGGTTGAACTCTAAGCCCTTGTCTGACTAAGCAAGTGCTTCTACGAACTCTTTCGACTCACGAGGTCGTAAAACTTTGAAGCATCTTAGCGTCAAAACAATCGTGGTGGCGAACACGAGCGCGCCACAAGCAACGTGCGCAACGGTAATTGCAACCATTGGCTTAAGAGGTTGCGGGTCGTTCGGCGATGCAGACCGTACCAGATATGCCCCGACCCCTAACATTAACTGCAGCACCAGCAAACTAAGAGCGACTGTAGCGGGCCGCGTCAGAAACCTTTCACCTTTATGCCTCCGCAATACCTTCACTGCTGCACTGCCGAGTACCACAGTAACTATGATGGCGCCTGCGATATGCGTTAACAGAAGCGGCGTCGGCAAAGGTTTGTCCCACGTTGCCGAATGACGCAGCGTCGCGCCGACTACCAGCTGGACCAAAATTAATGCCGCAGCAGTGGCGCACAGGTATCGAAGCGAAATACCCGGAGACTCTTCGATCGTTGACCGTTGTTGCTGCCAACTACGCGACGTGAAGACAGCCAGTGCGACCGTAGTGCAAAAAAATAGTTGCGCCAGTGTCGCATGCGCGCTCGAGACAGCCAGCGGCAACATTAGTTTTACAGTTAACCCGCCGAGTAGTCCCTGGAGGACCACTCCGATCAGGGCTGCCACACCTAAACGCCTAACCCACCTGCGCTTCTCGCGTACAAACAAAAAGATCACTAACAGTATTGTTAGAAAACCGACTGTGGTTGCGATCATGCGGTGGCCGTGCTCCCAAAACAGGTTGCCGACCATATTCACCCCGCTGGTGGTGATTCCAAAGATCGTTACCTTCGGCAGAAAATGCCCGTCGGTTAATGGCCAATCCGCGGTTGCGAGACCGGCGTCATGACTGGTTACCAATGCGCCGGCAATAATCAGCAAGAACGTTGCGCCGGCGACGAGCAACGCAAAACGAAACACACCCTTGTTCATGCACAACCACTGTCGGTTGCCGGCCGATGTCTCCAAACCGGCAACCGATATTCAAATTAATTTAGTGTCTTCCCAGCATCGGAAATTCGATTGCCGGCATCATCTTCAGCCCCGGGGTTGTCGAGGTAGTTGCCGCATCTCCAAACGAGAAGTCGGCTTTTCCAGCGCCGTTCGCAGGAACTGTGACTTCCATCGTCTTCTCAGTACCGGCGGCTCCACCCTTTTCATGCCACGCGGCGATCGTGTACTTGCCGGGCGGGACCTTCGCGATGGTGAACGTGCCGTCAGCACCACTCACGGCGAACATTGGGTGCTTGAGAACGCCCACGTAAGCCTTCATCCACGGATGCTGGTTGCATTTCACCGGAATCAGAACTTCCGCGCGTGAAAACGTCTTCTCAATTGGCGGAGCCCCGTTAGCTTGCGTCTGGTTCCATTCCGGATTCACCTTTGGCGTCGGGTGCACGTTGTGCTGAGTCGGGTCGCTGTTGGTGATACGGATCTTTTGGTTGGCCATCAAGCCCATTACGTGTGGCTTGTACTGGCAGCCGTTTTGATCCAGCGCTGCGGCGTCAGTCGGAACCGGAAAATTAATGGCAGTTATCTTTTTGCCATCCGCGGTCGTGCCGTCTTTCACGTAGACGAAGACATTGGCCAGCTTGCCGTCGGCGACAACGGTATCTTCCGTCGACAGATTCGGATTTCTTTGTCCGCAAACAGCGTCAGCCGAGGCGTCGATCTTTTTCGGGGCCGGTGCGGCGCCCGTAAATGCGATGACTCCGGAGACAGTCCCCTCGTCACCCTTACTTTGATAAGTTTCACCAGCGGTTGAAGTGTTCGTCTCGGTTGTTTCGTTGGTCGGCGCCTTACTGCACGACGCAGCCACCGCCAGCAACGAAAGAACAACGGTCAGAACAAGCCAGACCTTCATCTGCTTAAGCATAGTCTTTCCTCCAGAATTGTTTACTAACCTGTAAACTTTAACACGGAGCCTTGCCGGAAGTAGACCGCTCAGAGACTCCGATCATAAACCTCGTAAACTTATAGTTCCGCGGGCTCGATTAAACCGCGCCACTACATTTCCACGTCTCGGGGCGCGCCGCCTGGCAGCGTTCGTCTTGTTCCGATTTTTGCGTGCCGGTGAACGAATACTGCCCGTGGTTTGCGGTGCGGCATTAGCTGCCGGCGCGGCAGGCGCGGTTGACGACAATCGTCGCTGTTCCTCCGGCGTCATCAACAGCATGTACCGGACGAGTAATGCAGCATGGTCTTGATGATACTCATTGGCACTGGCCGGCGGGTTGGGCACATTAATTACCCAGCGCTCCCCTTCTTTTCTGAAGAGGCCAGTGGGCATCGCCGTCCCCGGACTAATCTGCGCGGGATCAAGCAACCAACGGAACGTCCAGTCAGGCTTCAAGCGTTCCCCGGCGAGCAACAGGTTCGGTGCTATCGCTGACGCGTCGTGAGACGCTTCACCGGTGATATGACACTTCAAGCACGGGGTGCCCGACGTAAACATCTGACGAGCTACCAGCTTCTCCTGTTCAGTTAGGGGTTGTACCGGTTCTTTTATGTACGGCTCCTGCTGGCCGGACAACGCCATGAAGAAGCGCACCAGTATCTGCAACTCGTTCGGCGAAAAATTGAACGTGGGCATCCGCGCTTGTAGATAAGGACGCACACCGTTTCGATCCTGTCCGGGTTGCGACTTCAACCGGCCACTAATCACAGGTTGCGCGGCGTTGGTAGTCCCAGCTTGTCCGTTGGCACGCGGAGTGGCTGGTCCGTTAGTTGGTGTTGCGGACGCACGGGGAGGCGACGGGCTCGCGGATGCGGGCGCTGGTGTCGCCGCTGACCGCTGCTCACTCAACGACGGATCAGTGAGGAACCGCAGCAGCCAATTTGGATCGACGCGCGCGCCTTCGCTCGTCAGACGCGGTGGTAAAAAGTCTTTGCCCTCGGGTGTCTGGTAAAGCGGAACGTTCATCAAGTCGGAACGCTGGCCCACCTGAATCTGGTGACACCCGACACAGTTGTACTTCTTAATCACCCACCATCCGTTCTGCACGTCCTGACGACGTTGGTCTTCAGGCGTGTAGAAGAGCGTGCGTGGCACGTTCGACCCTTCAGTGCCGACGCTGCCGAGCAGGAACGTAGTAAGCGCATTCCGCCACTCGTCAGTCAGATAAGGTTTGGGCATCCGTAGTTTGTCTTTCGGATCCTTTTCCTTGCCCACGTCGTAAATTGATGGCTCGGCGAGTTTATGCTCGAAGAAGCCCTTGTGGTTGTACCAGGGTTTTTCTGAATGCTCGCCGTGAAGTTTTAGCGGGTCGTGCCCCTTCTCCGCGTCGTGTGTCATCAAAGCAAAGTCGAGACGCTCGATGGGTGTGGCGCCTTCGACCGTTAACTCCTTACCGATTCGCTGTTCTTCCTCGAAGCCTTTAATTTCATGGCAACCGGCACAACCGTACTGTTTGATCAGCGCAAAACCCTTACTCTTAAGGTTTGGATCGTCCATGTAAGACGCATCCGGATAAGAAGGTGGCGCAGAGATCGAGAACAGATAGGTGGCAATGTCGCGTGCGTCTGCGTCGCTCAATCTGAAATTCGGCATAACGGTCATATTCTGAACCTGGAGTTCAGTACCGTCGTTTGGACAGGCCGAATTCAACTCGGTGTCGAACACGTAAGGCTTGTTGTGTTTGGCATAGTCTTCCGCAGTCAGATCACGCTTCTCTTTTGGACAGTAAGGCGCCCAGCGTTCGCGCGGATTATGAATCCAGCGGACTATGTAATCGAAATTGCTCTTTTCGCCGACGCGCTGGAGGTTTGCAGCAAATTCACCGCCCATTTTGCTGTCGCCCTCGCCGATAGAATGGCAGCCTAAGCACCCGCGCGTTTCAAACAACTGCTTGCCTTTAGCCGCATCACCACGTGCCTGCTGTGGAGGTTTACCGTCAAAGCTCTCTTGCCATAGATATGCCGAGATCGCCTTGATCTGATCTTCAGCATCGGCGTCGGGCTTTACCCCGTGACCGTTTGTGCTATTCGCAAACCGCCAAAACGTGGGCATCTTCGTGCCGGGCCGGAAGCCTTGCGGATCCTGCAGCCAAACCGGCAACCACTCCTTGCGCAACTTCAGCCGCACGTCTTTGAGATTTGGACCAATTTTCTTCTGATCCTGCAACAAATATTTCGACTGCAAATTCAATTGATCGCGACGAGCCGCCAAAAGACTATTGGTTACCCGCAGCGACTCAGCGTGGGCCAGTAACTTTTGCGCTTCCGCATCGTCGGACGCCTGGTTGGCAGCCTCTGTGTCTTCACGTATCTGTTTTTCGTTCGCAGTGATCTGATCTTCGAGTTGAGTTGTGCTCTGACGCGATGTGGTCAATGCGTCTGTTTCGCGGTCGAACCCTTCATAACGGTGACAGCCAACGCAGCCGCGCTCGTAGAAGAGATCTCGACCCAGGTTCAATGTATCGGCGCCCTGCGTCACACGATCACCCGCGTGGCATTGTTGACATCCCGCTTCGATGTTCTCGCGTGCAAATAATGGCCACAGCCAATACTTATGCCGGCCGTGTCCTTTAACTTCGCTGGTGGTGGCGCGGCCGTTGCCCCAGTGACAACCTGAACAACCGAACCGATCGGGATTATGAATTTGCAGTAGCTCTTTGTTGGGATGGCTAATGAACGCTCGAGCCAGGGCGTCCGGTTTCTTACCTGGGCCATCCGGCGCCAAATCTGCTGCCTTGATATTCAGCGGCTCGCGAATGCCGACGTGGCAAACCTGACAGCGATCGACAATGCCGGCGTTATTAACGCTGATCTGATGACCCAGAATGGAATAGTCAAAGTCGTCCATTTTTCGGATTAGACCGTCGATCTGGGCCGGGCCTAAACCGATAACATGGTTTCTTAGATAGTCGTCACGTGTCTTAGTTTTCTCGGAGGGTTCTTTGAGAAGTTCGGCCTTGCGACCAAGCAACCGCGCCTTCTCTTCCCGTAGATCGTTATACAACTTCTCAAGTTGGTAATAGTTCATCTCTTGAGTAGTTGTTTTTCCTGAGCCGTCGGCCGCAGGGAGCACCACGTCTACCTTTTCATTCTTCTTCTCTTCGGCTTCCTTGCGACGACTTTCCTTCGATGAGCCTTCTGAGGTTTCAATGTTGTACGCGATGACGGTGAGCTTACCGCGCTGGTTCTGGAAAGGTTCAGTTACGGCGTCCAGTTGTTTTTGCAACCGCGCCACATTCTGGTCGATTTCGGAGGTCTCCGGTTTTACAGCTTCAAGTGCTGACTGCGCTTCCGCGTCGAGTGCCTGGTACT
Organism: Pyrinomonadaceae bacterium; assembly: GCA_035273385.1. Taxonomy (GTDB): domain Bacteria; phylum Acidobacteriota; class Blastocatellia; order Pyrinomonadales; family Pyrinomonadaceae; genus PSRF01. The sequence continues at coordinate 150,834 of DATEPE010000010.1, read as the reverse complement.
CGGGACTTTCTTTTACTTCCGCTTCGGTCTTCCCAGCCTGCGGTTTAATGCTCTTCAGGTAACGCGTATAGCGGCTGACAAACTCCTGCTGAATACCTTTCCACGGCCGTTGCCCAAATGCTTCGTCCCACAACGCCCACGCGAGTGAAAGCGTCAGCAGGAGCGCACAAATCAACATCCACCCGCTCGTGGAACGGCTTACGATGGGATCGTGCGCCGGCGTATCCGGCTCTTTTTTAACTAAAGGCCCTGTGCTCTCAGTAGGGTCAGCCACTCGGAACGCCCCTCCGCGTTAAATGTTGAACCAGGGAGTCACCCACACATACTTGATAGTGAAGACCAGTCGCAGAATGAGTTTCACTGGCATTGCCAGCAAAACCGTGATCGCAAAAAACTGAAAAGTCAGGTACTGCAGCAGGCTGGTTCGCGCCAGCAACTTCTTCTCAAATTCATCCGGGGTCGTCATCCACAACCATATGCGCCGATGCAGCGGCAGCGACTTGTCGATGCGATCGAAACCCCCACGCATTAGCAACCAATGGAACAACAATGCGCCCACCACGAAGAACAACGACACGATGATGAACCCGAAGATGGCTTTCAATACCCACGAGCTGGAAAGTAAAGTGAAGCCCGTCATGTCAGCCACGATGTCGTGCAAGTCTCGGTTTCGATCGTAGACGACCGCGTTGTGGTCCCACGTTTGTCCGGGCCAAAACCATATCCAACCAGGTCCACGGATAAAAGTGCCAATAACGATCAACAAGATCCATTGCAGGAATCCGATACCAAACATGCCGACCGCTACGCGACGCTGCCTCCAGGTGTAATAGCCATTGCCCAGTGGATTTGAGTCAACATACGGAAAAACCATCAGGCCCACCATGATGAGCGACGGCATTACCACGCCCGCGATCCAGGGATCAAAGTAGACCAGCATTTCCTGCAGCCCGAGAAAATACCAGGGAGCTTTGGACGGATTCATCGTGAGGTTGGGATTTGCAGGTTCTTCGAGTGGCGCGTTGAGGGTAATGGACCAAACGAAGAGAATGACGGTGACGATTACAGCCGCAAGAAATTCGATCCTTACGAGAAAGGGCCAAACGTGTATTTCCCTCGCCCAGCCGGGTCGCCATGGCTCAACTTTGCGATGATGCGCCTTGGCAAGTTTTGGATTCTGCTCGAGGCTTTGAATTAGATCGTCATTCGCTTTTGACTGCCTCACGCCGAGCCACGTGAAGAAAGGCACCAGAAACAACATCGCCACGATAGGTACGTTGTCCGGGGCCGACGATATCTTCCACAGTTGGTGCCAATCGTGCACAGACCATGCAGCAAGGGCAACGACTGCGACAATCACCGCGAGCGTGATCAGTTTGCGCCGACTAAAGTTGAATCTGCCTTTGGCCATTCAGTTTAGGTTATTTCTTCTTGACCGCCTTCATCTCCGACTCCAGCATCACCGGCGCCGGTCCGGAGATACCTCCGTCTTTGCGGATGCGCCAAAAATGCACCGCCATGAATATCGACGCCACCAACGGAATACCGATGCAATGCCAGATGTACGAACGCAGCAATGCATTCGAATCCACGATCGACCCGCCCAGTAATCCGAATCGCACATCGTTAAAAGGCGTCATTCCCAATTGCACGCCGAATGGTCCTTCGGAACCAAGCATTGGTGTGGCGCGCGCCATGTTCGTCCCAACCGTCACCGCCCAGAAGCCTAATTGATCGTCTGGTAGCAAGTACCCCGTGAACGAGAGCAACAGCGTAAGAACCAAAAGCACGACGCCCACACACCAGTTGAATTCTCTTGGCCGTTTATAAGAACCGGTCAGCACCACGCGGAACATGTGGAGCCAGGTCGTGATGACCATCAAGTGCGCGGCCCACCGGTGCATGTTGCGCAGCAACTTGCCGAATGGTACGTCGTGCTCCAAATACAGAATGTCTTTGAACGCGTCTGCTTTGGTCGGGTGGTAATAGAACATCAGGAGGACGCCGGTGAACGTCAGTACGATAAACAGGTAGAACGTGATACCGCCCATTCCCCACGTGAACGGATAGCGCACGGCATCTCGATTGATCTTTGCCGGATGGAGGTGCAGGAAAACGTTTGAGAGAATTGCGAGCGAACGATTTCGCGGATCTGAACGGTCGTGAGAAACGCGGAAAATCGACTTCCAAAGCTGAGTGTCCTGCGGGTCTTTGTAAGTCTTAGCCTCTTCAATCGCGCGCTCCTTAAGCGCGCCAGCGCCTTCACGCACCTTCCCTACAAGACTTGTATTCGTCTTGTCGCCGGTCGTCAGTTGTTTCGGGTCGTCAGTTTTGGGCGTCTCTTCCATGCGTCAAATCGAACACTGGTCGTTTAAAGCGGAATACTTGCACCCGGTTCCTCAAACTCGTTGGTCGCGCCTTTTGGCCACTCGTAAAGCCGGCCAATGTCGACCACTATCTGACCTTCAGCATCGAGTTCAACGTGCGCGCGATCCATCGGCCGCGGCGCCGGTCCTTCAAACGCAATTCCTTCACTGTCGTAGCCACTCCCATGGCACGGACACTTGAACTTGTTCTCACTGGCTTTCCAGTCAGGTGTGCAGCCGAGATGCGTGCAACGCGCGTAGATCACAAACAGCCGATCGGAAGTTCGGGTTACCCAGATTCGATATTGCTGTTGCCACTTCGTATCGACTCCAAGAGCGTAGTCCCCGGGTGACCCTATCCGAAATACGTTTGGTGGTTCCAGGATTGAACGCGGTAAGAAAAACCGCACGAACATTAGAAAGGACGTAAGGAGGAAGCCCGTTATGCTCGCCCATACGATCTTGCGCCGCATTTTATTTACAGGCGGATCGGGTGAGCTCTCGACCACATTTCCTGCCGGAGGCGTTTTTGCAATCGCCGGCAACGGTTTTTTGACCGGCGTTGACGTAGCAGGCGGTGCCCCAGCCTGGACAGTGTCGCCCGGTTTCGGAGTCGGGGTGCTACTGGCGGATGACTCAGGGGGAGTATCCACTTATTAACCCTCCGTCAACTTTAGTGAGTCAGATACACTTCAACGCTACAGTAGAGCCGGGATCATACAAATCCCCGCAATGCAGGGATCGCTCTCTGCGTGAACGCGTTATTCGTCTATACATTAAGAACGGCCGGCCAAGCAAAAATTATAAATTCGGGCGCGGTGCGCGTATTTATAACCTTTTTCTCAAATTGGTGGCAAGAAATTTCTAGTTTGATCGGTTCCGTTTATGGACATCGAACGCGAAGCGCCTTGGCGAGGATTTGAAAAGTAGCCGGAAGGAAACCCGGCAACTCTCCGTCAATTTCAATCTCGATCTGTTTGGCACCGTTGAGCGGTCGAGCGATCACCTTACTCGCTAATGCATGTCCAACCTCAGGGATGCTTAAGTGTGCTCCTATATATAGACGCGGCGCGTTCGCCAGGATCCGAGCCGCGCCTATATCGCCAACGCTGACCACATCAAATTTCCCGTCGTCGAGCTTCGCATCAGGAGCGATCTTCATGCCACCACCAAAGTACCGGGCATTAGCGACACATAAGTTCGCGACGGTAATGTGGCGTTCAGCGTCTTCGTCAAGCTGGACTGCTACACGAGTCGGGTGACTCTTCAGAGTTGTCTCGGCCATTGCGGCCGCAAATGACAAACGGCCCGACAGCCATTTTGAGACTTTGGCAATTTGTCCTGAATCACCCGCTTCCTTAACACGACCGATCACGTCGGCGCTCATTCCAAAGGACGCAACCCCTATAAAATACCGGGTATGGTGGTCGCCGGTGCGGTTGGTAAACGTGACGCTGCCTACGTCGATGAGTCTTGTTTTCCCGGTTCTCAGAATTCGAGCAGCTTCAGGCGTCCGTGCAGGAATCTTCAGCGTCCTTCTGAAATCACCGCCAGTGCCGCTTGGCAGTATCCCCATTTCGGAGTTAGTTCCCGAAGAAAGTATTCCGTTGGCGACTTCTGAGATTGTTCCGTCTCCGCCGCAAGCGATGATCAGGTTGACCCCTCTGCGTGCGGCATCTGCGGCCAGTTGGACGCCGTCTCCGGTTGCGCTGGTAAACTCAGGTTTGAATGCGCCGAAGTGTTGGCCCAGATCGCTGGCGATCTTTGGCCACGCATCACGCGTAGCTCCGCCAGCTGACTGAGGGTTGATTATGACGACGGGTAGGGACATCTAATCAGAAGGCAGTAAGCCACACTCTTAAGTTCCAACCTGTAACATTCGGCATTTGCTAAATTTTCGAAACCATTTAGCTTATCCTGCCTTCCTTCTGCTTGCTGCCTACTATTCTGCGGTCTTCTTCTGCAAGCTCAGCAATCTTACTCATTACAAATTCGGAAATTTCTTTGTAGGTTCGCACACGGTCTGGCTTTGAAAGATAGGGTGAAAGGTCGAGTTGCTTTCCAAAATGAATGCGAATCTTTTCGCCGCCTCGCCAGTTCCCCAACACCTGCTTAGGTAAATCGTTTCCAAGACCGGCGATGAAGACGGGGATGACTTGAGGAGCTGCGTCTTTGATTAACTTACCGACTCCAGGCTGCGCCGGCAAAAATGAATAGGGATCACCGCTCTTGTTACGCGTTCCCTCCGGATGAAAACCAATAACATTTCCCGCGCCTCGGCTTGATAGGTCAGTCAGCAACCGAAAAGAAAACTTATCAAAAACTCGCTTCTCTATTAACGGCTTTTCGCCGGAAGCGAAGAAGGGAGGGTACATGGACCACCATCCCATCACCAGATTGACAAAAAGTCCCAACGGCTGTTGGTAAAAGAAACGCCCCCGCACAGGGAAGAAGAGTTGTTTCCGCCAGGGGGTATTGCGAAACAGCACCGTCGACACGGTGTACATGTCGAAGAACGAACGATGATTGGCTACTAACAATATCGGCCGATCATGCGAGACAGCTTCAACATGCTCGAGCCCGTACACCTGCATCAGGTTGTAAGTTGAAATATGGATCCAGCCTGCGCCAAGAATCCGCTGACATTCGGTCCAAAAACGCTTCCACCTTCCCTGGTTCATACGGCGAACCAGCCGGAACGCGAAACGTTCAAATGCTGACAAGGCTGCGAATTCTTCGGGGGTAGGTTCTAAACCGTTCGCATCATCGATATTGGCCGGCACGACAGCCGTCTGGCCGCGCACGTCTGTAGTCGTCAACGCGTTCGCCGCGTCCTTGACGTCTGATGCTGCGTGTTGAAAGTGTGAATCACTCAATCGAAAAGTATTTTGCTTCGGGATGGTGAACGATGATAGCTGACGTCGACTGTTCTGGATCCAATTGAAACTCCTCGGTTAGTTCCACATCAATCCGGGAGGGATCGAGAAGCTCGAATAGCTTGGCTTGATCCTCGAGGTTAGGACAAGCTGGATAACCAAAACTAAACCGAGAGCCCTGATACTGCTGACGAAACAGCTTAACTACATCCGGGTTGTCATTGCCGGCAATGCCTAGCTCCTCGCGTATCCGTTTGTGCCAGAGTTCCGCTAAAGCTTCGGCGCCTTCAACGCTTAGACCATGGAAGTATAGGTAGTCGGCATAGTTGTCAGACTTGAACAATTCCTGCGCGTATTCAGTAGCCCGCCGTCCCATCGTCACTAGATGGAAACCGACAACGTCTATCTTTCCGGATTCCGCTGAAGCAAAGAAATCAGCCAGGCAGAGGTTCTTGCCCCCGGGCTGCCGGGGAAACGTAAACCGCATCCGCTCGGTCTTTGCATCGTCTTCATAGATAACCAAATCGTTGCCGGAAGACTGCGCCGGGAAATACCCGTAGACAACCCGCGGAACCAGAAGCTTCTCTCGCTTGATGCGTTCCTTCAGTGCGTTATAGACAGGACCCACCTTTGTTCGAACTAATTCCTGATAGTCTTCCGGTTTCGAACGTCCTTGTTTGAACTGCCACTGACCCTTGAACAAAGCAGTTTCGTTTACGAATGAGAACACATCGTCCAGATCGATTTCGTTTACCACCCTGGATCCATAAAACGGTGCCACTGGAATCGAGACGGCCTGACTGACTGCCGAACGAGTCGTATGCGTTGTGTCACCGGTACCGTTACTACTGGCGCGCACTCTGGCCGGCTTTCTAATACCCAGTTTCGCTTCTTCACCGATCAGGTCTTCAACGTCCTCCGCCGGTTCAGCGATTTCAGGTTCAGCAGCAAAGGCCTTTGCAACGTTGCCGTTGCCGGCCGCCAGTTTGTCCATCGTGTGAAGCCCTGCAAAGGCGTCTCGCGCATAGAACAGTTGTCCTTTATATAGAGGACGCAAGTCCTCGTCGACATAGCGACGATTGAGCGCCGCACCGCCGAGGACCACCGGAACGTTGATGCCGCGTTCGTTCATCAACTCCAGGTTTTCTTTCATGATCAAGGTCGACTTCACCAGCAGACCGCTCATACCGATCGCATCTGACTTGTGTTCTTCATGGGCGTCGAGAATGCTTTCGATGGTTTGTTTGATGCCCAGGTTCACTACCTTGTAGCCGTTGTTGGTCAGAATGATATCGACCAGATTTTTTCCGATGTCGTGAACATCGCCCTTCACGGTCGCCAACACCATCGTGCCCTTGGTTGTCGCTCCACCCTTCCTCTCCATGAAAGGCTCGAGGTAGCGTACCGCCGCCTTCATCGCCTCGGCAGACTGCAACACAAACGGTAATTGCATCTGGCCGCTACCGAACAGATCGCCAACTACCTTCATGCCTTCAAGCAATATGTTGTTAATGATGTCGAGCGCCGAATACGTTTTCAGGGCCGCTTCGAGTTCGTCCTCGAGTCCGATCTTGTCGCCGTCGATGATGTGGTTTTTCAGCCGCTCTTCGACGGTCGCGCCTTTCGAAGCCTTTTCTTTGCTCTTGGCCTTCACACCTTCAAACAGCGTCGTGAATTCTGTCAGGGGATCGTAAACGCAAACGTCGCCCTCAAATCTTCGCTGGTCGTAGATGAGTTCGCGTGCGACCTTTAATTCTTGTTCACCAATTCGGTTCAACGGCTCGATCTTACTGGCATTTACGATGGCCGCGTCCAGGCCTGCCTCAACGGCGTCATGAAGGAACACCGAATTCAGAACCACCCTCGACGCCGGGTTCAAACCAAACGAAATATTCGAAACGCCCAGCACTGTGAAACAGCCAGGCAGCTCTTGCTTGATCCGTCGAATACCTTCGATGGTTTCGGCTGCGTTACGACGGTCCTCTTCGATGCCAGTTGAAATCGGCAACGCCAGTGGATCAAAAAAGATGTCACTCGCCGGTAACCCCAATTCTCCAGTCGCTTGTTCGTACGCGCGCTTCGCTATTTTGAACTTGCCGTCCGCAGTACGGGCCATTCCCTCTTCGTCGATGGTGCCGATCACAATGCTGCCGCCGTACTCCCTTGCCAGCTCGATGACTTTCACAAAACGAGGTACGCCGTCTTCATAGTTCGTCGAGTTGAGAATGCACTTGCCACCCGCGTGCTGCAGGCCAGCTTCCATCTTCTGCCACTCTGTCGAGTCGAACATCAGCGGAATCTTGATGTTGGTCGCCAACCGTGACGCGAGCTCGTGCATATCCGCGACACCGTCGCGGCCCACGAAGTCAACGTTCACATCCAGGATGTGTGCGCCTTCCCTCTCCTGCTCCTTCGCTAACGACACAAGGCCGTCCCAGTCTTCGGCATTTAGAAGATCGCGCATCTTCTTCGAGCCACTGGCGTTTACGCGCTCACCGATAATCAGAAATGAAGTGTCTTGTCTGTAAGGTTGCTGAATGAAATTTGACGACGCAGCAGGTAGCTGTTCAACGCTACGCTTTACCGGAGACAGGTTGCTAACAGAATCAACTACGGCCTTCAGGTGTGCTGGTGTAGTACCACAACAACCGCCGACTATGTTTACACCCAAATCACGAGCGAAGTGCGCTAAGTCCGCTGCCAGCGATTCTGGCGTCTCCTTATAATGAGCATGGCCACCAACATTCTCAGGGATGCCGGCGTTGGGGATTACGGATACCGGCAGCGTCGAATTCTGACAGAGATAGCGGACGTTTTCGCTCATCTGCTTCGGGCCGGTTGCACAGTTCATTCCGATGACGTCAATGGGAAATGGTTCCAGCGCCGTTAGCGCCGCACCGATTTCCGTGCCCATCAGCATTGTGCCAAACGCCTCAATAGTTACTTGCGCGATGACGGGGACACGCTGCCGGGTCTCTTTGAAGTATTCGAAGATAGCAGTGAGAGCTGACTTTGTTTGCAGCAGATCCTGGCAGGTTTCGACTATCAACAGATCCACGCCGCCATCTACAAGACCGCGCGTTTGCTCGTAATAGGACCGCTTCATGTCCAGGAACGATATGTGTCCCAGCGAGGGCAGCTTGGTAGTCGGGCCCATTGAACCGGCTACCCAGCGCGGCTTGTCGTTGGTTGAAAAATCGGCGGCCACCCGTTTGGCCAACTGCGCTGCTTTCCGATTGAGTTCGTAGGCTTTGTCAGCGATGTCGTACTCAGCCAGCACGATTGAGGTGGAACCAAAAGTGTCCGTCTCGACTACATCACAACCAGCTTCAAAGAAACCGGCATGTACCTTCTCAACCGCTTCTGGCTTGGTAATCACCAGATATTCATTACACCCATCCAGCCCGCCGAAGTCGTCCGGCGTTAGATTCTGAACCTGGATGTTGGTGCCCATCGCCCCGTCAAAAACGACGATTCGTTCTTTCAGGGCATCGAGAAAATTAGCCATAGATGTTTTGCGAAGGGTTGACCCTTCATCGCTCCAATAAAGAAAGCCCCGCGCTTAACAACGCGGGGCTTCCCAATACCCTATTCGATTAGTCTCACGGGAAAGACTCGCCGAGCTGTTTAGCGGATTGTTTTACGTGGCCGCAAGTCGCCTTAACTCACCACGTTTCTACTTGGGCGTATTGAACCACCGAGGTTGATCTGTGTCAAGCGTGGCTGCAAGCAGCTTTATTGTGCGTGATGACCGGCTATGTTAACTTGGCTGCTCTTCGCTATTCCACTTCGGTTAAGAACGTTTCTCATGAGACGCGCAATCTACCCCGGCTCGTTCGACCCAGTCACTAATGGCCACCTCGACATCATTGAGCGGGGCTGCAAACTCTTCGATGAAATAATCGTTTCCATCCTGGTCCATCCGGAAAAACAACCCTTTTTCACCATCGAGGAACGTCAGGAGATGCTTTCTGAAGTTCTGAAGCAGATCGACAAAGGACAATGCACTGTGCGCGTCGACAGCTTTCAGGGACTGCTTGTACATTACGCGTTAGCACAGCAGGCAGATGCAATCGTGCGTGGCATTAGGGCCATCTCCGACTATGAGTACGAACTGCAAATGGCCTTGATGAACCGGAGATTAGAGCCGAGTATCGAAACAGTTTTCATGATGCCCGCCGAAACTTATTCCTACGTTAGCTCCAGACTGGTAAAGGAAGTGTTTCAATTGGGTGGACGTTTAGAAGGATTGGTTCCGCAGGTTGTAGAGGAACGGATGAAGGATAAGACACCCAAACGGTAAGTAGTGGTGTGACTAAAGAATGACAACTAAACCCGCCCCGTCATCATTTCAAGCCGCCGATAATGTTGCCCGCATGCAGGCTTCATCAACGCTTGCTGCTATGCAAGCAGCGGAGGCAGCGAGGGCCCAGGGCTTCAACGTCGTAGACTTTGGTGCAGGTGAACCTGACTTTGACACGCCCGACACCATCAAGGCTGCTGCCTCGGAAGCGATGCGCGCCGGCAAGACAAAGTACACAGCGACTGCCGGCATATTGCGGCTTCAACAAGCAATAATCGATTTCTATGCTGAGAAGTTTGGCGCTGAGTACGCGCGCGCTGAGGTGATGGCGACGTCCGGGGGAAAACAAGCCATCTTCAATGCGGTGGTGAGTCTGATTGAGCCTGACGATGAAGTGTTGATCCCCAGGCCTTACTGGGTGACATTTCCTGAGGTCGTTATTTTTGCGCGCGGAACACCGGTATTCATTGACACGGAAGATACTGGATTCGTGTTAACTGCCGAGCATGTCGAACGGGCAATCACACCGAAGACCAAGCTGATAATCCTCAATTCCCCGTGCAATCCATCGGGCCGGGTGATTCCAGCACCCGAGTTCGAGAAGATAATGTCGCTGTTGGCTGACCGCGGCATCTTCGTAATCTCAGACGAATGTTACCTTCGATTCGTCTACCCACCTGCACACGTGTTTAGCGCGGCAAGTTTGCCGCCAGAGTTGCGCAGCCGACTTTGTATCGCCGGTTCGTTTTCAAAAACTTATGCGATGACCGGATGGCGCGTCGGTTATGCGTTGGCGCCGGTGGAGTGGACCAAAGCAATGTTGAAAGTGCAGGGCCATTCAACGAGCAATGCTAATTCAATAGCCCAATTTGCTGCTGTGGAAGCGTTAACTGGTCCGCAGGAATCGGTAGCCACAATGCTGGATGAGTACACGAAGCGGCGCGCATGGTTGCTGGATGCGCTTCGGCAAATACCGGGGATAACTTGTAACGAGCCAGAGGGCGCGTTCTATGCTTTTCCGAGTGTACGCGCTTGCCTCGGCGGCAGCGTGCATACTTCAGATGAGTTTGCGCGGCGTCTGCTGGAAGAAGAACATACGGTAGTTACAGACGGCGCAGGCTTTGGAGCTGACGGCTATCTTCGCCTTTCATATGCGACTTCGATGGACCAGCTGCAGGAGGGCGTAACTCGCATCCGTCGCTTTGTGGAAAAGCTCTAATAGACTTCGTTCAAGAAACGAAAAAGGGCGCCGGCTTGTTAGCGGCGCCCTTTCGGTTTGTTAAGAGTTGGCTCTTAGTAAAGGTTGAAGTTGTACTCCAGTTGGATGTGCATCGACACCTGTCGGCCATCTTTGGTCGCTGGAATGAACTTAATCTGTCTGGCAGCGGCAATCGCACGTTCTGTTAGACCATAAGGCAGACCAGAAACGGCGCGGATGTTGGTCACTGCACCACCAGAAGTAAACACTGCGCGAAGGACCACCGTACCAGTCACCTGGTTCTTGCGTGCTTCTTCCGTGTATTGAGGTTCAGGTTTCGAAAGCACCCGAGCCTTGGATGTTACATCGCGGCCACTGAAGATCTTGTTGTAGTCCGTGCCGCCACCACCGCCGCCGGCACCACCACCGCCTTCGCGATAGTCGCCGCCGCCGATATTGCCGCCACGGCCCGGTCCAATACCACCACCTTCACCAGGACCGATGCCACCGCCTTTTCCAGTACCAATACCATTGCCTACACCTGGACCAGATGACGGGTCTGTGCTCTTGGACTTGAAGTCACCGTACGGAAGAACGCGGGCATCAGGTGGAACAAGCAGCGGATCCGCCACTACCGTGGCAGCCACGGGCAACGACGGGTTCTTGATCACTGGTGGCTTTGGATCTGGCGCAACTACCTGAGGCACCGTCAACGAAGCTTGCGGAGTTTTGCCGAAGGAAGCGGGCTTGGGATCTTCACGACCGCCACCGCCACCGCCGCCCGGCTTTTCTTTCTTCGGTTTGCTACCACCGCCGTCACCTTTGTTTAAGCCGGCTGTTCCTTCATCTGGCGTTGGCTGCTCACTCGGAATATCAAGAAAATTCTCGACGATCAAGGCCTCGTCGCGTTGTTGGTTGAGGGCCTGTTGCGTCTGAACACGGTCTAACCAGACGATGGCAAAAATAGCCGTAATCATTATGAACAGCGATGCCAGAACACCGGTCGCAACGTTAGGCTGTGAAAGAAAACGCCAGGTCGCCTGGCCGTAACCGACCACACCTCTCTTCGTGAAACCGAACGGATCGCGTTTGAATTCTGGCCACGTCAATTCCGATTGATGAGCAACTTCTTTTAATGAGTCGACCAATCGCGACGTTAGACCAGCATCATCCATAAAGGTCAGATGATACTCGCCGCGAGGTACGAAGGCCGCGGCCGCGGTTGAACCTGCTGCGGCTACGACGGGCGCACTTGCGACAATGGGCTCTGTAAATTCTGCCTTAGGCGTGACCGGGGGCTGCGGCTGGGCCACAACCGCACTCAAGGGCGTACCGTCCACCGGACAAAAACTAAATTTGTCGGCGAATTCTTCCCTGCATGTGGAACAAAACTTCATTGCAACTACCTCTTTTTGGCTTAGGGGGAACGGCGTTGACCGTGCCACTGCGTCCGCGGTTTCTAACTCCGTATAATAACTGTTTGTGACTCGTTGATCGAGACCTTTTGACGGCTTCGGAGCGACCCACCGGTCGAGCAAACTCTTAAGCTCTTCTTCCGAAATGAACTGCTCTCCGGGCTCGTAAGTGCTCATTTGTTATGCCTTCTCCAAAGTAACAACTTCACGATTACTATTCAAATATGTGGCTAGCGAACTCCGAAGGCCTTGGCGAGCCCGGTGAAGTCGCGCTTTTATGGCTCCTACGTCAGCTCCGACGATGTCAGCGATCTCATTAAGCGCCAGCCCTTCATACTCAAACAGGACTAAAGCCTCTCGTTGCATCGGCGGCAGATCCGACACCGCTTGTTTCACTGCAGCCGTTAATTCGTCGTCAAGAATCTCTCTTAGTGGACCACGTCCGACAGCTTCGAAGTTCGGCTCCCCGATGTCATCTAGTTCAGTTTCCCGATCCTGCATCCGAAGCCACTTTAGCCACAGGTTTCGTGCAGCGCCCAGCAAATAGGTCCTTAGCGTCGCACGACCCGGTCGAAAGTTTGCGGGCTGCCTTAAGATCCCCAGAAAGCAGTCATGAGTAATGTCTTCAGCGACCTCTACGCTTCCCGAAAGGCGATAAGCAAATCGAAAAACCGGATCTCGATGCCGTTCATAGATCTGAAGGAAAGCCGCCGATTCGCCAGCCCCTGCCTTTTCAAGCAAAAGTTCGTCTGTGATTCTATCTGGCAAACGGCACTCGATTCTGTAGGAATCGTCCTACTATTATTACCGTTAAACGGCTAAAGGATACGGTGGTTAAGTAAAAAGTTTTGCCCGACCTGCAGTTTCAAACACCAACTCCAGCTGAATTCGCCCAATGGACGCGTCATAAAATGCGAATTTGACGACGTTGGCAGGCGTAACTCTTGTCAAACCATGGCGTTGGATGCATTTAGAAGCGAAACGGTTGACGGAGAAATACCGTCCATCTAAGATGTTTTTGCTCCCAATCTTCTATTCAATTTTGAGGTCGGCTCCCCCTGGTACTGCTGGCAATCTATGAAAACCGCCGTATTCCTGAGCTTTTTTCGACTGTTAATGTTGGCTCTCGCCATTCCAGGCGCGTCTCTGAGTGCCTTGGGACAAGGATCCGAACCTCAACGAACACAACTGCTGAATGGTTTGCGGGTTGTTCACCTGCAGCAGCCGGGTGACCAGAACGTATTGATAAAGCTGCGCGTGCACAGCGGTGCGGCCTTCGACCTGGCTGGCAAAGAGGGGACACTGGCTCTCCTCGGCGACATCCTCTTCCCCGATCCAAGTGTGCGCGAGTACTTCACGGAAGAGATGGGCGGTCGGCTTAATGTAAGAACGGATTACGACGCAATCACTATAGCTATGCAGGGTCGTGCAGCCGAGTTTGAAAGAATGATTGAGATCCTCAGGACGGCCTTGGTGACAACGCAGCTGACGCCAGAAAACGTGACCAGAATTCGGGATGGCCGGATCAAAGTCGTAAAGGAAACCAGCGTCCTGCCTACGGCCGTGGCAGATCGGGCTATCGCGGCACGTCTCTTTGCTGACTTCCCATACGGTCGTCCCTACGGCGGGACCCCTGAGTCCCTGGAACGGATTGATCGGAGCGATCTAATGCTCGCGCGCGAACGCTTTCTGAATCCAAATAACGCTACGCTGACGATTATCGGTGGGGTGCAACCGGGTCGGGCTATGCGGACATTGCGTCAACTTCTTGGCATTTGGAGGAAGAGTGAGCAGGTTATTCCAGCCACGTTTCGGCAACCGTTGAAGCCGGACGCAAGGCCGTTGGTTGTCAACGCCCCCGGCGACCAAAGCGTCGAAATAAGGTTTGCGGTGCGGGGACTTGCGCGACGCGATCCGGATGTCTTGGCCGCATCGTTACTCGCCCACATCGCCCGCAGACGCTGGGAAACCACCATACCGGAGCTGGTCCGCACACCCCTTTTCGTAAGGCACGACGCCTTTTCCCTTCCCGGCATGTTTGTAATGGGGACGACCGTCGATCATTTACTAGCGGCTAAGACTTTGGCAGCGGCACAAGAAATCGTTAAACAGCTGGCACGTAATCCAGTACCCGCCCCCGATCTAGAGCAAGCCAAAGTTGATTTTTTGGCTGCCCAGAACAAAGAAGTCGGCGGTCCGGACGGACTAGCGGATGGCTGGCTGGACATGGACACCTACGGAGTTGAGTCTTCTACCGAACAAATTCGACGATTACAGAGCATTACCTCAGCCGATCTTCACCGCACGGCGGGCCGGCTGTTTGGTGACGGCGCCTACGCGTCAGTGGTAGTTGGAAATTCTGAGCTTGTGAAGACTCAGCTTGAACCGTTCGGAAAGGTCGAGGTGATGGGCGCGATTGATCCAAAGAGTGAAAAACCCACAGACCAGGCCAAACCAAAAACCGCGATGCCATCGAAACCTTAGTAATCACAAATCATTCGCAACCTACCTGCAACCATACCATTATCTATATCCGGTTAACTGTGCCTGACATTGCAACCGACACAAGCATCGAACACGCGCGTCGCGTACGTGAGATGTTTGGGGGTATTGCCAGTCGATACGATCTTTTAAATCACACTCTTTCCGGAAACGTCGATAAGCGCTGGCGACGTGTACTAACTGAGAAACTGTCGGACGTTGACGCGGATCAGCGGGTGCTGGATGTTGCATGTGGAACTGGAGATCTTTCCCTTGAACTCCACCAGGCTGGCCATACGAACGTCGTAGGGATCGATTTCTGCCGGCCTATGCTTGCAATTGCCAAGTCTAAGGCTGAGGCAAGGAACGTCGAAATACCGTTCATTGAGGGTGATGCACTCAGCTTACCTTTTGACGATGGCTCATTTGCCTTGGTCACGATCGCTTTTGGTTTGAGAAATCTCAGTTCGGTTGAACAGGGCGTTACGGAACTGTTAAGGGTATTAGCGCCAGGTGGACGGTTAGCGGTGCTGGAGTTCTCAAAACCAGTTATCCCTGTACTGAGTTCGATTTTTAGATTTTATTTCTCGAGAGTTTTACCGTTCCTGGGCGGGTTAGTAAGTGGCTCACGAAGCGCTTACGAATACTTGCCCGATTCAGTCAGACGCTTTCCCGACCAAGAACAATTAGCGGCATTAATGAGTGATGCCGGTTTTGCTGAAGTAAGTTTTGAGAACCTGACCGGCGGAATTGCAGCATTGCATTTCGGCACACGTCCAGTTTGAGTTGAAATTGGTTGCGACGCCTACTTGGCGGCAACCATGAGAACGCAGCCCGAGGGATTGCCCTTAAAGTATCGTGCGGTTGTCGGGGCCACGCGACTCGTTTCGGGTTCTTTCGGGCTACGTTCTCGTTTTCCTTTGACGGCGGCATCCCAGTCGCTGTGATATCATCCCCAAGAAATCCTAATCCAATCGTTGTTAAAGAGACTCGCCGACGTGCGTTCGTCGTTAAAGTATAAAGTCTTTGGTGCGTTGCGGCGGTTCGCAATTTTTCTGCTGGTTGTATGGACGGTTGTTTCACTGGTCACACTTCTGATCGAATTAGTTCCTGGTGATCCTGCTGTGTCGGTACTGGGTGAACAAGCAACCCCAGAACAGTTTGCGCAGTTTCGTGAAAAGCACGGGTTAGACCGTCCACCATTCTTCTTCTCGTTCCCACGCGACGCTAACGGCAGCAGACACTTCGAATGGCACGGAACGAATAATCGTTACACTGAATACTGGTCGGATCTTCTCCGAGGAGACATGGGTCGATCGTTCCGGACAGATAGGCCAGTTATCGAACTGATTCTTGAGCGCTACCCAGCGACAATTCAACTCGCGATCGCCGCATTATTCATCGCCATCCTTATAGCGATTCCGCTGGGTGTAATTGCAGGTAAAAACCGCGGCACCTGGATCGACAACTTTGCGTCTGTCGTGGCGTTGATAGGTATCAGCCTTCCAGGGTTTGTCATCGGACCAATGCTTGTTTATGTCTTTGCGGTAAAGCTTGGGTGGCTTGCCCCGTCCGGACGTTTTGATTGGACCGATTTCATATTGCCTTCGTTCACTCTTGGCGCAGCGTTGTCAGCTATTCTGACGCGCATGGTTCGCTCGTCAGTAATTGAAGAGCTCGGTGAGGACTACGTGCGTACAGCTCGCGCTAAGGGTCTTAGTGAGACACAAGTCGTCTACAAGCACGTGCTGAAGAACGGACTAATTCCGGTTGTAACCATTCTCGGACTGCAACTCGGTATATTGTTGGCTGGCGCAATCATCACGGAAAAAATCTTCGGCTGGCCCGGACTGGGTTTGTTGCTCGTAGAAGACGGAATAGGAAAGCGCGACTACCGTGTGGTCCAGGGATGTGTACTCGTCATTAGCATCACATACATAGTCGCCAACATGCTTACTGATACTTTGTACCGCTGGTTGGATCCGAGGATTCGAGTCGCGTGAACCGACTAACTATTATTGGACTGGTTATTGTGTCCATTCTGCTGGTTGTTGCGATTTTCGCGCCGTGGATAGCCACGCACGATGTGGGCGCGACAAACCTTTCCATTCGCTATTTGCCACCCTCACTGCAACACTTGTTCGGAACTGATTCCACAGGACGAGACATATTTTCGCGTGTTGTGTTTGGTGCCCGGATTTCGTTGCAGGTGGGCATCATTGTCGTTTCAGTTTCTGCTGTTATTGGAGTTTTCCTTGGTGCCCTGGCAGGCTATTACGGTGGATGGATAGACCGTGTTGTTTCGGGTTACGTTTTTAACGTCTTCCTGGCGTTTCCTGGTCTCCTTCTGGCGATCGCAATGGTGGCGTTTCTTGGTGCTGGTCTTAACAAGTTGATTTTTGCGCTGTGCATCATTGGGTGGGTGGGCTACGCTCGGCTAATTCGCGGGCAAGTACTAAAAGTTCGAGAATATGATTTCGTTCAAGCCGCACGAGCGCTCGGCGCTGGTGATGTACGCATCCTTCTGGTCCATATACTTCCGAACGCGATACAACCTTTAATCGTCCAAGCTAGTTTAGGAATGGCCGGTGCAGTTCTGTCGGAGGCTTCACTTTCATTTCTGGGACTTGGGGTCCCACCCCCGGCTCCCTCATGGGGAGTGATGATTGAAGAGGCTCGCGACCTGTCAACGCTTCAAGCCGCCCCACATGCACTGATATTTCCCGGCATAGCCATAGCACTTACGGTGCTTGCTTTCAACTTCATTGGCGACGGCCTTCGCGAATACCTGGATCCCAAACAAAGAGCTCGTTGATTTTCCCGTCGACAGTAATACTGCGCATCCTCCTTATATGAGACGACTGTTTCGAGCATTGTTCCGTCTAACACTGGGCGTTTTACTTGGCTTCCTGATCTTTGAAGCCTACATGTTTACGAGAATACGGAAACTTGCGACTGAGTCACCGGTTTCGACATCGCTCATCGAGGCGCGAGCAATAGAAGCAACGTCACAGGGGAAAGAACCACAGCGATACCAAGTGTGGGTTCCTTTGGACCGAATATCTCCGCACTTGCAACGCGCGGTTATCACGGGCGAAGACTCGAACTTTCTCTCGCACAGCGGATTCGATTACAAAGCTATACAAAAAGCCTGGGACGACGCGCTTCGCGACTCCGCCCGTGAGGCCAGGAAGGAGGGCGAGAACGATGATTGGCTACCTAATATTCCTGAATTCAAGCGAGGGGCGTCTACTATCTCCCAACAACTGACCAAGAACCTTTATCTCTCGTCAACACGATCTTTCTTGCGAAAGGGTCAGGAAGCGATTTTGACTGCCTTTCTTGAAAACTCCTTGACCAAGCGTCGCATACTCGAAGTCTATTTGAATGTGATTGAATGGGGTGACGGTGTATATGGTGCGGAAGCGGCGTCTCAATATTACTTTCATAAGCCGGCATCAGCTTTGACGGCGAATCAGGCCGCTTTCCTTTCTGCGATGATTCCCAACCCACGAACCGTCTTTAATCCCCGGGTTAACCCTAGGCGGGTCGCGAGACGACAACGGATTATCCTCCGCGGCATGCCTCACGTCAGACTTCCACAATAGACTGTGCGGTGTGTCCAATCCTGCTTCACGAAGTCAGCAAAAGAAAAAGCCGCCTCCGAAGAAGCGGCTTTAAACGTGACCATTAGTTTGAGTCAGACTGCGAACTCTCCGGACATTTGCAGTTCGGCTTTCCGCAATTCAAATCTGGCTCTTCCCAAATTCCCTTCGGGACCAATGGCCAGTACAACAAAATAATCACGGCCCAACAACCGTATCAAGAGAATGGCGTCGTCCAAGGAGATGACTAGCTCGTGCAGTCCCCCGAGTCCCGTATCTTTACCGGCACGTTGTGCATTCCGCACCAATGAAGTGAACTCAGCGGCAGCTACATCGAGATTTGCCTCTTGTCCGGCCTGCTTTAGAGATCGTTCAACCGCAATTCCGTCGAGACCCATTATGAGTGCACCGAGGCTACCCTCGGTGCGCTCAATTATTGTTTCAAGAATTTCCTTGAACATGGTCTACCTCTATGGACGCTGTCCGCCAAGTACCCCTGGGCGGGCTGTCGTCGATCCTGGAGCCGGAACGCTAGGCGTTCCAGGCATCGCAGAAGGAGCGGGCATTAAGCCGCCGGGCGCAGTCTGTGGCTGTTGCTGTAACTGCGTCGGAGTCGGCGTGTTGCTCGGTGGGTTACCGAGGGGAACCGGCTGCGAGATTGTGGTGGTGCGCTGACCTGTTCCTACCGTGCCGTTCGTCGGTTTCCCTTGATAGTCAGGACGGTAAATACGCGGCGTAATGAAGAACAGTATCTCGCTGCTCGAACGAGTCGTGAGTTTTCGCTTGAAGAGGTTACCGACGACGGGTATCGAGGCCAGCCCTGGAGTGCGTTGACGAGTTACCCCTTCAGTGTCTGCCAGTACGCCGCCCATAACTGTCGTGCCGCCATCTGGTACTAAAACCTCACTCTGCATGCGCTGAGTGTCGATGCCGGGGACGCCACCGACTGCGATACCGGTGTTAATGGTGTTGTTCTCCACTGTAACTCTCAGAATCACAGTGCCAACGTCAGTGATTTGCGGGGTGATTGAAAGGCGCAGCGGCACTGACACAAAGGTCGTCGTTACGACTGCGGTCCCACTTGCAGCTTGCGTGGTCTGTACCGGAATCTGCTGGCCACTCTCAATCTGCGCTGGTCGATTGTTAAGAGCCGTGACACGAGGAGTGGCAACAGTTTTCGCTTCACCTCTCGATTCGGCCAAGCTGATGAGCGCACTGATCTGAGCGGTACCAAAAAGCCCTGTCGTCAAGCCGATGACTGTACTTGCAGCTGCTGCGCCCAAGGAGCCCAAAGGTTGATTGGTGCCGTCTAAGCCACCGAACACGCCAAATGGGTTTGGACCAGTTCGCACCGTATTGTTACCACCACTTCCACCTCCGCTTCCGCTACCGGAAGTACCTGAAGTTGATGGCAGCGATGAAATGTTGCCCAAGGCACCATTGCCAAAGTTCAGAACGCCGGCTGAAAGCTGGGCACCAAGATCGCGACTGAAATTGCGCTGCGCAATTACGATTCGCGTTTCGATCTCAACCTGTGGCTCAGGTTGGTCCAAGATCGCGGCAAGTTGACGAATAGCATCAATATTCTCTTTCACATCAGTAATGATAAGAGTATTGCTACGACCATCGACTTCAATCGAGCCGCGTCGAGAGAGTCGCCGCGAGATGATCGGTAACAAGCCTTGATCGCCGCTTCCTCCCGTGGCATCGCCGCCCGCTCCACCGCTGAAGCTGAGGTTGGTCGCACCACCAGAGAACGCACCCGTTGAGCCAGCCGCCTGTGCCAACGTTCCGGAAGCTCGAGCGTAATTCAAACGAATGAACTCGGTAACGAGTGGCGATGCATCCAGTCGGGAGTCGTTCAATATCTTCTGTGTCTCAGACTCCTTGGCTAGTACTTCTGTAGTCGCAACACGGAGAATGTTGCCATTGGCTTCAACGCCGAGCCGGTTAGCTTTGAGCACTGCATCCAACGCCAAGTTCCACGGGACTTCTTGAACATTCACCGTGACCGGAACCGCACCAACGGAAGAGTCGATAACGAAATTGACGCCATACTGCTCCGTTATATAGTTCAAGATGTCTCGGATGTCAGCGTTAACTACGTTCAAATTGATCGGCTCACCAAGAAATCCTGGTTGTCCATAGTTGCGACCCTGTTGCGACTCCGGCATGGGGGACGGCGCGGGAGCCGGCTGCCCCTGAACGGCGGCCGAAGATTCGGTAGCCGCAGAGGAACGAGCTTCGACCGACGCCGCGAGACCCGCAATGCTGCAGACAATAGTTAGTACCAGGACGAGCGCGGTCCTAGTTGTGACGTTATTTATTCGGGACTGATAGAGCATCTTTTCCCTCCTTAAGGGAATTGCAAGACGTGAGCCGCCACGCACTACGCCCGTTGCCAACTAGCAAAAGCGCGCGCCGCACAACGCGACCTCGTCCGGGGTTGATTGTCAATCTGCGTAGCGTGATTACCGAGCGGTCTCACTGGGAACTACGCCAGGTGGGTACATGGACCACTGAGTACTCTCGGCGAACCGATTAAGGTTTCTCAGTAGCTTCCTTAGCCTCCGGGGATTTCGTTGCTCCCGAGGGGCCGGCGGATGTCGAGGCTGTCTTTAAAGATGACAGCGTTTCCATAGTG
The DNA here is from genome assembly GCA_035273385.1 of Pyrinomonadaceae bacterium. Lineage (GTDB taxonomy): Bacteria > Acidobacteriota > Blastocatellia > Pyrinomonadales > Pyrinomonadaceae > PSRF01. Next base: position 129,946 of record DATEPE010000010.1, on the reverse strand, counting down.
CTAGGCTGCCGAAGAGACTTCATTTCGACAGTGCGTTCTCGTCTTCCATCTGCGAACACGGTCTCGCGTCGGAATACCAGTCTGTTATCTTCGATGGCTACAAGTTGGCCGTCGTAAAACTTTTCACCTGGGTAGATCACATAGGCCAACTTAATCGGAGTCGCTTCAACGATGGCTGCGTAACCTCGAGGGGATCGAGATACACCCAGAACCTGCAACTCGCCAAGCAGAAATGCGGTGGTCGGTTTTGGTGCTGGTACGCGATTTCTCATCGCAGCTTGCTTTTGAGCTTTATATTGTTCAATCCGTTCCTCGATAGCGGGTGGCGCCACCAAGCCGCTCTTTTTAACGGGAGCACGTGGTGGGACATATTTGCTAAACGGATCGCGCCCTCCTGCTGTGCGCTTCGCTGGCGGCTTACTAGTTTGGTTATCTTGCGCATGAACACTAGCAAGATTCACAAAGGAGAAGGCTGCCAGAGCTAGCAAGGTAGCTAGTGCGAGTCGCGACGTTGTCGTTGAGTGATTCATAACGGTGCTTTCCTGAGGCTTGTGTTGATGACTTGGAGTTACTTGGTTGTCTTAGCTGCAGCTGGCGCAGGGCCGGAACCGGCTGGCTGATTAGTCGCGGGCTTCTGGAGTTTTTCGGCCGCAACGTAATACGCAGTCAGATCGAAGGTTGCATCAACGGTCTTAGAACCAGACAGCTTTTCAGCCTGTGTCAACGTAAAGTTTGTGACCGATACAATCCGTTGGTAGTGAGCAAGTTGTTCGAAGAATGCCCGCAACGAGGCAAATGAACTTGTCACACTGACTTCAATTTTCTTACCGCTATAGTTATCCTGCTGAACATCGTCTTTGGGTAGGAATTTCCGTAAAACCAAACCATTGCTTCGGGCGCGATCCTGGACACCCTGCAAGACCATGGTTATCTCACGTTGCTCCGGCAATAACGCCTTCAGTTCTTCATACTCTGCTTCTCTTGCCTTATACACGGCCCGAAACTCATTCAACCGCTGGGATGCGATCTGAGCCTGCGCGTTCTTAGCCCTCAACTGTGATATCTCCGCATTGAAGGACGCGGTCTCTGCCCTAGTGGGACTAGTGATGAAATACCAGAATCCCGCATACATTACGCCCGCGACTAAGACAAAGAGTCCCAGTCGCAGATACCAAGGCATGGATTGAACATTACCGAGTTTCATTTCTTTAGTTTCCTTCTCGACGGATTAAGACGGCGGGATGTCAACCTAGTTCTTGGCCACTTGGTTGGAGGCCGCGGTAGTTGACTGTTTACTTTCCGGCTTGCTGCCGTAATTACACTTGAGAGTGAAGGCTACAACTTCAATCGTAGGGATCGTTTTATCGGTAGCCGCTGGCGCTGCTGCGGTTCCTTCAGCCTGAACCAGTTCTCTTTGAGTTTCGATGTTTAGGTTACTGAACAACCCGGAAGAGAATTCCATGCTTTGACCGAACCGTGTAACAGAAGCTTCATTAGGTGACAGCCCTTTGATCGTCAGCTCACCTTCCTTCTGTTCAACGCTCTTAAGATACAAGCCAGGAACGGCATCAAACCGCGCTTTGATTTCTCTCAAGACCGCGCTTGGCCCCTGTTGTGATTCACGCAGTTTCTTTATTGCGTCTATCCGACCCTGGATATCGTTAACTTTCTTTTCCAGTTCGGCTTGCTCTTTATTAACCGCCAGCATTTGCTGGTTGATCAACTTCTGGTTGTTCAGTTCTTGGGTAGCAGCAGCGTGAGCTGACCGCGAACTTACGTAGTCATATCCGGCGCCAACAAGGAACAGACCCAACACGGTAAATGCCATGAGAATGGTTTGCACGCGAGGACTTGTGACACGCGCTTCAACCATCGCGGCACCCGTAGGACGGTCCGCTATGGACTCGAGTAAGTTAATCTTGATCATGCCGCTTCCACTCCTCTCAACGCCAGACCGACAGCAATTGCCATATCAGGAATGATCTCTTTCATGTAATCCGGATCAAACTTCCTTACATCCACTTGGATTTGACGGAAGGGATCAAAAACTTCCACTGGTATTTCAAAGCGCCTCGCCAGGTAGTCTGGCAGTCCCGGCAGTTTGGAACCTCCACCAGCAATAAGGATTTTTTGAATCGCCTCTTCGCTTTCTTCTGCCGTCGCACGGTAGAAATCCATAGTCTTTCGAATTTCCAAGGCAAGGATGTCGGACACTGTCTCGATAATTGGTTGTATCGGCCGCGCCTCAACACCGTCCGGCAGCGCATAGCCCCGCTTCGCGGCCTCCGCCTGTTCATACGTCAGGCCTAATTCTTTCTGAAGCAGGCTTGTATACTGGTTACCTCCGACGGACGCGTCACGCGCAAATACTGATCGGGCCCCGTTCAGAATGTTGATATTCATTGTTGAGGAACCGATGTTAAGGAGTGCCACAACTTCACCAGGCTTTGGTTGATAGTTCACTTCATAGCAGTTCTGCAGGGCGAAGGCGTCAACATCGATGACAACGGGCTGCTTGCCGGCAAGTTGAATTGCCTGCTTTACGTTGGCAATCTTGTCGCTCTTGCAAGCCGCCATCAGTACATTCAACGCATCAGGTGAGCTACTCGTGACTTGGTAATCAAGATTAACGTCGGAAATATCGAAAGGAATGTGCTCTTCCGCATGCCAACTAAACGATTCCTGAAGTTCATCTTCGCTCATCTGGGGAAGTACGATGTTCTTTACAATGACTGAGTGACCACTAACGCCGGCAGCAACGCGAGAGGTCTTGATTTGATGCTCTGTGAAGATGCTGGTTATGACGTTGGCAACGTTATTGAGCTCCATGATTTGTCCGTCCACGATCGTGTCCGGCTGTAGGTTCTCGAAGCCGAGATTGACTAATTGGAGGGCGGTTCCCTTCTTATTGAGTTCGACGGCCTTAACAGAACTCGAACCTATATCCAAGCCAACGAGGTTTTTCTTGCCCATAGTTTTCTGAAACATTTTTATTTATTCCTCAGCATGAGAGACCGATTCCTATGTCTGCGACGCAGTCGAAGCCGGGCTTTCATTATTCGTGATCGACAATTTCCGCTCGTTTTCTCCAGCATGGGCTTCTTCCAGCACAGTGAGTTGAGAACGGCTGACTTGCCGCTCGGCAAATTTGACAGCAGACGCGCGTCGGCTCCGTTCGTTCGAGTCTCGAGAATCAATTGTTGTAATGGGATACCAACGGGGTTTCGCTGACGGTTGGATTGAGAGAAGCGGGATTGAGCGTCGAGTGACGGCGCATTCATCCGCGCCATCGGCGAGCAGACTAACGCACGCGGATAAATATTGTCAACTGCTATTTTGCATTGTTTAACTCGTGCCGTACCAATAACTAGGAGCTCTCAAAACGGGCTCCTGTATTTAGTATAAACAATTCTCTGGAATAGGCTGCTGATGTTCCTGGATCCGCAGCGTTGGAACAATTGAGGTACTATTCGCTCCATGACCCGACTTCGAATCCTCTCTCTTTCCATTCTACTTCTTTTGTTCACGGGGGTCGTTTGGCTTCTTTGGGTAAAGCCGAAACCAGTCGACATGGCACAGTTTGCCCCCGCCAATTCGGTTCTTTACCTTGAAGTAAACTCTCCGGTTGACGTCTTGACGACTCTGACGAATACCGACGTCTGGAAACTGATTATCGAGAACGGTAATGCCCCACAACTCTCGGCTGGCAACGGATGGCAGCAAGACTTCGTGAGACTAACAGGTATTGGACCAATTCATTCTGTAATCATGTCTCGTTCGCAGTTGGCGGTTGTTGTTACTAGTTTTGGCGCTACTGAGTCCGGGGATACGTTGAACGTCAAGCCTGAGGCGGCGCTGATTCTTGAAACCCACACTTCTGAGCGCCGAATCCGCGCTCCAGTGGAAGCATTGTTGGAAAAGTTTGTAGCGGCAACTTATCCGGCCGCGCAACCCGAACGGGAATTGATCGATGGAGCGACCATTGTTCAATGGCGTGAAACGAAGGGTACCGGTCAACTCGTAGCGGCCTTCATTGGTAGCGTCGTAATAATCGGCAACTCGCGACAAGTCGTTGAGAACTGCGTGGCCGTCGTACGTCGCCGTGCTGAGAGTCTGAAGTCGAATAACGACCTTGTTAACGCCCGCAAATCGAATGGTGCCGCCAATGCGCTCGTCTTCGGCTATGTTCCGGCCGAAAACAGTTCAAAGTTAGTGTCAGGTGGAATTCCTATCCTGCTAGGCCAAGCGCCAGCTGATCAACAGTTTCAGCGCCTTGCGCAAAATGCTGCATCTAAACTCATTGGAAGTATCACGTGGACCTCGCGTCCCTACCGAGGGGGCATCGAAGACCGATATGACATCAGAATCGCACAAGACGTTATACAAGAGCTAAGCCCACAATTCGGCACGCCCGGCCCAATAAGTCCACCTGCTTTAACCTCGGAGTTCTATTCAATTAGCCAGTATCACTTGCAGGATCCGCTATTGGCATGGCAGGGGTTAAAGACTTCGATTTCGCGACGCATCGACACGGTAGCAGCAGTAGTCTTAAATACCACGCTGAGAAGTAGTCTTACCCGTTACGGAATCGAAGAGCCCGAAAGATTTCTGGGTGCTGTGAAGAGTCCTCTGAAAACCATCAGGTTGGATGAGGATGGCGAACGTCAACTACTTATAGCGGCGGTTACGGACCGGAAAAAGCTGACGGACCTTTTCTCAATGACGATGCGTTTGAAAGGGACAAGCGCCGACGATCCGGCCACCTCAATCATGGAAAATGCTGACGGTAGTCTTTCCGTAGCATTGAATGAGTCTCTAGTTATCTTGGGACATCCCGTGGATGTCCAGCAGTATTACAGGATTATGAGGGAGCTAGCCACGCAGGCTGATGAACAACCAACGCCTCTCACTCACTTTGTCGAGTCAGGGGCCCGGGTTCATGTTGTCACATATACGAACGATGCCGAGCGGGTTCGATCTTGTATGAGTGCAATTATGAGAACTTATCAACGAGAGATATCTTCTGAATTGGACGCGCGGTTCAATAGACTGCCCTATGCTGCAACACAAACAACTTTGACTCAATCAGGGTTAACGAGAATGACACGCTCACCTCTGGGTCAATTCAGTACAATCATTCCCGTTCTTGTTCCTAAAGGAACCCAACCTCCGAGCACATAGCTGAGTGTTATGGTTACAGGCCTGCTTGAGCTCCTTATTGCCACGAGCAACGAAGGTAAAGCCCGCGAGATAACACGTGCTTTCAGCGGTTTGCCTCTGCAGATTCGCTCACTAAAAGATTTTCCGTCTTTACATTTAGTAGATGAGCAAGGCGTGACTTATGAGGAGAATGCAATTGCTAAAGCTGTCGGTTATGCCGGTCAAACGGGTCTTTACGCTATTGCTGATGATTCAGGACTTGAAGTGGATGCGTTGGATGGACGTCCGGGCTTTCTCTCAGCGCGCTATGGCGGAGCAGCACTTTCAGATGTTGAGAGAAACAACAAACTCCTAACTTCTTTAGCCCACATCGACGTATCAGAACGCACCGCCCGATTTGTGAGCGTCGCAGTCTTGGCCAAACCCTCAGAAGATACAATGCCGGCAGCGCGTGTGCTTGGCATTGAGCGAGGCATCTGTGAGGGCAAAATCGCTTTAACTCAGCGAGGTGATCATGGGTTCGGCTACGACTCGGTATTCATTCCAAGGGGTTACAATGAAAGTTTCGGGGAGCTCACCGACTCGATTAAAGATCGTATTAGCCATCGAGCTCAATCTATACTGCGCATACGCGCGCTTTTGAAACATTTGATAACGCAAACTTGACCACTTAGCGACTGACTCATAGAATGCTCGGCTTATTGCAAGTCAAATTCGGGGCGTAGCACAGCCTGGTAGTGCGCTCGGTTTGGGACCGAGAGGTCGGAGGTTCGAATCCTCTCGCCCCGACCAACACCAACCTCTCCATGGATCGGCTCAAAACCTCTGGCGCGAGGTCAAAAACAGACAAGAGTCGCGGACAGTACTTACATTCCACTTGGAACCCCACCAAACTTTGGCGTTGCCCACCGAGCAGATCTAGGGCTGGCGGAAGTCAATTATTTTTCGCGAAATCGGCCGAAAATCCGCATTTTGTGGGAGACTTTGCTGCCTGAGTGTGATATATGACTTCGCATTAGCTTTTTAAATACGTCTCATTGGAGGTACTACACTAGACTATGGCGACAAAAGCCGCTACAGGCAGAAAGCGCATGACTCAGTCAGAAGTCTTCAATCATTTCGCAGACAAGACTGGCATGAAACGCGCGCAAGTAAAGGAGTTCTTTGACGAACTCTATAATTTGGCTTCCCGAGAAGTTAAATCCAACGGCGAGTTCGTTCTTCCAGGATTCGGCAAACTCGTTAAATCGGAGCGCAAGGCACGCGAAGGAAGAAATCCAGCAACTGGAGAAACTATCCAGATACCAGCGAAAACCACTCTGAAGTTTCGTGTCGGCAAGGGAATGAAGGATACCGTTCTCCCGAAGAAATAGATGTAATACGCAACGATTTAGTGCTACCCCACCGGCTCGGCGCCGTCCGTAAGTTCACCAAAGGTGAGCACTTGGGCGGCGCTTACGTTTGCAAACCGCCCCTTCCTTCCGCCCTTCACCCCAGCGTGTCTCTCCGACACACGCCCGTTCCGCATTGGCAGCTTTTTCTCGATTACTGGCAGAGTTCGGAGCGAAAAAGTTCTGGCGTTTTCTTAGGGTTTGCCATATAATCCAATGTTTCGCCGCACAAGTAATTTTTGGACGTTGGGAACAGGGTTCCCGAGAGGTAAATTGTTGCGAAATGCAACAGATCTGCATCCTGATAAGTTCTCGAAGCATCATAGGATTGAAACTAAATTGGCCGCGTGATTGCGGTTTGGAGGGTAAAGAAGCAACCGTGACTTTTGACAGACACTTGCCGCTCGACGAGCGGATTCTCAGAATCGATCATATTCAAGCCAGGCGTTATTCGAAATTGACCGGTGTTGCTATGGAGATAGCAACTCAGGGTATCATCCGTCATCTTCGCGCGTGCGATCGTATGGATGTGAATCCAGACACGTCGGCGGTACGCGAAATAATTGACGACGCGCTTAATGGGCGTCGTGTATTTGCTGAAACTGCCGAGCAGACGCAAGCAGCATAACAACAGTTCCACCACCAGTAAGAGATCGCTTTCTCGCGATCTCTTATTTTGTGCCCATTCGACGAATTTGACCCGGGTAGTCATCATGTTAACATCGGCCAACCGGGAATATGCCCCTGTAGCTCAGCGGATAGAGCATCTGCCTTGTAGGAGCCTTGGTGAGGAAACGAACTCATTAAGTGGACGGTCCTGTATGCGGGGACGCCCTTAGAGCCTTCGGTACTCAACGAGTTTGAGTAACAAGCTGAATGGATTGGGTAATCCGCAGGAAACCTATCGCCCCCACGCCGGGCGTGCATTACAGGGATCCTCAGAGACTATACGGGCCGGGACTGCGATGTCCAAGATATAGTCCAGCCAGCAAACCCACTCTTAGTGGGCGGTCAGGGAAAGCCTGATGCTGGAAGCTAAGCAGAGGGTCGCAGGTTCGAGTCCTGCCGGGGGCAATAAACAAAAAGTATGGCGGCTATAGTTCAGTAGGTTAGAACGCCTGATTGTGGATCAGGAGGTCGTGGGTTCGAGCCCCACTAGCCGCCCCATCTACGCGAACCACAGTTTACTTATCGGTCGTTTCTGACCACCTTCCAGCCTATTCCAGTCAATTTTGAACCTAATGGTGTTGCTTTGTCAGCTAATGTCTGCCTTATTAAGGACATCCCGATACCAGATGCTATTTTGTCATTGTCATTAATGCTGCATAGGTCTCGATTCCATCCCACAAGTTTTGCAGGCGAAGATTTTCATTCTCCGCATGTTGGTTGTTGTCGTAGTTAGCGATTGGCACAGTTATGGTTACGGTGGTCAGGTTTTCAGTGATTATCGATAAGGGAAGACTTCCACCAGAAGTGGGTAAACGAACCACCTTGTTCGGTGTGGTTTCTTGGACGGCCTCAACTACTCGTAAGGCGATCGGTAAGTTCATAGGTGTTCGGGCGGCGTTATATCCACCGTTGCGTTGACTAACCTTCGCTAGTAACGGATGTTTGCTTCGCTCATAGTCGGTGGGATCACGGTCAGTCACGAAAAAACCTTGCTTGACGATGTGTTCGACTAAACGTCTGACTTGACGTTGATAATCATTGCCCCGAACCATGCGCAAATCTAAGACGGCAGAAGCTGTAGTGGGTATGATATTTCGCGCGAGTGATCCGACATCGCCGCCACTTAGCCCATTAATATTTAGGGAGGGCTCATTAATGAGCTGCAGTAGGCCCTTCCCGCCTCCCTCTGGTCGAGCAATACCCAGTTCGGCCTTGAGCTGTTCATCGTAATCAGGAGCTTCGGTTATCGCTTGGGACTCTGCCTCTCCAAGTGGCTCAACGTCGTCGTACCATCCTTCGATTGTTACTCGGCCGGAGCTGTCCTTCATAGACGCCAGCAGTTGGGCTAACAGCATCGCTGGGTTAGGCGACCAATTCCCGTAGTGTCCACTGTGCAAGGGCCTCTTAGCGCCGTAAACGGTGATATCTACGTTGGTATCGCCACGAACGCCGAAGACCACTTGCTTCAAACCCGACTGGTGAACCGGGCCATCGCATATGAGCCACGCATCAGCCGCCAGCAAATCCCGATGGCGTATCAGAACTTCTTTCAGGTTTGGTGAACCTGCCTCTTCCTCCCCGTCAAAGATTATCTTGATATTCGAAGTTAAAGTCACATTCATACTTCGCAATGCGTCAAACGCCGCAAGTATCGCCATGACTCCCGCTTTGTCGTCAGAAGCGGATCGCGCATACAACCGCCATTCAGGATTAATGCGTCCTTTGATGGGAATCGAGATTATTTGGCCGCCCTTTTCGATTGGCGCCGAACGAAAAACAGGTTCCCACGGTCGACTGCCTGTCCAATGCTTAGGATCAGTCGGTTGTCCATCGTAGTGAGCGTAGAACACTAACGTTCGCGTTGCCGTCGGTGTCATCCACTCGCCATAAATGGCGGGTGGAGCGGCTCCGTTGTTCGACTCGATTAGTCTGGGCTTTAACCCTCGACGACGCATCATCTCAACTATGAGCTCAGCGTTTCTGCTGATGTTCACCTTGTCGGATGCAACGTTCGGGACGCCCAGAAGCTTTATGAACTCATCGAGGATTTCTCGCTCATGCGCTTGTCGGTACTGACGCGTCTTTTCATGTAGAGTTTGCGCTTCGCTTAGGAACGCCTGCCCCAAAAGAATGGTTACCAATGGGACTACCTTCCAGGCATTCAACAAAACAGAGGTGATGATGTTTTCTGATTTCATCTGTCAAATTTTGAGCTGGCATTTGCCCAGCGTCATTCCTTTGATGAATAATGGCAGAAAGAACGCTGATTGCAGTTAAACCAGTTTAGGGGGCTTAGATTGCCAGACGAGCAAAGGATTGCAAATAATTCGCAAACTTACGTCGCTGACGCAGACGACTTTTGCTATGAGACGGTCGAGCAGAACAATGGCCAAGCGACCGTTATTCGATTTCAACTTGAAGACAGCCGCTTCCATGCTGGCGATGTAGTCGTTGTGCTATCAGGCGGCGAGATTCACTTTCACGGCATGATCGGAAGACTTGCAGACGGTTGGGCCATTGCGACCGACCGCCGCGGATCGTTGCTGCCGGCCTCAGTTCAATAGCACATCAATTTCTCCGCGTATAGCCAGTTGGATAATTTACGTCCACGTCTGGACGCGAGGAACTAATCTTGACGCGATGGAACCCACGATTAGGGTGCGTCGAAAGATATGTCAGCGCAATTTGTCTGTCCAGAGTTCCAGTAAGCTCTTCAATAAAGGGCTCAAAACTCGTCGGCACACCCCGCCCTTGGAAGAAAGCTTGGCCTCCGGTCTCATCCGAAAGTCGCTGTAACGAACTTTGTGCGTTCGTCTGCAAAAGCATGTTGTCCAAGGAAGTGGTAGTCGGAGCGAAGAACGAATATATGGCTACTCCCCGGCGCTGAGCCTCCGTGATGGCACGTTGCAAATCCAAGCTCTGACCCGGAGAACTTGAGGACAGACCTCGTGAGATATCTAAGCCATCCGAGACAAGAAGTATTGCTCTTCGTCCAGCTGGTTGTGAGTCAAATCTCTTCAGGGCTTCAATCACCTCAACGTAAGGATTGTATGGCGCAACACCCGCAACCCCCTGAGGAATTCTTAATGACTTTGCAGCGCGTTCAAGGTCCAGAGTGAATTTTTGTCTGACCTGCAGCGTACCCGTTCTTACATATCCAATAGACACCCTGGAACCGCGAGGCAAATTCCGGATGAAGTTTGCCAAGGGACGTATTTCAAGACCGATGGAAGGCACAACGTCATCCTGTATTAGAAGAAAGAGGTTCAACGGGGAGTTAGTACCTAAAGCCCGTATTGAAAGTATGGTCTGAGGATCGCCGTCCTCAGTAACGGTTAGGTCAACCGTCTGGAGTTCTACCTCGCGAGGGGTTCCCTTCACCTTGATCGTCAGGGGTATCGTCACTGGTCTCGCACCCCTTACATTGTCCCGGCTACTGTCTCCGTTTGATTGGGCCATGCCTAGTGGCATAACGGGAGCAATTAAAATGCTTAGCCATGCCAATAAAGTCGTCCCAAAAATTCTGCGAATTCGAACCCCACTCATATGACCTTCCTCCCCATTCAAAACCCATTATACAAGCCGAGGTGCTTGGCTGAAATCTATCGGTGATTGGCGGCTACGAGGGTTGGCGTTAAGATCAGCCTTCCGCCGGTAAAGTTATGTTGACCAAACAAGAACAGTCTTACGGAAAGGTGCGCACTCAAGATGAACTAACGTCGCGTATGCTCACGTGGGCGCCAGCAATTATGACGGGATTAGCGATCGTCCCGTTGCCCGTCTTATTCCTGGTTCTATTTATTACCTCCTCGAGCACGGATGCGGCTGCGCTTTATATATTACTTTCCCTTCTGTCATTAGGCCTTGGGCTAGCTGTTGCCCTTCTAATTCTCATCGGGTTCGGGTTATATCGTCGCAGGTGGAAACGTCGTGTGCGGGACCGGCTGGCCTCGGACGGAATAACGGCAGCCGAGCTAGTTTGGTTTCACCCAGAACTGTCCACCGAAGAACGAAAGACTTGGCGCGAACTAGAGGCTATGAATCCGTTGCTCGCGGACGCCTATGCCGAAACACTTGCCGCAAGATTAACCGCGACACGGATCGCTGCAAAGGCTCGAGAGGAAGGGCTGCACATTGAAAGACAAATCAATCGTACACGACATCTCCGCAATGCTGATACTAATTCCCTTCTTGAAGATTTGACCTATGATCGAGGGAAAGCCGACAGCATTCGTAAGGAGGCCAAGATGCGAGAAGTGCAAGCGAAAGCTCGTCTGCAAACCATAGAGGCAGCGGCGCGTAGAGAACTTACCGAAGCGGAAACGAGTGTAATGCTTCGCCGACTTCACGCCTCCCAAGACCAAATCCCATTGGGGCTCGAGATCGCAACACTCGAACAAGAAGCGAGAAATCGAACCCGGAATTCGAAGATAACGAATCCCGCGGAGCCAACATAAACACCTCAACATGTGCGCCCTCTTATCAAACGTCTAAGCTCTCAAATACATCTTCAAAGTGACCGGTCACCCTGATAGGTTCCAAGGAGTCAGACTGGTTGGTTTGGGGATTAAAGGCCGTAAACCCTACCGATTCGTTTGATTTGCCCGCTGGCACGTCCATTGCCAAAACGGGGTGCCCAAGTTTCTAGCTTGGGCCTTATTAAACCCTTGAGGGTAATCATGACGAACCGACCAACCCGCTCACTCCTTGTAACCTCAGCTATAGCCCTCCTCGCAGGGGCGGTTTTTAGCGCCACTCACTTCGTCTCTACCACCTCAGCAGGACTGTATGAAGGTCAAGAAAGGAAGATCGCTGCTCAGCTGCTAAAACGGAACTCATCGCCGTCTGATGCCGAGGAAACCGTCAGCGTCATCATCCAACTTCGCAGAGGGAACCGTAATGGCCTCGTTGGATTCCTAAATGCTAATGGCATTCGCTTAAACAAAGAATTCAAGAACCTTGATTCGGCGACTATCGAGTTACCGGTTCGACTGTTACCCGAACTCGCTACCTTCAACGAAGTTCACTTTGTTAGTGGCGACGACGAAGTGCTCTCATTTGGTCATGTAAGCTCAACAACTGGAGCCGATGATGTTCGCTCAGTCATGCCGAACGGTGAAGCTCTTGACGGGACCGGCGTGGGTATCGCCATAGTGGACTCTGGTGTCTATTCCCAACATAGATCTTTCAACGGCCGAGTCGTCTTTAGTAAGGACTTCACCGTTGAAAACCGGACAGATGACCCGTTTGGACACGGAACTCACGTCGCGGGGGCCGCAGCCGGGAATAACGCGGTCCAAGATGGGCTCTACACTGGGATTGCCCCCAACGCAAACCTCATAAACCTTAGAGTGCTTGACGCACAGGGTCGGGGTAAGGTTTCTGGTGTCCTCTCAGCACTCGACTGGCTCTATTCAAATCACCGTACCTATAACATTCGTGTAGTTGTAATGAGTCTGGGAGGAGCCGCCGTTTCTTCTTATAAGAACGACCCGCTCTGCTTGGCAGTCCGCCGTTTGGTAGATGCTGGCGTTGTAGTGGTAGCCGCGGCGGGGAACGATGGAAAGGACCCCTTCGGCCGCAAACAGTATGGAGCTATTCACAGCCCGGGTAACGAACCGTCGGCCATTACGGTAGGTGCCACGAACTCATACAGCACAGACGCCCGCAATGACGATGTAGTAACCAGTTATAGCTCACGTGGTCCAACGCGTAGCTATTGGACGGACGATAGAGGAATCAACCATTACGACAACCTAATCAAACCCGACTTAGTCGCCCCTGGGAACAAGCTGGTTTTCGCCGCTTCACCCAACAGCGTTCTTGGAGCCGAGAACCCCACCCTCGAAGCCGGAGCAGCCGGTAGCAGAACCAAACAACAGATGATGTACATGAGCGGTACCTCTGTTTCAGCCCCATTGGTGGCAGGTGCAAGTGCGCTGATCCTTCAAGCAAATCCCAACCTAACACCTAACATGGTTAAGATGGTCCTTTCTTATACAGCTCAGCAAATTAAGGACGTCAACACCTTGGAACAGGGCGCAGGACAGCTAAACATTGAAGGAGCCGTGAGACTCGCAAGGCTAGTCCGAACTGATCTCAACAATTCCACGCTCCTCGGCGCGCCCCTCCTTAGTACCGCGCTGCCCTCTCCTCGCTCCACTATCGACGGGACTACATTTGTTTGGGCTCAAGGAATTATTACGGACCAGGCCGTAGCTAGCGGATCGGCGCTGATAAGTAAATACCAGACAATCTATGATTTAGGAGTGCTTCTCTCAGATGCAACTCATGAGCGTTATGGCACATTGCTGCCCAACCCAGCGATGCTTTCCGCTGGCGTGTTGCTTTCCGACCAAATTCTTAGGAGTGAGGGGTCGACTCTAGCATCCGGTATGAGCGTCCTGCCATCTGGAGTCTTGTTATCCGATGGTGTGCTGTTAGCAGACGGAGTGTTAATGGCTGACGGTGTTCTGATCAGCGATGGTGTTCTAATCAGTGACGGCGTGCTCCTCAGCGACGGAGTTTTAATCGCCGACCGCAACTAACACCGAAACAAAACAACTGATGTACTCTTCGTTATCACATACCGGCTCGCTGAACTCCGCCTTGCTCGGCAATTCTGGCGCCTTCGTCCTGGCTAATGATGAAGCTGAAGCTGTATTACAGTTTCTCCCAAAGAAGCCTGCTCACTGCGCATACCTGACTGGTCTTATTCATGAACACGGTCTGGTGAGTCCGCTTAACCGCGGAACTTTCTACGGTTCCAGGAACATTCTAGGCGAACTGCGCGGCGTAGCTCTGGTTGGTCACGCCACGATTATTGAGCCAACGAACAATGATTCATTGAAAGATCTGGCCGAGGCGACAAGCAACTGCGACTCAAAACGTCTCGTAATGTTTGAGGAACGTTGGGCTGAACAATTTTGGAAGCACCACTGTACAAAGGGGCTGTCGGTGAAATGTGAGCGGCGAGAACTGCTGTTGGAACTTCGTTGGCCCACAACTCTTTCAAATAAAGATCGACAGCGCCTCCGGCTTGCAACCAACGCTGACCTCGAGTTTTTAATACCGGTTCACGCGCGATTGGCATGCCACCAAAGCGGTGTAGATCCACGTGATGTGGACAATGAAGGCTTCGTTGAACGATACCAACAACGCATAAGAAACGGCCGAACGTGGGTATTGACTCAAAACGATCAGTTGATCTTCAAGGCCGATGTGGTCACAGCGACGCGTGAGACCTGTTATTTGGAGGGCATTTGGGTCAACCCAAGCGTTAGGAGTATGGGTTATGGGCGGGCCTGTATTGCGGAACTTGCACGCATGTTGTTATGGCGCAGCCGATGCATCAGCGTGTTAGTTAATGACGACGATACAGAAGCCCAATCGTTCTACAAGAGCTGTGGCTTCCATGTACGCGGCAGTTATCGAACCGTATTTCTGACGGAACGAGTATCAAATGATAACGATTAACTCCACTTCACCGCTTATGATCGGTTCAATCGAAGATCGAGTCGCTCCGCTCAATCGCGGGATCGCTTCACTAACTGAGTGCAGGTCGCATCTTGAGAACATGGTGGAGGGAATCTCTGGCATCCGGATCCGTAGAGTAGTGGGTACGGTGTTTCAAGATCTTCTGCGGCTTCTTGAGTGTCTCTCGATCATCGAAGGTCACTTGCGACAGGTTAATAGCGCCGAGGAAACGCTGGCGTTTTTCCAATTGATTCGTGACGAAGCGCGCTCGCTCATTGAGTTTATCAAGACCGACGCTTTGAACTGTAAGGAAGTTTCCGGACAACTGGCGGACACTCTCGACGGCCTCGCTTTCGCCCTCAGCCACGACCTACGGAGAGTATTCGAGGGCGAATATGAAACCGACGTTGAGAGTTCAGCTTACGTGGTCCTCGGGCGGGTTCATCGTGCACACGATGTTTTGACTAATTGCCTTCAGCAATCGACTGTCAGTCTAGCCCTGGTCTATGAACCGGCTCTATCAGTAACTCAGTTGTTCAATAACGCGGAGAGGCGATATCGCCAGTCTCTTAAACTCTGTTCCGATCTGGAATGCCTTCGAGACTTAGTTCAAGAGTTTTTGGAGGGTCGTACGACTTCCGGAGATTTGAATGCGGGCCTTGAGACATTCAGGCGTGACAGTCTGGAATTCCTGATGTACTCAGACTGGCCTCAATTTGAAAGCTTCTGCGAACGGATAAGTGTTTCTGGTGAAACCTCTTCCAGCTTAGGCGAAGTTCTTCATCAGTTTCTTTGTTACCTTGAAACGCTCGCGCGTCAGGTTAAGATGCGCGCTGTTCTTGCCGACGAAAGTAATCCAACCCTAAATCATCTCTCACACGGTACTGCAACATATAACAACGAAGCATTGCCTTTGCTCCAAACGAACGACGCTTGGGGTGGGTCTGCTTTGCCGGCGTAGAAGCGGGAGACAGATGGCCTTAAGTGCAAAACAGAAATCGATCTTGGCTGAAGCGTATCTCTGGTCAACGATCTGCGCCGGCGCTCTTGCCTACATGATCGCTGCGTACCGCCTGGATAAGAGGGTAGTAGATCATCAATTTGCGCTAGTTGCGGTCCTAACCATCTTCCTCAGTTCAAGAATTACAATCCGCATTCCCCAATTTGGCTCTCAGATCTCCGTTTCGGACACGTTCGTCTTCTTAACACTCTTGCTATATGGATACGAAGCGGCCATCCTGATTTCGGCCAGCGAGGCCCTCCTATCCTCTTTCAGATTTTGCAAGAAATATTCAACGATACTCTTTAATTGGGGCTGCGCGGCTTTGTCGACCTGCGCTACCTCTTACGCATTAAGTTTTCTATTTGGCGATGTCATATCGCTCGGCGCAACGGCGCTTTCGCCGAAATTTGTCGGGGCCATAGCTATAATGGCTTTGATCCAATATGTTACGAACTCTGGAATCGTAGCAATCTGCGGGGCGCTAAAGGCCGAAAAACCCATTTGGCAAACTTGGAAGACGCATTATCTGTGGACATCAATAACGTACTTTGCGGGAGCGTCCGCAGCGGCCGTTATTGCGAAACTAATTAACGAGTTCGGCTTCTATGCGTTGGTGATCAGTATTCCGATTATTGCCATAGTCTTCCTGACGTACCGAACCTATCTCAAAAACATTGAGAGCTCCGCTGCGCAGGCCGAACAAGCACAACGTCACGTCGAAGAGCTGTCTCATTACATCGCCGAACAGGAACGAATCCGCGAGCAGTTCTCACAAATGGAAAAACTGTCAGCGCTAGGAGAGTTAGCGTCTGGCGTCGCCCACGATTTTAACAACACACTTGCAGGAATCCTCGGAAGAGCTCAACTGATACTTCGAACTAATGATCCTGAGAAAATTGCTCGAGGCCTAAACATTATTATTAAAACTGCAGAAGACGGAGCGAAAACGGTCAAACGCATCCAGGATTTTGCAAGGCAACGTCGGGATCACGACTTCGAGCCGGTATCCATCGACCAAATACTTTTCGATGTAAGTGAAATCACCCGTCCTCGTTGGAAGGATCGAGCCGAAGCATCCAATGTTCAAATAAGCCTCAACCTGCAAATCCGATCCAAATCCAAAGTCATGGGTGACGAATCCGAACTGCGTGAGGTATTGGTAAATATGGTCTTTAATGCTGTCGATGCGATGCCCGAGGGAGGACAGCTCACACTTGCGGCTGAGGATGATGGCGACTGCGTGCTTATTTCCGTCGGCGACACAGGAACTGGCATGCCGGCCGACGTAAAGTCTCGAATCTTTGATCCATTCTTCACCACTAAAGGTAAGGCGGGAATGGGCCTCGGACTGGCAGTCAGTTTTGGGATTATTAGAAGACATGAAGGGTCCGTTGAAGTAGAGTCCGAACCTGGCGCTGGGACGAGATTCTGCATCAGGTTACCCAAGTCAAAAGTGGCGGACTCCGTCATCGAGCCTAAGGCAGAAGCTAGCGTAGCCCAGCCTCAAACCGCCATTGCCCGCGATGGACGCCTTTTTGATGAGCACAAGGCGAATATTCTTGTCGTGGACGATGAAGACTCTGTTCGCGAACTGTTACGCGACTTGTTAGAGGCGGAAGGCTTTAGAGTCTATCTAGCCCCAGGGAGCCGCGAAGCGTTGGGCCTGTTTGACTCAAATCAATTCGATGGGGTCTTTACTGACGTGGGGATGCCGGGAATGAGTGGCTGGGAATTGGCGAGTGCTATTCGTGAGCGCAATCAAACTATTCCAATTGCCGTTATCACCGGTTGGGGAGAGGCTGTAGGATCTGACGAACGAAAGGAAGCCCGCGTAGATTGGGTTGTCACAAAGCCTTTCCGAGCTGAACGAATCAGTGAACTCGCTCAACAGATCGTCGAACGCCGCGAAGTGTTAGCTAAACGAGCTTCATTCGCAATAGTCGCAGCCTAAGTGATCCAAAAGCTCTTCGACCTTGCTACGTTACAATCTTCCAATCACTCGTATCGCCGTCACTCGATGTCCCGCCGGCTGATTGTTCAATCAATTGCCTTCGGTACTCCACTGCCCTCTTAACACTCTTCTCAACCTCATCAAGACTAAACGGCTTGAGCAGGTAGTCGAAGGCTCCCAGTCTGATCAGACCCTCAGCGTGATCCTTGTCACTGATACCGGAAATAACTATTACTGGGGTATGAGGAAATCGTTGCAGAACTTGGCCGAGAAGCTCCAAGCCGCTAAGGCCTGGCATCGAGATGTCCGTCAAAACGACGTCATAAGTATCTGCCTCAAGCCTGGCAATTGCCTTCTCCGCAGTCTCCGCCGTTTGACAGATGTAATTCTCAGACAACAATTCATACAAAGTGTCTCTGATGGTTTCATCATCATCAACCACTAGTGCTCTTGCCATGTTCTGAGGCTCCCACGTTTAAGATGTGTTTGGACCAAGGGGTCCACAAATACGTGAGGATCTGGGTGAACGGATAATATCATATGGTCATTTGATTCTCAGACACTGCTTTACTCGTAACAAAAAAAGGTCGACTGCCTCAGCAGCCGACCTTTTTTCTCTGCCCAATGCCTTATTGCGGTCCGGTTGAGCGGATAGTCAGCTCAGTTCCGGGCTCGAGTTTCAAATCATCGCGGCCTTGAACGTATACCGAACCTGCTCCGCCTCCAGCGCCGACTATCGCACCAATGGCAGCTCCTTTGCCGCCGCCGGCAATCGCACCAATTATCGCGCCAACGGCTGTACCGATAGCAGTACGTTGCACTGTGCGATCTGTCTGACTGTTATCACGAACCGCACCTTCATTATCGATTGCTACCCTCTCGCCACGGGCACTCCGAACACCTTCCAGAATACCAGCGAAGCGATAGCTACGGCCGTCGCGAAGCCGAATAGTATCGAAGCTCAATGTCAACTCAGATCGACCCGTAATACGACCGCTTCGTTGCACATTTGAAACATGACCTTCAATCGTGGCGCCCTCGTATTGAGCGGGCTGTCTTACGATAGCCGTGAACCGATCACCCTGCTGCGCAGTTTCTGTCGACAAGTCGTTGTTAAGAACAACGAGTAGCGTTTCCCCATTCGGAACGACGAAGCCCGCCGTGTTACCTGTAGGATAGGCTTCCGGTCCACTGTTTATCTCAAACCGCGCTACCTCAGAAATCTTGTCGTAGATGCTACGTACCTCAACCGGTCGCGATAGACCACTTACGTAAACCCGCCGAGTAACCTGCATTGCCCGACCGTTGTCGATGGGGTCGAATGTAACGTTGAACTGGTTACCAGCTTCGCCAGTAGAGCTTACCAGCAATTGGTCGCCCGTTAATGTTGCACGGGCTCGAATAACCCGTCCTGGGTTCGAGCTCTCTGTCCTTTCCACGCCGTCCGCTACAAAGCTGATCTGCGGCGCTCTCGAAGAAGCTAGCGTTACTTCCCGCCCGCGTAACTCGATTGCCATTTGGTCAGGCGCTTCCAGTCGAGCGACCACTTGATCGCGCAGCCTCTGGCGATCGCGATATGGTATTGAACGAATGGCATCGTCTGCCGCTCGAGCAGGATCATCGCTGCGAGAAGTGTTAAGTCGGTAAGTTCCGGTCAGGGCGTTCCCACCATAGACTGGATTAGTATTCGGGTAGGACTGAGTGACCGTGGGCCAGCTTATTCTGTATGCGGCGGCCAAACGATTAAGATCGGCCCGTAGCGCATTCCAATGACGTAACACGCCGGAGCCCCTAACCTCATTGCCCATCAATGGTTCAATCAAAGCCGCGCGCCGAAGAACATTCTCAGCATCGGCGGCAGTAGAGTTGCGGCTGTTGAAACGCTGTTGCAGAGTTTCTACGGCTAAGTCCAAGTCGTTTAAGAGAGCCAGTGCATCCTGTCCACTTGTTCCATAAGCACGACGTTGGCTCTGAGCATTGAGACTTGTTCGGAGGAGATCAGTTCTATTGTCTAACTGGGAGATCAACTGTTGAACGGAGCGGAACGTTCCCCTATAGGTCTGACGTTGAGCGTGAGCGAGCGTTGCACTCGCTGTGATCAAAGTCACTACGAAGAACGTCAACAAACTTTTTCTAATTATCATATTCTTGCCCTCCATAGATCACCGGCTTGAGTCGATCTGTCATTCAGACACACGCTCAGATGGTTTCCGCGGGTGCCAAAATAAAGGGCTACAAGATCCGTGCCAATGCCTAAGGCCCGCGTGTAAACGTTGCGTAGATATTGTTTTGATGTGAAATCGGCGGTTCATACCTTGTTTATTGGTGGCTAATGGCAGTTTGCCTGCGTGTTATTCTATTTCGGAGGTACTTAAATGAGCTCAAATTCATACGTCGCCGTTGTTACTGCTGTCGACGGTGACCTGTTTTTAGGCGTAACTCCCTCAAATCATGCAGTCGCAATAGATACAGATCATGAGCGGCATTCGGCTCCGTCACCCATGGAACTACTTTTGCTGGCCCTCGGATCATGTACAGCAGTGGATGTGGCTGGCATTCTGAAAAAGAAACGCCAGGCCGTAACGAGTTATCGGATTGAGGTGCGGGGCACACGGCGGGAGGAACATCCTCGTCGGTATGAAAAAATGGAAGTACACCACATCGTTACAGGGCGTAACATTTCAGAGCATTCAGTTGCTCAAGCGATTGAGTTGTCTGAGACGAAGTATTGCAGCGTCGCAGCGACTTTTCGACCTACGGTAGAAATCGTTTCCACGTTCGAGATCATCAAAGCTGAAGAAAGCTAAACCATCGGAAGGTGTTATGAATTCTTTTGTTCTTACCATAACAATCCTGGCTCTGGGTAACGTCGGCACATTTAACCAGTTGTCGACGGTTCCGAACTTTGCGGTGCACTTTTTCAGCGCGACTGCTGCGCAGGCAGCCAGTGACACCAGGCTTGCGGAGGTGAGACGAGAAGATCGGAATGCAAGGAATGCGCGAGGAGTCATGACTCGGCTGTCGGCTGAGGAACATATGAGACGCGCAAGCATCTATCACACGAACCGGGCCTTCGCGGAAGCCCGCGAGCACTGGCAAGCATTGATCAACTACTATCCGGAGGATCCTCGTGTTCCGGAAGCCGTGTTCGGGATTGGGCGCTCCCATTTTCAATCACGTAATTACAACGAGGCATTTCAAAATTACGATCAGTTAGCCCGAAACTTCTCATCAACGAAGGAAGGCCGCGAAGGCCTCAACTTCAGCGCCGCCGCGCTTTTAAGGATGGGCCGAACGTCTGAAGCGGCCGATCGGTATCTCGAATATATAAATCGATTTCCTAGCGGTGAACGAATCGAGACAGCGCATCTGAACGCGATAGACACCTTACGAGAGGCGGGCAGAAACCGGGAAGCTGCCGAATGGGCATCACGTACGCGTCAACGTTTTGCTGGTACACCTACGGAAACGAATGCTGTGTTTGGTCAACTACGACTTGATATCTCCCAAGGTAACTGGCGCCAAGCTGTTAGTACTGCTGACGACTTGCTGCGGCGCAGCTTTCCTCGGAGTGTGGGGACCTCTTCAGCAGAGGTGACGTATTTGAAGGGATACAGCCTTGAACGAGCAGGGCGCAAAGACGAGGCAATAATCACCTACTTATCGATTCCCGGAGGAATCAAATCTTATTACGGCTGGCTAGCAACCGACCGACTCTCCGGGCTGGTTGACTCAGACAGGCGCGTAGCTGTGAACCAACGCCTCAGCCGCCTGTCGAACGAAGCAAGAGACGTTTCAGACCAGTATCCCGCTCCCTACCGACCGACGATTCTTAGTGCCTCGAAGAAACGTGGTATTGATCCGCGATTTATTCTCGCCATCATCCGCCAGGAGAGCGTGTTCAAACCGATGGCGAAGTCGCCAGCAGGTGCGCGTGGACTATTGCAATTAACGATTGACGCTGCACACAAATATGCGCCTGGAGCTGGAATTAACAGCTTGAATGAAAGTCAATTATACCAACCAGACACTTCGATTCTGGTTGGCAGTGAATATCTCCGCGAGCTCTATTCAATGTTTCCCAACATGCATGAAGCCGTGGCTGCATCATACAACGGAGGAGAAGACAACGTGGCTCGCTGGGTGAAACGGGCGAAGCATAACGACGCCGGAGTTTTTACGTCCGAAGTGGGCTTCGACGAAACTAAGAACTACGTGCAGAAAGTCCTGAACAACTACCGTGTTTACCAGCAACTGTACAATCAGGACTTAACTCGCCGTTAGTTGAGTTTATGGCTCTGGACTAAACCGCCTGTCCTCAAAACCCGTTGCACGTTCGCGATTCGTCAGCGTATCGTGGGGAGGATATGGACGCGGCAATATGCCCAACCGCACAAGCGCCTGGTAATACTCATATCGAATCGTCACCTGACCCGCTGCTCTCGAATCAAGATCCATGTGTACCCACCTAACATCGTTGTGCACGGATCGTCCAATTCCCGTGGCGGCATAGTCATCGTCAGGCATTCGTCTCAAGGTTCCCTGCTGCGACGACATTTCACCGGTGCCAACAGACGGTGCTTCTGATCGGTCGGCACCTTGCCGATTATCTGATGACGATTTCTGCTTCGGGGCGGGAGTGATTGGAACAGGCCTCGATTGGATCTCTCGAAAGAACACTGCTGATATGACTCCCAGGTTGGCTGTCTGTCCGAGTTTAGCGCCGTATGAGTCCTGCTCCGACGTGAAGTAAAACCGCCGAGCGCGTTGGGTACTCATTTGCCAGCCGGATATGGTGATACTCCCATAAGGCTCGATCACCCATTTGCTAGCGTTCCATGCCGTCGTCCGCCGCGCATCAATCGTGTTCAGGCCGTCAACGGAGACGGCCACCGCAACCCTATGCGGCAGCGGATTGTAAACCCTCACTTCATACTCGGCACCGTTCAATGCCTCAACATAAACACGCCCTCGGGCATGATATTCCTGCAGCCGCCGACCATTTACCAACACTTCAATTTGAAACCCGGGTTGCCAGGCTATACGGTCAGGGCTCTGCGACACGTTTGCGGAACTGCTTGCCGCCAGAGCTATTGCGGCAACGCCCCCAACCAGCAACGCCGAAAACAGTAGCCAAAAGGCCTTCATAACAGTCTCCTTCCAAAACCGACTTTCCCTTTACAGAACGTGCCTGGCGGCCAGATCTTGCGAGAGGGTGTTGAATGTTGAGCAAAAGCGGGTGGAAAGGCTACAATTGCGCGCCTTTTAACTGCATACTGTTTCGAACGCCATTGTGAGCAAGGGTAGGAGTAGCTGCTAATGGAATATGTATTGACCGGAACAAAAACCGAGGCTCGGGCGGGTTCATACTATGACAAGATTGCGTCGTTCTATGATCTCACTTTCAAGCTCAACGGATATGGAAGATCCCTGGATCAGTATTTCGCAAACCATCCGTTACCGGTCTCACGCGGCGCAAAGATTTTAGACGCAGGTTGCGGCACAGGCCTACTCACGTTGGCCCTGATGCGGTCACTGCACTTTCCCGTCAACATAACCGCGCTTGATCTTTCTGCCACCTCCATTACTGCAGCTAAAAAAGCCGTCCAGGAAAGTCCCGGGCGCACGCGTGACGTTACCTTCGCCGAAGGAAATTTGCTTTCACTTCCCTTTTCAGATGAGTCATTAGATCTTGTAGTCACTAGTGGAGCGCTTGAGTACGTACCACTGAGTGAAGGGATGGCAGAGATCGCGCGCGTCATAAGTCCGGGCGGGCACCTGCTTCACCTTCCCTGTCGACCATCACCCGCAAGCACGTTCCTCGAAATCCTTTTCCGCTTCAAGTCTCATCCGCGCAGAGACGTTCTGAAGGAAACCAAGCGACACTTCCGCATGGTCCATGAATATCGCTTTCCACCCTTCCAAATTATTGGATGGAGCAAGACAGCGATGCTCGCAAAGAAGACTTAAACTTAATAACGACGCCTCTATTTCTCTGGAACAAGCCGCATTATTCGGTCATCGTTACTGGACGGCTTGCCCCTGGAGTCTTTATTGGACGTTGAAAAATAGAGATAGCCGTCAGGCCCTTCCGCGACGTCTCGAATGCGGCCGTAGGTACCGCTTAAAAGGTCTTCCTGTCTCACCACTTTTTTGCCATCCAAAACAACGCGTATTAGGCGCACGCCGCGCAGGCAGCCGAAGAAAAAGTTTCCTTTGAATTGAGGAAACTGTGAACCACGATAAAACGCCGCACTGGCGGGAGCACAAGCTGGAGTGTAAACCAACAGCGGGGCTTCCATGCCTGGCCGGTTTTCTTCATGGTGGACAACCGGCCACCCGTAGTTCTTACTCTTCTCCACAATATTTACTTCATCGCCGCCCTCAGGACCGTCAAAACCACTTGGTCCATGTTCGGTCTGAAACATCAAATTCGTGCCGGGCTGCCAATCGAGTCCCTGAGCATTCCGGTGACCAATTGACCAGATCTCACCGCGTGCATTGCTCTGGTTAACGAAAGGATTGTCTGAAGGAATTGTGCCATCGTCATTGACGCGTAGCGTTTTACCGGCGAGCGAATCAAGACGTTGAGCCAACGATCTTTCTGTGGCGTCTCCTGTTGTTATGTAAAGCTTCCGGTCTGGGCCAAAACGGATCCGGCAACCGGCATGAAATCTGGCAGCGGGGATGTCATCCACGATTACAGTGCGTTCGGTAAGGCCATTGGCAGTTTCACGATAACGAACAACTCTGACCCGCTGTCCGCCCTCACTAAACGTGTATGCCAAATAGATCCAACGATTATTTGTGAAGTCGGGGTGGAGGGCCATGCTCATTAATCCGCTTTCGCCGCTTTCTTCCACATCGGGTATGGACAAAAGAGGAGCAGCCGCCAGTTGACCTTTTTCATAGACCCGAACTCTGCCTGGTCGCTCGGTGAAGAACATTCGACCATCGGGCGCCCATACTATGGACCAAGGCACCTCCAAATTGGAGACAACTGTCTCAACCCGAAACTTGACTCCCGTCTGTCCCGTTTGGCCGCCCTGAGCCGATTCCACCTCGCCCGCTCCTCTTCCCGGCGGACTGCTTCCGCAGGCGACAGTTAGACCAATCAGCAGGCAGACTCCGGTGCTAAGCAGAGTTCTCATAATCCGCGAGTGTCTCTGAGGGATGTTATGAAAATATAACGAAGCGGTGTGATTAAGTGATTAGTGCTGAATGTACTCGTGTAGCAATTTGATTTCGTCGCCCTGTTCGCTTAATTCAACGCGCATGAGGTCGCGCATCGAAAGCATGCCGACCCACCTATCTCCGTCCACGACCGGCAGATGGCGCGTGCCAATCAATTCCATTCGTTCGAGCGCCTGATGTGGTGTTTCATCGCAGTTGATGACTGCACGCAACTCACTCAGAACGTCTCCAACTTTGATCTCAGCTGGGTTGCGACGCTGTATGACGACCCTTCTTAAGACATCGCGTTCGGAGAACACTCCCAGCAACTTGCCATTGTCGTCGACTATACATACCGCCCCGACGTTACGAGCTGCCATAAACTCAGCAGCGTCCTGGACCGTTGTGGAATCGCTCAGTGAATAAGGCTCGCGATCGCGAATGACGTGCCGTATGAGCATCATGGGGAGCCTCCGCCGGATAAGATTTGGGGTCGGCGGTTATTATAGTGAAGGCACGGAAAGCTGTCTCTAATAAAACGCAGTTAACTGAAGAGTGTGGCTTGCGGCGAGGGTCGTCGAAAGGTGCTCTCGCCACGCGGAACACGCTTATCCGTTTTGTTAAATCCCAAGCGCTCGCAATGAACCTTGAAAAGCTTCTCTATCGCCTCCCAGTATTCACCCTGGCCATGCATCCGTTCGCCAAAAACACTTGAGTTCAACTTTCCTCCCCGCGCCTCACGTATTCGGTTCATCACACGATCGGCTTTCGTTGGCAGTTTTTCGTAGAGACGTTCCTGAAAGTACGGAGCTACGTTGCCCGGTAAACGCAACATATTTATGAACGCCAGCGTCGCGCCTGCCTCTTTCGCGCGTTTCAGTAACACAGGAAGGTCGCTGCTCAGTCCCGGTATGACTGGGGCAATACCAATTCCTACTTTGATTCCCGCAGCGGCCAAATCTGCCATCGCATGAAACCTCGCATCAGGCAGGGGCGCAAAAGGCTCCACCGCGCGAGCAACCTCTTTGTCGGTAAATGGTATGGTAAAGAACACTCCAAGTCTGGCGTGGCGTGAAAGCTCCTGAAGCACATCGATGTCGCGGCGAATGAGCGCCGACTTGGTTATAACTCCGATTGGCTGGCGAAACTCAGCGCATATCTCCAAACACTGTCGGGTTAATTTGTAATGCGATTCGAGGGGAACATACGGATCGGACGTGAACGAAAAAACTATTTCATCACCCTTCCAGGATGGTTTCATTAGTTCTTTACGCAACAATTCGGGCGCTTTTACCTTCACTACGATCTTCCGATCGAAGTCAGTACCGGCGCCATAACCCAGATATTCGTGCGTAGGCCTACTGAAACAATAAGTGCACCCGTGAATACAACCACGATAACAATTAACCGTGTAGTCGAAGCCGACATCAGGACTATCGTTATGCGTGATGATCCGGCGGGTTTCCGTTTCTTCAAACACCTCGAGCTTTGCTTCCGGCGGTTCGCCGAGCCACTCAACTGTATGCGTGAGCCATGGATTGGGCGGGTTTTCTATGTATTGCATAACTTATAAACTCGCGTGAAACGCGGATGCAAGTCTGTTTTACCGATGCAACACAGGATAACAGAAGCTGCGCGCCAAGCCAATTGAGTTGAGGATTATTTCGGAACGGGCGACTTGATTACCACCAATGATTCGATGGAGGAATAGAGGATGAACGTTTGGGTGTCATCTTCAGTTTCGCGGTCAATCAGCGAAACGTAGTCATTAGTTATCTCTGACACGTACCCACGATAAACGCCACCAGATATGCTCTTAATGTTTACAAGTTCGCCTTTGAAACGGCGAAACAGGTTCTCGGTATGTTGACGCATGTTTTTAGCTCGTGGCCTCAGTGACTTGTGATTCCATTTCTACAACGGCCGGCGACCAGGTAACAAAAAAGAGCCGGTACTTATCAGGATCTTGAATCGTAATAAATCGCCCTCCCCAACCTTCGTCTGCCGGAGGGTAAATCTCCACTTCACGTGCTATCAATTCGCGGTGATAGCGGTCCACATCATCAACACCAATAAAAACGTTAACGCCACGCCCGCGGGTTAGCATGGTCTCCAGATGCTGGGCCAGAGTCAGCTTAAAACTGCCGGCTCGTAGCCTTGCCATTGGTGGTTCGGATTCAAGATCAAACTTGTCGAGCGTAAAGCCTAACTGGTCACTATAGAAGTGCACAGATTCTTCCAGGTTGTTCACCTCGAGGAAAATGAATTCTAATCCTGAGAATTCCATTCGCGTCTCTTTAGATGGCGGTCATCAGCAGGTAAACACCATAGCCAGCAACCACTACCACACTCCAAAATAGCGCCTCTTGCAGACGCGTGTGCTTGCGTAATCGATTGTTCCTGGCCAAAGACGCGTTCATTGCATACATATAACTACGCGCCATCAAAACACCAAATCCAATTACGAAAACCGCCAGAATAGCGAGTGGCCAAAGGAACCATATCCACTGCACCCGGACCAGAAAGAGCAGGAACATTCCAATCAACAGGCAGAAGAAGGCACTTAGGCCATGGCCCATCAGACCCACATCTTGTGCCGCCGGCGCCGCAACGGGAATAAATGCGGGTTCCGTAAACCTGGAACGTTCGGCGTCATACTCGCGCCGTATCTGTTCATTCTTAAGGACACGATACGCTTCGTTTAGCGATTTCATTTCTTCTTCGGTACCGCCTTTGTCCGGATGACGTTGGGCGGCCAACCGCTTATACAGCCGATCAATCTGGCTTTGTGGAGTCGACTCGTCAGCGCCGAGGATGGCGTAATAGTCTTTGCCGTTATCGAATTGACTCATGGCGGTGTGATTTTAGGAGGGCGATCACTCATTTGCAATTTTCTCCATCTGGTCGCGCCACTTTGCACTTGTGATCTTTGGTCGCGTAAGATTTCTAAACATGGCACACGCATTCGCTCCGGGCGATGATTTACTTTTTCAACTCGAAAGCGGTTTGGGATTACTACGTATTCTCGCAATTGAAGGCGAAGGCACCGACACTGTATGGCACTTAATGGCCTATGACGAATTTTTCCCCGATGTCGAATCTGCGGAAGCAGCACTCACCCGCGGGGAGCCTCTTCCCGTCAGAAAAGCTCACATGGCGTTAACCGATCGGGCTTTCGAACGAACGCCCGCTGCAAGGCTGGGCAATCGCGCTCTTACTGGAGACGAGTTAACGGCATATCGCTCCTGGCAAGACTCCACCGAACGAAAAGTTTCCGATCGATCCGCGCTATTACTGTTGGGCCTCCGTTGACATCAATCGCTTATGACACTACGTCAGCTAAGAGAACGACTCGCTCAAAGCCTGCTGTTGACAGTAATCCTTCTTACGGTCGTTGGCGTCGCAATTTGTGCGCGGCGCGAGCGGCTCATCGATACGTGGAAACCGATTAATTACAACGTAAGCATCCACCTGAACGAAGGTCTGACGGAAGTCACCAGCGCCAAAACGGAGGTTGCGCTGGTAATTCTTAAAGATAACGTGACGCAGATAGACTTCGATTTCGGGACAATGCCGATAACTGCTGTCACGCTAAACGGAGCAGCGGTTCCATATGAACGAACTGACGGGCGCCTGAATGTTAAGCCGGTGCAGCCACTCTCTCGCAACTCAAATGTGGTGGTAGCGATTTCTTATCACGGAAAGCCTGCGGATGGGTTGATACTCTCGGTAGATAAGACTGGTAAACCCTCGGCGGTCGGTGATAACTGGCCAAACCGCGTACACCATTGGATTCCCTCACTCGATCACCCTTCAGCAAAGGCAACCGTAAAATTCAGTGTGACCGCGCCTTCGCGAGCTTCCGTAGTTGCTAACGGACGAATGGATCAGATTCTTACTACGAGCCCAACGACAAAGACATGGTCCTTTACCGAGTCGGTGCCGATTCCTCCGTACTGCATGATTATCGCCGTGGGTGAATTTGCCCAGATCGTACCGCCTCAACAGGACATCACACCGCTGGCGTACTACGTTCCCTTACCGGAGAAACATATCGCTCTGTCAGGTTTTGGCGCGGCCTATCCTTCGCTTAAATACTTCACCCAAACGGTGGGTGAATATCCGTACGAGAAGCTGGCGTTGATAGTTGGCAGCACACGGTTTGGTGGTATGGAAAACTCGACTGCCATCGTCTTCAGCAGCACACTGTTCGACCCGAGGCGAAATGCGCCACTCAGCCGAACCTTCCAAATCCGGGAAGGCATCGTCAGTTTGACTGCACATGAAATTGCGCATCAGTGGTTTGGAGATTCGGTGACTCAATCGACATGGTCAGATCTGTGGTTAAGCGAAGGCTTCGCCACATACTTTGCCGCCCTCTTCATTCAACATACAGATGGTGAGGAGGCATTTAGGAATTACATGGCCAACGCAGGCCGAACTTATCTCGGCAGCACCGGGAGCGTGGGGATACCGCTACACGACACGGAAACCGAAAATCTAATGGCATTGTTGAACGCCAACAACTATCAAAAGGGCGCGTGGATCCTTCACATGCTGCGCGCGGAATTAGGCGATAAACACTTTTTTGATGGCGTTAAGGAATACTACAAGACGCACAAGAACGCGACGGCAAACAGTGAGGACTTGCGTATCGCGCTCGAGAAGGTGTCAGGCAAAAACCTAAAACCATTCTTCACGAGTTGGGTTTATGGCGCCGGTCATCCCAAATACCACCTTACGTGGCGGTGGAACAGACGAAGAAGGACCGCGCGACTAATATTGCGACAGACACAGACGCAGCCCGCCTTTGCAAACACGGTCACAGTGACAATAACAACCGCGCGCGGACGTCAAGTTGTTACACTGAAACCGGTCACCAAAGAAACACGTTATGACGTTCGTCTCAGCGCAGCACCGACGGCGATGGAGATCGATCCGGAGAATATCGTACTGAAGGAAGTCCTCGACAGAAACTAAACGCTGGAAGTTACGCAAGCGGTATCAGCCGCCGCTGATACATCCATCAACAACCTTGCCGATCTCCATAACCACCTTACCGCCATTCCGAAACGAGCCGCAGTCGTTTCTAACCGTATTACCTACCGTTGTTTTGCAGGGAAGCGGCGTGGGAATTAGTCCCTTCAAGAAGACGATTGTAGGCGTCTACCTCATCATCCTGGGAATCGCGATGATCATTTTTCGTCAACAGGTGGAACAATGGGATGACGACTTGCAGAAACACTGGCATAACCCATTTCGACCAACAGGGTTATTTCGCCGCGTAATGATCATTGTGTTCGCAGCGATTTCAATCTTGATTGGCTTAACGCTGCTTTTAGTCGCATTTGCTCCGGAATGACCATACGTCACCGTCTCGGCAACAAGTTTGACACCGCAGGTTCCCTTCCCTATCATCCAACCTACTTGTCGGGGCGTGGCTCAGCCTGGTAGAGCGCTCGGTTCGGGACCGAGAGGTCGGAGGTTCGAATCCTCTCGCCCCGACCAGTATCTTCGCTAATACTCCTGTTTATTACCCTACAGCTTCCGAAACTGGCCACCACAGGCCTACATTAGCTTCTCAGCAACAAACGCGACATTCATTCGTAAAATCTCTACTGCTATTTGGGAATCTATCTTGTCCAGTGTGTCTTTTTCTGAATGGATATTGACGTTAGTACTGTCTGCTCCTTCGATAGTAAGAACGGCGGGAACCTGGGCATTGATAAAAGGAACATGATCGCTCGCAAACGGCGTAAGTGAGGTTTCGACCCTCAGTTGTGTATAGGTGGCAGCAGCGCTGCTCAAACCAGTAATGACGGTTTCTGAAAGCGGCGCACCTTCTATTAATACGCTGTGTGTCGGGTTGTTTGAGACTCCAATCATGTCCATGTTAACCACAGCAAGAATTCGCTTCTTCTCGGCTTGAGAAATGCCGGAAACGTAATGCTTGCTTCCGAATAGTCCCTGTTCCTCCCCGCCAAAAAGAATTAGCCGCAAATCCTGGGAACCGGTGTGGTCCTTTAGCGCGCGCGCAATCTCCATCACTCCTGCGCTGCCACTTCCATTGTCATCGGCTCCCGGTGCGCTGGCAGCCGGTCCCCCCGCCAGATTAATTGAGTCGAGATGGGCGGTGACGATTACTACCTTGCGGGTTCCGCTACTCGCGCCCTTTTTATCCGCAATGATGTTGCGACTCGTCCCGCCGTTAACCCCGACCGTCTGTAAACGAGTTGTGTAACCCATATCCTTCAACTGCATTCTTGCCCACGAGGCGGCGTCTTTAAACGCGGCGCTGGTTGAATGTCGCGTAGGGAAAGACGCTAATTTCGCGAGACTGGAATCGAAGTTGGCCCGCTCGATTTTATTAACTAGCGCCTGGATCGCCGGCGAGGAACCGCGAGCAGCGGTTAGTGGTGGCGACTCGAAAACTACGTGATCCTCTTTTAGGGGCATCAGCCCATAGCACGTCTCATGCTTGTCTGATAGTTCGCGGGCAGTTGCGGGATCAAGCTTAACCAGGAGGAACCTTCCGCGATCGTGGAGAACGGGAACGTCTGGATTGTGTTGTTGAAAGAGACGTCCATTCTGGACCACCACGAACAGTTCGTCTTTAGTTACCTGCTCCTCTCGACGCGGCATGCGAACTCCGCGTGACGCTTTGGCAACCGGCATTTTTTCCTGCGGCTCATCCTGAAGAAGCACAGTCTCTTCCCCAAATTGAACCCATGAAGTGCCCGGCGCCAGCGGCGGCCTCATTTGCCCCCTGCTTTTTTCAGTGAATGATGGTTTGTGCGTAAATATTTTCATTTTCCTGAACACTTAGCGATTGGCAAATTAAGGAACAAAACTCTCGACAACTCCGGCCAGCGATTCCGAGTTGGACGGTGGTGAAACAGCGCCCGTGCCAATGCCCCTCTTCGCGAATCCGGCTTTCACCGTGGGCAAATCGCCCGCATCGATCGCTGACACGGCCGTTAGAATTCCGTCCCTCGCTTGCGTAAAAGTTGGACGCAACGGCGTTAGCTTGAGGCCGCCGATGACGTAAGCGAGCACGCGTTTCTCAGCGATAGCATGCCCGTGATTGGCTGCCAGGTTCACGAATACTTCCCATAGCATGGAGCACCAAACTTCGCCGGCATTGTGAATCTCATTGTTCCCGGCGCCGCTCGCGTTGAGAGGGGGACCTGTAGGCAACACTACGTTGTTTCCGATGTGCTTGAAGGTCAGCGGGTTCTTGTTCATATCCGCCGAATATGGATAACGGCGAATCGAGAAGTAGTAATTCTCTTTAAAGGTGGGCGTCAAATCGGTCCATCCGCCGGCAGCGAAAGCGCCGGTCGTAAAGTTATCTGTTGCCTGAGAGGTCATGCAGACTGCGAAGAAATCTCCCCAGCCCTCACCCATGGCCTCTCCTTGAGTGTTCGTCAAGCCGTTACTGTTGCCGACTAACCGGTTTGTGATGTAGTGGCCCATTTCATGAAAGGTGATTAACGCCTCATGGTTGCTGGTTCGACTGGGCTTCGGATTGGGACCTAGAAATTCGTACATCTGCATCCTCGGACTAGCCCCGTCAGCCGGCGTCGCCATGTTGGCATTGTCGGTGCCGCTGACGTCATTGCCTTCAGCGAGAATCGGATCGCCACCGACACCCCCGCGCCCGAAGTTATTCTTCTGAGCATTGCCTGAGGCCTCATCAAAGCCTGCCTCATACCAGCGATCATGTAGCCAATTGACATGAAAAAACATTCCCACCAGGCTGTTTTGCAGATTCTTGGGATCGCGCGCGGATTTTTGATGATTGTACTTGTAGTCGAAAGTGAGCGCTCCTGACACTTTTCCCATCACGTCGCCGGGACCGAAACCACTAGGTGCTTTTAGATCAGCATAGGCGATGCAGTTGTTACCGTCGGTAGTGGTAGCAGTTGGCGGCAACCATGGATCGCCCGGCAGCAGACTCTCAACCGATATGAGTTTTTCGAGGACTGGGCTTGCCTGGAAGCCGTTGGGTGACCCGGTAGGATGCGGCGTGCCGGGTGCGGGTCCGTCATGTGGCCGGAGAACGGAATCTCCCGTGTTATGTACACGATAACGGAACGCCACATGAGAAGTTAGGTTCTTGCGATATAACAGTTCTGGCGTGTCCACTGCATCCATCACATAGCTATAAGCGGGAAACCCCTTAATCCATAGTTCCATGTAATAGGCAGGTGTAAATTCCCCTGCGCTCAGTGGGAACATTACATCTTTGAGCCTGACTGGACGGGTAAACGGAGGCCGATCGCTACCGGCCTTCGGTTGGTGTTCATAGGAACGATATGGGCCGCTGTCAGGTGGATCTGTCGCGCGTACGAATTCTGAAGCCTCATAGGGAAAATTCGTCAGATCGAAAGCTGCCCGCGCAATAGCTTCCTCCGGGGTTGATGAAGTAGCTTCCACTGCTGTAGACCGCGCTCGAGAGCGAGTGGCCGTCTTTCCAGCACCAGGAAAAAACTGTCCTGCAACAGAGAGTACCTGGTTCTCTGCATTTACCGCTGCGGTGACCTCCGAGTTGAACACTTCTTTGCCTTCAACTCGTTGGATCATGTTCACCGTTTTTAAGTTTTCCACTGCCATAGTTCTGGCAGGCGTTCGTGCTCTGGCTTTACTGGCACCCCGCGCCCGCGTTTCAGTAGGAACTTCTGCTCTCGGCTGGCTAAGCGACACCACTTCGATTGTTTCAGCATCCGCTGATGAGAGGTTCCATAAATCGGAACGATTTCTTATAAACTCCGTCACTGCGCCCTCGGGACTACCAACCGAACGACGAGACAATCGCTGAGCTGGTTGCGTGGTAATAACGAGATTCGGAAGCTGTGTTGCATCATCATATTGGATATCCACGCCCCTCACTTCTCTAGCCAACCGACGAGGACCCGCTGGCGCAGCCCGTCTCGTCACTGGCGCGATACCGCGTGAGGCACGGAAGCCACGGTCATACAGCGCATGGAAATTTTCGGGGAAGGTAGATCTCTCACTTCGCAACGCCTGCTCCCGAAGCCGTGGGTGCAACTCAGGTGGGCCGGAGGCTGTCGCGTCAGTCGTGCTGCGACTCTTTGTGGCTTTTTTTCCCGCTCTCTTTGTCGCAACTGCTTTTCGGCTGCGTGAGCCTGCCTTTTTAGTGCGTTTGGCTTTTTTACTTTTTGAGGTAACCATACGATTCTCCTTGCCGGTTGGCTTTAGCCTCAATTGGCCTCACTCTTTCAACTAACATGAATGACTGAAACTTGGCTTTCTGCTGTATATGTCATGGATAAGTAAAAGATTTCCGCATTGCGACCGTGAGTCATTGTAAGACTGCTCGAAAAACAGTTTCGACTCGTTCAGGAGTGTGACGGATTAATTCGGTTTAGATAGCGACGCGATAACTGAGCCGAACCCTATCCGAGTTCAATGCCAAGAGTTCTTGCACTGGCCAGGTGGACATGGGGCGGGCCGAATGAGAAGGCCCTATATGCAGCGAAAGGACTCTGAGATGGCGGCAAGATATTACGGGCGGGTTCGCTTGTCAATGTAAAGAAAGCCCTGATGACTACACTTGAGATACTTCGCACAAGAAGCGGACTATTTAAGCTCGTTGAGCAGTTCGTTGGACCACGAGGCCAGGCGGGTTCGGTGTTTACGATTGTATTTTCGTACTGCTTTGTTATATGTCGGCAGAAGTTTTTGCTGGTCACAAAAGCTTTCTATCAGTGTCGCACGACCGAAAGTTTTTTCAATCACCACCGCCATCTGCCATCCGACTGTGTACCAGGGTCCCTGCACACCGAAGAAAGAGTATCCAGTTTTAGTTTCCTGCTCTTCAGATAGCGTTCCCTTCGAGAGATCAAGAAAGAATTTTTCGACCGTCCTTAGATCCGTATCAAAGTTAGCCACGTCTCTATCCCATCGGAGCTTATCTTCAGCCGAACTCGTCGCGTGTGGATGCATGTCCACGCCGCCTGCAGCGGCTAGCATCGCAAGGCCCTCGCCGAAAGCACCGATCCACTTCAACACCTTTTGAGAACCAGGCTGCGTCTTGACTAAGGCCTCGCGCGCAGTGGTTGTTGGACACGCCGTGCCGTAACCGATGTGATGGAGCTCATGCGCAAATGAATTCTCGAAGACCGCTCGGCTTTTGGAAGGATCCAAATATAAAAACACCGCCGGGCTACCGGAGAGGTCGAAGACAAAACTATTGTCTCTTGGCTTTATGACTGGATAAATAGTGGCCCGAATCTGTGCGTTTGACGGAAGGTATGCGAGGGGACGCAAAGCAATCTTTTCAACGTTGGTTTGTTTCCATTCAGCGAGAGTCTCAGCCAACGCTTTCCGTTTTTTGACCAGACTGTCGGAAAGTACGAAGGCTTTGAAGTCGGCGTGTTCGAAAGATCTTGCTAACGAATGCTCACGTTGCTTTAAGCGAATGTACCCTTCGCTCTTGAAAACCCTTTGCCAGTCCGCTTCAGTAACTTGTTTGCCGGCTTCCCTCTTCGCCAGGATTTCGAGAACAGCGTCAGCTTCATCAGTGACAACTCGAACGTTGACTTTGTTTATCGAGGAACTTTGAGTGATGGCAACTTGCGGGAAACCAATGGCAAGTAAGAGCAGAAAAAACCGCAGTACAACTGAGACAAAGTTAAACCTCACGGATCTGATACACGCTAATTTCGATCAGAAGTTCCAAAGGCAAGCCGCGCTGCTCCCAGCAACCCAGCATTGTCGCCGCATTCGGCGGGCTTGACTATCACGCGGGTTCCGGGTAGTGGAAACGCGCGACTTCGCATCTCCTGAATAGCGTGTTCCCCAAAGAGTTGCCAGGCGTTGGCAACACCGCCTCCAATGACAATCATTTCAGGATTTAGAATGTTAACTAAGATTGCAAGCCCGATCCCCAAATATTCTCCCATCGTCCTGAACACTTTGATCGCCACCGGATCGCCGTCTTTGGCCGCACGATAGATTGTCTCCGCAGTCAGATCTTCCACAGTTTGAAGTGTCGAATTTATTTCTTTCAACATTCGCACCAGACCGGTCGCGGATGCGTAAACCTCAAGGCAACCTTCACTCCCGCAACCACAAATAATGCCTCCATGAGGCTCAACCGTCGTGTGACCTATTTCGCCGGCCGAGCCATCAACGCCGCGCCACAGTTTTCCATCCATGATGATGCCGCCGCCAACGCCGGTGCCAAGCGTAATGCAGATCATGGTATGCATGTCTTGCGCTGCGCCTTTCCATAGTTCTCCCATCGCCGCTGCATTAGCATCGTTCTCAATAATTACGGGATGATGCAGTTCGCGTTGAAGTGCTGCGGCCAGGTTGAAACCCTTTAGCGAACGCAAGTTGGGAATGGTCAGCACGGTGCCTGTTTCTACGTTCACTGTGCCAGGCACGGCCACACAAGTAGAGATGATACCGGCTTCCGTTTCGCGCGCGTGCGCCGCGTTTACAATCGCCTTCACAATCTCATCGGGATCCGAAGTATCTGGAGTTGAAGACTTTGTACGATCGTGAATGTTTCCATTCTCATCGACAGTGGCTGTGCGAAGGTGAGTTCCGCCCAAGTCAACCGCAAAGACGAGTTCTGATTTGGACATGGAGTTATAGCGAGACCATCAGACGAGCTTGTTCACTTGGCGACAAGCCTTTGGAGTGCGGCGGCCCGACGCCGCTTTTTTATGCGTTGAGTAATACGACGTACGACTTAGGGCGAATCAACAAAAAACTAACAAAGCGGCGTCCGGCCGCCGCACTCCAAAGGCTTGACGATATTCCAAGGGATTCGTCTCGGACTTAGGAGCGATCAACTACGTCTTCTACCGGCCATATCGAGTCCAACCGCAGCCACAAGAATCGCGCCCTTGATGATGTTCTGCAGGTAAGGTTCGACGTTCTTGAGTGACATGCCATTGTCGAGACTTGCCATGATAAGTGCACCGAGCACAGCACCGAACACAGTTCCTCGCCCACCCATCAGACTGGTCCCACCAATCACACACGCAGCAATCGCATCAAGCTCGAGTAACTGGCCTGCATCAGGGGATGCGCTGCCAACCCGCGCGGTATAGATGATCGCGGAGACACCGGAAAGTGCGCCCATGATGCAGAAGACCGCGAGGAGATGTCGTCGGATATTGATGCCTGATAGTCTGGCCGCATCAGGATTTCCGCCTATCGCGTACAGGTATCGTCCGAAGGTCGTATTTTGAGTTAGAAAAGCGCCCGCGAGTGCGATGGCAAGAAAAATGATTACAGGAACTGGAATACCTGCATAGCGTCCCGGCGCAATCTCATACGCATTCATCATGTAGATGAAACCGACGACCGCCAACGATGGGCCCACGATCCTTAGTATCAACATCGCGGGACTGCTGGCGGTCAGCCCGTGCTTTTTGCGCGAGCGGCTACGCGACACGTTTAACCAGACAATCGCGGCGACCGCCATCGCTGCAACGATCCAACCGATCAGTGGACCAACGTAATCCTGGCCGATAGCTTTGAACGACTGCAGTTGAGTCGGAATGGTTTCGCCGCGGCTGAGACCGAGAATCACTCCACGCCATGCGAGCAATCCACCCAAGGTAACTATGAACGCTGGAATGTTGACGTAGGCAACAAGAGCTCCCTGTACGGCTCCGATCACAACGGCCACTGCTATCCCGGCCGCAATCGAGGGAACTAACCCAAACCCGAGCCATCCCAATGTTATCGCTGCGATGCCGCCTGCTAATCCCACGACTGAACCGACCGAAAGATCTATCTGACCGGTAACGATGACCATTAACATGCCGACCGCCAGTACTCCCGTCACAGCGGTCTGGCGCATCAGGTTGGAAAAGTTGCGAGGGTCGAGAAAGATTTGATCAGTGGAGAAATAAAAGAAGATCCAAATTGCGATCAGCGCAAATACCATCGTGTAGGCGCGGAGCACATCAGTGGGTATCTTTAGCTTTCCAATAGTGGTCTGACGGGTGAGTTCATCTGCCTCCTTCACCGCGATGAAGTCAGATGTTGCGGGAGGTCGATCAGTCTCAGGAAGATTAGCCGAATCGTTCATTCCGCCGTCTCCACTAATGGTTACGCCGCCGCACGATCATGGCCGGTCGCGCATGCCATGACGGCTTCGGGCGTTGCGTTTGCACGCGTGAACTCTCCAGTTTTGCGACCTTCATGTAGAACGATAATGCGATCAGACAGACCCAACACTTCGGGTAACTCAGACGATACCAGGACTATCGCGAGTCCTGATTTGGCCAACACACTAATCTGGTTGTAAATCTCTTGCTTAGCGCCAACGTCGATGCCACGCGTCGGTTCGTCGAGAAACAGCACGCGAGGCTTGGTTAAAAGCCATTTTGCCAGGACAACTTTTTGCTGGTTACCACCAGAAAGCGTTCCCGCCACAGTGAAGACGGACTTCGCTTTCACCCGCAGGTCTTTCATGGCGCGCTCGCCAGCCGCTGACTCCGCATCGATGCTGGTCACGAACCTGCCTGAGATTTGACGCAGGCCGGCCAGCGTCATGTTGTTAAGTATTGTCTGGTCCAAGACCAGCCCAAACCGCTTGCGATCTTCGGTAACGAAACCAATTCCATGCTTGATGGCGTCGGCCGGAGTTTTTATTTGGACGCGTTTGCCTTCCAGTCGGACCTCTCCGGAAACGACTCCTGCATGGGCTCCAAAAATGGCCATGAGCAAATCGCTGCGGCCGGCCCCCATCAGACCTGCTATGCCCAATACCTCGCCGCTTCTGACTGAGAAACTAAAGTTATCAACCAGTCGCTTGTGAACATCGGGATCGGTAACCGTGATGTTATTAGCCTCGAAGACTACTTGCCCTTTCTCATGGGTGACGGCAGGAAAAATGTCACCAACTTCTCGCCCCACCATCTGAGCAATCACCTGAGATTCAGTCCATTGGCTCGTGGGGTTAGTGCCGACTGTGCTTCCGTCTCTGAGAACGGTTATCCGATCACTGATGCGAAATACTTCGTCGAGCTTGTGAGAAATGTAGATCATACCCACGCCCCGTTCGCGAAGGGCTTGCAGAATGACAAACAGCGTTTCAACTTCGCTATCAGTCAAGGCGGCGGTTGGCTCATCGAGGACCAGCACCTGCGCATCGTGTGACAGTGCTTTAGCGATTTCCACCAGCTGCTGTTGACCGATGCCTAATAAACGCACCGGAGTATGCGGATCAATGGAAAGGTGCAAATCGTCGAGCAAGGAACGCGCCCGTCTATAAAGTTCATCCCACCGGATCATGCCGAATCGCGAAGGCTCACGACCAAGGAAGATGTTCTCTCCCACAGTCATTTCTCTAACGAGAGAAAGCTCCTGATAGATAACTGCGATACCCGCCTTTTCGGCGTCGCGGACATTCGCAAAGCGCTGTTGCACGCCCTCGATCGCGATCTCGCCCCCGTATTCCGGGTGCGGATAAACGCCGCCGAGCACTTTGATCAACGTGGACTTGCCGGCGCCGTTTTCTCCGACTAACGCGTGAATCTCACCGCGATGCAGATCAAAACTGACACCATCGAGAGCGCGCACGCCAGGAAACGACTTCGCGATGTCTCGCATCTCGAGGAATGTCGCTGGGCTTTCAGGATTCATCGCAAACTTAAACTGCCGGGTTTAGACAATGTTCAGAGTACAAGCTTTAGCTTGCGTGGCTGGGAAGGAAAGCAACCTAAAGCTTGAACTCTGAACATTGCCTGGATGAAGGGTCAACTCTTCCTACTGCTTTATTCCGGTTGTGGACATTTATCCGGAGGAATGCCGGCGCAGATGTCCGCCAGCTTGTGATAACCGTCCTTAACTATCGTGCTCAGTAGGTTATTACGGTCAACTGCCACTGGCTCAAGTAATATCGCGGGGACTTTCTTGAAACCATTCTCGATCGTCTCTGTCGTTTGCACCGTCTCGCCCCGCGCAAGCTTTACCGCAGCCTCAACCGCGCCATAAGCCAGAGGCTGTATCGACTTGTAAACCGTCATCGTCTGCTTGCCTTCGAGGATCAATCTCATAGACGGCAGATCGGCATCCTGTCCTGACACGAGCACCTTGCCAGCAAGGCCCTGACCTTCCAACGCCTGCACCGCTCCTCTGGCAGTTCCGTCGTTGGAACATACGACAGCGTCAACCTGGTTGTTCATGAGGGTGAGCGCGTTCTCGACGATCTTCAGCGCTTCGTTTGCCTGCCACTCTTTGGCGTATTGATCGGCAACTATTTTCACGTCGCCTCGATCCACCGCGGGTTTGAGAACGTTCATCTGGCCCTGATGAAGCAGCAATGCGTTGTTGTCTGTTGGCGAACCACCCACCAGCACAAAATTAGCCGGCTTCTTGTTCACGTGGTCCAAGAGATACTGCGCCTGCATTTCACCCATCTTTACTACCTGGTGAGAAAGATACAGATCAACGTCCGAATTCTTGATCAATCGATCATACGAAATCACTGGAACTCCCTGACGATGCGCAGCTTCCACGATGGATGCAGCTACGTCGCCGTTGTGCGGCGCGACGATCAGGACGTCCACACCCTGTGTCAGCAGATTCTCCGCCTGCTTGATCTGCAGGCTGTCGTCTCCGTTAGCTACCTGAACTGAAATCTGGTGGCCCAATTCCTTCGCTCGTTTCTCAACAAGATCTTTGTCGCGCTGCCAACGCTCTTCCTTCAGCGTGTCCATCGAGAAACCGATGCTGACAGGTTCGTTTGGTCCTTTCTTCTTTCGGACGCCAGACGTTCCGCCACTATTCGCTTGATCTGAACCGGATACACATCCACCCGCAATCAGTCCGAGAATCACTAAGAAAGATGTCAAAACTGAACGTCGCATTGGAAACATTTTTCTTCTCCACATTTAAGTAGAACAGACATTCTTGTCTGTTCTTGTTCACGCGGACAGGCAGGAATGCCTGTCCTACAGCGCAAAGCTTAAAACTTAAGTAGAACAGACACTCTTGTCTGTTCTTGTTCACGTGGACCGGCCGGAATGCCTGTCCTACAGCGCACAGCTTAATCTACTTAAGTAGAACAGACATTCTTGTCTGTTCTTGTTCATGCGGACAGGCAGGAATGCCTGTCCTACAGCGCACAGCTTAATCTACTTAAGTAGAACAGACACTCTTGTCTGTTCTTGTTCATGCGGACAGGCAGGAATGCCTGTCCTACAGCGCACAGCTTAAATCTACATTGGAGGAAGGCCCAAGATTAGCAGAGTCTCGACGGAATTACATTACCGACGTGGAGCCGCTGGCTCACATCGAAGGTTTGCACTGAAGAAACAAATCTTTTGATCGACTATATCCTGTATCTGATCTATTCTGTATGCAGTCTACTCAATTGCAAGCGTCTGGTTTTCATTTCCCCCAGTTCACCAATTAGTAACCGGCTTCCCGACCCCGAGCCCTGACGTAGTCCAACGCAGGTGATGGGCAAAGGAGACTCTGGCGAACCGATCTATCAGCCTCAGGAGGCCCAACTATGAATCGAAGCGCAAGTGTTTTCATCCGAACGTTTCTGCTTACCCTTATCTTCCTGTCAGTAATACCGGCAGTGCATGCTCAATTCAAGGCTGGTGTTCAGGGAACGGTTACAGATACTTCGGGAGGCTTAGTACCCGAAGCCAAAGTGACGCTAACCAGCACCGAAACCGGGCGACCTCAGGAGACCACCAGCAATTCAGAAGGCTTTTACCGCATCTCTAACCTGGCTCCGGGAACCTACACATTGACCACCGAAAAAGTGGGATACAAGAAGAGTATTCTGGAAAACATCACCGTCAACGCCGAGGCTATTCAAGGTATCGATGTGGCACTCGAGATTGGGGAAGTTACCGCTAGTGTGACAATCGATCAGGGGTCGGAAGCCTTTCTGGAAACCGAGAACGGCAGTGTCGCCGGTGCAATAACTACGGAAGAAGTGCGCAACATGCCGCAGGCTGGACGCGATCCCTATGAACTCGTGCGCCTGACTCCCGGCATCATCGGCCTTGGAGCGCGAAGTGGGAGCGGCACATCGGTCGGTCTTCCAAACACTACCGGGCCAGGTGGCTCGAATGCCGCAATCTTCCAGACTGAGAACCAGGTACCGATTTCCGCCAACGGCCAGCGCCTGTCCAGCAATAATTTTCAAATCGATGGCGTCAGCGTCAACAGCCTTCAATTCGGCGGCGCTGCCGTAGTCACGCCGAACCAGGAGTCGGTCAAAGAAGTACGCGTTACTTCGTCAAACTACTCAGCGGAGCTGGGTCGCAATTCCGGCGCACAAATCGAAGTCGTTTCACAAAGCGGTTCGAACGATTTCCACGGCAGCGCATTCTTCAAAGCCAACGACCCGAAGTGGAATGCGTTCAATCCTTATGGCGGTATTGGGCTCCCGGCCCAGCGCGTTGCTCATCGGTTTCGTCAATACGGCGGTTCACTTGGCGGCCCCGTCATTCTCCCTCGCTTCGGAGAGGGCGGCCGGTCGACTTATAGTGGGCGCGATAGGTTGTTCTTTTTCTTTTCAACTGAAGCGTTACGCAACAACGCAGTCGAGACCCAAACTGAATTCGTCGAGACTCCGGACTATCGACGACTCGTCACCACCCAACGACCGGGTAGCCTAATCGCTCAAGTCTTCAACACCTCAGGTATCGAGCCACGGATCATTAGCGTCCTGACGCCGAGTTGCGAACGTTTCGGAAATGATCCGAATCGGTGCCGAGTAGCTGGAAACGGACTGGACCTCGGTTCCCTGACAGGCGGAACAGGACAGTACGTCAGTCTCGGAAATCCAACAGGCG
Organism: Pyrinomonadaceae bacterium; assembly: GCA_035273385.1. Classification (GTDB taxonomy): domain Bacteria; phylum Acidobacteriota; class Blastocatellia; order Pyrinomonadales; family Pyrinomonadaceae; genus PSRF01. Next base: position 87,310 of record DATEPE010000010.1, on the reverse strand, counting down.
GTGGTTTTGACGGTATTCCGGATGTGCAACAGGCGCTCATTGCGATACCACGTAAGGAGAAGGCTCAACAATACAACCTGCGATTTGACTATAACGCCAAAGGTGGCGCGCAGTTTACGTTCAGCTCGTTCCGTACTGGCCGTGATGATCTAACTGCAGATTTCGGATCGCGCGGACGTCCCTCGTCCGACATCGGCAACCAGCCCACAAACACCGCAATAACGCTCGCTTACATTCAGCCTTTCTCGGCAACGGTAATCAACGAAGCACGTTTTAGTTTCACTCGATTTGCGAGCGATCAGGTCGCGGCTTCAACACTAACGAACTTCGGCATTCCCCGCATCGAGGTCGAAGGCTTACCGTTTGACCGCATTCGATTCGGCGCTGAAAGGGCCGAGACCACGCCGGCAGTTTTTGCGCAGAACACTTACGAATTCCGGGACACCTTGAGAACGGTCATGGGCAACCATGCACTCTCTTTTGGTGGGCAGATTCGTCTGGAGCACGACAACAATGATTTGAGCGGCGGTGCACGTCCTGTTTATTCGTTTGTGGGTCTGTTCAACCTGGCCAATGAGACCCCAATTTTCGAAGGGATTAATGCCGACCCGCGCACTGGCGGTCCGGCTGATGCCCAACGTTTCTTCCGCACGGGCGATTATGCTGCGTTTGTGCAAGATGATTGGAAAGTACGTCCTAACCTAACGATTAATCTCGGATTGCGCTATGAACTATTCACGCCACCTACTGAAACCGAAGGCCGCCTTACAAACTTTATTTTAGAGCCGGGCACACCCTCAGGCGGGCGAGTAGTAACAACTGACAAGCTCTTTGAAACTGACAAGAACAACTTTGCGCCGCGCTTCGGCTTTGCATACAGTCCAGGAAGGTTCAACGACAAGCTCGTTGTTCGCGGGGGTTTCGGTATCAGCTATAACCGCATTCCGAATGTGCTTTTCTCAAACACTCGTGGCAATCCGCCATTCTTCGCGCGCTTCAATATCTGCTGTGGCACTGCTCCGGGAGATTTTTCCACCCCGTTTGCCGGGGGCCTGATTCGCTTCGGATTAGGGAGCAGCAACTCCGCAACAAGCTTCCCCGTCAATCCTGCATTAGCGCAGGGTATCGATCCGGTTACGGGAGGCGTGCGCGGTGCTCCGGTGGAAATTTGGGGCGCATTCCCTGAGACGCCGAATTCTCACGTCTACGTTTATTCGCTTGAGGCCCAGTATGAAATGCCTTACGACCTCATCGGGACCCTGGGCTACCAGGGCAGCACTGGACGTCGCTTAATTAGGCTCGTTGACCAAACACTGATCACTCCGATCAGTGGCGCCAGCTTCTCCAATGTGTTCTTCCCACAGCCAGACGTTGATTCAAGATACAACGGACTTAACGCGCGGCTCGTCAGACGCTTCGCCAACAGCTTTCAATTTGAAGCCAACTATCGCTTCAGCAGCAGCCGTGATCATCTTTCTTACGAAGGGCCAGGTGGGGATACAAACCAAACCAACCCGGGCGACCGCGACTCCGAGTACGGTTATTCTGATTTCGATGTTCGGCATCACTTCACGGCGTCGGGTACATATGAGACCAACTTCTTCCGCGGCGGGAATTCTGTGATGCACGCCATTTTTGACGGCTTCCAGATCAATGGCATCGTGACAAGAAGCACTGGCTTTCCGTATACGCCGAAGTTTTTTGCGGACTTGCGCCAGCCCAGTGGGCGCTTCTTCGGACCTATTCGTCCGACTGGTTACAACGGAAACGCGCTCGACGACACATCAGATGATGCCTTCATTCGGCCGGGCGGCAACTTCCCCGGCGGTGGCGCACTCTACTTTACATTGACTCCCAATGCGCCTCCTGGCATCGAGCGAAATTCTTTTAGGGGTCCTGGATATTTCAATGTCGATATGAGCGTCGCGAAGAAGATCGCGATGCCTTTCGTTAATGAATCCACTAACCTCGAGCTCCGAGCCAATCTATTCAATGCTTTCAACATGCTTAATCTCGCGCCGATTCGCTTTTTCGAAGGCGGGTCTATCATCACCGACCCTAACTTCGGACGCTCCCTGCGCGGTCTATCTGGTCGCGTAATCGAGTTGCAAGCGCGGTTCAGGTTCTAGAGAAATTAAGGGCTAACGGAGACGTGGTATCCACATCTCCGTTAGCATCCCTTTTACCTAACCAGAGTTGTTCGACGCGGGCTTCGTAGGTTAACCAACCTTGATCATGCCAAATTTGCGTGTTAACGACATTGCTGTGCAACGAAGAATGTGACGCGCTTTTCCTATCTCAATGGTCCACAAACTTAATTCACATCCGAACACAAAGTTTGCCAAGTCTGTTTCCCTGTGGTTGCTACTGCTCATGGTGCTCGCCCAAGCCGCGATTCCCATGGCGTCTCAGCAGCCGTCCTCCGGCCGTCAACCTGAACGCGATCGCAAGTTAGCGGCAACAGGTATTGAGAAAAGAATCAATGCGTTGCTCGCGCGCATGACGCTTGAAGAGAAGCTCGGCCAATTGCAGCAACTAGACGGTGAAGCTAACGGTAACTTTCGGCCGGAACACCTGGAGATGGTCCGCAAAGGGCTGCTGGGATCAACGCTGAACGTCCGAGGAGCTTCACGCACCAATCAGCTACAGCGAGTGGCGATGAATGAGTGTCGCCTGAAAATACCAATCTTATTTGGATTCGATGTTATTCATGGTTACCGCACTGTCTTTCCCATCCCCCTCGGCGAGGCCGCGACCTGGGATCCGGCAGCCGTGGAAAGAAGTGCGTCGATCGCAGCGAGAGAAGCGCGGGCGGCAGGAGTCCACTGGACCTTCGCGCCTATGGTTGACATCGCTCGCGATGCACGTTGGGGAAGGATCGCTGAAGGCTCAGGTGAGGATCCGGTTCTGGGTTCGATTTTGGCAACGGCGCGCGTACGGGCCTTCCAGGGCTCTGACTACAGCGCTCCCGACAAGGTAATGGCCACCGCCAAGCACTGGGTAGCTTATGGAGCAGCGGAAGCGGGACGCGATTACAACACCACCGATCTATCTGAACGCACTCTACGCGAAGTTTACTTTCCTCCCTTCAAAGCAGCGGTCGACGCTGGAGTCGGATCGTTTATGACTGCCTTCAACGACTTAAACGGCGTGCCCGTCACTGCTAATCCCTACGTGTTAACTGATGTCTTGCGTGGCGAATGGAAGTTTGACGGATTAGTAGTGAGCGACTACACGGCGGTTATGGAACTTATGCATCACGGTCTGGCGCGTGATGAGGCTGAGGCCGCAAGCTACGCGCTTAACGCCGGAACCGACATGGAAATGGTCAGCCGCTTCTATAACAAGCACGGAGCGGCGCTTATTCGCACAGGAAAACTTTCAACAGCCACTTTAAACGAAGCAGTGCGACGGGTCCTGCGGGTTAAGTTTCGACTGGGACTTTTTGAGAAACCTTACGCCGACGAAATGCGAGAGGCCAATTCGATCTTTACAACGGAGCATCTCGCCGCCGCTCGCGAAGTCGCCGCGAGATCGCTTGTGCTCCTGAAGAACGAAGGTGACGTGCTTCCGCTGAGCAAAAGAACCAAGACACTCGCCATCATCGGACCGTTAGCTGACAGCCAGAAGGACATGATTGGCTCCTGGACGGGAGACGGTAGACCTGAGGATGCCGTTACGCTCCTGGCAGGACTTAAATCTAAAGCACCCCAGACGCTCATCAAATACGCCAGGGGCTGCGAAGTCAGCGACGAGTCTACTGCAGGCTTCGAGGAGGCTGTTCGCATAGCTCGCGAGTCCGACGTGGTAATACTCGCTGTCGGCGAATCTGCCGAGATGAGCGGTGAAGCATCGTCGCGTAGTTCACTTGATTTACCGGGTCAGCAATTGCAGTTGATCAAAGCCATTCATGCCACCGGAAAACCGTACGCAGTTGTTTTGATGAATGGCCGTCCGCTCACGATTAGCTGGGTGGCCGCCAATTCGCCCGCGATTCTTGAGACATGGTTTGCAGGCACACAAGGTGGAAACGCGATTGCGGATGTTCTCTTTGGCGATGTCAATCCAGGGGGCAAATTGCCGGTAACGTTCCCACGTTCTGTCGGACAACTTCCGCTCTACTACAACCACAAGAACACCGGCCGGCCACCGGATCTAAACAACAAATACACTTCAAAGTATCTCGACGTACCATGGACGCCTCAATTCCCTTTTGGACATGGGCTTAGCTATACGAAGTTCAGGATTGCAAACCTGCGACTCAGTTCTCTTCAAATTGGACGCACTGGAAGCGTAACCGTGACCGCTGAAGTTCAGAATGTAGGAAAACGCGCGGGTGATGAAGTGGTCCAACTTTACATACGAGACGTCGCTGCGAGCGTAACGCGACCCGTTAAAGAGCTGAAAGGCTTTCAACGCATTACGCTACAACCGGGCGAAACCAAACGAGTGGAGTTTACCCTCGGTCCAGCTCAACTCGGATTCTACGACCGGATGATGAGATTTGTGGTCGAGCCTGGAGAGTTTAAGGTAATGCTCGGACCAAACTCAGAGGAGCTTATTCAAGCCACCTTGGAAGTTAAGTAGGGTTTCGGCTTTGCCTCAAAAGTCGAACTATAGGACGCTTCGTGTTATTTCGTATGTTTCGTGTAATTCGCGGATCGTTCTTTTGCAGGCGCGTGAAAAACGGATCCACCAATTACACGAATTACACGAACTACACGAAACGTGTTGAATTCGACTTTGAGGCAAAGCCAGGAGTTTCATTAAGACCGGCTTCTACAAACGGACCATAGCGGAAAATGAGTTCAATCAAACCGGTTGCTGTCTCAGCTTTAACCCCAACCCTTGTGATACTAGTCCTGCTAACTTGCAGCTTTCCATTTTCAGCACAGACCAAAACCGAATTAGCCCCGGGTGCACCTGGTAAGGACGCTCAGTGGGCCAGTGCAGGCAAGCAAGCCGTCGGCACTTCAAACACTTTGGAGTCCAAGGTGTGGTTTACCTTGCAAGGTGGTGTGCTCACGGAAGTGTTCTTCCCTACGGCTGACACACCTAACGTCCAATCGCTGGAGTTTGTGGTAGTAAACCCAGCCAGCAAGAGAGTAGAAACCGAACGAGCTGACTCCACGCATGAAGTTCAGCTTCTTAATCATCATTCTCTTTCCTTCCGGCAAATAAACACGGGAGCGCACGGCGGTTGGAGAGTTATCAAGACTTATACGACCGACCCGGCGCGCAATACAGTTTTGATCGATGTGAAGTTCGAAACAAAAGGGGATGCGCTGGCGCTGTACGTCTATTTCGATCCCTCCATGGATAACAGCGGAATGCACGACACCGCCTGGACACAAGCCGACGCTCTACTGGCAAACGACGCTGACAAATTTTCGGCACTAGTGGTTTCGGGAGGCTTTACCGAAGCCACCAGTGGCTTCCATCGCGTCAGTGATGGGCTGGACCAGTTGAAACAGAATGGACGAATCCTAAATGCATATAGGCGTGCGGGAAACGGCAATGTCGCGCAATTGGCTCGAATTAACCAACCAGCACAATTCACCTTGGCACTAGGTTTTGGTAAGAGTGCAGACGACGCGTTGGCAGCGGCGCGAACTTCACTGGCGAAAGGTTTTCGGGTTTGCCGGAAGCAATACGAAGACAATTGGCGCCGGATGGTTCGGAGATTGCCGAGAGTCGATCCGAAATACCAGGCGCAGTTCAACCTCGCCGCACTCGTCTTACGCGCGCACGAAGATAAAACTTTTCGCGGCGCGAACGTGGCTTCCCTTTCCGCTCCCTGGATTACCGGCACCGCCGCCAATGAGCCTTACGTCGGCGGTTACCACCTGGTGTGGGCGCGCGACCTTTATCAAGTTGCTACAGCTTATCTGGCTTTGAACGACAAACCCGCTGCTGAACGCGCGTTGAACTACCTGTTCACCGTCCAGCAACGTCCGGACGGCAGCTTTCCCCAAATCACTTGGATTGATGGAAGATCAATTGGCGACGCGATTCAGATGGACGAAGTCTCATACCCTTTGATCCTGGCGTACCAGTTGGGCCGGACGGACCGCGAGACGTATCTCAAACACATCAAGCGCACGGCTGATTACATAGTAAAAGTGGGACCGGTGACGCAACAGGAACGGTGGGAAGAGAAAGCCGGTTATTCACCTGCTACGATTGCGGCCCAGATTGCCGGACTAGTTTGCGCCGCTGAAATCGCCAAACGCAACGGCGACAAAACTTCTGCTGCGAGATACCTCAGTACAGCCGACGAGTGGGCGCGCAACGTTGAGAGTTGGACAGTAACGACAAGTGGAAAATATGGCGACGGAAACTATTATTTGCGTTTGACGCAAAAAGGAAAGCCGAACGCGGACGAACGTATCGAGCTCAACAACAACGCAGGCATAGCTGATGAACGAGAGATCGTTGATCCAAGTTTCCTCGAGTTGGTTCGGCTGGGGATCAAATCGCCCCGCGATCCGTTGATTGAGAAGTCACTCAAAGTCGTTGACCAAACGATTCGCGTTCAGACTCCGCACGGTGAAGCATGGTATCGCTATGTTCGCGATGGCTACGGTGAAATGGAAGACGGTCGCCCGTGGAACTGGGACGGAAAGTATACAGGCAAGGGACATTTGTGGGTCCTGCTGACGGGAGAGCGCGGGCAGTATGAGATTGCCAAGGGCGAATTCGGTCAGGCACGAAGGCGCCTCGACACGATGCTTGGTTTCGCTAATCAAGGATTGATGTTACCGGAGCAGGTGTGGGATAAGCCGCACGGCCCAACCCGGGACTTGAAGTTTGGCGAAGGCACCGGTTCAGCGACTCCGCTAGCCTGGTCTATGGCCCAGTTTATCCGTCTCGCTGTGAATTTACGCGAGAGAAGAAATCTGGACACACCTGACATAGTGGCGGCGCGTTACGTAAAAATGAGATTCGTTAATGAAGTGGCGTTTCAGAAACAAGGGCCTTGCCTCAAAAGTAAAATTCAACACATTTCGTGTAATTCGTGTAATTCGTGGTTTCGTTTTTTAGGCTACAAAAGAACGCACCACGAAATACACAAAACACACGAACTAACACGAAGCGTCCTATAGGTCGACTTCTGAGGCAAAGCCGAAACAAGAGTGATTCAAATTATGGCGTCTCGCCAATTACTTAAAGGTATAGCGGCAGTTTTCCTGCTGGCGTTTTTATTCGGCCAGAACGGTATCGCGCGGCCGCTCCCGGAAATTCACACCCAACAACGCAGCCAGAGCGGTCGCCTCAATCAAAACGATGAAGCCTTTCTTGAAGAGGTCTCACGCCATTCGTTTCAATACTTTTGGGAGCAAGCCGATCCAAATACCGGTCTCGTTCCCGACCGCGCGCGAATGGACGGTTCGCCGTTGGAAGAGAGTCACCGAGGCGTTGGGAGTATCGCGGCAACGGGCTTCGGGTTGACAGCCCTGTGTATTGCGGCTGAAAGGAAATGGATCTCTTCCGAGCAGGCTCTTGAACGTGTGCGGAATACACTGCGTTTCTTCGATGGTAAGGCTTTTCATAAAAACGGCTGGTTCTATCATTGGCAGGACGTGAGAACTGGCGATAGGCGCTGGAAGAGCGAAGTCTCCTCCATCGACACGGCTTTACTGCTCGGCGGAATTCTGACCGCGCGGCAATACTTTCGACACGATGCTGAGATCGTTCGTCTGGCCACCAGGATTTATGAACGCGTTGATTTTCGGTGGATGCTTAACGGGCATGCGACATTGTTGTCGCATGGTTGGAAACCCGAGACCGGCTTTCTAAAACCACGGTGGGACACCTACAGCGAATGTGCAATTCTTTATTTATTGGCGATCGGTTCGCCCACTCATCCTATCTCACCGGGTTCATGGTATTCCTTTTGGCGAGATCGCTACAAATACGAAGGTTATGCCTACTTCACTACGATAGGCGTCCCTCTTTTTATGCATCAATATTCCCACGCGTGGATCGACTTTCGTGGACGCCGTGAAATCAAAGGCGACCGCATTGACTACTTTGAAAACTCGGTCAACGCCACGATGGCCCATCGCGCCTTTTGTATGCATTTGGCGCCAGAGTTTCCCTCGTATGGGCCAAATGTTTGGGGTATTACAGCGTCTGATAGCGCCAAGGGATACCTGGCCTGGGGTGGGCCGCCGCGCGATCCCGGCATTGACGGCACGGTTGTACCTTCTGCGTCTGGAGGTTCGCTTATGTTTACCCCTGAGCTTTCAATAGCTGCGCTTCGCACAATGAAAGAGAAATTTGGGCCGCGCGTTTACGGTAAATATGGCTTCACCGACGCTTTCAACCCCAAGACGGGTTGGATCGATCGCGACGTCATTGGGATTAACGCGGGAATAATTTTGTTAAGCGCAGAAAACCTCAGGACGGGAAATGTTTGGCGTTGGTTCATGATGAACCAGGAGATACCACGCGCAATGGAACGAATCGGCCTTGTCAAATACCGCAAAGCTGAGCCCGTGAGAAGCAAACGCCTTCGAAAGGCTGCATAACCTCAAGCGAGCTCTTCGCCTCTCGCCTTATTTCCAGGCACGCCAAGAAGCAACGCTTTGTTGACCCTAGGGACGTTTCCCTTTGACCTAAGAATGGCATTGAATTTCATGCAAGAACTGTTGTAAACATAACTGCCGATGATAGACTGCCCGGCACTATGGATTCCCGACGCTTCACAGTCGCTCTTTCCTTTCCAGGTGAATACCGTGAGTTTGTTGCGCAGATTGCTGAGCGCCTGAGCGCTAGATTTGGCAAGTCGAACATCCTCTACGATAGATATCACGAGGCTGAGTTCGCTCGTCCAAACCTTGATGTTCATTTGCCCAACCTTTACCGCACTGAATCCGATCTGATTGTTGTTTTCCTCTGTGCGGAATATCAGAAAAAACGTTGGTGTAAGCTCGAATGGCGCTCCATCAGGCAATTGGTCGAGACGGCGGATGAGAACCGAATAATGTTCATCAGCTTCGATGAGATTGGCGCGATCCCTGAGATTGGAATTTTGAATGGAGATGGATACGTTTCTGTGGGCGAGCGGCCACCGGACGAGATTGCTGCATTAATTCTTGATCGATCAAGTCAAGAGCGGCCATTGAAAACCGCTTCCAGAGTTTGCTTTATCTCTTCCGAGTATCCTCCCAACGTGTTAGGGGGACTGGGAGTCCATGTTAAGCACCTGACGATGGCGCTTAACGAGCATCTCGAGATCGACGTCGTGCTCGGAACTTTGGAGGGTACAGAATACCTAAACCTTGGCCCAAGAATACATCTTCAGCCCCTCGCAAATAACCACCCAACCTACTTCAATCCTATCTCGTGGTTTTACTTTGCGGATCAAGCCGCTGACAAGATCGTTCGTCTCGCCCGCACGAACCCTCCCGATCTGATTCATTGCCATGACTGGGTTACCGTGCTTGCGGGAATGAAATGCCGTTGGCTCCTGAAGGTACCTCTTATCTTTCACTTACACCTTCCGAATCTACATCAACTGTGTTCCGCAGTAGAAAGCCTCGGCCTGATTTGCGCGGATTTGGTTACGGTGAACAGTGAATATATGTACGAAGAACTGGGCAGACGGCAATTCGAGAATAAGGATTTGACGATTAGGAAGGTCGAAACCGTTAAGAATGGCGTCGATACGAACGAGTTTCTTCCTGCCCCAGATTGGCCTGCCGAGGATAACTACATTCTTTTTGTGGGCCGTCTCGTCGGTCAAAAGGGCGTGGAGTATCTCGTGCGCGCGTTCTACTATATAAAAGAAAAGTTTCCCGATATTCGACTGAAAATCGTAGGATCCGGCCACTCATCGGACGCGCTTAAAGCGCTCAGTGTCAACCTTCTTCTCTCCGACAAAGTCGACTTCCTGGGATGGAAAACGGGACCAGATCTAGTTAGCCTTTACCAGAAAGCGCAGGTAGTTGTTGTTCCAAGTATCTATGAGCCGTTCGGTATGACGGCGCTTGAAGCTCTGGCGTGCCAGCGTCCGGTAGTGGCCAGTAGGGTTGGAGGATTACAGGAAATCATTCAGCACGAAGTTACGGGGTTCCTGGCGAGACCAAAAGACGAGTTGGATCTAGCTCAGTGGATTATGACGCTACTTTCGAGTGACACTCTCCGCCATAGCATGGGGAAGGCTGGCCGTGAGCACGTGCTGGCTTACGGGTACACGTGGCCCGAGATTGCCGTGAAGTTTATGCAGCTTTATGCGGACCTTCTGGATAAGCCAATTTCACTGGATATCCCTGATAGAGCTGAAGAAATCCAGAACTTGATTGCAAGAGTGGCAAAGAAAATGTTCCCGACAGTTAGCGACAACCTGGTTCGCGAATTGTTCGATTGGAAAAGTTAAGAAATGAACGCCCGAATATTTTATTTACCGAACCAGCGAGACTTGATTTACGACGTTCAAGCCTTATTGAGGGAACATCTCTACCAAAGCATACAGGTGAGCCATCTGGAGATCCTGGATTCAGACCGAGAGGCTGCTCGATCATACTTGACCTTGCTGAGGGCGAGCATGATCAAGTCAGACAACTTCAGGATTGGTATTGAGGAGGCCGACCAATATGTCTGGTATCTGGGCTACGAGGAGGACACGAACTGGAAGTCTCTGAAACTTCGTCGCAGTTCTATGTCCTCGATATTTCCGGCGATCGCAATCATGGACCGGATGGTCGTGCTCCCACGGGGAATCTACGACGCCTTTGACACAACGATTCCGTTTTTCCCCAAACCTTTGGATCTGCAGGGCGTATTGCTGTTGGATTTTAATGACAAGAGGGCGATCGCTGAAGCAATTCGACAGGTCGGCGTTCAAGTGAAAGACGAAGTAGCAAAACTTTGTAAGCGATATATATTCATAAAGAAAGTCATACAACCAAATTTTAAGGAACTAGCCGAGCTGCTCAAAATCGACAAGGAATACTTAGAGCAGAATAAGACAGAGATGTTCGCAGCTTCGGTGAAGCTCACGCCAAGAATCGTGAGCGGTCCGGCGCAACTTGGAAGGTCAACTCTGGTGTCACTTGAAATTACGAATGAATCAGAATTCGAGTTGGGAGTGGTGCGAACGCAGGTGAAGGCCCCAGTCGGTAGCCTGAAAACTCCTGTTGTTAGGGAATATCTGGACTTTTCAATCGGAAAACCGCCGGTGCAAAAAATACAATTTGAGGTTACTCCTCGGACATCCCCCTATTGTCCGCTCGAGCTTCTTTTTGAGCCCAACGAACCCAGTCAAATCTACACGCCATTTCCAATTCCGATAATTCTTGATGTGATGCGGAAATGACGCCGGCCACATCAACGCCCGCACATCGCAGTCTGATGTTTCAACCGCCAACTGATTTCATCCGTTAAGTCGTGCCGTTTATATCGCCAGGACCAATTGCCCTGAGCGCTATTGGGAACATTCATGCGCGCTTCGCTTCCCAACCCGAGCAGATCTTGAAGCGGAATAATAGCTACGTCGGCAAGGGAGGAGCTGAGTGCTTTAATGAAATCCCAGTGTATTTCCTTCCCATCTGACTGGAGATAAGGCAAGCACTTAACTTTCTCGTAATCCGACGCACCGTTTGTGAACCATCCGACACTCGTATCGCTATCGTGTGTCGCCGTGTATGCCACTATGTGCCTTGAAAAATTACGAGGCAAGTGAATGTTCTTTTCATCGGTCTTGAAACCGAACTGCAATATTCGCATTCCTGGAAAACCAAACTCTAACCGTAGTTCATCCACATCTGGCGTAATTACCCCAAGATCTTCAGCAATGATCGGAAGCTCGCCGAGAGCATCTCGTAGGGCGGTAAACAATTCTTTTCCCGGCGATGGTACCCAGCGGCCACGATGTGCCGATGTGTCGCTGGCGGGTATTTCCCAGCAAGCTGCAAAACCGCGAAAGTGGTCAAGGCGTACAACATCGAAGACATCGAAGGCTGCTGAAATTCTCGTCTTCCACCAATTGAACCCGTCTCTGCGCATTCTCTCCCAACAGAAGAGTGGGTGTCCCCAGAGCTGCCCGCTCGGACTGAAATAATCAGGAGGCACGCCGGCAACTACTTTCGGCATTCCGTTTTCGTCCAGCTTGAATTGTTCAGGATTAGTCCAAACGTCGGTTGAATCATGGGCCACAAAAATCGGCACGTCGCCAATAATCCCTATGCCGTGCTGATTGCAGTAAGCTTTGAGTTTGAACCACTGCCGGAAAAAAAGGAACTGGTAAAATTTGTGCGCTTCGATTTCGTTGCGAAGAATTGCTCTGGAGCGCGTGAGCGCTTCGGTCTGACGATACTTGAGCCCGCCATCCCAATCACTCCATGCACTTCCACCGTTAGCATCCCGCAGAGCGCTAAAGAGCGCAAAGTCGTCCAGCCATGAGTGCGCGACTTTGACAAAACTCTCAAATGAAGCTCTGAGTTCAGGGTTGTTCCCTTGTTGGTGTTTATCAAATGCTTTGCTGAGAAGATCCTGCTTGAACTTCCGGACGTAATCGAATTCAACACGCTCCGTCGTGAGTGGCGCCGCTTCGGGTAGGTCAGAGGTGTCAAGTAGCCCATCCGCGATCAACTGCTCCGGGCTAATTAGCAGGGTGTTACCAGCGAATGCTGAAAAGGAGGCGTAAGGCGAACCGCCGTGATCGGGAGGCCCAAGTGGCAGCATCTGCCAAAAACTTTGACCGGACCTGGAGAGGAAGTCGGCAAACGCATAAGCCTCAGGACCAAAATCGCCAATGCCAAACTGTGACGGCAAAGACGTTGGATGGAGAAGGATGCCGCTAGCCCGTGGAAAGTCCATGTCGTCAGCAAGAAGCAGTTCAGAGTACAACGTTGAGGTTGCTGCTCCCGCGAAAGGAGCAAACTAAAGCTTGTACTCTGAACGTGAACACGATTATGCCTCGACGTTGTTAGCCTTCGCGTTCCGCGTCTTCTCACGACGCGACTTTAGATACTCGATTACTGCGGGCAGTAGAGAAAGCGTTACGACTATGATGATGACCCACTCTATATGTTCTTCGAGATCAATGCCCATCCGCGACTTCAGAAGGTTGCCGAGGAAGTAGCCCGCCAGGATCATGCTGAAGACCCACAGGAAACCGCCGATAACATTGAAGACGACGAACCGGCGATACGGCATGTTGGCAGCGCCGGCAACGATCGGGGCGAACGTCCGCACGATCGGAACAAAGCGGGCGATGATAATTGTCTTGCCGCCATACTTTTCGTAAAACGCGTGGGCTTTTTGCAGGTGGCTCGGCCGAAAGAGTAATGATTTTTGACGTTTAAAAAGACGTGGACCCAAGCGTGCGCCGGTTAGATACCCAACCGCGTCACCGACAACAGCCGCGACAAACAGTGTGCTCAGCAGAATGGCCAGATTCAACTTACCGGCGGCAGCGAACAGGCCCGCGACGACCAGCAGTGAATCTCCGGGAAGAAAAAAGCCGACTGCTAAGCCAGTCTCCGCAAAAACTATAAAGATAAGTCCAAAGTAAACAAAGATACCGCCCTTAGCGAGCAGCGTTTCGATGATGATCTTAGGGTTGAGAACATCTTTAAGCTGGTGAAACAGTTCGTAAATTGAATCCATATAAATGCCATTATTGAGACGACCAACCATGCTGCCCGATCAATGGGACAAAGGCACACGCTCCGTGGTCTTCCTGCTTGCTACCAGTCTCAGTCTTGATTACCCGGATCAGGCGTTGTGACTCTCGTGATTCACCGACAGGGACCACCAATCTGCCCCCTACCTTTAGTTGAGTCACCAGCGGTTGCGGAACTGTTGGACCACCGGCAGCCACAAGTATCGCATCATATGGCGCGTTTGATGCCCAACCGAGGGTACCGTCAAAGCATTTCACAGTTGCGTTGTAGATGCCCAGTTCACGAATTCTTATCTGCGCTTGCCGGGCCAGATCACCGATTCGGTCGATTGCGTAGACCTGTCCTGCTACTTTCGAGAGCACCGCCGTTTGATAACCAGAACCGGCGCCAATCTCAAGTACCCGACTGTTCGAATCAACCTCAAGCAGTTCGGTCATCCGAGCAACAATGTACGGCTGCGAGATTGTCTGGCTGGCGTTAATTGGCAACGCGTGGTCACCGTAAGCACGGCTTTGTAGGGCCTCCGGGACAAACACGTGTCTCGGCACTTCCCGCATGGCTTGTAAGACTTTTTGATCTCGGATTTGGTAATGGTCGCGAAGACGTTCGACCATTCGCTCACGTGGGATGGAATAATCCTGATTTCGACTAGAAGACTTTTGACCGGTTGTTTGCACGTAGCTCAGTACATCGCTTGAATCGTTAACTCTTATAAGTGAGCTCGACTTCTTTTAAGTAGTTCCATGTCTCGATTGCTGTCAGTGCGCGATGATCTGTCATATCACTCTTCAAAGGAGTGACTGAAATATATCCTTCATCGATCGCTTTGTAATCGGTGCCTTCCGCCGCGGCGTTGTTAAAGTACTCTTCGCCAATCCAGAAGTAAGGTTTCCCTCTGGGATCTATGTGCTCCGTGATCACCGGTCGCGCGTTTTTTATTCCCTGCCGAGTAACACGGACTCCGCTAATCTCCTTAGCAGGAATGTTGACGTTTAAAAGCGTTCCTTCTGGTAGACCTTCAGCGAGCACCTTCTTCACAGCGACAACGGCAAATTGCGCGGCCTCTCGAAAATCAAACCTGTCGCGCGCTACCAGGCTAAACGCGATGCCAGGCACTCCGAGGATTGTAGCCTCGAGCGCGCCGGCTACCGTCCCTGAGTAAGTAGCATCGTCGCCGAGATTTCCACCGTGATTGATCCCTGAGGCGCAGATGTGTGGCATCTCTTCTTTGGGAAGGATTTTGTTAAGCGCCAATGTCACACAATCGGTCGGGGTACCGTCCACCGTCCAATGCCGCTCATCAATCTGCCGGATACGTAACGGTCGCGCCAGCGTCAAACTGTGCGCGGCGCCGCTCATTTCAGATGACGGGGCCACAACGTAGACGTCACCGACGTCGCGGAGCGACTTCTCCAACTGGATGAGGCCGTCGGACTGAATGCCGTCGTCGTTTGTTAGCAGAATTCGTGTCATTGCCAGGTTCGCTTCAGCGCCTACTCCCAATAATCGGTCCACCGTTACGGCCGCCGGGAAGGAGAAATCTCGCGCGAAGCGCAAAACGGAGTACTAATCGCGAGGGGCAGTGCGCATGCGACCCTTCTTTTTGTTTCGCTTGCGCGCCAAAGCTGATTTCAGTTTTGCTTTCTGGCCTGGTGGGATAAAGAATGCGTGCTTCTTGGCATCCTTGATAATTTCTTCCGTCATCACTTTGCGCTTGAAACGTCGCAACGCGCTCTCAATTGATTCGCCCTGATTAATCGTGACAATTGCCATTCGATGTACTCTTCCTTAAAAGTTCTCTGTCTTTCGTTTAGTCGATCTCGCAACCCCGCTATTTAACACGGCGAAAACCATCATGGTCAAGTAACCACGCGGGTTTTGAGACCCTTTTTACGCAGCGAACCCCGCGAACTGATGCTCGCGGGGCTGCTAATTTATTGAAAGCGGACTTAGACCAACGCAGGTTCCGCTGTTTCCTGTTTCTTACGGCTCAAGCTCTTAATCTGAACCGGCTTGTCTGCTTCCTTGACGTCAAGCTGTTTCTTGAGCACCAGCTCCTGATACATCTTGCGCATCATGACGGCTTCCTCATGCGCCGTCTTTGGACCTTCCATTTCAGGCTTGTTCGGCCGTGTCAGGTCGATAGGATTCAGCACCATGCCGTGTGCCTTGTCAGCCATATGAACTTCCTTGCCACCGGCAAATATCTCATGGCGTCCGTGCTCTTCATACCACTTTGCCACGGTAGCATTCTGGTGCATGTTCTCGATGATGTTTCTCCAACCGATTCCCGTGTTGTACGCGCAGAACGAAATCTCACCTTCCTGCGTGCCGTAGGGGATGATGCACATCTCGGTGCGGCGGAAATCGTAGTTGAAGAGATCCTGGAACCACATGCCTGCGATAAAGAGGAAGTTCCATCGATCGGAACGGCGCTTCTCAATATCGTCCTTCGAACGATCGCCAGTCACCTTGCCGTAGTCCTTACCGGTTAGACCAAACGACTTGTCAAACTTTTTGAAGAGCTCGTACAGCGTAAACTGCGATGGCGACTTGTATGGGTTGTAATGCTTCAACAAGGCCAGACCCATCATCAGGTTGGACATCCACTTACCGCGCGCTGCGTCGGTAATCTTTTGCATGTCCTTAACCAATCCCGGAATGTTCAAAAACTCCGGTACGGGCCGCATTTCGCGTGTTTCTTTGTCAACCATCACTGCGGTGCCAACACCACAATTCGGGTGACAACCGCAAGACACCTGACCCCATTCCGCCTGTGGTCCGTGGACCAGATCGGCGAAGTCTGCAAAGGCGCCCATCAGCGAAAGCGGGAACCAGTCGCGTGTAGGTTCAGTGATACCCACTTGCTTCTTCACGTCGTGCGCCAGGTGCGACAGAGTGTAACGCTGCTGCAGACGACGCTGCGGCGTGATCTCTTCGTCACGGCCGGTGAATGAAACCGGTTGGAACGACAAGAATGCAATCTTCTTGGGGTTGTCTAACGCAAAGCGAACGATCGAGCCGACCTGGTCGTTGTTGATTCCGTTTACGAGGGTCGTTACCAGCACTATCTCGACACCTGCTTCGTGCAGGTTGTTGATGGCTCGCATCTTCACATCAAACAAGTTACCGACCTGGCGGTGACTGTTTGCATCGTTCCCGATGCCGTCGAACTGGAGATAGACATAGCGCAGACCAGCTTCAGCAGCTTCGCGACAGAACTCCTTGCTCTTCGCGAACTCAATACCGTTCGTCGCCGCCTGGACGCTGTTGTATCCCACTTTCCGCGAATATCGAATCGACTCGAGGAAGTGTGGCGAAATCGATGGCTCACCGCCTGAGAACTGAACTGACATCTGACGACGCGGCTTAATCGAGATCGCGTTGTCAAGAATCTCTTTGATCTCGTCCATGGTTAGCTCGTGGACGAAGCCAACCTGGTTGGCGTCCATGAAGCATGGGTCGCACATCATGTTGCAGCGATTTGTCAGGTCGACAGTAAGCACTGCACCGCGGCCGTATTTGATAGTGCTCGAACCGTGATTGTGAAGCTTCTCATCGGCGTGCGCATCGATGTCGCGACCGGGAAACATCTTTTCGATGTGAGTGAGAAACTTAGCGTCAATGGCCATCATGTCTTCGAAGCGGCCGTGAACCGGGCACTCTTTCACCATCCAGATTTCATTGTTGCGCTCGATAATCTGTGCCTTGATTTCTCCGACTTTTTCATTGATCAGGACGCTGACGTCCTTCTTACCGCTAATGATCGCTTCGCGGGCTTCGATTACGCAGTTAGGACACAGCGAGTCTGTGGTGCGCGGCCAGCCGAGCGTCGGCTTGCTCTTCTGCCAGGATTTCAAAAGCGGCTTTTCTGACCATTTGGGGGTGAAAGACGGATTTGGCTTGTATTTGTTAACGGACGCGATCGCGTCGTGAATGCCGCCGGCCACCAGGGTCAATCCTTTTTCGGCGCGCTTGATTAGTCGCATGTTCTCTCCTCGGAAATTACTCGTTTTATTAAAACCGGATGTTGCTGGAGGCTGAAAATGCACACCTCTCCTAACAACTTCCTGGAATGCGTCGCAATGACTATGCCGCCAGCAGCCCAGTTTCACTTACTTAAGCAAGCATTGAACTTAGCACTGTGCCATGCCGGCCGAGATAAACTACAGGACGCTAACGAGCGTGTCAAGACGACGCGGCACCGCGATTAGTCGCTTTGGCGTAGCATTTTGTCCCTACCCCGCGCTAAAGGATGTAGATTTTACCTGGAGGGAGCGTAGTAGCCGATGCGGGCGGAAATTCGGTGGGAGGAATTGTTGGTTTCAACACGAACGCGTCGAAATTTTCCGTCACGGCTGGGATTATTCGGCGAGTAATAGAGCGTGTACTGCTGGCGTAGTTCCTGGGCGACTTCAGCGTAGGTCTTCTGCAGCTCGGTAAACCGAACTGGCTTGTAGACGCGTCCACCGGTAGCAGCGGTGAGAGCTTCGAGGTTTTTTTCGCTTGCGTCCAGTGCTTCAAGTCCCATCCTCAAGTCGTCAATTCTTAACTTGTTGAATCTAAGCGCCGAGTCCGACGCCGAAAGAAGCGACTCCAGTTCCTGTTGCTTTCTTGCGCGCTCAATCTGCGTATTGCTGATCACGTAGACGGTGGTCTGCGATTGCAGCGCAGCGCGAAGCGCCGCATCGAAGGTTGAGCCGCGTCCGCTATCGATCCCGTCGGTGAGCACAATAATCGCATGACGCGCATCAGCGCGTGGCGCCTGATCACGCGAGGCAAGGAGCATCGCATCGTGAAAGCGAGTGAACATTCCTGGAGCGATACGTCTCAAGGCGCGTCGTAGTTGGACTATGCTTCTGGTCCAATCCTGCAACAAGGTGACCTTGTCATCAAATTGGATCAGGCATAACCGATCTTCCGCGGACAAATATGACGCGAAGTCTTCTGCCGCACTTCGAAAGTCGTCAAGATTGTCTGCAACAGACGAAGACGCATCAACAATCAGGGCAACATCTACTGGCGCCTGACGCAGACTGAGATCGTTTAGCGGCTGTTCGCTACCATCTTCAAAAACACGAAAATCATTTCGAGTTAGCTTAGGCACTAACCGCCCGCTGTGATCGCGCACCGTAACCGGCAGCATTATCTCGGTAGTGTTCACCGAGATGACGTCTTCCGGATCGAGTTCCTGATCTTGAGCCGGAGGGGTTGGTGATGGTTTTAGCCGGGGTGGTGGCGGTGGAGGTGGGAGATCCTGGGTTGAGGCACGCGGCACCAACAACACAAACACTGCAACGAAGGGCAGCGATAAAATCGCGATGCTGCGCCGCATGAGATTAATTACCCTTCGTTTTGGGAGTGCCTTTATGCAGTCCGGGTTCCTCGCTCATCGCAGCCGTCATGGCGGTAATTACCGTGTCCGGTACGCGACGACGACGTAGCTCGGCGATCTTTGTCACGGACAAATCAAAGTCGGCGGGCGAGTCCTCGATTCTCTTAATGATGGTCCCTTCCGAGAATCCCGCTTCGACTAACTTGATTACCGCTTCATTGTCGAGCGTAGGAATCTTTTCTAGTTTCATCGGAGCGGCGTTACCGGATTCTGATGGAGGTCTGAGGATGCGCACTGTCGCGCTGCCGGTCGTCGTGGTCTCCTGATCGTTGTCTCCACTGAGCCCACGACCACTGCTCTTTCCTTTTGATCCGCCGCTGCTACCAAAGATATCCGTGCCAGTTTGTGGCTGACTGCCATCTGCCCCTCGATTGCGGCTACGGCCCATGGTTGAATCGAGACTCCAATCGTCGTCATCCAACACAAACGAACCGTCCTGCGACAGCATCGCCAGGATAATATTCTCGCTGACGCCGTTACGTTTTAGTTCAATCAGTTGCTCAGGCTCGAGCTTAAAATTGGTTGGGCGGCTGTTGATGATGGCGATTACAGTTTTTTCTTTAAACCCTGCGCGGACTAACTTAACCACCGACGCGTTGGTAAGTGGTGCTTGCGGCCGTTGTGCGTACGCAGATGCGCACAGCAAACAGCAAACTGTTGCTGTCAGAAATAGTTTGAACAGGAATTTCATTTCGTTTTCTGCTGGTCAAGAGCCGGCGACGACTGTAATGGGCGCCGTGCTGGGCTTTGCCGGCGCAGCCGGTCGCGCCTGACGATATCGATAACTGATGCGCTTTACGTAGTTCCGTGTCTCGCGGTACGGAGGAACTCGGTGGCCGAATTTCATGACCGCGCCTTCACCTGCATTATAACCCGCCAGCACCAGGTCGATTCGACCATTGAAGCGTCCCATCAATTCCTTCAAATAGCGTGTGCCGCCCGCAATATTCTGAGCCGGGTCAGACGCCTTTCTGACCCCGAAACGCGCCGCAGTTCCCGGCATTAATTGCATCAGCCCCCTCGCACCTTTCGGCGAAAGTGCGCGCGAATTGAAGTGTGATTCCTGTTCCATCACGCAGAAGATCAAGTATGGATCCACCCCGTATTTCGCGCCATTCTGTTTTATCAAAGAATCAATTCTTAAATTGCCAGTGGTCCAGCCTCGCGCCTTTCTTGAAGAAGAGTCCAATTCGGCAATGTCTTCGACTTCCCTTTCAATGCGCTCGACGCGACTTCGGTCGATGAAGATTGTGAACGAGCCGCGCTTATACCAAACTCCTGCTGGAGATTCCGTGGCGCTGTCCGCCTCAACTCGGGCACCGCCGGCAAGATATATCCA
Source organism: Pyrinomonadaceae bacterium (assembly GCA_035273385.1). Lineage (GTDB taxonomy): Bacteria > Acidobacteriota > Blastocatellia > Pyrinomonadales > Pyrinomonadaceae > PSRF01. The sequence goes on along the minus strand of DATEPE010000010.1, from coordinate 66,942 downwards.
TACCGGACCGTCCGTCTTTTCGCCTTGGCTGTCTGCCGTCTCAACTACCGACGCAACCTGAATCGAAGCTGGTTTCGCCGACTTATCAATCTTCTTTACTCGTGCTTTCTCAACCAGGTGGCTTATCCCTCCCAGCCGATACCAGACGCCCTGCTCGCTTTCCCAGGCGTCGTCGACTTTGATTTCGCTCCCGTCAGTAAACTTGATTCGAGTTTCCTTCGACTCGTCTTTGGTGATCGTTTGAGCCTGCGCGACGCAGAGCACCAGTAAAACCACTGCTGTGGAGTTTACGACGCGCAAAATGTTTTTCGATGTCATTGGGGTACCTATAGCTCGAGTGGATCCGCCAGGGTTCTTTCGATCATTGTTTCCTGTGAAGCAACGGGCGCAAACGTATGGGACGTGCCGAAGTAGTTACCCCACGCGGTATCCAGCACCTGCGAGGTCAATTCCGGAGCGTTCCCTTCGAAGAGACAGATATCGGTTGCGCGATCCAGCAAGTCTCTGGGTTCGCAGCCTTTCATCTGACGCCGCTCGATTCGGTACTTATTTATGACATGGTCCAGGACCTGCTGGTCGCAACGTATGCCCCGGTTAAAGGCCTGCCGCTTGAAGATTTCGCAGTAGGCTCCAGCCGTCGGCGGCTCCACGCGCGCCCGATACCCCATGCGACGAAGGAATGCCTGGTCCGCTAAATCCTTTTCATCAAGGTTAGTGGAGAAGACTACAAGCTGTTCAAAAGGCACTTCTATCTTTTTGCCGGTGTGTAGTGCGAGGTAATCGACCCGCCGTTCAAGTGGAACAATCCAACGATTGAGGAGGTCTTGAGGTGCGACCCGCTGCCGTCCAAAGTCATCGATTACCAGGGTGCCACCGTTTGATTTCATTTGAAACGGTGCTTCGTAAAACTTTGCGGCGTCGCTCCACGTCAGGTCTGCATTTTCGAGAGTTAGTTCGCCACCCACGATCACCAGGGGTCGATCAATAAGTACCCAGCGGCGGTCATATTCGTAAGGCGTTACCTCCTCTGCGGCGATGCGATGACAATGCGAATCGAAGACGCGAATGATCTGTCCATCTATCTCTACAGCGTACGGAATCCAAATCGCTCCTGGCAGCGCGTTATTGATTCGCTCCGCGACGGCCGTTTTTCCGGTTCCAGGCAAGCCGGTTAAAAACAGTGATCGGCGCGAATTGATCACGCACCCGAGCGTTTGCAACAACGTTTCCGGCAGAATTAAGTCATGAAATGCAGACCGAACGGTTTCCATTGACGCAGGGTGTGATGGAATGGACTGCAGCCGCATCATGTGACTGTAGTCTGTAAGAGAAACCGGGGCTGGTCCGCTGTAACCACAGAGTGCCAACAGACGCACTAGCCGGTCCCAACCGTGGTCCAACATCCCGTAGCGCGTCGAACCAAACGCGGTCTGCAAGCGCACTTCAATCAATTTCTCGCGATAAAGCTTTTGCAGTATCTCTTCGGTTAGTGCCCGCGGAAGATGCAGACGCTCGGCCACTGTCGCAGTAGTCGGTTCGGGCAACATTGCGACATGCTTCAAAGCAAGGTCGCACATGAAGCCTTCGCCAATGCCGAGCTCTGACAACTCTTCAGGTACCGGCGGCCCCATCGTTTCCACTTCACTGCGAGAAAGCATGGTTGTGTGCGTCATAACGGTTCCTTGAACTGTGTCCTTATTGTCCGGACGTTGCGAGAGTTAGATTTGCCAGCGCGTTAACAGCGGACTGCGCCTGTTCCGGACGCCCGGTGCGCTTATACAGTTCAGCCAAACGGCGTAATGCGATGCTGCTGGAAGAATCGAGACGACGCGCATCTTCGTAGTAACGAATTGCATCTTCGTCGCGGCCAAACCGCTCGAGCATTCGACCAGTATTCAGATTGCCCATCACTGGCCCAGCAGCTCTCGCGAAATGCTTATACGCGTCCTGAAACTTGCCCAGGCGGCACAATGCCAAACCGAGATTGTTAAGAATTCGTTCGTCTGTCGGCGCCAGTTTCGCCGCGCGCTTCAACTTATCTGCCGCCGCGCGATAGTTCCCGTTTTGATAAAGCGAGAAGCCGAGATTATTCAGCGTCTGGGGATCCTCTGGCTCAACCTTGACGGCCCGCTCATAAGAATCCTTGGCCCGGTCGCCAAGGCCCTTCCGGTCGTAAGCGACGCCCAGAAGACTGTGTGCTTCGCTGAGTTTGGGATCAAGTGAGATTGCGGTTGAGAGTTCGTAGATGGCTTCATTCAATCGGCCATTCATCAGATAGTCGCGACCCGCAGCCAGATGGTCCTTTGCGGAAGCTTGCGCATCTAGTTTCTTCAAAGCTGGCGTCCGGCTGTCCTCGACGCGAGCTACGCCTACGGATGCAAACTTCTCGGCGTCCTCCTCCGTCGTCCGCTGAAGCTTATTGTCGTTGCCGCGCTTGAAGAGTCTACCGAAAGCTTTAAATGGAGCGGCGATAGCGCGAACTACTTTGTTGCCGCCCTTTTTCTTAACTTGCACTTCCCCGTTCTCATCAAGGTTGCCAGCGAGTGAGCCCGAATCTTCAAGGACGTTGGCGTCAGTGTTACCTTCGCGCTCGTCGCTCGATGCACTCCAAACAGCAGTGGCGCCGATTGTCACAACGAAAGCTATAAAGATGGCCAGCAAGGTGCGCTTGTTCATAAATGCTCCTTTACATCTTTGCGAGGGTGTCCGCTAACTGGAGAGCTGCGGGCCCGAGAATGGCGATAAACAGAGTCGGGAACAGAAAACACGCCAGCGGAAACAGAAGTTTCACGGCAGCTTTCTGGGCTGCCTGTTCAGCCCGCTGCCGACGCTTGGTGCGCAGCGAATCGGAAAACACACGGACCGCACGCGCGATCGACGTTCCAAAACGATCGGTCTGAATGAGCATTGCCACCAGGCTGTGGAGATCGTCGACACCGGTCCGTTCAGCCAGGTTGCGCAAAGCTTCATCGCGTTCACGACCAACTCTTATTTCGAGGTTAGCCAGCTCAAACTCTTCGCAGATGTCCGGGTGGACTTCCTTGAGCTCGGTACTCACCCTCAACATCGCTGCGTTGAGCCCTAGCCCGGCTTCAACAGAAATGACCATTAAGTCGAGCGCATCCGCCAAGCCCCACCGCACATATTGCTGTCGCGAACGAATCATTCGACGAAGGACATACCGCGGTACAAAAAAACCGGCGATGAATCCCAGTAGAATCCAGAACAGTGCGCTTCCCAGCGGCCTCGCCAGGATCGCGCACACCAGCGCAACGGCGGCCGGGAAACCTGCCAACGAAGCCAACTGAATAGCGCGGAAAACGACAGGCGCATGGGCCGAACGAAACCCTGCATGCATCAGTTGTTTCTGCAGTTTCTTTGCTTCCGCGGCTGAGGGCGGAACCAGACGGCTGAGGGGCGATGCAAGTCGTTCAGCGAGGTCGGAACCTTTATCGGCGGTTACCAATCCGCTGGGCGACGTCTCCACGCCGCTCCTTCCGCCCAGACGTTTGAGGCGCTCAGTGGACGCACTCTGCGGACGGTATACCAGCCAGTAAACCCCCATCATGCCGAGCGTGATACAAACGAAAGTTGAAATGGCGATTATTAGTAGCATCGTGATTCCCGATCAGTAGTCAGTTGTCGATGGCCAGTTGGCCTGCGGTTTTGCTCGTCTCGGTTGGTCATGGTGGTAAGTACTTAGGGGAACGTGATAGGTCGTTTCGGTGTGCAACTGACCACGGACCACTGACTACTGAATGTTTTTCAAATTTTTATTCTCAGAATCTTCCTCACGATCAACATGCCTGTGACCTGCATGATCATGGCTGCGGCAATTAGGTAATGTCCTCGCGGGTCCTTCCAAAGGACGCTCATGTATTCCGGATTCATAAAGGTAATGGCCAGCGTCACGCCGATAGGCAGTCCGCACAGCAGCCAGGCCGACATGCGAGAACTGGTTGTTAGGGTTTTGAGGTCTCCCAGAATTCTGAAACGCTCGCGAATCGTGTATGCGACTTTTTCCAGAATCTCAGCCAAGTTGCCGCCGGTCTCCCGCTGAATCAGAATCGCCGTTACGCACATCCGCAGATCCAACAACGGTATTCGGTTCGTCAGGTTTTCCAGTGCGAGCTTCATTGAAAGACCGAGATTTTGTTCTTCGTAAGTCTTTCGGAATTCACTAGCGATTGGTTCGGGCATTTCCACTGAAATCATGTGTAACGCTTCTGAGAAAGCGTGGCCCGCGCTCAGCGCTCGACTCATTAGGTCCAGCGCATCAGGGAGATGTTCAAGGAACGCATCAAGACGTTTCTTTCGCTTGTACCAGACGTGAAGGAACGGCAGCGCCGCTGCCACGAGGCCGGCTGCAAGCATTGGCAGGATGGAGATTGTGAGCGCGGACACTGCCATCGCGGCCAAAAGTCCCGCCATCCCGGAAAACATAATGAGACGCGACGGTGTGATATGGAGGTCCGCCTGGTCCAGGACGCGCTTGAGATGCAACGCCGTTTGGATGTTGATGAGGAAACGATTCACCCATGGAATTTCACTCATTAACTCGCTGCGGGCGAGTATTACGTCGACGTCTTCAGTGTTTGCCGAGTGGAGCAACGCGTCAGCGAGGCGCTTCTGCAACCGAACACGCTTGGCATCAGAGCCACGTGTGGCAAACAGATACGCCCCGAGCACGAGAAATAAACCAAACAGGAAAACTAAGAAGGAGATCAACATTGGATTTACATCTCCTCAAAGAAGACGCGTGGAAGCTGCAGACCACACGCTTTTAGTTTTTCTGCAAATCGAGGACGGATACCGGTGGGCTTAAAGCGACCAATCACCTGGCCCTGCCCGTCTATTCCGGTGCGCTCATACTGGAATATTTCCTGCATGGTGATCGTCTCGCCTTCCATGCCAGTAATCTCGGAAATTGAAGTTACGCGACGAGTGCCGTCCGAGAGTCGTGCCACCTGAACTACTAGATTGATTGCGGAAGCGACTTGCTGTCGCATCGCGCGATCAGACAATCGCATTCCCGTCATCTGAATCATGGTTTCCAAACGGGCCAGAGCGTCGCGCGGGGTGTTGGCGTGGATTGTGGTTAAGCTGCCGTCGTGGCCGGTGTTCATGGCCTGCAACATGTCGATCGCTTCGCCCCCACGAACTTCACCAATCACAATTCGATCCGGACGCATACGCAAAGCATTTCGGACCAGGTCACGCTGGGTGACTTCGCCTTTGCCTTCAATGTTCGGCGGGCGCGTCTCGAGACGTACGACGTGTGGTTGTTGTAATTGGAGCTCGGCTGAATCTTCGATGGTTACTATTCGTTCGTTTGTCGGAATGTAGGCTGACAAAGCGTTCAGCAGGGTCGTTTTGCCGGCCCCGGTTCCGCCGGATATGAGAACGTTCAGCCTGGCGGCAACGCACATCTCCAACATATCTGCGATGTCTTTGGTCAGCGCCTTGTTATCGATGAGGGCGAGCATGCGAAGCGGCTCCGCGCCGAAACGGCGAATTGAAAGCACGGGACCATCGATTGAGAGCGGCGGAATAATCGCGTTTACGCGTGAACCATCACGTAACCTCGCATCGACCATGGGAGAGGATTCATCGATGCGGCGTCCAACAGACGAGACGATTCGTTCGATAACCCGCATTAAGTGTTCGTCGTCTTTGAAAGCGACGTTAGTGGCCTCGAGTTTGCCGCGGCGTTCGACGTAGATCGTGCTGTGCCGGTTAACGAGAATGTCGGAGATCGTATGGTCGGCCAGCAGCGGTTCGAGTGGCCCAAGTCCAAACAACTCATGCTGTACGTCATTTACCAATCGCTCGCGCTCTGACAGCGACAACGGCATTGCTTCCTGGGCGAGGACGCTCTCAGCCAAACGCGAAACCTCGGCATGCACCTGCTCAGGCGTCAAATCCGCCAGCTTGGTTAAATCCATCCGGTTGATAAGCGACTTATGCAACCGGGACTTCATCTCCTGGAGCGTGTTCGGGTTGACGACGTCGCTGCCGTTGACTGTTTCTTTAATGAGTCGTTCTCTTAGCGCCATATGAGTGGTCTTTGTGTTCTACGTTTTTATTCAGAGACTGATTTCAGTCCCGGTGGGTTGCAGCTCGAACTGGTTTGGGAGGTTGTTGCGTTTGAACACCGAGTTCCACAACTTGCGCCGCGGTTTCGGATTTTCTTGAATTGGAATGGCTGTGTTCGCCACTGTTTGTGCGATACGCATCAGCTCCTGGGCGATCTTTGAGTTTGGCTCAGATCGGACCAACGGGGTGCCGAGATTGATTGAAGTGACCGCGGTCTGATAATCGCTCGGGACGAATCCGATCACCGGCTCGCCCAAAAACTTTTCGACCTGCCGCAAGTCGAGATCGATCTGCTTACTCCAACGGTTTACGACGATCCGAATCTTTTTGCGGGGGTAGCCGAGACGATCGAAGATCTCCAGAGCACGTTGCGTACTTCGGATTGCTGGAATGTCGAGCGTGAGCACCAGCACGATCTCGTCCGCCTGGTCGAGCGCCGCAAGCGTAATTGAGTCGAAGGTGTGCTGCGGATCGAGAACGATGTAGTCAAACGATTCACGCAGGCGTTGCAGCACGTCGAAGATATGTTCCGGTTCGATTTCATCAGCCGAATCGGCTTCGCGTGGCGCCGCCAGCAGGGATAGGTTGGACGAGAATGGCGTGCAGAAGCTGGCTATCAACGCATCGTCAAGCCGCGTACGATTCTCCGCCATATCTGCGACTGAATATTTCGGATCAAGGCCAAGGAATAGTGGCAGATCGCCGGCCTGCAGATTCAGATCAACCAGAACCGTGCGTGAAGGATTGCAGGCCGCGAAATTTGTGGCGAGAAAAGACGTGCCGCAGCCTCCCTTACTGGAGAACACGGCCACCATCCGACCCTTCTTTTTGGGCGCCTCAACCTGGCCCGCAGAAAACTCACCCACGCGATCGATAATTGTCGTCAACTCATCCTGGCTAATTGGCAGCCGAAGAAACTCACGGGCTCCTGCGCGTAAACTTTGCAGGATTAGATCGGGTGAAGCGTTTTGGGCTGCCGAGATGACGGCGGTTCCAGGCGACTCAGAATTCAAACGCTGGATAAATTTGATGGACTGTTCGGCGTTACCGCCCAGCGCGATGATTGCCGCCGCGGGTTTGAGTCGAACAATCTCTTCGAAAAGTTGTTCCGGGTCGTTCCCACCGGCCAGGAGTTGCGCGCGGCTGTCGTTTGTTAGGGCCGCCCGAATCTCTTTGAAGTTTTCGAGCCCGGTGCTGAGAACTACGAATGTTAATAATTGCGTCATCGTTGTTAGCCTGCTGGAATAATTGCTGGAGCGGTCCCGGCGGATTCGCCCGTCAGGGTGGTGGTGTAATGGGGCATTCGGATTGTGGTGCTCACTATTGGAACAATGAACTCAAAATCGTACTCTTTGATAATGACCTGTACCGTCCCAACATCCATTCCGAAGCCTTCGTAGAAAACGTCAACGTTGTCTGTGGTTAGGTTGGGAAGGATAGGGCTCGCCTCCGCATCAAGACTTCCGTAGACAACCATTTTCTTTACTTCTTCCTTTTTCGATTCCTGGTTAAGAACTGCGTAACGAGCACCTCTGCGAGCAGCATCCGCCAAAGCATTGTGGGTCCACAGCGCGCGACCGAATTCAATTACCGCAAACATGACCGTCAGAAATACGGTTGCTGCAATCGAAAACTCGACCAGTGAAGCCCCTCGTTCTTTGTTTTTGTTTATCCTTATCATGTGGCTTCCTAAACCAAAGGTGTATTTAAGAGATAACGCATCGTCACGCTCGGCTTAACATCGATGGCTAGCGACCAGCCCTCTTTCTTCATCAGCCCCCCAAGATCAAATAAAGGCTTGTGCGTGAATCCGACGATCTCGACCGTTATAGTCTGAGGAACGCCCTCTGTTTGTTCTTCTCCCATCTCGTTCTTCGCGGTGATGATCACGTGATCGACGTCCAACTCCTCGATCAGTGGATCACCAGTGCCGGCGATGTTGCCGTAAACAACCAAATTCTTGGCGCGCCCCCGCTCAAGGTCATCGATTTTCGCCGTCACCAGATACCGGGTCCCGACTCGCGCAGCTTTAGAGAGCGTTGTGTACTCGTAAAAATAGCGTCCGAATTCGGCAGTTGCTGCAAACAGGATCAAAAGGATCGGAATCACAATTGCCAACTCGGCAAGCTGAACGCCTCTTTCATCTCGAGCCAGACCGCGGATCTTTGAAAGGCGGCGAAGCCTACGGAGCAGACGAACTTTTCGAATTCGTGGATGCATATCGGAAGTCCTACCTGTAGAGAACTGGCGCCGCTAACGTCGGATCGCCCGCTGCCGCCGTTGGATCGTAACCACCTTCTCCGATAGCCAGACGATCCTCGATATATTCAGCTTGTATTTCGCCACCGCTGCCGTTACCGGCTTTGGTTTTTAGGAAGAAAGCTCCGAAGCGTAAGAACTTTACGGTGTCTCGTCCTTCGTCGTATTCGCTGACTTTGACGAGCGGGATGAGGACTACCCGGCGGTTATCAACACCGAGATGTGAAGGGGCTGTGTGGTATTTAGAATCACAGGGCACTGCTTGCGGACGGCCACAGCCGAGCATGTCGGCGTAGTCATCGTAGTCAATGTTTTGTTTGATGTTGTTATCAGGGGGCTCTGCTACTGGATCGAGGTTGGTGCCCTGGTAATCGTCGAAGCGAGCGTTGATCCCTTTGCGTACCTTACCGGCGGTCAATCCTGGCTTTGTATCAACCTCGTAAACTTCGCCAGGCTTGGCACATTGATTTACGCCTTTTGCTATTCCGAGTTCGACGTCGAAGCCGCCCCGCCCTGCGACTGCAAGAATCTGGTAGTTACCGGGCGAAGGGCCACCGCCAGTATCCGCCCGGATGGTGTAGGTTTCACCTCGCTCCAACATAGTGTCGTCGTCATCGATGAGCACGGACAAAGGTATGAAGTTGCAGATAACATTCAGTGGAACCGACAAGCCGGCCGTCGCGGTTGCTGACAGGTTCTTGCTATTGCCCACAACCATCGCTGCGAATGAAACCCCGACCGGGCTATCCGGCGTGGTCACCTTGGCAAATCGAATAGTCGGCGCTTGTGCCTCGGTGGCCGCTTGATCTTCAGGCATGTAAGGCCCGTCGAGGTTAACGGCCCAAGTGACATGTTCACGGGTGAAAACCACACCCTTATTGTTGAAGTCATACTGGTTCATCGCCTTCACCGCTCGAGAGGTGCCTTCGATGATCCCAGCTGGTTTGGAATTGATGGCGGAGGCTGCAGCCAGTGCCGAAGCATCGGCTGCATTTTGTAATTCACTCTTGACGAGGTAGAAGTGGCTTATATCCACTCCTAATCCGACCGCTAGCAGTAGCGAGAGCATGCCCAGCGCTGACATAGCCAGGATAGAGCCACGCTCGCCTTTGCGATCACGCTTTAACTTTGAACTCAGCTCGTTCATCGTTCTCCCTCCTCATCCGACAGCGCCAAGAGAAAATTAACGGTGGGATATCGGCGCGAGTGCGAGCATCGCCTCGGTACCCTTCACGCGAGCTACCGGCAACGGCTGATTAACCTTGCGGGCGCTCTCGGTTGACGTACTGCTCGAGTCGGTGCTTGCAGGAACGGGCTTCGTCTTCGGCTCTGCGTTCTTAGCGGGTTCGACCGGTTTGGGTGCGACAGATTTGTCTCCGTTATTCTGTCCGGAAACTGAGAAGCCCGTCTTGCCCTGAATCTCGTCACCCTTGGTTTCGATTCCCAACGGTGAGCCGTTCTTCAGTCCGTCGACTCCTCTCAGTTGTGGAAGGTCGTCGCGATTTACTGGTTTCACCAACACCGCAGTCACGATGAACATTAATTCTGTTTCGGACTTCTGGAAGGACTTCGACTTGAAGAGATTTCCCAGGATGGGAATATCACTTACTACAGGGATTCTCGACAGCGTTCGGGTTTCCGAATTGTCCAGTAGCCCGGCCAAAGCGAAAGACTGTCCGTCGCGCAATTCGATGCCTGTTTTGGCTCGACGCGTCTTGAGCGCGGGAATAATGAAGCCGTTAAATCTCACGCCGTTCGCGAAATCGATAGTTGACACTTCCGGCTCGAGTTCCAGACGAATGTGATCTTCATCGATGATCGTAGGTTTGAAGTTGAGGCGAACGCCGTATTCCTTGAATTCCACGCTCATCGCGACACTACTTCCAGATCCACCACCCTGGACCACCGGGACAGGAAACTCGCCGCCTGCCAGAAAACTCGCCTGCTGCCCGTCCATAGCGATCAAGTTCGGCTCCGCTAACTCGCGGAAGGCACCCTGGGTGCGCAGCATGCGCAGCATCGCGCCGGTATTGATTTGTCGATTAAAAATAAACAGATTCAGTGCCGGTGAGAGAACCGTATCAAACACGGCTCCGAGAGGGCTGGTGGTGGTGTCACCCAACTGACTTGGTCCACCGCCGCTATTAACATAACCCACCGTTCCACCCTGCGGCATCGCTGAGAAGGAGGTTCCGTAGTCGCGCAGCTTGGTGCGATTAACCTCGGCGACACGTACCTGGAGCTGGACTTGCGAGACATTCTTCACCGGTGTCGCAAGCATGTTGACGGTCTTGAAGCCGGCCGCCTGGACCACACTATCTACTTGCGACGATACCTTGGGATCGCTCACGCTCCCGGAGATGACCACTGAGCCATTTGCCTGACTCAAGCGGATATCATCTTTCGGGAAAAGTGCGCGAATCTGAGAATCGATCAGTGATAGGTTGGCCCGGACAAATACGTCGAAAACCAGATACTGGCCGCCGGACTGCTCCCACGCGATGAAATTCACCTGACCGAAGGCTTTGCCGTTGACCAACACCTGATCCGGTGTGACCAGGACCGCTTCCGCTATCTCGGGGTTAGAAACCGAGAAGCGTCCTACCGGCCGATCGAAATTGATTACTCGTGATTGGCCCACCAGAACATTCACCGCGATCGACTCTTTGTTCTGCTGAAAAGATGCCTTGTATGAAGTCTCCTGGGCACCCACCAACGAGTAACCCAAAACCAGCATCAAGGACGCCAGGATTATGGTAAACGGGCGCGCGATTGGGGAACGGCTATGCATTGTCTTTAGCTCCTTTGCTTTCGGGAAAACGGTTCGTTAGGTCGCAACGTAGTCGAATTCGAAATTCGCTTATTGCGGAAAATCGACATTTTTCTTCTTCGCGCCTTCGATCATTTCGACTGACACGCGCGGGGGTGGAGGTGGAGCCTGCACGACAGGCTTAGACTCGACCGGACGGATGCGACGCGCTGCCGGCGCAGATGCTGCGGGTTGCTCGCTCTTCAATGAGCCCGGTTCCGGTGCCGGCACTGCTCGTTCACCACCAAGCAAGCGACGCTTGTCCATACCCGTAGTTTGTTCGTCACCCTGATCGATCGAATTGCGCATCACCAGTTGCAGCCTGCCTTCACTCGCGGCCAACGCGAGCTTCTCGGCTTGTTCAGGCGTAACCAGCAGCGTCACGGCCTTCACACTGTTCGCATCTCTTTGGTTCTCTGGCTGGTCGATGTTCTTGCCGTTGGCGAGAACCTTTATGTTCTGCAAAACGATCTTGGAAATGGGGTCTTTTCTGGCGGAACTTTCATCTGGGTTTATGACAACCACTACGTCGACAAGCGTTCCGGGCATGATGAATCCGGAGATGCCAACGATGTCGTCAACCTTCACGGTCATCGCGCGGTAGCCTTCCGGGATAACGGCAGACAGCCCACCGGCAGTGCCTTCGGGAGCCAGCCGTGCTTCCGTAATCGGTTCGCGCGGGGCAATGTTTGTTACTGCGACCCGGCCCACCAGCTTGTCAGGCGCGTCAAAGGCTCCGTCTGGCGTAGATTCCTTCGGGAAAGGAACGATCATCACCTGTTCAGGGATGATCTTGGTGCCCACCGGTATGGCGACCTTGGCGACCGCGACCCGACTCAGGTTCTTCGAGTAAGCCTGGGCGCTCGAGAGATACCGGCTTACTGAAAAAGCGGCGAGCAATCCGAAAAGAAGGGCTCCCACTAGTACGACGAAAAAGCGTTTGTTGCGCATAGTTAACTCTCCATGTGGTCAGTGGACCGTCGTGAATGAGTCACGCTCAAATCAAGCGTGAAAGACTGCTGTTGAAATGATGCTGCCTAATGTGATGGCAACGCCGTAAGGAATCGTATATTTCCGATCGAGAGGTACGCTGAACTGCGGCATCCGCCAGCCTGGCAGCATGCCGACGAAGATCATGAGGACGCGCTGCATTGTGGTGATCACCGTGCGCGCTCTCAGAATTGAAACCACCGCAAGTAATCCACCGGTAATGACCACTACCAAAAACGTTGGTACAACAAGGTGAGATCCAAGGACCGCGCCGATTGCCGCAAACAACTTAACGTCGCCTGCCCCCATGGCACCGAAAAGGTGCAGCAGGAACATCAGGGTGAATGCGAGTCCGCATCCGGCCAGACTCGTGTATACACCTTGCATTCCTCCGAGGATTGCATTCATCGCGACGCCTGCCGCTAACGTGGCCAGCACAAATGGATTAGGAATACGCCGGTAGCGAATGTCGTAGTAAGCAATGATGACCGCCAGCGGTATCAAAAAAATTATGTAAACCAGCGTCTCTGACATTGTGTGCAACCTTCAGCGGGTCGTTAGTTCAACCTGGTTCCGTATTGGTCCACTTCCGAAGTGACCGCTGGCGCGCTTCAACGGAGAAAAGAATCTTCGTTAAAGCGCGCCCGGGCCATTTGTCCCCAATTGGTTATTACGGAGCAGGTGCAGCTCCATCACCATTGATGTGACCGGTGAGCTCATCGATCTTGCCGGTGATTGCTTCACCCAACAGTCCGAAGGCGCCGACGACAGCGATCGCAACCAACGCTGCGGCAACTGCGTATTCCGACAACTCAAGTCCGGTTTCATCGCGCAGGAATTTCTTAATCATTTTGTTTGCTCCTTTAAGATTGGTTATTGCTTGAATTACGTTCGCGTCCCTTTGCGAAAGGAACATCCCGAACGTGTGCCCGCGAAACTCATGACGTAAGAGCTATCTTGGACCGAGCCGCCCTGCGACTCCTGGGGGAGTGGTCCTCAGCCCTGACCGTCCGACGACCAAAGCCATTGAAGCCACTCACAACAGCGCCACCGAGAGTGAGTGCCAACAGTAACGACTCGTTACCAGCCGCCATCGCTCGAGCGCCTGCGAAAAGTGCTAACGCTAAGACGGGTGCGGTGATTGCGATGATTACCAGTGATACAAACTCTTTAGTGGTGATAGCTTTCATGAGATGTGTTTGTGGTTCTTGTCTACTCCGTTCGCGATGCAGTGAGCACCGCGACGATGACCAGCTTTACAACGCGTGTGCCACGAGCGAGGAAGTCGAGAAAGCGAATGAATTCGATTGGAATGCGATCTCAGGCTCGGTGCTTGTCGCCCTCAGTTGACAAGATTCATGGGACTACCACGCTCTAGAGATCAGATCAGCTCAGTTTGTTAACAGTTCTCCCTGTCGCCACGCGTTGACAACCAGATCGACGTGTTATCCGCACAAGCGACAACCCAAACAAAAAAGCATCCGAGTAAAAACTCGGATGCTTCGCTAACTACTGATGTTGACTGTTTGCTCAGTTACGAAACTGCAGGCCGGGCTCCGTATCCTCCTGGAGGAAATCCCCGATATCGATCGCCAGACGTTTTAGTTTCTTGTACAACGTCTGCCGGGATCCTAAGCCGAGCGCCTGACTCGTGCGGGCGACGTTACAGTCGTTGCGCCTTAGCGTTTCGGTAATTACACGGCGTTCGTAGTCTTCCAACAGCACTTCCAGATTTTCAGCGCTTCGGTGTTCATCCTGTGTAGCCAATGCATGTTTCGGGCGAATGTGCTCACTGATCTGATCGGGCGTAATGTAGCCGCCTTCTTCAGCATAGAGAACCAGGCGCTCCATCTCCGCCGCTAACTCGCGAACGTTGCCGGGCCAGGAGTACTGCTCAAGAACACGAATCGCTTCCCACGTAATGCCGGCGACTGCTCGATCATTGCGTCGCGCGTAGTATGACAAGTAGTGTGAAATTAGAGCCGAGATGTCTTCAGGTCGTTCACGGAGAGCCGGCACCTTCACCACAAGGGTCGCTATGCGGTAGTAGAGATCTTCTCGGAACAGTTTTTCGCGGACCAGTTGTTCAAGATCCTTGTGCGTGGCGGCGATTACCCTGATGTCAACCTTCCTGGGTTCTCGCTCGCCAAGCGTGTGAATCTCACCTTCCTGCAGAAAACGCAGCAACTTCGGCTGCAATGACAGAGGTAAATCCCCAATCTCGTCGAGGAAGAGCGTTCCGTTTTGCGCCGCCCGGATTAATCCTTCGCTGTCTGTGAGCGCTCCTGTGAAACTGCCGCGTCGATGACCAAACAACATGCTCTCGATTAGATCCGGTGGAGCTGCAGAACAATTAAAGGGAATGAATTGCTTCTGGGAGCGCTTGCTCAACCGATGTATCGCGTGGGCGACAAGTTCTTTTCCTGTTCCTGATTCACCGGCAATCAATACCGTGGAGTTCGAGTCTTTGACTCTTCCTATAACTTTGGCGACCTCGTTCATTGCGCGGCTTTCGAAAATCATCCCCGGTAGCGTAACCTTCCCAACCTTAGGCTCTGAAGGTTTACTGACGAGAGGCTTGCCGGCGGAGACATGCGAATGCGCCAAACGCGTTACGTCCATCACGGCGCCAAGATCTTTCGCCTGTTGTGGCGATAGTGGGCGGACGCATTGTCCATAGAGAGCAGCACCAGCTCGTCCAGCTCTCGAACTGCACAGTACAAAACAAACGGAAGTGTCTCCAGCGTTTACTGTAGGCCAGCTCGACTCCATTCCGGCGAGTGCCTCACTCACGACAGCTTCGCCGATGACGATCTCAGCTTCCTGCAGACCTTCCGCCCATTTCAATTTAGGTCGTTCACCCGGTTCGACATTCCAAATGGAAAGACCATACATGGGCGCGGTAGCCTCAACCACCAAACTCAGTTTCAACATCACTTCATAGAGAAGCTCCGGCCCAGCGCTCGCCGCCTGGCAGAGTGCTCGCACGATTGAACTGAGTGGGAGAGAGTTGGACGACGCGTTGTTTACTTTAGCTTCCGGCTCACAATGCATTGAATTAGCCATTCAGCCTTTCTGGTAGATCAGACACTCGTTGACTCACAAAGCTTCCGGCTGGGGCAAATCCGAACATGAAATGAGGCAAGAAAACGCGCCAGGAACCTGGCTTTAGATTGGAGCCATGTACAAGGACTCCTGATGTTTCGGAGATGCAGTCTAGTCGCCGACCCTATTAGTGTCAACATGTTTTAACATCGCGGGGCCTTCCAGAAAACTGGGCGCAATTGTGTACGCCGCGCGTTCGCCTTTTTGGTCCATTTAAGCGCGTTACTTCATGTAAACGTTGAACTTACGTTATCGAACTCTTGCAAAGAAATTGCTTTACTCCCTTAAGCACCGGTGCTACATTCCGCCAACCTTGCCCTAAAGTGTTGACAGGCAACGGATTGCCTTAGTTAAAAGCACAGCCGGTAGCGGTTCCGTTAGTGAAAAAGCCAACTATCTTGTGGCTTCTCGGTTAAGCAGCTTCTTAAAAATGACAATTAAATTTGGAACCTCCGGCTGGCGTGCAGTGATTGCGGACGAGTTTACGTTTGAGGGAGTTCGAAACGTCACATTAGCCATCTGTTCACACTTTGAATCGCGTAATTCAACGGGAAATCTCATGGTAGTGGGCTACGACACACGGTTTTTAGGAGAGAAGTTCGCTGAAGAGTGCGCCCACGTAATCTCAGCAAACGCCTTCCGCGCTTTGCTTTGCGATGCACCGGTCCCGACTCCGGCGATTTCCCATGTGATTCGTTCAAAGGGCGCTATTTGCGGCATTAACTTTACTGCTTCCCACAATCCTCCTCAGTACAACGGAATGAAGTTGTCGACGAGCGACGGTGCCCCTGCCCTGCCCGAAGTGACACGTGACGTTGAAAGGCTTATCGCAGGGATGTCAGCCAGTCCGCTGACGACAGCGCAAAGCAGTGCCTCGCTTGAGACGTTCGCAGCCAGACCCGAGTACCTCGCGGATCTGAGCACGAAGATCAACTTCGACGTAATTGCTCGAGCCGGCGGCTCCTACGCATTCGATCCACTTTGGGGTACCGGACGTGGATACCTGGATGAGGTACTGCGCCAGCACGGATTGGAAGTGGAAACGATTCACGACTGGCGAGATGTTCTTTTTGGGGGACGTTCACCTGAGCCGGAAGAAAGCCACCTCGCGGAGTTGCGTGATGTCGTTTTAACAAAGGGTTGCGCACTTGGTCTGGCTACGGACGGTGATGCTGATCGCTTTGGAGTTGTCGATGCTAATGGTGCGTTTATAACCCCCAACCAATTAATCGCACTGCTCTTCGATTACCTGGTTGAATCACGAAACTGGAGTGGCGGCGCTGCTCGGTCGGTTGCGACCTCCCACCTGGTTGATCGCGTGGCGGAAGCTCGCGGGCTGCCGCTTTACGAGACTCCGGTGGGATTCAAGTACATCGGAGAATTGATCAATGAAGACAAGATCGTCATTGGCGGTGAAGAATCGGCAGGGCTGTCAATCAAAGGTCACTATCCGGAGAAAGATGGCATCCTTGCGTGTTTGCTTGCAGCGGAGGCAGTTGCGGCGCGCGGCAAGAGTTTGACGGAGCAGTTGGAGGAGTTGTACGCGCGAGTTGGAAAACTGGAGGCGGCCCGTATTGGTTTACGGCTGACTCCAGAGTTGATGGAAAAGCTAGCCACCAGACTGAAGGAAGATCCGAAAGAGATTGGTGGCCGGGCAGTAAAACAAACAAATCGATTGGACGGTGTGAAGTTTATTTTTGCGGACGGTTCCTGGTTGTTGATGCGCCCTTCGGGCACAGAACCCGTGGTGCGCATTTACGCCGAATCCGAATCAGCAAAAGACTTGGAGGTGCTTCTTGAGCAGGGTCGCAAATACTTATTGGGTTGATGAGCGAATTAGGTCGCAACGGGTAGTATCGCGGGCACCTTCCCCCTTCGCTTCGGTTAAGGAAATTTCGCTGGACATCATTGGCAGTCCGGCGGAGGTACGGAGACGCGGTGGCGTAATTCCGTCGTGGGTGATTTTTGGAATGATCATCCTGGCGACATTCGCGATCTGCGTGGCCGTTACTTTACGGACAAGCGCCAGGATGTCGATGGCGTCGCAGCAATACGTTCGCATGCAGTCAGACGTAGAAGGACTGCGCAACGCAAATCAAAACCTGCGCAAAGAAATCGAGCAACTGCATAACGATCCGCGAACCATCGAGGCTGCCGCACGCAGTCGCCTGAACATGGTTCGTGCTAACGAGATTGTCGTACCTGTGGAATAAAAGGAATGTTTCACTTGAAAATGACAAAACAAGTTTCCCGCTGGTCGTCTGCTAGTGACCCTTCTTGAACGCCGCCTGACCGTTTGCCTTCCAGTGTTGCGCGGCGGTGACTGCCATCACCGCCGCGCTCCTCTCTTTTAGGGGTAATGAAACCGCCGGTTTACGTGCGTTGACAGTAAAATACTCGTAAACTAATATCGAATTTCCTAATCAACCTCGAAGAAATTTGGAGTCTATGGCCGAAACCAAAGAGATTAATTCCGCGACAGACGAAGCTGTCGAACAGTGGGAAGAAAAGACTCTCAACCCCTCACTCGCTAAGCAAGCTGAGCGGAAGAAACGCTTCGAGACCGTTTCACTCGAAGAGGTCAATCGGCTTTACACCCCGGCTGACATCGCGGGTCAGGACTTTCAAACTGACATTTCATTTCCCGGCGAGTTTCCTTACACGCGCGGAATTCATCCGACAGGCTACCGCGGAAAACTTTGGACGATGCGGCAGTTCGCCGGATTCAGCACGCCCGAAGAAACCAACGCGCGCTTCAAATACTTAATGGCGCAAGGCCAGACCGGATTATCGGTCGCATACGATCTGCCAACCCTGATGGGTTACGACGCCGATTCCCCGCTCTCAGAGGGTGAAGTCGGAAAGTGTGGTGTGGCAGTTTCTTCATTGGCTGACATGGAGGTGCTGTTTGATCAGATACCTCTGGATCAGGTAACCGTCTCACAAACGATCAATGCACCGGCGTCGGTTCTGTTGGCGATGTATCTGGTGGTCGCAGAGAAACAGGGGGCCGACTGGACCAAGATCTCGGGAACCCTGCAGAACGATATCTTGAAGGAGTACATCGCGCAGAAGGAATGGATCTATCCGATTCGGCCGGCGATGAAGCTGGTGATAGACACCTTCGAATTCTGCACTGAACGAGTTCCCCGCTATAACCCGATCTCGGTTAGCGGTTATCACATTCGTGAAGCGGGAGCGACGGCCGTCCAGGAACTAGCGTTCACTCTGCGGGATGGTATCGAATACGTCGACTGGGGCGTTCGCGCCGGGCTCGAGGTTGATAAGTTCGTTCCCCGCATCTCTTTCTTCTTCAACGCCCATAACGATTTCTTCGAAGAGGTGGCGAAGTATCGCGCCGCGCGTCGTATCTGGGCGCGCGAGATGCGCGACCGTTTTGGTTCAACTAACGAACGCACACTTAAGCTGCGTTTCCACACGCAAACGGCCGGCGTTTCACTTACGGTCCAACAGCCGTTGAACAACATAGTCCGCGTCGCTATCCAGGCGTTGGCCGGCGTCCTGGGTGGCACTCAAAGTCTCCACACCGACGCTTACGACGAAGCGCTAGCGCTTCCGACTGACCGCGCGGCGCTAATTGCTCTGCGCACGCAACAGATCATTGCCGAAGAGACCGGCGTAGTAAACACGGTCGATCCGCTTGGCGGTTCATATTTCCTCGAGGCGTTGACCGAGAAGATGGAGCAAGAGACGCTCGAGTATTTCCGTAAGATCGACGCGATGGGGGGCATGGTTTCCGCAATCGAGAAAGGTTTCCCACAGCGCGAGATTCAGGACTCTGCCTATCAATATCAAAAAGCGGTCGAACGCGGCGACCAAGTGATTGTCGGCGTTAACAAGTACGCCATGGAAAATGAACCAACAGTGCAAACCCTCGTCATCGATGAGTCGGTGCGCGATCATCAGGTCGAGCGACTGGATCAAACACGAACGCGACGCGATCAAGGTGCCGTCAGAAACGCCCTGGACAAGTTACAGATGGCTGCGCGCAACGAAGAAAACACGATGCCTGCAACCATTGACGCTGTCCGTGTCTACGCCACACTCGGCGAAATCTGTTCTGCCCTGCGCGATGTTTACGGAATTTACGAAGAACCCGCGTTTTAATCGACCCGAATCATCTTGCCTCTTCCAGCCATTCTTCTTCAGTTTCTCGCGGTAACACTTCTCCTGGCTTTTGGCTCGCCAGCCTTCGGCCAGACTCGCAAGGCACTACCCGGCAGCGTCGCGATACGCCCACGGAAAATCGTAATTCAGCGAAGGGCCGCCGTAACCAGGCACGCGCCCACTCGTAGATCGGCGGTCGTTGTTCTTCCCGTAGTCACCGGTATTAGCGAACCAGCCATACTCGCTCGAGTTCGGTCCGAGTTGGATATCAAGAATGTGTTCGGTTCAACTTTGCAGGACTATCGTGAGGACACCTGGCTGGACGACTTTGGTTACAAGGTGAATTACAATGCCGACTACTTGCTGGATATTACATTCACGCAGAACGGACTTGCTGCTTATCCTGACACTCATGAGAAGCACATGTTGATTAGTCTGCGGGATGGCCGGTTGGTTAAGGCTGCTGATGCGTTCGATGCTACAAAATTGGAATCACTTGCGGCTTTAGTTGACCGGGCGTTGCAAGCAGAGCTGGCGAAGCTGCGAGCCGAGAACCTTGCGGATGTACGCGATAACGACGAACGACAAGCTCTTACGGACGCGTACTCAAATCTTAAAGTTGAACGAGAGAATCTCGATGAATTCTCGGTCGGCAAGACTGGAATAACGTTTCTTTACGACGCGGGTTTTCCGCATGTAATCAAGGCGCTTGAGCCGCAGGGACGTTATTTCTTCAGTTACAAAGCACTCAGTGATTACATTCGACGCGAAGGACCGTTGGGAAAGTTTAGGAACTAGTTATCGATATGAATGAACGAAAGATACGTGTGCTGGTGGCGAAACCGGGTCTCGACGGGCACGATCGTGGGGCGAAAGTAATCGCGCGCGCCTTGCGTGATGCCGGCATGGAAGTGATCTACACCGGTCTGCGGCAGACGCCAGAAATGATCGCCGCCGCGGCACTACAAGAGGACGTGGACGCGGTAGGCGTTTCGATTCTCAGCGGCGCGCACAACACGTTATGCCCGCGCATAGTTCAATTGCTAAAAGAACAAGGTATGGACGACTGTCTGGTGCTGCTCGGAGGCATCGTACCTCAGGAAGATATTCCAAAACTGAAGTCGCAGGGCGTGGCAGAGATATTCCTGCCAGGAACGTCGACAGAGAACATCGTTCAGTTTCTACGTCAAAACGTTAAGCCTCGCGAGTGATGCCAGCCTGTAAACGCGTGTGGGCGATTCTTCCCTGTTAGTTGAAATCCACGACAGCGCTGCGGTTATTCGTTTCAATCGACCGGGGCAGCGCAATTCCCTTTCCGTTTCCACCCTTCAGGAACTCAGCAACACGCTGGGCGTCTTGCTTGTTCGCCCTGATATTCACGCAATCATCTTCACGGGCGCGGATGACGTGTTTGCTTCCGGTGCCGACATCAGTGAGTTAGTCCAGCTCAATCCACCAGCCGCACGTGATTTTTCGCGATTGGGCCAACAAACCTTTCAGCTAATTGCAGTGGCCAAACAACTGACAATCGCTGCGATCAATGGCTACTGCATGGGCGGTGGGTTGGACCTGGCATTGGCTTGCGACATCCGCATCGCGTCCAAAGATGCCATTCTGTCTCATCCGGGGGCGAAGCGCGGCATTATTACCGGCTGGGGTGGGACGCAACGCCTGCCACGGCTGATTGGTAGGCAACGTGCTTTAGATCTCTTTTTAACCGCGCGTCATGTTCGAAGCGAAGAAGCTTTGCAAATGGGACTCGTTAACAACATCTGTGATCCGGTTCTTGAATGCGCCTTAGAGCTCGCATCATCAGTTTTCAAGAACAGTCATTAGAGCTCTGTCTCAAGAGTCAGACTCCCCTGTAGTAGTGCCATCAGTCTTAGGCCCGAAGGGCCGACCGTTAGTAGTCACGCGCGTAAGCGCGTGGACAGTGGAAGAGAGGTTGGAGGTCCGAAGGACCGGCATTGATGTGGCTCAGTGCAAAGCGACTGCCAGCCCTTCGGGCCTCCGAATGACTGTTGATCCCTCCACGCGCTCACGCGCGTGGCTACTGACTATCGGCCCTTCGGGCCTGGTCTCAGTGAATCCCTTTGATTTCCAGCCACTCTTAGGCAAAGCCGATTCCAGTGCAAAAAAAAGGCGCCGGTTAGAAGCCGGCGCCGCTGGAGAGTGCAGTTTTCAGCAATCAGAAGCTGAAGCGCCCCCCTACTTGAAGCGTAAACGGCCGTCCCACTGGTGGTCCAAAACCTGGACCATAAAGAGAGACGGGTTGCATGAAGGCGCTCGCGCTGGTCGCCGGGCTCAAACCAAAACGGTTAGCCAGCGACAAGTTCTTCACATTGAAAAGGTTATAGAAGTCCAAATAACCTTCCAGCTTCATGCCCTCGCCGAAGCGGAATGCTTTGGACGCCCTCAGGTCAACATTGAAGTACCTGCCACTACGCTCTTCGATCGTCCCATTCGGCAGAACCACAAAGCCACTGGTCAGACTATTCACCTCGGCTTGCACGCATCCCCGTGGATTAAGCGCGCGAATGGCAGTGGAATTTCCGCGGACCGCAAACACGTCCGCCGGACTGACGCCTGCGCACAAGCGATCGTTAGTAGCCAGACCGTCGCCATCGATATCCAATCCAGTGGTCGCCGAGTAAGGACGAGCACTGGCCAATTGGAAAATTGGGGAGAGTTGGAAATCGTAGGGCAATGTGAACACACCGCTCATAACCACGCGGTGACGTTCATCGAAGCGTGAGCGGCCAAACTCTTCCGGCTTGAACTGGTTCTCAGGCGTGGTGGCTATGCCGTTGCCGGTGTATGAAGCTACCGGCTGACCACCCCACGACCGTGAACTTGCCAGCACATAACTAGCCGAAAACAGCGCCTTGCGAGAGCGATACTTGAATGTGGATGTCCAACTGTCGAACAGCGATCGATTGGTGGTGCCGATCATGTTGATCTGTTCGATCCGGTTTGCTGGAAATCCGGCTGCGACAAATGCCTGGTCCAAAACTCTGCTGTTGACGCCGCGAACGCAAGCCGGCGATGCAGGATTCGAACCCGGGTAGAGTGCGTTACAAATATTTTCAATGCGCGGATTGATCACTTGCACGCGTGGCTCGTGCAAACCTAGCGTGTGCACGAAGTCACTCGACAAGATCATGTTTTCATTGAGTTGTGTTTCCACTCCCAATGAAAACTTTTGCACGTAGGGTTCGCTGGCATCAGGATCATTAATCCGCCCGAAACCACCGACTGCGAGGTTCGCGAATGAGAATCCTGGCGGAGCGGCGGGGAGTGGGTCGATGCCAAACCGGAAGGTTGGCAACTGTCCCACACCGATATCGGTGTTAACCAGATTGAGAATTGTCTGATACAAAACCGCATTCGTCTGCGTTAGGGAAAACAGCGTCAGATTCTGGAAGAGCTGATCGTAGAAGATGCCATAGCCTCCCCGAATCACGGTCTTACCTGCGCCCGTCGGATCCCAGGCGAAGCCTACGCGCGGCTGAAATTCAGTCCAGCTGGGCGTCGTCCGGCTCAACTTCTCCGGATCACCTGTGATGGCCTGGGCCAGCGGATGATTGAGTTGCTGAAGGATCTGGATGGTCCGGTTATTGGTCTGGTCCGGCAGGTTGCCGATATTTGCATCCCATCGCAGGCCGAGGTTCAAGGTCAGGTTGCGGGTGACCTTGTAATCATCCTGAACGTAAAAGGCCAGCTGATGGATCTTTTGATCGTGAAAGCCTTCTCCGTCGCCGAGTTGAATATTTGATACTGCGCCCGGCGTGGCAAATCCCTGCGGATACCTTCCGTTAGTGTTATTCGCAATCGTCAGCGGGGAATCGAAGAAGCTAACGGTATATCCCCGCGAGCCGAAGAAGAAGAACCCGCCAAGTTGAGTATTGATGTAGTTCGTTCCCACCTTTAACCCGTGATCGCCTGCCTGAAACGAAAAGTCATCCCGAAACTGGTACTTCCGTTCGGAGGTGGCCTGCGGCACGTTGACGTTCGCGCCGATCTCTATGCCACCAGGGAAAGTGATGCGCGGGTTGGTTGTCACTCCCAGGATCGAATTATTGAAGTCCTGGAAATGGAACGTAAACTGGTTCAACTTCGTCGGACTCAGGGTGGCCGTATGATTAATGACGAAGCTGTACAGCTTGTTATCAGTCGTGTTTCCACCCGTCAGGTCGGTCGTAGCAGGGTTCGCCACCTGATCGTTGGGCGAAGTGTTCTTCTGGAAGGCGAACCGGTAAAACATCGCCTGATTGCTGGTCATCTGATGATCTACTTTGACCGTGGCAAGGGTGTCATCGTAAGGCGAGGGAATTTGATCAACCGGTTGTGATCCGGGGATCGCGGCGATTTGCGCGAGCGCCGAAGGCAACACACCAATGTTCTGCCGTTCACGGAACCGCTCGAGTGCTCCGAAGAAAAACAGCTTATCGCGCTTGATTGGACCACCTATAGAGCCGCCTATTTCCTGCCTGCTAAACGGAGGCTTGTCGCGGTTGGCATTGGCTTCGAAGAAGTCTCTGGCCCTCAGTGCTTCATCACGAAAGTTTGCGAAAAACGAACCGTGAAAGTCGTTCCCGCCTGATTTGGTAATGACGTTGACTACGCCGCCAACTGCCCTTCCCTGCTCCGCCGTCCAGCGGTGTTGCAACACCTGAAACTCCTGAATTGACTCGTAGGAAAAGTTTTGCAGGAGGCTGCCCACTACGTTGTCCTTGTTATCGCCGCCGTCGACATTTACATCGACCTGACGGCCGTCACCGCCATTAAAAGCAACGTTGCCGACGCGTGTCTTGGTCGGATCAAAGTTACCCACCGGGCGTGCTTCCGGCATGATTACCGAGAGCGCTGCGAACGTCCGATTTAACAGCGGCAGATTTTGCACTTCGAGTGGTGTCACCACACCGCCGAGCTCCGACTTAGTCAATTCAACAGCGAGGGCATCGGCTGTGACATCTACAGTCTCAGTAATCGCCCCCGGCTTGAGTTCGATATTAAGACTACGCCTCGCGCCCACGTTGGCTTCAATGGCTTTCGCGGCGGCTCTGCTGAACCCTTGCGCCTCAATAGTTATGTCATAGGTGCCGGGCGCCAACTCCGATATGGTGAAGTCGCCATCTTCGTTGGACGTAGTTGAGCGCGACTGGCCCGTAGCCGTATTGGTTGCAGTGATGGTTGCGCCGGGAACTGCTCCTCCCTGCTGGTCGACGACGCGGCCCGTGATGTCGGCAGTCGTCACCTGACCGCGCACTGGGATTACCAGAAAAACCATCAACACAGATACGAGGATAAACATTCGGGTTAAAACGCCATGGTGGAATCGCATGCAGACCTCCTTAGGCATCAGAGTTCGATTGGAAGGCGAGGAGACTAAGAACCGTTACTTTCACACTCGCAAACGTTGTTCCCTGGTTCGTTCCAGCGTGGTGAAAGAAAATTCCTAAGAAAATGGCGGCGCGTTATGTCCCAGAGTATTGGTCCAAATTCAAAAAGTTACATGAGACCAGGATTTTGGATATGAGGTCTATTTGGTGTGGATACTAAACCCGCTTGAGGAACCGGGCAATACCTTTTTGGCAGTCTGCAGTCATACGCGCAATCACGTTTATATCGGCGCCTGTTTCAAGGGCGTCGCGGAAGGCAAGTCCGTCCATTTGATAAAGCAACTTCTTGGTCAATGACACGGCGGAACGGCTCACGTTCGAGAATTCGTTTACATATCCGGCGATGTCAGACTCAAAACTCTCGTCGGGAAAGACACGATTAACCAGGCCAATTTCCATGGCGTCCCCGGCGCTGATCTCGCGTCCGAGACTTAACAACTCAAAAGCCCGTTTCTCGGAAACATTCCGGCGCAGAATGGCGGCCACCATCGCGGGCACGAATCCAATCTTCACCTCCGGATATCCAAAACGCGCGGACGCTGAAGCAAGAACGATGTCGCAAGCGCTTGCCAGACCACATCCGCCGGCGAGAGCTCTACCATGAACCGCAGCCACAACCGGAATGGGGAAATCACGGATCAATGTAAACACTTCCATCAACGAACGTGCATCGGCAGCATTGTCTGCAATCGAGCTGTCTGCAATCTTTTGCAACGCGGACAAGTCAGCTCCTGAACAGAAATCCGATCCTGCCCCTTTTATGATCACTACGCGTGCCGCTTCATCGCCGCCGGCGCGTTTCAGACTGTCCTTCAGGGCGGCAATCAGATTGTCACTGAGCGCATTTTTTTTCTCGGGCCGGTTAAGCGTAATGCGCGCAACCGAGCCGTCGAGCTGGTAAACGACTGGCTGATTAGTTTCCGTCATGGTTTTGACCCGGGCTCTACAGCGAACTACGACTTCAGAAAGTTAATCAATGCGGCGTTCACTTCTTCAGCGGCTTCGTTTTGCACCCAGTGCCCGCTGTCCTTTATGCGAACTTCACGAAAGGGCGCGTCCACATAGTTGGCCACGCCACGAACGGTTTCCGGCAAAATAGCCAAGTCCTGCTCGGCAAAAATAAAGAGCGTGGGAACACGGGTACGCTCATTCGAAGGCGAAGAGCTCGAACGACGCGATGCCAAACGGTTGATATTCGCCCGGTAGTAATTCAGTGCTGACGTTATGGCACCGGGTTGTCGCAATGCTTCCTTGTAGTTTTCAATTTCGGCCGCGCTGAAGCTTCCTTTCCGAATAACTGAATCGGTAAACGCTTTGTCGATTGCTGTCATGTTTTTCCGGCTGATCATCCATTCGGGAATACGCGGAAGCTGAAACAGAAACATATACCAACTGCGCAGCACTTGCCGGAGCGACATGTTTGCGCGCCAAACAGCTGCGGGTGGGACTTGCATGACCGCAAGCTTTGAAACCCGTTCGGGAAATTGTTGCGCAACGGCCCAGGCGACAGTCGCGCCCCAGTCATGGCCCACTACCGCAGCCTGCGATGCGCCGAAGTGATCGATCAAACCGACAACATCACCCACTATCTCGTCAACTCGATAGGCTTCAACTTGAGACGGTTTATCGCTTAGGTTGTACCCGCGCATATCCGGCGCGACAACGTGAAAGTGTTCGCCGAGCGCGTCGAGTTGATGGCGCCACGAATACCAGAACTCGGGAAAACCGTGAAGGAGTAACACCAGATCACCGCTACCAGTTTCGGCGTAATGCAATCGAACGCCGTTAACTGTTGCATAGCCGTGGCGAACCTCATTCATCGGTTAAGCTAGCAAAAAATTCGAATGCAAACCTTACGACCAACGAATTAGAACCCCGACCCGTCGGGGTTCTGATCCGTGGCCGATTTTGAGTTTTTGTGCAAAGCCCATCGGTTAGTTTAGCTCCAGATTTTGCACCTCTGCGTCACTGACCTCGATTTTCATTCTCAGCAATGCCGTGGAAAACGTTTTTCCCTGTGCGTCCGTCATCAATGACAAGGTACCTCCGCCGCCTAAACTCTCGTGGAGAAGAAAGTTCAACGCGCCCAGGTTTGGCAGCTCAAATCGTTCCACCGCACCTTTGACGATCCCCTGGAAGTGCGCCTTAACACGTTCGGCAGTTACTTCCCTGACGAGGATGGGATAGATATCGTCGCTGAAAGCAATTAACCCGACGTTGGCCGTGTCGCCTTTGTCACCTGACCGCGCGTGCGCAATTTTCACTAACTGAATTTGCATGATGAATTTAGGCCTCAATCACTCGAACTTGCGGCTTGATCTCTTCTTTCGGAATCAAGGCCGGCCAATAAGCAACTATCTCTTCAACCTTAGGCCGTCCGCCGGCAAAACCCGTTACGGCCGGAGGGCCCGTCAGCACCAGCGGCGCTATCTCCTTAGTAAATCGTTCGATTGCCTTGCGGTCTTCGCCGCGCACGCCCACTCGCAGTTGCACTTCCGGAATGTCAGGCGAAGGCTGACCCGCCAACGGGCCGTGCGTGGCATTGGCGCCGACAAACTCCGTGTGAATCAAATCGAATTTCAACCCTAGGCGATCGAGCCTGCGCCTGAGAATCCTGTCGGCCGCTTGTGCCTTCCGATACGCGTCGGGCCATGCATATACCAGAGTGCCAACGGCCTTGAAACCCGCCGAGTAGCTAATAGAAACTTTTAGAAACTCAGTCGCCGGACGTCCTTCAATGCCAAAAACGCGCACTCGATCTCTGCCTTCATATTCCAATTGGATCGTAGTGAAGTCTGCAACACAATCGGGCGTGATGTATTCGTGAGGGTCGCCCATCTCGTAGACCAATTGCTCCTTCACTGATGGAATGACGACCCACCCACCAGTTCGTTCATGTTTAGTCACCACGAACGTTCCATCCGGAGACGCTTCCACAATAGGAAACCCGACTTCCGCGAGACTCGGAACGCTTTCCCATTCGTACTGGCAATTG
This sequence comes from Pyrinomonadaceae bacterium, assembly GCA_035273385.1. Classification (GTDB taxonomy): domain Bacteria; phylum Acidobacteriota; class Blastocatellia; order Pyrinomonadales; family Pyrinomonadaceae; genus PSRF01. The sequence goes on along the minus strand of DATEPE010000010.1, from coordinate 39,158 downwards.
CCGCCGGTACACTGTGCGCCACACTCAATGATGTGACCGGCGATGGTTCCCGCAGCGAGGCGGTTCCAATCGTCCGAAGCCCACCCAAACTCATGTATCAAGGGCGCCAACGTGAGGCCTGTGTCGGTGGCGCGTCCCGTGATCACAATTTGGGCCCCGCTGTTAAGTGCTTCGACAATCGGGGCAGCGCCCAGATAAGCGTTCGCACTTTGGATGCGGTCCCTGACTGTCGATAGCGGCGCGCCAGTGTCCATGTTTTTCAACTCGATACCGCGCGAAAGGAAATCGTCGAGTCTGTCCATGATGTCGTCTCCTGTGACAATTCCAATTCGGATTTTCCCTGACAGTCCCAACTCGCGCGCAACTTCTTTGACAGCGTTCGCACAACCTTCGACGTTTACACCGCCGGCATTCGCCGTGACACGAATGTTTCGTTCGACGCATGCCGGCAGAATCTGCTTCATCAAGGGAACAAAATCTTTGGCGTAGCCGGCTGATGGATCACGCGATCGCTGTTTCTGCATGATCGACATAGTCACTTCGGCTAGGTAGTCGAGCATCAGGTAGTCGATTGGGCCACCTTCGACCTGTTGAACCGGCGCATCCGGAAGGTCTCCCCAGAAGCCTTGTCCTGCAGCAATACGAATTTTTTGTTTCATTCCTCTGAAAATGTAGACGGGAATTAAAGCTCGAACCGGAACTCTCGGCTTTGCCTCAGAAGTCGAACGAACGGGTACGAGTCGTCTTATTTCGTGTTAGTTCGTGTGTTTCGTGAAATTTGTGGATCGCTGTTTGGCAGCAAAGGAACGATCCACGAATTACACGAAACACACGAACTAACACGAGAGGTGTTGAACTCCACATTTGAGGCAAAACCGAAACTCTCAATATCACGCGAGTCCAGCAGGAAGCACGAACGGACCGAGGTGTGGACCGGAATAATTCAGCGTCGTCCTCAAAGACAATTCCAAAGCATCGCGTGTATCTTCCGGCGCGATCACCGCGTCCACAAAACCACGAGCGGCGGCATACTTCGCGTCCAGCTCCATCTCGTACGTCTCGCGCACTCGATCCATTTCAGAAGCCAGACGGTCGTCCGGCTCTACTCCCTTAGTCTTCAATTTGTCGAGTTGGCTACCAAACACTGCCTGGACTGCGGAGTCGCCTTCCATCACGCCCATGCGGCCGGTGGGCCAACTGTAAATAAAGTCCGGATCGAAGCCCTGTCCTGCCATCGCGTAGTATCCGGCGCCCGAAGCATGGTTCACGGTGAGCACAATCTTCGGCACGAGTGCTGTGGCCATTGCCTCTACAAAGTGTGCGCCAGCACGAATGATTCCCGAATGTTCCGCTTCAGATCCAACCATAAAACCGGAAACGTCCTGAATGAACAGCAAGGGCGTTCGACGTCGATTACATGTCTCGATGAAGTACGCGACTTTTTCAGCAGACTCCGTGTAGATGATTCCTCCAAATCTCGGTGGACCACCTCCGGCCGCGCGAATCATTCCCCGGTTGTTAGCTATAACTCCGACTGGAATTCCACGAACGCGCGCGTGCCCGGTGATCATTTCCCTGGCGTAGTCCGCCTGGAATTCATCCAGGTGACCTTCGTCGAGTAAACATTCCAACATGCGGCGCGCGTTGTAGGGCTGTTTATGATCGGCCGGTAGAATGTCGTAAAGCTCTTCAGCCGGACGCGCAGCTTCGACAGGGAGAACGATCGGTACAACCGATGCGGGTGGCAACGGCAACTCTGAAACGAATTCACGAATTTTGGTGAGGCATTCTTCGTCGTTGGCGACCCGATAATGGGCCACGCCCGAGATTTCGTTATGCGCTCTGGCGCCGCCCAATGTTTCGTTGTCGATGGTTTGGCCCGTCGCTCCCTTGACCAGATTGGCGCCGCCTAAACCCATGAACGACGTGCCCTCGACCATTACAATCACGTCAGACAACGCCGGCAGGTACGCGCCGCCGGCTATGCACGGACCCATGACCGCGGCAATTTGCGGAATTTTCAGATAACGCCGCATCAGCGAGTTGTAATAGAAGATTCGGGAGGCGCCGTACTGCCCCGGAAACACTCCACCCTGGTAAGGAAGGTTTACTCCCGCCGAATCCACCAGGTAAATAATCGGCACGTGATTGCGCATCGCAATTTCCTGCGCGCGCAAAATCTTTTTAATTGTCTCCGGCCACCAGGATCCGGCCTTAACCGTGGCATCATTCGCGACTACAACGACTTCCCTTCCCTGCACGCGACCCACAACAGTTACTACGCCTGCTCCAGGTGCGCCACCGTCATATTGATCATAGGCGACGAGTAAACCAATCTCCTGTTGATATGATCCCTTGTCGAGCAGCAGATCTATCCGCTCGCGAGCGGTCAATTTCCCTTGCTTATGCTGGCGCTCAATCTTGTCGAGCCCGCCACCGAGGCGCAGTTTGCCTTCGAGCTCGCGTAGCTCGCTGGTCAATTCCTGCAGACGTTTAGCGGGTTGTTTGGCAGGGAGGAGATCAGACTTTTTCATTTTCGCGCGACAACATAACACGACGAGATCGGGGTAGACAAAACGCTATCCGCAGATTACGCAGATTACACAGATTAGGATGAGAAACCGCTAAGGCTCCTTAACTGTTAAAACGTCATAATCTGTGGATCTGCGGATAGATCAGCGAATGTAACTCGCGAGGTCGCGGGCGGAAACATTACCCGGGACGCCTTCAAGAATCACCACCCTCGTTCCACGCAACTCAATCAGTACCCCGCCTTCGCGAGTCTGCCATCGGCGTATGGTCTCAGTGCTTGCGTTCTTGTCCTCTTGTGTAGCTTCGGGATAACGCAAAGCCGTGCGCTTCACATATGCGTCAAAAAACTCTTTCGCGTCCTCGACTGTGTCCCAAAGCGCAACTTGAACCAGAAAGAGATCGCCCGTTGTTGAGTGTTCGTAAAGGGCGTACTTATCTCCACCCCACCCTGCTGCGGCGCGCTTTGACTCCGCTGGCGACTTGAGAAACTCATCGAGAGCAAGGTAATAGCCCCACTCGCCATTCACGTCAGTTTCAATCTGCCGCCAACCTGGCGATTTCAGATTGCGGATTGCGGATCGCGGATTGGTCGTCTTGCCACGTCGCCGTGTAGTCGCTATTTGGGGTTTGCTTCCCTCGAGCAGGTTTGTGAAATTTGAGAGCCGTACTGTCCTAGGGGACTCGCGATTGAAGTACTTCTCTGCGTGCAGGATCTGTTCAGTCGACTCGGGTAGCTGCGAATACGCTTTACTGAGCGCGCTGAAACCACCCCGTTGATGTACTTGCGTCGCCCAAGCTATGCCCTGTAAGTACGGAAACAGCAAAGTCTCACGAAGTGACCGCGGAGCTTTATCAAATTTTTCCGAGGATACCGATCCGGAGTTAAAGGTCCTCATGAATTCTGCAGCCAGCAATGGATGTTTAAAAAGGTAGTGCGTCATCGTGAGTGTCGCATCGCCTTCAATTAATGAGTGCGCGGCCAATTGCGCGTCCGAGTCGCCGCGGGGCCAGTTCTCAAATCGCCGCAAATTAAAATGCTGGTCTTGCAAAGCATGAGTAAGTTCATGCGCCATTACCGGTTTTTGCGCGTCCAAATCAATCCAGTCGGCAAGGTGAAAACGTCGCGCGGCCGGGTCGTAATAACCGGCTACCTGCTCCGTGAGAAGACCGACGATGAACGGCCGGTACGCGAAATCACTCTGAACAAAGCCAAACTTCTTAAGAGACTGTTCGATTGCGTGGATTTCTTGCCGGGAAACCTCCTGATTCAATTTCGAGACCAACATCCGTTCGATTTCCTGCCGCGATTGAGCCCCACTCCTGACAGGCCTCAGCACCGGAAGCTCCCGCAGCTTGCTCGTTTCCTTAAGAACTTCAGCAGTCGTCGCGATAACCGTCTGGTTCCGATCAAGATGTCTGGCCGCGCCAGGCCGCTGTGCCCGCGAGGTTTTGGAGTGGGAAACTACAAGTCCCATCCCCGTCAGGGAAACCGCCAATACTAAGGCGAGTACTCGACTTAATAGCTTTGACATGACGACCTTTCGCTTTTATAGTCCGCTTTACAGCACACGACCAAAACAATGTTTCAAGAGGAATTTGACGGTAAGAAGTCTCAAATGACAAGCCCTGCGCCGGAACCCATTTTCAGAGACTGGCACGAAACACTGGTTCGTGTCCGTTATTCGGAGACGGACAAGATGGGTATTGTCTACTACGCAAACTATCTCGTGTGGTTTGAGATAGGGCGTGCGGAGTTTTGCCGGGCGCGCGGTTTCTCCTACCGCGACATGGAAGAGAACGACGACGCGTTTCTGGTCGTGGCCGAGAGTTATTGCCGTTACAAGGCGCCTGCTTATTACGACGATGAGATCGTCATTAGGACTCACATTACTGAGCTGCGGCGTCGATCACTGCGATTTGGGTACGAGGTTTGTCGGGTCACAGACGGACAGGTGTTGGCTGAAGGTGAAACCGGCCATGTAGTGACAGACGGCGACGGCCGCGTTCGTTCGTTCCCGGAAGGCTATATTCAACGCCTCACAGCGCCACCAATCCTGCAAACGCACGCCAGCGGAGAAGTCGTTCCGGAGACGGAAGGGCCCGATTAAAGATCATTTCCCATATATCATTTCAAATTTCCCATTTCTCATTGCCCGTCCTGGATTGAATGCTCATATCGGGAATGAATGCCTGCATTACCAGCGGGAGCAAGCTGCCCTTCCTGACCAATTAGACATTCAATCCTGACCTTTGGCGCCTTCAATCTTGAACATCAATGACAAATGGGAAATTTGAAATGATCTATGGGAAATGATCTTTTATTGCTCGTGCGGCAGATTAATCCTCAACAATGACCGAGCCTTGCCAGTTGCTTCATCAACATCAATCACAGCGCCGCAAATCCTTACGTCACCGGATGAATGTTCGGCCCGGCGGCCGAGGACTGAAGTGAAACGTGTAATTACGTCTTCCTTCTTCATTCCAATCACACCCGAGTAGCTGCCGGTCATTCCTAAGTCGGTGAGGTATGCCGTACCTCCAGGCAGCAGGCGTTCATCTGCCGTCTGCACGTGCGTGTGGGTGCCAACCACTGCCGAAACCCGGCCATCGAGGTACCAGCCCATTGCAGTCTTCTCAGAGGTCGCTTCTGCATGCATATCGACGAGACGAACTTTCGTTTCCGGCGACAATGCCGATAACAGTTGATCAACTATTCGGAACGGATCGTCGCTGGGCGGCATAAACACACGTCCCATTACATTGAGCACCGCTACGCTTACGCCGTTGACCACTCCGGTCCAGATACCGCTACCAGGCGTTCCTGGTGGGTAGTTTGCTGGACGCAACAATCGCGGTTGTTTGCCGATATAGGGGATCGCTTCTTTTTTGTCGAAGATATGGTTCCCCGAGCTCATCACATCAATTCCGGAAGCAAACAACTGTTCACATAGCGACGGTGTCACCGAAAATCCACCAGCGAGGTTCTCGGCATTCATGACAGCCAGATCGATATCATGCTGTTCGCGAAGGTCCTGGATCCGTTCGAGCACAGCTATGCGCCCTGGCTTCGCGACCACGTCTCCAATCATCAGAACCTTCATAAGAGATGAATACTAAATAGTGAACAGCGAATAGTAAAAACTTCAGCTTTGTTTCACCGTGAATCGGGCAAAGTAAAAGGCCGTTAATAAGAAAACGTCAATCGCGAATAGCGTCAGACTACTATTTACGATTCACGATTTCTATTACGGCCTTAGCTGGCAGGAGGGTGATCCGCGTTGGTCGTTCCGAAGCCGTAATTGAACCTGCATGACAGGTGGGTGACCTTTAATTACCACATCCTCTGGCGATTCTTAACGGTGAAGAATCGCACTGGCTGCGGCGTCGGTCTCCCTTAATCAACGGCGTTGGCTCAATCATCGTTACTCGGTGACGGGCCCCGCAGAACATTTCCCTCCGCCGCGCGGATACTAGCACAACGACTGCGAACCGAGAAGCGCACTATTTCTCACGTATTTCATGAATTCGTGTGTTCGTGACACGAAAAATGGCGCACAACGCGCCGTTTCCTTTCGCACCAGCAGAAGTAGCGACAGGATTAACAGGATTTACAACATTCCAATCCGTCGATAATCCTGAACACCATCTTGTTAATCGTGTGAATCCCGTCCAGAAAATCAGCTGAGCGAGATGCCGCTGCCTTTTTCCTGCTCGAGGCTGCTTCTAACCTTCAAAAGGCGGTCGAGCATTTCGGCACATTCCGCGCTGCGCATGGCTAGTTGGGCATCTGCCTGTTCGTGGGTTTGTTTGAGCCGGTGAAGCTCGTCAGCGATGTGAAGGGCCGCCAGGATGGCCACTTTTAGCGAATCTACCGTCAGGGTTCCGGACGAGATTTCCCGCATGCGGCCATCTACAAAATCGGCCAACTGCATGAGGTACTCCGAGTCGCCGTCAGAACGAATGCTGTAGGTCTGGTTGTAAATCTCGACTCTGATTGTTGGTGCGGCGGTTGTTTCCATGCTGGTCTTTCCCAACGATTCGCCGATCGCGGTTGTCATCTCAACTCCTCCGCCAACTCCGGATCAAGAGCAGCCACCGCGTCGAGCATCGCTTCAACTTTCGCGCGAATCAAATCACGTTCGGCGAGCAACGCTTCAACTTGCTTTTCAAGTCGCTGTTGTTCGTAAGGTGCGCTGCTGCGATTGCGCCGCATCAGTGAGAGTTCTTTCTCAAGACTCTCTTTCTCCTGGCGTAGAGACTTGGTGAGCTCGATTGTTCGATAGATCTTATCTTCGAGATGCGAGAACTTTTCTAAGCCGGCTAATGGAACCATCGAACTGTTTATCACTCCAACCAGTTTGTCAAATTCAGTTTCAATCGGATTATGCGACTTCACGCCTGTGAGCGCAAGACCGATTGCGCTGCCGCGTCGATTTATTTTTTAGTGTAGCTGTGCGTTGAATTCTTTCAGTAAGGAATCTATCAATTCTCGATTTCTTTGCTCTACTTCTTCGTCGCGCAACGTTCGTTCGTCAGATCGAAAGTCGATTCGCAAAGTTACCGAACGTTGTGTCTCAGGAATATTCTTGCCTTCGTAAGTGCCTACCAACTTAACGCCATCGTAGTCTTCGATTTTGCGAGACTCAATAGCTTCACGTAATTGTGAGAACGTGACGTCACGGCTCACCAGCAACGTGATGTCGCGGACCACAGAAGGGTAACGCGGCAAAGGTTTGTACTGGATGGACTTTGGCTTCGACTCGAGGAGTGCTGTGAGATCTAACTCCGCAACGTATACAGGTTGACGAAACTTGTAACTTGCAGCAATCGCTTCCGACAGTCTGCCAATACTTCCAATCGCTGTTCCATCACCAAGTGCGACGACCGCCGACTGACCTTCGCGTAGATGCCTCACCTTTCCAGCGGAGTAGCTGAGTGGGCCAAACCTCATGGCGTCTACCGCGGCTTCGAGCGCGCCCTTGAATTCGTAGAAACTCCACTCGTTCGAGCCCTGAGCACGGCCCTCTTCCTGCAGATATCCCGTGGCAATTAAGCCCAACACTTCGCGCTCCGCAGGGAGTTGTCCGGACGACAAATTTGCAAATACGCGCCCAATTTCAAACAAACCGACGTCCCTCGTGCCATGGTTCAGGTTATTCCTGACGGACTGCAAGAGGCCTGGCAATAGAGTCGGCCGCATACGCGAAGCTTCTTCAATAATTGGGTTAGTGAGGGTGACCAGCGACTCAGCCCCGGCGGCCGAAAAGGCCGGGATGAAATCGAATTCGGTATCGTGCGTCGACTCGATAAAGCTGAAATTGATCGCTTCATCAAACCCTAAACCGGTAAGCACACGGCGCAACACGCGTCGTTGCTGTTCAGCCGGCCGATATTCTCCAGACAGGTTTGCGGGAGGAAGTTCGGTGGCAATTTTGTCATAACCAGTGTGACGCGCAATCTCTTCCACCAGGTCCTCTTCAATTCCGACATCAACGCGCCAACTTGGCACAACATAGACGAAATCCTGTTCGACAAAACCTAATGCCAGCAGAATGCGCTTCATCTCAGTTGCATCAACCTTGAGCGATGTAAGTGCTTCAACGCGTGCTGGCCGGAGCTTAATTGCTCGCGGCTCAAGAGGTTTGGGATAAACGTCAATCGTGTACTCAGTTGCAACGCCTCCGGCGATCTCGCAGATCAGTTCGACGCATCTCGCCTGAGCGCGCAGGACATTCTCGCAATCTGCGCCACGTTCGAAACGTCGCGAGGCTTCGGTGTCCATACCAAGCTTGCGCGCGGTTTGACGCACTGAGTCTGGATTGAAGTATGCGCTCTCAATCAACACATCCGTTGTGGCTTCTGAAATTTCAGAGTCCAGACCGCCCATGATTCCAGCAAGGGCCACCGGCTGTTTCGCGTCCGCGATTACCAGCATGTCTTGATCGAGTACTCGATCTACACCGTCAAGCGTTCTTAACTTCTCACCTGCTCTGGCACGTCGTACAACGATCTTGCTATCGGTAAGCTTTGCCAGGTCGAAGGCGTGCAACGGCTGGCCCATTTCATGCAGCACGTAATTAGTGATATCAGCAACGTTGTTGATCGGGCGCTGTCCGATCTCGTTGAGTCGCTGAGCGAGCCAGTCAGGAGATGGTCCGATTTTCACACCTCGTATGACACGCGCGGCGTAACGCGGACAGAGATCCGTATCCAGAATTTCAACCGCGGCGAAATCCTCAGACCTGCCCTCGGTTTTAATGACTTTGGCCTCTGGGCTTTCGACTTGGGATCGTTCGATGACCGCAACCTCGCGGGCGATTCCGAGGTGCGACAGGCAGTCGGGGCGGTTGGAAGGAACCTCCACGTCGAGAACAGAATCGCCGTTAGCTTCTTCGACGGCGTCGATGGCGAGTCCGACCATGGTTAAACGTTCCCTTAACTCCAGCGGAGTCAGGGACGTACCGGTCAGTTCCTTCAGCCATTTGTAACTAATCAGCATAAGCGTTTGGTGTTCGTGTTATTTCGTGTGATTCGTGTATTTTGTGGATCGTTTTTTAGGCTGCATTAGATCGATCCACGAAATACACGAATCAAACGAAATACCACGAAAGGCGCCGACACATCCCCCTAATCGAATTGCTCCAAAAAGCGGACGTCGTTCTCGAACAGCAGCCGGATATCGTCCAGCCCGTACATCAACGCGCACATTCGGTCGATTCCCAGACCAAATGCAAAGCCGGAATACACTTCGGGATCGACGCCAACCGCACGAAGAACGTTCGGATGCACCATGCCTGAGCCACCCAGCTCAATCCATCCGGAGTTTTTACAAATCCGGCACCCGGAGCCACCGCATTTGAAGCAACTGAAATCGAACTCCGCGCTCGGCTCGGTAAACGGAAAGTACGACGGCCTGAAACGCGTGGTGGTGTCTGGGCCAAACATCCGGCGCAGGAACTCCGCGACAGTACCCTTCAAATGCGCCATGCTGATGCCGCGATCCACACAGAGGCCTTCGACTTGAAAGAACATCGGGTTATGAGTCGGGTCAGGTGTGTCGCGACGAAACACGCGTCCCGGTGCAATCATCCTGAGCGGCACACCGCGACGTTGCATGGCATGAATCTGTACGGTCGAAGTTTGCGTGCGCAAAGCTAAACCATTGGTCGTGTAGAAAGTGTCCTGCGGTGCGCGTGCGGGATGATTGTCAGGAATGTTGAGCGCGTCGAAGTTATAAAAATCGGTTTCAATCTCGCGGCCGTCTTCTATCGCATAACCGAGCGCCACGAAGATGTCTTCGATCTTCTGACTCAAGCTGGTGATGGGATGAATATGACCCCGACGCGGACGGCGACCAGGTAACGTGACGTCGATTCGCTCGCGTTCAAGGCGTGCTCTTTCGATGTAGGCGGTAAGACTCTGCTCTGTCTCTTCCAGCTTGGCTGTGATTTCAGCTTCGCTCGCTTGCACCAGTTGACCAAAGGTAGCGCGTTCCGCGGCTGGAACACGCCCGATCATCTTCTTGGCAGATGCGAAGGCGCTCTTCTTTCCCAGATGACGAGTACGGAGTTCCGAAAGCGAACGTTGTTGGGCTTCAGCGTCATCGAGGCTTCGATTTGCCAAACCAGATCCTGTCTCAAAGCTGGCAAAGCGTTCGAACTCTTGCTCGAACGCTTTGCGTGCCGCTTCGACTAATCCTTTAGGATCGTTCTCGTTTTGACCGTCTGTCATTTCGTCCCGGCCGGCGCATAACGCGCCAGCATTCTGGAAACTAGGCTGCGGCCTTTTGGCCTTTGTTATCGATTGCTTCCTTCGCTTTGGCTGTAATCTCTTTGAAAGCGTCAGGTTGATTAACTGCCAAATCCGCCAACACCTTACGGTCAAAGTCGAGACCGGCAAGCTTCAAGCCGTGCATCAGTTGCGAATAGTTCATTCCATTCAATCTGGCAGCGGCGCCAATACGCACAATCCAAAGACTGCGAAAATCGCGTTTCTTTAACTTTCGACCGGTATACGCGAAATTAAGTCCGCGCTCCACTGATTCTTTCGCTGAGCGGTAGAGCTTCGACTTTGTGCCGCGGTAGCCCTTCGCCAGCTTCAATATTTTTTTGCGTCGTTCGAGACGCTTATTTCCTCTTTTTGCTCTTGGCATCGTTATTTCCCCTTTCATTCCTCAGGGATGAGGGCGGAGGGATGAGGGATGAACCAGTTCATTTCATCCCTCATCCTTCATCCCTCATCCCTTTTTCTTTAGCTGCGGCCGTACGGCAGCATTGCCTCAACGCGCTCCTGATCCGACTTCGACACCAGAGCGTCGATATCCAGATGTCGTTTTCGCTTCGTGGTTTTCTTGGTCAGGATGTGACGCGCATGCGAATGGCCGCGCTTGATTTTCCCGGTAGCCGTTAAGCGAAATCGCTTCGCGGCGCCTTTATGTGTTTTTAACTTCGGCATCTCTTACTCCATTTCAATTGATCTCAGATCTGAGATCTCAGATCTCAGAATTCCCGATTGATCTCGGATCTCAAAATTCACAATGTTCAGAGTACAGGCTTTAGCTTGCGGTCACCCAAAGTACGCAAGCTAAAGCTTGTACTCTGAACTCTCGTCGACCCACTCCTGCTGTCTGCTCCTGCCGTCTGCCTACTGTTTGCCGGCGTCCGGCGCCGGAGCATGTTCGGCCTTCGGCGTATGTCCCTTGTGTCGCTTTGGTCCGAAGATGATGAACATCTGATTCCCTTCCATCCTCGGGCGCGCTTCTACTTCGCCAATGTCCGCCAAATCCTGTTCCAACTTCGCCAGAATTCGCGAGCCAAGTTCCCGATGCGTCATTTCGCGTCCACGGAACCAGATAGTGGCCTTTACCTTGTCGCCTTCCTCCAGCCACTCCCGCGCGTGTTTCATGCGGTAGTTGTAATCGTGATCGTCCGTACCCGGGCGAAACTTCACTTCCTTGACCGTAATCGTGACTTGCTTCTTCTTCGCCTCATTCGCCTTTTTCTTGGCTTCGTATTGAAACTTTCCAAAGTCGATGATGCGACAAACCGGTGGGTCCGCTGTGGCAGCCACTTCCACCAGGTCGAGACCTTTTTCTCGGGCAGCGCGGATGGCGTCTCGAATATCCATCACGCCTAGCTGTTCACCTTCGTCACCAATTACGCGAACCTCAGGCACGCGAATTCTTTCGTTAATGCGGGCGATTGGCATTCGCCGGTTGTCCGGGCGGGGGCCACGACCTCGAAAACCTGTAGCTATTGGTGCACCTCCTGGGTTAAGCGTCCAATGTCCCGTGTCCAGAGTCCAAGGTCTGCCTTACGGACATTGGACATTGGACTTTGGACATTGGACTTACATGTTAGTTAAAGCGCGGCTCTCAACTAGCTGCTGCGCCTTGTTTGTAAACTCCTCCAACGACATCGTTCCGATGTCACCGGCAGTTCGCTCGCGAACCGCTACTATTCCCTGCTCCATTTCGCGGTCACCAAGTACCAGCATAAACGGGACTTTCTGTAACTGCGCGTCCCTAATCTTGGCGCCAACCTTTTCGCTCTTCAGATTCGCGTCAACGCGAAGACCGGAAGCTCGCAGTTGCGCTGCAACCTGGCTTGCATACTCATTGACACGGTCTGTAATGGGCAACACTGCCACCTGCACTGGCGCCAGCCACATCGGAAACGCTCCGGCATAGTGTTCGATTAACACGCCGAAAAAGCGTTCTATCGAACCAAAGAGCGCGCGATGCACCATCACCGGCTGGTGGGGCTTATTGTCCTCGGCAATGTACTCGAGCTCGAAACGCTTCGGCAGATTAAAGTCCCACTGAACAGTACCCAGTTGCCACAGTCGTCCAATCGCGTCTTCGATTTTGAAGTCGATCTTCGGGCCGTAAAACGCCGCCTCGCCTTCGATGCGCTCGTATTGAATGCCGCGAGCGTCCAGGCCACGCGCCAGCTCTACTTCCGCCGCCTGCCATTCATCGTCGGTTCCGAGCCACTGTTTCGACGTATCGTTGCCCTTCACCGAGAGTTCAAACTTGATGTTCTTAAAGCCAAACGTCTTCAACACCTGGTAGGCGAAGTCAACGCAGTCGTCGATTTCCTGACGGACCTGGTCGGGCGTGCAGAACAAGTGTGCATCATCGACCGTAAACCCGCGCACACGCATCAAGCCGTGCAACGTGCCGGACAGCTCACCACGATAGACAGTCCCCATCTCCGCATACCGCTGCGGCAAATCGCGATACGAACGTTGTTGGGATTTGTAGACGGCGATGTGCATCGGGCAATTCATCGGCTTTAGCCGGAATTCCGTCTCTTCCAGAGTGGTCGGCGCAAACATTGAGTCTGCGTAATTTTGCTCGTGTCCACTGATATGCCAGAGTTCCCGCTTGGCGATGTGCGGGGTATAAACGATGCTGTAATTCCGCTTCACCAACTCCTCGCGCAGGTAGTCTTCCATCTGTTGGCGAACAATCGCGCCTTTCGGATGCCAGAAAATCAGTCCCTGCCCGTACTGCTCCTGGATTGAAAACAGGTCGAGTTCTTTGCCGAGTCTCCGGTGGTCTCTCTTCTCGGCTTCTTCCCGCTGCTTCAGCCACGCATCGAGCTCGTCCTGTGTAAAGAAGGCAGTGCCGTAGATCCGTTGCATCTGCGGCAGGCTCGCGTCGCCTTTCCAGTAAGCGCCGGCCAGAGAAAGCAATTTAAAAGCGCGCAGCTTATTGGTATTTGGCACATGAGGACCGAGACAGAAGTCGAGGAATGGCGAATCGTCGATGTAGTAGACGCTGACGACGTCGCCTGCTTTTTCGTCAATCAACTCACACTTCAAGGGCTCTTCCCGTTGTTCAAAGATCTTGAGAGCGTCGGCCTTGGCGATTTCATCGCGCCGGTAAGCCAGGTTGCGGCTGGCAATCTGGCGCATTCGTTTCTCGATCACCGGGAGATCGGCTTCGGTTAGCTGTCGCGGGGCAATGACGTCGTAGAAATAACCGTAACGCGGGTCGTCTAAAAGCGCTGGTCCGATACCCAGCTTGGTACCCGGAAACAAATCAAGCACGGCCGCCGCCAGGAGGTGCGCAGTGGAATGGCGCAACACGTCCAAACCTTCGAGGGTCTGCGGCAAAACGGGTTCTATTTGAACCGAACCACCGTTCTGCGAAGCATCCAGCGTATAAGCCAAGTCAACTTCCTTACCGTTTACACGCGCAGCTAACGCCTGCTTCGCGGCATCACGGTCAAGTTTCTTCAGGGCTTCGCCTACCGTGACGGGAGCCGTCATTTGGGCTGATGCACCACCAGGAAGTTGTACGTTTAGTTCGCTCATTAACAATATTTGGCCGAATGACCAAGCCGAGAGGCCCAAACGTTAAATCGTTTGCCAACCGGCCATTGGAACAGAGACCGACACAAACACAGCACGGCTGCGGTACCGACTCCTACCATTCACCAATTACCATTCACTATTTACTGCTTGATCGGATCTGATAGGAGCGCCTTCGTAGCACACACCGCCCAAGGTGGCGGCGGTTAAAAAGTAAAGAATCGAGTGTACGTTCGATTCATAACGAAGGTCTTCCGGAGCTTCTATCAAAAGTTGAAAACAATAGGCTGCATTTTGTGCGGCCCTAACTACTTTGTTCGGTCAGGATATTAACAAAGCAGGCTGATCGAGGCAAATGCATATCAGCATTCAGCTTAATGGACCGACTCAGCGCATTTACTGCTGCGGTCTGGCACTCTCAGAGCTATTAAGGCAATGGAAAAGGGACGAGGGGAGAGGCCTCGTCCCTTCTTTTGAGCTGAAATTACTCCTTACGCAGCGCGTAAATTCGAGGTTGAACCCGCCCGGTAGTAATAGTCGCCCTGCATTTCCCAGCTTTCCGCGTTGAACTGCCTGCGGGCACCGCACTCCAGGCATGTTCGGTACGTCTGTCCGTACAGCGAAAACGGTCTGCTCATTTCTTTGTGCCAGCACCCGAATAATCTCGTTATCCAGCCGGCGACTCCGGTGTTGCTGTTTACAACGGGCATTTGCACTACGTTTTGACCGATTTTGACGATTGAATTTGCGGCTTGCATGACTCTAACCTTCTTTTCTTTACAGTTAAATTTTGTCCTTCACTAGATAACGCGCAAACCGAGTCAGAAAAGTATCATCCCACGCTAGTCATGAGGTCTGTACCACCTGCGGGTAGACAATGTTCAGAGTCCAACCTTTAGGTTGCTAATTTACGCAACAAAGCAAGCTGAAGCTTGTACTCTGAACATTGTCTACCCGCAGGTGGTACAGACCTCATCCGCGCAAACAATCACCAATTACCAGTGACCGTTTCTTACGCTCACAACTTCTGTCTTATACTTTGTTCTCGCAGTTCGAACCTGGAGAGTTAACGTTTGACCCCGAAGGTTTCAGAGAACGTCACGCAACTGCTGATCGAGATCTCAAACGGCGATCGAGAGGCGGTTGATCTTTTGTTACCTGTCATCTACGATGAATTGCGAAAGCTTGCTGCGAATTACCTGCGCCGCGAACGCCCCGATCACACCTTGCAGCCCACGGCCCTGGTCCATGAGGCTTACTTACGCCTGGTGGATCAAACGCGGGTCAACTGGCAAAACCGCGCCCATTTTTTTGGCATTGCCGCCCAAATCATGCGACGGTTGCTGGTAGACCATGCACGCAGGCACAACGCGGAAAAGCGCGGACAGGATTTTCAGAAGATCTCCCTTGATGAAAATATCGATCGAGCAGTGGACCGCAGCGTCGAGTTGATCGCTCTGGACGACGCGCTGAAGGCCCTTGCTGTATTTGATCCCCAGAAAGCGCGCATTGTGGAGCTGCGTTACTTCGGCGGCCTCTCCATCGAGGAGACGGCTGACGTGTTGGGCGTGACCGGAACCACAATTAAGCGTCACTGGCGATTTGCCAAGGCATGGCTTCACGGGGAGATGCGGAAGACTTGACCGGAGACCGCCGACGAACTACCGCACACTGGTTGTCAGTCGCCGTCTATGTTGTTTTGCAAGAGAGTCTGCCCGTGATGAACGGTCCGCGGTCGACCGTCCTCCGTCGTTTTTAGATTTATGACCCCCGAACGTTGGCGACAGGTTGAGGAAATATTTCAGGCGGCGTTGGATCTCGGTCCGCTGGAGCGCGCGCGCTACGTGTCTGAAGTGTGCGCCAACGATGACACGCTCAAGCGCGACGTCGAGACTTTGCTCTCTCAACACGAAAGCGCGGGCGAGCTACTCGAAGATCCTCTCTACGGCGACACTCAACTCAGCGCACTGGAAGCCTTCGCATACGAAGATGAAGACCCGCTAATCGGCCGCCGCCTCGGCGCGTACCGTATTGAACGCGAAATCGGACGAGGCGGTATGGGCGCCGTTTACGAAGCCGTTCGCGTCGACAATGAATTCGTTCTTCGGGTCGCGATCAAATTAGTGAAGCGCGGCATGGATACTGATTTTGTGCTGCGGCGGTTCCGCAAAGAAAGACAAATCCTCGCGGCACTCGACCATCCCAACATTGCGCGCCTGCTCGACGGCGGTACCACAGCCGATGGCTTGCCCTACTTCGTGATGGAGTTTATCGAAGGGCAGCCGCTCTATCGTTATTGCGATGCACACCATCTCCCGATCATCGAACGCCTTAAACTGTTTCGTTCACTTTGCGATGCCGTTCAGTACGCGCACCAGAAGCAGGTCGTCCATCGAGACATTAAACCTTCAAATGTATTAGTAACTTCGGAAGGCATACCCAAGCTACTCGACTTCGGTATAGCCAAGTTATTGAACCCGGCACTCGCGGGTGACATCACGCATGATCCGACAGCTACAGCCATGCGTTTAATGACACCGGAATACGCGTCGCCGGAACAGGTACAAGGCGCCGCGGCCACTCCAACCACTGACGTCTATTCTCTGGGAGTCCTGCTGTACGAATTGCTGACTGGTCACCGGCCGTACCGGCTGGTAAACCGCGCACCTCACGAGATCGCTCGCGTCATTTGTGAAGAAACTCCGGCGCCGCCCAGTTTCATTATTACGCGGCCTGAAGATTTGTTGCCGAACTCTCTGATCACCGATACCGCAGCGCCGCTAAAACAGTTGTTCGCAACCCGCGGGGCGACGTTAGAGACATTGCGACGCGAGCTGTCGGGCGACCTCGATACCATTGTGCTGAGGGCCCTGCGCAAAGAGCCGGAGTGGCGCTATCAATCGGCAGAGCAATTGCGCGATGACATCACGCGTTTCCTGGACGGACTTCCTCTTTCAGAATTTCCAGATTCGCCTCCGTCAGGAACGCCGCGCACACAACCAATCTCAACAGAAAATTCGCTGGCTGTCCTGCCTTTGAAGCTGTTGGACGTCCAATCAGGCGCCGATTCGGGCCCGGATTACCTCGGAACTGGTCTGGCAGACGCGTTAATTACTCGTTTGAGCGCGGTCAGGAGATTTGCCGTACGACCCACCAGCAGTGTTCTGCGTTACAACGACGATGCCGATCCCCTACTCGCCGGACGCGAGTTGGGCGTGGCCTTTGTGTTGGACGGGCGCGTCAGGCGCTCCGGGGATCACATTCGCGTAACGATTCAGTTGTTGAGTGTGCGCGACGGCACGGCCGTTTGGGCGGGCCAGTTTGACGAACGATTTACCGACGTTCTGAGTCTGGAAGATGCGATCTCTGCAAACGTTGCGGAAGCGATAGTCCCTCACCTGACCGGTGACGAGCGCATGCGTCTGGCTAAACGCGGCACCGACGACCCGCTCGCGCACGAAGCCTATCTGCGCGGCCGTTTCTACTGGAACACCTTTACGGAAGAAGGATTCGCGAAGGCAATTGTCTGTTACCACCAGGCCATCGCCGTTGATCCTAACTACGCCGTGGCCTATGCGGGCATTGCCGAGTATTACAACTGGCTCGGCAGCTACAGCGTGATGCCGTTTCGCGAATGCTCCGCCGCGGCATTTGAAGCCGCCTCGAAAGCCGTAGCCATTGATCCGATTCTCGCCGAAGGTCACGCTGCTCTCGGGCAGGCAATACTCACGCGCGACTTTGATTGGGCGAGTGCCGAACGTCAGGTGTTGCGCGCGATTGAATTGAATCCTAATTACGCGGCGCCGCGCATCTGGTACGCATTCCAATTGGCGATGGAAGGCCGCTTTACCGAGTCACTGCGCGAAGCCCACATCGCCCGCGACCTCGATCCGATGGCTGTGCTTTCGCGCTTCGCAGTCGCCTGGTGTTCGTATCACGCCCGACGCTTTGACGAGTCGTTATCCATCTGTCGCGACACGTTGGCTTCCGAACCGCACAACTTCCTGATGCTCTACTGCTCCAGTTTTGTTCATGGCCGGATGGGTTACCACGAACAGGCGATTGCACACGCACGCCGGCTGGTTGAAGTAATGGGCAAAGCTTCGCACACGCTGAGTACACTCGGCATCGCCAATGCGCGCGCCGGATACATCGAAGAAGCTGAGCGGAACCTTGAGGAGATGTATGCCATCGACAAACAGCGCTACATCTCTCCCTATCACCTCGCCTTGCTTCAGGCGGCTTTAGGAAACACCGAAGAATCGCTGTCCCTGTTAGAACGCGCCTACGCCGAACGAGACGCTAAGCTGCTTTGGATTGCTGTTGAACCCGAGCTCGAGCTACTTCACGGGATTCCGCGCTATAACGACCTGCTCGGGAAGTTGAATCATCGTTCGTCGGCCGTGCCGGCTGTACCCGGTCAATTCGCCGCTACACAGGAATCGATTGCAGTTTTGCCGTTCACAGTCCTCGGCGCAGTCGTAGACAGCACCGGTGATGAATATCTGGGCGTCGGACTCGCAGATGCGCTGATCACGCGTTTAAGTAAGGTGCGGCGATTAGTTGTAAGGCCAACCAGCAGCGTGCTTCGCTACCGCGGTCAAACTATCGATCCCCTGGTAGCTGCTCGCGAGTTAAACGTGAACTACGTCATAGACGGGACTTTGCGGCGGTCTGGTGAATGTCTACGCGTATCAGCGCAGCTCCTGGAGACGGACGAAGGAACGACGATCTGGGCGGAACAATTTGACGAAGAGTCGCCTGATGTACTGCAAATTGAAGATTCGATTTCCGGTAAGGTTGCCGCTGCCCTCCTCCCGCAGCTCACTCGAGACGAACAGCGACAGCTTCAAAAACGCGGGACCGAAAGCTCAGAAGCATTCGAGTCGTATCTGCGCGGACGGTATTACTGGAACAGTTACACCGAAGCTGGTCTCGCGAAGGCGCTCGAGTGTTACCGCACCGCCATTGAGCGAGACCCGGATTACGCCCTGGCCTACACGGGCATGGCCGACTACTACAACTGGCTCGGTGTGTTTGGTATTCGCCCATTCTCCGAAACGTCTGCACTGGCAAAGCTGGCAGCCACAAAAGCAGTAGAGCTCGACCCAACCGCGGCAGAAGCGTGGAGTGCGCTCGGCTTTGCAACGATCTGCAAAGACTACGATTGGGCCACCGCCGAGTCGCAACACTTGCGCTCGATTGGAATAAATCCAAACTACGCAACCGGCCATAACTGGTATGCCTTCCATTTAACGATGGTAGGACGATTCGACGAAGCCCTTCAGGAAATGCTCCGTGCCCGAGAGCTCGATCCTTTGTCACCGAGCATCATCCAGGCGTTGGGCTGGTGTTATTACCACGCAAGACGGTTTGATGAAGCGATTGCCGTCCATCAAAGCATGTTGGAAGCAGCTCCCGATTTTGCGTATGGCCTGGCAACCCATGCGTGGGTATTACGCCACGCCGGTCGTCCTGAAGAAGCAGTAAAAATGGCGGAGAAGGCGCTCGGTTTATCCAGTGGTGGACAGTTCTTTGTGGCCACACTCGGCGCTTGCTACGCTGCGGCGGGACGCACGCTTGACGCGCGCGCCGCTTTGGATCGGTTGCAGGAAATGTCAGCAATCGGCTACGTGTCTCCTTATCATCGCGCTTTGATTCACGTTCACCTGGAAGAATACGACCGGGCCATTTCCCTGTTACAAGAGGCGTACGCAATCAACGATGGGTGGCTGGTATGGTTGGGAGTTGAACCGCAACTTGATCCTCTGAGGAACCGGCCAGAGTTCATTGACTTGTTAACCAAGACGCGTAATCCGGCGGGTAGTCAGCAAACGATGGCTCGTCGCACTGCTGCGGCGCTTCGAACCGGAGCAGTTTTCCCGCGCCGCGAGAGTCCGGCCGTCACTGTCGCTGTGAAGGTGCCGGCGGTTGACACGCTTCCCAGCGAAAACGAGGAAGCCAGGCAGCTGTACACCGCCGGCCGGTACTATGCAGCACGCCGTTCGAAGGAAGGACTGCGCCAGGCAATCGAACGGTTCGAACGCGCCGTCGAACTTGATCCGAAGTTTGCCCTCGCGTATGCGGAGCTCGCGGATTGTTATGCGCTGCTCAATTGGTACGTTGAGCCTCCTCCACCGGAAGCATGGAAACGCGCGAAGCAGGCTGCATTGATGGCGGTTGAAGCTGATCCAAATTCTGGCGAGGCGCATTCGTCGCTGGGTTTTGTAAGGCTTCACTATGATCGAGATTGGGAAGACGCCGAACGCCAACTCCGAACTGCGATTCAACTAAAGCCCGGTGTCCAGGTCGCGCACCGCTGGTACGCGTTTAGTCTTTCTGCGATGGGCCGCCACCAGGAAGCGTTCGCGGAGATCGAGCGCGCCCGGGAAATTTCGCCGCGTTCGCCGGTGCTGGCTACCGCAGTAGCAAACGTTTTATTCCTTGCGCGCAAGTACGACGAAACGATCGAACAGTGTCATAAAGCGATGGAGTTGGATCCCGGCGCTGTCGCTGCTCATACGGTTTTGCGTTGGGCGTTTGAAAAGAAGGGCATGATGGCTGAGGCGATGGCCGCGTTTGAGCAGGAGAGAGTTTTCGCGGGCGACTCACCCACCACCAGCTTGAAACGGGCTCACGTCCTGGCCTTATCGGGGAAACATGAAGAAGCCCGTGAGATTCTGCAGGAGCGACTCGAAAAGCGTTCCGACGACTGGGTGTCTGCCTACGAAGTGGCGATTGTCTTTTCCGACTTGAACGAGTTCGACAGTGCTTTTGAGTGGTTACGAAAGGCCGAAGAAGAACACGCTGTCGGATTTACCTTTGTCCGTGTCGATCCTCGCCTGGAAAAACTGTGGCCCGATCCTCGCTTCACGGAAATGGTTGGGAATATTCACAAGACCGAAAGTTGACGAAGAGGCTCGGTTTTCCGCCAGAGGACTCTTCAATTCATTTCCCATATATCATTTCACATTTCTCATTTGTCATTGCCGAGCGAGGAGAGCTGCTCTCTCCAACTTGGAGAGATTGGTTCGTCGAACACTCGACGTTGACCTAACTGAGACACTTAATCGTTGGAATCAATGACAAATGAGAAATATGAAATGATATATGGGAAATGAATTGAAGCGACGAGCTAATTGGTAACGAACCCCCTCCGCCAACTGAAAAAAGAGTCCCCTCTCCGACTTCGGAGAGGGGACAGGGGAGAGGCGGGGGCGTCCTGCCCCACCCCTACTCCCTCCTGCCACCGCCTGGAGGAGGGATTTTCCAACTCAACTAGAGCGCTTTGACAGCTTCAATAACGCTGTAAGGTGACTTTGTTTGAACAATCCGCGTCATCTTCAGTCCTGATCTCGCGAACAGTTCCCTGTACTCGCCCGCGGTCCTTTCCTTACCACCCGGCGATACAAGCATTTCAATATCAAGCAACTTGCCAAAGTCCTGTTTCCCGTCAGTCGTTATTACCGCTTCTACCAACATCACGCGGCCGTCATCTCGCATCACCTTGCTGATGTTTCGCAGGATTTGCACCGCACGTTCGTCGTCCCAGTCATGAATAATGTGCTTCATGATGTAGCCGTCGAATCCCGCCGGCACACTCGCGAAAAAGTCGCCGCCAACCAGCTTCAAACGATCGCTCAGACCTGTCACGTGCTCGTTGTCCTTCGCCCCCTCAAGCACGTGCCGTAGATCAAACAAGACACCGTGCATCGATCTGTGCTCGTCAAGGATTGCCGTCAGCAATCTGCCTTGCCCGCCGGCGATGTCAACCAACGCTTCGATGTCTGAGAAGTCGTAACCCTCCACCACTGCCTTGATGGCGAGGTTAGACAAGCTCGTCATGGCCCGGTCGAAAATTTTCGCTGCCTCCGGATTAGACGCGAAGTACGGGAAAACTTCCTGCCCGTGCACCTGTTTCCATGCGGCCTGGCCGGTCCTGACGCTGTACAAAGTGCGCCCCCAAACGCGCCAGTGCCAGTCTTCGCCCATAAAGATCGCCAGGTCGCGCAATGAACGTGGAGAATCTGACCGTAGCAGCTCGCCCGTCGGGGTTAAGCCGAACACGCGTAAACCGTATTCTTCAAACACTCCAAACGATGCGAGCGCTCGCAACACACGATAAAGCGAAGGCGCATCGACGTTGGCTGCAAGCGCCAGGTCTTCAACGTTCCGCGGTCCGTGTGCCAACAGGTCCGCAATGCCGAGTTGCGCTGCCACGTAAACGGCTTGCGAACCAAGACTGCCCGTTATCATCTGCGTCAAAACAGCCTCCGGCGGCGCCGCCTGTGCCGCCGGTTCTGTTTGTGCAGTTGCCGGTCGCGTTTTACTACTGAATTCAACTACCGCTGTAGACATCTTTCCTCCAAGGTTATGTGTAAAAAACAGTCGTTCGAATTCCCTTCCACTTGATAACGCGTAAAGAAATCAGAAAAAGGGTCAGGCAAAAAGGTCCGAAGGGCCGACAGTTAATAGCCACGCGCGTAAGCGCGTGGAAAAGGTAGCGTGTAGCTGAGGCCCGAAGGGCCGGCAGTTAATGCTCGGGGCTACAACTGCCGGTCCTTCGGACCTATTCAACCTTTGTCACTCGATCCACGCCCTCACGGGCGTGGCTATTAACTGTCGGCCCTTCGGGCCTGGGCTTATTTCGTGTAATTCGTGGATCGTTCTTATGGTCGCTAAATGCGATCCACGGAATACACGAAACACACGAAACTGAAACTCCCTATCGTTGGAGGACGTATTTCTCTAGCCGAATACACAACTTTCATGCTAATAAATGCCGGTCCAAAATATTTCAAGTACTCCCCAGTTTAAGTTCAACGATTCGCAAACTATGACCAAAAAACTGCTGGTCGTTGTTGTGGCCATTCTCTACATACTTCACCAGGACATCTGGTTCTGGCGCACTGCGCGCCTGTCGATTCCGTCTTTAGGCATTGACTGGATGCCTTTCGGATTTATGCCGATCGGGCTTTTCTACCAAGCCTGCTTTTCCGTCGCGGCTGCATTTGTTATGTGGCTGCTCGTGAAATATGCATGGCCCTCTCATCTTGAGCGTGAGGTCGAACAGAGCCCTGCGAAGGAGGACCGGACCTCTTGATTCCAGCGATAGTTGTTTTCATTTACCTCGCCGTCGTTCTGTACATCGGCATCTTCGCGTTCAGAAAAGCCGCCAGCAAGAAACAGGCTGAAGACTATTTTCTCGCGAGCCGTTCACTCGGCCCGTTCGTCTTCTTGTTTTCCCTGTTCGGCACGAACATGACGGCGTTCGCGATCCTCGGATCTTCAGGCCACGCTTTTGCCAACGGCATCGTTACGTTTGGCTTGATGGCGTCATCATCGGGCTTGGTGATTCCGTTGACGATATTCCTGGTGGGCACGCGTGTGTGGGCGTTGGGCAAGAAGTATGGATTCATGACGCCCGTCCAGATGTTTCGTGATCGTTGGGAATGCAATCACATCGGCACTGTAATCTTTGTCGTCCAGGCGGTGCTGCTGGTTCCCTACGTGATCATCGGCATCATGGGCGGCGGCACAACGCTGAACGCGGTTAGTGGCGGCTGGGTGCCTTACTGGTTTGGCGGCGCGATCGTGGCACTGGTGGTGATGGGTTATGTGTTCTTTGGTGGTATGCGTGGAACGGCGTGGGTCAATACTTTTCAGACCCTTCTGTTCCTCCTCTTCGGAACGATCGCCATCGTGGTCATCGGCGTCGGAATGGGGGGATTCGGCAATGCAGCTCAGGCAATCGCTAACTCACCCGCTCTCGCTCCACTGCTGACACGAGAACGTATCTCTCCGTATTACTTTTTCAGCTACACGTTTATTCCACTCTCTGCCATAGCGTTTCCACACATACTCATTTTCTGTCTGACGGCAGAAAAGATGGCGCATTTCAAGAAGACGGTCATCTTTTACCCGCTTTGCATCCTCGCGATTTGGCTTCCGTGTGTATTTCTCGGCGTGATGGCCAATCGTGTCGCCGACGTTCCTGAGATTCGCGCGAAACAGGAAGCCCGCCGTGTGCTCGCAACGCAGGGCAAGACTATGACGCCGGAACAGCGAGATGAACTACGTGACAAGGCGGCCGGCGACGATGTGATTCTTCACTTGCTGAAACGTTACGCGCCGTTGTGGCTGGCCGGTTTGTTGGGCGCCGGCATCATGGCTGCCGTGATGGCAAGCGATTCGCAAATTCTTGCGCTCTCGACAATGTTTACGGAGGACGTTTTTGCCCACTATGGAGGAAAGGCCCGTTTTGGTGAGACGGTTCAGGTGCAAACAGGGAGGATCTTTGTCGTCATACTGACTCTGTTTGCCTACGCGGTCGCATTGCGCGCGCCGGAGACGATCTTTGAGCTGGCGATTCAGTACGCGTTTTCGGGTTTCGCCGCCCTATCTCCTCTATTGATCGCTGCGTTGTTCTGGAAAGGAAGTACCAAGTGGGGCGCGCTTGCATCAACGCTTTGGGTAGCGGCCGCGGTGGTTGCGGTGGCGGTGTTTCAGCAAGTGGTGCCGGCGCCGGCGCCCGGCCCTCCAATTGTTTACTGGTCGATCGGTGGATCTGAAATCATTTCACGTACGCCGGGTGGGACGGCTGTCTGGGGCTTCATGCCGGTTGTTCCGATGGTCATCATTTCAGCTTTGCTGATGTTCGTTGTTTCCAAGCTAACCAGAAAGCCGAGCCAGAAGACTGTCTCGAAGTACTTCGATTTCCTGAGGGCCTAGACATCTCGCGCGCTTAGACAAAAGTTCAGAGTACAAGCTTTAGCTTGCGTTCCTGGGCAACAGCAACCTAAAGGTTGTACTCTGAACTTCTCCGCTTTGGTGATTCTTCGAGTAATTCGTGGATCGCCTTATAACCCGTCGGAAAAACGAACCACGAATTACACGAAACCACACGAAACAGATTAATGAGCCGAGGCGCTTGGGCTGGCCGAGGCGCTCGGGCTCGCTGAAGCAGCAGGACTTGCCGTCGTCACACCGCCTCTCATCATCTCATCCCGCTTCAACTTGAATTCCGAACCAGTCTTCCACTCGGGATACTTATCGCCCTGCGCAACTCGATAACCGATCATCGTCAATAGCTGCGCATCATCCACTGCACCCGCGAGATCCCAGTCAGGCTTAATCTCATCGGAAACCTTGTGGTAATCCTTATTCGTGTATTCGTCACGCTTCTGTTGGCTGAATTCTTTACTCTTACCAACGTAGTCCACACCAGAATCCGTATACAGAGCGGGAACGCCTTGTTTGGCAAACTCAAAATGATCCGACCGGTAGTAGAAGCCCTTTTGTGATTCCGGATCAGGATTCACGATTCGGCTTTGGGCCGACGCCGCCTCCTTTAACAAATCAATGAGCGTACTGTTGTCGTCGCCTACCATCGTAATGTCTTTGGTGCGGCCCCATTGATTGACTCCGTCCATGTTGATGTTTGCCAACGTCTTGTTCAAAGGATACAGAGGATTTTCTCCATAATACTTTGCGCCCAGCAATCCTTTTTCTTCAGCAGTAACAAACAGAAAAAGT
This sequence comes from Pyrinomonadaceae bacterium, assembly GCA_035273385.1. Classification (GTDB taxonomy): domain Bacteria; phylum Acidobacteriota; class Blastocatellia; order Pyrinomonadales; family Pyrinomonadaceae; genus PSRF01. The sequence continues at coordinate 13,772 of DATEPE010000010.1, read as the reverse complement.
ATCGACCGCTTTGGAGGTGTCGCCAGCTTGGTGAAAGCTTCCGCTATCTCCAGCTGGGCCGCCGTACCGGAAGCGTTGTCGAGGGCGCCGTTGAAAATCTGATCCCCGCTGAGTTTTGGATCGCGGCCAAGATGGTCCCAATGCGCTGAGTAGACAACATATTCATTCTTCAATGTTGGGTCGGATCCTTCAAGCTTACCGACCACGTTGTTCGAGTTGATTTCGCGCAAGGTGTTCTTAACCGTAATGTTTGCTTTGGCTTTGAGAGTAACTGGTTTGAAGTCTCGAGCGATGGCGGCTTTCTTTAGCTGATCAAAGTCCTGACCGCCGGCGGTGAACAGTTCTTTCGCTTTGTCCGTCGTAATCCACGACTCAACAGCCACGCGGCCCATGTTCTTGTCCGGTTTTTGAATGTCGAAATTCTCGCGCGACCAACTTCCCGATACCACCTCATAGGGATAACCGGCCGGTTCAGTCTCGTGAATAATGATCGCGGCCGCCGCGCCCTTCTCTGACGCAATCTCGTATTTGTATGTCCAGCGGCCGTAATAGGTCATGGCCTTACCTTTGAACATCTTCTCATCCAGTTTCGATGTGTCGGAGCCATCCGGCACTGCCGGGTCGTTTATCAGCATGACGATGGTCTTGCCTTTAACGTCCACACCCTTGTAGTCGTCCCAACCATATTCGGGCGCCACCACTCCGTACCCGACAAACACAATGTCGGAATTCTCAACCTTGGATTCGGGAACGAACCGCCGCGAGACGGCTACGTAGTCCTTTGGAAACTCGAGGCTGATCGACTTGTCGCCCGCTGTGAACGAGGCTGTTGGTTCACCTGTAAAACCAACCAGCGGCACTTTCTGCACGAACGTGCCATCAGGATTACCAGGCTTCAAACCAATGCGCTGTAACTGCTGCGTCAGGTAAGCAACGGTGAGATCTTCCCCCTTCGTGCCTGGCCCGCGCCCTTCGTACTCATCCGCTGACAGCGCCTTGGTGTGCTGCATGATGTCATTCGCGGTGATTGCATCGAACGCCGGTTTGAGTTCCGCCGGTACGGTGGCTGTGGTTGCAGGCTCGCTAGCAGCTCGATTTGTTGGCGCCGTGGTGCAGCCGATAATCGAAGAAACTAACGCAGTAATCAGGACGACGAGAAGAATGCGCTTCTGCATGGTCAATGCCTCGTTTTCAGTTGGATTGGATTTTGAACGGAATGTTTCTATGCCGAAAGGATGGGTTTAGTCAACTAAGGAGGAAAAACGATCCGCGAAATGAGGTCAGTACCACCTGCGGTAGCGGGTGGGTCGGTTTCCCCCCAATAAACCCACCCGCTACCGCAGGTGGTACTGACCTCACATTCCGCGATCTGTCTACCCGAAACAGTAAAGCCGGCCGTCCTGCGAACCGATCACAACCCGACCTCTTCCGATTGCCGGCGAGGCGGAGAATGGAGCGCCCGCATTAAACTCCCAAAGTTTCGCTCCATTCTCCAGGTTCAAAACATAAAAGCGTCCGTCGTTTGAACCCACGTACACTCGCCCGCTGGCGATCGCCGGCGATGATTCAACCCGCGCGCGCGTCGCAAAAGTCCACATCAGTTTGCCGGCAATTGATAGCCCGTGGACCATCTTGTCACGCCCGCCCAGCACCACCTGAGACGAAGTCACTGCCGCAGACGAGTAAAAGGGAAACTGGCGTTCCGGATTCGTATATCGCCAACCAATCGAGCGGTTCTGCAAGTTCACCCCGATAACTTCATTGTCGAACGTACCGAAGAACGCACCTGAATTACGCAACGCCGGAGAAGCCGCCGTATAGGCATCGAACGGCAGACTGAATTCTTCCTTGCCGTCAGCCAGACGAATCGCGCGGAACATGCCGTCGCAACCAGCCAGGAAAACCAATCCGCCGGCTACACTCGGTGTCGCGTGCACCTGTGCGTTAGTTTTGAATTTCCAAAGCACTGCGCCATTGCGCGTAGAGAGACAGTAAAGATACTGATCGTAGGAGCCGATTAGTACCCGGTCACCAACTACCACTGGCGACGATTTGATTTCGGTTCCCGTTTTAAAAGCCCAGTACTTCTGACCGTTCGAAGCATTCAGCGCGTTAAGCCAACCCGCTGAGTCTCCGATAAAAACCGCACCGTTACTAAAAGCCGGGGACGACTCGCCAATCGGCGCACCAGTATTGAATTTCCAGTAGACCTGACCGTTATCGAGACTCAGGGCAACCAGCTCGCCTTTCTGAGTGCCGACGAAAACTGTTCCGCCCACAACTGCCGCTGAAGATTCGATCGAATCGCCGGCCTCAAACGTCCAAAGCAACTTCAAGGATGCCGGAACGTTCGCCAGTGACACGCCGGTGAGATGATGATTCCCGCGAAACTGTGACCAGTTGTCGGCTGGCGTTTCCTGTGCGGGCGCAGGAACGCAGAGGACTATTAGGACAAGCAAAGCTGAGATAAAACCACTCAGGATGGAATGTCTCAGGGTCACGAAGGGTAGCTTGCTCCCGCTCTTTCTTTTTAATGACAAATAAAAAATGGGAAATGGCATATTAGAAAATCTTCTTTTATTAATCTTCGCTGGCCACTAGCCAAGGAAGAGCGGGAGCAAGCTGCCCTTCCTGACCCTGAGACATTCAATCATGATGATTTACTGCCAAGTATCGCCATCGACTGCCAATCAGAATGCCGCGCGATAGACGTGCAGAGCTCCATCTACATCAAAGGGTCTCGGATTGAAGGTACCGGTCCACTGCTGTGCTGCCTCCGACGCGAGCATTGGGAGGTCATCCAACGGCACTCCCGACTCGCTCAGCGTGTTCTTGAGTCCGCCTTTCTCCGCCAATTCTTCAATGCGCCGAGCCAATGTCTCTGCCGGCGAGTCGCCATCTAATCGCTTCGAAAGATGAAGCAAGTCAGAATAGCGTTGGCCCGCCACCTCACCATTCCATCGCACAACCGCCGGCAACAACATCGCCAACGCCTCGCCGTGAACGGTTCCGTAGTGCGCTGTCAAAGGATTCGCGCACGCATGAGTCGCGCCGAGCATCGAATTCTCAATTGACACGCCGGCAAAGTATGCAGCCAGCTGCATTGACCCGCGTGCCTTCGCGTCTTCAGGATTGTCCAACACGCGTTCGTAGTTGCTATCCAACAGGCGCCACGCTTCCCGCGAGAAAAATTCGGATAGCCCGTTTCGTTTTGTGGTTACGTAAGTCTCAACTGCGTGAGCAATCGCGTCGAATCCGGACGTGGCAGTGACGGCACGAGGTTGCGACAGGGTTAACAGTGGATCCAGAAGCGCGACTTCAAACGCTGCCGTCGGATCTCCACAGGCCAGCTTCTGATGCGTCTCTGCGTCGGAGATCAAAGCGTAACTTTGCGCCTCACTTCCGGTGCCGGCCGTCGTGGGTACGGCGATCATCGGCAGTAACGGCTTCGTCGCTTTACCGTAGCCAACGTAATCCCGCATCCGACCGCCATTGGTCAGCAGGAAATTTATCCCTTTGGCGCAATCCAATGAGCTCCCGCCACCGAGGCCGATGATCGAATCGACTTGATACCCGGCAGCATAATCCCGGCCGATCTCGACCATCCTGGTGTCAGGATTAACTTCGAAGTCGTGAAACGAAGAGACTCTGATTCCGGCTTTTCGTAGCGGGGCCAGCGCTTCGTCTACATGACCTGATTCGATCATGCCGCGGTCGGCGACCAGAAGCGTCTTTTGAAAACCGAGCTCCAGTGCAATTTCACCGAGACGCGCGATCGAACCGGCTCCGAAGATGACGCGCGTGCGAGGCTGAAAATCGAATGGATCCATAGGAGGCCAGGCCCGAAGGGCCGTCAGTTAGTAGCCACGCGCGTGAGCGCGTGGGGTAACATCAGACATTTGGAGGCCCGAAGGGCCGTCAGTCGCTTTGGTGCGGTTCACTACCGGTCCTTCGGACCTCAGACTTTTCTTTGCCACAGTCCACGCGCTTACGCGCGTGGCTATTAACTGTCGGCCCTTCGGGCCTGACAGTGTCGCATTACTGCTTCGCCGATTTTGCCGCGGGGTTTGCGGCCGGTTTCGCTGCCGGTGTTGCCGGTGGTTTGGCTGCTGGAGTTGACGCTGGTGTTGGCGCCGGTGCAGCGGTCAATTCAGCCAGCGCGTAAAGCTGGTTGCGATTGGAAATGTAGAGAACGCCATTGGCCGGCACTGGAGTCGAGTAAACCGAACTCCCCATGTTGATTTCACCGATGACTTTCTTGGTCTTCCCTTCCTCCATGATCACAACATCGCCGTCTTCATCACCCAGATACAGCTTTCCGTTGATCAGAATCGGGGAACCCCAAACTGCGGCGAAAAGATCGTGTGTCCAGTACGCCTTGCCTGTCTTAGCGTCAATCGCGTGCAGGAAGCCACTGAAGTCAGGTTGATAGATGATTCCGTCTTTGATGGCCGGCGTTGAGATCGAGCGGCGGATCTTGTCGTAGTGCCAAACCATGCCGGTCGTGGTGATGTCGCCACGTTTAGTCCCGTCTATCGCATACATGTGACCGACGCCCTCGCCATGTTCGGGATCCTGGCCGTTCGCAAGGTACACCTTGTTGTCGTAGATCACCGGCGTGCTAATGATCTCGTTGCGCGTCTTCGGCCAGACACTCTCTTTCGGGTTGGTATCAAACTCCCAGAGCTTCTTTCCGGTAAGCGCTTCATAACCGCGAACCCAGCCGTCACCCTGTCCGTGGACCACCTGAAGTACGCCGCCAATCGTTCCCACAGTCGGCGACGACCACTGGCCGTGCAGAATCTTGTCATTCACCGAGTTGTCTTCCCAAACAAGTTTCCCGGTGTTCTTGTTGACAGCGATTATCGCCGGGGCTTTCGGTGACGGGACGTTGACATGGCTTTCGTCCTGGCCATTTGACGTGCTGACGTAGATCAGATCGCCATGCACTACTGGGGACGAATTCGCCAGGTTGTGCGGCAGCGAACCAACTTCTTCCATCATGTCAAACACCCAAACCACGTCTCCGTTAAACTCACCGGTTAACTTCTCAGTGGTAATCCCGTCGTTTTCCTTATCTCGAAAACCTTGAGCGTCTACACACATCAATTCGGCGCGATTAGAAACGTAATAAACACGATCACCTTCCACTAACGGAGAAGATGCGACACCCTGGTACGGCCAATCATTAACGCGACCGGCGGCCAACTTATCGTGGACCATCTGCCACATGAATTCGCCGTCCGACTCACGGAACGCCATCAGGATGCCCTTGTCGCCAACTATCTTAGGATCGCGCAATCCTTCGTTGTTGGTGCCGACGAATACCATCCCACCGGCAACAACTGCGTTCCCGTAAGTCTGTGAACCCAGTTGAGCCACCCACTTAACGTTCTTCTTGTCCTTAACGTCCCAGGTGGTGGGGATGCCTTTCATGCTGGAAACCATGTTGCGATCGGCGGTGCCACCCCACATTGGCCAATCCGTGGTTCCTGGATCGGACGCCTGCGCAGTCGGCAGGAGGCAGTCGGCAGGAGGCAGGAAAAGCGTTATCGCTAACAGAAGTGCGGCGATCTGAAACCGTTTAGCAATTGATAGATTGTTATTTCGAGTATGGTGTTTCATGTTCCTCATAATAATTGATGATTGCCTCTTGGGATCCAATTGACGTCGTAAGGGCTGTGCCGCCACCGGTTGCGGTGAGGCTTTGCCTCACCGTAAGTAATTCTGAAGATTCCGCGCGGCTGCGCCTCGCGGAGGTCCGGAAGTGGGCTTGTAACGGAAAGGCTGAGCCTTTCCGCACCGGATGCGGCAAAGCCGCTTCTCACCACTGCCCACTGCCAACTGCTCACTTATTCACGTAAACCTTGATGTTATCGAAGTAGAGCTCTGCCAGTGCGTTCCCGAAGATTCCAGGTGCGCCTTGTTTATTTGGAATCGGGTCGATGCGCTCAACCATCCATGCTGCCGGTTCCGTTTCACCAACGGCCCAAGCCTTACCGCGAGCGCGCGTCTTCCCATCCGGCAAATTCGTTACCTCAAGTTTAAGCCGATACCACGTTTCAGGCTTCCAGGCGAACGGCACTATTACCGAACGGGTAGTCTCCGGCTGCCACGGTTCCAGATTAAGCGTCTGGTGGTTTCCGGTTATTGAAAGCACATAGCGCTGTGCAATGACACCCGCATCACCGCGCTGCCGGCGGCGCACCGTTCCAAACGCATCGGCTTCTACCGTATAGTTTGAAAGATTGGATGGACCAAAGTAAGCGCGCGCGCGGCTGAGCAACGACGAGCCTTCGGTAGTTTTCACCAGTATTTTGTTACCGCCCTCAAGCTCACGCACAGTGAATTTCATCGTGTGATTCACCCACGCGTCAGGGATGGTGTTTATGGCATAACTATCGAACCCTTCGGTCCACGGAAGCGGCGGGTAGACTCGCACACTGGCAGTGCCGGATAACTCACCTACTGTCGCTTTTACAAGTCCTGCCTGTGCCGCAGGGTCAGAGCCGGCTACAAACTGTCCATTCTCAACCGTGCCTTTTAGTTTGTCCAAAGACCACGTCGCTGCCTTTTCTTCGCGAATGAATTTTCCGAATTCGTCGAACAGCCGCACACGAAAACTAACTTTGTCGCCTGGCTTCAATATCAACTCAGTTGGAATTACCTGAACATGTGCCGCCGGGCGGTTCGGATTTGGCAGACCCTCAACCGGAGCCGGCTGTGTGGAAGGTCTATTCGATTTTTTACCAAACGCATAGACATTGCTGTCACTGACGACATACACCCGCCCGTTTGAAATTGCAGGTGACGCGATGATCGCTTCCGGTAAAGCAGCCGTTCCGAGTTGATCTTCGTCAATGATCTCAGCGCCGGTCGCGCTGGGTTTCAGAATGAAAAACTTGCCATTCTCAGTGCCGACATAGAGTTTGCCGTCAGCGAGTACGGGTGACGACTTCTGAATGGTTCCCAGGTTCTTCAGCCAAAGCTGCTTGCCGGTATTGATGTCAAAAGCCGCCAGGTTTGCACCGTTATCCAATTGATACAAACGGTCTCCATCGATTACGGGTGAAGAAAAACCACCCTGCCAACCGAATGTGCGCCACTTGATCTGATCAGGCTTGATGTCGCCCTTGGCCGAAGCATCGACAGCGAGGATCATTCCCATCTCGTTTGAATTAATGTTCTCTTCGCTGTGGGTGAGGATGGCGGTGTTTCCGTGGACTACTACGCCGGTGTTAATACCGCGCTTACTGATTTCAATTTTCCAAACCGGTTCGCCCGTTCCCGCTTTGATTGCGTGAACAAAACCATCACTGCCGCCTTGGATGAGTAAACGAGTTCCGTTGACGTTAACAATCGTCGGCGCAGCATAGGTTGTGTCGTATGGGCGTGCGCCGGGCGCGCTGACCCAAACCGATTCTCCGGTCTTCTTATCAAAAGCCATGAATCGATGTGCACCACGTCCGTGCTGTCCCCATTGGAACGTCACGCCGCTCACGATTACATTGTCCCCCTCGATCAACGGAGACACAGTTCGGCCGCCATGTGTGGTTAACAGACCAAAATCTTCGCCCAGCGAACGTTCCCACAACACCTTGCCTTCACGCGTCAGGCCAATCAGGTTACCGCCAACGCCAAACACGTAAACATTTCCGGTCGCCGGATCGCCGACTGGTGAAGCCCATCCCACTCGATGCGGTGGCACGTCACTGAGGTAAATGTTAAAGCGATGTTCCCAAACCAGTTTCCCAGTGTCGGCGTCGAGCGCCACCAGTCGCTCCTGGAGGGTCTCGCCCTTACCCACGGTATTAACGAGATAGACACGATTGCCCATCACGATCGGCGCCGATCGACCTCCAAGTGGAACTTTCCACGCCAGGTTTTCGCCGGCTGGAGACCAACTGGTTGGCAGGTTTGTTTCTGTTGACGTCCCGTCACGTGCAGGCCCGCGCCATTCAGTCCAGTCGCTTCCGGTAACCACGGGAGGGAAAATTGACAGGGTTATGTTCAAAAAAATGAAGAGCAGGTTAGTCATTTTGAATTTCCGTGAACCGTCCTGGCGGAAGGTTGAAATTGAAACAGGCCAAAACTCTAAAGTATGCAACTAGTTCGATGTACAATACGTATGATCCCGTTGCTGTGATTCAGTTTTTCTCGGTCTCCGCACCACTTAAGCTGGAAATTTAACAAATTATTGTTGCGCTCCCAAAAGCGTGGAGGGGTTTCATGAGACCTCGTTACCCGTTTCTCGTCGCCGTTACTCTGGTTAGTGCCCTGATTGCGCTCGGCCAGGACCCTAAACAAAAACTAAACGACCAACTATGGGAAGCCTCTCGCACAGGCGATGTCGCGGTCGTTACGTCGTTACTGGATCAAGGTGCGGACGTCAACGCCAAGTTTCGCTACGGAACGACGGCGTTGTTTAAAGCCTCCGAGCGCGGACACACAGCAGTTGTAAAAGTACTGCTCGCGCGCGGCGCTGATCCGAGCGTAAAAGACACTTTCTACGGCGCCACGGCGATGACCTGGGCGCTACAAAACAATCATTTTGAAGTTGTGCGCGCGCTCTTGGAAAAGGACGCAACCGGTGTCGGAGACGTACTGACGACTGGCGCTCGCCAAGGCAAGCCCGAATTAGTCGAAATCGCTCTCGCCCGCGGCGGTGCCAATGCCGAAACTCTTACTGCGGCACTCGCCACCACCATGAACGACAAAGACAAGGCTGCCATCGCGGAGATGCTCAGGAAGGCTGGAGCTACACCGCCAATGGAACTTGATGCGGCAACTTTGCAGCAGTATGTCGGCCGATACAAGCCAGACGACAGACCGAATGAGATTGCACTATCCGTTAAGGATGGCCAGTTGATCGCGACTCCAATGGGCCAGAACGGAATTCGCATGATGCCGACGGACAAAGTTAGTTTTAGACCGGTCGAATTTGACGGACTTACGATTGTTCTGACCGTGGAAGACAACAAGGCGACTTCATTCACGCTGAAACAAGGTCAGAACACAACGGTGTTCAAAAAGATCGTTGAACCAAAACCCTAACCTTTACGCATAGACTTTTCGAGGTTAACAATGCGCCGATTAGTCATTTCTCTCCTTTCCCTGTGCTTCATTGCTACTACCGTTCACGCACAAAACTGGCCGCAGTTTCGTGGTCCATCAGCAACTGGTGTTGTTGAAGGCGGCGCTGCAGCGGTCAACTTTGACGCAGCTAAAACCGTGAACACTGTTTGGAAGACCGCTATTCCGGGGCTGGGCCACTCTAGTCCGGTCGTGTGGGGCGACAAGGTGTTCATCAGCACTGCGGTGAGCACGGCGAAAGATGAAACACGTTTCGGTCTCTACGGCGACGTCGCGCCTGTCAAAGATGATCCAAAACACACCTGGAAGGTTTATGCGCTCGACAAAAAGACCGGCAAGATTCTTTGGGAGCGCGTGGCATACGACGGCATGCCTAAAGTTAAGCGGCACCCTAAATCGACGCACGCGGATTCGACGCCGGTCACTGATGGCAAACACCTGGTTGTGCTGTTTGGTTCGCACGGTCTCTATGCGTACGACCTAAAAGGAAAACTTTTGTGGAAACAGGATCTTGGCGTGCTGGACGCCGGCTGGTTCTACGATGCGGACTACCAGTGGGAGTACGGGAGCTCGCCGGTTATCTATAAAGACCTGGTGATCGTGCAGGCAGATGTGCAGAAGGACTCCTTTATCGCCGCCTATTCCTTGAAGAATGGCAAGCAAGTATGGAAGACGTCGCGCGACGAAATCTCTTCCTGGGGCTCGCCTACTGTCTATGTGGGTTCCACGCGCGCGGAAGTAATCACTAATGGCTCAAAGGCGATTCGCGGTTATGACCCGGCGACTGGTAAGGAGTTGTGGAAGCTTACACCGAACTCCGAAGTCACCACCCCCACCCCTTTCGTCGCACATGATCTGATTTTCGTTACCAGTGGTTACGCTCCGATTCAACCAATCTACGCCATAAAACCGGGCGCTGTCGGGGACATCACACTTAAGGATGGCAAAGAATCCAGCGAACACATTGCGTGGAGTAAAAAGCGCGGTGGTCCATACATGCCGACCCCGGTTGTCTATGGCGACTATCTCTACACCTGTTCGAACCAGGGCGTGCTTACGGCTTACAACGCGAAAACTGGCGAGCGTATTTATCAGGAACGCCTCGGCGGCAAAGGCGGTGCATTCACGGCTTCGCCAGTCGCTTCAGACGGCAAGATCTACTTGTCCAGTGAAGACGGTGACGTTTTCGTCGTTAAAGCCGGACCGAAGTATGAACTGCAGGCGACGAATCCGGTGGGCGAGGTGCTGATGGCTACACCCGCGATCTCTGATGGACTGCTGATTGTGCGCAGCACCAAGCATGTTTATGCGTTCGGTGCACCGAGCGGAAAAATAGCGAAGAAGTAGTGAAGTAAGCACTCCCCTTCATGAGTCCTGAATCAGATTGGTAATCTCAGGGTTGGGAAGGGTAGCTTGCTCCCGCTCTTCCTGGAGCAGATTCAACCTTCTGGTCTTAAGATTATCGTGCCTGATTCAACTGTTAGATGAATGCTGGGCAAACTTGAGCGGGAGCAAGCTTCCCTTCCTGACCCTGAGACTCTGTAAGTGGACTCTTAACATTAAACCCGAATGTCTTTCACGGTAATCATGAAAACAAAGGAATCCAAAGTGAAAAGCTTTAGCAAAATTACAACACCCTTCCTTCTCATAGTTATGCTCTGGCAGATCGGTCTTACTGCCAACGCCGCCAACTGGCCGCAGTGGCGCGGGCCAGCAGGCGCTGGCGTCTCAACCGAAAAGAACCTGCCGGCAGTCTGGAGCCCAAAACAGAACATCAAGTGGAAAACTCCGATCGCGGGTCGCAGCCACTCGTCGCCAATCGTTTGGGGCAAGCGCATCTTTTTGACGACCGCGATTGAAGGACCAGTCGTTCCCGGCGCCAAGGCCGTGAAACACATGAACGGCGAGCAGGAGTTTTTGCATCCTGACAGCATCGGAGCCGATCGCAAACACACGTTCAAGGTAATTGCGTTGGACAGCGAAACCGGCAAAGTGGTTTGGGAGCAGACGGCATTCGAAGGTACTCCCTACGACAATCGGCACCGCAAAAGTTCTTACGCGGCGTCAACGCCGGCGACTGACGGAAAGCACGTGTATGCCTTCTTCGGCACCGAGGGATTGTTTGCCTATGACATGAAGGGCAAGCTCGCCTGGAAAGCCGATCTGGGAAAACTTGCAACTGTGGGAATGGGAACCGGCACATCTCCTATCTTGTTTCAGAACCTGGTCATCATGCAGTGTGACGAAGACAATGGAACCTCTTCGTTTATTGTTGGACTCGATAAAACGACGGGTAAAGAGGTTTGGCGAACGCCGCGTAAGGTGCAGGTTAGCTGGGCCACGCCGCTGTTAGTGCAAGCGAAAAATCGCGCTGAGTTAATTACCAGCGGCACGGAAACCGTAATCTCTTACGATCCGGCGACGGGCAAGGAGCTATGGCGTCATAAAGGTGTGGATAGCAACGCAATCCCCTCCCCGGTCGCTAATAACGAGATGGTATTTATCTCGGCAGGATTTCCCAAGAAGGTGGCCATGGCAATCAACCTGGGTGGCAACGGCGATCTGGCTGACACGGTCGTTTGGAAATATGCGAAGGGGACGGCCTATGTGCCTTCACCAATTCTCTTTGGCAACTATCTATACCTAACTACCGACCGCGGCATCCTGACGTGTCTGGATGCGAAGACTGGCGAAGTTAAGTACGAAGGTGGCCGTGTACCGATCCCGGCGACGTTTACTGCATCGCCGATCGCGTTTGACGACAAGATTCTGCTGACTAGCGAAGACGGCGATACGTTCGTCGTTAAGGCCGGCCCCAAGCACGAGATTCTTGGCACCAACTCGGTGGGCGAACCTGTCTACGCGTCCCCCGCAGTCGCCGATGGCAATATCTTCATCCGCGGAGAGAAGAACCTCTACGCGATTGGAAAATAAAAGTCGATCGAGTTCAGCTCCCCTTCGGTCAGACAAATGTTCAGAGTCCAACCTTTAGGTTGCTGAGTTACGTAACCAGGCAAGCTAAAGCTTGTACTCTGAACATTGTCTAAGCGCAACGCAGTTAAGGAAACCCATTCATGAACATCAACAAGATTGTCGCAGTTTACCTATTCTCAATCGTTATTAGCATCTCCTACTCGACAGCCACCGCCAAGCCTTCTAATTGGCCACAATGGCGGGGGCCAGACAGTAGCGGCGTGTCCAAAGAGAAAGGCCTGCCCGCGGAGTGGAGCAGCACTAAGAACGTTAAATGGAAGACTCCCATCAACGGCCGCGGTCACTCTTCTCCCATCATCTGGGAAAAGAAGATATTTCTTACCACCTCGGTTGATGGTGAAACCATTCCTGGAAGAACTCCAGGCGTCACCCACAAGCTGTCTGACGGCAGCGACTTCGTTCACCCGGACGCCGTCGGCGCGAATCTAAAGCACACTTTTAAGGTAGTTTGTCTTGATCGGGACACCGGCAAAATTCTCTGGGAGCGCGTTGCCTATGAAGGACCCGTGCACGATAGCCGCCACAAGAAAGCGAGCTTCGCGTCTTCGACGCCGGCGACTGACGGCAAGTATGTGTTTGCCTTCTTCGGGAGCGAGGGTCTTTACGCCTACGACTTCAACGGAAAACTACTTTGGAAGCAGGATCTGGGGAAACTGGGAACTGCGAGCGTAGGTTATGGCGTCTCGCCGATTCTGTATAAAAACCTGGTCATCTTGCAGTGCGATGAAAGCGGTATGAAATCTTTCGTCGCTGCCTTTGATAAGAAGACCGGTAAGGAAGTTTGGCGCGTCGCACGAAAAGTGGATGTCACATGGACCAGCCCGGTACTCGTGAGGGCCGGCGATCGCATGGAGCTGGTTACCGCGGCTGCCGAAGCCATCATCGCTTACGATCCGCAAACTGGTAAGGAACTCTGGCGACATAAAGGACTGGAAAGCAACGCTGTGCCGACTCCTGTCGTGTACAACGACCTGGTCGTAGTTACCTCGGGTTATCCCAAGAAAATCGCGTTGGCACTCAGGGCCGGAGGCGATGGCGACGTAACCGGCAGACAGCTTGTCTGGACCTACAACAAAGGTACCGCGTATGTGCCCTCGCCGATCGCTTACGGTGAACATGTTTATCTAATGACCGGAAACGGTTCCATCACTGCGCTGGATGCCAAAACCGGTAAAGTGTTTTACGAAGCCGCGCGGGTGCCCAAGCCGGCCACGTTCCTCGCATCGCCCGTTGCTTTTGAAGGCAAAATACTTTTGACCAGCGAAGAAGGCGACACGTACGTCCTGAAGGCCGGACCGAAGCATGAAGTGCTGGGAACCAACTCTCTCGGCGAACCTGTGTACGCCTCCCCGGCCATCGCCGGTGGCCACATCTTCATCCGCGGCGAAAAACACCTCTACGCGATCGGTAATTAAGGGAAGTAACTGTATTCAGTATCCAGCTGGTGGAATCAGCCAAGTTATTAGTCTCGGGTCAGCAAGGGCAGGTTGCTCCCGCTCTTTTATAATCAGCACTCTGCCGACAGTCTAGTCAGTCAAGATTAGAGTCTCAGGGTCAGGAAGGGCAGCTTGCTCCCGCTCAAGATTGGCAAGCACAGTCATAAAAAAACTGAGCAAGATTGAGCTAAACCTAAGAGGTGCAGCTTGGTCCTTCATTCCTCCGATTCTCGATTGTGGTATGTCCTC
>DATEPE010000009.1:0-28307 GCA_035273385.1 Pyrinomonadaceae bacterium | reverse complement strand
TCAACGCTGTTCGATAAACGCTGTTCGATATAAGAGGCGTTTGAGTGTTTTGAAGTAAACGTTGACGCCTCCTTCAAAAACAAATCAAGAACCCGTCGTAAGCCCTCCCCTAACCCCTCCCAAAGGGAGGGGAAAGTCACGTTCCGCGGGCTAAGTAGTTCAATAGTCACCCGCCCTTTCGCGCCGTACTGTTACTGAACGAACCCCTGTCGGGCCCGTACGCTTTGCTGGCATCTATGCGCTTGTTCAAGGAGTTTTGTTCAGTAAACGAACTGTTGAGCGTCAAGTCCCGCTGGCACGTTGGTTGCCCAAATATGACCTGAGCAACCTAACACTGAGGAGGAGCAAACGTGAGTAATAAGGTATTAGCCATCCTGGCGGGTGGACTCTTGGCATTGGGCGCAGCGGGCTGCAATACGGCGGATAACGCGAATGCAAACGCTAACGCGAATGCCAATGTGACGGCGGCAACCACGACCACTGAAGGTCCAGACAATTCACAGATCACAACCACCACTGATGCCAGCGGCGTGAAGACTGAAACCAGAGTCTTCCGAAACAACCCCAGGGTGTCGAAGGTTGTGGTAACTACGCAGCCTTCCGGTCAACGGACGGTGCGCGTGTATTCCGCAACTGGTGAAGAAAGAGTTGTGGACAATATTGAAAACGCTTTGGAAGCCACCGGTGAAGCAGTTGCGTCAGCGGCAGGATGGACTGCGGACAAGGCTGAGGACGCCGGACGTGAAGTAGCCGACAAGGCTGAAGATGTCGGTAAAGAAGTAGCTGACAAGGCAGAAGACGCAGGCGATCAAACAGTTAAGGGAGCAAAGACAGTGGGGAAGAAGACTGTATCTGGCGCGAAGAAGGCTGGCAAAGCCGTCAAGGACGCTGTGACTCCATAAGATCAATTCAAGGCGCGGTCAGCAACACAGGGCGGCATGGGCCGCCCTTTTGGTTTTTGTCTATTGGGTGGATGAGTTCTTACACGTCGCAAGTCAAGCGATCCGGGAACAGGAACTGGTGCAGTTGATCGACGCTGAAGGCGTTCGCTAATTTCAGTCCAGGGTTGCGCTTTGGCAACCCTGGGTCTATTTGGACCATGAAAGTAGATGCAAACCTAAAAGGTTTGCATCGCAAGGTGGGGCGACTGAAGAATCTGCGCAACTCCTTCGGAGTTGGGAAATCTATGACGGCATCCTTACCCAGGGTTTCAAAGCAAACCCGGGGCTGAAATTAGCGAACGCCTTCGGCGTACACTTTCACAAATCATTGCACACTAAAATCAGCACGACGAGAGAGCAAGCGGTTCAATCCGCGGCCTTCGATGCTATACTTAAGTTCACAATTTCAGTGTCATTAATCGGAGTGATCTCATGACGGATTCGACGCGGTTCACGATTATCTGCCCCTGCTGTGAAGCGACACTAACCGTTGATGCGCACACCGGAGCGCTCCTTTCGCACGAGGAAAAAACCAAGCCACTGGCATCGTTTGATGAGATGGTTAAAGGTCTGGATAAGCAGAAACAGGTGCGTGAGCAGATATTCGCACAAGAACTAAGCTCTCATAAGGACCGCGACCGCATACTGGAAGAAAAGTTTCAGGAGGCGATGAAACGCGCCGAAAAAGATAAAGACAAGCCCTACCGTAATCCGCTGGATTTGGATTGACTCCCGAACCCTCTTCAACACGTTTTCATGTTATTTCGTGTACTTCGTGTATTCCGTGGATCGTTCTTATGCAGCCTGAAAAAACAGATCCACGAAATACAGTAAGCACACGAAAGACACGAAGCGTCTTTTAGTCCAACTTCTGAGGCAATAACTATGAAGCACAAATCGTCATTACTAGCCATGCTCGTGACGCTACTGGTAACTCCCATGTTGGTCCATTCGCAGGTGACCATGCCTCACATCAAGTATCGCGAGCGCACACTGGCTAACGGCATGCGTGTCTTATCAGCCGAGGACCATTCAAGTCCGACTGTGGCCATTCAGGTTTGGTATCACGTCGGCTCCAAAGACGATCCGGAACGACGTAGCGGTTTTGCGCATTTGTTCGAGCACATCATGTTCAAAGCAACGAAGAACATGAAGTCTGAAATGATGGACCGGCTTACCGAAGACGTTGGCGGATTCAATAATGCGTTTACCAATCCGGACGTGACTGTTTACTACGAAGTCGTTCCATCAAATTATCTCGAGACATTATTGTGGGCCGAGGCTGATCGACTCTCCGGATTGACAGTCGACGACCCTAATTTCAAATCCGAGCGCAGCGTTGTGCAGGAGGAGTTTCGCCAGGGCGTGTTGGCCCCTCCGTACGGAATGCTTGAATACTTGATCGAGCAGGAGTCGTTTAAAATTCATCCCTACAAGCGTTCCACCATCGGCAGTATCGAAGATCTTGAAGCGGCTGCGATTGATGACGTGCGCGCGTTTCACAAGACTTACTACCGTCCTGACAATGCGACGTTAGTGGTGGTAGGCGACTTCGATCCCAGGCAGTTTGACGGCTGGGTCAACAAATACTTTGCGCCGATCCCCAAGCCTGCGATCCCTTTGCCCCGCGTGACGGTGCGTGAACCCGAACGCACAGCAGAGCGTCGCATTACGCATTACGCCGCCAACGTTCCTTTACCGGCCGTTGCGTTTACGTATCTGACACCGCCTGAAAAAAGTCCCGATTCGGAACCATTGGAGGTGGCCGCGACCATACTGTCGCAGGGTGAATCATCCCGGCTGTACCAGTCGTTGATTTATGAGCAACAGATTGCTCAGAGCGCGGATGCGTCACCTGATCTGCGCGAGGACGCGGGACTGTTTTACTTCGTAGTTGTCGTCTCCGGAGAAAAGAAACCAGAAGACGCAGAGCGCGCACTGCTGGCCGAGATTAAAAAGCTTCAGGACGCACCGCCAACTGCCAAGGAACTAGACAAAGCCAAGAATCAACTGGTGACAAACGAACTTCGCCAGCGGGAGACAAGTAACGGTAAGGCGCTCGCTCTGGGATCGTCCGCCGTTTTGCTCGGCGATCCCAACCGGGTAAATACGGATCTGGCAAAACTACAGGCGGTCACCGCTGCTGACGTTCAGCGAGTGATGAAGAAATACTTCACTGAAGCGAACCGTTTGGTGATTCATTACTTACCTGAATCGGCGAGGACGCCGGCGAAAACCACAGGGGGGCAACCAAAATGAAGATCAGATTTCTGTTTAGTTTTGCGTTGCTCATCGCGTTCACCGCAATGTCTGTGGTTGCCCAGGAGCCGCAGGCCACGCCTCCGCCTCCCGCAGCGCCTCGCTCGGTACAACTGCCAAAGCCTGTTGAGAGGACACTCGCAAATGGTTTGCGCGTGATCGTGGTTGAACGTCCGGGTACGCCTCTGGTCGCAGCGCAAATGTTAGTGAGAAATGGCGCCGAAGTTGATCCACCCGACCTCGCTGGACTGGCGAACATGACGGCCGGCCTGTTAACCAAAGGCACCGCAAAGCGTACGGCAACCCAGGTCGCTGAAGAGGTGGAAGCTCTCGGTGCAACTCTTGAGAGTGTGGCGCGTTGGGACGCGTCGCGGATCAATCTAAACGCGATGTCCTCGAAAATCGCGCCGGCGTTGGAGATCATGGCGGACGTGGTTAAGCGCCCGGCGTTCAGCAACGAAGAAATCGATCGACTCAAACAACAAACGCTGGACGACCTGACAGTGGAACTCGGCGATCCGGGAACGATTGCTGCCTACGCTGGTTCGCGAGTTATTTTCGGAGATACGCCCTACGGTCAACCGCTCAGCGGCACGCCGCAGTCAATTCCACGGATTACACGCGACGAGCTCCTGAAGTATCACTCACGCTATTACCGCCCCGACAATGCGGTGCTGATCTTCGGTGGCGACATCAGGGCGGCGGAGGCGTTCAGGCTCGCGCAACAATTATTTGGTGACTGGAAGAAACCTGCCGCACCGCTTCCGCCGGTTCCGTCACCAAAGCTGGGGGACACGCAGCCGCAGGTCCTCGTGATTGATAAACCGGATGCGGGACAAGCAGCGGTACTCGTAGCTCGCACGGGAATCGAGCGCAATAATCCCGATTACTTTCGTGGTCTGGTGACCAACTCCGTTTTGAGCGGCTACTCCGGCCGTTTGAATCAGGAGATTCGAATCAAGCGTGGACTGAGTTACGGCGCGCGAAGCGCACTCGATATGCGGCGCTTCACTGGTCCATTTTCAGCATCGGCGCAAACGAAGAACCAATCGGCAGCGGAAGTCGCGTCGCTGCTTATGAACGAGGTGAAGCGACTGGGAACGGCGCCGGTGCCGGATATTGAATTGGAGCCGCGCAAAGCGGTGGTGGTCGGTAATTTCGGACGCAGCCTTGAAACAGCGGCGGGGCTGGTCCAGCAGATCGGCTCGTTGGCGTTGTACGGAATTAGTCTTGATGAAATCAATCGCTATATCTCGAACGTGCAGGCGATTACAGCTGCCGACGTTCAAAGGTTCTCCAGCAATCGGCTCGGCGCGCAAGGCGCCAGCATCGTAATCGTCGGCAACGCAAAAGAGTTTCTGCCGGAACTTACCAAGATGTACCCGAACGTAAAAGTGATACCGGTTGCCGAGCTGGACTTGAACAGCGCGTTGTTGAGAAAGAAGCAACAGAGCGAGTAACTGTTGGCGGCTTTGCCGCATCCGGTGCGGTAAGGCTCTGCCTTACCAGGGCACGTATTTTAGAATCCGCGGCGAGGCTGAGCCTCGCCGCGTTCCTTTGTTAGTCGTTATCGGAAGGGCGAAGCCTTTCCGCACAGGATGCGGCAAAGCCGCCCTAACTAAAGTTTCTAGTGTCTCTTGAGATAGACTCTGCTCCACTGTAATCATGCATCCGAGCCTGCGCACATTTCTCGACCTGTTGGTGCGAGAAAACGAAATCACCACCATCAAAGCCGAAGTGGATCCTTATCTCGAACTGGCCGAGATCCACCGGCGCGTGATCGATCAGGGTGGCCCGGCGTTGCTGTTTGAACGGGTGAAGGGAAGTCGTTACCCCGTAGTTACTAATCTCTTTGGGACCAAGCGAAGGATAGATTTGGCGTTTGGTCCAAAACCGGAGGCCCTGGTGCGGGAGTTGGTCCACGTGGCCGAGTCTCTGCTGCCGCCACGGGCAAGTGAGCTTTGGAAACACCGTTCACTGGGCAAAGAGTTATTGCGGTTGGGTACCAGAAACACTTCGCGTTCGCCGGTAACCCAGGTAACTGATCGGCCGGCCAGACTCGATGAATTGCCGGTGTTGACTACTTGGCAGGAAGACGGTGGTCCCTTCCTCACGCTTCCTTTGGTGTACACCGAGAATCCGGTAACCAAAAAACATAACCTCGGCATCTATCGCATGCAGGTCTACGATGCGGACACCACAGGGTTGCACTGGCAGATTCAAAAAGGCGGCGGGTTTCATTACGCCGAAGCTGAACGCCTGGGAGAGTCGCTGCCGGTCACGGTTTTTCTTGGGGGTCCTCCCGCGCTAATACTCGCAGCCATCGCGCCTCTTCCTGAAGACGTGCCGGAGTTGGTGCTTGCTTCGCTACTGGCGGGCGAGAAATTGAAGATGACAAAGAACCCGCTGGGTGGGCCACATCGTTTAGCGGCGGAAGCGGAGTTTGCGTTAGTCGGACACGCACCACCGCAGCAACGTCGTGTGGAAGGTCCATTTGGCGATCATTATGGCTATTACTCGCTCGAACACGAATATCCCATCTTCAAAGTCGACGCCGTCTTCCATCGCCGCGATGCAATCTACCCGGCGACAGTCGTTGGCAAACCGCGGCAGGAGGATTTCTTCATTGGGGATTATTTGCAGCAGCTGCTGTCGCCACTGTTTCCCCTCGTGATGCCGGGCGTTCGCGACTTGTGGACGTACGGTGAGACTGGCTTCCACTCGTTGTGTGCGGCGGTGGTGAAGGAGCGTTACGGACGCGAGGCATTGGTGTCGGGATTCAGGATTCTTGGCGAAGGCCAACTATCGCTGACCAAGTTTTTGATGCTGACAGACACGCCGCAGGATCTCAGCAACTTTCCTGGTTTGCTCGAACACATTCTAGCGCGCTTCAATCCCGCCACAGATCTGTTTGTGTTTTCGAACGTATCGATGGACACGCTGGACTACACAAGTGGCAAGGTGAACGAAGGCAGCAAAGCGATCATGCTGGGCCTGGGCGATGCGAAACGTGATCTGCCGCGCGAGTTCCGAACGGAACTTCCCGGCGGTGTGACGAGTGTCGAAGTGTTCTGTGGTGGTTGTTTAGTGGTCCAGGGCGTTCCGTACAGCGAGGATCCAGCCCAAGCCGCCAGACTTGCACACGAACCTGCGTTTGCGGATTGGCCATTGCTTGTCCTGCATGACGACCCACGCGCGATTAGATCTGCGGCGGATTTTCTCTGGTCAACGTGGACCCGCTTCGAACCGGCTGCCGATATTCATGCCGCCAGGACAGAGGTAATTCGTCACCACCTTGCATACAGTGGTCCAATTGTGATCGATGCGCGCACCAAGCCTGGATTTCCAAAAGAGCTGATTGTTCGTGACGATATCGCCCACAGGGTAGACCGGCGCTGGCGGGAATACTTTCCATCCTCAGATTACGCAGATTCCACAGATTTCACATCAAACAGCTAGAAGAGATTAACGAACGCGCTGGACGCGCTCAATTAGCGGTCTCAACTGACCGTTTCGAAAATTTAATCTGTGTAATCTGCGAAATCGGTGGATAGCCGATTACGCCTTGACGGCTTCAGCGAACTGCGCCGTGTCGGTGTATTGCTGAAACTTTACAATCTGACCATTGCGGAAAGTGAACAGGTGTGCAAACTGGGACTTCACTTGTTTACCAGTCTTCTTGTAGGTGCCACTGTAGTACCCTTCGGCAATGACAGTGTCGCCAGCATCATGGAATGCTTTCGGGGAAACTGCGAATTCGTCCCACTCGGTTCCTAGTCGCATAAACACGCCGCTCAGTACTTCATCTGGACCAACATAGGGATTCTTTTCTGCGTAAATAAAATTCTCCGCTTCCCACCATTCAACCTGCGGATCAAGCTTTGCGAGCACGGCGGGGATGTCGCCCTTGCTGAATCCTGCGTACATACCCCGCACTAAATTCACGTTGTCTTCAGACATTCTGTCCTCCAGAGTTTTCGGTATTTTTTGATGCAATTTCGTGTGTTTCGTGTAATTCGTGGATAGCTTTTAATGTTTCGCCTAAAGAATGAACACACGAAACACACGAAACACACGAAACCCACGAAACGAGCTTTAGAACAAGGTTAATTGCCGTTTGCCGCGAATACGCACTGGCTGGTCATCGAAAACTGATCGCCCACCCAGTGATTTCGAAATCTTGTTTTCATGGGTTATCAACTTGTCGAAGTTCGCCAACGGACTCATGCGGTTCTCGACGTTGCGGGCGAACTTCTCAAGCCGGCGAAAGCCTTCAATTTTCTCTTTATCACCAACCTTCGCTGCATCCAGCGACGTGCGTAGAAAATTGAGCGACTCATCGTAGGTCTTTAGCGGCACTGGAAACGGATGTCGATCCTTTCCCCCGTGAGCAAATGAGAAGCGCGCCGGATCGTTGAACCGGCTCGGCGTTCCATGAACAACCTCAGCCACCAACGCCAACGATTGCAGCGTTCGTGGTCCCAACTTTTCCAACAACAGTAACTCCGCGAAGTTGTGTAGATCGCGTTCATACGCGACGGCCAGCACCGCTCCCAGCCGTTTTAGATCCACGTTCATCGGCCTGACCTCGTGATGCGACGGCATGCTGAGGTGGCGGGCCGCTGCCAGTGTCTTATCCGGATTGTCGTGTACGATTTCAAGCATGGCATTCTGCGCCGGTCGTGCTTCAGAGTCCACCAGGTTCATGATCGTTCCCTGGTTTTCACCGACGATTCCGGTGTGAGGTTCGGCAACAAAGTCGCGCACTGAGGCCGAGTGCCAGTGGTACCGTCGAGCCATTCCGGTTTGATCGTTCAAACCTTGTTGGACCACTACCCACTCGCCGCTCGACGTCACCACGAAACTGTGAAGATAAATTTGGAAACCGTCCGCAATGGCGTTGTTATCAACGCGTGCCGCTAATCGGCTGGTGCGAACCAAGGCGTCTCCATCGAAGCCGTGACGTCCGGCAATCTCGCGAAGTTCATGCGGCGTGCGTCTGGCAAACCGGCCACGACCACCGCAAACGTAGAGGCCGAGTTCATCAGCTTGCCGTGCCAGTCCACGCTTGAGCGCTCCCATGACTGACGTTGTGATGCCGGACGAATGCCAATCCATTCCCATGACTGACCCGAATGCTTGAAACCAAAATGGATCGCTGAGGCGAGTGAGGAAGGCGGAGACGCCGTAGTCGTGGATGATGTTTTCGGTGATGGCCGTGCCGAGTTTGGTCATGCGCTCGGCAAGCCATGGTGGCACACGGCCGCCATGTAGCGGGAGATCTGCTGTGCCGGATCGTTTCATTCCTTAAGAATAAACTCCGGGGCGAATAAATGCGACAAACCTGCCGGAAAGGGAATCGCCTTAGTGTGCAGACTCAACGCTTTCGCAGGTTCAGCCAGGATGTACAGGCGTCTAGAACGTCTGGCTTGACCAACAGCCACGGCAATTGGAGAGAAACGAAGAAGACCGTCCAAGCTATGTAGCCCAACCACGAACTGTTGGGAGTCAGTTTGTTCATAAGTCCAGCGGCGCCTAGTGAACCTGCCAGAACGATAGCCAGCACAACCAGAGTTCTCTCTAACTTTTTCATTTCATCGCTCCTGTTTGAAGGTGACAGACGAGTTGTTCATTGGTCTTACGCAGCTCAGCGGAATAAGGTTTTCAGCTATTCACTGAGGGCAAGGCGAAAAAAGTCCGAAAGATTATTAAACTGGAAGCAAGACGGTGTAACGATGACATCCAGCCGGGAGATAGGTTGGTTCCCGGCTAGTTTGGCGCTTTGCGCTAAGTGCGGACGCGCGCGCCTGCGGTCCCTGTGAAGGAGTTGACGCTGATCGCTATTGGTTTTAGCTGAAGCAGACGGCTGGAGCAGAACTCGAACGTCTTATTCCCCGAGCGCACGCTTAATTTGTTGGACCACTTTGCCGGGCCTGGGATACAAAAGCCGATTCGTGTTGACCACTTTGCGGCTATCGATATCGACGCTGAATTCGCCGAGGCCCCCGCCCACAACTTCGACTTCGGCCTGCGTCTCCTTCCGCAACGTAGCCGCCACACGGGTAGCTATCAGTCGCTTCAACGGTCAAACGGGGCAGTAGTGTATGACGACTCGCTTCATATCTTACCTCGTGTTCGGTAAATTCAATTCGTCACGGCTCCATGACGAACTAAAGCTTATCCGACATTAGTTGATTACCGGAAGGTCGCATCAAAGTGCGTTTTGTCGCTTACGACGAGAAAACAGAATCGCGAATATCAACGGCCAAACAAAAAGCACCAGTTCTAGAACCAGCGTCTTCACTATGCCTGTTGCTGGAAGCTGCGACGGAACCTCAGACAGGCCGACCAGTCCCAACTTATAACGCTTCGGCGACCAGGGCCAGAATAGTTCAACCCCGCCTCCAATCTTTGCCGTGACAAAGTCCAGCAGACCGTGCGACATGAAGGCACCCGTATAGGCTGTTACCTGTCTAATATTTCTCCACCCGCTAACCAACAACAACGCCAGGCCCAAGCCGATCGCGAATACAATTGAATGGGAAAAACCTCTATGCCATGCTTTCGAACCCAGTACGAAGACAAGGAGAAAATCCAAATCCGCGGCATTGGCCACAGCTGCGCCGATCAACAACGCACGGAAACAGTTGCGGCCGGATTGTGGCTGGAAAAGGACACTAAGCGTTGCCCCAAGTAATCCATGAGCAATCGGCAACGGCATATTTCAACTTCCCAACTCGGTAACAAATCGCAAACTATTTCCGTCCGGATCGTTTAAATACATTTCACGATTGTTCCACGTCTGGTTGGTTGGAGACAGCTGGATCGCTACATTCTTGCCAGTGAATTCCCGAAACAGCGAATCGACGTCGTCTACAAGCAGAAAGACAACTCCGCCTGCCACGCCATCACCCGAAAATGATGAGAGGTGAATCCAGGCTTTGTCTCGACTGACACCCATGTAGCACGGGTCATCTTTGGCTTCATCAAAGCGATACGCAAATTCTTTTTTGAAGCCGAGCAGCTCGCAATAGAACTGTTCGGCCGCTTTTGATCTCGTGATGTGAAGCACCGGTAAGGCAGCTTGAAACATTTTGATTCGACTCTAACCCGCTTTTAAGAAGGCAGACGAACTGTAAAAAGTGCGCCCCCCGTCTCCGAATTCGCGGCCGTCAGCGTGCCGCCATGCTGAGTGACTACACGATACGCGAGAGCCAGGCCCACGCCGTGGCCTTCAGCTTTGGTAGTGAAGAAAGGAATGAAGATACGTGTTAAGTCAGCCTCAGGGATTCCTCCACCGGTGTCCGCAATCTCAAGGATGGCCCAACGGTTACCTGATTCACTTTCCAAACGCGTCGAGACATCCACGCGCCTGGTTGCAGTTTGATCCGATATTGCCTCCACACCGTTGCGAATTAAGTTAAGCAAAGTTTGGCGCAGCATCCGTTCATCTGCGAGAATCAAGGTTCTGGCATCGTCTTGATGTTTGATTGCGAGTTCCACATTTTTGCTGTCGCGCAGCGGCGCTAACTCGCGGGCGCAATCGTCCAGCAACTCCGCGAGATCAACCTCTTCAACCTCTAAAGGTTGCGGGCGTGCGAAGTTTAGGAACGAAGTAACCATGTCCGAGAGATTCCGTACCTCGTTCAGCAATGACGTCGTGGTGTTCCGTCCGCGCTCATCTAAATCAGTGCTCTGCAGTAGTTGGACGTAACCGTGCAACGTGGCGATCGCATTCTTGAACTCATGCGCCAGTCCGGCAGACATCTCACCAAGACTTTCCAGGTTGTTCTTAAGTGCAACCTGCTCCCGCAGATTCGTGACCTCGGTGATATCAGTCAATAGACAAATCACGCCGCGTCCCGTTTCAGCCGGCGCGAGATCAATCGGTGCAACGGTCGCACCGAGCCGCCGCAGTTGTTGACCGGCAATTTGCATTTGAATTTCTTCACGACGGTAAATGCGTCCTGTCTCCAGGCAGCCTTCCACCATTTGTGCGAGCTGAGGAATGTTCCGTAGTACATCGCCAACCGGCTGGCCCACCAATCCTCCGTCCAGTTCAAGCAACGCGCGACCGGGACCGTTGATCACCATCGAGCGTCCGGCGCCGTCGAATGCGATGAGGCCGGAGGGAACACTTGCGACAATTCGTTCACTGAATTTTTCGGCTGAGTCAGCGCGTTGGGCCGCCTGGGCACTCAACTCCTCCAGTGCCTTTCGTTGCTCCTGAAGTTGCGCCAGCACAGATTGAAACGTCTCCAGCACAAATTCGCCTTCGTCTTTGTGTGACGAAGAACCAGTAGACGCTTTCTCCGCTTCGTCTACGAGTTCGCGGTATGGCCGCAACATCCAGCGCAGGAACAGGAGAACACAGACCAGGCTTCCGAGGAGGATGGCGATAAAGGCGGCGAGCAGCAATGGACCACGCGTCGCGGGTGTTTCAGGCGTGAAGAGATAGAGCAGGACGGCAAAGACCGTCGCGACCAGAAAGAAGGTGGTCAGCAGCGTGAGTCCGAGCTGGTAGCGATTACCGAAGCGCGACATGAATCAATTGGCGACTGACAAGGTGATACGAAACTTGTGGTCGTGTCGTTAGCCCGCGGAGCGCGGCGACAGCATAAAGCCTGGGGTGGAGCGAAGCGGAACCCCAGGATCCGTGGAAACTTTGTTGCAGCCCACGAAGTGGGCGACAGCCCATTCATTGTCAGTGACTGCGCGTTGCGCTATCGCACGCTTCGCGCGCACTATTCTTCATTATGGCCGGCCCACCTGGGGTTCCGCTGCGCTCCACCCCAGGCTTTATGCTTTCGCCTCGCTCCGCGGGCTAAGCCAAATCCACTGACCTGGCGCCACGACAAGCTAAAGCTTATCGGACATCATGATCTTATCTAAACTGACCTGCGTACCATTCAACGATATGGGAGCCGAACAACAATGCAGCAATCGCGCCGATGCCGAGAAAAATTCCAAACGGTAGGAGCATCTGCAGGTTTCGGTCACCCTTGGCGGCCATAATGACGATTCCGGTCACCGAACCGGAGAGTACCGCCAGAAAGATATTCAGTACCGTAAGTCGCCAACCGAGATAGCCGCCAACCATAAACATCATCTTCACGTCGCCCAGACCCATCGCTTCAACGCCCCGTAGCTTCTCCCACAGCCAGCCCATCAACCATAACGAGCCGCCGCCTGCCAGCCCGCCTATCACGGCACCGCCGAGTGAGGCGGCCCATAAAGGCCAGCCCTCGAACGGACCATCCAGCAGCATGGGAACGTCGTCGAAATGTGGCTGTCCCATCAGCAAGGGAAGGGCAATACGGGCGACGAGAGTGAAGACGATGCCGGGATACGTGATGGCGTTCGGCAGGATCATGTGCTCGGCGTCAATAAAGATCAAAACGAGAATTGCGGTAACAAATATCAGATCGAAAGGCAGCGCCCAGGTCATTCCGTCGTGCATTGCTACCACGGCCCAGAGTAGGCCGGTTATTAGTTCAACTGCCGGATAGCGTGCGGAGATGTTGGTCTTGCATGAACGGCAACGTCCGCCGAGCACGGCATAACTGAGCACTGGAATGTTGTCGTAAAAAGCTATTGCGGTTCCGCAGGAGGGGCAACGCGAATTAGGGAAGACTATCGACTCTTCACGCGGCAGCCGGTGAATAACGACGTTCAGGAAGCTGCCGATGATGGCGCCGATGATGCCGATGGCGACGTAGAAGAAAGGAAGTGGGATAAGACTTATGTCGGGTTGGAGAACGATCTCGGAAAGATGCATCAGGTGGGATTGTATATCAATCCACAGTTAGACGGACAAAAACCATTTCCCATATATCATTTCACATTTCTCATTTGTCATTTGTTACGGTTCGAGTACAGACGCTCGGCCGATCCTCAATGAACAGCAGGATGACTCGACTCTGCAAACAATGAAAAATGAGAAGTGTGAAATGATATATGGAAAATGATCTTTGTTTACTCTTTGTCCGATTGCCTCTGCCTTTCCCAAAGCATGAGGTGCTTTAAAAAATCATTGTGGCCAGCAAAACGCGCGATTGTGAGTCCAGCCATACCATCGCGAAAGCCGCCTTTGAGAACAAAACTGCGGATAAACCCAAGCGGCGCCGCTGTCGCTATTCTCAGCCGCGACGTGCGGCGTCCTTCCTCAAACATTTGCAGCGCAGCCAGCGGTGCATATCGTTCACCGATCATACGGTGATGCTGCGCCGAGTCTCGCACGCTGTAGTGAAGGATGTCGCCTGGAAGAGTTACAACACGCGCGTCCGGCTCCATGCGTACTGATTCGTGTATGTGACGCTCAGCCCAGCGCCCGCGCGACTTCCTGTACAGCCGCAGTTGTCGATTCGGATACCATCCACCACCTTTGATCCAACGGCCCTGATAAAACGAGCGTCTCGCAATTCGGTATCCATCTGCGCGCTGAGAGTCGGATAAATTTCTAATCGCCGCGATCGAATTACTCAGCTCCGGCGAGACCCGTTCGTCGGCGTCGAGACTGAAAATCCATTCGTGCTGAGCCTGATCAGCGGCAAACTGTTTCTGTCGAGCAAACCCCGGCCAATCATTCCTGATAACGCGTGCTCCGGCAGCATCCGCAATCTCGCACGTCTCATCCGTCGATCCTGAATCAACCACGATCACTTCTTCCGCCCAAGCCAGAGAAGCGAGTGCCTCGCGGATATTCTCTTCTTCATTCAGTGTAATGATCGTTGCTGAAATCTTCATTCGTGTATTTCGTGTTTTTGGTGGATTTTGTGGATCGTTTTAGCGCCGCGAAAAAAGCGATCCACGAAATACACGAAAACTTCTCGTTTCACAAACAAAAAGCCACGGCCTTTATCGACCGTGGCTTAACTCTTCACGATGTACGCAGGTTACGGCGTGACCGGCTCAAACACAATATTGTTGGCCCGCAGCGTTGTTGAAGTCGCACGCTGCAGATCGGCCAACGCCTTGTTGTAGTCTGTTTCCGCTCTCAACTCCGCATTTCGCGCATTCGTCAACGCATTCTCGCGTTCGAACAAGAGGAACGTTGTTGAACGTCCCACCTGATACAGACGTTGCTCGCCTTCGAGTTGCGCTTCCGCGTTGATTCGCGCTTCACGTGAGGCCAGGACGCGCAAGCGAGCTGTCTCAACTGCCTGCGCAGCGTTTCTCACGTCAACCTCGATAAGTTGATCCTGCGACCGCACCGTGGCCAGGAGCTGTTCCTGCTGTATGCGCGCTCCGGCGAGATTTGCTTCCGCTGTTCGGTTCCTCAGAGGAATTTGGAGGGCAACGCCGACGACCACGTTATAAGTGTTTAGGTTGAACATGTTCCGCAGAGTCTGCCCGTATCCCCCAACCAGAGCGGAAGGCGCGAGACTTGGAGTCGCGACCAGGGGTGAATCAGCAACCGGGAAACCGGAGCGGCGCTGAATGTCCTGAATTTGACTCAGCAGGAACGCATTGGCATTCGCGGTCGGATCGCCTGCAATCAACGGCAGCAACGTGCCCGGTGGTACCGTGGCGATCGGAGTACCGGCTAACCCCGTAGTGGCCACTGTCGACACTATGTCCACCTGCGGTTTTGTCTGATTCTTGAAATATTGAATGTCGATCGAGTTAATATCGTTTTGCAGACGCAGACGACGAAGCTCGGGACGATTCGCACGCGCTTCCTTAAGTGCTTCGTTCAAGTTCACCGGTGCGGTGTCAAAACGCGGTGTGTCAGTCGGCGTAAGTTGAGCGGACCAAATTGGCTCCGACGGATCCTTGACGATCAACTGTTTCAAATTGTTTTCGGCGATCGAGACGTTCTGTACCGAGATCAGTAACGCTGACTCGCGGTTTGCCAGTTCGGTTTGCACCTCGGCCCGGGCCAGCGGAGCCTGGGTGCCGACGGAAATCTGTGCCTCCACGCGTTTCAGGTTCTCACGCGACAGATTTAAATTCGCGAGTTGGTTCTGCTGATCTCGAAGAGCAAAAACAAGGTCCCAATAAGCGCGCTGCACACGCGAAATTACATCGATGGTGCGCAGTCGAAAGTCTGCATCTGATTGTTCGAGGCGCTTCTTTTGGATTCGAATTTGCCGGCGTGTGTTGTCGATCGAACGGTCTCGCCAAAGCGGCTGAGTAAACGTCAAAGCGAGATTCGTCGAGAAGAATGGATTTAAGGTGCTGTTAGCTGCGCTGGTCGAAGTCCTTGAGTTGCTGAAGCGGAGCTCATAGTTTCCACCACCCAGCGAAAAAGATTTACTGAGCGTCGGATCAGCCGAAAGTGTGGTTGTGGAAACCGTACCAGCAGTGCCGCCTCCGGCGAAGATGTTTTGTACCGGTGTAATGCGCTTGTCAACTTGTGGCGTGATGCTAAAAATCGGATCGTAAAAACCTTCGAGCGAGCGCAATTGAGTTTCCGCAAAACGCACATCGTCGCGTGCAATTTCTATATCGTTGTTGTTTTCGAGAGCGCGTTTGATTGCGTCGTTCAGCGAGAGTGTGATGGTGTTGTCACTGGTTACGCCGAGCCTCGTCATGTTGGGTAGCGGCGGCAGCGGCCTTTGTTCGGCTGGGGGGAACTGCGGATCAATCGGATCCTGAATCACTTCGGTGCTGGGAACATCGGGGACTAAACCTGGCGTGGCGCCGGGCACTGCGCCCGGAGTGGTGGTCGGTACGGCACCCGGGGTTTGTTGTTGGGTTCCCGGCGGAGCTTGCGGCGGAGCGGTCTGCGTAGCCGGTGGCCTTGTCGGATTCTGGGTCTCCTGACCGGGCGGCCGAGTCGCTTCGCGGTTTGGCGTCGGAGCGGGCACTTGGCCGAAAGCGGCCTGGCTCACTCCAAAAACGAACACCGAGATCAATAACAGTCTAAATGGCGCACTAGGCCGGCGTGTATGCATCGCTCCAAAAGCTCCTTCAGTCATTTCCAATTGTTCTTTAGAACTACCCACTGTTAGCAAACAAGTCTCATCCGATCAAGTCTTTACTACGCTATTTGTTCGAAGTCAGTTTCAAAAAGATGCTTCGCGAAGAGAGGTGTTTCATAAGGTGCTAGACACCGCAAAACACGCGTTCGTTACAACAAATAGCGCGTCGGATGCTCGCTTGACACTAAAAGCGACGCCGCATAATCTTGGACTTCTTTTTTCCAGCACGTTCCCATCTCTATCTGTCGCAATAGTGTGGAGACTCGTGTGTTCTCATCGAGTTCCATTATCGAAATTGGGACGCTGAATCAACGGCAGGAGGCATTTCAAAAATGGCAGTGAAGGTTGGCATCAACGGTTTTGGTCGCATCGGTCGCAACATCTATCGCACGGCTATCGGTGATCCGGACATAGATTTCGTAGCGGTTAATGATCTCACTGACACGAAAACACTGGCGCACCTGCTGAAATACGATTCGGTGCTCGGCAATCTGGACCACGAAATCTCGTCAACCGAAAACGGAATCAAGGTGGGAAACGACGAGTTCCGAGTCTTCTCAGAAAAGGATCCTGCTGCAATCGACTGGGCGTCTGTCGGCGCGGAAATCGTCGTTGAGTCGACCGGGCGTTTTACGAAAGCTGAAGATGCTAAAAAGCACCTGCGCGGATCGGTGAAGAAGGTGATCATCTCGGCGCCCGCCAAGAATGAGGACATCACCATTGTTCTCGGTGTAAACGAAGAGCAATATGTCGCCGCCAATCATCACGTGCTCTCAAACGCGTCATGTACTACAAATTGTCTGGCGCCGGTAGCGAAAGTTATCCACGAGAAGTTTGGGATTAAGTCGGCGCAGATGACCACGATTCACTCGTACACGAACGATCAGCAGCTGCTGGATCTTCCGCACAAGGACATGCGGCGCGCCCGCGCTGCCGCGCTGAACATGATTCCGACTTCCACCGGAGCGGCGAAAGCAGTCGCGCTCGTGTTGCCCGAGTTGAAAGGGAAGTTCGACGGCATTTCAGTGCGCGTACCAACGCCTAACGTGTCATTGGTTGATGTGGTCATGGAAGTTGAGAAGGACACGACGGCGGAGGAAGTGAATCGCGCGTTGAAAGATGCGGCGAATGAAGAGCTCAGCGGGATCCTGGCGTTTTGCGAAGAGCCACTCGTTTCCGGCGATTTCAAGAAGAATTCAAACTCTTCGATCGTTGATGCCGAGTACACCAAAGTTATCGGCGGACGATTGGTGAAGATTCTTTCGTGGTACGACAACGAGTGGGGTTATTCGTGCCGCGTGCGGGATTTGATCAAGTACATCGCCGCGAAGGGACTTTAGGAAGTAATGAGTGCTGAGTGATTAGACAGTGTTCAGAGTACAACCTTTAGGTTGGGCTGATGCGGTGGCACGCAAGCTAAAGCTTGTACTCTGAACACTGTCTAATCACCGGCACTTTTCACTCTAACGAATGAAAAAACTATCAATCAAAGATCTGGATGTAAAAGGCAAACGCGTGTTCGTTCGCGTCGACTTCAACGTGCCCATTAAAGACGGCAAGGTTGATGACGATACGCGCATTCAGGCTTCGTTGCCCACAATCAATTACGCGACTGAACAGGGCGCACGTGTGATTCTGGCTTCGCACCTCGGGCGACCGAAAGGTGAGCGGGTCGACAAGTACAGTTTGAAACCAGTAGCCGAGCATCTTTCGTCGTTGCTGGGTAAGCCAGTTGCTTTTGCGGACGATTGCGTAGGCCCTGACGCCGAGGCGAAATCTGCCGAGCTGCATGATGGTGATGTTCTACTTCTGGAAAACCTCCGCTTTCACAAAGAAGAAGAGAAGAACGACGACGATTTCGCGAAGCAACTAGCAGCTTTGTGCGATGGCCTATACGTGAACGATGCATTCGGCGCGGCGCATCGTGCACACGCTTCAACTGCAGGTATTACCAAACACGTCGAGAAATCTGCAGCGGGGTTGTTAATGCAGAAGGAGCTGGAATATCTGGGCCGGGTAATCAGTGCTCCCGAACATCCTTTCGTAGCTATCCTCGGCGGCGCGAAAGTGTCGGACAAAATACCCGTCATTAACGCTTTGATCGATCGAAAGGTAGACAAGATCCTGATTGGCGGCGCGATGGCCTACACGTTCTTGAAGGCCGAAGGATTCACCGTCGGCAAGTCACTGGTTGAAAATGAAATGCTGGAGACGGCAAAAGAAATCAGGAAGGCAGCTGAATCTGCCGGAATCGAGTTTCTACTTCCAACGGATCACCAGGTGGTTGATAGCTACGAACCGGTAAAGGGCGACAAGATCGTTGCCAAGACCATTCCGATTGAGTTCACGAATGCAGGACACGCCGGCATGGATATCGGTGTCGAGTCTGTTCAGCATTTCCGCAACGCCATACAGGGTGCGAAGACCATCATTTGGAATGGTCCGATGGGAGTGTTTGAAGAGCCCCCATTTAACGAAGGAACAATTGCGGTGGCGCATGCAGTCGCCGAAGCTGCTGCTCGTGGTGCCACCGTGATTGTGGGTGGCGGCGATTCTGTGGCTGCCGTCAACGAAGCGGGCGTGGCTGATCGCATCACGCACATCTCAACCGGTGGCGGCGCAACGTTGGAGTTTTTGGCTGGTGAAGAATTGCCTGGAGTTGCTGCTCTAGATGAGAAACAGCTCTCGTTCGAAAGGCAACAGAGTCTGACCTAGCGGCCTGAGGATTCGCGATCATCAGAAGAGCCTCGGCTATTGCCAGAACTGTGGCGGCCATTCCTCGCTCGTTCAACCACCTCGTCGAATCACGTTGCAGTGAAAAAGTCGCGCACGTTCACTGAGGTGTTATTGAGGCTGTCTGACGTTGAAAGCTGGGACATCCGATCTCCCGGGTCAAGCGTTCCCGGATCTGTCCTGAAATTGTTGTCACGGATGTCGCTCTCGATGACCGTCAACTGAGCGGGCATGAAGTGGGCTCGCAACAGGTTATTCATGTCCAGGTGTCTTACGTAACCGATGATCGCCGTCAGGTCATCGAAGGCGCCGCTTACGATCCTCTCAAGTCCCGTGTAGAACTCAATATTCAGCGGATCCGGATCGGCCAACGCTTCGCGCACTGCTCTCATGCCATCGCCGTCCAACGCCAAGCCGGCCGGCTGCCACGGCATCCCCGGCTCTTCACCTGCGCCCGCCTCGAGCAGCATGTCGGTACCCAACGGATCGCTGTTGTTCATGATGTAAACAAGTGATTGTTTCAGTAGTGTCCGCAGTAGACGACGCGTACGGATCAGCAACTCCGGTTCCATCTGAAAGAACCGAACTCTGTCGACGAGGTAATCGCGATACCGCTGGCCCAGCGAGCTGAACACCATAATCGCGTTGGCGGTAATCATGCACCCCTGACTGTGTCCGGAGAGGATCAGCGGAATATCCTGGTTCATTCCATGATGGAGCAGCGCGATGATCGCGACCTGCGTAGGATTCTTCACTTCTGGGAGTGCGCCGCCATCACTAATCGCGGCCTCGTTAAGAATCGTCGAGAGATAATCCCCCGCAACAGCTTCCAAGAGGTCGCCCACCTGGTGAAAATCGCCAAGATCGGAACTCGTGTAGTTATGAATCAGTTTGATATTGAATTTATATTCCGCATTGTCTCCGAACCCCCCGTTCAGCACTTTCTGCAACTTAATCGTGGAACGAATGCCTGACGAAGGGGTCGTGGTGAGCCCGTTACAAAAGAAAAAGTTGTTGTACCCGCTCTCAGTAGTAACCCGGAATCTCCACGGCACGAGGCTGATCCAGCGATCGATAGGAACGGCTGCCATCAGCTCGGGCCTCCGGAACATGGCGGGAATGTAGTGCTCCGAGATATTCAGCGGCGACAACAGCGTCTGACGAAAGGTTTTTGCGTTTACGTAGACCTCGGATTCGTATTTCGAGTTGCCGTCATCGTTCTCACGGACTTCGGTCCACACTGAGCAGTTTTGCGCGAGGACTTCGCTGAAATCTTCATTGCCGTCGATGGCTCCGTCTATTTCGCCCGGGACCACCGTGAACGGCACACCATCCCAGGTTTTGTAGCCGTATCCCCGATCCGAGTCCAGGTTCCAATTGCAGAACACCACGTCTTGCAGCTCGTCGTCATCCCTGTTCTCGAGAATGAATTTCGTGAGATCGACTGCATTGCCAAAGTGTTTTTTGTTCTTCCGGTGGAGTTTTCTGGTCTCCTCCGGTGTTTTCGCACGACTGTAGGCGGTGAGCAACTTGACGTCCAGAGGTTCGCCGTCGATGAACGCATCAGGTGTCGTATCCTCGCCATAATGCGATGCTACCGTCCACGGCTGTTCGACGTCCTTATCCGCGAAGAAGGCTTGATGGTTGTCGTGGCTCAGGAACGAAACATAACTGTTTGTATCCAGATGCGGCTGGCCCGGCGTCCTGAGAATGGGAAACTTCTTGTAGCAGACGTGACGCGGCGTGATCAACGCTTGCGCGACCGGCTCTGTGAGAGCGACATCGTCGGGTTCAGGATACGCCAAGCCAGCTAGCGCCATCACCTGGTGGATTGCGCGGTAGATATCGTACAATCCGCGCGCTAGTCTATAGGCCAACGCCTGGATTAGTCTCAGCGTCTCGCCCATCGGATCTGCGACAAAAGCTCTGAGGCCGTCGGCGATGGCATTCCACGTGGCGGCAGCGGCATCGAACGCCCAGTCGAGATATGCCTCAATCGCCTGCCACCACACGTCCAGACCCTCAAACAACTCGTTCACACTCTGGGGCAAGAAGGCTTGTGGAAACGAAGGCGCCGGCGGAATACCGAGCGTGTCCGCACTGATCAAGTCGGCAAGATAGGTATCTGCGCCGGGGAACGGCTCCTTCGGCTGAGGCCTGTGTTTCTGTCCCCCCATAAACTTCAACATCTTACGCAGAAAGACGTATGCAGTTTGAATGTCCTCGGGACTCAGGAACCCGTCGCGAAGTGGGTTAACGCCAACCGCTTCCGGCAGGTCGCGCGGGTTTACATAGCGCAACGGATGAACCTCGTCGGCGTTCTCGTACCCATACACCTCTTTCATTGTGTCGGCGATCAGAGTGGCGATGCTTAGTGGAAGCTGGCCGACATCATCGAAACCGAGCTCTGACAGCAACTCATTGCGGATGTTCGGACTCTCGAACTCATCGGCCTCTTCAACGATCTCTTCGAACTCATCGATCCACTTCCACTGGTCCATGAAGCTCTCAATTACCACGTGCCGCTGAACGTTCATACGAAAGGGAGATCCTGAAATCGTATTGACCAACGGATGTCCCACAAGGTCAGCGGCGCAATGGGTCACCCAGGCGTACGCGTATGCCATTTGTTCTTCATCGCCGGAGTCTTCCGCGTTGCGGATGAGCGCTTTCGCGAAATCGCCGGTTTTCCGATAATGGAGCATTTCGAACCAAAGCCAATCCATCTCCTCGCGCCCGGATTGGCAGCAGCTCTGGAATAATCCCTGGTACAGACTGCGCGCCTGCGTAATCTTCTCGAATCCCTCGGCGGAGTCGAGGCCGAGAGTCCTCACAAACAGGGCCTGCATCATCTCTTCCTTGAACCCATCGAGCAGGGCGTTGAACATTTCCTCGATGGCCGCGATCGCTTCTATCACGGTGCTGATGTTTGTAATCGTTGGGCCGATGGGCGGAGGTAGCTGCTTGAGTTCGTCCATGACGTCTTGGATGCCCCGATCAATCATCCTTTCGATCGCGTCAATTGGGGCTCTCAGCTCATCGTATCTCCGCATGATCGCGTCGTAGGCCGCCACGGGACCGCGCAGATTTTCGACGAGTGCGTAGTCGGGCGTCCAGAACATCAGATCGGGTCCGATGCATCCGATGTTGGCAGCGAATTGGTTCTCACGGAGAATTCTCACGAGCTCCTGGCTTCCGGCGTCGTCGTCAGCCCCCAGCTTTTCCTGCAGCTTCTTCAGGATAATGTAATGGATACCGAATCTAGGCATGGCGTGCTTTTTTGACCTGACGGTGTTTTATCGCGCAAAAGGGGTTGCCGAAATACGAACTGTTGTTTTTACGTTCACGACGTTCAGCAATCAGACGCACGATGATGGTTGTCAATCGTGGGTCGGCGTCGATCTGCTCTGTCTGATTGACCTGCGGATAGTCGATCCATGTTTGTGGTGAGGCAAGTGGCTGCTCGCCCAACACCAGCGGTGATTCGCTGTTGTCTTGCTGGCGCAGCCAGAAGCCGCCACGATCACGAGGAGTCTGTTTGTAGGTATACAACATGCACGAACTGTGAACGGTCACGTTGCCTTTCGCGATTTCACTCAGGAAGAACGGATTATTAATGTCCACTTGATAACGGAATTCCGAATAATCGGTCGGCGTCTCGTGCGGGTACAACACCTCGGTGATCCTCGGGTTCGGCGGGAGATTGTCACTGGTCAACTCTGCAACATCGTTCAATTCCCACGTTCGTAGATCGTCTTCCTCGGCCTCCCCGAAGCTAAAGGAATTGTCGTTGAAGCTGTATTGCTTCCAGCCGGGTAGGGAGTACCAGAGCGTTGAGGCAAGCAAATTCCGCTCTTGCAGATAGAGTTCGCGGACACGACCCACGGGGAATGGATCGTTAATGGGGTCGAACGCGACGGCGTAATAAGGAGTAGTGCGTGAAATGCCCCCAGACTCCTTTATCACCGATACCTGTTTTCGTTCCAGGATTCCCAGCGTCGTCGATCTGGTCGCGACCACGAAGGGCACATCCTCGGGTTCGCCGCCCACCGGCATCTCGTAGACATTAATTCGCACGTGATGCGACGCCAGGTTGCCCGAGTTGGATAGTGTAATCACAAAAGCGTCCCCAACCTGCTGCACGTCTTCGACAATTAGACGGGCGATGCACCGTGGCGTCTTGAAAGGCTTGCGATCGGGCTTGCCGGCGCCCCGCCCAATTCGGAGGTCTCGTTTCCGGATCGTTGGTAGCATTACCTTCGTCTCATCATTCGACCGTCAGCAGCATTCACACGTGTTTTGCCAGTTGGGGTTTTCGACTACAATGTCGACCGCTGAAAACCAGCCCACGATCCGACTCACGCCGCTGTGGCGATGGGACTTTTACCTGAACTCTGCCGGCCAAGTCCTTTAACGGATCTTGTAAATTTCTTTAAGCGTCATCTGAAAACCTCATGACTAAAGAAAGTCCTCACTTTTACGAGTTCGGTCCTTTCAAACTTGACCCTGACGCGCCCTTCTTGCTCTGCGCTGATCGACCTGTTTCGCTTACGGTTAAAGCGCTGAAGACGCTGGTCGTGTTGGTCGAGAGTGGTGGGCGTGTGGTCAGCCGGGAAGAATTTATTGAAACCGTCTGGCCCGACGTCGCTGTTGAAGAGAACAACCTTTCGGTCAACATCTCGCTGCTGAGAAAAGCGCTGGGGGATCGTGAAGACGGAGAGCAGTACATCGAAACCGTGCCGCGTCGTGGATATCGTTTCACCGCCCCAGTGCGCGAAGTACCTGCTGAGAGCGCGCAGCTCATGTATGCGCGGCCCACCCGTTCGCCTACGCCCGTTGAAGACATACAGATGCAGCTGGACCCGAGTGCGGGCGCAGCGCGTGCCCTCTCGATCGGTGTCCTGCCTTTTAATCAGATTGGAAACCGAGTGGATGAAGAGTATTTGGGAATCGGCCTATGCGATACGCTCATCACCCGCCTCAGCAACGTGCGCCGGTTTGTGATGCGTCCGACCAGTAGCGTGGTGCGTTACAGTGAAGGGAAGACGGAACCGCTCGCTGCCGGGCGCGATCTAAAAGTCGATTTCGTCGTTGACGGGCGCATCCGGCGCGCGGGCGAGACTTTCCGAGTCAGCGTGCAACTCTTAAAAGTCTCTGAAGAGGCGATTTTCTGGGCGGGCCAGTTCGACGAGAAGTTCACGGACGTGCTTCAGCTTGAAGACTCAATTGCCGAACAGGTCGCGATTGCGCTTGTCCCGCAAATGACGGCCGATGAGCGCGAGCGACTGGCCAAACGTGGTACGGACAACCCGGAGGCGTTCGAAGCGTACCTGCGTGGACGCTTTCATTTCAACAGCTTGACCGAAGACGGATACGCGAAAGCCCTCGCAGATTATGAGCGCGCAGTCTTGCTTGATCCGGCATATGCGCTCGCTTATACGGGCATCGCCGATTTTTACTATCACCTCGCTGTCCATGGCGTGATGCCGTCGAATCAATGTCTCGAGGCGTCGGAAGCCGCCGCGCGCAGGGCAGTCGAGATAGACCCTGATCTGGCGGAAGCTCACGCCGCCCTTGGATTCGCGCTTTCAGGGAGATTCAAATGGGCGGAGGGCGAGCGCCACGTCTTGCGCGCGCTCGACCTCAGCCCGAACAGCGCGCTGGCGCATCTCCGCTACGGAAACCACCTCGTACAGCAAGGCTTTGTCGAAGAGGCCGTCCAACACGCGCGCCGGAGCCTGGAACTCGATCCTCTCTCACCGATTTATCAATTTAGCCTCGGCTGGGGATTGTACTTCGCGCGCCGTTTTGATGAATCCTTAGAGCAATATCAAACCATGATCGCCGCGCACCCGCTCAACCCGATGTCCCACTTCGGTTTGGCTTGGGTCGCGCGACATCTCGGCCGACACGACGAAGCTTTGAGCGCGATGAAGAGCGCGGAGCAGCTTTCGAACGGGAGTTTGATGATGACGACCGGGCGCGGGACAGCTTATGCCGCCGCGGGGATGCGCCGAGAGGCGGAAGAGGTTCTGGAAAACATCGCCGCGCTGCCCAGGGAACGTTACGTCATACCGTACCATGTAGCGCTGATTCATCATTTTCTCGGCGACAGGGAAAAAACTCTCCTGGCGCTCGAAGAGGCGTTCGAGCAACGCGATCTGTGGCTGGTCTGGATTGGCGTCGAGCCTGTCTTCGATAATTTACGCTCAGATGCACGGTTTCAGCGTTTACTAAAAATGGCAGCGCTGGACCAGAAAAACTGATCCGATTGCAATTAACGCTAAATAGTGACGAACCTGTCCACGTTTCTACAAAGTCCACAGCTTTGCTAATATCCTGCGGTTTGAAGTCCTAAGACCAAAGTCCCAAGTTCAAAAGCCATAATGCGTAAACCTGTTATTGCCGGAAACTGGAAGATGTATAAGACGATCGGCGAGTCGGTTGATACCGTGCTCGCACTCAAGCCGCTTGTCGCCAATGCGAACCATTGCGAGGTGATCGTGGCGCCGGTTTTTACGTCGCTCAAGATCGTCGCGGATCGTTTGGAAGGTTCGAATATTCAGGTCGCCGGGCAAAACTGCTCCACTCAAGTCGAAGAGGGCGCGCACACGGGCGAGGTGGCCGCCTTCATGTTGCGCGACGCCGGAGCCCGTTATGTGATCGTCGGTCATTCCGAACGCCGACAACATTATTTCGAAACTGACTCGATGGTGCAGCGGAAGTGTGAAGCTGCGCTGGCTTCCGGCTTGATAGTCATCATGTGTGTCGGTGAGAGCCTCGAGCAACGCGAACAGGGGACCGCGGAAAACGTGGTGAGCGGCCAATTGACCGGCGGACTCGGCAGTTTGACAGCCTCAGATCTCGACCGTATCATCATCGCCTACGAGCCTGTTTGGGCCATCGGCACGGGACGTACAGCGACGCCGGAGCAAGCGCAGGAAATGCACGCGTTTATCCGGCGCGTTTTCGCGGATAGGTACTCGAAACAGGCCGCTGACGCAGTGCGGATTTTGTATGGCGGGTCAGTGAAACCCGATAACATTGCGGGCCTGATGAGCCAAAAAGATATTGACGGCGCGCTGGTCGGGGGCGCCAGTTTGAAAGCAGAAAGTTTTGCGCAGATAGTGAATTACAAGTAGGACAGACATTCCTGTCTGTCCCTGATTTTCGCAGGAGAAGCGACAGGCATGAATGCCTGTCCCACTTCCTGTCTGTCCCTGATTTTTGCAGGAGAAGGACAGGCAAGAATGCCTGTCCCACTTCGGAGGTTTGATTGCTAACTTACATTTTATACAGCTTATTTATACTGTCATGTATCGTGCTCGTGGTGGCTGTGTTGTTGCAGCCGGGTAAATCGAGTGCCGGCGATCTGTTTTCCGGTGGTGTTTCGAGCGCAGCGTTTGGACCACGTGGTACGGCGAGCGTGCTTGCCAAGATTACGATCGGCGCGGCGGCAGCATTCATGCTGATCGCACTGACTTTGTCACTACCAGGCGTGACGGGAACGCGTTCAGTTTTGCAATCTGGTGACATCGAAGCGACGCCAACGCCGGTACCGTCTCCAGCAGCAACTGAAACTCCTGCAGCTGCTTCTCCCGCAGCGTCTCCAGCAGCGTCAGCAGCGACTACTGCGTCACCCGCGAAGTAGGTAACGCAAACTGTAGTGCGACGTAACGCAAACTGTTAGTTTGCGACGTGTTGATTAGAAGACCTCGTTATTTGTAAACGACTCAGCCAACGTAACGGACGCAAACTAACAGTTTGCGTTACGTGGATACGCAAACTAAGTTTGCGTTACGAAGGTAGTTATCTGACAAATTGAGCCGAAGTGGCGGAACTGGCAGACGCGCACGTTTGAGGGGCGTGTGAGGCAACTCGTGGGGGTTCGAGTCCCCCCTTCGGCACCATCGTTTTCAGTTTTCCTTAGCAAATCAGCATAGTCTTCCAACCTAGTGTACACATACTGCCACGTGTGTCAGCAGTTGCGACAAAGCAAACAAGTTCCCGAGGTGTTGATGTTCGGATGACCGTGGGAACTCTGCAAACATCTTAAAAAATACGTTCATGCCGACTGCGTTTTATTGCGGCCAGTGTTAATGGGCTACTTCCTAAGGGAAACTCTGATGGTTGAACGCGCCGGCGGATCGACGGCCCGGTAAGTGCGCTACGCCCGTGCTCGAAGGCCCAGAGAAGGATGATGTTTTCTCAATTCGCTAATCAAGAGCTCCTTAACCACGTGCGTATACCGTTGAGTTGTAGCTATAGAAGCATGTCCTAAGAACTCCTGCACGACTCGAATATCCATGCCATTCCGAAGAAGTAAGGTCGCGACCGTGTCGCAACATGTGTGGCGTCACTTGCCGCTCGATTCCTGCGTCTCGCTGAAACTGAGCGATGATGGTTGCCATCCCCTGAGTTGAAAGACGTTCGCCCCAGGCGTTTCAAGAATAGGGCGGTAGCCTTGTTGTATACGCTCCGTTTCATCGTTTACAACAAAAGCCAGTCGATCTCGGCCTCCTTTGGCGTGCACTTTGAATACCGACTCGCTACCACAAAGTCTTCTAGGTTGAAAGCTGATGCTTCTCCCGCGCATCCCGGCGAACATCAAATCAATGAGAGCGAGATTGCGGTTTGCACGATACACAGAGGATGACGCTCGTACACTACAACTTCTCGCGAGCGCTGCTCCTTTTCGCACAACTCCAATGGCCCGGTGACTTTCTCCCACTTGCGCGAGGAGGGTTTGCATCTCTGCCTCTGTAGGAGCCCTGGGAAGCTACTCAATTCGACCGAAACTCAGCTTGATCCGCCAAAACGGGGATTGGCGAAGCGCTCCCTTTCGCACCCAATAAGAACAGCAGACTTTAAGCACCACGATCTCCGACGCATTGATGCCGGCGAGTAGCCCTCCTTCCGAAGATCGGGCGGCCCCGTCTTCAATGAGAAGCTCGCTCAACCCGCGGAGAGTCCGATCTTCTCCCGCATACGCTCTAAACTGGCTCAAGTCGGAGCAATAAGCGACTCTGGTTTTGTTGCTACGCTGGTGAGTACCAAAGTACCCCTTAGTGAAGTCATCGATTGCTTGTCCTAGTTGCATGGTCTCAGTGTCCTGCTGTCGCTCCGACGACACAGCAGAGCGTTGCTGCGTTTAACAGCTTGGATTTGGAACTGCTTGGAACTTAGGTAGACGGCTTCCGAATGTCTGGGCAGGTCGGAACTCAAGTTCTGCGACGGAAGTTTTTTGGATGGGCTAGAGTTTTAATGAGCGCGGCTTATAGTTTTAAGGGAAGCGCGGAAAAACCGTTGTTAGCCCCAAGTAGTAATGTCACCTTTCTCCAAAGTTGAAATGTCACCTTTTGTGATAGTGAAGCAGCAGCTTCCACACGAAAGGGACGGAGAAAGTGA
This sequence comes from Pyrinomonadaceae bacterium, assembly GCA_035273385.1. Taxonomy (GTDB): domain Bacteria; phylum Acidobacteriota; class Blastocatellia; order Pyrinomonadales; family Pyrinomonadaceae; genus PSRF01. The sequence continues at coordinate 40 of DATEPE010000009.1, read as the reverse complement.
GCCCACTACTAGCGATGAGCCAACCGGAGCTAACCCGCCT
>DATEPE010000008.1:0-3423 GCA_035273385.1 Pyrinomonadaceae bacterium | reverse complement strand
CGACGCTACAGGCCAGCAAACTTATGCGTCGGCGACAGGACTAATCCAGTACTACGATGGCGATCGGTTGAGAACGCGAAAAACGGAGAGTGGAGTAGACACCTACTATCTGCGCTCAACCGTGCTGGGTGGTCAGGTGGTGGCAGAGCTGAACGCGAGCGGGGCATGGACCAGAGGCTATGTCTATCTCGGTGGTCAGATGTTGGCCTTGCACGGCGGCGCAGGAGGGCAGGTGAGCTGGGTACATCAGGATCCGGTCACCAAGTCACAGCGAGTTACAAATAGTAGCGGCTCAGTCGTCAGCACAATTGATCTTGACCCGTGGGGCGGAGAGACCGGACGCAGCAGCAATCAGGCATTTCAACCTCAGCGTTACACCAGCTACACGCGTGACGGAAATGGTGGCGACGATGCAATGCATCGCCGTTATCAGGTGAACTGGAGTCGCTTTGCGCAGCCCGATCCTTACGACGGTTCCTACAGTCTTGGTGATCCTCAAAGCTTTAATCGCTATGCGTATGTGCGGAATGATCCGGTGAACCTTACGGATCCGAGCGGCCTCGACTGGCAGGGCGATCTCGGTGATCCGCCACCGTTGCCCGGTGGTCCAACTGCGTCGGTAGACATACCCATATCTTTCGATGATCCGTTTGATGATCCTTTTTTTAGGCGTAATGACTGGGGGGGCGCTTTCCTCCCCCTGCCGATGGTTCCTTTTGAACCTCCAATCGGACCGATTCTTCCGCAGGACCCTGTGTCTTCAGGGTTGCCAGATTGCATCAAGAAGTACCTATCCAAGTTCTTCGATCGCGCAATGCTCGACGCCATTATACTGGAAAAGGGTCTTCCTTCTTTTGTTCCGCCGGATAAGGGTGCCTTTACCTTTGGTGATCGTGTTTATTACAAAGAAAGTGAATACAATGCTGCAGATGGAATTCAGCCCGGAGACATAATTCTGATGGGACATGAAGCGACGCACGTTCGACAATACCGCCAGAATGGAAGACTCCGTCAGGCAGCAAGATATTTAGCTAACAGCGTAAAGATGGGAGCGATCGGTACCGCGGTAGCCGGAATGCAGTTCATGGACTTTTTTAGTTATTTTGCAAATAAGTTCGAATCCGAAGCCTTCAGAATGGGGGAGGAAATCAGGAAGGATTTAATTGTGAATGGTAATCCATGCCCATGACTAGCCTAAATTCTCTTGGTGTAAATTCAGTTTCTGGCTGGCGGAGAATTCCAATCGTTCTATGCCTGCTTTCGGGTTTGAGCGGGCAAAGCTGTGTGAAGAAACCTATGTCCGCCGAATGCAGCGAGTTCTTTTCGAGGCAGAGGAGCGAACGTGAATCACTCTTTAAGAAATATGATTTGGAATTACAACTTCGACTTTATCGTTGCGGACTGAATCGCCGCCCACCTGACACGAGCCTTGCGATTTACATTGCTGAGAAAGGGGAGGCAGTCGTTCCAGCGTTGCTTAGCAGACTTGAGATGGAGAAAGACGAATTAGTTCAATTTGGGATCATCGACATCTTTCACGTTATGGCTATCAAAGGACACTTGCGAGGGCGAAGTGACATCACGGACATAATCCGTCAGGCAGTTTCGAAAATGAAGATTCGACCTTTACGCGAAATGGCGAATGAACGCTTGAACGAATTCGAGAAGAATATCTCTTTAAAAAGATGATCTAATCTGTAATGTATGGACTATTCTTAGGCCGTTTCGGACCTATGTCGTGGGTTAAAAAGAGTACGGGAACTAAAAATGACTTGGAAACGCATAGCCTGCCCGATTTTCCTCGCAATTGTTATCACTGCGGTTTCGCACATGCTTTACGACTCGGGGGGCGAATTGGTTCTTTGGCCGGGCGTCATCACTGAAGTTATGTTCAATGGGATCCTTTTGGCTATTCCATCCGGTGATGATTTCTACACATTGCCTTCACAAGCTTATTTGCTTTTCAATGTTATCTTCTACGCCTTAATCATTTTTGCCTTTCTTTTGCTTGTGATGCGATTGCGAGAAAGAGGAAGCGCGTCGTGTTAAGGTTTACATTGGTTTCACAAATTGCGGTGAGGTTGCTCGCATAACAAAGCGGCGTCGGGCCGCCGCACTCCAAAGGCTTGAGCTTAACTAAACTCTTGCATTTCTCTCGATCCGCGCTAACTCGAATCAGTATTGACACGACAACTCTCGCGAAATAAATTGCGCGCGAATTTTATTAGTCATCGTTCACGCGCCTCTCACCCTTAAACCTGCGTCAACGAATCGCAATTCAATCAAGCCTGTTTTCGATCCGCTTAGGCTCGCGTTGATCTCTTCACGTGCACTCCACTCGACGTCTTCTCAAAAGCCGGAGTGTGATCGATGCGCACTAGACGTGAGGTTAGTATCCCGACGCATCGGGATAGCGGGTGGGTCGTTTCCCGCAGTGGTTGTCTGGACCCTGATCTGCAGAACGGCCGCGCCGCGTGTCCATGCCGCCGGCAACTGGCTCATTGAACTCTCTACCGCACTGCTGTCCCCTCCCGCCACTGAACAATTAGATACTCCAACGGACGCCGTCATCTCTCGCACACGTCCCACACTCAACAGCGGTCGCATTAAAGGAAGCTTACGCGTGCTCAAAGCCGAAGCGTTTTCCCTCGGCGCACAAAAAACACTGGTTGGGGATCTATTTCTGGCAGGCTCAGCTACGAATACAATCTGGCCGGCCAGCTAAAGAAGATTACTAACCCCTGGAACGCGGTGGTCAACTATGGATACGACCAGGTAGGTCGCCCGATCTCCGTTGGCGGCGCGAATTATGCCGGCGGCACGGGATACGTTAATAATATCGCCTACCGGGCGTTTGGCTTGAAAGAGATGGCATACGCGAACACCAAAACGCTGTCGTTGCAGTATGACAACCGCATGCGCGTCACGCGTTGGGACACGCCCGGCGTGATGGGCTGGGCATATGCATATGCGACGCCGTTAATCCAGGAGAACACCGGACGGGTGGCGTTTGCCGACAATCTTTACGATCCGACTCTCGACCGGTCGTACGACTACGATTATGTGGGCAGGCTGTGGTCATCTCACACGGGTGGCGAAGGACGCGGGCACGCGGGATACGAAGCGTGGGGCGCTGCGGATGGTCCATACGCTGAAAACTACAGCTATGACCAACTTGGCAACCTGACGTGGCGTAATGGCTGGGGCGCCGTTAGTTCTCAGTACGTCTACAGTCCGGGCTTTGCCAATAATCGCATGACAGTGAATCCGGTAACCGGTGCCGGGATGTCTTACGATGCTGCCGGAAACCTGAAGAACGACGGAAGCCAGAGCTACAGTTACGACGCTACAGGCCAGCAAACTTATGCGTCGGCGACAGGACTAATCCAGTACTACGATGGCGATCGGTTGAGAACGCGAAAA
>DATEPE010000007.1:0-171487 GCA_035273385.1 Pyrinomonadaceae bacterium | reverse complement strand
GGGGCGAACGGAGCCATCAGAAGTGTCAATGAAACTTTTGGAGTACGTGGGTTGATAAGTGAGCAGCACAGCAGCAACGTGGTGGGTGCGATTTTTGTGGGATTGAAAAGCCGGGGCACGCTGGCTGCGCCCACTGCGGTTACCCCAAATGACTTCGGTGCATTTTTCTCCAATAAGTGGTATGACGGAACTTCTTACGTGCAATCGGGAGCATTCGGGTTCACGGTGGACGGACCGGTATCGCAAGGGGTTGTGCCCACCCGCCTTTCATTTGTTACCAGCAGCACCTCTGGCGATGGCCCTACGGCGCACGGGGTTGAAAGGATGACTATTCTTTCTGGCGGCAATGTGGGCATTGGAACTACAACCCCCACCGCGAAGCTCGATGTGGGCGGCGATCTTAATGTGACGGGGAATGCCGTCATCTCCGGGAACATTGCAGCGAAGTATCAGGATGTAGCCGAATGGGTTGAAGCGCGACAGCCGATGGCGCCGGGAACAGTCGTCAGTTTGGACACGACGCGCACCGATGCGGTTACTCCTTCCCGACACGCGTATGACTCTCTGATAGCAGGTGTTGTTTCAGCCCAACCGGGGGTGATACTTGGGGAAGCCGGTGCGCAAAAAGTCATGGTGGCTATGTCAGGACGCGTCCCTGTTAAGGTTGATGCTGGTAGATACCCAATTAGGATCGGAGACTTACTGGTAGCAAGCAATCGGCCGGGTGTGGCCATGAGGTCGCGGCCAATCAGAGTGGGTGGCAAATTAATTCACCGCCCGGGGACGATCATCGGCAAAGCGCTGGAGCCTTTAGCTAAGGGAAGAGGTGAAATCTTAGTTTTGTTGAGTCCACAATAATGATTATTGGTTCAGCGAGGTGCCCCGGGTACCACAATAAATGAGCGACAAAAACTATTTTACCAACGTCCTTGAATTCCTGCGTTTGGAATCCGAGGCCATAGCTCGCAGTGCGACGCGTCTTAATCCCGACGACATCGAACACATTGTCGATCTGTTGGCGGGAATCAAAGGCAAGATCGTCATTCTCGGCGTGGGCAAATCCGGAATCATCGGGCAAAAAATTGCGGCCACGATGACCAGTACCGGCACAGGCGCAATCCATCTTCACCCGTCCGACGCGCTACACGGCGGCATCGGCATCATTAACTCCGACGATGTTGTAATCATCATCAGCAACAGCGGAGAGACCAACGAGATCATTGAGATGCTCCCATATCTCAAGCGACGCAATGTTCCTATCGTCGCCCTCGTTGGAAATGTCAATTCGACCTTGGCGAGGCGCGCGGACGCCCTCCTTGATGCGTCAGTTGATCAGGAGGCGTGCCCGCTCAATCTGGCCCCCACTACCAGCACCACAGTAGCACTCGCAATTGGTGACGCCCTGGCGATGACTTTGATGTCAGTCAAGGGTCTAACGCCTGACGATTTCGCTGTAAATCATCCCGGTGGACAACTCGGTAAGCGACTTACCCTGCGAGTCGCAGACCTCATGCATGCCAATGGCGAGAACCCGACAGTGACGTTGGAAGCGACGTGGGTTGAAGTCGTGAAGGGAATCAGTGATGGCGGCCTCGGCGCGGTTAACGTCGTAGACGAATCGGGACGTCTTCATGGAATTATCACCGATGGAGATCTCCGGCGCGCGATTCAACGCCTGCAGGACACTCCGGCGGCCGACTTGAAATGCGCGGAAATCATGACGCGCAACCCCGTAATCGCGAAGCCCGAGCTGCTTGCGTACGATGCCTTGAGATTGATGGAAGATCGACCTTCGCAGATATCAGTCTTGCCGGTGGTGAGCGGAGATGGGCAGTGTGTGGGACTGATCCGCTTACACGATATCGTCCGCAGCGGACTGTAAACAAAGTCCAAAGTCTAAAGTCCAAGGTCCATAGACACGATTAACAGGATTTACAAGATTAGAAAATAAAAGAACAGCTTAAACCAGGATCGGAATCCAATCCTGTACATCGTGTGAATCCTGTCCACGAACCGCTTTCGTCGATACAAAGGCCTTAATCGTCTCGTAGTTCATTCAAATTTGAACTGGTACTTTCGCAACCGGACTTTCGACTTTGGACATGGGACTTTGGACTGGTTTCGAGGGCATGTCGACGATGTCCCACGCCGACCGCACACGCAGCAACTTGGACATCAATCCGGCGTGCATGATGTGACCGCTGCGTTCCGCCACAACTCTTCCCATGATCGGCATGCCGAGCAATGCTAAGTCACCGATGATGTCCAGAATTTTGTGACGCACAAATTCATCGCGGAAACGCAAGCCGGTCTGATTAAGCATTCCCTCGGGTGTCAGAACGATCGCGTTATCAAGCGAGCCTCCCTGAATCAGGTTAGCCTTCCGCAACGCTTCAATCTCGTCGGTAAAACCAAACGTGCGCGCGGCCGCAATCTCCTGGCTGAAACTTCCATTCGACAGATTTACTGAAAACTGCTGCACGCCGATCAACGGGTGAGGGAAATCGATTAGGCAGTCGATCTGATAATGATCGCCCGGTTCAACGCTGATGCGCCGGTTGCCTTGTTCGAATGAAACCTTCTCTCGAACAAGCAATGCGCGTCGCGCCAGTGGTTGTTCAACTATTCCAACGCTTTCAATCATCTGCGCGAAGACTTCCGCGGAGCCGTCGAGAATCGGAATCTCCAGGTTGTCCACGTCGATATAAACGTTGTCAACATTCAGCCCTCGCAACGCTGACAACAGATGTTCGACCGTAGACAACATGACGCCCGTTCGCATCAATGTGGTTGCGTATCCGCAGTGTGCGACGGACTCAACTGTTGCCGGTATTTCAAAACCACCGAGGTCCGTACGACGAAACACGTAGCCTGTGTCAGGCGCGGCTGGAAGCAGACGAACGTGAACCGGAACGGCAGTGTGGAGGCCGATGCCGTGAGTTTCGACTGGTGAGCCCAGTGTGGTTTGTTTCGTCAATGAAGGGGCCTTGAATCAAATATTTGCGAAAGCGCAATTTATTGAGCAATGAGTATGCCGTTTTGGAAATGCCTTTAGTCTCAGGATGTATAAACCAGATTGTGGTACAACAGCCACAAGCGCATTCGAAATCGGGGCTTTTGCGCAACAAATATTTTGATAGCAACGATTAAGAACAGTTCGGGTTATTTCGAAATGTGTTGAATTTGACTTTGAGACAAGGCCTGAATCCCCTTCAATTGACACTCCTAAACCGCCTCTCTATCATCGAATTACATGCCAGCCAAGCAAGGTTCCACGGACAAAAAACCAGTCGAACGTGTCTTCCTGATCGATTCGATGTCGCACATCTTTCGCGCATTTTTTGCGCCGATGGCGAATCGCGCCGGGCCGCTTACAAATTCCAAAGGCCAGGTCACAGGCGCCGTCTACATTTTTACCAACATGCTGCGCAAGCTGCTTCAGGATGAGAAGCCTGATTACATAGCGGCCATTTTCGAGTCCGGTGAAAAGACGTTCCGCCATGAAACTTTTGCCGACTACAAAGCTAACCGGCTGGCAATGCCGGAGGATCTATCGTCTCAGCTGCCATACATCCTTCGTCTCTGCGAAGCGCTGAACATTCCCGTCATCAATGCGCCAGGATTTGAAGCTGACGACGTAATCGGCACGCTGGCGGAGAAAATTGCTGCACGAGGCATGCAGGCCGTTATTGTTTCCAACGATAAGGACATGTGCCAGTTAGTCCGTGATCCTGACGTGGTGGCGATGCGACAGAATTCTCAGGTCGTCAAACGCAAAGAATACGTGCCACCGACTGAATGGTGCGATGAGGCGTGGGTCGAGAAAAAATTTGGTGTGCCTGCGGACAAAGTTGTCGACCTGCTTGGTTTGATGGGCGACTCAATCGACAACATTCCCGGCGCGCCTGGTATTGGTTCTAAAGGCGCGGTGCAAATCATTACCCAGTTTGGATCGATCGAAGAAGCTCTGAAACGCTGGGAGGAAGTGAAGCATAAGACTTATCGCGAGTCTTTGCGAGACAACGCCGAGCTAATACTCAAGTCGAAAGAACTCGCTCGCATTCGTACTGACCTCGATGTCGAGCTGGATCTGGATCGGTTGAAGGCGCGTGAACCCGATCGGGCAGCAGCGTACGAGTTGTTCAAGGAGCTGGAGTTCTCGAATTTGACTCGCGAGTTTGCCGACGCAGCGGCAGCTCCTGCAGCCGATGCGGGCGCGGAGCTCAATTACCGCATCATCAAATCACGCGCAGAGCTGGACAAACTGATCCAAACGCTTTGGGATGCTGAAAGTGTCGCTATCGCAATCGCCGATTCGACGCCTGCGGGAAGTGGCGAACAACAATGCGCCATCGACTACGACGATGCAGAAGGAATTGCGTTCTCCACGGGGCCGGGAAATTCTGCACTGATCGATTTTAAGAACTTCGCGGAGGGAAGTGAGACGGCGGTAGGAGCAATCCGCGAACTCCTCTCAAACGGTCTACTGGAAAAAACTGTGCACGATGTGAAACGAGCGATCGGTCTACTGAGTCGTCTCGATATCACACTGGAAGGCGTCAAGGACGACACGTTTCTAGCCGCGTATCTGCTCGATCCAAATCGGAGCAAATACGAGTTGTCTGATCTCGCGCGCGAAGCGGTAGGCGTTGAGACGTTGCCTAATCCCGGTAATGGATGGTCGGACGCGCACTGGAAAACTGCGGTTGCGGCGGATCTAACAGGCAGAACGGCCAAGGTGTTGCGACAACGCATTCTCGAAAAGAAGTTGGAAACCATTTACACCGAGATGGAGTTACCGCTGGCGCCACTGCTGTATCGGATGGAACGTGCGGGACTAAAAGTCGATCGCGGCACGCTGGCTGACTTGTCAAACTATCTTGGGATAGAACTCAAGAAGTTGACCGTAAAGATTTATGAACTTGCCGGCAGGGAATTCAATATTGGTTCACCGAAGCAGGTGGGCGAAGTTTTGTCAGAACTGGAAATGACTTCGGGAAGGAAGACTTCCACCGGTCGCATTTCCACCAGTAAGGCAGTGCTCGAGGAGTTGGCCCAGACGCACGAGCTGCCCCGGTTGATTATTGATTACCGTGAACTCGACAAACTCAAGAGCGTTTACACCGACGCGCTTCCACATCAGATCGCTTCTGATGGAAGAATTCACTGTCTGCTTAATCAAACGGTGGCAGCGACCGGACGCCTTTCCTCCAGCGATCCGAATCTTCAGAACATACCGATTCGCACTGAACTAGGACGCCGCATCCGCCGCGCCTTCGTTGCAGAAAAGGGAAACAAAATTATTTCGGCCGACTATTCCCAGCTTGAGCTGAGATTGTTGGCCCACATCACGCAGGACGAAGTGATGCTCGAGGCATTCCAAAAAGGTGAAGACATCCATTCTCGGACCGCGCGTTTGGTATTTGGGGCCAGGACCGACGAAGAACTGAAGGAAGCGAGACGATTCGCGAAGATAGTTAACTTTGCAATTGCCTACGCTATCGAGCCATGGGGGCTATCACAACGCGTAGGGATTTCGCGACAGGAAGCGCGGAAAGTGATTGACGATTATTACAACACGTACAAGGGTGTGCGGCGCTACATGGAAGAAGTTCCGTTACGGGCGCGCGAGCACGGTTACGTGCGTTCAATCTATGGCCGGATTCGGCCGCTTCCCGGGATAACCGACCGGAATGCCAACCTTCGTAAGGCCGCGGAACGCGAAGCGATTAACATGCCCATTCAGGGGACCGCTAGTGATATCGTCAAGATCGCGATGTTGAAGGCCGACGAAGAGTTCAAGCGCCAGGGAGTAGAGGCGCAAATGTTGATGCAGGTGCACGACGAATTGTTAGTTGAAACTTCGGCGAAAGATGCGGAGCGCGTCGCTAAAATCCTGAAGCATGAGATGGAATCGGCAGTGTCGCTGGATGTGCCGCTGGTAGTGGACGTTGGCATTGCGGATAATTGGATGGATGCCAAGCCTTAGTTAATAAGTAACGCTGCCCGGCTGGACGCGGATCGCCCACCATTATGGACAAGGATCCACAAGTCGAACCTGATCGCGCCGCGAATGGTGACGACGCTCCTCCATCGCCCGCGCCCGTCCCGCCTGCAACGGATGAAGATCCAAAAACTGTCTATCGTCGCGCCGACCTAACCGAAACCGAAGCTGAAAGATCTGGCGCCGGCAGCGTGTGGACCAGCGAGCTGGCGCCCGCCGTAACCCCGCTCGTAATCGGCTTCATGTTGCTGCTCATTCTCATCTCAGTCCTTGGATTTCTGAGCGTCCGTCGCATAGAGGACGTAAGGATCACAGTCCTGCGACTGCAACAGGAGCATGCCCACCGGCTAAACTTCCTCCTCCAATTACGTCTGGCGTTGACGCGACTCAACAATGAAGCACGCGCACGTGCCGAGTCTGAGGCCCGCGATGAGCTGCGCCCGCCATTAGCAATGAGTTTGAATACGGCCCGCGACGAATTGACCCGACTGTTACCTCAATTCGATGGAATGGCCGGCGACCCTAGTTGGCAGCAGTTTCGCAATGACCTGGTGCAATACATCGAAGTGACTTCGGACCTGAGACGTTACTCCCTCGAGGGCTTCGCCGCGTTCAAGGGGGTCGACTCAAAACTCAATGCTTTGCTGCAGCAAGCCACTGGAGATTCGGCGGAAGTGCTCTCCGAGAGCGAACGGTATCAGCAGGAGGCGGCTCGCTCTATTCGGTTGTGGACCATCATCGCCCTGATCGCGGGCGGTCTTGTCGCAGCCGGAACGATTTGGGAGGTCCAGCGGCGCTTCAGAGAGCTGCGGAGGATGACGCGAGAAGCACGAAGCGAACGCGAGTTTACCAGCCAATTGCTTGAGGGACTGGTCAGTGCGGTAGCTGCAATCGACGAGCACGATCGAATCCGAAGCGCCAACGCAGCATTTTTTAAAATTTATCCGGGAGCCAGCATAGGCGCTTCGATTCATGAAAAATTTGCGCCCGAAGGCGCGATGAAAATGCTGGAAGCCGCGGCCGCGACGCGCGTAGATCAAGCCGAATATCGGGGCCGCTGGTCTCCGCCAGATGAGAATTCCGTAGTAAATCAGGTGTTTGATATCTACTCATCACCCCTTGCGATTGATGGCTCACGCGGGCAGATTGTGACGTTGGTAGATGTAACCGAGGCCGCCAAAGCTGAACGCGATATGCGGCGCCAGGAATCGCTGGCCGCTGTGGGTCAGGCGACAGCGCAAGTTGCGCATGAGATTAGAAACCCGCTCGGCAGCATTCGTTTGGGCGTGGCAATGCTGCGAGACAATGTGATTGACGACGAAGGGCTGAACACGATTGATCTCGTGGAGCGGGGCATCAAACACCTTAACAAGCTCGTAGTTGACGTGGCGCAGTTTTCACGTCGCAAAACGTTGGAAGCGTCAGACGTGGATCTGCACGAGGTGATTAGTAGAAGTCTGGAGCTGGTTGCCGACAAGATTGAGGAAAAGAATACTGTTGTTAAGAAAGATTTTCTGGATCGAAGAGTTGTCGGACACTGGGATCCCGATCAATTGCGGCAGGTGCTGGTGAATGTGATTGGAAACGCGATCGATGCCAGCAAGAAGTACGCGCCTATTATGCTCTCGACAGAGATCGTTTCGGTTGATCTGCCAAAAGGTACGAGCAGACGAGCGCGGCTGACTGTTGCAGATCAGGGAAAGGGAATCGACAGCGCGTCGCTTGAGCGTATCTTCGAACCATTCTTCTCGACAAAGAAACGTGGTACTGGACTAGGACTCGCCATCGTCAAGCAGATTGTGGAGCAGCACGGCGGAACAATTAGCGTGCAGAGTGAGGTGGATAAGGGGACGAAGTTTATAATTGATCTGCCGTTATGAGATGTGAGATGTGAGATGTCAGATGCTATAGATGCTAGATGCTAGATGCAAGACGAGTTTTGAGTACCGACGTCGGCCACGGGTGCCGCGCATCTGACAACTGACCCTGGACCTCTGACATCTGACATCTGACATCTGACATCTGACTTCTGACATCTCCCATCTCACATCTCCCCAAACGCCCTGTTCGCCGCATCAATAGTCTGCTCAATAATCCCGTCGTCGTGTGCGATGCTGACAAATGCGGCTTCGAATTGGGAAGGCGCGAGATAGACGCCGTTGTTGAGCATCGCGTGGAAGAAGCGTCCATACAAATTGCGCTCGCTGGTGTTGGCTGTGGTCCAGTTCGTCACTGACGGGTCAGTGAAGAAGCTGGTCCACATTGAGCCGACCCGGTTTGTTACGGTGGCTAACCCCGCATCTTCCGCCGCCTGCCCAAGTCCCTGGCAGAGTTTTGCTGTGCGCTTTTCCAGGCTTTCATAAAACCCCTGCTGTTTTAAACGGCGCAGTGTCCATAAACCCGCCACCATCGCGAGTGGATTACCGGAAAGCGTACCCGCTTGATAGATCGATCCAGCGGGAGCGATGTTGCTCATAACATCCAGGCTTCCACCGTAAGCGCCCACCGGAAGACCACCACCAATAATCTTTCCAAGACAGGTGATGTCCGGCATCACGCCGTAGAGCTCCTGTGCGCCGCCACGTGCAACTCGAAACCCTGTCATCACTTCATCAAAGATAAGCATTGCCGCGTGCCGGCGGGTGGTTTGTCGCAGTCTGTTAAGAAAGTCTTCACACGGGGGCACAACTCCCATGTTGCCCGCAACCGGCTCAACGATAACCGCAGCGACGTCGTCGTGCGCATCGAACGCTTTGTCGACGGCGTCGGCATCATTAAAAGGAACGGTGATCGTGTGTTCCGCCAGGGACGCAGGCACGCCAGGGCTGTCTGGTAAACCGAGCGTCGCCACTCCCGAACCGGCCTTCACCAGCAAACTATCCGCGTGACCGTGATAACAACCTTCAAACTTTATTAGCTTGTCGCGACCTGTAGCGCCACGAGCCAGCCGGATCGCCGACATGGTCGCTTCGGTGCCGCTATTTACCATTCGCACCATTTCAATTGACGGCACCGCTGCGACGATCTCTTCAGCCAATTCAATTTCCAACTCATTCGGAGCGCCGAAGCTTGTCCCCCTCGTGGCGACGCTCGCGATGGCATCAACAATTTCATCATCGGCGTGCCCCAGGATCATCGGGCCCCACGAGCCGACGTAATCGATGAATTGTCGGTCATCCACATCGGTGATAAATGGCCCGGCAGCGCTCTTAATGAACAGTGGTGTGCCTCCGACTCCGCGAAACGCGCGTACGGGAGAATTCACACCACCCGGCATTAACTCGAGGGCACGGGCGTACAGGTTTGCTGATTTAGTTTGCTTAGGCTCTGGATTCGACATTAACGGAGAGGATAGCAACTTTGCCTGCGCGATCAGAAACGATCACGAACCAGGTAGAGTTTGGTTCCAACGCCGAAGGCGTTCGCTAATTTCAGCCCAGGGTTGCGCTTTGGCAACCCTGGGTCTACAGGTTCCTGATTCGTGGACGCAACCCTGAAAGGGTTGCGTCGATGGCTGAACAAACCGCCGCAACTCCTTCAGAGGTTGCCAGGAATCTATTAACGACATTCCTTACCCAGGGTTTCAAAGCAAACCCTGGGCTGAAACTAGCGAACGCCTTCGGCGTAAGCCAACTTACGTAGTTGCTGGTTGGAAAAAGTTGCGAACCGTGCGGAAGACCCTCCCGAAGAACCGAATCACTCGTGTCAAAAGCATCGCTGAAATCACCAACCCGGCGCCAACGACGATGAACAACAAGATCGGCAGGAACACCGAGGCAATTATTGATAACACCGCCAGAATATCCTCCATAACACTGACGACGATATTGCTCACTGGTTCCGGACTTGTGTTGATTAGGGCCCGCGCCGCCGCCTTCGTTCCATGTGAGCTTAGCGCCAGCCCTCCGCCGAGCAAGAACGCAATCACTTGCACGCTACGATCGAAATCTCCAAAAGCGGTCGCCGCCAGAACGGCTCCGGCCGGTACGCGTATGAACGTATGGACCACATCCCAGGTGCTATCGACAAGCGGTATCTTGTCGGCAAAAAACTCAATCAGGTATAGAACGACCGCGACTGCGATTACCGGCCAACTGGTCAGCACTTCCAACTCACCGGGAAGGTCCAGCTTAGCGAAGCGGCCCAGCAACCCAAGCGTGGCAACGGACGCGTAGAGATTAATTCCAGATACCCAGGATGCGCCCATTCCGATAGCGAGTGTCTGAATGAAGTCCATAACGTGATTATACGATAGGCATTGCCGTAGGGTTCTCGTTGATCATGGACCCTAAATACACGAACAAAGTACTCAATGCTAATATTTCCTTTCCCTGAGCCCGTCTCTCCTTCCAGGTTAAAAGTTAATGATCAATCTCGTTGATGTCATCCTGATTATTGTCGTTCTACTCAGCGCTTATAACGGCTACAGGCGCGGTTTTATTTTCGGGTTGCTTGATCTGGTTGGATGGGGCCTGGTGTTGCTTGCCGGACTCCGCTTCTACCAACCGGTCGCGAAGGCTTTAAGCAAACTCGATCTATGGTCTGACGTTTGGGACCAGCCGCTCGCTTTCATCCTGATCGCGATTGTGGTGATGGTTGTCTACCAGGCCGTGGCGATGCTTCTGCTGCGTCGGATGTCAGAAGACGTTCATGAGCACAAGTCGAATCAAGTACTCGGAATTCTTCCCGGCCTTGCCAACGGAGCAATCACCGCTGCTTTGATTGCGGCTCTCCTGCTTGCGTTTCCAATCAATGAAACGCTGCATTCGCAAGCACGCGAAAGCGCAACAGCAAACCGGCTGGCCGTCTACGCGGAACGACTGGAGGCGGCCCTGCATCCGGTCTTTGGTGAGGCGGTTGCCGAGACACTCAACCTCTTAACCGTACAACCGGAATCGCACGAGCGCGTAAATCTTCCCTATAAGGTTGCTCAGACGCGTCCTCGGCCAGACCTGGAAGCGAGCATGTTAGAGATGGTCAACCGTGAACGCAGGGCAGCGGGGTTGCAGGCGTTAGCGCCGGATCCGGAACTGACTGAAGTGGCGCGCCGGCATTCGTCCGACATGTTTGCGCGTGGTTACTTTGCGCATAACACGCCGGAAGGACGAAATCCGTTTGACCGGATGAGAGAAGGCGGGGTGCGGTTTCTGGTGGCCGGTGAAAACCTGGCGCTCGCTCCTTCACTGCCGGTTGCACATAACGGCTTAATGAACTCGCCCGGTCATCGCCGGAACATTATGGACCCTAAATTCGGCCGCCTTGGAATCGGAGTGATGGACGGCGGCGTGCGTGGCCTGATGATCACGCAAAATTTTCGGAACTAATTTCGGAGTGCGCCGACCTGTCGGCGCTTTGTTTACGGCAACCTGTCGCCGCTGTCAGCTAATAGTCGTCGTAAATGTTCAAACGATCTGTTTTAAAGTTGTAGATTGTCTTGACCATCGCTGCTTCCGCGGTTCGCTCGAACCATGCCGCAGAGCACCACGGATATTGATTAGCAACCCTTACAAGGCCGTGCTTTACAGGATTCTGGTGGACGTAGTTGAGACGCGCGAAGTAGGAGCGTTGGAAGGTTAATTTCTTGTCCCAAAAATTGTGCCAGACTTTCCGTCCAGTTGAACAATCGAGTAAGTTCACTTTGCGTTCGGCATTCGAATGTAGATGTTTAAGAAACATATTCCAGTGCCGCGCCACCTGGAAGGGGACGGGCAATAAAGTGCTAGTGGTTAACAAAAACGGCCCACGCTTCCAGCTGCCACAGGTAGTTCTTAGCAAGTGAAAGCAGTTCGCTTTCCAATAGATGCAGTCTTTCCTCACCGTTGAATACTACCTAGCGTCGCTCCGGTTACCATGTAGATTCCATCTGAATCGAAGCGATGTACTGGTGCGTGAGGCCAATCTTTGGTCGCAAACATAATCCTTGCCCTGACGTCGATTAAGTCGGCGAGGTGTGACGATTGAACACCTTCTGAGCATCTATCTCAATGTCGCCGCAGGGAGAAGTGCATATTTGGGAATTGCAAACAATTTAGCATCCGGCCATTAGCCGCAGAACGGAGGCTGCGACAGGTCGCAGCCAACAAAAGCGCCGACTGGTCGGCGCACTCCAAAAAAAACGCCGGCCCCGCGAGGAGCCGGCGTTCTGTTTTGTTTTCTCTCTTCCGATTTAGGCTTGCATTGGTTGCGGAACAGAAAACGGTGGGTTTGAAAATGCAATCGCTGAAGAGGCAGGAGCGAAGCAGCGCTGGATATCTTCAGCTTCCACGGTGTCGAGCTCCATCAGCAACTCAACCAAACGCGCGATCGCGTCCTGCTGTGCTGTCACCATCTCACACGCGCGTGCCAGTTGCGTGTTAATGATTTCATTTACCGCTTCCTCTGCCCGATCCAGAAGGTTCTGGCTTATTGGCTCAGAACGCGGGTCGCCGAAATAAACTGGGCCGAGCGAGCTCATGCCGTATTCCGTAACCATCGCCCGCGCCGTTTCGACCGCGCGCTGAATGTCGTTCGATGCACCGGCAGTCATAGTCGACAGCAGTATCTGTTCAGCCGCACGACCGCCCAAAAGGACCGCGATCTGGTCCTCGAGATATTCACGCTTCTTCATGAGGCGATCGCGTTCCGGCAAAGATTGCGTGACGCCCAGTGCGCGGCCGCGGGGAAGAATGGAAACTTTGTAAATCGGATCGCCATGTTTGACTGTCATACCCACAGCGACGTGTCCGGCTTCATGTACAGCCGTCGCATATCGCTCGTCCTGGTCCATCATGAAACCGTGACGTTCCGCTCCCATGAGCATGCGGTCGCGAGCGAACTCAATATTCTTTCGCGAAACACTGGGTGAATCATCCCGGGTGGCATCAATAGCGGCTTCGTTGAGAATGTTCGCCAGATCCGCACCTGAAAAACCGGGTGTGCCGCGGGCCACCCACTTCAGATCGAGTTGTGGATCCAGCTGCAACTTGCGCGCGTGTATGCCGAGAATGGCTTCGCGCCCGCGCACGTCCGGCAAATTAACCGCAATCTCACGGTCAAAGCGGCCGGGACGGGTGAGGGCCTGATCGAGCACGTCTGGTCTGTTCGTCGACCCAATCACCACGATGGAAGAGTTTTGATCAAACCCATCCATCTCGATCAGAAGTTGGTTCAGAGTTTGATCCTGGTCGGCGGTGGCAGAGTCGTTCCCTCGACCGCGCTGCCGGCCCAGAGCGTCGATCTCATCAATGAAGATAATGCACGGCGCGACCTTCTTCCCTTGCGCGAACAGCTTTCGCACGCGCGACGCGCCCACGCCCGCAAACTTCTCCTGAAAACTTGAACCCGAGGCCAGCAGGAAAGGAACTCCCGCTTCGCCGGCGGCTGCACGCGCCAGCAGAGTCTTACCGGTTCCCGGTGGTCCATATAACAAGATGCCACGTGGCGCGCGTCCACCCAGCCGTCCAAACTTTTGCGGATCGCGCAGGAACTGAATAGTCTCCGCCAACTCCGAAGCGGCTTCATCCACGCCGGCGACGTCGGCGAACGAAACAAGATCTTTGCCGTCCCGGTTAGCCGTGGCAAACTTGCTGACCCCACCGTTCATGCTGGCGTAAACCCGCCACCCGATAAAACCCAGAAGCAGCAAGGTGAGAATTGGTGTCCCCCATGTCAGGGCGGTCGTCACCCAGCTCGGCTGTACCTGTCTAAACTCAACCGGCACATTTTTCTCTCGAAACTCTTCGACCACGCCCTGGCGGATCGCGTCACCAGCGACAGTAGCTTCAAGCACGCCACCCTGGGCGTTTTGAACCCTCACGATATCGCCTTCAACTATTAACGAAACCGCCGCACCGGTTTCGGCAATCTTGTACAGCTCTGAATAGTTGATCTTGGTGGCGCCCGGAACGCGGCTTTGATCGATCACTATGTCTGTTGCTGCTATGAAGACGGCAGCTAACGTGAAGACTAGTGCGAGCGTGATTTTCTGTGAATTAGAAACATTTTTTCTGATGGGGGAAGGCATACAAAAACTCCAATACCTGCTTAGTAAACAGGGTTAACGACCGGTGGCCGATCGTGCTTGTTTTCAAAATTGGTGGATTGGGAAGACTACGAAGTGCCGGGGACAAACGACGTAAATCAAAACCCATCGGGTTCGGAAAACTCGCCAGGAAGGCGGCGAGCTCAAACATACTTTAACAGCGGGTATATGGGGAAGTCCAATATCTATTTATAGATGCGAACGAGTTATCGCGAAGTCAGATCCTCGAGTCCGTCGGGCGTACGTGGCCAGTCGGAACGCAAGAGTCTCGAAAGTGCGCGGTCGGCCAGGAGTTTCCCGCCCGTCTGGCAGTTCGGACAATAGTTCGTTTCATTCGAAGCATAGCGAATGCGCTGAATCTTGGCGCCACAACGTGGACACGGTTCGTGATACTTGCCATGGACCGCCATCTCCGGGCGAAATGCCGTCACTTTCTCAGGGAATCCCGTCCTGGAACCACGAACCTCTTCGCGAAGAGTCTCCATCCAAAGCCTTAGGGTTGACTGCGTTGCCTCAAACAACCGTTTGGTTTCTTCGGTAGTAAGTTTCTGACTTAAAGCCACCGGGGATAAGCGGGCATGCCAGAGAATTTCATCAGAGTAGGCGTTGCCGATGCCACTGAAGAGTCTTGGATCATTAAGGGTTCGCTTCAGCGTGTGATTTTCCAACTGGAGTGATCTGGCAAAAGTTTCGAGATCTGTTTCAAGTACTTCAATGCCCCCGCGGTCGAAGTTTTCCAGATTTGCGTCACCCTCGATGATATGTATGGACGCACGGCGTTGGGTCCCCGCTTCGGTGAGCGTCAAAACGCCATTCTCGAAAATAAATGCAGCGAGTTGATGCTTTGGATTGCGAATGGGTTTGCTAGCCGCGGCCCCATCCTTCCAGTGCAGTCGCCCCGCGATCATCAGGTGAAGCACCAACCAAGTTTCGTCGTCGAAGTTTAAGCAGATCCGCTTGCCCAACCTTCGCAGCTCTCGAACCTTTTTTCCGTCAAGAAAACTGATTGGCGGTTGAGCTGTTCGCAGAAGAAATGGCGAACCAACTGTCAGTTTTTGCAAGCGCTTGTCAAGAACTCGCGTCTTCAACGCTTCGATGTAGACAGTGATATCCGGAAGTTCAGGCATGATGTAACAAGTCGAAACACGAATTATACGAGAGGCCACGAGAAATCAAGCTACGATCGGATACGCCGCGACAAACTAAACCCAACTGAGTCTCTAGCCACATCATTGCATCTCGGCTAAAATCCGCACGTCGTACGAGCCAGCGCAGTGCCAAGGATCTCCCATGAATTCCCCCATTTCCGAGGGTCGAAAAATTGGTAAGTATCAGGTCCGTTCCCAGATCGGTGTCGGGGGCATGGGGGAGGTTTACCTCGCAGACGATACCCAGCTTGATCGCCGAGTCGCTCTCAAAATACTGCCGCCTGATCTCGCGTTAAAGAGAGAACGCATGGCTCGCTTCGTCCGCGAGGCGAAAGCGGCAGCCGCCCTTAACCACCCAAACATCGCGCACATCTACGAAATTGGTGAAGACGATGGACTGAACTTCATAGCCATGGAGTTCGTCGAAGGAAAGACGCTTCGCGAAAAAATCCATCATGAGAAAGCCGACCTTCGTAAGCTGCTCAAATATCTGCAGCAAGTTGCAAGCGGATTGGCAAAAGCACACTCGGCCGGCATCGTCCATCGTGATTTAAAGCCTGACAACATAATGGTCGCGAAGGACGGGTACGCGAAGATTCTTGATTTTGGTCTGGCGAAACTTATCGAACCGGCAGGATTGGGAAGCGAAACGGCAGCCAGTGATATCGCCACTGTTGAATACGAGCAGCATTCGCTGCCGGGCAAGTTACTCGGGACAATCGGCTACATGTCGCCCGAACAGGCGCAGGGAAAAGTTGATGAGATCGACCATCGCTCGGACATCTTCTCCTTCGGGTGCATGTTATATGAAGCAATCACGCTCCAGAGACCTTTCCAGGGCGAGTCGAAAGTTCAATCGCTTTACCGAATCGTCTATGAGCCCGCGCCGGCTTTGCGAGACTTAAATCCGAATGCACCGCTGGACCTGCAACGCATAGTGCGTCGCTGTCTCGCGAAAGATCCCGACGAGCGGTACCAATCGATACAGGACGTCGCTATCGAGTTAAAAGAACTCCGCCGGGACCTCGAAGGCGATACCAATCTCGACGTGACGATCCCGCCAACCTACATCGGCAGCGAAGTGGGCCAGCGGTCGTCAATGCGTTCATCAGTTTCGCCCACAGTCGGTGACCATACGGCGACCAGCACTGAGTTTGAAGCGCGACCCACTTCGAGCGCTTCGGTCATCATTGGAGAAATCAAGCAACATAAACGTGGCTTCGTCCTGGTAGTGATAGGACTAGTGGTTATCGCGGGCGCTCTCGTGGCTGCGTGGAGGAAGTTCTCGGGCAGCGGACCGGCTGAACCTTTCAATTCCATGCGTATCGCGCGGTTGACCACCGGCGGTAAGGTGGGTAATGCGTCGATTAAAGGCTACGCATCGATTTCCCCCGACGGTAAATTCGTTGTTTTTCGGACCACCGAGCTGGGAAAAGACAGTTTGTGGGTCAAGCAGGTACCGACCGGGAGCGTGGTGAAGATAGTTCCTGACCTACCTGGGAAAGTTGGCGGGACCACTTTCTCGCGAGATGGCTCGCTTATCTTCTTCTCAATGTTTGAGAACGACCCTCGCGGTACGCTCTACCAGGTGCCCGTATTGGGCGGAACACCGCAACGGATCATGGCCGGCGTCACCAGCGCGGTGACGTTTTCTCCGGACGGAAAACAGATCGCGTTCGTCAGAACGGAACCGGAAGAATCGAAACTGATGATTGCGAATACAGACGGCACAGGTGAGCGGACCATCGCTACTCGTAAGTTGCCGGAACACTTTCCGCCGTCGGGTGGTCCATCGTGGTCTCCCGACGGAAAGACTATCGCCTGCGGCGCCGAGACATTTCGCGGCAACGTACACGCGACGGTTGTCGAAGTTCCGGCCACGGGCGGCGCAGAAAAAGCCGTTACCACTCACAACTGGGTGTCTGTATCTCGTGTCCTTTGGCTCAACGACGGCAGTGGCCTGATCATCGCAGCTGTTCCCGAGCTGATCTCAGCAGGGACCCAGTTATGGCATCTGTCGTACCCGGGCGGCGAAGTTCGGCGTATCACCAACGATCTGAACGCATACGGAACAACGAGTTTGGGGCTGACTGCCGATTCGAAGACCATCGTTACCATCCAGGCCGACAGGGCCATGCAGATTTGGGTGGCGAAATACGGTGAAACACCGGCTGAACCGAAGCAGATAACTTACGGCAAGTATGACGGTGACACATTGGCCTGGACCGTTAATAAGAACCTTCTCTACACGGCACCGTCTGGTGAACAACTGGATGTCTGGAACGTGGATCCGGCATCGAATGCCAGCCGACAGGTTACCAACGACGCCTACATTGAAAAGCTCGGTTGTGTCTCCAATGATGGGCGATTCGCAGTATTCAGTTCCAACCGCTCCGGTAATTTTAATCTATGGAAACTCAGTTTTTCTGCGGGCGATCAGCAGCAGCTGACGCAAGGTAACGAAGTTGATTCGCACGCGATTTGTTCGCCGGATGGACAGTGGGTGGTGTTTAGATCTTTCAGAGAAGGGAAGTCGACCTTCTGGAAAATTGCACTGGCAGGCGGCGATCCTCAACAGTTGTTCAACAAAACTTCTTCTTCCGCGGCGATCTCACCTGATGGAAAGCTCGTGGCGATCCGATATGTTGACGACCGAACCAACAGCAATCAGATCGCGGTATTGCCATTCGAGGGTGGCGATCCGATTGCGACCTTGCCGGTATCGATAAACTATCGCGACGTTGGATTGGGTTGGACGGCGGATAGTAAATCAATCATCTACGCAGACGCGCGTGACAATGCGGATAACATTTGGAGTGTACCGCTGCAGGGTGGCCCAGCTAAACAGTTAACTAAGTTTACCAATGGGTTGATCTTTGCTTTTCAGGTTTCCGCTGACGGCAAGGACATCGCGATCTCGCGCGGCACGCAGACGGATGATGTTATTCTCATACGCGATCCCGACTAGACGAAAGTTTAGAGTCCAACCTTTAGGTTGCCGTCTATCCAAACGAGCAAGCTAAAGCTTGAACTCTGAACTTTTGTCCAATTCTGCGGGTTTGGTCAGTTTCCGGAACCTGCTTTCTAGCTTCCGACACAATTTTTTCTGTTTTACCCCTTTGGTCCATATTAACCAGCAAAAGCAGTACTTATGGTCCGAATGTAGTGGAGATTTGTTGGTGATTTCGGTGACGCGGTTTGCAACTTCACCCATTATTACTGCATCATAGCCCGCAGTTAATCCTTCTCTCGCGCATCGACGGTGATGCGCCCCACGCAAAAAAGTTAGCGTTGGCGTTTGGATAGTTCGAGAGCAGGCTGATTTAAACTTCAGAAGCCGCTCTGTTAGAGCATCCGAACCCGGTCCTTCGACTGCTACCGTTACTCCGAAGCCATTCCGATTCGCCAGCTTCTTTCATCCCTCAGAGGGAAAGGTATACCTGTATGTCTATGAAACTTTACGTAGGAAATCTCGCGTTTGCTACCTCCAGCCAGGAACTGCAAGAGCTATTTGCGCAGGCCGGCACGGTTACATCAGCGAGTGTCATTGAAGATCGCGATACCGGTCGCTCACGCGGCTTTGGCTTTGTTGAGATGTCGAGCAAGGAAGAAGGCGAAGCAGCCATTGCACAGCTCAACGGCAAGGAAATGAATGGTCGCGCACTGAACGTCAACGAAGCAAAGCCTCGCGAAAATCGCGGTGGTGGTGGCGGACGTGGCGGCTTCGGCGGCGGCAACCGCAACGGCGGCGGTGGTTACGGCGGTAACCGCGGCGGTGGTGGCGGGTTCGGCGGTGGCAATCGCGAACCTCGTTGGTAACTCGATAACTCGATTGCGGATTGCGGATCGCGGATTTCAGATTGATTCTGTCTTTCAAACCGCAGTCTGCAATCCTCAATCTATTAATTGGTAGGAGTCTATGAACTTTTCTCAACTTGGACTCGCCGACGCGCAAGTACGCGCATGCGAGTCGCTCGGATATACCGAGCCAACCCCGATACAACAACAGGGAATCCCGGTGATTCTCAGCGGCCGAGATCTGATCGGCTGCGCTGAAACCGGCACGGGTAAGACCGCCGCGTTTCTGCTTCCGATAATTCAAAAGATTAGCGAGAAGGCGAGGCCAGGAGTCCGCGTACTCGTGCTGGCGCCAACTCGTGAGCTGGTGTCGCAGATTCACCAGAACTACCGCGAACTTAATCGCGGAAAAAACAACCGTGCTGTCGCAATCATTGGCGGCGCCAACGCGCAAACTCAGATTTCCAATCTTCGTCGCCAGGCATCAGTAGTAATTGCTACGCCCGGACGTCTATTGGATTTGATTGAACGACGCGCACTAAGTTTGAGCACAATCGAATATCTCGTTCTCGATGAAGCCGACCGCATGCTGGACATGGGCTTTCTGCCTGCCATTCGTCGCATACTCGACATGGTGCCGGAGAAAAAGCAGACGATGCTGTTTTCGGCAACAATGTCACCAGAGATTGAACGCCTGGCACGAACGACCATGAAAGAGCCGGCGCTGGTTGAAGTCAGTCCGCGCGGAAATGCGGCGACCACCGTCGATCAAGTGGCCTATCCAGTAGCGCAGGAGTCAAAGACAGCATTGCTGCTTGATCTGCTCGAACGGGAGAAATTTGAAAGGGTGTTGGTGTTTGCGCGAACCAGGCGCGGAGCCGAACGTCTTTCACACATTCTGGGCGCACGCGATCACAGCGTTAATCGAATTCATTCGGATCGTTCGCAAAGTCAACGCGAAGCTGCGCTACGCGGCTTCCGCGATGGACGTACCCGCGTGCTGGTCGCCACAGACATTGCGGCACGTGGACTTGATGTCGATGCGGTATCACACGTAATCAATTACGACGTGCCCTCGGCGCCTGAAGATTATGTGCATCGCATTGGGCGAACGGGCCGCGCCGGGAACTCGGGCCGGGCTATTACTTTAGTTGCGCCAGTCGATGAATTGTCGATGCGCGCGATTGAACGATTGACCGGAAAAGAGATCAAACGCACGGTGCTGCCAGGTTTCGGCGGTGTAAAAACCGAGGCCGGACCCGCGAGACCATTTGCCAGATCGGCCCCGCGTGCTGTATTTACTCGTTCGTTTCGACCTCGCCGCGCAAGCCGGTAAGAATTAAAGGCGGATCGGGTTCAACTGGTCCGCTTCACTTTTATTCAAAGGAGAGAGTCTATTGGCCAGAGACGATTTGATTCCAGCGGAAGGCACTATCATCGACAAACAGCCCAACGCATTCTTCAAAGTTCAATTGGATAACACCGACCACGTCGTGTTAGCGGCAGTGTCAGGCAAGATGCGAAAGAACCGTATCCGCATTCTTGTTGGCGACCGCGTGAGCGTGGAAATGTCGCCGTACGATCTCTCCCGCGGCCGCATCACCTACCGGTTCAAATAAAACTCTCGAGGAGTGACAAGAGTTCAGAGTACAACCTTTAGGTTGCTTCTGTTGTGGGACAGCAAGCTAAAGCTTGTACTCTGAACTCTTGTCTACTCCTAAATGCGTTCGATGTTTTCACCGGGCGCAACCGTGATTGATCGAAACGTGGACATGCGTACCAGCCCCGGCGCCGCGCCTTTTGGTTTTGAAAGAAACTTCCGCTGGGTGTAGTGGACCGTTACCTTGGAGTCTTCACCCGCCTGGCTAAACTTAGCCGCCAGTTGGGCAGCTTCGATGATCGTGCGATGTGGAATGTCTTTGCGGCTGGAATTGCGCACCACGACATGAGAGCCGGGATAGTCACCTGCGTGTAACCAGAGATCGTTGGGGCGAGCGACGCGAAAGGTCAGCGTGTCGTTATCACGCGCGGCACGGCCCACAATAACTTCATATCCATCTGACGAACGATAATGGCGCATGCCCGGTAAACGAGCAGGCGTTTTTTTCTTGTCGCGCGAGACCACCGCTGGTTTAACTTCCGCAAGAATCCTTAACTCTTCTTCGTTTCCCTCAACGACCGCTTTTTCCAGCCTCGTTTGTTTTGCCTCCAGCTTCTGCAGCTCTTCGTCTATCTGAACCAGGCGCGAGCCAATCTCGTCTATTGCGCGCTTCGCCTTCCCATAACGGGAAAACGATTCGGCGGCAGCGTCCTGCAAACTCTTTCCTTCCTCTATTTCAACTTCGATTGTCGGTTCACCTTCAGCGTAATAATCCTTCAATAGAACTTTGTCCGCGGTGCGTTCATTGGTGGAAATGTTTGCCAGCAACAGATCGCCTAACTTTTTGTGATCGTCCGGATTGCCATGCCCTGCGAGATCTTTCAGAAGATTTGTTTTCAACTTTTTCAATCGCGAAATGCCTTTACGGAATTTGGCGGAGATCTCTTTAACGAGCGCGTCGAGTTGATCCTGCTTTTCTTCGCTCTGGTAATGCTTGTCGAGCGCTTCGGAGATACTCGTGGTGTCCTCGAATGGGATGACTTCCTGGGACGCTGCATCGCCTGTTGGCGGTGGAGGTTGGTAGATCTCGCCGAGTTGCTGCCCCTTTCCCTTCGGCTGTCGCAACGCGTGTGTGATTAATCCGCCGGCGTCGAGCAAGTATAGATTTGCAGAACGGCCGGTCAGCTGAGCAATCAATACCCGAGTGTGTATATCGCCCAGCTCGTCGTTTACGGAAAATGAAAACCGAACGACGCGCTCGTCGGCGTCCTTCGCAATTGATGTTAAATGACCGCCTCCGACTGCGGACCGGAGCGCCTGAGCGAACGGGCCGGGCGGAAGGGAACTTTGTTGAAGCGACCGGGTACTGCGTTTGATCAAGTGCAGACGCGGATCGGCTGGAGCAACGCTGAGAAGTAAATAGCCTGCATCGCGAACGCCAAAGTCTATCGCCAGTGACGAGGGGGACAACTGTGATATTCGACCCACAAACCTGCCGGTCAGAAGCGCGTCGAGCTCGGCAACAACTTTGGTTAGTGTGTCCTGATGCATTTTGTTGGTTTCAACGCACAAGCAAAAAGGCCCCGCTCCGTCAGAGCAGGGCCTTCTAACCGATACTTCGTGGTCACACCCTGACTACCGCAGTTCTCGAAACACGATCGTGCGGAGCTAGTCTGTCGCGATCAATAAAAGTGTACATCAAAGGAATAGCTGCCGGGACGAGCGACAGAACATAGATGAACGCGCGTTTCGCAGATTGTCCGCCGGTCGGAATTAACCCGGTGCGGGCATCGACAACGCGCAAGGACATTAGACGCATCCCCAGGGTACGGCCTGTCAAAGCCGTGCTAATGGTTAGATACAGAAAACTCACGACCACGAATGACGCTGCCGCAAATCCAATCGTTCGAGGCTCCTGCCAGTTAAGCTGGTTGAACTGAATCAAAAAGTACAGCGGTGATACGAGCACACCAATCACCAGTAGATCCACAATGCCACCAACGATGCGCCGGAAAATTGGCGCCGACTCATGCCGGCTTACGTCGACGCCGACAGTGGTCGGTAGTGAATCGAGATAGTTAAGCGCCGGATCGTTGTCGTCGCGAATCAAACGTTTCGGCTTGGGTGCGGTGGTGAGTTCGTTTGTAACCAGAGCAGGAACGACGGCAAGGTTGTGAACTCGTTCGGGGGCGGACTGAGAGTCGTTCACGTCTATTTCCTCTTCGAACACATGTTCGTCAATCTCGGTTGCGGGTGGCGCGAGGTTGAGGCTCACTTCCGGTTCAGGTTCGTATTCCTCCACCGTCGCCACGGCAACGTTACCCGCATACTGAGGGCGGGCATGAGCGCGTTCAATTCGTTGTAATGCTGCTGCTACCAGAGGATTCAATGCCGGAGATTCGACTTTTGGTAACAGCTCCAATTGCGGCGAGGGTGTTTCAGTGGGCGCGTCATCGCGTTCCATCGCGGCTTCGCGCGCCTTCCGCTCCTGAACTTCGCGGACGCGTTCACCAAGTTCCCTGCGCCACTCGGGAACTGTAGTGCGTGTTGTCCCAGGAAAAGCTATTAACGAGGACGTGGTGCTTTTAATGGCTTTCGTTTCGGTAATGTTTTCAGGTAACGCCGGTGATTCTGTTTGCGGCTCTTGGGGCTCGACCCAACTACTATTTCGAAATGCGCCGCATTCAGGACATTTCATTGTGCGTTTCTTAATAACTGCGCCGCACGAGGGACATCGCATACCCAGCTTGCCTCCGAAGGGTTGTGTGTCTATGCCAGTAGCAATTTACAGCGCCTTACTCAGCAAAAAGCCCCGCTTAAACGGGGCGCATCCTATCAGGAACTACTTTAAGTCGTCAATCAGAAAATATACAGGGCGTTGGAGTTGTGGTGATTGGCACCACCGTCAACGCGAAGGGATCTAATTACAGCGGGGTGCGTCCCGCGAATCCGGCGTCGACGTCGTGCCACCACTCGAGCTCATCGCCTTCGCCGAGTTGCCAGCAGAGCAGTACGACACGACCGTCGCGGAGGGAGGGAAAATCTATTAAGCCGCGTTCGAAATCCTTCAACTGAACACCGAGCGAATCAAGTTCACCCATTTCGCCGGTGAAACTCGTTAGCAGCTGCGCGTAAAGATGGCCGTTTGCCATTCCGCCGCCGCCTTGCTCGGCATTCTCGGCCGCCAACTTAGCCTCAGTGCTATGTGCTGCCAGACGCTGCCGAGAACGCTTCAGCCGCAGCAGGATGTCTTTTACAGACGGGAGGAGCGCATTCGCTTCTTCGATGGTGAAAAGCTTCATACCAGGAAAACACAGTGTTCAGAGTTCAAGCTTTTAGCTTGCTCGTCGTCACAGTCAGCAAACTGAAGTTTGTACTCTTAACTTCTCCGCTAATTAAGATGCCTACTGCTCGTCGGTCACGCGAATGAATTCAATGCCACTATCGAACGAGCCGGGGTCTTCGATCGCAGTCTCCACCACTACGCGCATCGTCTGAAACTCTTCAGTTTCAGTTACGTGGATTTGTTCATGCAGATACTGTGTTGGCTGTTGTTCATGCAGCTCGCGTTCGTCGTAGCGGGAACCGTGAACTTCTTTCCGAACCCGGTCAGCGATTTCGCCCAGATCTATGAAGTAGTCGGCAACGTCGATTAACTTCGGCGCGGTGTTGGAACGAAAGCCTGCGATCTCGACCCGGCAACCTTTGTATGCGACCGCGTTGACCGCGTACACGAAATCTTCATCGCCGGAAACAAGCACCGCCGTGTCGTAACACCCGGCCAGCGAGAGCATGTCTACTGCAATCTCAACGTCAAGGTTGGCCTTGCGCGTGCCGTCGTAAAACGTCTTCAGCTCTTTCTGAATTACTCGAAAACCGTTGCGACGCATCCAGAGCAGAAAGCCCTGTTGTCTCTCAGCGCCCACGTCTACTCCCGTGTAGAAAAAAGCTCGCAGCAATCTGCCATCGCCTAAGAGTACGCGTAGGAGTTTGTTGTAATCGATGTCGATGTTGTGAAAACGGGCGGCGTGAAACAGGTTATTACCGTCGATAAATACTGCTACTCGGCCCCGATGCCCCAGTTGCCAGGAAATGTTATTAGTCGGATCAAAATTATGCATTGATAAAAAATACTCCAACACACTATGTGAAATTGATTCTAGGATGCTTTTTTGTATTTGATTGGTCAAGCGGGCTTAATGTTCGACATGCTTCAGCTTGTCGGCGAGATAGATGGCAGTCATGCGACTGATCAGCGAGTGCCGGCGCAGATTGAGTTTTCCACCGGCAATGACTTGAGCACTAACGTTTCGACAAGCTAAAGCATATCGGACATCAAGATTACTCAACGGCCACTACGTCGCCGGTGATGGCGTCGACGTAGACCTTCCGGGCCCCGGCGCCGCCAACCTGCACGTCCCAGGCAAGATGAAATTCAAGCGCATTTGGGTTGGTTGGTGATGCCTGCACATACAGCACCAGGTCTCGAGCATTAACTTCGGCGGTCGCGGGTACCAGTAGAGTCGACTGGGCCCCACTTTCGTTTTGATAAGGCACTCCCTTGCCGCGTATTCGAGCGGCCGCATCTTCCGCCGTGAGTTTGGGAGACATCAACGCGATCGCGGGCTGTAATCGTTCTGCATCCGGGATGCTGGTGCTTGAGAGACTCAGAACACGCCGGTCGGTGCCAAAGCGAACGTGAACCTTACCGTATGGGCCACGGATCGGATAACGAAAGGGTCGTTGTTCATAGTTCGCTATCTTGCTTCCGTCAGGTGCATCGAGACGTTCGACCAGTGACAGGCGTGTCGGGTCAGCGCCAATTAGTCCGCTCCACTCCCGCAGAAATCGCCTGAGCGATTCGCGAGTTTCTTCTTCATTCATCACCGCGTTGGTTCCCAGCTTCGGTAGGTAAAGGTTGAAGCCCGCCGGCAAGCTGCGGATCGTGGCAGTTACTGATTGCAGTTCAGGAGGTGCAGTTGTAGCCGGTTGAAAGAGTTGACTGGCTGCTGCGAGTGCTACTTCTCGCCGCTCAGGATCTTCAGTGATCACGAAAGGGTAGGCAGCTTCACCACGCGGCGCGTCTGCACTGGGTGGCTGGAGCGGAGCGCAACCGCTGCACGCGAAGGCCAACAGGAGTAATGCCAGGGTGGTGTTTCTTGCAATCATCAATTCAATACGCAACCTGTGGGATGCGCGTCGTATAATCCAAACTCTTGGAGGACCTATTGTCGAAAGATAACGAAAACATCCCGGCCGAGGCCTTTACCGTTGGTCCAGCGGCCGAAGCCATCCCGCGATTCACACCCGATCAAATGGTCACTTGTGAATCCTGTTTGCGTAGTAATCCTCCCACGCGACTCCAATGTCTATACTGCGGCGGCAGTTTGCCGCTCAATAGTGCAGCCTTCGATCTGCAAAAACCAGAATTGCGGCCGCTGGAAAACTGGGAGCAGGGATATAACAACATTCTCAAGTCCTCTCTCGCAACCAAACTCAGCGACGAGGCGCTGGCAGCGGCAACAGATCTGCTCAAGCTGGACAAGGAAGTTCTTAACCGGTTGATTTCAAGTGACCACCCCTTACCGGTGGCGCGCACGGCAACGAGGGACAAAGCCGCATTGGTTCAACGAAAACTTTCTGCGCTCGGGATAGACACCGAGATTATCCCCGACGTCAATCTTGTTGAAGCTGGTGGACCGTTCAGAGTGAGGGCTGCAGAACTAAGTGGCCTTGATGTCAACAGTCTCAAACTATACGAGCGTCAGGGCGGACAGCCCCTTGAGTTATCGTGGAGGCAAATACTGTTGGTCGTGGTCGGACGATTAACGGTTCAGCGAGTGGAGTCGCGCGAAGAAAGCTCCCGCCGTAAAGAGAGTCGTGTGCTCGAGGCCAGCGAGTTTTTTACCGATGAAACGACCTTTGATTTTTATTCATCCGATCGCAGGCCCTTCCGGATTATGTCTAAGAGTTTTGACTTCTCGTGCCTTGGTCCAAACAAGGGGTTGGTGGCGCAAGAGAACATGACGAAACTGTTAGACGTGTTTAGAGAGAAGGCGGGGGACGCCACCTGGAATGATTCCTACATCTTAGTTAGAAAAAGTCTCGAATCTATTTGGCCTTTGGAACGAAGCGAACAGTCTGCAGGTTGGCGTCGCGATCGGCCGGGGAAGTTAACCAAAGGAAATATTACCGAGTTTAGTAACGAAGCGCAGTTTCACAAGTACTCCAGCCTCTGTCATTTACTCAGACTGCGAACATATTCTCAACCTGATGAGCAATCATAGATCCTTCAAAGACCGACCCGCGTCAGATGCTTCCGCAGCGGACACCTCGAATACCGTTTACGGACTCAAGCCAGTGCTGGAGATGCTGCGAGCCGGCGGCAAACAACTTCAACAGATCACGATCTCGGACGCTGCCAGTCACGAGCGAATGAAGGAACTCCTGGAGTTAGCGAAGCAGGCGAGGATTCCGATTCACCGTGTTCCTCGTAACGCCATTGATCGATTGCTGCCCGGCGTGACGCATCAGGGGGTTGTGGCCCGGGTGGCGGCCGCGAAGTACAGCGACGCGGATGATTTGCTCGACGAGCTCGCTTCTCAAGTAAACAACGGACGACCGCCTTTGGTGCTGGGAATCGATGCGGTCGAAGACCCTCGTAATTTGGGAGCAATACTGCGTACCGCCGAGTGTGCAGGCGTAAACGGTGTGTTCATCCCTGAGCGGCGGGCGGTGGGTTTGACCGGCACTGTAGCCAAGACGGCAGCGGGTGCGCTCGACCGCGTACCGGTAGCTCGTGTTACCAACCTTGTGCAATTGATAGAGCAACTGAAACAACGTAACATCTGGGTCATTGGAGCAGCAGCCGACGGCACCTCGGACTACACGGGATGGGATTGGACCGTCCCGAGCGCGTTATTCCTCGGCAGTGAGGGAAGTGGGCTGCATCGTCTCGTGAGGGAACGTTGTGATGCCCTGGTTCGTATACCAGTGCGTGGGCAAATTGAGTCACTTAATGTGTCGGTAGCAACCGGCGTCATCCTCTACGAAGCGTTGCGCCAGCGAGGCGCCAATAAAGATCAGGCTGACTCTTCTTAATGGACCAACAAAACACCGGAGGTTAAGAATGTTTTGTCCCAAATGCGCAGCTCAGAATGTTGATGGAGCGAGCTTTTGCCGCGTGTGTGGCGCTAACGTGAGTCTTATTCCCCAGGCACTCACAGGGCAACTGCCCGAAGCACCGGAACCGGAAAAAGGTGCTGCCTGCGGAAAGAATGCTTCCTGGGAGTCGGCATTCAGAAGCTTGTTCATGGGAGTAGCATTCCTGCTGATTGCGATAGCCTTAGGGTTCTCAAGAATGGGTGGCGGTTGGTGGTTCTACATGCTGATACCTGCGTCTGTGATGATGGCCACCGGAGTCGCGCACTACATTAAGATGAAAGAGCGTCAGAATCGCCAATTCCAGCCTGGGATGATGGGGCAACACACGTTTCAGCAAACTCCACAACCGTCCTTGACGGCACGCCAGACTGGCGAATTGATGGCGCCACCACCGAGCGTGACTGAAGGAACCACTCGTCACCTGGGGACCGAAGCCGCTACGCGACATTTCGGTGCCTCCAAAGAACCAGCAGTGAAGTAGAAGTAAGCTATTGATGTCTTCTGCTGAGCGACGGATCTGCGTTCCAATTTGCGAAACAGACATACGTGCTCTTACCGCTGCGATAAAACGCGCTGCCGGGGTCGGACACTTCATCGAAGTCAGGCTTGATTGCGTCAATGAAGGCGATCTGACGTCCGCGATAGAAACCCTTCGCCAACAACTTCAAGAACACACACCATCGACAATCATTACGCTCCGTCCTGAGGAACAGGGTGGCCTGCGCCCTTTGACCTTGGACCAGCGGCTCCGGTTCTGGCGCGAACACGGGTTTGGATTACCCGCTTCCTTCTTTGATGTGGAATTTGATTTAGCTGAAGAGTTTCTTCGTAAGGGTGAGTCCGTCGACTGGTCCCGCGTTATTTGCTCCACTCACGCCTTCAGCGGCGGTGTTGGAGATGCAGAGAAGTTGTACGAACGAGTTGCGCGAATACCAGCCCAGCTCTTGAAGGTCTCTGTCATGCTGGATGACGCTGTGGACAACCTTGGGATCTTCAAGCTTCTCGAACGCGCCGCTTCTGATGACCGGAAATTAATTGCAATAGGCATGGGAGGCGCCGGCGTTCCAAGTCGTATTCTTGGACCGTCGCGTGGCTCCTGGCTCACGTACGCGCCGCTGGACCACGATACTTCAACAGGTCCCGGACAACTCACCGTAAGCGAGCTTCGAGACACATACCACTTCGAACGGATTACCGAAGCGACCGAGGTCATGGGTCTCATCGGACATCCGATCGCACATTCGTTGTCTCCGCAGATACATAACGCCGCTTTTAAATCAGCCGATCTTGATGCCGTATACCTCCCGTTCGATGTGCGCGATCTATCGTCGTTTATGCGGCGAATGGTCCACCCAGCCACGCGGGAGATCGATTGGAGATTACGCGGACTCAGTGTAACGACCCCGCACAAACAAAACGTAATGGACCACCTCGACTGGATCGATCCCGCAGCGATGGAAATCGGCGCAGTCAATACGGTGGTAATCGATGGAAAACAACTGAAGGGCTACAACACCGATGCGTTGGGCTTCATTAATGCTCTCAAGACGCAACGCCGGGAACTGGATGGGACACGGTGCGCCGTCATAGGTGGCGGCGGCGCCGCTCGCGCAGCCGTCTGGGCACTTTTGCAGGAAGGCGCGAAAGTGTCGTTGTTTGTCAGAGACATCGAACGCGCAAAACCGCTGGCGGAAACCTTTGAAGTACCTATTTCCGATCTTCACTCTGCAAGTTTTGAAGGCTTTGATGTGGTCGTGAACACTACCGTCTTGGGTATGTCTGGCCTTCAAGAACAACAGACGCCGGCGAATGCTGCACAGCTCCGCGGTGCGCGTCTCGCGTACGATTTAGTTTACAATCCAACTGAAACACGGTTTCTGCGCGAGGCCGAACAAGTGGGTTGCGAAACCCTGGGCGGCCTTTCAATGTTTGTGGCGCAAGCGGCCGCGCAATTTAATTTGTGGACGGGCCGTGAAGCGCCCTCTGATGTGATGCATGCTGCAGCCGTGGAAGCTTTAGCTCGAATATGAACGAACGCTACAGCCGTCAAATCCTGTTCAGTGGAATTCGCGAAGAAGGGCAACGCCGTCTGCTGGAGTCTCGTGCGTTGATCGTCGGGTGCGGAGCCCTGGGTTCAGCTCACGCGGAAAGCCTCGCGCGCGCCGGGGTCGGTAAGTTGCGCATCGCGGATCGCGATTTCGTTGAAGCCTCTAATTTGCAACGCCAAACCATGTTTACGGAGAGTGACGCCACTGAACGTGTACCGAAGGCAGTCGCCGCACAAAATCACATTCGCGAGATAAATAGCGAGATCGAGGTTGAAGCTGAGGTCACAGACGTTAATCATTCCAATATTGAGAATCTTGTTCGCGACTGTGATGTCGTGCTTGATGGCACGGACAACTTCGCCACGCGGTATCTAATCAACGACGCCTGTGTGAAGCATAAGATCAACTGGATTTATGGCGCTGCGGTAGGGTCTTACGGCGTAACAATGACGATTCTGCCGCATCAAACTCCGTGCTTGCGCTGTGTATTTGAAGAAGCGCCACCGGCTGCGAGCGCGCCAACATGCGATACCGCCGGCGTGATTATGCCGGTTATCAGCGTGGTGTCTGCGGTGCAGGTGACGGAAGCGCTGAAGTTGTTGACAGGCCAGCCAGACAACCTCAATAAGTCGTTGATGCAATTCGATGTGTGGCGAAATGAATGGCGAAGAATCAACCCCGGTCCCCCATCGCCTGATTGTCCGACTTGCGCGCGCGGAGTGTTTGAAACATTGGAAGCCACCAGCGGCGACTTCGCCGCAGTGTTGTGCGGAAGAAACGCGGTGCAGATTTCGCCATCGCAAAACACTAGTCTTAACTTTGAAGACCTGGCAGAACGGTTGAGACCAACCGGTGAAGTCAAGTTTAACGAGTATCTGCTGCGGTTTCGCACCGGAGAGTTTGAACTAACCATATTCAAAGATGCGCGATCAATCATTCGCGGAACCAGTGAAATAAAAACAGCACGTTCGCTGTACGCCAAATTTGTAGGTAACTAAAACTCAAACATGTTCCAAACAAGATTAAGAAAACATCTGGCGGCGTTTGCCGTCTCAATTCTGTTGATGACCCTGACCGCCTCCGCGGCGTACTCCGGACAACCGATCATTTGGGAGACCAGCGGTCGGGCCGAACTGTTGAAGGGCGACGCACGTGGTGTTTCGGTAAGCGATACCGGAGTGTTGTCGTTGGCGCCGAACGTAACGGAGGTTTTCAGTACCGAGCAGGCGTTTGTGTGGTCCAGTGCAGCGGACAGCCAGGGAAATGTTTTCCTGGGGACCGGACACGATGGGAAGATCTATCGCGTGACACCCGACGGACGCGGCGCGCTATTCCATGACGCAGCAGAGCTCGACGTGACTGCGCTCGCCGTGGACCGGGATGGTGCGCTTTACGCCGGCACCTCGCCTGATGGCAAGGTTTATCGCATTACGGCGGGGGGCCAGGCGACGGTCTATTTCGATCCCGCCGACAAATACATCTGGTCATTGGCAGTGCTCGGCGATGGCTCGCTCGCGGTGGGAACCGGTGACAACGGCAAGCTTTATCGCGTGCGCGCAGCTGATGCCAACCCCGCAACATCTCTTTTGATTAGCACGAATCAAACACACGTGATGTCGTTGGCGGTCACCCCCAATGGTGACTTGATCGCCGGCACGGATCCGGGTGGACTGGTGCTGCGCATTTCAGCCGACGGCAAAGCGTTCGCACTTTTCGACGCGCCGTTGCGCGAGATTCATGCGTTAGCGGCGGCGGCAGACGGTTCGATCTACGCGTTGGGACTAAGTGATGCAGCCGCCGGACGCCAACCAAGTGCGCCGGTGCAGACGCCACAAAGCACCGAAGGCGGGACGGGTACTACGACGTCAGTAACAATTACCGCGATCGACGAAAGTGGAGCTCCGATACAGTCGCCGGCCCAACCCACTCGCAGTCGCACAGACATATCCAGTGCACGCAGTGCGGTCTTTCGCATTCTTCCGGATGGCGGGACAGATGTCGTTTGGAGTTCGACATCGGTCACGGCGTTCTCGGTTGTACCCGCATTGCAAGCCGGGAGTGTGTTGATCGGTACGTCTGAGAAGGGCCGTATTTATTCAGTCACTAACGATGGACGTGACACATTGTTGCTTCAATCAACGGAGGGTCAGATTTCATCGTTGCTGGTGCGCGGCGATCAGGTCTACGCGGCATCCAGTAATCAGGGAAAACTATTTCGCTTCGGGAAAAGCCTGATGGCGGAGGGCTCTTACGAGTCACCAGTGCGCGACGCGAAATTAACCGCGACGTGGGGCCGAATATGGTGGCGTGGCGGAGGCAACGTCGAGGTCCAGACTCGTTCCGGAAACGGCGAACGTCCTGACGCAACCTGGAGCGAATGGAGCACGTCGTATCGAGACTCGTCAGGAAACCAAATTGTGAGTCCGCGTGCACGATTCATCCAATGGAGAGCTGTTCTGCGAACGCCTTCAGGTGGCGCTGCCAGCTGGATGGAAGACGTCAGTCTCGCCTATCTGCCGCGCAACGTCGCACCGGAAATACTTTCGATATCGTCGCTGCCGATCGGCGTAGGTCTACAGCAGGTCGCACAGATTCAGGTGGATCCCAACCTCGAATCGTCTGGTCTGGATCCTTCTTTACTCGGCGCCGTAGCTCAGGCTGCACCGCGCCGCTTGTTTCAAAGAGGCGCCCGCTCGTTTCAGTGGCAGGCTGAAGATCGGAACGGCGATACGCTCGAATATGCGATCTATTATCGGTCCCTAAACGAGAACACCTTTCGATTGTTGAAAGACAAGCTACGCGACAACTTCTACACGATTGATGGCGCGACGCTCGCGGACGGCAGATACGTCGTCAGAATCATCGCGTCAGACGCGCCGGACAATCCGCTGGGACAGGCCCTGACCGGCGAACGTATGAGTGAACCTGTTGATATAGACAATACGCCGCCTGTTGTACGGGCAGGCAATAATACGGCGAACGGGGCCAATCCACGGGCGGTGTTTGAAGTGGTGGATGCGACAGGAAAAGTAAAGCGAGCCGATGTCAGTATTAACGGTTCACCGTGGACATCGGTATTTCCTGACGACGGAATCGCCGATAGTGGGAATGAGCGTTACACAGTCAGTATTCCCAACCTTGGGCCGGGCGAACACACCATCAGTCTGCGTGCCTTCGACGGTAGCGGTAACGTAGGTACAATTAGTGTGACGCTGCGACGGTAGTCAGGAGGCAGGAGGCAGAAGCAGGAGGCAGGAGGCAGGAGCAGAAGCAGGCCCCACGTGACACCGCAGCAAATCGGATAGTACCAGTCAGCCGAACAGATTTTCGTGTTCCTGCCTCCTGCACCTGCCACCTGCCTCCTACGCACCCCTGCCACCTGCCTCCTACGCACCGCCTACCTCCTGAGACACACCATACCGTGCGAAATGGTGCGAAACGGTGCGAGATTTATAGGCGATTTGGTGTTTTGTTGGAGTTAGTTGCGAATTGCGGCAGGGGCTTTCTTGGCATTATTCTTGCTCCCAAGGAGAACGGCGCGTCTCTGCTCTCCCTCCCATGCGCGCTTAATGCATGAGGAGGATTGGAAATAAGGATGTTCAACTTTAGGCAAAAATTGCTGGCTTTGGCGGTCGGATGTTTCATGGCGGCGGGCGTTTCTGCGCAACGACGTGAGGACAAACGGCCTCCTAAAGATGACAACCGGGTGGTCGTCCAACCGAAAGACCAGAAGCGGCCGCAGGGCAACGAAAATCGGGGAAACAATAACCGACCCAAGGACGACCGAAAGGGAAAACCCTGACGGGGCTGCTCAGTGACCTGCTGAGCAACTTCAATTAACTGCTCCGCTGCAACAAGAGAACCCGCGTGACGAAAGTCGCGCGGGTTTTGTTTTGTGTATTTCGTGGATGGCGCTGCAATGGGTCGACGACGTTCAGAGTACAACCTTTAGGTTGCTGTCTTTGAAAGTAAGCAAGCTAAAGCTTGTACTCTGAACCTCGTCGACCACTTCATAGCGATCCACGAAAGACACGAAAAAGCCTGACACAGAATCGACAAACGCTCTTATTAATTTGGCGGTCTAACAGATAGACCAGATCAGATCCAGGGAGGAATGAACATGGCGGAAAGAAGAAGAGGTGCTCGGTTGCCGGATCCTTCGAGAATGGTGGACCGTGCGGCTGAGGCGCCGGGTGATGCCGGTGATCTCGGTGCAGAATTGCTCGCGACCGGAGTTGATGCAGTGACGAGTTTGATCGGAGGCTTAACCAGCGCTCCGGAGGAAATTGTAAAAGCTCCACGAAGGAGAGGGAACCAGGGGACGGGTTCCGCTGGTCCGACCAGGCGAGTCGGCGCTACCGTTAAACGCGCCGCAAAGGCAATGGCCAGCGAAAACCGCAAGACTGCCAGGACCGAAGCCAGGGCCGCGAAGAAGGTTACGTCCGGTGCGAAAAACACGGCACGTAAGGCGGTGAAGTCTTCTAAACGGGCTGCAAAATCTGTAACGCGAACTTCGAAGTCGGCGAGTAAGTCGTCGAGCCGTGCAAGAAAGAAATAACTACCGCCAGACGGGCAACGAGACTTTTGGTACCGGGGAAAAGCGAGGACATTTCCCATATATCATTTCCCATTTCGCATTTGTCATTGAGGCTGGAGTTGAAGACTTGTATTGGGAACGAATGCCTGGGTCACCGGCAGGAGCAAGCTGCCCTTCCTGACCAATGAGACAGTCAATGTTGACCTCAAGCATTCAACTGGAACATCAATGAAAAATGAAAAATGGGAAATGATATATGGGAAATGTCCAGCTTTCATGAACGCAACAAAAGTCAGCCAACATTACAATGATGTTGCCATGCTGAATCGAGCGCCTTCTCTTTTGATCTTCACGAGTCTGTCGAGTACGATCCCTCCACCCCCGTCAGCACTAATCTCTTCCCGAGCTAACCCTGGAATGTCCCGACTCATTCCCCGACTAATTACTTAAGGAGATGAGCATGAGCAGTTACACCAGCATGAATTTTCGGGCGCTTCTTCTTGGCCTGGCCCTCGCATTAGCCGTTACTCCACTTGCTTCTGCGCAAGTCTCAACGGCGCAGGCCGCTCGAGAACGCACCTATAAC
Organism: Pyrinomonadaceae bacterium; assembly: GCA_035273385.1. Taxonomy (GTDB): domain Bacteria; phylum Acidobacteriota; class Blastocatellia; order Pyrinomonadales; family Pyrinomonadaceae; genus PSRF01. The sequence continues at coordinate 136,582 of DATEPE010000007.1, read as the reverse complement.
CTTCAATCCGTTCCAAACGGAGCAAAGCTGAAGTTTAAAGGCGTCGTCATCAATCGTGACGCAGACACGTTTACCATTCGCGATCGGAATCGCGCTGATTATCAGGTAGCGATCACGGACAGAACCAGCATCAAAACTCACGGTGGGTTTCTTCGGAGCGGCAAAAAATATCCGGTCACTGACATTCTCCGTGGCTTGATCGTTGAGGTTGAGGGCCGCGGTGACGCGCAGGGCCGGCTGGTAGCAGAGAAGATAAGGTTTGACGAATCTGATATGCGCGCCGCGATCACGTCAGACACGCGCGTGAGTCCGGTTGAAGAAAACCAGCAGCGTATGGCCGGTCAGATGGATGAACTGTATGCGGTTGCGGCTGAGGCTCGTCAGGAAGTTGAAGCCGTGCACGAACGCGTGTCAGCTTTGGATGACTACGATGTTGGCGAGACCGTGGCTGTGAATTTCCGGGTTAACAGTGCCGTGTTGTCACCGGAAGCGAAACGACAGCTCGATGACTTTGCGACGCGAGCACTGAGCTCGAAGGGTTTCATGGTTGAGGTGGCCGGACATACCGACGCTACCGGCAGTGAATCCAAAAACTTCAGACTCAGCCGCGCGCGCGCCGATTCAGTGGTCCAATACCTGGCGGTGAATCACAAGATTCCACTGCGCCGTTTTGTGACGCCGATGGGCTTCGGTAAAACGGAGTTTGTAGCAGAAAACTCCACGGCAGCAGGCCGCGCTCAGAACCGGCGCGTTGAAGTGAAGATGCTCATAAACAGAGGCATGACGCGCAACGTGCCCGCGGCCCGCAGGCAATAGGAGCAGGCGGCAGGAGCACACAGCAGGAGCAGATTTCCCCTTCCTTTGGGAGGGGTTAGGGAGGGCCTACTAGGCTTTAAAATTTTGTTTTTGAAGGAAGCGTCAACGTTCGAGTAATACGTTGGACTAGCAAAGTTGACGCCCCCTTCGAATATCAAAATCTGATCGCCGTCAGGCCCTCTCCCCAAGCCTCTCCCAGGGGGAGATGGAGAAGCCAGGAATGGAGATCGTGTCCCTGCCTTCTGCCTACTGCTCCTGCTATTCCGCTCGCAGAGCCACGATCGGATCGACCTTCATCGCGCGCCTCGCTGGAATGATGCACGCGATCAACGCCACTATCGTTAAGATTCCTGACACCGCGGAAAACGTGAGCAGGTCTCTTGGCGATACCCCATAAAGCAACGACGCAAGCACGCGCGATAGCGCCAGCGCGGAACCCAACCCAATTACCACGCCGATCATCGTCATCAACATTCCCTGACCGACAATCATCTTGAGGACATCACTTCGCTGAGCGCCGAGTGCCATGCGTATTCCGATTTCCTGAGTGCGCCAACTTACCGAGTAGCTCATCACGCCGTATAGACCAACTGCCGCCAGCAGCAGCGCCACTGCGGCGAAAATTCCCAGCAGCATCATGTTGAAACGACGAGACGCCAGAGACCTCTCCACCAGTTCGTCGAGAGTTTGAGTGCGCCAGATAAGTTGATTGGCATCCCAGGCCCTGACCGCATCGCGTGCTGATTGTGCGTACTGAGCACTGTCCAGCGTGTCGCTTCGCATCACCAGGTTCAGCCGGCGTTCGGGATTTTGCAGGTGCGACAGATAAAACTCCGGCTCGGCCTCAATATCGAATCCGTTGCGACGCACATCGCCAACAATACCGATGATTTCAGCGGGCGGCTGATCGTTTTCTTCCCCTTCCACGATGATTCGTTTTCCCAGTGGATCCTCGCCGGGGAATGTCTGTCGCGCGAACGTGTCGCTGACTACCATCACGCGCGGCGAGGTGGCTGTGTCGTGTTCGGTGAATGTGCGTCCGGCAAGAAGAGGAATATTGAGTGTGCGGAAATAATCAGGACCAGCAATTGTGTACTCAGCGGAAGGTACTTCGCCGGGTGCAAAAGGTGTTCGGCCGGCAATCTGAAAAGTGTTCTCAACTTCATTCCCGCTTAACGGCAAATTACTAACCACCGATGCCTCAGTGACTCCGGGCACACTGCGGACGATCTGGACGAGTTGTTGAAACGCTGCCGACTGCTGCTCGGGTGTTTGATATTTGCTCCGGCTCAATGGCAGATCGAGGGATAGCACACCCTTAGTTGCGAAACCTGCGTTCGAGTTTACGAGCCGGGTAAATGTTCGTATCAACAAGCCAGCGCCAACCAACAGCATCAGAGACAAGGCAACTTCAGCGATTATGAGCGAACTTCGCATGCGGTTGTGGCCGCCCTCGCTTGAGCGCGGGCCGCCCGCTTTCAGCGCGCTTCCCGGATCGGGACGCGAGGCATGCCACGCCGGGATAAGACCGAATATGACTCCGGTGATTAGAGAAATCCCAAAAGTGAAGCCGAGTACATACTTATCGAGTTGCACTTGTTGCAGCCGAGGCACCTCAGCCGGTCCATACGCAATTAGAAATTGCAGCCCCCACGCAGCCAACAATAGTGCGAGCGTGCCGCCGAGAACTGAGAGGATCACGCTTTCAGTTAACAGTTGGCCCATGATGCGGCTGCGGCTGGCGCCCAGCGCTGTGCGCAAGGCGATCTCCCGTTGACGTGCCATCGCTCTCGTCAAGAGAAGATTGGCAACGTTAGCGCAAGCTATCAATAAGACAAGTCCGACTGCGGCTAACATAACGAGTAGGGCCGGCCGGTAGTCGCCGGTCAGCACCTCGTGCAGCGGCAGGGCATTGAAGACAACGTTCGTGTTTGAGTCCGGTGCTTGCTCTTCGATCTGCTGCGCTATCGTGTAGAGCTCTGATCGTGCCTGAGCGAGCGTGTGTCCTTCCTTGAGTCGCGCTATTACACCGAGCGAGCGAGTTCCACGACCTTCGCGGTCGGCCTTGGTCAGCCTCGGCTCCGAGAGCATCGCTTCCCAGTAATCCTGTTTCTCATTGCTGATAGGAAACTGGAAACCTGCGGGCATCACGCCTATGACAGTGGTCTTGCCTCCCAGATTTATTTCGCGACCAATTATCGACGGATCGCCTCCGTATCGCTTTTGCCATAAGTGATGGCTCAGCACGATTACCGAAGCTGCGCCTTCTTTATCATCCTCGCGAGTGAAGACCCGGCCCAGGATGGGCTTTACTCGCAACAGCGGGAAGTAGTCTGCCGTTACGCTGGCGCCGATAACGCGTTCAGGTTCACCGCCCTCGGTAATGACGGTCCCCGAACGCTGGTAAGTCGCCACGTGTTGCAACGTCGACGCGCGTGTTTGAATATCTGTGAAATCTGGAATGGAGAACGAACCTGGACCTGTTTGGGCGACGCCACGCGTTTCGGTTGAAAGCATCAGCAGGTTCTCCGGTTGTTCGAACGGGAGCGGCTGCAGCAGGACGGTGTTAACTACCGAGAAGATGGTCGTGTTTGCGCCGACGCCAAGCGCTATTGCAATGATGGCGGCCAAAGTGAGCCCTGGCTTCTTCGCGAGCATGCGAACGGAATAGCGGATGTTGCTCCAGATAATGTCCATTGGGTTCCTCGATTTCCTGGTTAACCGATAAACATACGACGCGCGGGTGTAGAGATTAAAGAAACTGAATTTATTTCTGTGTTACAAACGACGTGCCGAAAAACTTTGGCTTTGCCTCTAAAGTCGCGTTCAACACGTTTCGTGTTATTTCGTGTGTTTCGTGCAATTCGTGGATCCTTCTTATGCTGCCAAAAAAAGATCCACGAATGGCACGAAACACACGAAATAACACGAGATAAGGCGAAGTGGGGCTGCAGTTCTACTTCTGAGGCAAAGCCAAAAACTCTGGAAATCTGTTCGAGTTAAGGCTCAGTAAATTTGAGTTTTCCTGCGGTACCGACGAAAGAATGGCAGCAGTTATTGTGCGCTTTTGGGATCATGAAATCCCACAGCTGGTACATCTCTCTTCGCGACTATTCAGGGTTTCGTGTGATTGGTGGATCGCTTAGGGGATGAGGTTTGTACTACCTGCGGTAGCGGGTGAGTTGTTGATTGCAGACTGTGGATTGCGGATATCTACGATGGGCGCCTACAGTCTTTGCGCAGTCCGAAATCAGCGATCCGCAATCGAACAAGACCGCCGACGGATGAAGAATGGGGCGTCAGAGAGTGCCACATTCGTCATCCGGACGGTCATACCTTTCGTGTTGGCGCGGGCACACACCACGAATGATTACTCGATGTGTACGCCTCGGTTAATTGCTATGCCGCGCGCTTTCATTACTACGTCATCGTCGATCAGCTCCCGGCCAAAGTTCCAGGCAGCGATTTCTTCAACCGGACGACCCAGCGCCACCGCGAGCTTTTCGTCGCTCGCCTCAAACGCCCTGTCGCGCAGGTTGCGCAGCATGCGCGCCGCTTTCCGTTGACCAGTGCCACGGTCATCCACGACGTTCTCGCCTAAATGCGAAGCTGGCGCAGACGTGCGAAGTGCACGCGTGACCAGATAAGCCACCATCGAGCCTAAGCCGATTCCAGCGGTAAAAAACCCGATCCGTCGAAGCAGGGAAGAACGGTTCCCGTTTGACATCTGCGGTTGGTACGAATTCTCAACATTGTTATTCATCTTATGAAACTCCTCTACCTTGTTTATGATTCAGCCGTGCTATGAAAGCGTGCACGACGTAAGTGCCAGACCCTGTAAATCGATCTGTATCTATACGAAAAGATGTAGCGGAGTTTACAGAAGCAACTTGCCAGCCACAGCCCGAGAACTATGTGAAGAGTACGAATGGATAGGTGCCCTTTTCGAAGATCCCTTTTTGAAGTTCCCCGCCCTTTGGGAGGGGTTAGGGGAGGGCTTGAGGCCGAGTTAGTTTTTATTTCTGGGGGAAGCGTCAACTTTGGATCAACAACTCTGGGTGCCGACGATAATCGAGTGATGATATGGACGTTGACGCTTCCTCCAAAAACAAAAAGGGGGGCCTCCGTAGGCCCTCCCCTAACCCCTCCCAATGGGATGGGAACTTATCATTTGCTCAATGTACTGTCCGCCGCACGACAGCCACCGACATGTCATCGATCAGCGGGTTCACTGCCGTAAAGTCCTGTACCGCTCCCAGCACGGAGAACAGCACCGCGTTCGCATCTCCGGTGTGACCCCCACGCAGTTGCTCTTCCAAACGTGAGTCTCCAAATTGCTCGCCCTTGGAGTTTTCAGATTCTGTGATGCCGTCGGAGTAGACCAACAAAACGTCCCCCGCGTTCAGTTCAAAACAACCGCTCACATACGCTGCCGTCGAGACGGCGCCCAACAACATGCCGCCTTCGGAAAGTTTTTCTAGAGTCCCATTGGCCCGCAGAAGCAAGGCTGGTGGGTGACCCGCACTACAGTAGTTGAAGATTCCTGTCGCCGGGTTCATCGTAATCAGGAACAAGCTAGCGAGCGGCAGGAATCTTTCCCGGGAACAAATCTCGCGATTCACCCCAGCAGCGATAGCCTCGGGCCGGTTGGTCGCAGCCGCGTGGGCCGCGATCAATCGCACCAGATAAGTGGTCCACATGCCCGCTGCCAAACCTTTACCGCAAATATCGCCGAGTGCCAGTGTCAGGCCATCCGCCGTTTCGTGGACCGTAAAAAAGTCTCCAGGTAAATGGCGTACGGCAAAGATCTCACTCGCGATTTCAAACTCGCCATGACGAACCAGGCGCGGCGCACATAAACGCCTGTGGATTTGAGCAGCTTCGAAGATTGCCGTATGCAGTTCTGCGTAATCCTGCTGAAGAGCCGCCAGCTTGTCTTCGAGATCCTGGCGACGAACACGCACCGGGCGTTTTACCGGATTCGGATATAACTGCAGATCAATTTCCCGCCGGGTTGCGAAGCCTTGATTGATTCGTACCTGACTCATGGGAGAGCCTCTTTCGAGTATCGAGTTCCGGGTTTCTAGTTTCGCGTAAAGAAAGAGTTCAAAGCTGCGGTTTCGACCAGCAACGGGATTTAGAATTTGAACTCAAAACCCGAAACTAGAAACTAGAAACTAGAAACCGAAGACTATCCTACAAATTTATAGCCACTGCCGTGGACCGTAAGAATGAAGCGCGGCTCTTCCGGATTCGGCTCAAGCTTTTGTCTGAGGTGAACGATGTGCGTGTCCACCGTGCGCGTATTCGGATAGTTCTCATAACCCCAGACCGCATCCAGCAAACGATCACGAGTCAGAGTTTCCACGGGATGAGCTACGAAGTATGCGAGCAACGCAAATTCCTTCGCCGAGAGCTCGACCGGCCGTCCCGCACGCTTAACTTCATTGCTGCGCACGTTAACTTCAACATCGCTGAAACGGTAAACGTCTGCGGTAGGTGATTGCGGCGACGCCCGTCTCAACACAGCTTTAACTCGCGCCATTAATTCGCGAATTGAGAACGGTTTGGTAACGTAGTCGTCAGCGCCCAATTCCAGGCCCACTACCTTGTCAATCTCCTGCCCGCGCGCCGTCAACATGATGATGGGCACGCCGGGCCGTCTTGCTTTCAGTTGCTTGCAAACATCCAGACCGCTCATGCGTGGCATCATCACATCGAGTACGACCAGGTCCGGATCGTCGGCCAGCGCGCGTTCAAGCCCTTCGGCGCCGTCGCCCGCGCTGATCACTTCATAACCTTCATACTCGAAATTGTCGCGAAGGCCTGCGACCATTGCCGGCTCGTCTTCGACGATGAGGATGCGAGGCTTCTTAGCGACGCCTGTCTCGATAGAAACGCTGCCATTGCCGGCAGCGGCAGTTGCGAGATGCCCATTCGATTGTTCATTTGAGGTTTTTCTTTTCATGTCCGAATCTTTCTTCATGTTATTTCGTGTATTTCGTGTAATTCGTGGATCGTTCTGCCACCCCAAAAACGATCCACGAATTACACGAAACACACGAATTAGGAAGCCGTATCTTGCTGCTTCGCCGGCGCCAGCGGGATCGACAAAATGAATTTGCTCCCTTTCCCGGGAGTGCTTTCCACACTGATGTCGCCACCATGCGCTTGCGAGATGTGCCGGACCAGAGACAGCCCTAGGCCGCTTCCTTTTGTGTTGTGAACCAGCGGGTCGCCGGCGCGATAGAATTTTTCGAATATCTTTGCCTGATCGCGTCGGGCAATGCCGATTCCTCGATCTGCGACTTCCAGCTTCACCGCGCCATTGTCGCGATAGAGTTTCACACCCAAAAACTTTTGTTCACACGAGTACTTCAGTGCGTTGTTCATCAAATTAACGAGTGCGCGCGCCATTGCCTCCCGATCAACGTAAACGGTTGGTATATCAGGATCGATACTCTCTTCAAACGCAAAGCCCTGTTGCTCGATCTGATACCGGTAGGAATCCAGCGTGTTGCTGATTAGTTCAGCAATGTCAGTCTCACGAAATTCATATTCTTTCCGCCCGGCTTCAATTCGCGAGAAATCAAGGATGTTGTTGATTAGTGCGCTGAGACGTTCACTCTCTTTGCGGATGATGCGGTAATACTGCTGCTTCTTATCGGAAGTAGTAATGCGTCCGAGCTCCAGGGTTTCCGCGTAAAGACGGATCAATGCGAGCGGTGTTCGTAACTCATGTGAAACGTTTGATACGAAGTCTGACTTCAGACGCGCCAACGCCATCTCTTTGCTGACAATGTGTCTGGTGAGAACTAATCCGCCGATGATCAGCAGCGACAGGCAGCCGAGGATCAGCAGGCTGCGATGGACCCAGGTTTTTCCGAGCTCGGCGACACTGGTTCCCTGGTATTTAATGCCCATCGCTAATCCGCGAAACACATCGTCAAGCTTGCGGGACACCTCCGGTTTGCCTTCGCTCCAACCGGTTGAGGCTACGAATGGTTTGATTTCCATCCCACCCTCACCTTCAAGGGGAAAGATCATCAGCGCCAGCTTATATCCTCCGTCGTCGTCAGACTTTTCTTTTACCGACGCCTCGAGCATCTCGGGGAAGAAAGTTTGCCGCAGGTAACCTGGGTCAAACGTGAACGCTCCTACTGACATTCGTTCCTTTGGAAGTCCAGGAATAGTAAACAGCACAGTCGACAGGTAGACATCGCCGCCTGGCCGTCTGGCGAAGGTGTTATAGAAGGTGAACGGCCTGGTCTTCTTGTGCAGTGACTGGACCAGCATCTTGCCCTCTAAACCGAAGTACCGGCGATAGTTCTCGGCCAACTTTTCGAACTCGCGACGGAACTCTGTGTCGTGCCATTGCGCCGGCTGCATCTGCATTAAAAAACTTTTCTCGTCAAACAGCATGACGTGTGAAACCCAGGGGGTCTTCTTCAGGATCTCTTCCAGCTTTTTTCCTCTCTCGGCCTGTTCGAGGTCCGGCGACGGAAATATTTCTCTGACCCCCTCGGCCATCAGGTAAACCTTCTTGTTCATGCGTTTTTCCGTGAGGGCGAGCCGCTCCTGAAAGTCGCGGTGAATAGCGGCTTCCAACAATTTGTCGCGCTCGAGGTCTCTTAATTGGCGGTAGTTGACGTAGATCAGAGCAGCAGCCGGCAGTACGACTAACAGACCGAGCGTCAATATCAGCCGGAACCGGTTTAAGTTCCCCAGGAAACCTCTTCTCTTCAATTTCATTTAGACCTCTGAATCGAGCGATATGCGGGCGCAGCATACGCCCGTTGGGCAGCAGGCGTGTTAAGTGCTCGTAAAAATATGTCAAGAGTTGTGAAGTTTACAACCGAAGGAGCAGACGGCAGGAGCAGTCGGCAGGAGGTAAGGCGAAAAGAAAATTTGTCATTTGTCATTTCACATTTGCATTCGCGGATTTGTTATTTTCCCCCTCCCCTTGGGAGGGGCTAGGGGAGGGCCTGAGACGAACAGATATTTTTTGGTTTTGAGGGAGGCGTCAACGTCCCCTCATATCGGGAAATGTCGAGTATTGATCTCAATGTTGACGCTGCCTCCCAAAACAAAACTCGAATGCGCCGTACGCCCTCCCCTAACCCCTCCCAAGGGGAGGGGAAAATAACAAATGACAAATGTGAAATGACAAATGATAAATCTAATCTTGCAGCCAGGAACACAAGCCCCCCAATTGACGCTCCACTGAAACTATAAGTAGCATCCATCGAATCTAAATGCTCCTGCTCCAATCGAACATTGCGCAGTCGTTTCAGTCGCCATACGTGCGTGTATTACTCGCCGCAATAGCTTTAGCGCTGCTTTATGTTCTGTGGCGTGAAGTGCGGAAGATTCCGGCCAAGCTCTTCACGCTCATGACTACGGCGTTCATCGACATGCTCGGCTTGTTGATGATCATTCCTTTGCTGCCGTTTTACGTGCAGTCACTCGGCGAGTCGGGAATCGACGTTTTCGGTATCCACTTCGGTGTTGGCACCATCGTTGGTTTCATCGTAGCGGCTTTTACATTTGCACAACTTATTAGCGCACCGATGTGGGGCCGCTTCTCAGATCGCGTCGGACGACGACCCACTCTCCTGATCGCCCTCGGCGCCTCCGCTCTCGCTTATCTGATTTTTGGTTTCGCGAACTCGTTGCTGTTGTTGTTTCTCTCGCGGATTGTTCAGGGCGCCGGCGGGGGTACGGTGGGAGTTATTCAGGCTTACGTCGCCGACACGACTGATCCGAAAAATCGTGCACGGGCGCTCGGATGGCTGTCCGCTACGACGAATCTTGGGGTTGCGCTTGGTCCCGTCCTTGGCTCATTTGCATTGACAATTGGGACGTATGACGTGTTGCCGGGATCACCAACGCTGAAATTTGGTGCAGCAGCGCCGGGTATATTCGCGGCCGCCTTATGCGTCATCAACATGGCGTTCGCTGCACGCTACCTGACCGAGTCACGTAATCCTGAGGACCACGATGCGAGTCAGCCGCGGCGCACATCGCGTCAGGCCGCATGGAGTGTGATTTCGCATTCGGGCGAACCTGCGTCGCGATTGATTTGGATCTATGCAATTTCGATCGGCGCATTTCAGGGGAGCTTTGCCGTCCTCGCACTGTTTCTGAATGCGCGCTTTCAGGTGACCGCGCAGACCATCGGGTACTTTTTCATGTACATCGGGTCAATTTCTGTTTTTACTCGCGTGCTGCTGCTGGGAAGAATGGTGGACTGGCTTGGTGAGGCCAAACTATCGCGGCTCGGGTTGGTACTCCTGGCAGCGGGAGTGTTCGGAATGCCTCTCGCTCGCAACCTGCCAATGCTGGCGGTTACCGTAGCGTTAATACCACTGGGCACCGCGTTTACTTTTCCATGTGTTACCGCCTTGCTCTCGCGGGTAATTAGCCCACGCGAGCGCGGTCTTTATATGGGAATGCAACAGACATATGGAGGTATTGCTCGGATTATCGCTCCGCTGTTTTTTGGCTGGGCATTCGACTCGATTGGAGTTTCCGCTCCCTACTTCTTCTCAGCCGCGTTCATCTTCGCAACCATCCTGCTTGGATTTGGTTTGGATAAATATGCGCGGCCGACCCCGGTGGCCGCTTCACCGGCTCCCCTCAATCAAACTGAAACTTAATTTCGGAATTTCGCGTAATCAGCTAGTTCTCCCTGAACCCAAACATCCGAGAATAAATTAGAACCTTCAACGTGCCGGTTTCACGAAACGGCTTTGCCGTCTGATGTGCGGAAGGGCTCTGCCCTTCCGTGGACAGGCTTTGTTTTTGGGGCTCCGCCCCGGGGGCAGAGCCCCAAGATTGAGGATCCAGGCCGGAAGGGCAAAGCCCTTCCGCACATCAAAGGGCAAAGCCCTGATCCTCGGCCGTTTGGAAAACTCTTGGCGCTCTAGCTATCATGTCGCCACCCACTGTCCGTAAGACCTTTTACAATCGGGAGATAACCATGAAACGAAATATGTTTTTCACGCTGTGTCTGATCCTCTGTGTGCAGTTGGTGCCCGTTCTGGCATTCGGCCAGGCGCGCACAACGAGCGGGCAGGGACGAAGCACCGCGCAGAATAGACGTACGCCGCCCGCGACGCGTGCAACTCCGCCTCGCATCGACATTCCATACGAGAGATTTGTACTCAAGAATGGCCTGACCGTAATTGTCCACGAAGACCACAAGGCGCCAATCGTGGCAGTTAACGTCTGGTATCACGTCGGCTCTAAAAATGAAAAACCGGGCAAGACCGGCTTCGCGCACCTCTTTGAGCACCTGATGTTCAACGGGAGCGAGAATTTCAACAAAGACTACTTCCAGGCTCTCGAGCGTATTGGCGCGAGCGACCTGAATGGAACCACCAACGAAGACCGCACAAACTATTTCCAGAACGTACCTGTTGCAGCGTTGGATACCGTGCTGTGGTTAGAGTCGGACCGCATGGGCCACCTGCTGGGCGCGATTGACAAGGCCAAGCTCGATGAGCAACGCGGCGTCGTCCAAAACGAAAAACGCCAGGGCGAAAACGAGCCGTACAGCCTCAGCGAAGAACTAATCACCAAGGCGGTCTTTCCTGCGAGCCACCCGTATAGCCACACCGTAATCGGTTCAATGGAAGACTTAAATGCGGCGTCCCTCGACGATGTGAAGGAGTGGTTTAAGACGTATTACGGACCCGCCAACGCGGTGATTGTTATCGCCGGCGACATTGACTCGAAGACGGCGGTCGCGAAAGTCGAGAAATACTTCGGTTCAATTCCACCCGGACCGCCAGTGACTCATTTCGACAAATGGATTGCGCCGCGCACCGGCGAGCAGCGACAAGTTGCTCAGGATCGAGTGCCACAGGCGCGTCTGTATAAAGTCTGGAACATACCGGGAATCGGCACCGCCGAAAATGATTACCTCAATCTCGCATCCGACATCCTCGTTTCCGACAAAGCTTCGCGCCTCTACAAGCGACTGGTCTACGACGAACAGATCGCGACAGACGTAGGCGCATTCCTGGACCAGCGCGAGATCGGAAGTCTGTTCATCGTGCAAGTGACTGCCAAACCCGCCGGCGACCTGGCTGCAATTGAAAGAGCGGTCAACGAAGAAATGCAGAAACTGTTTGCGGTGCCGCCGGCACAGGACGAACTCGACCGCGTTAGAACAAGCATATTCGCGCAGTTCGTACGTGGCGCCGAACGTATCGGCGGCTTCGGTGGTAAGTCAGACATCCTGGCGCGCAGTGAAGTTTTCGAAGGCAGGCCGGATGCATACAAGGCTTCGCTTGACCGAATCGCCGCGGCCAGCCCGGCTGATGTTCAGGGAACAGCACGTCGCTGGTTGTCGGATGGCGCTTACGTTCTCGAAATACATCCGTTTCCAAATCATGTGGCCACACAAACGGGAGTCGATCGGAAAACGATGCCGACGCCCGGGGCGGGTGTCGAACCAAAGTTTCCCGCAATGCAGCGCGGCAAACTGTCAAACGGGATGGAAGTGATTGTTGCCGAACGTCATTCCGTTCCGGTGGTGAACTTGAGTCTGTTAGTTGACGCGGGTTTTGCTGCGGACCAGTTTGCGCAACCCGGCACCGCCGCACTCGCAATGAACATGCTCGACGAGGGAACCAAAACCAGGAACTCAATCGAGATCAGCAAGGAGCTGGCGTCACTGGGTGCAACTCTTGGCAGTGGTTCTAATCTCGACACTTCAACGGTGACCCTCTCAACCCTGAAGAGCAATCTCGACCGCGCGCTCAACTTGTATTCCGATGTGCTGCTGAACCCTGCATTTCCTCAATCAGACTTTGAGCGATTGAAGAAGCTGCAGATTGCGGCGATACAACGCGAGAAGGTGCAACCGATCCAGATGGCCCTGCGCGTGTTTCCGAAATTGTTGTACGGACCAACGCATGCTTATGGGAATCCCTACAGCGGCTCAGGGACTGAAGAGTCAGTCGCGAAGTTGACCCGCGAGGACTTAATGAAGTTTCACTCAACCTGGTTCAAACCAAACAACGCCACTCTGGTCGTTGTTGGCGACACCACGTTGGCTGAGATTCAACCGAAGTTGGAAGCGCTTTTCTCTGGTTGGCGGAGTGGAGATGTTCCCCAGAAGAACATTGCTACCACGGCGATCCCGAACAAGCAGACGGTTTACTTAATCGACAAGCCTGGTGCAATCCAGTCGGTGATTCTGGCCGGTTTCCTGGCGCCGCCCAAGGCAAATCCGGATGAGTTGTCCATTGAGTCGATGAATACGGTGCTGGGAGGCGCGTTTATTTCCCGGCTCAATCTAAACCTTCGCGAGGACAAGCACTGGTCTTACGGCGCCGGTTCTTTCATTCCGGCGGCGCGCGGCCAACGGATATTTCTCGCATACGCTCCGGTGCAAACGGACAAGACCAAGGAATCGATGGTCGAAGTCAGCAAAGAGCTTCGCGGCATTTTGAAAGATAAGTTGATCACTGCCGACGAACTTTCCATGGCCAAGGCCAACCTGACCACCACGCTGCCGGGCATTTGGGAAACGAACGCCGCCGTCGCTCAGGCGATCAAGGAGATTGTCGAGTTTCGGCTGACGCCGGATTACTACACGACTTACGCCGGTAGCATTAAGGCGTTGACGGTCAGCAATCTCAATGAAGCGGCAACCAAGGTTGTGCGCCCTGATAGTTTGATTTGGGTAATTGTCGGGGACAAAGAAAAGATCGAGAAGGGAATTCGCGAACTCAATCTTGGCGAAGTCCGCCTCATCGACACCGACGGCAACGCGATCGGCCGATAACTAAACCTAGAGACGGGTACAACAAGATCCACTGGCCGCGTTTGCGGTTAGTGGATCTTTTTTTAGTTCAGAGATTGTCCGATGAACTTTAGTTTGTCGCAGTGCGACAGGCAAGCTTATCGGACATCAGACGATCCCGTAATGGCGTGTTAGCAAAGTGCAAACGTTGTTGCACCCTTACACCAGCTAGGAGGCCTGTCAATTCTTATACTTCGTTCATAAAGGGAAAACCATCGTCGTTGACCGTGTTCGAACGTGGCGGACTAACGTTCACTCCGGCGATTGTCGCCGCCATCCATGGTTAGGTCGATGGTGGCTTTGAGCCGTTCGGTTGCCGCCGGCGAAAAGACCTCGGAGCGTAAGGCGCGTTCAAGATAAGCACGCGCTTCATCAGGTTTCGAGGTTGTAACCGTGCGCGCCACCGCACTCTTCTGTCCAGCAAGAGCATTGAGACCGAGGACGAGATTAGCATGAGCAGCGAATGGATGGTCTGGGTATCGTTCCGCCACCTCATTGAGCGCCCCCTTTGCCTTCGTTAAATGTTCGCCACCACCCATGTAAAGAAAAAGCGCAGCATCGGACGTGAACACGCGATGAGCGATTTGTTCGTCAATTTTCTCGGGGTAATGAATCCAAATGTCGACAGGTTCGGCGACAATCATCACGCCGCTGGAGGCATCAGGCACCACGGCGGTGATCTCGTAGCGGCCAGGTGTATCAAAAGTAAATCCGTCCGCGCCGACAGCGAGAGAAGTAACGTGCTTCTTCGACTCGCCGCCTGCGAGAACGCTGGGGGTTGCCTCGCATTTGAAGAGCGGCGGCTGATAACGTTGGACCACACCGTTCGGTTTGCGGATCACAAAGTCCACATCGCCGTACGCGGGACTTAGTCGACCGACCGGCATCGGTTCGTTTGTATGATTGGACAACGCAAGTTCCAGTGTCACTGGTTCAGTGAATTGAAACTGTCGCTTTGTCGGCACAAGTTCCATCGAGAGATTTGAACGCGTGCCGCCCGCGGTCGGATCGCGAAAGATGGAGGACGATGTCCACTGCATGAATTCGTTCTTGCCGCCAGGAATAACCTCATTGTAGAACCCATGCCGCAGGTGAAATAGTTCTTCCAGATCGAAGCTGTAAACGAACCTATTCCAGTAGTTGCGCACGCGAGCTGCTGACGTCGCGCCGTGTGGGTAATTCTGAGGGTAGTTCATGAACGATGTGGTATCAGCACGACCAACGAGCCAAGTATGAGCGAGGTTTAGAGCGTGGCCCAGTTCGTGGACCACGGTCCGCAGCAATTGGCGGCTTTGGTACCAATCGTCCGGTTGGGCAACGAAGTCGAGCATTTCGCGCCAAAAGACGGCTACGCCCTGCCGCGCGCGGCTGTTTACGAACCCACCCGAACTACCGAAATCGAAGAGGTGGCGGTGCTGCGGATTGTTGCGCCCGAACCATTCAGCAAAAGGACTCCACGGATCGCGTATCTTCCCCGTTGAACTGTCAAAGATAATGCCGGTCGTACCGCGACCGTCGTTAACAATCCTGCCCTGATCGTCAGTGATGAAATTACGTTGCGGATCCATCGCTGGCCCGCCGTCGAAACGTGTAACTATCAGCAGGTATAACCACCATTCGCGCTCGTTGAGATTGCGCGAGTAGTTGGTGTCCATCATTTCGTGCATCTCGCGCTCGTCCCAACGATCTTCTTCGCCGGGGCGACCCGCAAGAGTGCCCATCTCGGAACCGAGTGATGCGTCGTTATGGTGCACTCGCGCGTCGAAACCCGCTTTCTGAAAAAGCGATGTTAGCGAGATGCTTAAATCACCCAGCTCGGCAGGTTGGTGATCCTTCGGAATATCACCCGTAGCGTACTCAGGTGGCCACGGCGCCCCTTGGAGCTTATCGACTTCGATGTTGATGACACGGAAGTATGGTGAATCAAAGACGACATCACCCTCATAAAGTGTGGGCATTGCCTCGGGAATTACGCATGCTACGTGTAACACCCCGCCGCCACGTTGCGCCAGTTCGAGACGACCGCCTATGGCCGATTCTTCGGTCGAGTCAAAAACGAAGCGAGGATCGGTAGCCACCAAAGTTGAACCAATCTCACGCATTCGCGCGCGCATCGAGCCCAGGTAATTGCCGTTCTTAAAAAAATCCGAGCTCACCACTTGTGTAGCAGCTTCCATGCGAAGGTCAAAATTGATGGCGGTGCCGGTAGGCGACTCTAGACGCCCGCGATAGGTTCCATCCCTTAATTGAGTGGTCTCCTGGAGTCGGGCAGAAGTGAGGAGTTGTCCCTGCAGTGTACCTTCAAGCGTCACTGTTTTATTGTGAAAGGCTCTTAGTGCCTCGACTGATCGCGCCACCATCATTTCCCAACCGACAGCAGCCTGAAGAGGGAAGACTATCACCTCAATAGCTCCGCGCTCAGAGTTGAGCACGACCTTTGAGTTTACCTGCAACGTCCCTGAAATTATGTCCGACATACCTGACCTCTGTGGTTTTTGATAGCCAACGTCCTTAGTTAACCCGTAGCGTGATGTCTCATCGGCCGTGACCTCCATGTCCACCACCCGCCGATCCTCCGCCGTGTCCGCCGCCTGGGCGCGGACCACCGTGGCCTCCGCCAGGAGGACGGCCAGGTGGAGAGTGACCACGGCCGGCCCTGTCGAAGGTTCCCACCTCTGCGTCATCTGCAAATGGTGGCCGGTCGAATTCATCGGCTCGTCCAATCGGTCGCCTTCTGACGAGCATTGCAACTGCCACTGCTGATAGTGCCCCGGCAATCGCACCAATTAGCATAACGATCCCTGTTGTCATTGGCGCCTCTGTATCTCTGTCGTTGAATGTCATGACACTTCCTTTACATGTACGTCCTGGCTGACTACTGTTTAGTCGCAACCTTTGGCTCGCTCTCAGTAACCTCAAAACCAGTGATCTCGACACCGCGGATATTCATAGCGAGTTTGTGTATGTTAGGCCTTACTTGGCCGCTAAAGATCTGCTCGCCACGCTGGAAGAAGACGTACTTACTTACCGAGCCACCGCGATCTGAAATAACTTCAATTGTCTCCCAAGTACGAGCTGTGAGATTTTGCAACTGTTGGCCTGACAGGTCGCCGAAACCCTGCCGCAGACCGGGGATGAGACCACCTGTGAAAACCACGTGCGCATCCTTGACGCCTGGGCCAACGAAAGGAATTAGAGCTGCTCCGAAAGTTGTCACACCACTTAGTATGTTAAAGAGCTTCGCCTTCCGCCCCTTCGACTTCACAAAAGCGTCGAAGAAGCCCGATACATCCTCAAGCGGAATTGGCGTCTGTGTTTCTGGCCCTTCGAAATATTCGACGGCTGGGCGCTCTGGATACTCTCCAGACGCCCATTCAATTTCAGCCTGAATTGACGCAAGCGGAACAGACACTTTCTTTTCCCCGCGGTTGACGACTGAAAGCTTTACCGCATAGAAGTTGTCTGCGATGCCACTCCCGAAGAGATGTGACGCTTGGGTCGCATCAAGCACGGTGTACTCGTACGTTAAATTCTCGTCTCGCTTCGGACCGACCTCTCTGGAAACTATGTAAGTTTCAGGTCCCTCAATCGTGGCCACAACCCCCTCGGCTTTCAGGACCTGGAGTGGTTTCGTGCCTGGTTTTTTCACCGTTACAGTCGCGCTTGCTGCACGGAAGGGTTGGCTGTATCCGTTAAACTTCGTGAACTCAACGTAGAGGTCGATGAGTTTGTCATCGATATACAGGACCTCGCTTCGCTCGACGCGAATCACGGCGTTGCGGGGCACCAGAGTTACCTTCACTGACTGATGGATTTCACTTTGCCACTTGATCCAATCATTGGGGGGTGTTTGCGCTGGTGGTGAAATGCCAACCGGTAGCGATCGCAACACGTAGGTAGAGAGAAACTGCTCCGCAGTGAGTGGGGCACGACGGTGAAAGTTGCCGAACCCGCTGCCTTCGATTTTGAATCTACCAATCCCGCGGTCCCTCTGGAGATACAGTGTTTCTATCTTTGTGATTGAAGGTTGGTTCGGATCGCTGGGCGGCTTCTTCTCTTTGAATGGCAGTGCAATGGCTATCGGCTGTCGCTTATCCAAATCCGCAGAGTCGTAAACGGTGACGACAACATCCTGGATCTCGAATTTCTCTGGCGCTATGAAGTCGACGACCATTTGATAAGGATTGCTGCCAGATCGAATCAGGATATTAGAAGCACCGGCCGGCAGAATCTCCGCGCTCATTCGGTGAGGACTACTCGCAAATCGACCCTCTTCGTTTGTTACAAGTAGCGACTTGATGGGCGAGCCAGCACTCGAACGCGTAACGTGCTTGATCTCAAAAGACTTGATCGTCGGGGGTGGAGCAGGTGGCTTAAACGAAAATCTGAAGTTCGAACTCTCGACAGTTCCGTTAGCGGTGGTTAGCCGGATAGCAGTCACTTCAGTATTCACTGGAACCTCAGCCGTCACCACAATCTTGTTGGTGCTGACTAGTTGTTGGTTGCTTACTCTTCCGATTTGTGCACCGGCGGCGTTGCTAAATCGTATTGAAGTAAGATCGCCGGCATTATTGGGATAATTCTTTCCATTAATCTCCAATGTGAAAGTGACGGTACTGCCTGAAATTGAAACTTCCCTCAACCAGACGCTATCTATGACCGGGGTAGAAGGCTGAGCTTGAACATTAAGCGAGGCGAGTAAGAAAGAGAATACAAGGAATAATAGAGGTCGGTAATGTTTGGTTTGTGTCATGATCGGATCATCCTCCTTCGAATTTCTCGGCTAAGTGGCTAACGCCGCGAAAAATGCAAACTAATTACGCTGCGACTCCTCGGGCACGGTTCTCTAGTTCCTAATGCACTGAAGCGTTTGGATACTTATCGCCGAGCGGGGAGAATTTGTTGGTCGCCGTTTTGCGAAATGAAACTTTCGCTCACCCTTAGTAACCGGTGATGGTTTTCTTCGGATGGCAGTCGTTACTTATTAAGACCGGGAAGAACCGGCGACACCGCTGCAGTATCGACTCCTTGGCACTAGTCTCAACCTTTTGGCGATATCTCTCACGCAGCACAGCTTCAATGTCCACCTCGTATGTTTCGCGAGCTTGGTCGTCCGGCAGTTGAAAAACATCATTTGCAGTTTGTGCGAACGCGGTCAGAGACGCTGCGCAAGACATCAACATACAGACGGAAATTCATAATGGTTCTCAATGGTTTCTCCTTTGAAGAGAAACAACCACAGTTCCGCAGTGACTGACCCTGATTCATAGTGCTAACCGGGCCGCCCCGATTTCTTATGACAACGGCCGCGAAGTATTTCAGGGAAATCGACGTATCAACCCTCATGCCTTAGAGACCCATTCGCGTTCATCCGTATATGCGGTGCTGCTGAATGTATTTCGTGCTTCGTTTAATCGAAGTGTATTTGCAGACGGGAGTGGAGGTGGAGCGGTTACCTCATGCGAACCATAATTTGACGGTGTCGTATGTGCAGGAGGAAAAAATTCGGCAATTACTGTGTAGTGCCGAGCGGGCCCGGCGGACCTAGGCCGCAAGGTGCCATTGACAGCAATACACAGCCATGCTTACCCTCTGTTTACTCGCTACAGACAGTCTGAAGCCCTTACTCCTCTTAAGCTATTGATTGCCGAGAAGCGTAGTCGCTACACCTAGCATCGACAGTGCGCAACCTCGTGAATAAACGCACCCCGGCAGTCACAAACTGGAGATGAGAAACAAAGAGTCAGTAGAATCAACTGAAACATTCGACCTCCTTCTCACTTGGCTCAACCCCGACCGTGAACAGGCCGGACGCCGTTATGAAGAGATTCGCCGCCGGCTAATAAGAATCTTTGCGCACTATGGTTGTTGGGAGGCGGAAGACCTTGCCGACGAAACGCTTCGCCGCGTCGAGCTCAAGGTGAGCAATATAGCTCAAGACTGGGTCAACGATCCGGCACTTTACTTCTACGCCGTCGCCCGTAATGTCCGCCGCGAGTACTTGCGACCCAAACACCTTCCTCATCCGCCACCACCAGTACCCGACGTGGAACAAGCTGAACGTGAGGATATATGTCTTGATCACTGCATGAAGCGCCTACTCACAAATGATGAGCGCTCACTGGTGTTGCAATATCATCAAAGCCAGGGACGCACCAAGATTGATAAGCGGCAGGAATTGGGTCAGCAGCATGGGCTCGGATCAAATGCACTTCGCATCCGCATACATCGGCTCATTAAGCGACTCCGCCCGTGCATTTTTGATTGCCTAGCCCAAGATGGCTAGCTGAAACGAATTAGTAAGGACATCATAAAAAAAGGGGCGACAAATTTGACGGCGTCTATGACCCAGGAAATAGAACAGCAATTCCTCAGACAATATCTCTTGGGCGAGTCGCTTGATGAGGAGCGACGGCGCGCGATTGAGGAGCGCCTGCTGACCGATGACGACTACTACGAACAACTGGAGATTGCCGAGGATGAATTGATACAGCAGTATCTCGGCGATGATCTGAACGCGACCGAGCGAGCGAGTTTCGAGCAAAACTTTATAAGCACTGACGAACGTCGACAGAAGTTTGTAGTTGCGCGCTCGCTTAACAGGTACGCAGCGTCACACCCGTTACCTCAAGAAGCGGCCACGCAAACTAGCCCCGTTGACGGTGACACGAGCAAATTGCGAGAGCGAGAAAACAGGGTTATCAAATTTTCGCGCTCCTTTTGGTCACGCTGGCCGGCGCCAGCCTACGTCGGCCTTGCGGCTACGCTCATTCTAATCGTTGTGGGTGCGCTCCTATGGCGTTCTTACTCGAGCAACTCGGATATCGAGCGCGGACTGCTTGCTCTTAACGAGGCTTACCGGCAACAGCGTCCAAGCGAAGCGCGTATCACAGGGTTTAGTTACGCGCCGCCGCCCGCAACGCGGGGAGCTGCAGATAAATTCGATTACATCGCGCGAGATCGCGCCGGGCGTTTACTCCACCATGCGGCACACGCTCAAGGAACTCCATCCGCCCTTCACGCGCTGGGCAGGCTTTACCTGGCCGAGCGCCAATATGATAAAGCGATCGATCAATTCGGATTGGCGCTGAGATCAGCGCCAGATGACGCACGCCTGCACAGCGATGTCGGGGTCGCCTTCATGGAACGAGCAAACCATTCGGCCTCGGGTAATTCGGATGGTGCGAAATCTCTAGATTTCGCGCGTGCCCTTGAACACCTCAATCGTGCGCTTACACTTGATGCATCCTTCCCGGACGCGCTTTTCAACCGCGCCCTGCTGCACCAGAGCATGAATGTCCCCAGACAAGCTGCGGACGACTGGAAAAATTATCTCCAGCTTGATCCAAGCTCGCCCTGGGCCGAAGAGGCTCATCGTAACTTGAAGTTGCTTGAAGAACGGCAGCAAGCCTCGCAAGCGGCGACCCAAACGTTACCAGACTTTCTTACTGCCTTTCGTGGGCGAAGTGACGAACGGGCGTGGCAAATTATGAGCGAGACCCGTGAGATGATCACCGGCCGGATCGTGCCCTTTCAAATCTTGCGTGCTTTACTCCGGGCAGACGTGGAAGGTAGGACTAATGAAGCGGATGAACTTCTTGACGCCTTGAAATACGCAGGTGCGTTGGAGCGATCTCGGGCGGGAGATTCTTTTATAGAAGAACTGGCGAGCTATTATTCGACAGCTGGAAAAGACACCCGAGTACAGCTTGCCGCTGCGCAGGCGGAGCTGGTCGAGGGTTATCGTTTATGCCAGGTATCGCAATACGTGGCCGCCCGCGCTCACTTCGCGCGGGCACGCTCCACGTTCACCGGTGTCCGGAACACAATCGAAGCCAGAGTTACAGACTATTGGCTTGCCTATAGCATTGCTCAAGGTGATCAACTTGAGTACAGCGTGACGCTGGTCCATGAGTTGGTAGAGTTCTGCAAGAAACGCAGCTACCGTTGGCTGCTTTCCCAAGCGCTTTCCCTGCTCGCCAACTGTTACGATCAGTTGGGCGATCACTCTCGTTCGCTTAAGTTCAACCGTGAGGCTCTTGACATCGCTCGCGCAATAAACGACACGTACATGCAGCAAAAGCTGCTCACACAACTTGCTCTTCAATTCACCCAGTTGCGTCGAGCGGAACATGCGCTGGACTATCATGAACGTACGCTTTCTGTCGCCGCATCTGCTTCGTCCAGTCCGCGCCAGAACTGGCGCAACTACGTCTTCACCGCGCAAACCTTCTACACGCTCAAACGTTACGACGCAGCGATGGCTTACGAGCGAGAAGCGCTCCGTATTAGCGTGGACGAGTTAAGCGATCCATCCTTAGCGCATTTCTCTTACACGCACCTTGGCATGATTCTCGCGGGTATGGGACGTTACGACGAAGCCATTCGGCAGGCGCGTACCGGTCTCGACATCGCTCATTCTGCAATCAATGATTCGGTCAGCCGCAAGATGATTGCGTACTCGTTTCTTCAGCTTGGACATCTCACGCGTCAGGCTGGTGATTGTGGGGTTGCACTTCAGCATTATGACGAGGCGCTAAGGCTGTATGAGGACATGGAGATCGCCGCACTCGACGGGTACGACGGGCACAAAGGCCGATTGCTTTGCTACCTAAATCGACGCAACGGGACCTCAACTGAGATTGAGTTATCACGTGTTCTGACACTGTTTGAACAAGATCGCGCGGAAATTTTGGAAGAGCAGAACCGTAACAGTTTCTTCGATGCGGAGCAAAGTGTTTATGACATCGCCATTGACTACTTCTATGAGCGCGGCGATTGGCACCGTGCCTTCGATTACAGTGAACGGTCGCGGGGTCGTTCGCTACTCGATCTCCTTACTCACGGTGTAAAGACTAACACTGCAACCCCGGAGCCTGAAGTTATAATTGAAAACGCAGCATCCCCTCTCAAGTTTCCAGCAATCAAGGCGCAACTGCAGCCCGGCATGCAGGTGGTGAAGTACGCTGTGCTTAAAGACAAGTTGCTGATCTTTGCTCTTTCATCGAAACGGTTCCACGTGCTTGAGAAGTCTATTACCGCTACTGAACTGAATGCGTCCGTCCTCCAGTATGTTGCCCTGTTAACGCGCAGGGACAAGTCTCAAGTGGTGCAGGTCCGGCAACGCGGGGAGAGGCTTTACAAACTGCTTTTTGAGTCGCTAGTGCCACTACTTAATAGTGATGAAGAAGTCTGCATTATTCCAGATAAAGCACTGTTTCACTTGCCGTTCGCGGCCCTGATCGATCCTCTTACCGGACGTTATCTGGTCCAGGACTTCACTCTGCTATACGCGCCGAGCGCGAATGTGTTGGTCCATTGCACTCGCACGGCTCAACAACGCAAGCAAGTGCCGCGTGGTGAGACTCTCCTGAGCGTGGGTAATCCAGCTTTTGATCGCGTCCTTTACCCGGACTTACCTGATCTTCCTTCCGCAGAAGTGGAAGCGAAGTTTGTGGCCCAGCTTTATGGCGGTGCTCCGCCCCTCACAGGTGAACGGGCTCAAAAAGCTGCATTCACTAAGCTGCTCGGCGGAGCTCACATCGTTCACTTTGCCGGCCACTACGTCGCCGACGAGCGCACGCCGATGCGCTCACGGCTGCTGTTGGCGAAAAACGATTCCCTTACTGCTGCTGAAGTTTTCAATAAACGACTACCGCTCGCACGATTGATAGTGCTTTCGGCCTGCCAAACTGGGCTGGAACGTTACGATAACGGTGAGGGCATGATTGGTATTGCTCGCACTTTCCTCGCGGCGGGCGCGCCGCTTGTAGTGGCCAGTCAGTGGCCCGTCGATTCCAACGCTACGGCTGACTTGATGATCCGCTTTCACCGTTTACGGAGGCAGGAAGGTTGGAGCACTACAAAGGCATTGCGCCAAGCGCAGCAGGAGATGCTCGCCGGCGCCGACGAGTCCTACCGCGATCCTTATTACTGGGCTGCGTTCCTTCCCGTTGGTGGGCATACCGATTATTAGCCTGGCAGTGTGAAATGATTTTCTCTCCAGATCATGTACTGGTGGAGACTGTTTTGCACCTTGACCCCTGTTAAATATGAGAGGAGAAGATCATGACACTGCCGCATGAGAACGCCACTGCCAGGATAACCATCGATGGCTTAGCCGTGTGCTGCTTTAATAAGTCTGCCAACAAGTGGGAAGTAGGGTACCTGCGTCATCCCAATGAACCGCTGCATCAACTCATCTTGCACATAGAGAACCAGGTTGCCATCGAAATTCCACAGACCGCCAGGGAGATCACTATCAGCGCCACGAATCCGTTGCCTGTTCCGGGGGGAGCGCCGGATGGCTTTTTTGATCCCAGAGGAATTCGGCCCAACCGGCATAGCTTTCCCGTGAACGCCAGTGAGCTGGAGGACTTTCGGTGGATTGTGGACCTTCAAGATCCAACGGATATTAATCACGGCAACGCCCGACTAAAACGACCAATGTTTCCGGTTACCAGAGCATTCATTCACAATGCGGTCTTGTACTCAAGAAGATTGGCACCCAGGCCCGTTTTCCGCATTCCCTTTACCAATCTGCCGCAGCATGATCCAAACGAAATGAATGAGAACACACGTCAGCAGTTCAGCTTTGGAAGGACCAATAATGAGACAGCCGCTGATATTTTCTGTGCTCCCGATACGGGAAAGGTTACCGTCACAATTCCCAACGTTCTACCTCAACCCATTGACTTACCACACAGACCAGGCAACCCATGGAAGGTTCGTCTTACCAATCTCTGTCCTCGAACTGGTGGTGGTGAGGCAACCTTTGAGATCGGTGATTTCCAGCTCTTTTATGATGTGCTTGAGGTCACCGGTCAAAAGCAAGCGATTTGGGGACAGCCAGTAGCAAGTCCTGCATTTGTCGATACTGGGCGCGTGGACTGCGACACAACATGGGTCAGTGCCAGCCAGACACTCGACGAAATGATGCCGGCCTAGTCTCATATTAGGCTCATACTTTTAACTCGAGTATGGAAGGACGACGGCCCAGACTTCAACGTGGATGCAAGATTCTTGACCGTCGCGGCGACCCTCACCAAATGCCGAAAGGAGTCAACACAAGTGGAAGAGAAGATCGGTCCTGCGCTGAATGCGCGTATACAATCTGCGCGGAATCACGACACATTCGATGTAAACATATTCATGGCCGGCGAACCGTCGGATATGATTAATGCCGCCGCAGACCTGGAGAATCCGGGAGACACCACCGAATCAATCGTTGCTGATACGAATGCAACTTCAGTCGTCGGACGATTAAAGGAGCAAGCCGCTAATAGGCAGCGTGACGTGCTCGAATATTTGACTGGTTTGGGTAGCGCCAAAAACTTCGTCGACTCCGAGAATATGGTGGCCGTCCCAAAGGTGAACATGGTCCAGTCGTTCTGGATTAACAACGCGGTCGGCGCGGAAGTCACATTAGACGTCCTGAAGGAACTACTTGCGAGACCAGACGTTGTTTATATCGAGTTGTCACAGCGTATAGACATGGGGGACTTGGTTGATGAGCAGAAGCAGCCGTCAATCGTCGGAACCTCGGATAAAAAGCACAATGGAGTTGCAGGTTCAATTCACGCGGAAGCCCCGAATAATGGAAAGGGATCTGGAGTACCGGCCGCGTTCGACGTGCTGAACTACTTAAAGGAAGGGAATACGTTCACGGCGTTTGCTGACGATGTTCTAGATGACACCACGCGGTCGACGTGGAGCGTGAAGCGCGTCGGTGCGCCACTATTGTGGCAACTCGGACTAAACGGCGATGGCGTGCTCGTCGCAGTGATTGATACGGGAGTCAATTATGAACATCCCGATCTGCGGAACCGGATGTGGGACGGTGGCGAGGAGTTCCCGAACCACGGTTTTGACTTCGGGAAAGTAGAGGGTCATGACGACAATATCCCCCTGGATGAAGGCGAACAGGCTGGCCATGGTACAGCCTGTGCCGGCATCATCGCAGGAGACGGAACGTCAGGTGTACGGACGGGCGTTGCGCCGGGCGCCCGGATTATGGCTTTGCGGGTGGAGGAGGAAGATCGCAGATTCTGGCGCGCCTTCGAGTTTGCAATGTGCCATCACGTCCATGTCATCAGCATGTCGCTGACTTGGAAGGCATCCAAAAGCCAAAATTACATCGGCTGGCGCAGACTCTGCGAATCCGTACTCAAGGAAGGCATACTTCACGCCAACAGCGTTGGGAACAATGGCGCATATTCGACTGATGGCGTCTATGGAATACCCTTCAACATCGGTGCGCCGGCTAATTGTCCGCCGCCCCGCTTACATCCGCTGCAACCTACGCCAGTTGGCAATGGCCCTCATCTCTCGTCTGTCATTTCATGCGGCGCGACCGATGAAGCCGATCGCTTACGCAACAACTCGGGGCGTAGTCCATGTGCGTGGGAGAGCGGGCTCTACACCGACTTCCCGTTTAGTAATGGGACGCTTCCCGGCCTCATTAAGCCCGACATATGTGCGCCAGGTTCGTCGACCGACAGTTGCAACTGGCTTTTCAACGGCACCGCCGGAAAGCCTTACATCTCTTTCACGGACACGTCGTCCGCAGCCCCGCACCTCGCCGGTTGCATGGCACTGCTGGCGCAGGCTTGCCTGCGCAGTAACAATCCGATAGTCCCCTGGCGCGTGCAGGAGGCCTTGGAGAACACGGCAATTCAGATAGAGGGGCAACAGGCGAAAAAGGAGATCAACTTTGGTGCGGGACGCGTTGATGTGTTTGAGGCGTTCAATTACGGCAAAGAGAAAGGCTGGTGGGAATGACGTAAGGACCAAGTCACCTTTAGATCAGGTGCCCGCTGAGTACAACCGGAATCGTTTCCTGGCCGGCGTCCTGGCGCCGGCCAAAGCAAATCCGGGTGAGGCGTCAACCGGTTTTTGGAAAACGCAGGGTGAACCTTCAGTTTGATCGAAGGTGACGCTACCGCCAAAAACCAGACTTTAACCGCGCGACAAGCCCTCCCCTAACCCCTCCCAGGGAGGGGAATAAACAACACACGCAAACACACGAACAAAACGAAACGGGCGACCTCATGTCGCCCGCCTTCATTTACTTGGTCCGGCATTTACTGCAGCCCGCCTACTGATCCTGCCGTCTGATTATGGTGCCCGCTAGTAGATTCGAACTACTGACCCCTCGCGTGTGAAGCGAGTGCTCTACCACTGAGCCAAGCGGGCGTAAGTCTTTTAGAATCAATGGTTTACAGCGAATTCTGGACCAAGCGAATCGCCGGTAAATTGCCTTGATTTGGACGCATGATAAGCGATCTCTGCTCACTTGCGCCAGCGGTAGAGCAAACATGCATTCCAACGGATTCTAAGGTCCATGCAAGCGCCATCCTTAGTCTTACCAAACAATACGAGCCATTCTTTACTGGCCTAGCGGTCGTCAAAATGTGGCTTCGGCTGGCTAGGTGAGAACTCGTCCCGCCACGGTCTTAGCCCCATCTTCATTTCGTTGTCGGGGTGGGTTATGGTCTATCTTTCATCTGCTAGGGCTGGATCTTAAAATTGATCAGGAAAAGGCGATGTGCAACTTTCCGACTGATGAAGCATGATCACTATCGGCATCCGCTTTATATTGGGCAGGGTTTTGTATTAGTTGCTAATAGCAAGTAAACCCTAGAGATTTGTACTTCAGAATGCAAAGATAATCTTTAAGAGTCGAGCACACTGGCAAGATCGTCACGGCCCTTTCGATTTTGACGCCCAAACCGCCGCTGTGTTACAAGCATAAAGGCGGTAGTCTCTCTCATATGAAATCAGGCTGGAACATTGGCAAGATGCGGAAAGGGCGCCTCGTACGGGGAATCGCCCTCTTATTCCTGCTCCACACCGGTGTTGATCTAGTATTTCCGCAGTTCTGTAGCGAAGAACCTGTCAACCTATCAATCAACCAGTCTTCACCCGTGTCAAAAGAAGCAAGCAGCGACGAAACTTCTGCGCTGGGTGCCGCATCATCCACTAACGATTCCGATGATCAGCAACCTTCTGACGCACCGCCTCGAGATGAAGATTGCTTCTGCTGCTGCACTCATGTGATGGCAAGTCACGGATTCGTCAATCCTGGGAACGCAGAACTCAAGCTTCCCGCCAGGTCGCAACAAAACCTTTCAGTTCTTTCAGCACCGTCTAACAATCCATACCACCCTCCTCGGTTCGCCTAATCAACTGAGTTTTCAGGAATCCGTCCGCAGCTCTCTCGGAGAGTCTGTGCTTCCGTGCATTCGTGCGGATGGGTCTGACTAGCAACCTTTGATATCGAGAGTACTGCTGTCTTTAGCAGGTCTCATATAGGCGCAAATGCTCCGGTTTAATACCGTGGGCATTATTCGAGGAAAAACAATGAAGTGGTTTTTGAAGAAGTGGCCGCGCGTTACTCGCGGCTTGCTTCTGGCATGCATTATTTCACTGGGCCACTGGTCCATCGTTGAAGCACAGAATCCGTCCGCGCTTGCCGTTGTGCCACCGGGCAACAGCTCTGCGACAGCCGTTGGGCGCAATGAGATGCCTGAAAGCTCGGCGGTAAAGCCAAGCGTTCTCAGTCCAACTCTTGAACGGTACTTTGACCCGGTTCAGGGCACCTCGTCCAACGATCTCGTCCGACGGGCGCTGGCCTCAAACGGCGAATTAGCTGCCGTCCGGATTGAGATAGAACGTGCGCGGGCACGGTTACGACAGGCAGGTCTCAGACCAAATCCGACTCTTGATTTCGAACAGACAACGGGACGCTTCACGGGTGCACCCGGCGAGAGCGAAATAAGTGTCCGTCTGGCAGTGCCACTCGAACTTGGCGGGAAGAGGCGCAAGAGGATCGAGCTTGCTCAGGCCGAATTCCAGGCAGTGGAGGCCGAGATAGCTGACCGCGAACGACGGCTGACAAACGAAGTGCGTGCATTCTATATCGAGGCGTTAGCTTCTCTTCGTGAACTCGGAACGTTAGAAGAACTTAATAATCTTGACCTGCAAACGACACGATTCGTGCAGGCGCGCGTTAATGAAGGCGAAACCGCACCGATCGAATTGAACCAGTTGCGGGTCGAGGTTGACCGTTTGCGCTCTCGCCGCGCACTGGTCGAAGGCCGGCTACGGGCGACGCTTCTCAGACTTAAGAGCCTGACTGGCATTCCAGCCGCTGAACTTCTGCGATTGCGCGAAGATATCGCCAGCCCCTCACTACCAACGCCTCCGGCTTCAGTTGAGACGGCCATCGACATCGCGCTTCGGACACGTCCTGATCTGCGGCTCGCGCGTTTGAATGAAGAAGTAGCACAGGCGGGTTTGCGGCTGGCACGGGCGCAGGGTGTGCCAGACGTAACGCCCTTCACCAAATACTCATACGGTCGCTCGGTGTTTGATGACACGCCGGTAGGCGTGCTTCGCGATCGCGACAAATTACTCGCGTTCGGCGTCTCCGTAGGCATCCCCCTGTTCAATCGCAACCAGGGTGGCAAAGCAGAAGCAGTGGCGGCGATTACTCAAGCCGAGCGGCGGCGTGAGTTCCTCGAGGCGGTTGTGCGTTCAGAAGTTCAGAGCGCCTACGCGCGATACGAGGCAGCGAGGGCCGCTGTAACCACGTTCGAGCAAGGCGTTATCCCTAGTTCCACCGAGAACGTCCGGACCATCCGGGCGGCCTACGAAATCGGCGCTTTCAGTATCACCGATCTATTGAGCGAGCAACGTCGGCTTGTCGATGCGCAGCGTGAGTTCACCGAAGCGCTCGCCGAACGCTATCGGGCTTTGGCCGACCTGCAAGCGGCCATGGGCGCACCAGTCCAGCAACAGTGAGGAAGCAATCATGTCAGATCAATTCAAAACCAACGATCCGAACAGTACGCGCGAAAACAAGCTTGCTAAAGAACCAGAAATACTTCCGGGCGAGCGATCAGCTTACGACGTAGCTAGCGAGAAACGTTCGCGCTTCGGCTCGCCTCGCAATCGCAACCTCGTAATTGTTGCCCTGGTAGTTGTCTTCGCCATCGTTGCTGTCGTAGCGATGGTGTTTTGGGCACGCGGCGATTCGCCCAAGGCGACAGAAGTTAAGGTGAACACCGAGACTGCAGGACAAGAAAGTGAACACGCGGACGAGGAAGTAGTGCTTTCAACCGAAACCTTGGCGGCTGCGGGAATTGAGATTGAAGGCGTGACGCAACGCCCGGCGGTTGCCCTGATTAAGGTCACAGGCACAGTCGAGACCAATCAGCAACAGACGCAGCAGGCGTCGCCACTGGTATCGGGTCGCATTGAGCGAGTAAACGTGAGCCAGGGTGACGTCGTTCGCGCTGGCGCTGTCCTAGCCATTATCTCAAGTCCCGAGGTTGCCGAGATGCACGGCAAGTTGCGTGAGTCAGAGACTCGATTGCGCCTGGCAGAGCGAACTCTTCAACGAGTGCAGCGTCCAGAAAATCGAGTGGCCTTAATACAAGCCAAAGCGAAACTTGACGAAGCGGAAGCGACGTTGAGGAGAACCAGACGACTAATCGAGTTAGGAGCAGGCGCGGGCAAAGACCTTGTCGCCGCTGAAGCCGCGCACAAGGCAGCGAAGGCTGAGTACGATTATCAAAACAACATCTCCGTCAATCGTGAGGTCCAACAAGCCCAGGCCGAAGTTGAGACAGCACGCGTTGACGTGGGCCACCTGCGTCAGAGCTTGCAGACGTTAGGCGATCCTGTCGCAACCGGGTCACGTGACGACCACACTACCAACATTTCACTCGTAGCTCTGCGCGCTCCTGTTTCCGGCACTGTCGTTGAGCGACTGGTAAATGCCGGGGCCGGGATTCAAGCGGGCAGCCCGCTTTTCACAATCGCAAACATCTCCACTGTTTGGATTATTGCCAATGTCCCCGAGGCCCAGGTCGGCAAGGTTCGTGTGGGCACGCCCGCCGAGGTGCGCTCTGCTGCTTTAGGTGTTGCTGCAATGGCTGGGCGCGTGAACTACATCGATCCGCGACTCAACGAAGAGACACGGACAGCGCGGGTTCGGATCGAGATGACTAACCCAGGCGAACGGCTCAAGGCTGGCATGTTCGTCGAAGTTGGTTTTCAAGCGGGAGCGGGCGACGCCAGCGAGCAAGAACTCGTGGTTCCTTCCGCAGCGGTGCAGCGCATAGAGAACCGTTCTGTCGTGTTCGTTCCAAAGGACGACGAGCCCGGAGCGTTCGAAGTGCGAGAAGTGGAACTCGGAGGTGAACTGGATGGATACCACCGTGTGATCTCTGGTTTGAAACTCGGTGACAAAGTAGTAACGAAAGGCAGCTTCACGCTCAAGACACAGAAGATGAAGGGCGAAATGGGGGAGCACGGACACTGATGATAAATGGTCTCATTCGTTTCGCAGTCTCCCAGCGCCTGCTGGTGCTTTTGATGGTTCTGATCATGGCTGGTGCCGGACTGTACAGCCTCATCAACCTGCCCATTGACGCGGTGCCTGACGTTACCAATGTGCAGGTTCAGGTGCTGACTGCTGCACCGTCACTCGCCCCATTGGAAATTGAGAGGCAGATCACTTTTCCGGTAGAGGTGGCAATGTCAGGACTTCCGGATATTCAGGAGATCCGCTCAGTCTCAAAGTTTGGTCTTTCTGCCGTCACTATCGTTTTTCATGATTCGGTAGACACTTATTTTGCTCGGCAGCTTGTGCTCGAACGTCTGTCACAGGCTCGCGAGCAGATTCCTGAAAACATCGGTTCTCCAGAGATGGGACCTATCTCAACGGGATTAGGCGAGATCTATCAATACGAACTGAAAGCGGCAAAAGGCAGCGGCTATGACGCTACTGCATTGAGGACGATTCAGGACTGGAGTGTGAGACGGCAATTGCTGGGTGTGCCAGGTGTAACCGAAGTTAATAGCTTTGGAGGTTACGAGAAGCAGTATCAAGTCAAACTCGATCCGGCCAAGCTGCAATCCTACGGCTTGTCTTTGCGAAATGTGGTCCAGGCAGTCGCGCAGAACAATGCCAATGTTGGGGGAGCCTACATCGAACATGGTTCGGAGCAGTATCTCTTGCGGGGGATCGGTCTTGTGGAATCCTCTGACGATATCGCCAACATCATCGTCAAAACCGGCAAAGAGGGAATACCTGTTTATGTTCGCGATCTCGGAGAAATTGTGACTGGCGCGACGGTGCGGCAGGGTGCGGTAACGGCTGACGGCGAGGGCGAGATCGTCGCAGGGATTGCGATGATGCTCAAAGGGGCTAACTCAAGGACCGTTGTTGACCACGTGAAGGAGCGCGTGGAACAGGTGAAGAAGACTTTGCCGCAAGGAGTTCAGCTCATTCCTTTTTACGATCGCACGGAGCTGGTGGACCGCACGATCTGGACCGTAGCCAAAAACCTGATTGAAGGAGCCCTCCTGGTAATCGTCGTCCTTATTCTTCTGCTCGGAAACTGGCGCGGCAGTTTGCTGGTCGCCACAATTATCCCGCTGTCGATGCTGTTCGCTGCAATTCTAATGAGGGTCTTCAACGTCTCCGGCAACCTGATGAGCCTCGGTGCACTCGATTTTGGCTTGATCGTTGATGGTGCGGTGGTGATGGTCGAGAACACTGTTCGCCGCCGCGCAGAGGCTCAGCATCAGGGTTCCCACGAACGACCCGAGCGCACGATTCTGGACGCCTGCACCGAAGTAGGCCGGCCAGTGGTCTTCGCCGTTGCCATCATCATGATCGTTTACCTGCCGATTCTCAGTCTCACTGGTATTGAAGGCAAGATGTTCAAGCCAATGGCCCTGACGGTTGTATTTGCGCTTCTCGGTTCGCTCATTCTTTCGCTTACTTACGTGCCGGCGGCGATGACCTTCCTGTTACGCGGAAATGTATCGGAGAAAGAGAGCTTCCTGATCCGCATCGCTAAGCGTTGGTATCGTCCCGCCCTTTCCTTCATGTCCGCGCGACGCAAGCCTGCTATTGCAGTGGCGTTAGTCCTGATCATCCTTAGTGCAGTCCTTTTCCCGTTTCTGGGCTCAGAGTTTATCCCGCGTCTGGATGAAGGATCTCTGGCTGTGCAGGTGCAACAACTCCCCAGCGTGTCGCTTACGCAGTCAGTGAAAACCACGACAGACGTGGAGAAGGTGTTGATGCGTTTCCCGGAAGTGACGAAAGTGGTTTCCAAGACCGGGCGAGCAGAAGTCGCGACCGACCCGATGAGCATCGACTTCAGCGATCTCTATATAGAGTTAAAGCCACCTTCCGAGTGGACAACGACACACTCGAAGGTCGAACTCGTTGAGAAGATGTCCAAAGCGCTTGAGGACGGTGTACCCAACGCGTCGTTCAGTTTCTCGCAGCCGATTGAACTACGTGTCGCCGAACTTATCTCTGGAGTTCGGTCGGACATCGCTATCAAGCTTTTCGGCGACGACCTGGACACCCTGAAACAATCGGCAGACGAAATCGCTCGCGCCGTTATGCAGGTGCGCGGGGCGGAAGACGTAAAGGTTGAAGCGACGACCGGACTACCGCAACTTCAAATCAAGCCGAATCGGGCCGCAATCGCCCGCTATGGTATCAACGTCGAGGATGTGAACGAACTGGTTGAGTCAATCGTCGCTGGAAAAGAAGCAGGGGTCGTCTATGAAGGTGAGCAGCGGTTCAATGTGGTTGTTCGACTGGAAGATGATACGAGCCGCGATATTGAAACGATCAAGAACCTCCTAGTGCCAGCACCGAACGGTGCACAGGTTCCGCTCTTACAACTTGCAGATATTCAACTCGTGGAAGGCCCGGCTCAGATCTCGCGCGAAGACACGCGTCGCCGCATTGGGGTCGAACTTAACGTGCGCGGGCGCGATATCGGCAGCTTCGTCCAGGAAGCACAGGCCAAGATCGACCAACAAGTAAAACTCCCGCCTGGTTATTACCTGACATGGGGTGGAACATTTGAGAATCTCCAGCGCGCGTCGGCCCGACTATTGATAGTTGTACCCTTGGCTCTCTTTCTGATTTTTGTGCTGCTGTTCACTACGTTCGGATCGGTCAAACAGGCACTGCTCATCTACACGGGAATTCCGTTTGCCGTAGTAGGCGGTGTCTTTGCTCTCTTTCTGCGTGGGATGCCGTTCTCGATCTCGGCGGGTGTCGGGTTCATCGCACTGTTTGGAGTGGCGGTGCTCAATGGCGTCGTGATGGTCAGCTACATCAACAAATTGCGCGAAGAAGGAAAGTCGGTAGCGGATGCGGTCCGAGAGGGTGCGGAAACGCGGCTGCGCCCCGTGCTGATGACTGCGTTAGTAGCGAGCTTGGGGTTCATACCAATGGCGCTTGCTACCTCAGCGGGAGCTGAGGTGCAGCGTCCATTGGCGACCGTGGTTATCGGAGGACTCATCACGTCAACGCTTTTGACGCTGCTGATCTTACCCACGCTTTACGGATGGTTTGAGCGCGAGCGAATCGAGTTCTAACTTTGGAGGAGGTGAGCTAGTGAACATCTCAACGCTCAGGGAATTTGCCGTGGTTATGCTGTTAAGCCTGGTGGCCATCTCGGCAAATGCTGCTCCTAATAGCTCGTTGCCTCGGGTGACGGCCGTCAAGGGCCGAATTGAAGTTGGTCAGATGATCACAGTCCACGTGGACCGTCTTTCCGATTGGTCTGCCAATCACGATCCACGGAAGCTGGTGCCGTACCTCAACGGAAGAGCTCTTATGGGTATCTATCCTGAAGAGGTCAACCTCTCGGAAAACCGGCTACTCTTCCATCTTCAAAGAACGTCTGAGTCAACGACGGAATGGCAGAACCTGTTCCACGAACCTGTCATGCAGCGTCCAATATCCTTTTCGATTGGGCTGGAAGATCAGCCGCCTTTTGACACCGTATTTGATTATGACCATAGGCTCTCTCTAACAGTCATCCCCCGGACGTGGGGAATCGTTTCTCTAGCTGTGGTGTTAGGTATGTTATTACTCTTCGTTTTTCTATCCATCCGCACGAACATCCTTCGCGCACCTGGCCCAAGCCCAGCACCGGGCAAGTACAGACCTTATGACGTGGGCCTGGTTCAAACCGCATTCTGGTTCTTTATTGTTTCCACTTCTTATCTTTGCATCTGGCTGATTACTGGTGACCTCGACACCCTGACGCCCTCAGTCCTCGCGTTGATGGGGATTAGCGCCAGCACTGCCCTTGGCACACATCTAAAAGGAACCGACTCTTCGACCAGCGAATCAGCGTCGGCGGGATTCTTCAGAGACATAGTTTCCGATGCTGGTGGTCATTGCTTCCACCGATTTCAGATCGTTCTGTGGACCGCTCTCCTGGGAATCATTTTCGTCGCTTCGGTATACGACAATTTGGCGATGCCACAATTTGGCGGACCGCTTCTGACCTTAATGGGAATTAGCGCTGGAACCTATCTCGCCTTCGACTTGCTCGCCAAGCGATCCGCGCCGGATGACCTCAGTGTTGGAAAGGAAGTGCTTCGATGAAGATCATTACCGCCATGGTTCAGCCTTTTATGTTGAGCAAGGTCACGAGCGCGCTTGAAGATATTGATGAGTTTCCCGGTATGACTGTAACCGCCGTGCGCGGGTTCGGACGTGAGAAGGCCAGCCACGCCAGAGGCGCTCCACATCGCGTCCTTGAAGACTTCGTTGAGTACGTCAAGAAGGAGCGCCTCGAGATCGTCGCACGTGATGAGATGGTCGAGTTAATCGTTACGACTATTGTCAGCGCCGCTCACACCGGCAATCCCGGCGACGGCAAAGTATTCGTCTGGCCTGTTGAGCAGGCGGTGCGTATCCAGACCGGCGACTCAAATGACGCCGCACTATGAACAATCGAAACTCGGTATATGAAAGACGCCTGAGCGAACCTGTCAGCTTGGAGAGAATCTAATGGGCCACGGACACAGTCATACGCCCGCAAGTAAGAACAAGAAGCGCCTCGTTATTGTTTTGGCTCTCACTACTACGTATCTGGTAGCAGAAGTTGTGGGTGGGTTGTTGACTCACAGTCTTGCATTGTTAGCGGATGCGGGCCACATGCTCACAGACGTTGCCGGATTGGTTTTGGCGCTCATGGCCATACAGTTCGCTGAACGGCCAGCAACCCCGGAACGAACCTATGGGTTTTATCGCGTCGAAATTCTCGCCGCCCTCACCAACGGGGTGGTGTTAATCGGCATTTCGCTCTACATCCTTTACGAAGCCTATGAGCGGTTTCGGAATCCACCAGAGGTGCAGAGCGGAGCGATGTTGGTTGTGGCATCTGTCGGCCTCTTGATAAACCTCGTTGGGATTTACTTGTTACGCGCGGCGTCAAAAGAAAGCCTGAACATGAAGGGGGCATACTATGAAGTGTTTTCTGACTTGCTCACTTCGATCGGCGTGATTGCAGCCGCGCTAATCATGCTTACCACGGGTTGGTACTACGCAGACCCACTGATCTCGGCGGGCATTGGCCTTTTTATTCTGCCGCGCACATGGCTATTGTTGCGCGACGCGGTCGGCGTATTGCTGGAGGGAACACCTACGGATGTTAACCTCGCCGCCCTCCGAGAAGCTATTAAGGACGTCGCCGGAGTTGCCGACGTTCACGACCTGCACGTTTGGTCTCTAACGTCGGGAGTGAACGCGATGAGTGTGCATGCAGTACTCGCCGCTCACGCACTACACGATGAAGTCCTTGCCGCAGTTCAAAAGAAGGTGACGGCTGAGTTCAAGATTGCGCACGCAACTGTGCAGGTTGAGTGTCAAGGATGCGCCGCTTACGAGACGCACCTTTAATTTGGTTAAGATTAGCAAGTGATTGAACCACACACATCAGGAACCAGCCACACGCTCTACGAGTTAGGCCGAATCGCGCTGGTGTTTGCTCTCATCGGCATAGGAACCTGGCTCGTCCTCAAACTAATGCTGCGTTCCGGCAAACGCGGCTTGAGCAAAAAGCACCTTCAGAGCAACCGTCAGCAGCGCCGCGCAGAGCAGGCGGCGATGAAGCGCAGGCGTCGTCAATCGGCCCAAGACAGGCGACAACGTCGATAAGAAAGAGAGTAACGCGTATCTTAATACAAGACTTATAAGCTACATGTTTTGGGTTCAGTTAACCCTTTTCGTCAAATATATAGCAGGAATTCGCAAACTACAGCTGATTCGCAGCCTATTTGTTGCAAGTCAAATGGCCCTTTATTTGCTCTATCTAAAGCCATGATTAACACTGACGTCTTTCCGCTTTGGTCAGCCAAGAAAAGCGCAATTCAAAGTGAGGCTGAAGCTGCGCCACTCTCGGATCATGCTTTGGCAATCGCCGCTGCCAGCGGTGATATGGGGGCGTTTGAACAACTCTACGCGCGACATAATCGTCGCGTTTATTCGCTGTGTCTTCGCATGACACAGAATGGTGCCGAGGCGGAGGACTTGGCTCAAGAAGCCTTCATTCAGCTCTTTCGCAAGATAGGCAGCTTTCGCGGTGAGTCTGCTTTTACGACTTGGCTGCACCGTCTGACGGTCAACCAGGTCTTGATGCACTTCCGAAAAAGAAGCGTTAAGCTTGAACGTACAACTGAAGAAGGTGATACGCCTGTGCAGATCGTGCGCGGGACGGAAAATCCAAATAAAATGCCGGTACTGGACCGGATCAGTCTGGACAGTGCGCTTAAGCAACTGCCGCCCGGCTACCGTTCAGTCTTCGTTCTCCATGACATTGAAGGGCACGACCACCAAGAGATCGCTAAGATACTTCGCGTGGCAGTGGGCACGTCGAAATCCCAGCTTCACAAAGCACGAATGAAGTTACGACGACTATTGAAGAAACAAAATTCCGGAACTGTTGCCTCATAAAAATGAGCCAAATAGAACTTCAGATAGAGGATTCCAATCGGCCAGCTCTAATCAAAAAGGGACGTTACCTTGAATACTTCACCATTGGCTACAACAGCCTCGAAGGTCTGATTGCGGTAACTGCCGGATTGATTGCCGGCAGCATTGCGCTTGTCGGATTCGGCTTCGACAGTTTGATCGAAGTCACTTCCGGGGCGGTGCTCTTGTGGCGACTAAACGCAGATGTAGATGAAGAGCGTCGAGAACGAGTCGAAGCAATCAGCCTTAGAATAGTTGGTGCGTGTTTCATGCTGCTCGCGATCTATGTGAGCTACGATTCAGTCAAGTCCTTGATACGACGCGAAGTGCCGGAAGAGAGTGTGGTCGGCATAGTTTTAGCGACTGTGTCTCTGGTAGTAATGCCGTTACTTGTTCGTGCGAAAAGAAGAGTCGCGCGCGCCATCAAAAGCAGAGCGCTCATTGCGGACTCCAAACAAACCGAACTGTGTACTTATCTTTCAGCGATTCTCCTCGGCGGTCTCCTTTTAAATGCATTGCTAGGCTGGTGGTGGGCTGATCCCGCAGCGGCTCTTGTGATGGTCCCCATCATCGCCAAAGAGGGAATTGAAGCGCTTCGCGGGGATACCTGCTGCGACTAAACTCTGAGCCATTGAAGATCCTGCGATAGCTGAATATCTATCAGGATTAATCCGAATGAACGTCTCCCAAAGGTTATGTTCAATTAAACAGAGCCTGGTGGCGAAGTCCGACGCCAAGGCGAAAGCCGCATTCCAAAAGTTTATACCCACTTCGCAGAATGTTTACGGCGTTCGCGTTCCGTTGTTGAATCAACTTGCTAAAGAGCACCGAGAGGGCGGCTTCGATTTAGCGGAAGCTCTTTGGACAGCAGGCGCCTTTGAAGAACGGCTGTTAGCGGCGAAGTTACTGGGAAGCTCATGCAAAAGAAATCCGGATCAAGCTGTCAGACTGGCAAAGAAATTTGCCTCTGAGATTAGCGACTGGGCCGTATGTGACACTCTCGGAATGCAAGGGCTGCGTGGAATAACCGTCAAGAAAAAAGATGAACTGTTTAGCTGGTCAAACAAGCTGGCTAAATCAAAGAACCCATGGGAGCGCCGGCTAGCTCTCGTCCTGCTCACGCATTTCGTCAAGGACAAGCAGGCACATATTCAGATCAAGGAAACTGTCGCAAGGTTAAGCGGTGACAAAGAGTATTACGTCAAAAAGGCGGTTGCATGGCTTCAAAGAGACCTACAGAAATCGTGAACAGTGAAATAAAGACGATGACTCAACAGGGGCGCCTAACATGTTGTCATCGCAGAATACTTATATCGCGTTGCTCATCGTGTCGGCGCTGCACATCTTGCACCGTCGACTCGCGTAGCGTCACATCAGCTTCGCCGAAGTATCTCCGCAAACTGTCCTCTGTGTGCCGCGCTGGGCTCCGCTGCCCGCGTGGATGTTCATGGGAGTTCATTTGTCTTTGATTGCAGTCCAGGTGATCGGAAGTCTCTGGATAAAGAAACTCTCACCGGAATGGAGCGATAGTAAACCGTCAATTTTCGCTAAGGCGTTTGGGCAGAAGGATCACTTGAAAGTAGTTGCGAGAACTCTTTGGTTCCGGGCGGTCCCGTCAATTCAAGCCAAAGCGGGCCATTGTCAGGCTCGACCGTAATGCTTAGGCGTAGGAAAGGGCAGCATTGACGTTCAAGATTGACGAGGTGAGCTAACTCCGCCAACCACTCTTCACTTGCCGGAAGTTGTTACGAATATCCATCTTCCAACTCCCGCGTTTCGATGACAGCGTTCCGGACCTTCAGCAACACATCGCGTCTGCGTTCCTGGAGCGCAGCGTCAGTTAAGCTGCAGGCAATTGGTAACGTCATAGTTGTCGCGCTAACCTCCAGCTATTCTCACTCTCGGTGCATACATAATGATAGCAACGCCCGCGAGCGCCACCAGCCCACCAATTATGTCGAATTTGTCGGGCTTGATCTTATCAACTTGCCAGCCCCACAAAATAGAAAGAGCGACGAATACGCCGCCGTAAGCCGCATAGACCCGTCCGAAGTTCGCAGGTTGCAGCGTCGGAATGACTCCGTAGAGAACAAGAACAAATGCGCCTATAACGGCCAGCCAAATGCTCTTTCCTTCGCGTAGCCAAAGCCACACAAGATAGCCACCGCCGATTTCACAGAGCCCGGCAAGAATAAAATAGAGTATCGACTTTGCAATTAGCATTTTGGATGCAATCCTCTTATGAACTGATACCCGTCGCGGTTATTTCACGCCGACTCGAACAAGTATCCGGCAAGCACTCCTCCACCAACGAGTCAGGCAGAGTTTATCCGATAATGAATCAGTGGAACCATGCTGATAAGGAGTAGTGCGCTATTGGTTGGGCGAGGGTATCGAAATCTTGACAAGTATTGATTCTTTTTCATACAGTGACTGAAGGTCATGAAGACGCGACTCACATCTTTGGTGCTCGTACTGATGCTCAGCGGTAGCGCGTTTGCTGGAATTCCCTGGCAATTTGGCGAACACTCGTGCGGCATGGACCACTCCATGGGCGGTATGGATTGCTGCAAAGCTGCGCTCATGCAGAGTCAAACGCCTCAGACATCAATCGCGCGCCTGTGTTGCGTCCTGAATTGTTCGAAAGAAGGAACGCCGCCGACTAACGGCGCAAAGTTCTCGCCGCAGTTGCAGCTAACAATCTCGACTTATCCGGCGATTCCATCCGCGTTGTTAAATACGCAAGCACTGTCTCGGCGATTCGGTCCGTGGCATGGGCCACCCATCGATTCACACCCCGCATACATTCGCAATCTCGCACTCCTGATCTAGTTCCAACAAGGCCGTAGTATGTCTCCTTGCCGCTGAGCGTTCAGCGATGAGATGGATGTGTGCGTGCGTCGTGAGCAACCCCGCACTCCTCTCAATCTCAGGTTAACGATCAGCTAAAGCTCCGAGCTTCTGCGGCAACTCTTCATAACGCGCTGAGCACCGTGGTGAGGTGAAACCCCTCCTTAGTGCTCGGATTCCCTAACTATGTGTTCCTTTCTTTGGAGGATTGTAAGAGATGAAGAAATTCGCGTTCGCATTAAGTCTCATAGGCTTGGGCCTACTGGTCGCAGCCTGTGCTTCTAAGACCGCCGATACGGGAAAAGTGATTAAGACAGCGCCAGCCGGAAACAATCTGACAGTTGCGCTGGCAACGAGTGATGGTGTGCTTAAGCATGGCAATACTGAGTTCACACTCACGTTCAACGATTCCTCAGGCAAGCCGGTGGATGTTGGCGCAGTCGCTTTGACCTTCCACATGCCGCAGATGGGATCGATGGCAGCGATGAATGATGCCGCAACATTTACGACTACTGACATACCGGGTGTTTACCGCGGTAAAGCCAACATCGAGATGGCGGGAGAGTGGCAAGCGCAGATTACCTACGACGGCCCAAAAGGACGTGGCCAAGCATCGTTTCCGGTAACCGCTCAATAAGGGACTAACAATCGAGGGGAAACCCTAACAAGATGGAGTAAAGAAATGAAAAGACTTTTGATAAACCTTGGACTTATGGCAGCGCTCTCTCTGAGCACTGTGGCGTTAACGACTACCAGAGCTGCTCAGAAAACAAGGGCCAAGACAGCGGCTGCAAAAACCGTAGTTGGCTACATCAGCGACAGTTCATGCGGTCTTCAACACATGGCGGGCATGGATGAGAAGGACTGCACGCTGATGTGTGTAAAGAATGGCAAGTTTGTACTGGCGGATGGTGACCACAAGGTCGTTTACCAGCTTGATCGAGTGGGCCAGGACAAGGCTCGGGAGTTTGCCGGTCAGAAGGTCAAAATCACTGGCCGTATTACGGGCAAAACTATTCGCGTGACCGGGATCGAAGCCGCGACTTAAAGACTAGATTCGCTGGTCGCCAATGTCATGATTCATCGTCTCATCGAAATCTGCTTACGCAACCGGGGCCTGGTAGTAGTGCTCTACCTCGGCCTTGCCATATGGGGTTACTGGGCTCTGGTGCATACGCCGATTGACGCTATCCCTGACCTGTCGGACAACCAGGTAATTGTATTCACTGATTGGCCGGGTCGTTCTCCTCAAGAGGTTGAGGATCAGGTCACCTATCCGCTGGTTACGAACCTTCAGGGGTTGGCCGGCGTTCGGGTGGTTCGCGCGAGTTCAGCATTTAGCTTCTCGATGATCAACATCATCTTCGAGGACAATGTTGAACTCTACTGGGCGCGCACGCGCGTGCTGGAACGGCTGAATCTGGTCACCAAGCAGTTACCCGAGGGCGTAGTCCCAACACTTGGTCCAGATGCGACAGGCGTAGGTCAGATCTTCTGGTACACGATTGAAAGCGACCAGATGAATCTACGCGACCTGCGCACTCTGCAGGATTGGTTTGTTCGTTACCAGCTTAATTCAGTTCCCGGTGTGGCCGAGGTCGCGTCGGTCGGAGGCTACGTTCAGCAGTATCAGGTCGATGTGGATCCAAATAAGCTGAGAGCCTACGCGATCCCATTATCGACAGTAGTCGAAGCCGTGCAGCGTTCGAACAACAACGTCGGCGGTAATGTGGTCGAACAATCGGGCGAGTGGGCCGTTGTGCGCGGCGTTGGTCTCATAGAGTCGGTAGCGGACGTAGAGAACATCGTGATAGGCGCTCCTAACGGCGTGCCGATTTATGTGCGCAACGTGGCTGAGGTGAAACTCGGAAATGCGTTTCGCACGGGTTCCCTGGACAAGAATGGTAAGGAAGCGGTGGGCGGCGTGGTAATTGCCCGTTACGGTGTCAACACCCTAGAGGTGATCGCCGCCGTAAAGCAGAAGATTGCTGACCTGCAAGCTGGCCTACCACAGGGTGCACGGCTTGTTCCTTTTTATGACCGGACCCTGCTTATAAATCGGGCGACAGGCACTCTAAAACGAGCGTTAATTGAAGAGTTGTTGCTGGTCACGCTGGCCCACATCATTTTCCTATTTCACTTTCGCTCCATCCTCATCGTCACGATCCCTTTGCCATTAGCCGTGCTGATTTCCTTCTTGTTCATGAAGTACATGGGCATCAGCTCAAACCTCATGTCACTTTCAGGAATCGCGATCGCCATTGGTGTGCTGGTGGATGCTGGGATCGTAGTTACAGAAAATGCCTTTCGCTACCTAGAGAAGAACGATGTAGACCCAAAAGACAGGAGTGCTGTCTGGCAGACCGTATTGGAGTCTACGAAGCTCGTTGGCAGGCCGGTATTTTTCTCGATGGCGATAATTATCCTTGCCTTCATTCCGGTTTTTGCTTTGACGGGCCAGGAAGGCAAGCTGTTTCATCCGTTGGCCTTTACCAAGACGTTCGCCATGGCGGCCGCGACGATAATTGCCGTCACCCTCGTTCCGGTGCTCTGCACGTTTCTTCTCGCCGGGAAGTTTCACTCCGAACAATCCAATCCGGTGATGCGGTTCCTACAGGCGCTCTATCGGCCCGCGCTAGGATTTGCCTTGAATCATCGCGCCATCACAATTTCGGTTGCGGCGCTTCTGTTTGTGGGCGCTTTGGTACTGGCCACAGGAATTGGCAACGAGTTTATGCCGCCGCTGAACGAGGGCGATGTCATGTACATGCCGGTTACTGACCCGGCAATTTCAATCGACGAAGCACTCAAGATAACCAGCAAACAAGATGCGATCTTGAAAAGCTTTCCTGAAGTGGAATGGGCGGTAGGCAAAAGCGGCCGGGCTGAGACTTCTACTGATCCTGCGCCGGTGAATATGAATGAAACCATCATCCATCTGAAGCCGGCCGAGCAATGGCGGCTAGGTATGACGCGAGAGAAGTTGATAGCCGAGATGGACGAGAAATTGCGGATGCTAGGTGTAACGAACATTTGGACTCAGCCGATCATCAACCGCATCGACATGCTGACCACAGGCATTCGTTCACAGGTGGGAATCAAAATCTTCGGTAACGATCTTAAAGCTTTGGAAGACGCGTCGCGTCGAATTGCCGATGTTGTGAAGACAGTGCCGGGCGCAGTGGACGTCTATCCGGAGCAAATCAGCGGAGCGCCCTATATCGACATCAAGATCAACCGGACAGCAGCGGCTCGATACGGAATAGACGTCAGCATGATTCAGGATGTAATTGAAAAAGGTATAGGCGAAACAAACCTAACGGTCACAATCGAAGGTCGCAGGCGATTTCCCGTACGCGTGCGCTATGCGCCGCAATTTCGCGGCAGCGCGCAATCCATTGGTGAGATACCGATCTCGTCTTCAACCGGCGCGCCAATTCCGCTGGCCCAGTTAGCGGAGATTCGGACGGTCGACGGTCCGACCATGATCTCCAGCGAGAATGGTTTGCTTCGGGGCACAGTCCTCTTGAATGTGCGTGGCCGCGATGTAGGCAGCTTTGTAGACCAGGCGAAGGAAGCGATCGCCCGCCAAGTCCAACTTCCGACAGGCTATTACGTTGCGTGGAGCGGACAGTATGAAAACCAGCAACGTGCGCGGCAAACCCTGATGATTGTGATCCCAATCGTGCTGGTTGTTATTTTCGGATTGCTCTACATCACCTATCACTCTGTTCTGGAAGCCGCTCACGTTTTGATGGCGGTGCCTTTTGCTCTTACTGGCGGCGTGTATCTTCTTTGGCTGCTCGGCTACAACTTCTCGGTGGCGGTCTGGGTTGGATTCATCGCCTTATTCGGTACAGCCGTACAGACCGGCGTAGTGATGGTTATCTATTTGAACGAGGCGGTAGAGCGCAAGAAGCAGGAAGTTGGAACGCTAACTCGGCAAACATTGAAGGAAGCAGTAACTGAGGGAGCACTGTTGCGACTGCGTCCAAAGGTGATGACGGTCTCAACGGTTGTAGCTGGCCTCTTGCCCATCATGTGGAGCACAAGCGCAGGTTCGGAGGTAATGAAGCCGCTGGCGACGCCTGTATTGGGTGGGATGGTTTCTAGTCTCTTTCATGTGCTGATTGTGACGCCGGCTATCTTTTATACGCTGCGAGCGCGCGAATTAAAGAAAGAAGAAAGATTGCGCGAAGCGCAAGAGACACGTGAGAAGGTGA
The DNA here is from genome assembly GCA_035273385.1 of Pyrinomonadaceae bacterium. GTDB lineage: Bacteria > Acidobacteriota > Blastocatellia > Pyrinomonadales > Pyrinomonadaceae > PSRF01. The sequence goes on along the minus strand of DATEPE010000007.1, from coordinate 92,064 downwards.
TCCACAAAGGAGAAGGCCAAACTCCAACAAAACGGGAGACATGAATTGTCTAAGAAGGAATGAAGTGAGGTTTTATGTTTAGAAAGTTATTAGTCGCGTTGTCCGTTTTGCTACTTCAGAGTCTTTGCGGCCCTGAGCCAGTTCGGTCGCAGGGAACATCTGCGATTCTTACGCAACAGAGACCTACATCTTCCATTTCGCGATACTACGATCCTAATGCGGGAATGTCGGCTGATGAAGCGGTTGCTTACGCTCTGGCACAGAACGGCGAATTGGCGGCGGTTCGTCATGAGCTCGCAGCGGCGCGTGGACTGGTTCAACAGGCGTCACTTCGCCCGAATCCCCAGCTAGAGATCGAAAGGAAGGAACAGATAAACGGCTCGGACAATGACACCATGGTGGGTGCGATGTTGCCCCTGGAGTTAGGTGGGAGGCGATCAGCCCGCATTCAGGTAGCGCAACGTGAATTCGATTTGAAGGAGAGCCTGCTCATGGATCGAGAACGTTTGCTCGCTGCCGAAGTCCGAGCCAAGTTTGGTGAGGCTTTGGGTGAATTGCTGAAACTAGGTTTTACCGAAGATCTGATCTTGACGACGGATGAAGGGTATCGGTTGGTAGAGGCTCGTGTTACTGAGGGCCGGACGGCTCCGCTCGAACAGAACATGGTGCTTGTCGAGGTCAATCGCATTCGTTCCATTAGAGAAAGCAATCAGGGGAAGGTAGAAGTGGCCCTCCTTGAGCTGCGTAACCTTATAGGCATGCGTCCGGAGGAGCCATTGCGGTTGCGTGGAGACCTGGACCACTTGATCGAACCGTTACCTTCAGTCGCCCTTTCGACAGAAGTAGCGTTGCGCTCACGACCCGACTTGCAAGCGGCGCGCGCGCTGGAGACCCTGGCTGAAGCACGCATAGGGCAAGCACGCAGCCAAGGAAGAATCGATGCAAGCGTGACGGGCAAATATGAGCTGATGAATTTTGGCTTTCCGCAGCGAGGTTTCAATTCCAGCGGACAGGTGGTTCCTATTCAGGGCAGATTCCATTCTTTAGCGGTCGGCATCACTCTCGATCTCCCAGTTCGGAATCGCAATCAAGGCACGATCGCAGCCGCCGTGGCTGAGAGATCCGCCGCAACACAACGCCGCGAGTTTGCCGAGCTGACTGTCAAGCGCGAGGTGGCCTCAGCTTTTGCTCGCTACCAAAGCGCAGCGCGGGCTGCTGAGATTTACCGCGTCGGTGTTCAGGGACAAGCGAACGCTAATCTCGAAGTAGTACGACAAACCTATGAACTCGGCTCCAAGAATTTGCTGGATGTCATTGCCGAACAGAGACGTTTCATCGAGGTGCAGACGGGGTACATTGAGGCGTTGGTAAACACCTATCAGGCGCGCGTTGAAATTGACCGCGCGATTGCCTCCTCCAACTTGATTAAGAAATGAGCAACAACACCGAAGAAAAATCGCAAGAAAGTAAGGCCATAGCGTCTGATTCTGGCCTAACTGTAGAGTCAGCCTCCGAACAAGCCGTTGCGCATTCAAGGAGGAGGACAAACCGCACGGCTCTTGTGGCAATCGTGGCGGTTGTCGCTATTACCGCAGTTGTAATCGTTGTTTGGGTGTTCTGGCGATCCGGATCAAGTGGGGCGGGACGACCAGTGCCGACGCCGCGCAATGTTGGTGCTGAACAGCCTGGCACAACTGCGCCAACTTCAGAGGCGACAATATCCATTGACCCGGAAGCGGCAACGCGTGCGGGCATTAAGACTGAACCGGTTGGTGAGGCTTTACTTGCTGGAGGAGCGATGCCTGGGCAAGTTACAACTGGCGTTGTGCAAGCCAATGCTTATCGCACCACTCCAGTGGTTTCGGTTGTCGGGGGCATCCTTCGCCGCGTGGCTGCGGAGCTAGGCCAGAACGTGAGCCATGGACAAACGATGGCTGTGGTATTCAGCGACGAACTCGCCATGGCCCAGTCTCGCTACCTTAATGCAGTGGCAGAATTAGATGAACACCACAAGCACCATGTACGCACTGTTCGGTTGGTGGAGATTGGCGCGGCGAGTCGAGAGGAACTGGAACAGGCAACCACTAAACTGAAGACCGCGGAGTCGGAAGTTGCGTCACAGCGTCAGCGGCTTATGTTATTGGGCCTTAACGCAAAGAGAATCGCCCAACTCAAGACGCCCGCTCAAGTGAGTTCGGAAGTAAGTCTGCCTGCACCAGTTTCGGGTACGGTCATAAGTCGAGCGGCAAACCCAGGTGAAGTAATTCCGGCTGAAAAGGAGATTCTCCGCATCGCTGATCTTTCCAGCGTCTGGGTGATGGGCCAGGTTTACGAGAAGGACCTCGGGAAAGTGGTTGTTGGCAGTGGGGCGAGCATTACTAGCGACGCTTATCCCGGACGTGTTTTCCGTGGGCGCGTCTCTTACATCGATCCGACGTTGGATCCCGCAACGCGTACAGCTCAAGCGCGAATTGAACTCGCAAATCCCGGCCAGGCTTTGAAGATCAGCATGTTTGTTAACGTCGCCTTCGCGGCACTCAGTGGAGCAGAAGCTACGACGCCTGTGATACCGAAGAGTGCGGTACAAAACATTAATAATCAGCAAGTTGTGTTCGTGGAAACGTCGACCCCGAATACCTATGCGATGCGGCCTGTGAAGCTTGGCTCTGAGATCAATGGCCAATATCCAGTGCTTGAAGGATTGACGGTAGGTGAGCGCGTTGTTACTGAGGGAAGTTTTCTACTCCGTGCTGAATGGCTGAAAACCAAACAGGTTTCGCCGTGATGCTTTTGAGCCGAGTCAGGAAGTGAAGAATCGTGCGCGCTCCCGCGCCGTGTTTCACAAGCGTCCGGATCTTATTGAACTACTTGTAACCCACGGCGCTCAGATAGAGGCGATCCTTTTCGTTGACGTGCTTCTGTCGTGGGAGCCAAAAATCATCCGGTACTTCCTCGAGCGCGGCGCGGTATAATCGCGAACAGATTTATGAGCAGAAATGGTCGGAGCCTGCGCAACAGGTCGCAAAGCGTTATAACGTCTCGGACGTTGCGCTCGGTAAGATTTGTAGAAAGCTCGCGATCCCGCGACCGGCCGCGGATACGACTCAGGCGGCAGTTTGGGACCTGCGGGAAGTCCGGGGAGAAGATGCAGAATTTCGCACCAACAACTGTTACCGACTGTGTTGTTTACGTCGCATTTTTGAGTGGCTGTGAGAAAAGTGCCCGAAGGTCATTTTGAGGTATCACGAAGTCCTGTATTCACAGAAGTTTATCTCAAGAGTGCCCTTTTACTGAGCCAAGCGGGCGTGTGTTAATGATTGGCTAATGATACAGAAACTTGCCTGTCGTTCAAAATACGTCAACGAAACCGGGGACTTCCTCCAGCGAAGCAAGTAACTTACCTGGCTCATGCGTCTGCTCACCAACCCGAGCTTCAACGGTGACTGGAGTCCCGTTGAAGGCAGCCGTACCACATAGAGCGTCAACAGCTTCATGATCTGTTAAGTCGTTGATGCTCGCTCCAGCGTGTTGTTGCGCAACTTCGATTTGATTTCCAGGTCTATCGTGTCCCCAACCGTGTGGGATGCTGACAACTCCCGGCATCATTTCTTCGGTCACATCAAGCGGCAACACGATAGATCCAATACGCGATTGCACAACCACGTCTTGTCCTGCCGCAAGCCGACGATCAGTCGCGTCATTTGGGTGCATCAGGATTGTGCATTGTTCTTTTCCTTTAACGAGCCGCTCGCTGTTGTGCATCCACGAATTGTTGCTGCGCAATTTCCGGCGGCCAATCAAGAGTAGGTGGCCGTTCGACGTCGCGGAAACCCGGCTCTGCCACTCTTTTACACGGTCAATGTCTTTCACCAAAGCTTCAGGCGCCAAAGCGATTCGTTTATCAGAGGTACGAAGCCGGCCGGGCAAGCACGGCATCAGGGGACCAAGGTCGATTCCGTGAACAGCCTTCTTCACTTTTCGGAAGGTCAAACCTTTCGAGAATGGATTCACGCCTGCTCCGTACGGACCAAAGCGCAACCCCACATCGAGAATTGCTTCGGGACCAAACTGCTTGATCAATTTCCGTTTTACTCCGGACACAAACCCGCCTTCGATACGGGTTTGAAGTTCCAGCAAGATCTCCCAGTCATGTTTCGCGTCCCTGTCGCGTTGGAACAAAGGCTGCGAAAATTTAGTTGTATTGCGAACTGCAAGGAGAAGGAACGCAAGGTCGTAATGTCCGCGCTCAAGCGGCGACGTGGGCGGCAGGATGATGTTCGCGTGTCTGGTCGTTTCGTTGATGTAGAAATCGATTGAGGCCATGAACTCAAGGCTGCCAAGCGCTCGATCCAACTGGCCGCCGTTTGGCGTCGATAACACTGGGTTTCCGGCGACCGTCACGAGACCCTTAATCTGCCCTTTTCCTTCAGCCAAAATATCTTCAGCCAGCGCTGCGACCGGTAACTCCCCGCCAAACTCGGGTAGTTTTCGCACCCGGCTATGCCACCGACCCAGACTTCCGGGCGGGGAGATTGACCTGGGTGCGGTCACCGGATCAAACGCCGGAAGCGTAAACATCGCGCCGCCTGCGCGATCCAAATTCCCGGTGACTACATTCAAAACATTCATCAGCCACTGGCCGACACCGCCAAACTCCTGGGTACTAACTCCGATCCTTCCGTAGCAGACAGCGGAATCTGCTGAGGCGAATTCACGTGCCAGCTTCCGTATCTCATCCGCGTCGATTCCTGTGATTGGGGCCACCTTCTCTGGTGGAAAAGCAGCCACAAGTTTGCGAATGGTCTCAACCCCATTTGTAAAAGAGGCCACATGGCCCAGGCGAGTTAGCTTTTCGTCGAAGACCACGTTTAGTAACGCGAGCAGCAGGAGAACATCGGTGCCGGGGCGAATAAACAAATGACGATCTGCCAGGCGTGCAGTTTCGTTGAAACGAGGATCGATGAGTACGACTTTGCCGCCACGCTGCCGGATCTCATTCAATCTTCGGTTCATTCCCGGAGCAGTCATCAGGCTTCCGTTCGACACGGCGGGATTTGCTCCGAGGATCAGGAAAAATTGTGTGCGATCGACATCCGGGATGGGTATCAGCAGTTGATGGCCAAACATCAGGTAGGCGGCGAGGTGATGGGCCAGTTGGTCCACCGAGGTCGCAGAAAATCTGTTTCGCGTATGAAGACTACGGATAAAGCCCGGCGCAAATAACATCGCGCCGGAGTTGTGTACGTTTGGGTTGCCGAGGTAGGTGGCGACGGAACTGCGGCCGTGGTCGGCCTGTAATCTTTTTAGATTTTTGACGACCTCATCAAACGCTTCATCCCATCCGATGCGCTCCCAGCCGTGAGGCGTACGCCGGACCGGATGCTTCAACCGATCTTTGTCGTAATGAATGTCTTGTAAAGCAACAGCCTTCGGACAGATGAAGCCGAGACTGAACGGATCGTCTTTGTCGCCGCGTATGTCGAGGCGAGCGTCGCTCTGAGCAGTAATCTCAATACCGCAAATCGCTTCGCATAGATTGCAGGAGCGAAAATGAGTTGAGCTGTTATTGGAGGATGTCATACTCGGTAACCAGCAGCAGAATGCGGACAGATTACACCCATTTTCGACTTCGCCTCAAAGATTTAAAATTCCACCTACGGTTGGTGGGATTTGCGGTGGGTCGACACATGTTCAGAGTACAACCTTTAGGTTGCTGCCTTTGAGAGTCACCAAGCTAAAGCTTGTACTCTGAACATGTGTCGACCCACCTCAGGGCGACCACGGAACACACAAAACACACGAAATTGGCCCCTATTACCATTTTCCGGGCCGCGGCGTTAAAATCCTTCATTAAATTTGCAGTTAAACGGTCGCAAAGCTAGTGCGCGACCCTTTGAGAGGAAACTATCGAAATAATGGGAGCGCGCACGATTGTCGTAGGGGATCTTCATGGCTGTTACGACGAGTTACTGGATTTGCTGGACAAGGTCAGTTTCGGAGGCGAGGACCGCCTAATCTGCGTCGGCGATCTAATTACCAAGGGGCCTAAGAACCGTGAAGTGCTGGATCGGTTTATGAGTGACCCGCAGTTTGCCGCTGTAATAGGTAATCACGATCTGGCGCTACGCAGGCGCTGGAATGGTGAGAAGTTCAAACTCAAGCCGTCGCAGAAACCGACTCACAAGGAGTTGAAGAAGGACAAAGAACGCTACGTCCCTTTCCTGAACCAGTTGCCGTTCACTATAGATTTAGGAACGCACCTGGTGGTCCATGCAGGCTTGCGACCGGGGCTGGAGCTTTATTCCCAGACCACGGAAGACATGACCGAGCTTCGATCGCTGGGTGAAGACCGTGCCAGCCGCAAAGGTCCACCGTGGTACGACGTCTACGATGGAGAGAAGATTGTTCTTTTTGGACATTGGCCGGCAGCCGAGCCGCGGCGCGGTAAAAAGGCCATCGGGTTGGATACCGGATGCGTCTACGGTGGTCAGCTAACCGCGTACATTGTCGAGACCGGTGAGCTAACCAGCGTGCCGGCGCGGCAGGTTTACGACTCGTAGGTTTTGTGTTCCTCCCTCTGGGAGGGGTTAGGGGAGGGCCTGAGGTCGACCAGTTGTTTTAATTGGAGGTGGCGTCAACGTTGTCGGTAAGTGAAGATTGCATTTGAGTTTTTGAAGTCAGCGTCGACGCGCCCTTCAAGACAAAGAAATAAAATGCTTAGTAAGCCCTCCCAGAGGGAGGGGAATCATAACTTCCTTTATTGGGCAACTGACGGACTTTTGACACAATTTCCGCGTTACATATTGAGCATCATTTCGCCTATGGGAAGACTGTCATGACGACTGAAGACAACAAACTGACTCCAGAAATGAGAAAGGCGCTGCCAAAGGACTTCACCGGGCGGTTGCTTCCAGTCCTGGCGTGGTCTGTTTCCAACCGCGACATGGGACAGTTGGAATTCTTTCGCCGGGTTCTGGAGGAGGCGAGTGATGAATCGTTACCGTTGCTCGAGCGGTTGAAGTTTCTGGCGGTCTTCAACAGTAATCTCGATGAATTCTTCATGGTTCGCGTTTCCGGATTGAAGGAGATGCTGGACATAAAGGACATACCACCAATGCCCGGCGAGCTCTCGCCGGTTGAGCAGTTGAAAGTAATCCGGGAACGCGTGCTGCCGCTGGTAAACGAGCAGGTAAGGATACTAACCGAGAGCGTTTTGCCGGGTCTCGCCGACCACGGAATTCACATCGTGTCGCATGATGACTTGTCACCGCGACAACAGGCTACGCTCCGAGACTACTTCATGAAGAATGTCTTTGGAGTGCTGACGCCCCTGGCGGTCGATCCGGCGCATCCATTCCCACACATCGCAAATTTAAGTCTGAATATTGGACTGACCGTGGAGACAGATCTCGATCCACGCGAGCCCGTGACGATTGGCAGTGCGCCACGGTTCGTCAGAATCAAGGTCCCACCCGTTGTGCCCCGGTTGATTCCGGTCGGGGACAGTGGAAATAAATTTGTACTGCTGGAAGATCTGATCGAAGCAAACCTGCATTCATTGTTTCCCAGCATGCGTCTCAGCAAGAGTCATCTGTTCAGGGTAACCCGCGACGCAGACGTCGAGATTAGAGACGACAAGGCAGCGGACCTGCTCGAGGGAATCAAGGAGTCATTGCGCGAGCGAAGATTTGGCCAACCCGTTCGGCTGGAAGTCAACAACACCATGCCGCCGGACATGGTCCAATATTTGACGGAATCGTTGGGTTTGGAATCGGATGATGTCTACGTCCTGGGCGGAATACTTGGTGTTGGCGATTTGATGGAGCTCTATGGCCTGAATCGTCCGGACTTAAGAGATAAGCCAATTCGGATGACGGTGCCCGCTCCGCTGTCGAACAAACGAAAATTGTTTGAGGCGATTAAGAAACAGGACATTCTGTTACATCACCCGTACACCTCATACACCACTGTCACAGACTTCATCGAGGCGGCAGCCAAGGATCCGAAAGTGCTGGCGATCAAAATCTGTTTGTATCGCACCGGGAAAAACTCGCCGATACCACAGGCGCTTATCGAAGCAAGCGAACGCGGAAAACAGGTTACGGCCGTAGTTGAAATCAAGGCCCGCTTTGACGAAGAGAACAATATTGAATGGGCAGGAAGGTTGGTCGAGGCCGGTGTGCACGTGGTTTACGGTCTGGTAAATCTCAAAACGCACAGCAAAGTGGCGTTAGTTATCCGGCGGGAAGATCACGGCCTGCAAACGTATGTACACGTGGCAACCGGAAACTACAATCCGACCACGTCAAAGATCTATACAGACCTCGGTTTATTGACGGCGAATCCGGAAGTTGGTGATGACGCGACCGATTTATTTAACTTCATTACGGGCTTCTCGAGACCGCGTGAGTACACGCACTTGATGGTGGCGCCGGTAAACCTGCGTGATCGCATGCTCAAGTTGATTGAACGGGAGATCGACCACGCACACGCCGGACGACCCGCTGGAATCATGGCGAAGATCAACCGGTTGACCGACTTGGAAACAATTGATGCGCTCTATCGCGCGTCCCAAGCCGGTGTTCAGATTGATCTGATCGTCCGCGGTTCATGCATGCTCAGACCCGGTGTTCCGGGATTATCTGAGACAGTGCGCGTGCGGAGTATCGTCGGACAGTTTCTGGAACACAGCCGCATCTTTTATTTCGTGAACGGTGGCGAAGAGGACGTGTATATCGGGTCGGCTGACTGGATGAAACGTAACCTCGATAGACGGGTTGAGGTGATTACGCCGATTCTCGATCCCAACCTGAAACGCCACCTGAAAGACGTTGTGCTCGATGCTTACTTGCGAGACAACGTGAAAGCACGCATTCTGAACTCAGAAGGTCTATATGAGCGCGTTCCGACCGAGCCAGGCGAAGCCCCCTTCAATAGCCAGTTACATTTCGAAGGCAGCATCAGTTTGGATAATTAAACTGCCGTTGTCCGGAGTCTGAATAACATGAACAGAGCGACCGTTAGGCTTTTGCTGATCTTTCTGGTAGTCCTCCTGGGCAGTGCTTTATTGGTTTATCTGGTGCTCGACCGGATGGACCGTCGCGCGGCTCAGGTGAATCGGCCGGCAGTCAGCCAAGCCCAACCGGAAACGCGACCCGACGTGGCGCCCACGCCTAATAATGATGCGCAAGACAATCCTTTCCTGGCGCAGGTTCTACAGGGGGCCGAGTCTCCGCGCGGTACAGATCCGCTGGAAACTGGCAGTTGGCCTGTAGTCGTCTCCAGGATCTTTGTGAGATTTTTGGTCGGTGCGTTGCTCGCCGCCGTACTTGCTTTCCGTTGGCGACGCGGAATGACGAACACCATGCGCAATCCTTACGTTGCGCAAACACAAATCCTTCTGGCAGTGGTCGCCGCCGCAATGATGATGGTGGTTGGGGATAGTGCGGCACGCGCGTTCGGTATTTTTGCCGCGGCGTCACTGGTACGGTTCAGGACAAACATACGTGATCCGAAAGAAACCACGGTGCTATTGATCTGTCTCGGCGTTGGTCTGGCTTGTGGCGTCGGCCGGATGGATATGGCGGCGGTGCTAACAGTTTTTGCGTTGCTAACGCTCTGGATTTTGGAACACTTCGAAAGCGGACAGGTGTTTCGAACGATGGAGCTTAAGGTTGGCACTACCAACATTGAGCAGACCCATCAGGTGTTGAGGGACATGATTGAACGGTATGGTTTTACGTCCGAGTTGCGGCACCTTCAGCGAGCGACAGAGGGCGACCCGGCGCAAATTGTTTACCAGGTCATTATTGGATCGGGTGAGAGTACGAATAAGTTAGCCGAGGAAATCCTGGCGACCGACGGTACAAACATCACCAGCCTTGAATGGGATCAGAAGAAGAGCACGACGTATATTTATCGGTAGGACAATCACCAGATACTCACTCTGCATTGGTGGATTGTTGTCTTATGCCTTCTTTCTCCCTCTCCCTTTGGGAGAGGGCCGGGGAGAGGGTTTGAAGCGACCTACCTATTTGGATTCTGAAGGGAGCGTCAACTGTTAGTTATAGTTGCCTGAGCTGTGTTGGGGTTCTCACCACAAGGTTGACGCCTCCCTCAAAATAAAAATTTTACTTTCGTCTCAGGCCCTCCCCTAACCCCTCCCAAAGGGAGGGGGCTCAAAGCCTGCCCCTAAACCCCGCAGTGAGGGGAAGTCTCCAAACGTAAAAAGGCCACCCAATCTGGGTGGCCTTTTGGTTCATTAGTGAACAGGTCTTACTTTTTGTCCATTGCCTTGTCTGACGTCTTTTCAGTGTCGACAACAGCAGGTGTCTGGTGCTTTGCGGTCTGCAACTGTTCGTAGTAGTCCTTCACGAAATCTTTGAAGGCTCCGTGCCCCCAGCTCGTGTAGAAGTCGAACTGCTTCATCTCTTTGTAGACCTGATCAAAGTTCCAGTCGTAGAATTTGTAGCGATAAACCGCGCCCATAGCTCCGGTACGATGACGACCGCCGGCGCAGTGTAGGTAAAACTTCCCGGTATCAGGATTTTCCACCGTCTCCAGGAAAGACTTGATGGCAGCCTCGGTTGGATACTTCTTAGCGATCATGGGAATGTGGACGTATTTCATCCCCAGCGCTTCGACCATTGGCTTCTCGTATTCTTTGGGGTCTTCCGTGAGGTCAATCACGGTCGTAATTCCCATGGCGGCGAGTGCTTTGTAGTCGGCTTCGGTTTTCGGTTGGGCGCCACGATAGAAGCGGTCATCCATCTGACCAAAATTCTTAATTTTAACTTCGCTGGCGGTCTGTTGTGCTTGGGCGGCAACCGCTAACAGCAGAACGGCGAACAATGCGGTGATTGCTTGTTGGAAGGACTTTCGATTTAACGACTTCTGCATTACATCCCGTCTCCTTTTTTGTGCCGGCTTTCAGCTTGAAACCCGGGAAAAGCCCCCAATTGCGCGATGAGATTACATCAGTAGAGCTAAAAGCTCAACACATTACGAAATCCTGATCGTCCGTTTTCAAAACAACGCTTGCTAAGTGTGATGCGTTGGTTGAGGTTATCGATAGCTAACCGAACAGAATGATGTCAAAAAGACAGAACAAACCTGATAGATTTTGAAATTACTTCCCGCGTTACTAGATGAAACGGCTAACACCTACGTTGTCCAAAGGTAACCGGCCGCATCTGACTGCTACTTCTTCACAATGGAGGTCCTTTAAATCATGTTTGCAACAGCTGGAAAAAATGCTCTCTTTCTTTTGTTGGTAATCACCATGCTCGTCGCTGTGCCCGTCATGGCACAGAAGAAGTCAAACGAAGCTGCGCCCACTGGTGTTCCTGTTTTGTGGCGTGATCCAGGCGACTTAACCAAGCGCGATCTTCGCTATGGACCAGGCTCTGCTGAGCTTGCGCCCGTTGCCCCTTTTACGTATGGCGGCGAAGAGTCGACTGGTGAGTCACCGAAGTTCAGAATCACGGACGCCCGCGGCGATACGTGGGTTGTGAAACTCGGTGTCGAAGCGCAAGCCGAAACAGTAGCGACCCGAATCATCTGGTCAGTTGGTTACTTCGCAGACGAAGCCTATTACTTCGATCGCGTGGAGATTAAGAACCTGCCGAAACTTTCGCGCGGTCAGGAATTCGTCGAAGGCAAGACCGTCATCCGCGGAGCGCGCTTTGAACCGAAACGCAAAGGCGTCGAACGCGGCATCAATTGGGACTGGGAAGAGAACCCTTTTGTGCGCACGCGTGAGCTGGATGGTTTGAAAGTTCTCATGGTGTTGCTTGGTAACTACGACACGCGCGTCGCCAATAACAAGATTTTGACAACCAACAATGGTGGCACCGTTGAAGCGCGGTACGTCGCCACTGACGTAGGCGCCACTCTCGGCAAGGTCGGTGGTCTTGGCGGCAAGCGTTCAAAGAATTCGTTGGGGGACTATCAGTCCAGCAAATTCATCACGGGTGTTGAGAACGGCTTTGTTAAGTTTGACTACAGCACTACGCCGAAAGGCATGGGCAAGTTTGCATCGTTCTTCAAGCCGAGCTACCGAAGCAGCCAGGCCAAAAAGGAACGCGCGATGAAAACCATTACGGTCGAGAATGCGCGTTGGATGGGTTCAGTTCTGGCGCAGCTCAGCGATGAGCAGCTACGCGACGCTTTCCGTGCGGCGGGTTACGATACGGCCACGATGGAAGGGTTCATTAAAGTGATTCGTGGTCGAATCGCGGAATTGAATGGCCTGCAAAACGCCAGCACGACAGCTTCGTCCGGCAAGTAATATACTCCAGCCTAAGAGGTGAGGTTTGATGGTTCGCAAACATGATTCAAGAGGGACAGTTCGAAGTCCAGGGTTGGTCTTGATGTTGCTGGCGTTAGCTTTAACGCCGGCAACATCCTTGATCGCGGGCGCACAACAAACAGCGCAAGATCCAGCAGCGACAACCACGATCAAGAATTTTGGGAAGGTGGACGACAACTATTATCGCGGTAGTCAGCCGTCTAAAGTTCAGATGGAAGAGCTAAAGCGGCTGGGCGTGAAGACGATAATTGATCTGCGAAAAGACAAGGTGGCCTCGGCCTCAGATTGGGCCACAGGCGCCGGCCTGCAGTACTTCAACATCACGATGCAGCCAAGCAAGGCCGCAACCGACGAGCAGACCGCTTATTTTCTGAGCCTGGTTAACGACCCGAAAAACTGGCCGGTGTACGTGCACTGCAAAGGCGGTCGTCACCGGACGGGTGCACTAACGGCTGTTTATCGCATTACGCACAATGGATGGAGCGCGGCGCAAGCCTGGGAGGAAATGAAGGCTTACGACTTCAACGACGGTTTGTTTGGAGGACCGGGAGCGCAGAAGAAATTTGTCTTCAACTTCTACCAGCAACGTGTTGCTAACGCGGCGTCTGAGAAGTAAGACAAAAAATCAATTTGGGTTGAGCGGGCCTCTTTTGGGTTAAACCAAAAGAGGCCTGAACTGTTTTTTCAGCCCATGGTTGGTAAGGGGAGGGCTTGAGGCGAACATGGATTTTGATTTTGTATTCCCCTCCCTTTGGGAGGGGTTAGGGTAGGGCTTGCGACGCGTTTAAGTTTTGTTTTTGAATGGGCAGCGTCAACTGAGATCAACAGTCAATCAACCTGATGCTGATACTGCACAAGATTTTGGTCAAATTTAATGTTGACGCTACCTCCAGAAAGAACATCCGGTTACGCCTTAAGCCCTCCCCTCAACCCCTCCCAAAGGGAGGGGAATAGAAGCAGAATCCAAAGGCTTGACGCTGCCGCCGCAGGTTCGTCTGATGGGAACGAAGCACTTATCAAAGTGTTATACTCACGCGCGTTAATAAAACTCCAACGTAGGCGCCAAGTGAACGAGTCCGGCACGGAAAACATCACGCAACTCCTGATTGACCTCACCAACGGCAAACAAAACGCCGTCGAGGATCTATTACCACTCATCTACGGCGAATTGCGCAGCCTGGCGGGTAACTACCTCAGACGCGAACGCTCCGACCACACCCTGCAGCCTACTGCCCTGGTCCATGAGGCTTACTTGCGCCTGGTTGATCAAACGCAGGTGACCTGGCAAAACCGCGCGCACTTCTTCGGCATGGCTGCTCAGATGATGCGCCGCATCCTGGTTGACCACGCGCGCGCGCATAAAGCAGGCAAGCGGGGCAGCGACTACCAGAAGCTTTCGTTGGACGAGAATATCGACAAAGCTGTCGAACGAAGCAGTGAATTGATCGCGCTCGATGAAGCGCTGACGGAGTTGGCACAGGTAGACGAACTCAAAAGCCGCATCGTGGAGCTTAGATATTTTGGTGGACTAACTGTGGAGGAGACGGCGGAGGTTTTAGGGGTTACGCCGATAACCATCAATCGCCACTGGCGGATGGCGAAAGCCTGGTTGTTTGGGAAACTACAACCTCAGTAGAACGGGTTTCTAGTTTATAAGTTTCTAGTTTCAGGTTCAGGTTCAGAACTCAAACTCGAAACCCGAAACCCGAAACCCGAAACTCATATCGACGGATCAGTCGCGGCCGCCGGCTGAGCGTTGTTCACGTGAATAGTATTCTTGTCGGAATCGACATAGAAGTGATTGCGGCCGGTTGCTCCGACACCATCTTTAACCTGGGGATCAGCGTTGATTGAGTAACTCGGTGGGGTGCTGGTCGTCTTAGGCACCACACGCATGTTGAATATGTAGCCATCGACCACTGGCGCCGTGCCCGCAAACTTACTGTCCACCACGCCTTCTTTCACAAGCTCATCAAACGTGCCGTATGCAGTACGTTGGCGCGAGTTGTAGAAAAGCATTTGCTGCTGCGTCAGGGTTCGCAAGCTCTGGACTGCGGCAGCTTCATTAGCTGATCTCACTGCGGCCTTCCAACCGGTGACGCCGACGGCGATCAATATGCCGATGATCGCAATTACGATCATCAACTCGATTAACGAAAAGCCACCCTCACTACTTTGATAAGAACGTCGTTTGTTATGTGAATTCATAAAAACTCTCTCCTTGCGTTCCATTACACGCCACTTCAGCAAACTGGTTCCGCGATTCTGAGGATTTGGAATAGGCCATTTATCAGAACGTGGACACATTTTACTACACGGGATGTGAGATGTCAGATGTCGGTGGTCTGTGACCGGTGGCCGGCGGTCAGGTTGCAGGGGAAAAAAAGATTTATCATTTGTCATTTCACATGATTTCACATTTGTCATTGTCATTGATAATCAGGCTTGGATGGTTAGCTCAGGATTGAATGGGTCGGGAGCATGTAGTGACATAAGGGCAGCTTGCCCCGGCCGCAACTCTGAATTAACTCAGCCTTGGAAGCCAGCTAGTCTGAGTAGGACCAAGCTGCCCTTCCTGCCTGGAGACCCTCAATCTTGGCCCCGGAATTCAATCATTGGCCACTATTGAAATGAGAAATGTGAAATCATGTGAAATTATGTGAAATGACAAATGGTAAATCTTTCTTTGACCCGCAACCTTAACATCCGACCACTGGCCACTGGCCACTGGCCACCGACATCTGATATCTGACATCACGCCCCTTACCATGTAGAATGGCCCTAATTTGGTGCTTTGTAAGGAAACTGAATGAGACGGCTCGACTCGATAAAAGAACCGGGACCACTCGTGGCGGCGGAAGCCTCCGAGAAGATTGAACGTCTGCAGCAGGCGATTGAAACCGTGATCAAAGGTAAGCCGGAGGCTGTCCGGCTTGGCATAGTCACTCTGATCGCGGGTGGACATCTGCTGGTTGAAGACGTGCCGGGCGTTGGTAAGACCACCCTGGCCCATGCGATGGCGCGCGCACTTCATTGCAGTTTTCAGCGAATTCAGTTCACCTCCGACCTTCTGCCTTCGGATGTAATTGGTCTATCCATCTATAACCAGCACACCGGGGTGTTCGAATGGAAACCCGGCCCGATCTTTGCAAATGTGGTGCTGGCCGACGAAATAAACCGGACTACTCCCAAGACGCAGTCCGCATTGCTGGAGGCCATGGCCGAGAGGCACGTGACCGCTGAGGGCGTCACACACCCTCTGCCGGCGCCGTTTATTGTGTTGGCAACACAGAACCCCATCGAGCATCACGGCACTTATCCGTTACCCGAGTCTCAACTGGACCGCTTCATGTTGCGACTGCGAATTGGATATCCATCCGCTGAAGACGAACGACAGATATTGCGTGACCGTGAGTATCGCGATCCGTTACAGGACCTGCGCCCGGTTATGACTGCCGCCGAAGTTTTGGAGTTGCAGAACAGCGTTGCTGAAGTTTCTGTGGATGACGCGCTCGTCGAATACCTGATGCGCATTGCCGCCGCTACTCGCGATTCGGAGATGCTCGACCTCGGTGTGAGCCCGCGTGGCACTCTCTCACTTTTCCGCGCAGCCCAGGCGCTTGCACTCACCGAAGAGCGTTCTTACTGCATTCCGGATGATATTAAGCGTCTCGTCGTGCCTGTATTCGCGCACCGCATACTGGTCAGTACACGTTTCTCTTCGTCGATGCGTCGCAGCGAAGAGGCCGAAGCCGTCCTAAAGGAAATTATGAAAACTGTCAGCGTCCCGTTATAGAAGATGGGATGGAGGATGAAACTGGTTGCAGCCTAAAAAGCTGGTTCAGGAATTACACGAATTACACGAAACACGCAAAACGTGAAAGCTGAATCGGGACTTATCTCTGACAGTACAGACGGTCGTGGCGGCCGTTTTTTTTCGTCTTTCGCAAAGTGGCGGAACGTATTAGCCGGCACGCTGTTGGTGATGGCCGGACTCGCCGCAGCGCTGGTCACCATCTTCGCGCGCAATACGGAGAATTACATTCTGGCGGGCGTGGCCGCCACGCTATCGTTACTGACGGCTGCGCTGATGTTGATCTTCCTCGTGCCGCCATTGGCTCGCTCAGCACGTCTGGAAGTGAAGCGCTATGACCTGCCGATTGAGATCACCAGCGGAGGCGGAATCTTTCTAGTGATCCTGCTGGTGGTCGCTTTCGCGGCCTTTAACACAGGGAACAACCTGCTGTTTCTCATCTTTTCTTTATTGGTATCAACGATCTTTGTTGGTGGCGTGGCCGCGCGCGCTTCGTTGCGAGATCTGATAGTGTCGGCGCGTTTTCCGGATCACATCTTTGCTGGCGAAGCTGCACCGGTGATTGTGACACTTCGCAATGCTAAGCGCGTGCTTCCATCGTTCTCCATCATGGTGGAGGCGCGCGGACCCAGGGACGCCAACGGTGAAATCGTGAAGCGGCGGCCACGTAAGCCACGCTTCGAGCGAAGGGAACTGGCGTACTTCACTTATGTGCCGCATAACGCGGCCGCCGAACAGAGAGTTGAACAGCTTTTTGAGAAGCGCGGACACGTGCTCATCAACGGTTTTGTGTTGTCCACGCGCTTTCCTTTTGGGTTTTTCCGATTCCGGCGACGGCTGCGCGCGCGCGACGTGGACATAGTTGTCTATCCAAAGCCGCTGCCGGTTGGCGATCAGTTGCATCTGCTGCCGGCTTACGCCGGCCATGTCGCGTCACTGCGGCGGGGAATGGGCCAGGATCTTTTTTCTTTGCGGGACTATCAGCCGCAGGATGACTTGCGACACATTGACTGGAAGGCGACGGCGCGATCGCGAAACCTGACAGTGCGCGAGTTCACCGCCGAAGACGAGCGACGGATAACTCTGGTTTTGGATACGCGAGATCTTGGTGACGGCCAATCCGAAAACTTTGTCCAAAGATTCGAACGAGGGGTAGTGCAAGTCGCTTCGCTCTTGAACCACTTCATAACGGAGCGCGCTGAAGTGCGTTTGGTGTTGGGGCCCGACGTTGGAATCTACGGTGAGGGCCTGAAGCACCTGTACGCTGGCTTACGCCGTCTGGCGGTGGTAACTCCCCAAAGAGAATTCAAAGGCGGGCAATTTCTTTCAGACGATTCGGGAGCTGAGGACATAGTCTTCGAAGACTATGCAATTGTGGTGACGACGGCCAACCCCGGTTCAATTCCATCGAAGATCTGGCGCGCATCGCATGTGATGTACGTGTGAAAGAGCTGACGCCAGGAGGCAGGAGCAGGAGGCAGGAGCAGGAACTAGAAACGAGGAACCAGGAACCAGGAACCAGGGACCAGGAACCAAGATCGTAGGAGACACGTGCAGGCAACAGAAATCAACGACACGACTTACGTGACTGAACAGATTTCGCGTAACCAAACAACCCGTTCATATTCGCGCGCGAGCTTGCGCATTGTGGCTTTCTGTTTCGTATTGTCCGGGGCCACCGGACTTATCTACGAAGTGCTGTGGATGCGCATGCTGGGATTAGTGTTCGGCGCGACCACCCTCGCCGTGAGCACGGTCCTGGTTGCTTTTATGGGCGGCTTGGCATTGGGTAGCGCGTTGGCTGGGCGTCTCGGCAGTAGGATACAACATCCCCTCCGCGTATACGGTTTTTTCGAAATCGGAATAGCACTCTACGCGCTGGCCGTCCCCCTGCTGTTCACACTCACAGACCATGCGTATGTGTTTATATGGCAGAACTTCGGCGGAAGCTTTTTAGTCTTCAGCCTGTTGCGGTTTGTTTTGTCGTCGCTGGTGCTTTTGATACCTACGACCCTGATGGGCGCGACCTTGCCTGTGTTATCCGCGGCATTGTTGAGGTCTGAAGCGGTCGCCAACTCTGCGGTCACACGTCTGTACACACGAAATCTGATTGGCGCGATTTGCGGAAGTTTGCTTGCCGGCTTTGTCTTGCTACCGGCGCTCGGTGTGCGCTGGTCTATCTACGTCGCTTCAATCGTTAACCTCGTAATCGGCGTGGCTGCGATTATCGCTGACCGGCGGTTGCAGAGTCCCTCCGCGGAAACTGCGGCAACGGCCAAAAAGGTTGAACCCACTGTAGTTTCAACAGACAAAACGTTCTGGTACTTCTGCGCCTTAGCTTCCGGCTTTGTAACCTTCAGCACTCAGGTCGCGTGGAATCGAATCCTGACAATGATCGTCGGTTCGAGTACTTATGCGTTCAGTGTGACGGTAGCTCTATTTCTGTTGGGACTTTCAATAGGCGCGTTTCTCGTAGCGCGACTCAAGTTTCAAGCTGGTTTACGCCGGGCGGTGATTACGGTGCAGCTATTGACTGTTGCCAGCCTGGTTTTAAGTCTTTTAGTTATCAACAAGATTCCCATTTTGTTGATTACTGCGGGCCAGCGGCTGCAGATCAACAGCTGGAGTGGGTTGTTAACCCTCCAGATTGTTTGCATCGCCTTCCTCGTTCTGCTCCCCGCGTTTTTGATGGGGATGATTATGCCGTTGGTTCTCGTCTGGGCCGGCGACAGATCGAAAGGCGGCTCAGTGCGTCTCGTCGGGCGCGCTTACGCAGTGAACACTGTGGGCGCGATCGCCGGTGCATTCGCTGCGGGGTTCATCTTGATACCATTGTTGGGTACGCGCAGTACGATCCTGATTGCCGCGGCTTTGTGTTTGATAGTTGCCGCCGCTGCGTACCAACCAAAGACTGGTGACCGGGATATTCGTCGCGCTATCGCAATCGGCGCCACGGTGCCCGCCGTTTTCGCCATCTTCTTTATCGCTCCGAAACTGCGTCTGGATGTGCTATCAGTCGGCGCTTACGACAGCCTCGTGCGAGTGATTGCGAAAACACGGGGCAGCGTGGCAGATAACGCGAGTGAGCGTAGTGGCCCGGCGACCCACGAGCTATTGATGTACGAAGAAGGCCCAACCTCAACGGTGACCGTGCGCCGCGACTGGGCCGTCACGTCGATGGCGATCAATGGGCGCACCAATGCTTCCGATCGCGAAGACATGCCGACGCAGGTCATGCTGGGCCAGTTGCCGCTGCTGCTCGCGCCGAATACCAGGAACGGGTTGATTGTCGGATTTGCGTCAGGCGTTAGCGTGGGGGCGATGCTGCAGTCGCCGATTGAGTCACTGGAATGTGTCGAGTTGGAGCCGGAAACGATCAAAGGCTCGCGTTACTTCGAACACGTCAACAACCGGCCGCTGGGCGATCCGCGTCTACGCTTAATAATCGACGATGCTCGAACGTATCTGCGGGTGACACCTAAACGCTACGACATGATTGTCAGTGAGCCTAGTCATCCGTGGGTGCCTGGAGTCGCGAATCTTTTCACCAAAGAATTTTTTGAGATGGGCCGAAACCGGCTTAGCGATGGCGGCGTGTTTGTGCAGTGGGTGCAAATCTATCAGCTTTCAACCGACAGCCTACGAACCGTGCTGGCGACTTTTCATAACGTGTTCCCGCATGTGCTGGTGTTTCGAGTTGAAGGCGCCACGAAGGGCAAAGACCTGCTGCTGGTTGGCAGTCAAACTCCGGTCAACCTTGATCGTTTGGCAGAACGGATCACCGATCAGCGAATCGCGGGAGAGTTGGGGAGGGTGAACATTCGTGGGGTCGATGACGTTCGCTCATGGTACGTTTGTGATGAAACGACCCTCGGGCCGGCTGTTGCAGGCGCGACAATCAACACCGACGACAACATGTACGTCGAGACCACGGTTCCGAAAGAAGCGTTTCGACCTTTGATGCAGGCGAACTCGGATTGGGTGGAAGCGTTGGCCACTAGATACTAGATGCTAGATGCCAGATGCCAGATGCTGGATACTGGATGTTGGGCGCTTAAGGAGTCCTGGCTTGGGGATTAGCAAGATGTTGGTCTAACCTCTCGCATCTAGTATCCAACATCTAAATGCCAGCACCGGATTCAAGTTCCAGCTACGATGCTCTAATCGTTATCTCTTTCGGCGGCCCCGAAGGAATGAACGACGTAATTCCGTTCCTCGAAAATGTTTTGCGTGGTAAGAACGTTCCGCGTGAACGGATGCTGGCAGTCGCAAAGCATTACGAACTGTTTGGCGGCGTCAGTCCAATCAATGCACAGAATCGTCAACTGATCGGATCGCTCCAGCGGGAGTTTGCTGCCAATGGACCACACCTGCCGATCTACTTTGGAAATAGAAACTGGCATCCACTATTGCCCGACACGCTGAGTCAAATGCGAAATGACGGCGTCAGAAAGGCGCTGGCTTTCGTGACCTCAGCCTACAGTTCATACTCAGGTTGTCGCCAGTATCTGGAAAACATCGAAGCAGCGTGTGCAAGCGTTCCCGATGCGCCCCAGGTCGAAAAGATTCGCGCGTTTTACAATCATCCGGAATTTATCCGGGCGAACGTGGAGCAAATCGAAGCTGCGTTGGCGGAGTTCCCGGAAAAACAGCGCGAAGACATACACGTGGTTTTCACGGCGCACAGTATTCCGCACTCGATGGCGGCAAGTTGTGATTATGCCAGGCAGCTTGAAGAAACGGCGCGTCTGATTTTTTTGCAGTTAGGGGATGGCAAGGTGGGCCCAAGCGGGTATAGTCTGGCGTATCAAAGTCGCAGCGGATCACCGGCACAGCCCTGGTTGGAACCCGACATTTGCGATCATCTGAAAACTTTACAAACTGCCGGCATCGCAGATGTCGTTGTTGCTCCCATAGGCTTCGTTTCTGATCATGTTGAGGTGCTTTATGATCTCGATCACGAAGCTCAGGAGGTTGCGAAGCAACTTGGAATCAATATGCGACGCGCCAGAACAGCCGGCTCTCATCCGGCCTTCGTGAAGATGGTTCGAGAACTTGTGCTGGAGCGCATGGACCCAACCGTGGAAAAACGCTTCATGGGGAACAATGGTGTACGACCAGATATCTGCACACCAGGCTGTTGCGGATTTAACTGAGTAACATGAAACGCATTGTTGTCATTGGCGGTGGAATTACGGGACTGGCGGCGGCGCATAGAATTCTCGAACGCTGCTCGCAAGCGTCAGAGCCCGCCGAGGTACGTTTACTTGAAGCGGGTCCGCAGGTCGGCGGGATCATCAAGACGGATGAGCGCGACGGGTTCCTCATCGAGCGTGGACCAGACTCCTTTATCACCGAAAAGCCTGATGCACTGTCACTGGTTCGCAGGTTGGGACTGGAGCCTCATCTGATTAACACCAACAAGACTCATCGTCGTAGTTTTGTTGTCAGGAAGGGCCGGTTGTTGCGTGTTCCTGATGGGTTCAATTTGTTGGCGCCGGCCCGTCTCTGGCCGTTTGTGACGAGCGGTGTTTTTAGTTGGCCCGGCAAGGCGCGCATCGCTATGGACTTAGTCATCCCGCGCCGTCAGGCAACCGACGAAGGTGACGAAAGCCTGGCAGAGTTTGTTCGGCGCCGGTTGGGAAGAGAAGCCCTCGAACGGCTAGCGCAACCGATGGCCGGAGGAATCTACACTGGCGATCCCGAAACGTTGAGCCTACAGGCCACCCTGCCGCGGTTTCGGGATATCGAAAGACAACATCGTAGTGTAATCCTCGGTTTGCGGAACCGAGGCAATGGCAAGACTACGAATCAACAGCTTACCAATCAGACCACCGAAGCACTTCCCACGGGAGGCGCCAGCGGCGCACGCTACGGTCTGTTCCGTTCCTTTGATCACGGAATGCAGTTGCTTCCGGATCAACTGTCGGCTGCGGTCATGTATTTGAGTTCGAAGTTGAACGGCAATCGCAATGGCCCACCGATCCGTCTCGACACAAGCGTCGAGTCGCTCGCCCGGCATACAGCGGACGGTGTGACGCGTTGGGTCATCCGCACTGCACGCAACGAAACGTTTGTCGCCGACGCAATCTGTTTGGCGCTACCCGCGTATGTCAGCGCTCGACTACTGCGCCGGCTGGATGCCGAGCTTGCTTCGGAACTGACGGCAATTCCTTACGCATCAAGTGCGACTATCAACCTGGCCTACAAGCGCGAGGACATCCGCCACCAGCTAAACGGCTTTGGCTTCGTCGTTCCATTCATTGAAAAGCGCACGGTGATGGCGTGCACGTTTAGTAGTGTGAAATTTTCCAATCGCGCTCCGGATGGCCACGCATTGCTGCGGGCCTTCGTCGGTGGAGCGCTCCAACCGGAGTTAGTCGAACTCGAAGACACTGAGTTGATCAGTCGAGTGGGGCAGGATCTCCGCGAGCTGTTGCTTGTGCAGTCCTCACCAATTTTTGCGGAAGTCTCAAAATGGGAACGTTCGATGCCTCAATACTTCGTCGGGCATGTTGATCGCGTGCGAGGCATCATGAACCGCGAGAAGGGTCTTCCAGGTTTGGCACTAGCAGGAAATGCTTTTAACGGTCCCGGGATTCCAGATTGTATCCGCAGCGGTGAATCAGCCGCCGATAAGCTCTTCGATTCATTGCAGCCAGGCTGAAGTGAACTGAAAGGAGAGTTTCATGTCCAATGGATCAACTGACGGTCCAGGCTCTCACATTCAAATTGAGCAACTGCTCCGTGAAATGAACGATGACTGGGTGAAGGCGCTCGTGCGGAACGATGGCGAGACGTTGGATCGGATCATGGCCGACGACTTTCTCTTTGCCTATCCGATGGAGGGCGACGACAAAGCACAATTCATTGGTGACGTCGCCAGCGGCGATATTCGAGTTGAATTCCTGGCCCGTGAAAATGTGAGCGTTAGGATTTGGGGAGAGACCGCAGCGTTAACTGGTAAGGACTCGGCCAAATGGTTCTACCACGGCAGAGACTTCAGCGGTCACTACAAGGTCATCAACCTTTACGCGCGTCGCGACGGGGAATGGAAACTGGTTTCTATTCAGGCATGCCCGATCCCGTAAATTTAGGTCCGAAGGACCGTCATTAAATAGCCACGCCCGTAAGGGCGTGGATGATGTTCATAACGAGCGAGAGGCCCGAAGGGCCGCCAGTTGTTTTAATAACTGCCGGCCCTTCGGGCCTCGTCGCACTTTTCTCACCTTCCACGCCCTTACGGGCGTGGCTATTCAATGACGGTCCTTCGGGCCTGATTTCTAATTGCGCGTGATTTGGTTAGCGCGCGGCGCGTAATTCACTCGCCTCATCTCATGGATCCGCCCATCGTCTTTGAAGCCTTCGACGATCTCGTATCCCAACAGCGCTAACACACGTCCTCGTACGAACAACGGCCGAGCGTTGCCATACCAGTCAACACACGATGCACGGCATGCATCGTCGACCGCACGTTCCGGTTGTGCCCCCAATTCGCCAACCACCTGAAAATCCAGCTCGTTGTTTCGCAGGAACAAAATCGCTGCCGACGATTCAAACAGGTGGCGATAACCGGGGCGACCGGGCCGGGAAATTGGCAGGCCCAAAGTTCCTGTATTTGGACCATCCGGCTTGTAGAAAAAGCCGTGGCTTCGAAGTTCACCTTGCGACGCACCCTCACGAGTGTAACGACCTGCAACTTCCGCAGATCGTCCGAGCCGAACAGAACTAAAATGCAGGTTCTTGCCGTCAGTGCCGATCACAACGGCGTGGCTGCCCATTTGTTCAATACGATCAACGCCATGCGGCAGTGATAATTGGTCTACGCCACTTTTCCGATCAGCCCATCGAACGGCAAATAAATCTGAAATGGCTTCGCCTGAGGGATGGCCCCAGCCGCTGCCCGTACCGTAAAGCAGGTGTTCGCCGACAAACCGATTTTGAAAGGTATAACCATTTGGTTTGGGCAGCGCGCGGTAGTTGTCTGCCTGAACCGCTTGGCTGCCGTCAGAAAAATTGGAGACAGGCACGCGCATCAGGGCCACATCACCGGCGGCTCCCTCCGCCGCCCACATCGCATCTCCGCGTGAATCCGAACGGACCAACACATTGATATGGCGATCAGGGCTCTCCAAAAACGAGAACTGATCGATCGGGCTTCCGGAAACTACCAGGGCAGCAGGACCGGATCCGTCCAAGGGCATACGGTAGAGTTGTGACTGCACGCGCTGTTCACCGTTGTGCCGGACCCAGTCAGTCACCCAAACGTAAACGGATTCAGGTGACACGTAAAAAACCCGTCCTGCTGGTCCAAGGACCGCTGTGGCCTTACACGAGAATCCGTCGGCCAGGTCACAAACCGTGACGGTATGCAGGGCCAGTCCGTATGGCGAAGTAATTTCCTGTTCCGAGCGGTATACGCGCGTGGCACTGATTATCCGCTGAAATCCTTCGCGGGCGGCGCCTTTGTGCCAACGCCGCACAGCGGGAAAACTGTCGAAAGGATCTTCTGCACCCGGGTTCAAATAGAGCGGTGTGTAGAAAATTAACTTGCTGCCGATCAGTCGGCTGGCGTAGTTGCGTGACGAGTAATAGTCGTTGGAACGCAGATGATAAGTCGAACGATAGCTAATCTGGCCTGCGTTGTTGATGTTGAAGAGTCCAACCTCTGTTCCGCCGCGCTCGTAGCTGTAACCGATAACGACGATGGTGTCATCGGAGACGAGCATCTCGTCGTACCAGGTGCCGGTTGGCTGGATGTCAGGACCAAATGCATCGACAGCGGAAACCGGCTGCAATGAGCCGTCACCTAATTTCACCGTAAACAATCGACCACGACGCAGTATGACCAGATGATCGCCGTGAACCTTCACGATCCCGCCCTCGTCAACGCCCGCATGTTGAACGTTAGTTACCGAATCGTCCTTATCCGCTGCTGCCGACGCGAGTCCGGCCGGTGAGTTAGCGGTCACGGGAGCTGAATTTTCGGCTGCCTTTTGCTGGGCGCGCCGAAGCTCCGCCCGCTGCTTCGCGGCGAGTTGCTTTAAATAGGCCACCAGTTCTGCTTCTGAGCGGAACGGGCGCATCGTTTTTCTTGTTGCGTTACCCCAGCTTTGCGACAGAACCGGCGGAATAGCATCGGCTGAAACCGAGGTGCAAGCTGGTAAGACTGACAGGAAGAAGAGACTGATAACGGCGCTTAGGAAGATTCGTTTCATGATTAGCTTTCGCCTCACTTTGCAAGCTTTGAAATTGGGTATTTCATAGGCACTCGTCCAAAAGAACGGACCAGGAGGGCAGAACTTGCATCGAGGAAGGCTAATTGAAGGTTCGAAGCGGAAAGCGCATTTCCCATATATCATTTCACATTATTCATTTGTCATTGGGTGTGAGGTCAGTACCACCTGCGGTAGCGGGTGGGTTCTTCGTTCTAAAGGACAAAGGAGAAACTTGAAATGATATATGAGAACTGGTCTTTTGCGTCTAGAAACCCACCCGCTACCGCAGGTGGTACTGACCTCAATCAATGACAAATGAAAAATGGGAAATGATATATGGAAAATGGCGTGAAATGGACTACCCCATCTGGATCGTCAACATTGAGATAGACCCGCCGTCAAATCCTTCCACTGGAAACGTCACTCGATCGCCAGGGCGACGCAGCGCGATCACGTAAAGCAGCGGCAGGTAATGATCGGCTGTAGGCGCTGACAACATCGCGTCGCGGCCTAGCATCTCGTAATCAATCAGCGGAGCGTCATTGCCGTTTACCAACAGCTCGCGGGCCAGCGTTTCAAAGCGTACTGCCCAGTCGAACGGTTCGACTTCGTGACGTCCCCACGCATAAGTGTGCAGGTTATGCACCAGGTTGCCGCTTCCCATCACCAAAACGCCTTCATCTCGCAACGGCGCCAAACTCTTCGCCAGCTCGTAATGAAACTGGGGCGGCTTTGTCTCATCAATACTCAGCTGCACCACCGGAATGTCGGCTTGCGGAAACACGTGACGCAAGACGGACCACGTGCCGTGATCGAGTCCCCAACTTCTTTCGTCAAAACCTACCGGAAGCGGAGACAGCAACTCTCGCACGCGTTGCGCCAAATCAGGACTCCCCGGAGCGGGATATTCAACCCGATAGAGTTCTGGAGGAAAGCCGCCGAAGTCGTGGATAGTGCGCGGCTGTGGCATGCCGGTCACCGCAGTGGCCGGAAAATACCAGTGCGCTGAAACGCAGAGGATTGCTTTCGGTCGAGGTATCGATGCGCCGGTATTCGCCCACGCTTCGGTGTAATGGTTCTGACGTATGGCATTCAACGGATTCCCGTGGCCAAAGAAAATCGCGGGCATTGGAGTCATTACTAGTCGTAACGCAAACTGTTGGTTTACGTGCGCAGGCTAACAGCTTGCGCTACCTTTCTTCCTGCTTCCCACTCCGGTCGTAGCAAACCGTAGAACAGTGCGTCCTGAATTTCACCATTAACCTGCCAACGCTCGCGCATCAAACCTTCACGCTGAAAGCCCATCTTTTCGAGTGTCCGAATTGAACCAACGTTACGCGGATCAACGTCAGCTTCCAAACGATGCAACTGCAATACGTCGAAGGCGTAGGACAACAGTGCGTCCAGCGCTTCAGTGACGTAGCCTTTGCGCCAGTAGTTGTGGTCCAGTCCGTAGCCAATCTCTGCGCGTTTATTGTCGAGGTTCAAATTAAACAGAGTGACTGTGCCGATGATCTGGTCCGTTTCAAGTTCAGCCACACCCCATTTCATCGACGTTCGTTTCCGGAAGTTCTCCTGAATCTCGGCGAGCAGTGCAGCAGCCGCGTCACGATCTGCCAACGCTGGCGCGCCCCAATACCGCACGACCTGCGGATGAGAGAAAATTCGGTAAAGCGCGTCGACGTCGGCCTCAGTCAGCCAGCGAAGGCGCATCCGTTTAGTTTCTAAGGAAGGCAGCGAATCCCAGGTCATAGATGGTCCACTGAAAAGATAAGGCGCCTTGCGCGTGTCAACATGAAGGTTAGAAGAAAATGGTCACACTAGATGGACGTGAACAATCCGATCAGGATCAAAGGCGGTAACACAATCATCAGCAGTAGCAGAATCCACAAGAGAACTTTTTTCATAACCCGAAAAATTACTTTAGATAGAAAAATGTGCGCCAGGGACTCTTGAAGCCCTCACGTCCGTTGCTATCAATCGCCCAAACCCGCCATCTACCCGGCTGCGCCCCAATGAAGGAGAATTGATACTCAGTCGCGGTGATCCCCTCCATAGGTGGTTTGGATCTAACATTAAAAGGTTGCGGATCAACGCATTCTCTTTTCTGCTGCGCTCCCTGGCAATAATCAATTTCAACGGAATACGAGACGGCCCCGTCTACAGCTGACCATTCAAGTTTCGTGGAACGAGGAAAATGGTTGTAGGTTGCCCCCTCTTCCGGAGCGACCTGCGATGGTGCGGGAAGATGGATGCCGGGTTGCTTTTCCATTTCAGTTAACGGAAGGCTTCCATCATCGCGTTGTCTGATCAGCAGAATATTCAATTGAGTTGTACTAGCTGATGAAACGCTCATTGGAAATTGCTCTTCACCTCGTGGTCCGAACCAATCCCTATAACCTCTTGATCGCGCTTTGAAGGTGAACGGAACAAACGGAGCAGGAATCCTGAATTCTCCATCTGCCCGCTTCGAATTGGTGACTCTACAAATTTGAGGACTGGCAACCAGACAAAGAACGAACTCAACGTTGTCGACAGGCAGGCCGGTCCTGGTGTCAACGCTTCGTCCAACCAGTATGCCGTGCTTTGCCGGCTGATAGATTGTGATTGGGACTCTCGGGGTATCGTTAACTATGACTTCAGGTATTTCTAAAGAGGGGTCACGAAAGAAAGGCTGATTCTGCGGCCAGTAACCATTCTGGATCTGATCGGTAAAGAGTTTATATCTGCCGTGTTCGCCGACCGCGATTGAGAAATGGCCTTGCCTGTCAGAGAGCGAGCAGGGCAGTCGCATGTTTGGCCTGCCGAGATCAAAGTCTTCGGCGAAAGCACAAACACGAACGCCGCAGGCTGGGTTGCCGCTGTTATCCAGGATTTGTCCGCCAATGAGATACAGGGTTTGCGGTTTCTGGGCAGGAGCGTGATGTGGCGAAAACGCAGTTAAGAGGAGAGTAACGATGATGAGGGTTCTCATTTTCAATTCCCCCAGTCCTGTAGGCCCAACCGTTGCCTCTGCTTAGTAGAGCCGCGCTTTTGAAGTTGGCCAAATCTTAGGTTACGCGTTGAAGAGTAATCAAGGCTTCCGGGGAGCCTTAATCCCACTCAGGATGTCATTCGTCGACTTCATCCTGACCTTCTGTCCGCAATTCCAGCGGTGTGGTTAAAGGCATTATCCAACTCGCGGGCAATATGCTGCGGCCTTGTTTAGCGAGGTCTACGTTGGGATCAATTAACACCTGCGGCTTGCGGCCGTTGAGTGAACTTGTCACCTGCGCCCGCACTTCCACGTTGTCATATCCTTCACGTCGCTTTTGCTCTGCCAGATAATGCGCGTATAGCAAAATCATATCGGGCTTGTTAGCCATCTTCATTGCTTGCCGCGGTTCCAGGTGCTTCTTGGGATCAACTACCCACGTCTGTCCGGTCGGTGGGTGCGTGATCGTGAAGAGTGCCTCACCGCGTTTTGTGCGCAGTTTCATGTGCCAGGCGAAGTTGTGTCCCTCTTCTGTCCAACTCACATTGCCGGGATAGAGGTAGTGACGCAGCGGAATCAAAAGATGGAACAGAGCATACGCTCCCAGCAAAGCAAGAATGATTTTCTGATTCTTTCCCAACATCGTTGGCTTATGTTCAGGTGTTGGTGCTGATCTCACCGGTTGCTTCTGAACCTCGTCCGAACGTAAGGCTGCGCCGGGCGTAAGGAAGGCTTGCGCAAACCGTCTCATCAAATCGGGCGGGAAAAAGATTAATGTCGCTCCCAACATGAACCACGGAAAGATCCCGATGTTGAAGATCGCGGCATTGATTAAATTAAAGACTACGGCTGCGCAAAAGGCGATAAAACGCGTACGACGCCACAGCAGAAGCGGAATAACCAACAGATCCAACAGCATCCCGCCATAAACAAAACTGTAGACCACCCATTCCTTCTGGAAGATCGCGCCAATCGCAGGCATCGTCATGAGTGGACGCAGCCAGGTACGCATTGGCTCGCCGCCAATCATCCAGTCGCTGTTTAGTTTGGCTATACCTCCGTAGAAGTAGGCAATGCCCACCTGGAAGCGCAGTAACCATAAGGTCCACGCGGGCACAACCTGTGTTCGCAGCGACGGCCAGATTGCAGCATCTACTGACAATGCGCGATTGGCCGGCAGAAAGATCATGAGAAAGCCAATCAGACAAATCAGGTAGAAGTGATTCAGATAACGCGTCTGGTCCAGAAGAAAAACGTAGGTGAAGCCGAGAAAGAAAACAGCTGCTGCGAACCGGTAGAGGAATCCGAGCATGATGCACGCCGCGGCGACACCAAGCACGGCAAAGTGCACATACATTCCATTACCCGGCCATGGCTTCACCCAATCGAATCCGAAATAACCAAAATAAAAAGAGGGATCGATGAAGTATCGGCGAATCCAGCCGGTGGAGAAGAACCGGTAGACCTCCCAGAGCATGATCGCGCCAAGAACGACACGAAAGAAAACCAAAAACGCGATGTCTACTGGATAAAAAAGGGCCGCCGCCGATCGCGCTAATATGCCGGGCTTTGCCGTGGCGTCACGCGGAATCGATGTTACCGAACCGTCAATGTCTATGGGCGATACTGATTGCATACGAACTGAAAGTTTCTAGTTTCTAGTTTCGGGTTAAGAGCTTCGCCTTCTGACCTCTGACTTCTGAACTCGAAACCCGGAATTCGGAACTCGAAACTTAACCGTTCACGACGACCCAACGTGTGACCCATGCCACGCCACGACCTTCCACCTGCCGTCGCGACGTACGTAGACTTTGGTGAACCGCCAATCGTCTTCAAACTTGGTGCTCTTGGCATCGCGAATTCTAACCAGTTGGCCCGTCACGACAGCTGAGTTCCCGTAAACCTTAATACGGATGTCGGAAGTTTTGTAGATGTCAAACTTCATCTTTCCCGCTTTCCAGATTGCCAGCGATTCTTCCTTGTTCATCACCGGCATGTCCGGAACTGTAACGAAAAGATCTTCCGCCCACAGCTTTTCTAACGAGCCAGCGTCTCCTCGCAAGTGTGCATCGTTCCAGACTTGTTCAAGACGCGTCAGCTCCTTGATGTCGGCCTCGTCTTTTTTATCTTTAGCAAATGCATTGCAAGCGATGACTATTAACCCAATGAATAGAATGATCTTAAATTTTTCCATATGACTGTTTGCCACGGATGCAGTCCGCGGAGCGGACGTAAGCATAAAGCCTGGGGCGTAAGCCCCAGGGGAACGGGAATAAAAAATTTGCAGCCCACGAAGTGGGCGGGAGTTTACACGGTTGCCGCTGTCACCCGCTCCGCGGGTTTTGGGATCATCTTCCACGTTAACCTGGGGCTCACGCCCCAGAAACTATGAAGCCGGGTCTCCCAAAGTCGATTTAGAAGTTGGACAATGTCCAACGATTGATACGAGTTTGGCCTTTGCAGGTTGACTCAAAATCTGACTTTGAAGGGAGCACCCGGCAATGAAGATATTGTCATTGGATCTAGGGAAATACAAGACGGTGGGATGCGTGTACGAGCGAGAAACTGGAGCACATCGATTTCGAGCAAGTTTGACTACACCAGCGGCGTTGCAGCAGTTAGTGAAAGAAGTCAGGCCGGATAGAGTGGTGATTGAAGTTTGCAACATCGCCGGGTGGGTGTGTGATCTATTGCGCGGGATGGGCGTCGAAGTACAAGTGGCAAATACCAACGACGACGCTTGGCGGTGGCGCAAAGTAAAGAAGAAGAATGATCGGCGAGATGCACTGAAAGCAGCTCAACTGTCAGCGGTGAACCAAATCAGAGAAGTTTACGTGCCCAGGATTGAGGTGCGGCAATGGCGAGCCTTAATCGCGTTTCGTCAGCAACTGGTGCGGCGGCGCGGAGCTATCAAGAATCACATTCGCGATCTGTTAGTCAGTGAAGGACAACTATTGCCACGTGGTGGCAAATGTTGGACGCAGATCGGAGTGGCACGGCTGGAGGAGATGGCGAGGCCGTTAGCTGAGACAGGCAGCAGTGAATTGTGGCGAGGCCAGTTAGGTATCGAACTGCGGCAGTTGCGAGAAGTGCAGCAGGAAATCGCCGCGGCAGAAGAAAAGTTAGATGCTCTTGCCGCTAACGATCCACGGATCACATTATTACGGACCGTACCGGGAGTGGGTCCGCGACTGGCCGAAGCAATTGTGTCGCTCATCGATCAACCAGGACGGTTTCGCAAAGCGAATGAAGTAAGCGCCTATATTGGGATGGTGCCGAAGGAGTTGGACTCTGGTGAAACGGTGCGGCGCGGACCAATTACTAAACAAGGTAGTCGGCTCGTGCGCTCGTTATTGGTGGAAGTAGCTTGGGCTGGCCTGCGTTATAACCCTTGGGTAAGAGAAACCTATCAACGAATCAGTGGTGGTAAAAAATCGCGGAAAAAGATTGCCATAGTTGCTGTGGGCAGAAGATTGTTAGTGCGTTGTTGGGCAATGCTTCGCGACGGAACCAGCTGGCGGGCTCCGCTCAGTAACGCTGCCTAGCGACCCAGGTCGGTCTCGAGTGGGTAAAGAGAAGGTTCGGACGATTGAAAAATGACGATGAGCTAGGATAAAGCCTCAGCCATGAGCTAGTGCCCTAGAATCAGCCTCGTCGCACCGTTGAATGAGACCACGAATTGCGGAGCTTCAGCTCACTACGTGGAAACTCGAATAGAAGGGTGAGCCAATCAACCCGTACTTATCTCTTGACACGACCCGGCTTCATAGAAGGCTTTATGCTGACGCCAGCTACCGCTGGCTGATCGCGGCTTATCGCCGGCTAAGTTGACTACATTAACGTGCGTAAAGATTAACGTGCGTAAAGCTTTATTACGTCTTCGATCCCCCGCTTACAAACTTTGCAGAAATAATCAGTGCGCGAGAACATTATGCAATCTACCTGCGGCCGGTAGTAGCCCTTCGCTTCATAATTGGCGCCTTCGAAAGCCCCTACCTTGCCCCAGTACTTTTCCTTCTTAAACATCTCCTGCTCCGAGCGTAGGTTCTCGAAGAACAGCGCTTCCATTTCGCTCTCGGGTCGGTTCTGTTGTCGAATCGCCGCTCGCCGTTTCTGGTAAGCGCGCGACGCCTGTTCATATTCGTCTTTGTTCCAGGGCGTCGGCAGCGGAGTCCCAGGGTCCACCAAATCACGCCATTTCAATTTCAACGGATCCAGCAGAGCCGTCACGTTTACTTCCCACGGCTCTACTCGGCCTGTCGCCGGCGCCGCCGCGTAGGCTACGGGTGACGTGTAATACTCGTCCGCGAGCGCGGCGAAGTGATGTCCAAACTCATGGACGAACACGTAGTTGGCAAACGCGTTGTCGGCGGCCACGGTGCTGTAAAGGTTAAAGATGCCGCCACCACCATAAGTGCGATTGTTTGCGAGTATCTCGATGAACTCGTACGGCGCAAACTGCGCGACGCGGCGGAGCTTGTGGTTGTCGAATGACAAGATATATCGCTCGGACCCGAACGCATCGTAAGTCGAACCGACTGGCGAGTCGCGATAGACGCCGGTTGAGGGTCGCGAGATTCCGCTCTCCAGCGCGGGCGGGCAAAGGGCCCAAACGTTGAAATCTTTTTTGTGTTCTTTGAATGGCGAAGTCTCAAACAAGACTTTCGTCAGGCGCCGCGCGTCAGCTTCAAACTTCCGCAGCTCTCGCGCTGTATAACCATCGCCGATGATCAGGAAATCAACTTTTGTGGCGGAGTCTCCCATTCGTTGGATTGGAATCAGCCGGCCGGGAGCGCGCAGGCGAGATCGATCGATGAAAATGTCTTTGGGATCGATGCGGGTGGTCCAGATGTCAATCCATGCGTTTTGCGGGTCGCGCTTCTTCAGTACGATTTCGACCGGAGCATCCGGCGCCGGAAAGCGCAACGACTCATTGAAGGTTCGATAAATCGATTTTGCTTCATCTGTTGTTTCCCATTCGCCGAAGATCGAAGCGAAACCGCGCGAATAAAGCACCCGCTTCGTTTTCTCGTCACGCACTTCAAATAAATACTTCCCGAGGTTCGACGTGTCGATGGTCTTCGTCATGTCACCGGGCCAGGGAAGTGGCTCGAGATAAACGCGTTCGGGACTGAAGTATTCGGTGGTAGCGTTTCCGGTGTGGTAGTAGTCCAGCCGCATGGTGCGCGGTGCTGCGGCAGAGGCGACAAAGGCAGAGGAGATTATGCAGACAATTAAGAGAGTTGTTTTGATCATTTGTTCCGATTCTCATTAACACCTGGCTTCAGCCAGGTGATCCGACTGTCCAGGATAAGTTAACCGTTTTAACGGTTTACAAAGAAACGGTTGAAACCGTTCGCGATCATCGAAGTGCGAAACACCGCCCTGAAGGGCGGTGCTAATGAGAAATTCTTGGTTCACCACGGATTATAAGTTCCCACCGCCCAGATGTGGCCCTCCAGATCGCGGCAGGTGAATGCCCGGCCGCCGTATTCTTCGTCCTTAATTGGCATAATGATTTCGACGCCTGAAGCTTTGACTCTCTCGTAGACCGCGTCGGCATCTTCAACTAGAACGTAGCAGCACTGGGTTTCTTTTCCGCCGATTTCCTCGGGTTGGGCCATCAAACGCCCAAAGTCGTTATCGTTTACGGAACCCAGCATGATCATTCCGCCACCGAGTGTCAGCTGCGCATGAAGAACGCTGTCGTTTGTGTCACCAGGCACGACGAGTTGTTTCTCGAAACCAAGCACGTTGCATAACCAGTCAATCGCAGCTGGTGCGTTGCGATAGCGCAGGCCCGGGATGACTGTGGACTTAGTCTGTTCCGCTGCCATATTCGTCTCCTTCGATTCGCCGATACTTTATTGCAGGCCGCCTTCCGCCGCAAACTAAGTCGCGTGGTATACTGGGCCGCTGTTTAAGCCCCACATCTGCTGCGCGAAAGTTCAGCACGGCCAATCGTCCGGAGAGTTGAGAAACAACCTGTAGTGAGTAGTGTGTTGGAGATCATTCCGCTCGGCGGCATCGGCGAGTTTGGAATGAACTGCATGGCTGTGCGTTACGGGGATGAAATGCTCATTCTCGACGCGGGCATGGGTTTCCCTGAAGAGACGGCTTACGGCGTCGACGTTTGTATTCCTAACTTCGATTTTCTGGAGGAGTACCGCGACCATATCACCGCGATTGTGCTGACCCATGGCCACGAAGACCATCTGGGGGCGCTGCCTTACATCCTCAAGAAATTTAATGTCCCCGTCTATTGTTCACACTTCACCGCGGGTCTCGCTGAAAGCAAACTGGAAGAGCACGATCTGGTCGGCGACACGTTGATTCATCGAGTGTCGCCGCGTGATGTGGTCACCATCGGATCGTTCGACGTCGAGTTCATACGCGTTTCCCATTCTCTGGTTGATTGCTTCTCGCTCGCGATCAAAAGCCCGGTGGGCACCATCATCCACACCGGCGACTACAAAGTTGATGAGACACCGGTGATCGGCGAACCCATCGACCTGCGTTCTTTTCGACGGTACGGACAGGAAGGCGTACTGGCGCTCCTGTCCGATTCGACCAACGCAACTGTGCCGGGTCGCACACCGTCTGAGCGCGCCGTCATCCCTGCCTTCGAAGAAATTTTTGCCGAGGCGAGTGGCCGGATTATCGTCGCCGCGTTTGCTTCATCAATTCACCGGCTGCAAATCGTTTTCGATGTCTCGCAGCAGTTCAATCGAAAAGTTTGTGTCCTCGGTCGCTCCATGCTGAAGAATGTCGAAGTAGCTGACCGGCTCGGCTATCTCGATATTCCTGATGGAATTCTGGTTCCCTTGAACGAAGCGAAGCAGATGCGCGACCACGAGATAGTTTTCCTGGTAACGGGTTCGCAGGGGGAATCGCGCGCGGCGCTTTCACAGATGGCGTCGCAGAGTTACAAGGGTTTGATGATCGACGAAGGCGACACCGTCGTGCTTTCAGCGCGCATCATTCCCGGCAACGAGCGTTTGATCTCGAGAATGATCGGGATGATTTACAAACGGGGTGCCAACATCATCGAGGAGAAGCGCCGGCTGATCCACGTCAGCGGTCATGCGTCGCAGGAAGACATAAAAATCATGACTGAAGCGGTGCGTCCGAAGTTTGTGGTGCCGATTCACGGTGAATATCGAATGCTGTTTCGTCACAAGGAGTTTGTGAAGAACCATCTCGGTTATCGTGAAGAGAACATTGTGCTGATCGAAAATGGCGACGTGCTCGAACTTGATGGCGAGCGCGCGACAATTATCGAAAAGCGCGAGGTGCCGCGAACGTTTATTGACGACAGTGGTTTTGAGGAAATTACCAGCGAGACAGTGCGGCAGCGTAAACAACTGGCTTACGAAGGTACCGTCACCGTAGTGGTCACTATTAATCGTGAAACAGGTGAGTTGCAGTCGCCGCCGGAAATTGTCTCGCGCGGTGTGCGCGGTTTCGATACAACGAATGGGATGATGCAAGATGCGCAACGCGTGGTTGCCGCAGCCCTCGCCGGGGCGTCACGAACCACGCTCCAGGACGAGACATTGTTGAAAGAGCATGTGCGGGTCGAGTTGAAGAGATACATTCAGAAGCTTACCGGATCGCGTCCGGTGATCGTACCGGTGGTGGTTTGTCTTTAGTTTCTACTTTCTAGTTTCTAGTTTCGGGTTCGGAGTTGCTGGTGTTTTAGCTTTGAGTAAGCTGACGCAGCGTCGAACCCTCGGACTCTAGTTAACTCGACACATCGAAACTGGAACCCCGAACCACAAATCAACCAGAACCCGACTAGAAACTAGAAACTTTCAAGCGTGAGTTACTGGACCAACAAAGTCGTCATGATCACCGGTGCGTCGTCCGGCATCGGACGCGGGCTGGCGAAAGAGCTTGCGGAAAGAGGCGCATCGGTCGGTCTTGTTGCTCGCCGCGCAGACACGCTCAGAGAACTGCAAACGGAAATCGAAACTGCGGGAGGCCGCGCGCTGGCCGTTGCAGGGGACGTACGTTATGCGTCATCTATAAAGTCGGCGACAGATACGATCGCGAGTGAACTGGGTCCTATAGATGTCCTGATTGCAAATGCCGGCATCGGCACTTCCACCGACGGCGCTCTGGTGAGTGGTGAAGAAGTCGCAAAGGTGATCGGCGTCAATGTGATCGGGGCTGCCAACAGTGTCTCGGCCGTGCTTCCGCAAATGGTCGAGCGAGGGAAGGGGCAACTCGTGGTGATCTCGAGTCTGGCAGCGTACCGGGGATTGCCGAAATCCGCCGCTTATTGCGCAAGCAAAGCAGCAGTGTCTGCCCTCTTCGAGAGTCTGCGATTGGATCTGGCGCCAAAAGGAATTGATGTAACAATAATTCATCCGGGCTTCATCAAGACTCCACTAACTGCAGGTCGTGATGCGCAGATGCCGTTCCTAATGGAACTCGACGATGCGGTGAAAAAGATCGCGCACGCAATAGAACGACGAAAAAAGTCTTACGCGTTTCCATGGCAGTTGGCCACGATTGTCCGCGCCGGAATGATCATGCCGATTTGGATGTACGATCGAATCTCGCGCCGCAACTCTTTTCGGGAATAACAGAAAGATTAGAGCCTGGCCACAGAAGTCGAAATTACAGAACACTTCGTGTGCTTCGTGTATTTCGTGTAATTCGTGGATCATTTTTTCGGTTGAAGACGGACGGTCCACGAAACACTCGAAATAACACGAAAATAAAACTAAATGACTCTTCTACAAGCTATCGTTCTGGGAATCGTTCAAGGTCTAACCGAATTCATTCCCATCAGCTCCACCGCCCACCTCGTGTTTGCTTCACGTCTCGTCGGCCTTTACGACGGCGTTGACGCAACCCTGAAAGCAGAACAAACAACAGCGACTATTGCTGTCATTCAATTAGGGACGCTCCTGGCGGTTCTCATCTATTTTGCTCGTGACATTATCAACATCACACGCGCTTTCATCGTCGATCATGTGGCTCTCTTGACCGGAAAGAAAAACTCGACAGATGGACGAACGGGATTTTTTGCCGGGCTTTCGCAGAATGCGCGGCTCGGCTGGTTAGTGATTATCGGCTCTATCCCAATTGCGATTGTCGGATTGGTTTTTAAAGAACAGATCGAAGGGACGTTCACAAAGAACCTGTGGGTAATCGCCACAATGATGATAGTCGTGGGATTACTCTTGGCGATCGCGGAGTGGGTCGGTAAGCGCGAGCACGACATGGAGCAACTGGGAATCAAAGACGCATTGGCCGTTGGCTTCGCACAGGTGTTGTCGTTGATTCCAGGCTCAAGCCGATCCGGTTCGACCATGATGGGTGGTTTGTTTGTAGGTCAGACTCGCGAGACAGCGGCAAGGTTTTCATTTCTGCTTTCGATTCCTGCGATCGCGGCGAGTGGAGCACTCGAACTCAAAGAAGCACTCCATAAATTGCCTGACGGTAGTTTGGTTCCCCTTGTCGTAGCCACCATCGTTTCAGGCGCGGTGGGTTACGCGTCGATTTGGTTTCTGCTTCGATTCCTGCGGACGCATTCAACAGGCGTCTTCATCGTCTATCGGGTAATCGTGGGTGCTGCAATTATCTTCGCGCTGTCAGCCGGTTACATTTCCGCGATTGCCGAGTAACGCAAACTGTTAGTTTGCGAAAGATAGAATGGCATTCAACGCAGGCGCAAACTAACAGTTTGCGTTACGACCATTTACTGGAAGTGAGTTGAATGGATTCCAGGATTCAGATTGTCCGAAATCTTGCAAGAGTTGTGAGTACTAACACAACCAATTTGATTGCATACAAAAGCTTTTAGTTTCGGTAAGATACTCACGCCCCTGACCCTCTCAACTCCCTCGGAGTTCTCTCATATAATTACCTAACACACTTGGCGGTGAGTTTAATGAGTGAAAAAGAACGTAGAACTGAGTCAATTCCCTCGCAACGACCGCGCAGTCCCAGAGTGCCGGTCGAGTTTGCGCTAACGGTTACCGGCAAGACCCCCAGCGGTGAACCGTTCAATGTTCAAGCGCAAGCGATCAAGATTAGCCGGGGCGGCGCAACAATAATCCTCGACGCGGAAGTGGCGATGGGATCAATCGTAAAGTTGATTCCACCGTTTGGTCGCGAGCTCGACGCCGAGGTCAACGGTGTTTGGACTGATCAGATTGATGGCCGCAGGCGAATTGGTGTTAAGCTGCTCGAACATGATGGCTGGTTTGCGGAATAGGGACGTCATAATTCAGAGATTGATGAGTCGTAAATGAGCACCAAGCGTTGGATCGTGCGGGAGCAGGATACCCAACGTGTCGCGTCGCTCGCCCGCGTCCTCGGAGTGTCAAACACAATTGCTGCGCTGCTGCTGGCGCGCGGCTGTGAGGACGAATCATCAGCCCGAGTCTTTCTAAATCCTTCCCACGATCAATTACACGATCCATATCTCATGAAGGGCATGAGAGAGGCCGTGCCGCGCCTGCTGCGCGCGATCGACCAACAGGAACCCGTCCTTGTTTATGGCGATTACGACGTCGATGGAACAACGGGGACTGCAGTCCTAATGCGTGCACTCAACATGCTCGGCGCGCGCACCGGTTTCCACGTACCGCATCGATTTACCGAGGGTTACGGAATACAGCAAGCTGCGTTGGAACGAGCAGTGACTGAAGGATACAAGGTCGCGCTTAGTGTTGACTGCGGTATTCGGGCGCACGATCCACTTTATTGGGCCAGGGACAACGGGCTGGACGTGATCATCACAGACCATCACTTGCCCGACGAGGGCGAAGGCGTCCCACCTGCGTTTGCGGTGCTCAACCCCAACCAGCAAGGTTGTGAGTATCCGGACAAGAATCTGGCTGGAGTAGGTGTCGCGTTCAAGTTAGTCCATGCGTTGTTTCGCGAACGGGGACGCGAATCGCAAGTACCCGGCTTCCTAAAAATGGTTGCGATTGGAACCGTTGCCGACGTTGCGAAACTGACGGGCGAGAATCGCACCATCGTCGCGATTGGTTTGAAGGACCTTCCAACCGCCACCAATCCAGGCCTTCGAGCATTGATCGACGTTGCCGGATGCGGCCCGGATATGACGGCTTACGACGTGGGGTTTCGAATCGGTCCTCGTATCAACGCTGCCGGACGGATGGACGCAGCACGCGCCGTGGTGGAACTATTCAGCACCCGCGACCGCAGCGAAGCTGATCGCCTTGCCAAGCATCTCGACACTCGTAACCAGGAACGCAAGGAAGTTCAACGACGGATTGTCGACCTCGCGATTGAAGAGCTGCAAAAACAGTCCACCAATCCTTATGTCGCTGTGATTGCGGGTGAAGGTTGGCACAGAGGTGTAATCGGAATCGCGGCTTCCAAGATCGCGGAGCGTATCAATAGGCCCTGCGTGGTGTTCTCGATTGATGGCGACGTAGCGCATGGCTCGGGGCGTAGTATTGAGCCTTATCACTTACTGAACGGCTTAACGTCGTGTGCTGATTTGTTTGAGAAGTTTGGCGGTCACTCGCATGCTGCCGGAATCACGTTGAAGCCTGACCGGATCGATGAGTTTCGCAGGCGTCTCAACGAACACGCCGCTCAGTGTCTTAGTGATGACGATTTACAGCCTTGCATACAGATCGACGCTGAATTGCCACTCCCGGAGCTGTCTTTCGAACTAATTGCCGAACTAAAGACGCTGGAGCCGTTTGGAGCAGGGAATCCGCGTCCCACGTTTTTGGCGCGCAGCTTGTGCATCATCGCCGAACCGCGTTTAATTGGAGAACGTCACCTTAAGTTCACGGTAGCAGGCCCTCAGGGGAGGCCGCTCGAAACGATCTGGTGGAATGGCGCGGAGCAGGACCAGGCCGCCCTCCAAAGTGGCGCCGACATGGCTTATACGGTGGAAACCACCAACTGGACCGGCGAGACGTTTTTGCAGTTGTCAGTACAGGATCTTAAAAGCTCGGGGAATGCGATTGGCAAACAGTAAATAACGAACCGCCGGCATCCAATATTGCGCATCATTTGCTGCTATTGTTTGCCGGTTTCTTTATAGCGAATGCAGGAAATCACGAAAAAGAGAGCCATCGCCATCGGTTTGCGCACCCGTGCGCCGATCGTGGCGCGCGCGGCCGCGTTGTTTATTTTGGCGGCGGCCATCATTTTCGTGGCCATTTCGTATTACAAGCTGCGTAACAACAAACCGTTTAGGTTGCGATCGGAAGCTCCCGAGCTCTCCAAAGAAATTACCGGCATCATCGAGGGATACGAGCAGCGGGTGATGAAAGACAACCGGCTACATCTGCATCTGAAAGCCACGCGCGACATAACTTTCTCGGACGGCCATCACGAACTCGAAATGGTCGATCTGTCAGTTTATCCGGCCGAGGGCGATCAACCAGATAAAGTTACGGCGGACAAAGCTATTTACGATCCCACAAGTTCGGTGATCACTTTTCTGGGAAACGTAAACATGCAAACTAAAGACGCGCTCAAAGTCACTACCGACTCGATCGCGTTTGATCAAAACAGCGAGGTTGCACAAACTGATGCGGCGGTGACGTTCAGTCGCGAAAACGTTTCGGGCCGATCCAATGGGGCAGTGGTTGAATCCAAGATCAAGAAACTACTGTTGAAGAAAGACGTGGAGATTACCGTCACGCCGCAAGCGAATGGTGGAGGAAATCCCAAACCAACAGCTCGCGCAAAGCCTGTGACAATACGTTCAGCGCAAGCTGTTTTCGAACAGGCCTCTTTGAAACTGAATTTCTCCGGTGGCGTCACGGCAGAGCAAGAGCGTGATGTGATGAGCGGCGAGAACCTCTACGCGACTCTCTCCGATCAGAAGCGGCTGCAAAAGATCGAGATGCGCGGAAGTTCCTATCTGCGGTCTATGGAAGATGGGCGCTCAGCGGAAATACGTGCGGCTGATATGGATTTTTACATGGACGCGGAACAGCGACTCGAGAAGGCAGTTGCCATGCGCGACACCGGGGGTCGCACCCTGGATGCTGATTCCGAGATGCAGCTGTCCGGTGCGAATTTGATCGAAGTACTGTTTCAGGCTTCTGGCGAACGTAGTCTCTTGAAACAGATGCGTACCGAAGGCCGGTCGGTAGTCAGTCTCTCAGCGCCGAGATCCAAACTTACCGATCCACGTGCAGCGAACAAGCGCCTCTCTGCAGACACCGTAAAACTTAGTTGGCGGGTGACTGGCCGCGATCTGGCCACGGCAGAGGCCGTAGGAAACGCAGAACTGTTCATCGATCCGGTGAACAAGAACGCACAGTCAGACTCTAAGACCCTGACAGCTCCCCGCATGGACGCAGACTTTTTTGAAAGCGGGAACCTTGCGAAGAGCTTCGTGGCCACTGGCGGAACAAAAGCCGTAATCGAGCCGGCTCAAAAAACGGAAAGCCGCGGCACTCGCGTGCTGACATCGCAAAAAATGACTGCAGTGTTTGTTAAAGACACGCAGGACGTCGAGCGCATGGATGCACAGGGCGAGGCTAAGTTTAATGAGAACGATCGGAACGGTGTGGCAGCGAACATCTCGTTTGCAGCAGCGGAAAATATGGTGCGTTTGCGTGGTGGTGAGCCTACTGTTTGGGACTCGCGGGCACGAACCAAAGCCGTTGAGCTGGATTCTGATTTGACGCGTGACGTTTCCTATAGTCGTGGAAAAACTGCTACGACTTATTACAGTCAGGAGCAGACGAACGCCGCCACGCCGTTTTCGAAGGTGAAAAGTCCAGTCTACATCGTGAGCGAACGAGGCGAGTTTTATCACTCGAGTGGTGTCGCAATTTACACGGGGAACGCGCGTGCGTGGCAGGACGACAATTTCGTGCGCGGTGACAAACTCACGCTCTACATGAATGACAAAAAGATGGAAGCAAATGGGCGAGTTCAAAGTGAGTTGTATAGCGCGAGGCGTAAGTCAACCAATGCACTCGTTCCTGTCTTCGCGTCGTCTGACTCGATGTGGTACTCCGACCTGAACCGAACTCTGCACTACGAGGGCAATGTTGACATCCGACAGGGCACCGATCGAATAACCGGCGCCGTGGCCGACGTTTATCTCAAACGCGAGTCCAGCGAAGTGGAGAAGACGGTGGCCCAACGAAATGTGGTGTTAACGCAACCCGGCCGCAAAGGCACGGCGGACTCTGTTGAGTACACTACCGCCGACGAAGTTGCGATTCTGAAAGGCAATCCGGCGCGCGTGGAGGACGTTGAGCAGGGCAGCACGCAGGGGGGTCGTTTGACCGTTAATATGCGCGACGGTAAAGTGACCGCTGACAACGCGAAAGGACCACAGTCCGGCCGCGTTAGATCAACGCACAAAGTAAAACGCACTCCATGACGACGCGAGCTCACGACGTGGACATCGTCGACCGGCCCACCAAAGCGGCTTCCGGCAAATCAGTTTTTTCGCTGACGCCTTCGGATTCTTCGCCAGCTACTGACTCCGCGCTGGCTGCAATCAAACTACAAAAGAGTTATAGCGGCCGCCGGGTGGTGGACGACGTTAGTCTGCACGTGGAGAAGGGCGAAGTGGTTGGACTGCTCGGAGCGAACGGGGCGGGGAAGACCACCACGTTCTACATGATTGTCGGTCTTGAGCGTCCTGATTCAGGCGTCGTAAGACTTGGGAGTCAGGACGTGACGAAATTGCCGATGTACTTGCGTGCTCGTCTTGGGCTCGGGTATCTGCCGCAAGAGCCTTCGATTTTTCGCAAGATGACGGCAGCGCAAAATATTCTGGCCGTACTCGAAACGATGGGACTGCGTCGGCGTGAACGTTTAACGCGGCTGGAAGAGCTGTTGGAAGAGTTTGGCATTGCTCACGTGCGCAACACGCGCGGCGAAGCGTTATCAGGAGGCGAACGGCGGCGAACAGAAATCGCACGGGCGTTGGCGAGTGAACCCCAATACATCCTGCTGGACGAACCGTTTGCAGGTATTGATCCTAAAGCTGTTGATGATATTCAAAATGTCATACTTTATTTACGCAACCGCAGTATCGGAATCCTGATAACTGACCACAATGTACGCGAAACTCTTGGGGTTACGGACCGCGCATACATAATGGCAGACGGCAATATATTCCGATCCGGCGCACCGCGTGAATTAACAGAAGACGCCGAAGTTCGACGCCTTTATCTTGGCGAAAAGTTTCGTATGTGAAACCCCCGCGCGCGCAAATATGCTCTAATCGAGTATAATCTCCCTGCGCGCCAAATTCGCAAAACAATAAAAATTGCAAACGATTTTTTGACTAAATGTCTTTAAAACTAACTACCAGCCTATCTCAACGCCTCGTGCTGACGCCGCAGTTGCGGCAGCGCATCGAGATGTTGCAGATGACGACGCTCGAGCTTAGCGATTTGATCCAGCAGCAATTGCTCGAGAACCCTGTGTTGGAGGAGGTCGCCACGCAGGAAGAGGTGGGCGAGCTGGCGGAAAAAATTCTGGATCACCTCACCAGTGCCGATCCTGGAGCTGCTCCTGATTCACCGCAAGTTGAAGCGGTTGAGCCGGAAGCGGGTGGTCCCTCGTCCAATGGCTCCGGTGATTTGGAGGCGGCCACTGCGGACTACCAGGAAGGTGACGCTTCG
Source organism: Pyrinomonadaceae bacterium (assembly GCA_035273385.1). Lineage (GTDB taxonomy): Bacteria > Acidobacteriota > Blastocatellia > Pyrinomonadales > Pyrinomonadaceae > PSRF01. The sequence goes on along the minus strand of DATEPE010000007.1, from coordinate 48,137 downwards.
GAAGCTCCGGGTTCAGACGCTGCCGAAGAGAGTGGTGGCGACGATGTAATTGGTGAAGAGACCGTGCGCGATCCGTTCGAAGAGATCGACTTCGGCCGGGAGTTTCAAGACTACCTCGACCCGGGTTACAAAACGCAGGAGATTGAATACAAAGAAGACGCGCCAACATTTGAACAGTTTCTAACGCGACCTCCATCGTTAGCGGATCATCTCGAGTGGCAGCTCCATATGAGCTCTGTCGAAGGCGACGTGCTCGAAGCAGCAGTCAGCGTTATCGGAAATTTGGACGCCGACGGCCGGCTCAACGCGACCAACGAAGAGATCGCTGCGATGGGCGACTGGAGTGAAGAGGTTGTTGAGCAGGCGCGTCAGGCAGTGATGCGTCTCGATCCGATCGGCTGCGGCGCCAGAGACGTGAAGGAATGTTTGCTGGTACAGCTCGAGGTTAAGGGCGAAAGTGATCGATTGGCCACCACCCTGATCAGCGAGCACATGTCCGAGCTTCAGCAACACAAGCTGCCCCACCTGGCCAAACAGATTGGCACGGACGTCGATACTCTGCTGAACGAACTGCAGTTCATACGCACGCTCGATCCATATCCAGGTAGACGCTACTCGTCAGAAGAGCCGGTGCTGATTTCGCCGGAGATTTACATCGAGAAACTGGAAGAGAGCGACGAAGACTACGTTATCTATTTTTCCGACGATGGCAGTCCGCGTTTGCGCGTCAGTGCCCAGTATCAGCAGATGCTTGGCAAGACTGACGTGAGTAACGAGACGAAGAGTTTCATTCGTGAGAAGATGCGTTCCGCCGTCGATCTCCTTCGCAACATCGAGCACCGGAGACAGACGATTTATAAAGTTGTTGAGTCGATAGTTCACCGGCAGAAGGATTTTCTCGATCACGGTGTCGAACACATCAAGCCGATGATGTTAAAAGACATTGCCGAAGACATCGGGATGCACCTGTCGACTGTCTCGCGCGTTGTGAACCGCAAGTATGCGCACACGCCGCAGGGCGTGATCGAGTTGCGCCGCTTCTTCACTGAAGGAATGATGAACGAAGACGGCGAAGAGATCTCGACGCGAATTATCAAATTGAAGATTAAAAAGCTGATCGAAGAGGAAGATTCGCACAATCCAATCACGGACGATCAGGTGGTCAAGATCCTGGCCAAAGACGGCATCAAGTTATCGCGCCGCACCGTTGCGAAATACCGCGACCAGATGAGTATTCCTGGTTCCCGTGAACGGCGCGCAGTGGTTTAGTTGTACCAAAAGAGTAGCCCCCTGGGTTCCCGGGCAGTCGTTCAGGCAATGTTTATTGATTGAGCGAGGAGGGTTTTGTCTGATGAAATTTGAGTATACCGGTCGTCACGTTGAAGTTACTCCAGGCATAAGAAAGCATGTCAAAGATCATTTCAAGAAACTCGACCATATTTTCAACGGCACGGAAGCTTCGGCCCATGTAATCATCGCCGTTGAAAAGAACCGGCACATTGGTGAGGTGGTGGTTTTTTGGCGAGACCACACGTTGACCGCCAAAGAAGTGAACGCCGACATGTATATGGCGTTGACGCGGGCGATCGAAAAAGTTGAAAAGCAGGCGATGAAGCTCAAAAAGAAGATCATCGACCGCAAGCAAGGCGCCCGGAGGACTTCGGCGATGGCGCCCACACCTGATGGCCAACTCGAAGCAACTCCTCGTGCTCCTCGCATTATTCCAGCACGCCGTTATTCAGTTAAGCCCATGACCGCTGAGGAAGCGGCACTTAATTTGTCTTCCGATCCACAGCAATTCCTTGTGTTTCGCGATGCTGATACCGAACGCGTTGGCGTGTTGTATAAACGTAATGACGGCAACTTCGGATTAATCGAACCCTGACGCGTCTCAAAAGAGCACCCAGTCCTCGGCGTTAAGTAAGGTTCTCTGCCGCGACTGAACGCGGATATCTGCTTTTGTCTGAGGGCTGACTCTGAAGTGACCAAGAAACAGCAACAAAAAGATAGCTCCCCCCAGATCGTGGTGATTACCGGCCTCAGCGGTTCCGGTATGTCCTCAGCTACGAATGCGTTTGAAGACCTCGGCTATTTCTGCGTCGACAATCTGCCCACCACCATGCTACCGACCTTCGCGCGTTTGATCACTTCAGGTACAGGCGACCAGGGAATAGAGCGCGCTGCAATTGTTATCGACATACGAGAAAGGACTTTTCTGGCCCAGTTTGGTAAGCAACTCGCGGACTTGCGCAAATCCGGAGTTGGCGTTTACGTGTTGTTCCTGGAAGCCTCTGATGACGTCTTGCAACACCGGTTTAGTGAGACGCGACGTCCGCATCCTGCTGACAAAGGTCAAGGACTCCTGCATGCAATACGAGCTGAACGTGCTGCGCTGGCTCGGGTACGTAACGAAGCCGATCAGATAATTGACACATCAGAGCATACGGTCCATACCTTGCGCAGCAACCTTCTGGAGCGGTTCAGTCCGGATCACCAGGGAAGTCCGATGAGGGTGCAGGTGTTGAGCTTCGGCCACAAGTACGGCAGTCCGGGTGACTTGGAATTACTGTTTGACGTGAGACACCTGCCAAATCCACATTTCCTCCCGGAGTTAAAGCCCTTGTCGGGACATGATCGGAGGGTGGTCCAATACCTGAAACAACAAGGGGAAGTTCAGGAAACCCTGAGCCGGTTCGGTGATTTGCTCGACTATCTACTCCCGTTGTACAAGCGCGAGGGGAAGTCGTATGTAACGGTGGGTATTGGCTGTACCGGCGGACGACACCGTTCAGTGATGGTAGCGAATGAGCTGGGCAAGAGACTGCGGAAGTCTGGTTTTGACGCGCGTGTGGTCCATCGAGACGTTCGCAAGTCAAACCGCCGTCATTAATCGTTTTAGAAAGGTTCGATATGAGCAGCCCCGCACCGAACAACCAGGAGACAAAGCGGATTGCCGGCGTAATCGTGACGCACGGTCATTTAGCAGGCGAGCTGTTGGCTGCGGCCGAAATGATTATCGGACCAATCTCTTTCATAACCGCGGTGTCTATTGGTTGGCACGATGATGTTGATGTAGCGCGCGATGAAGTCCAACGGGCCATCACGCGCGTGTCGCAGGGTGCGGGTGTTTTATTGTTAACGGATATGTTTGGTGGAACGCCGACGAACATTGCCTCAATGTTCTTGGATGACAAGGACATTGACGTAGTTACGGGCGTTAATCTGCCGATGGTCATCAAGCTGGCGAGCCAGACCGGCGAATTATCACTTACTGAAACGGCCCAAAAGGTTTGCGAGTTAGGCCGACAGGGAATCTACCGGGCCGGTGATTTGCTTGCGCCTCCCACAAAGTAAATGGTCGAACGAACGCTAACAGTCACGGCTCCACTGGGTCTGCATGCGAGAGCGGCAGCCAAACTTGTGAGGTTAGTCAGCGGCTTCCACAGCAAGGTGGAACTGTGTCGCGTCGACAGTGGGCTCAGCGCGGACGCGAAGTCAATCCTGAGTGTACTGATGTTAGCCGCCAGTCGCGGTACTGAGTTACGCGCGAGCGCTGACGGCGCGGATGAAGAAGCGGCTATGTCCGCGATCGATCAACTTTTTAGTAATGGTTTCACTGGACCCGAAACACAGTTAAGTAATGACTGAGCAGCAGGAAATCCGCTTCAAGGGGTTAGGTGTTTCAGAAGGCGTCGTGATCGGGCAGGTGCTACGCATGCATGACACTACGGAGCACGTTTATCACTGGCGCATCGAACCGGCGGATGTGGAAGCCGAGCGCCGGCGATTCCGTGCCGCTGTGGATCTTGCCAAACAACAAGTGATGGGGATCAAACAGCAGGCAGAGGTTCGTTTGGGCAGGGAGCACGCTTATATCTTCGACGCGCACCTGCTCATGCTCGAAGACGAAAAACTCACCAGCGACATTGAAAAAGAGATTACTGACCAGAAGGCTAACGCCGAGTGGGCCGTTAAAGTAGTGGGAGACCGGCTGCTGTCTCTCTATTCAGAAATCAAAGACGATTACCTGCGCGAGCGCGGCTCCGATATCGAAGATGTAATGCAGCGACTGATTATGGCCCTCGGTGGGGGTGACCAGGAGCGGCCGCCGCTTTCGGAAGACGCCGTGATCGTCTCTCAGGATCTACTTCCATCCGCCGTTGCTGAATTAGATCTGGAACACGCGCGCGCGCTCGCCACTGATACAGGCGGGTGGACGTCGCACACGGCCATCCTGGCGCGTGGCATAGGGATACCCGCGGTCGTGGGTCTGCGTGACTTTTACCGGCGCGCAAAAACAGGCGACCGCATCATTGTCGACTCCAGCCGCAACCAAGTAATTCTTCATCCTTCGATAACAACCATTCAGGATTACAAGAGTCGAAGAGCGATAGCCTCTCGTTCATCGTCGGTCGATGCCGGCCAGGATACTCCGGTGACCACGCTCGATGGCGTCAAGGTCACGCTACGGGCAAACGTTGAGTTGCCATCTGAATTCGAGGGGGTGGCTAAGTATGGCGCTCGCGGGGTTGGTTTGTTTCGTTCCGAATTTTTGCTGGCAAGGCGCGGGGTGGTGGGTTCTGAGGATCAGCAACGAATTGCGTACGAGGGAATTGCGAAGATCGCAGGGGATGATGGCGTTATCGTGCGGCTGTTTGACCTCGGCGCCGAGAACGTGCGCGAAGTTCCTCATGAGCTTGAGAAGAACCCGGCGCTTGGTTTGCGCGCGATTCGTTTTGGACTTCTGAACGAGGACATCATGCGAAAACAGATTCGCGCGATTCTCCGAGCTGCAAAAACCGGCCGGCTTAAAATCGTGTTGCCAATGATCACTGACAGCAGCGACGTAAAACGCGCTCGAGCAATAATTGAAGAAGAAGCGAAGATGCTGGCAAAAACCGGAGCGGAATTTCAACGTGTCAGCGTGGGCGCGATGATTGAAGTTCCTTCGGCTGTACTAATGGCAGACAGTATTGCAGAGGTTGTCGATTTCTTTGAACTAGGTACCAACGACTTGGTGCAATACACCCTGGCAGTCGATCGTGGCAGCGACGAAGTGGCCGACTGGTTTCGCACCCTGCATCCGGCTGTGCTGCGAAGCATCGACACCAGTTTAAAAGCAGCGCGTAAGGCAGGCATACCGGCGATTGTTTGTGGCGAAATGGCGTCTACGCCCGCATACGCTGTCCTCCTGCTAGGCCTGGGTGCGACCGAATTGAGTATGACTCCATCAGCAATACCGCGCGTTCGCGCAACCGTAAACGCTATTGATACACGCGATGCGCGCCTCATTGCCGAGGAATGCCTGAGCTGCACCACCGCAGATGAAGTAGAGAACCTGGTTCGCGAACGCTTCGGGAAACTGTGGTATGCTCTATTCCCGGCGGCCGCTCTACCGGCCATCCGACCAACCAACTGAGTTTCCCCCCAGCTAAACATCCCACATTCGACCAAACCCCGGTTCTAAAAAACAGCTTGTTTTCGTCGTTTATTCCTAATGGACTAAGGTCCTCCAGGTCGTAGCAAATCTCCGAACAAGGGCACTCGGTTGTGCAAAAAAGGCTCCACATTATGAAAATAGTTTCTCTTGCCGCCTCCCTCCTGTTGACAACATTCGCAGCCATTTCAGTTCAGGCGCAGTCTAATCCAGGCGCGCCACAAACACCTCCAGCGACGCGTGCACGTGTACTGAAAAGTGAGATAAAGCCGGTGGGCGTGCCCGGGAACTCTCAGTCGCTGCAGGCACATGCAAAAGTTAATAGCAACGACGCCCTGCGCACTCGCCAAGTCACACCTGAGACGTCTTCGGAAAAAGCATTGCCGGTTTTAAACAACGGATATGCGAAGTCGTCTGTGGTGCCTGCTGCAGCGCCAATATCTATTGCGTCGACTCAGATCTATCGTGTCGGCCCGCTTGATGTGCTGGATATCCGCCTGGCAGACAATCCGACGCGTCAATCGACACTATTCACCGTCCGCGAAAACGGCATGCTTGAATATCCATTAGCGGGAGCGCCGGTAAATGTTTCCGGAATGACCGCCGGCGAGATCGCGAGTCTGTTGCGAGATCGGATCCGGATCTTTGAGAAGCCGCAGGTCGTGGTAAACGTTCGCGACTTTGCGAGCCATCTGGTAACAGTAAGCGGTTTGGTCGCTTCACCGGGTAAGAAGGCTCTGCGTCGCGAAGCCGTGCCGCTTTATACGATACTCGCCGAAGCGTCAGCGCTCCCTGAAGCCGCGCGGGCAACTGTTACGAGAATCGGACGGCCGCCGATGTTGATTGACGTGAAGGACTCAAACCACGCGGCGACGTTGATCACTGCGGGTGATGTCATCAAGGTGTCAGGTCTGCCACCTGCGCCGACAGAATTCTTCTTCATCGGGGGAGCAATTAGTTCACCAGGGCAAAAGCCTTTTCATGCTGGGATTACACTTACGCAATGCATTTTGGCCAGCGGTGGAACCACAGCAAACGCAGGAGACAGAATCAAGATTTCGCGACTTGGGAACAACGGAAGATTGATGTCACAGGAGTACAACCTGAAGCGGATACAACTTGGCAAGGCCGCCGATCCTGTTTTGCAAAAGGGTGATCGGATCGAAGTTTTTACTGCCAACTAGAGATTGCTGCACCCCAGGATACAGGGCGGCCTTTGCGGGCCGCCCTTTTTGTTCGCGCGTCACGCACGTGCAATCTGTTTATAATGGCCCGCCGAAATAGATGCCTATTCCGAATAGAAAATTGGTCCACGTGCTGATCGGGAAGTCGATCGTTGAGACGCTTCTCATCGGTGCGCTGGCGGTGGTGACCTTCTTCGTGGTCTTTCCACCGCATTTTCGTGGGTGGGGTGAAGTCACAAATCAGGCAATCGCAGGTTGGGCAGTTAACACAGCGGAACCCTATCAGCGAGTACCGGTCCAACTTTTCATTAATGGCGAGTTTGTGGCGGCCGCCGTGGCAGACCTTTCGCGACCTGACGTGTCCGGGGCTGGATGGGCCCGTGATCCATGGCACGGGTACCTGTTCCCGTTACCGTCACTTCCAGCAGGTCGACATGAGGCGCGAATCTACGCGGCCCATGACAGTGGCGACGGAAAACGAAAGTCTCTTCAATTGTTAGGCAATCCGCTGATCTTCACGATCGATGACGAGACGGTGAAGGGAAGTGAAGCCAAATGACGACCAGCACGGCACAACTCGAGTCTGACTACCTCGCAGTTTGGGAAATAGTATCGGTCGTGGCGTCGTTTCTAATTGCAGAATGGGTGGTGCTCGCGTTTGTAGGCTCCAGCAAGTTAATCCTCGCAGTTCCAATAGCGCTGGCGCTGGCACTTATGCTGATTTCGCATCGGGAACGCGGGGAATCCGCCCGGGAGATCGGCTTTCGATTAGACAACTTCCTGAGCGCAACGCGTTCACTATTACTGCCGACGGTTGGCGCTGTATTAGTAATCGTTGCTGTCGCCTGGGTGCTAAACAAAGGTTTTATATCGGCGCCCTGGCGTAACCGGTTTCTGCTTTTGCCTCTCTGGGCGCTCGTTCAGCAATACGCGCTCAATGGATTCATAAACCGGCGCGGCCAGCTTGTGATGGGTAAAGGTTGGCAGAGCGTGGTCGTCGTCGCGCTCATCTTTGGTTTGTTACACCTTCCGAATCCGCTGTTATCGTTGCTCACATTCGTCGGCGGTTTGATTTGGGCGTTTGTGTATCAACGTCATCCAAACCTCTTTGCGCTGGCACTGTCCCACTCAATTATTTCGATTACTCTCGCGTTAACCGTTTCCTCCAAATGGCTCGATAGTTTGCGCGTTGGCTTCAAATTCTTCGGCTAGGTTTGACTACTGCTCCCCTGTTAAAGGATGCGAGTCTCGGGGCTGTACGTGTTGAACACTGCTTGATATAATCCGATGGCCTTGCAAAGGAACAGTCGGGCGGTCGCTGCCGAAACCTTCGGGTTTTGGGAGAGGAAAGTCCGAACACTACAGGGCAGCGAGCCCGCTAACGGCGGGGCGTCTGAGCAATCAGACGACGACAAGTGCAACAGAAAACAAACCAGCCCTGAGTAGATCTCAGATCTGAGATCTCAGATCTCAAATTTGAGATGACGCATTCAGGGTGATGGGTGAAACGGTGCGGCCGTTCGCGGCTTAATGTAAGAGCGCACCGGCGTATGTGGTGACACGTACGGCCAGGCAAACTCCTCGCAGTGCAAGATCAAATAGGGAGGCGTCAAACAGGGCTGCCCGCCCGAAGTCCCGACTTGTCGGGAATACGACCTCCGGGTAGATCGCTTGATCCAATTGGCAACGATTGGGCTAGATGAATGATCGCCATCTCGATGAGAAATCATCGGGATACAGAATTCGGCTTACAGACTCGTTCCTTTGCGGCGTTTATCATCCCTGACTTCACGCTTTACCTAAAACTGTACCTGTCGATAATCGACGACAATAGATCGGAAAGAGAGACGCGAAATGGCGAATCGTAAAGGAGTGTTTATTGGCGCGTATGTCCCCAATCACTTGAAGGAGTCTCTGCGCCGTCGCGCCGCAGCAGAACACAGAACGCTCTCCCAGGAGATTACGCGCATCCTGGAAGAGGCCGTGCACGGCAAGGGCCTGCCGGCAGGAAGCGTTGACCGCCGTAACCGGGAGTCGACGCCTCGTCGCCGGTCAACCGATCCCATGCCCCGCCGTCGAAACATTGATGTCGCTTACGTCAAATCAGACAAAGACAACGACTAGCTGGCAGACGTCATGGTGAAGTATCTAGTCATTGGTTCGCTGTTGGTGCTGTTGCTTTTGCTGCTGTATTCCAAGCTTCATCCGTATCTCAAGATGCTTGGAAAGTTGGTGGGTACCGTTAGAACGATTGCAAATGCAGGCTCAGTTGCCGGAGGCGCACGGCCGGGCAAGGTCGATGGAAAGCTTGTTAAATGTGTGGGCTGCGGAACCTGGGTGCCTTCGGGCAGGGCGGTGGGAGTTAAATCTAATCTTTCATACTGCTCTTCAGATTGCCTCGAAAAATCTGCCGCGTCGCAACGTCATAAAGCTGCCAGCTAACTCACGCTCGAGCCACCTCTTCGGGCTCAAGGTTTCCTGATGCGTGCACCGCCTTATCAGTGTCTGTTGTCAATAACAGGATCAATCCCACAATGAAGAAGAAGATCAATGACAGGATAGCCTGCCGGTAAGATCCCGTACTCGCCACGACTATGCTGAATAGCAACGGTCCCATCCACGATGTCCCGCGTTCAGAAACTTCATAGATACCGAAGAACGACGCTTCGCGACCCTTCGGAATCATGCGTGAAAAGAGGGACCGTGACAGCGCTTGTGAACCACCCAGCACCAACGCGATCACGATCGCCATGATCCATGCTTGAGTTGTAGTTCGTAGGAATCCGTAAGCATAGATCACCACACCCGACCATAGAATCAGCGATATAACGATCGCATTCTTTGTCTTAATCACGTAAGCGAGCCGCTCAAAAAGTAATGCACCTACTACCGCTACGAATTGCACGACCAAAAAGATCGAGAGTAAAAACGTCGGGTTTGGACCACCAAATAATTCCTGTTCGAGAAACGCGCTGGATGCAAAGATCACCGTCTGGACGCCATCGTTGTAGATCAGAAATGCAATCAGGTATCTCAATGTCCCCGGCAAACGTCTTAGCTCTTTAAACGTTGAAACCAGTTCGGCGAATCCTGCGGTCAGATAGCTTCTTCCAGGTGGTAATTGTTTAGCCGCTTCCCGTTCTCTTAAAAGCCGAAGCGCGATAACCGCAAAACCTCCCCACCAGATTGCCGCTGATAAGAACGAAAGCCTGACGGCCATTCCCGTCGAGATACCCAGACGGTCGGCGAACGTTACCATCACCAAATTCAACGCCAGCAACAAACCGCCGCCCAAATAGCCGTACGCGAATCCTCGACTGGAAACCTTGTCACGCTGATCTTCCGTTGTGATCTCGGGCAGAAACGCGTTGTAGAAAACCAACGCTGCGCCAAACGCGACATTAGCGATGATGAACAACAGGCCGCCTAACAAGAACAGCCGTCCGGTGACGAAGAACAAAAGGGCGTTGGCGATCACACCGATGTAACAGAACAACGCAAGCAGCTTCTTCTTGAGATTTGAATAGTCGCCGAGTGCGCCGAGGATCGGTAACAGCACGACTTGTGCGCCGACGGAAATTGAAACGCACAACGTGGGAAATGATTCGGCGGTCACCGTCCCCAGGAAGCCGAGGTCGAGCACAGTGCCATTCTTTCCCACCGCGTCCTGCGCTAAACGTGTGATGTATGGACTAAACAACGCCCCCACCACAGTTGTGTAAAAGGCGGAGTTGGCCCAGTCATACATCTTCCAGCCGAAAATCTCACGCGGATTGTTTTTGTCAGCGTTAGCGGGCGCGGCTTGGTTGGTCATGAATTCGCGGCGGCTTTGTTCGTAAGGGCTGCGACAATCGCCGGCGTGATGTCGGCGAGGTTGCGTATTCGACTGGCTATTTGATTTCGCTGTTTGCCCCAAACGATCGTGGGCACTTGATTAAGCGTGTGGTTCCTGAATGACAGATCTTCAATGTTGCCGTGATCGCTGGTGAGTATAACGGAAGTTTGATCCAAATCAACGCGATTCAATAGTTCGCGTATGAAGCGTGCCAAGGCCTGCAGCGTGGTTCTGGCGGCATCAAAATCCTGGGCATGTCCAATCTTGTCGGTGATGAAGTATTCGTAAAGCGTAAAGCGGTTTTCAGAAACTATCCGCGCGAGGACCGCGGCAGCGTAGTCCGGGGTACGCACTGAGACATCTTCACCGCGCTCGATCAGAAACCTGTTGGAGAAGTCCTGGTAAACAGCGCGATCGTTTTTCAAGTCGGCCACCGTCCTGAACTGAAGGCCCGCGGCCTCCACTGCCGCTGTCGTAGCCGATACCCAACGCGGCCTTTCGTCGAAGAAGCGCTGCGTATACGTGTTAGCAAACGTCACCGGTGTGACACCGGCTTGCGTTAACTGAAGGAAGATCGAATGCTCGCGCAGGATTTCCAGCATCGCAGCGTTGGGAAACCCTTGCTTGTGATAACCGAGACGGGTTGGGACGTTAATTCCGGTGAGAATGGTTGTTTGTCCGGAAGCGCTTTGTGGACGGCCCTCAACGCCGAGCGTCGGATCCGTGGGGACCACTACGCCATCGTGGATAGTCGTTAATTCTTCTTCGCGAAAGTGAGCGAGCGGTTCAGCGTCCGGCAAACCGTCGAGCGGGTTGGCTGGTCCTCGCGAACCAATCCCCAAGCCGTCGATAAAGAAAAGCAGAAGCGACATTTGTAGCCCTAATGGCCGACAGAGCCAGCCAATCTTTCAGGTTAGACAATGTTCAGAGTACAACCTTTAGGTTGCTGCTTTCGCAACCGAGCAACCTAAAGGTTGTACTCTAAACATTGTCTTGCCACGTCGCCGCATCCTAACCGTCCTCGTCATTGTCTTCAGTCGGCATTAAGCCACGCTCCCGATACAGATTCAGTTTGTTGTGAATCGTTTTGAGGCTGACGCCCAGTAGCTCGGCCGCACGCTTCTTGCTATTGTTAGTCTTCTGCAGCGTACGCATGATCATCTGCCGTTCAAGTTCTTCCAGCGGCGTACCGACGGGCAGCGTAATCGTATCTTCATTTCGTAATCGCTCGCGTTGATCGATCGGATACGGCGCGAAATGGTGGCGTTCGATCTGTTCACCTGAGCAGATGATGACGGCGCGCTCGATCACATTCCTGAGTTCGCGCACGTTGCCCGGCCATGCATGAAACTGCAGAACTTCCAGCGCCGCCGGGCTAAGGAAGCGGGCGGGGCGTCTGTGCTTCTCAGCCAACTTCGTGACCAGGTACTGCGCCAGCAACGGCAGGTCTTCCTTCCGCTGCTTCAGCGGCGGCAACTCCAAACGAAAAACATTCAGGCGATACAGTAAATCTTCGCGTAAGGTACCTTTCGCTACCGCTGTCTCCGGATCTTTGTTGGTCGCCGCCAGCAAACGCACGTCGATCTCGATCTCTTTGCGACTGCCCAAACGGCGCACGGAACGCTCCTCGATGACACGCAGCAGCTTCGCCTGCAGAAATGAAGGCATCTCTGCGATTTCGTCCAGCAAAAGCGTCCCGCCTTCCGCTAGTTCAAAACATCCTGCGCGTCGCGACGCAGCTCCCGTGAATGCGCCTTTTTCGTGGCCAAACAGTTCAGATTCCATTAGAGATTCCGGCACGGCCGAACAGTTGATTCCGATGAACGGTTTGTCACGGCGCGGGCTCAGCCGGTGGAGCGTGCGCGCGATTAGCTCTTTGCCGGTCCCGGATTCGCCGGTGATTAACACCGAAGCCGACGATGGGGCCACTTGTTCCACTAATGCATAAATCTCGCGCATCGCTGGCGAGTTACCAACGAGTTCGCCAAAGGTTCCGTGGTCCTGCAGCTGGCGGCGCAGCAACTCGTTTTCGCGTCGTGCTCGGGTCAATTCAACGGCGCGGTCGAGGACGACGCGAAGCTTATTCACATCGACCGGCTTTTCGAAATAGTGGTACGCACCCTCTTCCTGAATTGCGCGCATTGCCATCTCAACCGTTCCACTCTCTGCCAGCAGGATTACTGGAACGTCAATGCGTTGCGATCTGATCAAGCGCAGTAGGCTGAAATTGGAGGAAGAAGGCGACTCGCTATGAATAACGACGGCGGGATCATTCTTCGAAATAAGTTCAGTTTCGTCTGAGCCAGGTTCGCCGAGTGTCGTGTCATAACCCCAGGAGTCGACTAAGCGTTTTAACGCTTCACCGCTATTTGGGTCGGGGTCTACCACGAGGATGCGGCGCGATGACAAGGACATTAGGCTTAAGTTTACCATCACCTTTCGTGTATTTCGTGGAATTCGTGGATCGTTTTTAGGATCCATAAGTAAGTTCCACGAAACACACGAAACACACGCAATAACACGAAGCTGACCTGTGAGTTACGCCTGAAAATGTTGTGCGATTGCGCGAGCGAGTGCGGGAATGGTGAATTCTGCAGGTTGTATGTGCACGGTCAAACCGTACTCATTGGCTGTGCCGGCGGTTACGTCACCAATGCACGCGACAATCACATTCTTCAATGGTTCACTCAGGTCCTGAGTGTCAAACAACGTCGCGAGGTTTCTCACAGTAGATGAGCTGGTGAAAGCTATGCAGTCAGCACTGCCGGACAGCATAGCCGCGACATGGCCCTTATCCAGCTCGTCAGGGAGAGAAGTTGAATATGCAGGCACCACATCAACACGCGCGCCAGCCTGGTCCAACGCTTTAGGCAAGTAGTCGCGCGCGACAGAAGCGCGGGGAATCAAAATATTCACGCCACGCAGCGACTCTTCGCCACCTACAAAAGATGCGAGGGCGGCGTAAACACCTTCGGCTTTGAATTCGGCCGGTACCACATCAACATGCACATGCAAGCTGTGAAGTCTTTCGGCCGTCGCATCTCCAATGGCGCACACCTTGATTTCGTCTAGTTCATGAGCGTTGCGTTGTTGTTGATTAAGACGTTCGAAGAAGTGGTCTACGCCATTTACGCTAGTAAAGATCAACCAATCGTATCCGTAGAGATGCTCGATGGCTTCGTCCAGCCGCGCATAGTCTGTCAGAGGTTTGATCTCAATGGTTGGACAGACCACAACGTCGGCTCCGTAACGTTCGAGCTCAGCAACGAATTCATCGGCTTGCGCCCGCGCACGGGTAATGACAATGGTCTTGCCGATGAGGGGAAGCTCTTCAGTCTTAGCCTCGGAAATGTTCATTTTCTTCTGAGCCAAACCCTACCGCCCCAGCAATTCCTTCCCACCATTCGCCCACAACTGTTGAGCCAGCAGCTGGCCAAGTTCTTCCGCTTCATCCAAGCCGCCTGACACTCGCTCGCGCACGATCTTCGTTCCATCTGTGGCTGCGATTAATCCGTCCAGACGCACCCGCTTATCACGAACAACTGCATGCGCAGCAATGGGCAACTGACAACCACCTCCGAGTTCACGCAACAACGCTCGTTCTGCAACACATGCGACTCGAGTGAATTTGTGGTCAAGTCGTCCAGCCAGCTCGATGGCGTCAGCGTCCGATCCCCGTGTCTCAATCGCCAATGCACCTTGTCCCACGGCCGGCAGCATTAGATCTGTGGTTAGTGCCACACTGATTCGATTGTCGAGATTCAGCCGGCGCAGACCCGCGCAAGCCAGGATCAATGCGTCGTATTCTCCCTCGTCCAACTTTCGAAGCCTGGTGTCGACATTTCCACGCAAGTCTTTAATCGTGAGATCAGGACGGCACGACTTTAGTTGGGCCAACCGGCGAGGGCTCGAGGTTCCCACAATTGCCCCATTAGCTAACTGCTCCAGCGTTTTCGTCGATTTGTTTTTCAGCGGAAGCACCAACGCATCCCGCGGATCGTCCCGCTTGCAGACGGCGGAAATCGCCAGGCCGTCTGGAACGATCGTCGGCAAGTCTTTCAACGAATGGACGGCCAGGTCTATCCGCTGATCGAGAAGCGCGTCTTCCAGTTCTTTCGTGAATACGCCCTTGCCGCCAATGATCGAAAGCGGTTCCGCTCTCACGTCTCCTGTGGTTTTAATTATTTCAATGCGGATTTCGACAGCGGGAATTTGTTGCTTCAGTTGGTCTTGAATAAGGCGGGCCTGCGTCAGCGCCAACTGAGAACCACGTGAGCCAATAACGAATTGAGTCCTCATCGGTGAAGCTATTCTTCGAGTCCGAAGAGGTCGCGCCACGCCTCAATCTTATCGGCGTCGGTTGCGTCGTATGAGCGTCGCAACTGGCTCAGCACCGGATGTGAGATTTTGTTTACCGTTGATTGCAACAGCGCTTCGATTGCTCGTTCCTGCTCGGGAGTCAATTCGCCCAATTGGGCGCGGCGACGCTGGAACTCGAGTCTAGCAACGTCCTGCAAGGTTTGCCGAAACGTGCCGATAGCCGGTCCGGCGTCCAGCGCTCGCAGTGACTGTTGAAACTGCATGATCTCTGATTCGACAATCAGTTCCGCCCGTTCTGCCTCGCGCTCACGCTCGCGAATATTTGACGTTACAACTGATTCAAGGTCGTCGATATCGAAGACAAACATGTTCGGGAGCTTGCCGATGGCGGGATCAATGTTTCGCGGCACGCTGATATCGATGAAAAACGAAGGACGATTGCGTCGCTTGTGCAGCGCTTCCCGGGCCATCGTCTCAGTGATCACGTAGTCATCAGCGCCAGTTGAACAAATCACGACGTCAGCTTCTGCCAGGTAATCGGCCAGGCGAGTGAAGTTCACCGCCTCTCCACCAAACGTATCCGCCAATTGCTGTGCAAAAGTATCGGTCCTGTTGGCAACCATAACTCGAGAAACACCAGCGTTCACCAGATGTCGCGCCGACAGTTCGGCCATTTCCCCGGCGCCAACCAGTAAGGCAGTTTGTCCCTTCAGCGAATCAAAGATCTTCTTGCCAAGCTCGACTGCCATATAGCTGATTGAAACTGCGTTCGCACCGATTCCTGTTTCCGTCCGTACTCGTTTGGCGACACGGAAAGCGTGGTGCACGAGTCGATTCAGCACGCGTCCCGCAGTTCCAGCATCCAGCGCGATGGAATAAGCTCGTCGCACCTGTCCCAACACTTGTGGCTCACCGACGACCAGCGAGTCGAGCGACGAAGCGACGCGGAAAAGGTGACGCACAGCGCTATCGTCTACATGTTTGTAAAGGTTTGCTTCGAAGAAATCGCGAGGGACGTCGCTACGGCTGAGAAACTGAATGACGCGTTCGGCAGTGTCGTCGAACCGGCCCGACGTTGTTTCCGTTAACACCTCTACTCGATTACAAGTTGAAACGATCAGACCTTCACGGATTAGTTCTCCATCGACCAGTTCGCGCAGACTGGCCGCGCACGCGTCTTCAGAAAACGCGAGCCGCTCACGTACTGCGATCGGCGCTGACTTATGATTTACCCCGAGGAGGACTATTGACATCGTGTTAACCGAAAACGTGGTACCCGCCCATCAATCTGGCGCCGAAAAACGTGCAGAGCACCAGGGCGAATCCCGCTACACCCATCCAGGCCGCGCGCCGCCCCCGCCACCGCGCACTGGAACGGTAGAGGATCAGAAGGATGTAAAGCGACCAGGTCAGCGCAGCAAATATTTCTTTCGGGTCGTTCTGCCAGACACGGCCATTTCGTGCAGATGACCAAAGCATGCCTGTAGCAATCCCGACAGTCAAAAGTGTGACACCGATGGCCGCCGAGCTGGTGGCAATTTCGTTGACGGTGGTCAACGACGGCAGGCGATGATAGATGCCGCTGAATTTCTTCAACTTTAATTCGCGCTCCTGCAAAAGATACATAATGCTGGCCAGGAAGACTACAAAGAAGGCGGCGTAAGCGAAAAGTAACAACGTTGTATGCACCGGAAAAAGCCAGGTAGTCGACATGCTGGTCGCTTCTGGCGACGGCTCAGCCCGGGTAACTATGGCTACGAAGATCAAAATGGAAACCAACGGAAGGGTGACACTGCCGAGTGCCCGGGCCTGGTAACGGTAAAGGATTAACGAATAACTGGCGACGAGCGTCCAGGCGAGAAAAGAAAGCGTTTCGCGGAGATGAAACAGGGGATAGTGGCCGTACAGTGCCCAATCGGCAATAAGCGCGGTCGTGTGCAAGACGAACCCGATCGCCATGGCATACTCAGAGACACGCAAGAGCGCTCTGCGTTTGTTGATAAACGCCAGCACTGCGTGGATAGCTGCAACAACGTAAGCAGCCAGGACGGCAAGCAAAAGGGATCTCATGGGGTAAACGGTGCGACGCGATTCTAGTTGATGCGACGAACTACACTCAACTCTTGGTGTAGACGCACTACAACATTTCCCATATATCATTTCACATTTCTCATTTGTCATTGGAACTCATTTTCCCTTCCCTTTTGGGAGGGGTTAGGGGAGGGCCTGACTCGGGAATAGTTTCTTGTAATTTGGAGGTAGCGCCAACTTTGTGGTTAAGGAATCAAATGACTGACTGGTTGATCTGAACCTTGAATCTTCCTCCCGAAATAAAAAAACACGCTGCGTCACAAGCCCTCTCCCCGACCCTCTCCCAGAGGGAGAGGGAGAACATCAATGACAAATGAATAATGTGAAGTGATATATGGTAAATGTGCCCTTTTCCGTGGCAACCGTTATTCTGGCACGTGACATCGTAGTTACACGTCCTCGGTTTCCAGTTCTTATCATTTGAACCTTTCCAGTCGGAGGCAACAGTGCAGGCTCCATTGCTTCGTATCGTCCTCATTTGCGCGTTCAGTATCGCGGCCGCGATTGCGGTGTGGGGACAGTCACGAGGGCAACGGCCACGTTATCCGAACCAGACCAAGCCTCCCGCGTCGCGTCCGACGCCCCCTCCCGTAGAAGACAACAACGAGTCCCAAGACCCGCAGGAAGTCGTAAAGACTGACACGAATCTTGTTACCGTTCCCGTTATCGCAGTAAACAGTGACGGAGTTTATATTCCGGATCTCAGCAAAACGGATTTCGGGGTTGAAGAAGATGGCGTCAAACAGGAGATCTCATTTTTCGCTACCGTCAGCGAGCCATTTCATGTTGTGCTGATGCTCGACACCAGCGCGAGCACCCGCGAGAAGTTACGTCTCATACGGGCAGCGGCAATCTCTTTCGTAGATCAGTTGCAAACAGGCGATAAAGTCAAAGTCATCTCTTTTGACGACCAGGTGCGTGACCATAACGAGTTCACCGCTGACAGGTCTCTTTTGCGCAGGGCTATTAATCGCACCGAACCAGGTCAGAACACCAAGATATACGACGCGTTCGACCTCGCATTGAATTCGATCCGCTCGATCCAGGGTCGCAAGGCCATAGTGTTATTCAGTGACGGGGTTGATTGGCACAGCGATAACGCTACGTTTGATGGTACGTTGCGATATTTGGAAGAAGAAGGCGTTATTGTTTATCCGGTTCGTTACGACACCCGCGCCGAAACCGAACGTCTCGCCCAGCAACAGCAGGACGAGATGATGGAACTACCGACCCGCAGCGTGATAAACAGGCCCGCGCCTGGAACAACTGCTCCCACTTTTCCTTCCGACGACCAGTCGACGGTTCCCACCGCGGGTCAAACAAAAACTACCGGACCGTTTGGTCTGCCTCCAGCCTCTGAGATTCTTCGGCGGAGACGAGAAGCCGAGCGCGAGCGCAACGAGCGCGAGGGAGGCAACCCGCGTACTGGTGATCCACCTTCGGCTGAATCGCGATATCCCGGCGATCGAGGTAGCACCGCACCTCCATCCTCCCGGAAGGGGACTGCCGATGAGTCAATCAAGTCGATGCTCGATCTAGCGTATTCAAAAGCTGACAGCTACCTCATCGCTCTGGCGGATAAGTCCGGAGGGCGATTGCTGCGCGCCGACACACTCGTTTCGTTGCCCGATGCATTTGCACAGATTGCTGCTGAGCTCAGAACGCAATATGCAATCGGTTACTACCCGACCAACAAAGACCGCAACGGAACGTTCCGCAAAATCAAAGTCACCAGTTCGCGCAAGGGAGTTAAGCTTCGTGCGCGGCCGGGGTACCGCGCTCCACTTGGTGGCTAGGCTGCGGCAGGGCAAGCAACGGACCATTTCCCATATATCATTTCACATTATTCATTTGTCATTGATGTTCAACCTTGAATGTTTTGGACAAGATTGAATGTCTCGTTGGTCAGGAAGGGCAGCTTGCTCCCGCTGGTGATCCAGCCATCCGTTCCCGATATCACCCTTCAACCTCGGTCATCAATGACAACTGAAAAATGTGAAATGATATATGGGAAATGGTCTTTTGCTTACTCAACCTACCTCCGCTCTAACCCGATCTTGTTCGGCATTCCTCAATCGTGCTAGTTTTGCTCGCTCTATCACACAATCAACATGCCTGATCGAAACGAAGCGTGGGAACTCCTCTGTGAATACACCAAGGGCGATAGCCTGCGTAAGCACGCGCTGGCTGTGGAAGCTGCGATGCGGGCGTGCGTAAAACGTTACGGCGGCGCTGAAGATGATGAAGACGAGTGGGGAATGGTGGGGTTGTTACACGACTTCGACTACGAAATGTTTCCCACCGCCGATCAGCATCCATTTACCGGCGCAAACATCTTGTGCGGCCGCGGTTATTCGGAACGCTTCATTCGCGCCATCATGGGCCACGCTACTTACACCGGTGTGCCGCGCGACACGGCTATGGCGCGGGCCTTATTTGCGACTGATGAGCTTTGTGGTTTCCTGGTGGCATGTGCGCTCGTGCGTCCGACGAAAAGCTTGGACGATCTCGAAGTTTCTTCAGTGAAGAAAAAACTGAAGGACAAGGCGTTCGCGCGTTCTGTTAACCGTGATGACATTCGACAGGGACTCGAAGAGCTCGGAGTAGATGCAGACGAACACATCCGGTTCGTTATTGATGCGCTGAGACCGGTACAAGAGCAGATCGGGTTAAAGCGGTGAAAAGTGAAACGTGAAGAGTTAGTGCTGAGTGCTGAGTGCTAAGCGGAGACGTTCAGAGTACAAGCTTTAGCTTGTTGAGATTCGCTAGCAGAACATTCGAAGAGAAAAGAGAACCTAACATTTGGCTCAAGCCTTTGGAGTGCGGCGGCCTGACGCCGCTTTGTTAGTTTCCGCTGGCCGCGTAATGCTTTAAAGGATTCACATTAGCCCCGCCATCGAAAGGGGCGACGAAAAACTAAAAAAGCGGCGTCGGGCCGCCGCACTCCAAAGGCTTGCGTATTTCGGAAAGGGTTCGTCTGATTTAATGAAGTCTACGTGCTGTTGCGAGGGGTCGTGGGTGGTGGTTGCATTTCCTTGGGCGGCGCGGACAACAATGAGGCGACGAAAAATAACGCTATCGAAAGCAGGAACGACATAATCGTAGTCAGTGCCGCCTGCAACTTTCGCCGGCGCGCTGTATGACGGTAAACAAACATTGCGGCCAACAACGTGGTAATTACCGGCAGGAGATAAATCGCGAATACAACCGGGCCGGCTGTCGACATGGAGCTTAGCGTCGAAAACATTAACAGCACGAGAACTATCGCTATGCCGGCGCCCAGGAGGGCAGCGATTAACGACGCAAGAATGACCAGCTTCAGACGCATTTTGTTTTGTTAACGGTTGGCCCATGCCGCGGCAACCGTAAGGGACAGGGCGGTAAGAATACCACAGCTTCTCCCTCTCCCACTGGGAGAGGGTCGGGGAGAGGGGCTCAGGGCAAATAGGTTGTTATTTTGGGGGTGGCGTCAACGCTGAATAGATTAGTGTCGATCTCAAGGTTGACGCGTCCCCCAAACAAAAAGGGGAAATCCGGCTTAAGCCCTCCCCTAACCCCTCCCAAGGGGAATGACAAATAGTGGTCGGCAAGACAAACAGTGAAGCAAGAATCAAATACTTGGATCAATGGTTACTAGAAGCGCACTAATCTACCTATCTCGCCACGAAGGACTTAAGGACTTTGCGGCACAATTTCGCCCGTTCCGGAAATTAACAACGCGCTTCGTGGCCGGAGAGTCCATCGATGAAGCCGTGGCCGCAATTCGCGAGTTGAACGCCGAGGGTTGCTCCGCCTCGTTTGATCACCTGAACGAGTCCGTCAGCAGCCCGGCGGAAGCGGAAGCCGAGGTAAAGGAGTACCTCACTATTCTGGAGCGAATTGACGCGACGCACATCAATTCGAACGTATCGATTAAGCTGACGCAGTTTGGACTCGAACTCGATCCCGACCTGGCATATAGAAACGCTCGCCGGGTGGTGGAAGAAGCCGCACGCCGTGGCAACTTCGTGCGGGTAGACATGGAGGCCTCGGCTTACACGCAGGCCACACTGGATATATTCAAACGACTGCGCGCCGAGTTTGAGTTGAATGACGTGGGTATAGTCCTCCAGTCATACCTGCGCCGCACCTACGCGGATGCCCAGGAGATGTTGAAGTTGCCGGCGCGCATGCGCATCTGCAAGGGTGCATATAAAGAACCGCCCGAAGTGGCATTCCCTGATAAAAAGGACGTGGACGAAAACTACGTTCGCGTTATGCAGCTTTTGCTTTCTAGTGGCACCTACCACGGCATTGCGACACACGATCCCAAAATGATCGACGCGACGATCGACTATGCCCAGAAGCAGGGAATTGGAAAAGAAGCCTTTGAGTTTCAAATGCTATACGGCATCCGGCGCGATTTGCAGAGACAGCTCGCCAAAGACGGCTACAACATGAGGGTATATGTGCCTTACGGTAAACACTGGTATCCTTACTTCATGAGAAGGCTCGCCGAACGACCGGCAAACATCTGGTTTGTATTGAAGAATTTCTTCAAAGGTTAGTTGGCCCATGGAAAACTACTACTGGATTCTTTGGTGCATTCTTGGCGCTGCTTTAATCGTCGCCGAAATCTTCACTTCCGGCTTTGTGCTGCTATGGTTTGGAATAGGAGCACTCGCTGCAGCCCTGGTCGGTCTAATCGGCATCGATAGTCTGGCGATTCAGTTTGCAGTCTTCGCACTCGTGTCAGTTGGGCTGACTGCGGCATCGCGCACCATCTTCGTTAAGTACTTCTCGCGAGAAGAAACCGGCGATTCATTGCGGACTGGCGTTGATGCGCTGCCGGGAAAAATTGGCACCGTCGTTTCTTCCAGCAAAGGCGCAATGAATGAAGGTGCAGTTAAACTTTTGGGATCTACCTGGACGGCTTATCCCGCGCCGGGCGAGTCGCCCTTAGAAGCTGGAGAGCGTGTCTGCGTGGAAAGTATTGAGGGCGCTTCGATCTTCGTGCGACGGTTGGATCAGGGTTCAGACTGGAGACAAAAAGAACTGACCGAGAAAACCTAGGAATCAGCCGTGAGGCTCGGTGTCTGATTCATAGGTGTCGTCTAACGTTTTATCTTCTTCTTCAATCGCCGGCAGTTCTACCGTAATACGATCGCTGGCAGGTTCCTGCAATTCATCTCCACTAAAGCGCGCCAGGATCACGGTGATGTTATCTTCACCGCCGCGATTGTTGGCTTCCGCGATTAATTCGTCGCAGGCTTTGCTCAAGTCGGGGTTACTGGAAACGATATTTTGAATATCTTCCGAGCGAAGCTTTCCGGACAGTCCATCACTGCACAACAGAAGCGTATCGCCTTTGCGCAAACGTATGCGCCCGGTAACGGGAGTTACATCGCCTTGTGCTCCCAGCGCTTGCAGGATCACATTGCGGAACATGTGCGTTTCCGCTTCCGCTTCGCTGATCTGCCCGACGTCGACTAACTGCTGTACTAATGATTGGTCCTTCGTCGCCAATCTAATCTGATCTTTGCGAATGATATAACCGCGACTGTCGCCCACCTGAACCAGGTCTAATAAATCGCCGCGGATCGCAGCGCCAGTGAATGTCGCCCCCATCCCGGCGCAACGTGAGTCTTCCTGGCTCTTGCTGTGAATCGCCTGATTGGCGTAGACCGTCGCACTCTTGAGGCAGTCAACCAGGGAACCAGCCGGCTCGCAGCCATCTTCGCCTTTCGAGCCTAAGATCATTTCGCGCACAGAGTCGACAGCCATGCGACTGGCGACGTCGCCGGCGAGTGCTCCCCCCATGCCATCTGAAACGACAAGTACGAGACCTCTGTTACCGAGCTCAAACTTACTTAAGTCGGAAGGGGGATTGGCGTTGTCGGTGGCGGTCCATGTTTGTTGTTTCGACAATTCGAGGACCAGAAAATTGTCCTCATTGCCTCTGCGAACACGGCCTACATCCGATTTAGCGTGTAACTCAACATTCATAAGGGCGTGTGAAGCTTCAGGAAAAGACGAACTTTTGAATTTTACCTCTCAAGAACTTTTGCTGTCACTTCCCGCGAAGAGAACAATGGGGGCGACTTGCATGTTCAGATACCGTTCAGAGCTTGATCCAGATCCGCAATTATATCATCGGTATCTTCGAGACCAACCGAGACGCGCACGAGACCATCGCTAATGCCCAGTCGATTGCGTTTCTCGATGTCAACCGAAGCGTGAGTCATAGTAGCCGGATGGGAAATCAAAGTCTCGACGCCACCCAAACTCTCCGCCAACGTACATAATTTAACCGACTCGAGTACGGCGCGGGCTGCATTCAAAGAACCGACGTCGAACGCTACCATGCCGCCAAAACCATTTTGCTGGCGTTTCGCCAGGGCGTGTTGCGGGTGCGACGCTGAACCGGGATAGTACACGCGCTGCACCTTCGGATGTTCTTCTAAAAACGCAGCGACTGCCCGTCCGGATTTGTCGTGCTGTTCCATTCGCAGGGCCAGCGTCTTGGTACCGCGCATCACCAACCATGAATCAAGTGGTGACAGAATAGCGCCCGCGCTGTTTTGAATAAAACCGATCCAGGTTGCGTCTTCTTCGTTATTCAACACCACCACGCCGCCAATTCCATCGGAGTGCCCATTTAGATACTTGGTCGTTGAATGGACCACGATGTCGACACCAAACTCAAGCGGCCGCTGCAAGTAAGGCGACATAAACGTGTTGTCGCAAACGACGCGAGCGCCGGCGCGGTGTGCGATCTCGGAAACTTCCCTCAAGTCGGTAACTATCATTACCGGGTTGGTAGGCGTTTCGATGAAGACCATTTTGGTGTTGGGCTTAATCGCGGCCTCCACGTTCAACGCATCAGAGGTGTCTACAAAGTCAAATTCGAGATTGTAGTTTTGCAACACGCGCGTGAATAGTCGGAAGGTGCCCCCATAGGTGTTGTCGGAGACCACCACATGGTCCCCGGCTTTCAACAGACGCATAGTCGCGTCGATGGCCGCCATACCTGAAGCGAAAGCAAAACCAAAGCGCGCGCCCTCGAGCGCGGCTATGTTTTGTTCCATCGCGCTACGAGTCGGATTCTGAGTCCGCGCGTACTCGTAGCCTTTGTGCTTGCCGAGGCCCTCTTGCGCGTACGTGGAGGTTTGATAGATCGGAACTGTTACGGAGCCGGTTGCCTGGTCGGGTTCCTGTCCGCTGTGGATTGCCGTTGTTGCGAAGCCCATGGGTAGTTAATCTAAATGCTCAGACACGAATAGTAAAACGAGCACCACCTATTGGATAGCTTGATTAAGGGAAACGTCCGAAGCTAACGGGAGGCCTCACCGCGGGCCGCACATTCACGTTTCATAAAAGAAGCGGGATGGTAGCCCGCGAGTGAAGAGGTGTCAATTGCGGTGTTTGCCGGACTTCCTTGCATGAAAAGGGCTTACCGGAGGGGGCAATTTCGTGTATTTCGTGTATTCGTGGATAGCTTTCTAAGGCGGCGCCAAAAAAGCGGTTCATGAATTACACCAAACACACGAATTACACGGAATAATTTCCCCTCGCAATGGGAGGGGTTAGGGGAGGGCTTGAGATGGTAGTTCTCCTCCCGTTTTTGGCGGAAGCATCAACATTCATATCAGGCCTCTCCCATATATTCTGCTTTATCCATACGGCGTTGACGCCATTTACAAAACACAAGAAGTAATCAGCCTCAGGCCCTCCCCTGGCCCTCCCATTGGGAGGGGGATATCTGGAAGATAAACCTGGGATGGGCGTCTCTTTAGCCGTTTTTTATTAATGCAAACTACTAAATGTTCTAAGTCGGTCAGGTGTTGCTATGTCAACTGCGACTCAAAATAGTTTAAAGACTATCCTCGGCGCCCTTGCGATCTCTCTGG
Source organism: Pyrinomonadaceae bacterium (assembly GCA_035273385.1). Classification (GTDB taxonomy): domain Bacteria; phylum Acidobacteriota; class Blastocatellia; order Pyrinomonadales; family Pyrinomonadaceae; genus PSRF01. Next base: position 23,381 of record DATEPE010000007.1, on the reverse strand, counting down.
CTGGTGTTACTACAGCCCAGGCTCAGTTACCGGAAGAGCCGCCACCGCCACCGCCGGTGTTGCGTCGAGCCCCGAACACAGTGACCGTAACGCCAAACGAAGCGCCAACTCCTGAGCCGGAACCAGAGATTGAAGAGAACGATATTGTTCGCGTCAGTACCAACCTAATTACCGTCCCCGCGGAAGTGATGGATCGAAACGGACGTTTCATAGGCAGTCTGACGAAGAACGATTTCCGCATTTTTGAAAACGGTGTCGAACAGGAACTCGCGTACTTTGCTCCGGTTGAGCAGCCGTTCACAGTGGCACTGCTGTTGGACGTGAGTGGCTCCACTCAGACACAGTTGCAGGCGATTCGCGCTGCCGCAAACACATTCATCAAACGACTGCGCCCAAACGATCGACTGTTGCTGATCTCTTTTGACGGGAAAATAAATGTTCTCACCGAAGCAGTGACGCTGGAGCAGTTGCGCCAGAAACGTCTGCGACTCGACGCATTGAACGATGGCACGCGGCTTTACGATGCAGTCGGGTTCACTTTGAACCAGCGGCTAGCGGCAATTCAGGGTCGCAAAGCGATCGTGTTGCTAACTGATGGTGTCGACAGCGGCAGTAAGCAGAATAACAGGCAGAACCTGCGTGACGCCGAGGAAGCAAACGTCGTCATCTATACAGTGCGTTACAACACTCTTCCGCAACTCCCGCAACGTTTGAGTCAGATAATCAATCCAAAAGCGCGCGCTCATGTCGAAGCCCGCATGATCAAGGAATACGCGAACGGCGGTACTTATCTGCAGACACTAGCGGAGAAGACCGGCGGACGCTTGTATCAAGCCGAAACGCTTTCCGATGTCCCTGGCGCATTCTCCGCGATCACAGAAGAACTCGGACGGCAGTACAGTCTTGGTTACTATCCAAAAGGGAACGCAAAGACTGGTGAGAAGCGTGAGATTAAAGTGAAGACGCGTCTGCCAAACCTCGTCGTGCGAGCGCGCCAGAGCTACACAGCAACTGCTTCCATCGCTCACTAAGAGCAGTCTCACAGATTCCGCAGAGTACACAGATTCAATCACAGCATCGTTCGCCGGGGAGCCAGTATCACCGACCCCGAAACCAGCGCGATTTAACCACTCGCCTGGGTTGGTCTCCAGTAGGTGGTGAACTAGATCATGGACTTAGCTTTCCGCCTCAGAGCACAGAGGCGCGCTATCCATGGAATCTTGCATTCTCCATAACTCCATTCACATAAAACAAAAACAAGTTTGACACGTTTCCACTCCGCAGATAAACTCCGCGCCGTTCATCGCGGCTCGTAGTTCCCCGACTCACTTCGTTAACGTGCGACTCACACGGTAAGCCTCGCGTCAACGATTACTCGGTTCAATCCCTGACGATTTTCTTTCCGGCAATTAAAGCTCTCTCCATTGCTTTATCAACACGGTTAGAAGTCTAGCTTGTCGTTGTAAATCCCGGTCGGCTTGAAACCGATTTGCAGCGTCACGAACATTCCTCAAGAAAGGCCCTACTCATGATTCTCTACACAGGAGTTATTAACTGCTGCCGTCTGTTTTTCTCGCGCCTCGAACTTACCAATGTCTCTTTCCTAAGTCAGTGCGCACCGGATACCAACCGATCGAAATATGAACGGAGATTCTGGCTGCGGGCGGGGATACTTGCGTTGTTGCTTTTGACTCCTTGCGTTGCGACTGTTGAAGCTCAGACGGCGACGAACACATATCCTGATGACGGCAATGTCGGTGTCGGAACGGTGACTCCGGGCTCAAAGCTAACGGTTACCTCCAACTCGGCGCCTCTTCCGGCAGCCACAGGCGTTGGTACTACCATCGCGCATTTCTCCGCTGCGGATGCGTCGCACACGCGCCTCTTGATCGACGGTTTTGGAGGTGTGCCGGCGTTTGATTTCAGGCGTGCTAATACGACAGCCGCCTCACCTTCATCAATCCTCCTGGATGAAAACATGGGCCAGATTTCCTGGTTTGGACGTGGGGCTACCCAATTCGGAGGCGTGCGAGCAAGTATTAGAAGTCACGCGGCAGAAAACTGGAGCGACACGGCACAGGGAACCTATCTTACCTTCTCTACTACGCCCAAGACATCACTGGGAGTTGCCGAACGGTTGAGAATCACTGATGTCGGCAACGTCGGAATTGGAACCGTAACCCCCGCTAATGCGAAGGTGCACGTTTATTCGGGAGCATCAGGCGCCAGCGAGTACACACTAGGTGGTAATCCCGAACTGACGCTGGAGAGCGCGGGCGCAACTGACCTCCATTTTCTTTCGCCCAATACTGGCTCAGGAAGAATCTGGTTTGGATCACCGTCTTCGAATCTGGCTGGGGGAGTTACGTATACGCATAACGCAACCCTAAGCAGTGGCGCGATGAGGTTTATCACTGGTGGAAACGCGACGCGCATGACGATCCTCGGTGGCGGCAATGTCGGCATCGGGACCGAAACGCCCGGCTACAAACTTCATGTGGACGGAGGGCAAATAAATGCTTCCGGTGGGTTGTGTATAGCAGGCGATTGCAAGACTGCCTGGTCGCAGGTAGGTGGCGGCGGAAGTTCTCAATGGACCACGGCGTCCGGCCCCAGTATTCACTACACGGATGGAAACGTCGGCGTTGGAACCACGGGACCACTTAGCCGACTGCACGTAGCTAAGCCGGCGACTCTGGCTGATGTTAGTACAGCGAATCAATTAGTCGTCGGGGTTGATAACACCGCCGGCTATAACCTGGGTATTGGTTACTACAACGTTGGTTCCTGGTACGCCGGCGTTTTGCAAACGAAGAATGCTGGTTCAGGGAGTTCTCTTCTACTCAACCCGTTGGGCGGCAACATTGGCATCGGGACTACGATCCCAGACAGGGCGATGGAGATTAACTCAGTTTCCGGCGCTAATCTAAGGCTAACCAACAATGACTCGAATGGCGCGGCTGCGAACTATGCAGACCTGGCGACATCCTCTTCGGGCGACCTGACTGTTGCGCCTTCAGGTGGAGACATAACTTTCGCCGGCACGGGTAACTTTTCAAATCACCTGGGCATTAACCGGACCAGCTTTAATAACTGGTTCTCCGGCGCCGGCGTCCTCAACGTCGGCGGATACGGTTCTGTTTCGATGTCAAACAGCACCGCAGCCGGTAATTCTTTTCAAGTAGGTCTCAACAACTATTACGACACCGGTTGGAAATATCAGATAGCCGATCAAGCGGCCCAGATGTACATGTTGGACGGAACGATTGCCCTCCAGGTTGCACCTCAAGGGACGGCAAACGGGGCTCTAACGTGGACGACTGGGCTGTTTGTGAATAACAGCGGCAACGTCGGCGTTGGTATGTCCACGCCAAATTTCAAACTTGACGCTACCGGACAGGTAAACGCTTCCGGTGGACTTTGCATTGCAGGTGATTGCAAAACTTCCTGGTCGCAGGTAGGCGGTTCACAATGGACCACCGCGGGCTCCAGCATCCACTACAACTCCGGCAGTGTCGGTGTCGGCACTAATAATCCGCAGCGTTTGATGACGCTCCATCGAGCCAGTGGGCCTGTATTGCAACTCGTAGACAACGTGACGGGGACGTCAGCGAATGATGGCTTTCTCCTGGCTCAGGACGGGCTGAACTCGTACCTCGAAAATACAGAGGCGGGAAGCGTAAATTTCAGGACCAGTGCAACGACCCGGATGACGATCAACGCATCAGGTGACGTTGGCATAGGCATCACAAACCCAACAAGCAAGCTTCACGTTGTTGGCAACGGGCATGTAACCCAGAACCTCACGGTCGACGGAGTCATCAACTCAAAGTATCAGGACCTGGCCGAGTGGGTGCCTTCAACTCATGCACTCTCAGCCGGAACGGTCGTCACTCTCGACCCAACCAAATCAAATCACGTGGAAGCATCGTCGAAACCTTACGACACACGTGTGGCTGGAGTTGTCTCTGCGCAACCGGGCATCGCGCTTGGTGAAGGGGGAGAAGGGAAGGTTCTTGTCGCGACGACTGGCCGAGTACGAATCAAAGTGGACGCTTCACATGGTCCAATTCAGGTCGGGGATTTACTTGTCAGCAGCAACGTTCCCGGCGTCGCCATGAAATCAAAACCAATCGACGTCGGTGGTATCGAAATCCACCGCCCCGGCACACTCATCGGCAAAGCACTCGAGCCACTCGCGAAAGGCACGGGCGAGATACTCGTGCTGCTGAGTTTGCAGTGACCACCCTCCCGTTTGCTGGTCCTGATCAGTTCTAGATAAGCGAGAAAGAGGTTCCAATGTCGAAAAAGACGATTCCACGTAAGAAGAGCCGGCTTCGTACGCAAAGGGAGCGAAGGCGAAGTACCCGTCTTATAGCAACTGGGTTCATCGTCACTTTGACGCTGGCAAGCGCGGTAGGTCCATTGAGAGATTCCTTTGGCGGGAAGAGGCTGCGCGCGCTGTTTTTAGCGTCTCCTACTCCCCTGACCATTCCGGCGGCGAACAATCCATCGAAAGAATACATTTATGCCGAGGGCAAGTTGATTGCGACGGAAGCTCCAGTAACGTTGGCTGCTCCGACCACTGTGGTAGCCACAACTCTTTCAAGTTTGACCACGCCACAAGTAACCATTAGTTGGAGTGCCACCGCTGGTGCCCATCATTACCAGGTGGAGCGGACTGCCAACATCTCAACAAGCTATACGACCATTGACACTAATGTCGCTTCCACAACATTCACAGATACGACGGTCAGCAGTGTAACTGCTTATCTTTACCGGGTGCGCGCGGTGGACACAGTTGGCAATGTCTCGCCGCCCAGCAACGTCGACGTTGCAACTGCAATCAGTTTCACGGACGACACGCTGGTGGTGCACACCACACCTGTCAAGGCGGACCATATCAATCAGTTACGACAAGCTGTGGATGCTGTTCGTGCGTTGGTGAATCACAGCGCTGCGAACTGGGGCCCCAGTGTGACTCCAGGCGTGACGACCATTCAGGCTACCCACATCCAGGATCTTCGTACGAACCTCGATCAGGCCCGCAACGCTTTGACCCTTCCCGGGTGTTCTTACACCGACAACTCGGTCGAGGCGTTGCGAGCTTCAGTGATCAAAAAGGAACACATTGAGCAACTTCGGCAGTGTGTCAGATAAGAGAGAGCAAAGACATGACCGGACACCCACAAAATCCTCTTCTGAAAGTCCTTGTCAAGTACCTAATGTCGGTGTGCGTTTTAGCGTGGCTCGCCACCCCAGCGATCGCACAGAATATTCAGTTCACGCAGGGCAGCGTCGGCTCAGGGCTCGACAACACAATCCAGATACCAATAATCCATTATCCGGGTCGCGGTGCCAGTTTGCCTGTGACGCTCAATTATTCATCCAAGGTCTGGCGTTTGGGACACCTGGGCACCGTAAATGATCTCTCTTGGTACACGACCATCAGCGAGGCGATCTATGCCGAACACTCGTCGAGTGGTTGGAAGACGAGTCTCGATCTGCCGATTGTCGAATGGCCGAAAGAGGAAGATCGGTATTACTACACGGGGAAGCAGTTCTGCCTCAGCTGCAGCTCAGGTGCCCGTCGCTTTCGTGTCGCTCGAGTCTTTATCATCATGCCAGACGGCTCTAAACACGAGCTGAGAGAGAGTGACCAGCCGTATGAAGGAACGCTCAGAGTCGCCGGTGTTTTCTATGCGGCGGATGGTTCGCGTTTACGTTATGACAGTATCAACGCCACGACCGGTACCCTCTACATGCCGGACGGTTCGCGGTACGAAATTGATGCAGATCCGCGATTTATAGATCGCAACGGCAACACGCTTAACTACGATCGCGGAAATGACATATGGACTGACACTATGGGCCGGGAAATCGGAAGGCCTTTTCCAGCAGTGCCGGCAGCGACAGATTACGAGTATAGGCCGCCCGGAGTGCGGACTGACAAACCTTACATTTTCCGGTGGCGAAACCTTTCTACGGCTGGTGTAATCACAGACGGGGCCACCCGAAAGCCGGTTGGCAGTCACTATCTTCCAAATCCTGGTCAAGCTCCAACCAACTATCAAGGTAATAATTATCCGCAGGGTTGGTTGGACAGCCTGTTTGTTAGCGCTGAGCCCGACATGGATTCCAACATTACCTTCGTCGTCGGAAAGAATCAGAATGGATCGGAATTCTTCAATCCCATTGTCCTCACTGAAATTGAATTGCCAAACGGACTAAAATACAAGTTCAGCTACAACATCTACGGCGAGATCGACAAGATCATTTACCCCACCGGAGCCTACGAACAATACCAATTACACGCGGCGCCACCGATTGGAGATCTCAAGCAACCTTATTCACAGGCGAACCGGATAGTCACGCTACGTCAGCTTAGTGCGAAGGGTGACGGGAGTGATCTGGAGCCATGGATCTATTCAGTTTCAGCTGGCCCAAATTCTAATACTATTTCGACCACCGCACCTGATAACACCTACACTGAAGTACTCAAGTACAACTACCCCGCGCCCACCCAATCCGGCCAGGGCAATCCTAAATTCTGGCCGTTCGGTTGGGAAGATCCGCGACAGGGAATGGTTTACGAAGAACGCGTTTTCGATAAACCGCCATCACAGGGCGGCGTTATGCTGCGCCGGTCCTTGACGGATTTTGCCTGGACCGACAACCCCATCCCACCGCGGGCCGGTGTGCAGGGGGAAGAGATAGTGCATGCCTTCCGCAATGTGCGTCCAAACAAGAGTGTTAGTCTCATTTTGGACACAGGCTCGGCTGCGCTCGCGAAATTGGTGACATACGGGTACAACTCGAATTCAGCTTACACCTTCACCACCGGTCTCGATCGCACCGACATGGCCGAAACTCATTTCGCCAGTGTGGATCAGCCAACCGCACAAAGCGGTACGATTGCGACTATCTCGACTTCTTATTCATTTCCACCCGCCAGCAGCTCTGTCACGACCTATCTCGAAGATTCGAATTACCAGACCCGTCATATATTAGGGCTCGTGACTTCAGTAGTGTTGAAAGATGCCGAGGGAGAGCCGGTTAGTAAGACGGTCAAAGGGTACGATGGCGTGGCACTGCTTTCTTACAACGACTTCGATACGGACTGGACTGACCCAGGTGCATTTCGCGGCAACGCGACAACCCTCAGACGCTATCTCGATGTTTCGGCCGAAGTTCCGCTGAATGAGGAATGCCCTGCAGGAGTATGCATGGACGCGCACGCTTACTTCGATCAGGTTGGTAACATTTGGAAAGTAAAGAACGAACGCGGCATAGAATCCCTTACCGAATACTCCGCCACTTACAAGCATTCCTATGCGACGCTGGCGACTACTGCCATTCCAGACCCTTCAGGAGAGCACGGCTCGAGTACGGAGTTCACTTCAATCACCAGTTATCACCCAATCACTGGGCGGGTGCTGACAACGACGGACGCGAACGGTCAGATCACTACCTTTAGTTATCAGGACGATCAAAACCAGACCGATCCGTTAAATCGTTTGCGGAAGGTGACGCGTCCGGATGGCAGCTGGACCAAGTTCAGCTTTGGCGAAACGCTTGGAAACCTTTTCAGCTTGACTGAAACTCAACAGGACGCCAGCCGTACGATAAAGGGGTATCAATTTGTTGATACTCTTGGACGTGTCAGCCGCGCTTTTACCAGCGAGGGCGGCAATAACTACATCGCCACCGACACCATCTACGATAAGATGGGCCGTGTCTGGAAGGCTTCAAATCCCTACCGCACATCCACTCTGAACGGCGTTGCGGATTTGTCGCACACCAGCCATTGGATGGTCTCGCATTACGACCCGCTCTCGCGTGTCGATTACGTCACCTTGCCGGACGGGCAGCAAGTGCTGACCACCTATCAAGGCATCTACACAACCGTCACCGACCAAGCGGGCAAGCAGAGGCGGCAGAAAACCGACGCGCTGGGACGAGTAGTTCGCGTGGATGAGCCGAACCTAAGCGGTGCTCTCGGCAGTGTTGACGCGCCTACGCAGCCAACCTATTACGAGTACAACACGCAAGGAAATCTGATTCACATCACTCAGGGCTCCGGTTCCGGCACTGTCCAGCATCGTTACTTCAAATATGACGCTCTGGGCAGACCCACTTACGAACGTCAGGTCGAACAAGCCGCACCTCACACGGCTTCCGATCCGGTCACCGGCAACGCCGCCTGGTCCAGAAAGCTAACTTATGATGAAACCATCGCCGGCGTCAGTTACAAAGGCCTACTCACGAGTGCTCACGACGCTCGGAACATTCAGACGCAGTTCCATTACGACAATCTGAATCGTATCTGGCAAGTTTCCTATTCTGACGGGACGCCCACCGTCACTAATTTTTACGACCAGCCGGCCCCCGGACACTTCAACAGAGGCCGGCCAACCCAGGCGGCAACTGCCGCCGTAGGTTCAATTCCGGCGACCTCGCAGAGTTACAACTACGATCTGATGGGCCGCGTAGCAAACAACACGCAAGCTGTTGGCAGTCAGAGTTACACTATGGAGTACGGCTACGACCTTGGCGGCGCACTGACTACCCAGGAGTATCCTTCGGGCCGCGTGGTCAATTATGCTTTTAATGACGCAGCCCGGCTCTCGCAGGTTTCGAGCGGCAGCACCATCTACGCCAGTCAATTTGATTACAGCACGTCGCACGGGCTGTTGAAGCAGGTGACGCTGGGCAACGGCGCGGTGGAAAGTTTTACATACAACTCGCGTTTACAGGTGACCAGCTTCGACCTGAACCGCAACGGCACACAGATTCAACACTACGACTTCAAGTACGGCGTTTACAACGCGGGCACGAACACCGTCGATGAGACAAAGAACAACGGCCAGATTGCACGTATTGAAGGGTTCATCGCTACGCAGAAACAATGGCAACAGAACTTTGCGTACGACTCGCTAGGGCGTCTGTCCTCAGCGCGAGAACTTCGCGGCGACAACAGTCAACAGGCTTGGATGGCGAATTACGAGTACGATGTCTTCGGCAATCGCTTTCAGAAGCAGGCTCAGAACGGCGGAAATCCTTTTCCCCAGGTTTGGGTCGAAGCCGGCCAAATTGATCAACCCACGAATCGATTCAATTCCGGCGTGACATATGACAATGCCGGAAACGTCACCATTGATTCAAAGTTTCGCAACCTGCAATTTCAATACGACGCTAACAATCGCCTAAAGCAGAGCGCGAACCTGGATGGCACAAACGCTGTGACGAGTATCTATGACGCCGACGGCGAGCGTGTCGCCACGATGGTGAATGCACAAATCGTTAACGTTCTGGTCTATGACGCAGCCGGGCAATTGATCGCCGAATATGGATCACCGGTGGCTCAGCCGCAGGGAACTCAATACATCACCTCTGATCACCAGGGTTCACCGCGAGTAATCACAAATTCCGCAGGCACTATTACTTCTCGTCATGACTACGCTGCATTTGGTGAAGAGCTTGTCGCCAACGTCGGAATGCGTTCGACTGGGCAGGGTTATTCGCAGCCGCATGCGGTAAGGACCAAGTACGCAGGTATGGAAGCAGACGAAGCTACCGGAATGACCCACACATTGTGGCGAAAATATGACAATCTGTCAGCTAGGTGGACGGCGCCTGATCCCTACACTGGAAGTATGTCCCTGGACGCTCCGCAAACGCTCAACCGGTATACCTATGTCGCGAACGATCCGGTTAATAAGATCGATCCGCTAGGGTTAGCGCTTAAGGACATTGGTGTTGTTCAAACTGACGATCCGGCGCATGCACGCGCACTTGAGGAAGCCTCCGACTACTTTCACAAGATAGCGGTCAACGCCCAGTGGGCGCGCGAACATGGCGGCACGGTCGAGTATGACGAGAATGGGAAAGGCAAGTTTGTCCAAAACCGAAAGAGTCATCACGCCCGAGGATACCAGGACGAGTCGGAAGAGGTTATCACTATCAACGCGCGTCGTGCCTTTAGCAGCCTGGAAGGTGCAATTGCCTACTATGAGCACTTATTCGGTGGACCCGTTACGATGAGTAATGGAAGATTCAGCCGGCGTGGCGCTTCAGGGGATGATGATTACGAAGGGAGCTACGTAGAACGTTTTCTTAGGAACCGAACCAGAGAGACCCTGAGCGCTGTTAATTCTATGTCACAAGCCGTCAAAGCATTTGGGTACGCGGTGGCGCCGGATTATGTCTATGCCGGCGCTGAGTTTCCTGTTGTCGGTGGAGTTAATATTCAAGTCAGCAAGGACCGGAAAGGCTATTTGAGCTGGAGTTTCCTGGGCAAGGGCAATGACCCCACACCGGCGAAAAAGAAGTGGAAGTTCGGCGCTCAGGCTGGCGGAGCCTGGTTCCTGAGGAAACTGAGGCCGGAGGAACGAGACGAACTAATTCAGGGACCTGGCCTAAACGTCGTCACCGGACCAATTGGTGGCTATTTTCCCGGTTCGGACTTTACTAATCCCGCTATTACTGTGGGACTCCCAACTACAAAGATCGGCGCTGCGCCATCGGGTACGAAACCGCTTTGGTGACCCTAATTGACGAACCGGACCTTCTAACTGATCGATCGAGATGTCGAACCTTTCAACATTGGTAAAAGTTGGGTTGGGGCTACTGATATTGTGCGTTTCTCTTGCCGCGTGCAATCCCAGGGAATGGCCTGGGCTCAAGCAGGCAGGCAAGAGAGCAGAGGATCGAGGAACCCGAGCGACGGAAGAGGCCATTAAGAAGTCACCGTCGCTCCAGGAGTTACATCGTCTATGTACGGAAGAGATCCCAAGGCCAAACGATTTTGTTCCAGTGAGCAAAGATAAAGACCCTCATGGAGAGCGATACCTTGGTTATGGGTATCACTCGAGTGCCGATTACAAGATCGTGAAAGAATTCTACGTTGACCAGCTTACTAAGCTCGGATGGCAACTCGTGAAACAGAAGGATGGCGGATGGGGACCGCGGGAAGTTGAATTTCGCAAGGACGATCATCTGGTAAAAATCTATGATATGGGACAGGGTGAAGGAATAAATTATTCACTGCATTGCGAGAAGCTCGCGCCCTCACTGCTTGAATCACCGTAGCGGAAGCTCCCTCATGGCGGCTCGGGGTCGGGCCCGCCGCCAACATTTCCCAGTCCTACTTTCCGCTTGCGTTGCTTGCAGGTTTGTTGAAAGCAGGGCCAAGTTACCAGAGCTCCAAAAACTTGCGGGTGAAGTTCCCGTGTTTCCCGGGTTCTCCGAAGTCCAGGAGGCGCGACACGTAGGGAAGGAAGGAATTTCAGTCTTGACGTACTTCTACAGGTCTCCGGACCCATATGAAGAAGTAAAGAATTTTTATTCCAATGCTTTATTGCCAAAGGGGATTGGGCCGTTCGAGGAAGATGTACCGAAGTGGTTTATGTACGACGTTAGCAAGCAGATCAAATTCAAGCGCGCCGAATTCTCTGTTGTCATCGAACACGACGCGTCAAGTGGCGCGGCCGTTCCTTACTCGTTTCCTTTACGTGGCGTTCGAACGAGCTTCCTGACCATGAATTACGGGCAAGAATGAGTCAGAGCTATTGTTTTTGCGTTTCTTATTTCGTTTGGTTTTTTCTGTGACGCAAAGGCACAGAACGTCTCAACGAACATCAAACGTGTTGAAGTCGACGGAAAAACCGTCGAGAAGCGCTACCGAGTTTTCTTTGTTTCAAACGATCGGTGGATCGAAGCCGAAAGGACGTCTAAGGGCTTCACGATTCCGAATCAGGTTGAAGGCCAGGAATATTTAACTGTGCTAATAACCTTTGGAAAGCATAAGCTGCATTTCTCGAAAATTCATATTTCAAAATTCAGTGAAGATTGGATTGTGGGAATAGACAATAGACCCTTTTGGGACGAGATCGTCAGACCAGAGAACGCAGCAAAAATTAAATCTGCCTATTACATTCAGTTTGAAGGTACGGGTATGGCCACGCTACTTGTAGTTGAGGTACCCAAAAGCAATTGATTCCCCTTAAGAGATCTTGAAGTTAGTCCAAAGTTACGACCCAGTCGCTACCGCTCCTGGTTCTAATCCGTCGCTTCTTGGGTTCCAAGTCCGTCTTTTTGTGAGCGTGTTCTAGTGATTACTTTCATCCTTATTGGCATCGGATTGTCGGTGTTTTGCGTTGTCCTCTTTCAAAGGGAGCTGCTGGTTCAACAATCCAGCTTTAAAATAATTTTGATCTGTGGCGGTGTTCTATTCGCTACTGGTTTATTACTACAGCTGACCCGATTCGGACGGTCAATCCCCTCCGGGGCCCTCCTGGCGCCGTTGGTTTGCCTCGGTTTTTATAGAACTCTCCGACGAATATTCGTGCGTTACGTTGGCCGTGAACCGCGCGATACTTATATGGATTGGACACCGGGCCTGGCCGTGCACAGACTTTTTAACGTCGTCTTTTTCATGGGTGCATTTTGGATCTTGCTCGGATTAATGGCACTAATGGAGATTAGCATCAGCTGATTGATAGCTTCTCTTTTGCCGGGAGCACGCGTTATCGTTGACACTAAACAGTCGCGCGGCTATGCTGTTATCCCGTGATTCACACGGGTTCAAATCCTCCAAACAATCCCAAAAGTAAAGCTGTCGCAATCATCCCTGCGCGCTATGCGTCTGTTCGTTTGCCGGGGAAAGCTCTGCTCGAAATCGCCGGTAAGCCGATGATTTGCTGGGTGGCTGAACGCGCGCTCGCTGCTCGAAATGTATCTGGTGTAATTGTGGCAACGGACGATCAGCGAATATTCGATGCGTTAAGGAATTCCGGATTTGAAGCAGTGATGACGAGTGCGAATCACGCGAGTGGAACCGATCGAATTGCTGAAGTAGCTGAGACTCTGGGCGACGCAGACATCATCGTGAACGTCCAGGGTGATGAACCAACGATTTCACCAGAGACAATTGACGCGGCAGTAGCAGCGCTCATCAGGGATCCGGAGTGCGGTATTGCCACGACGTGGGAGCCGATCGAATCAGTAGCCGATGTCTTGAGTCCTGATGTGGTGAAGATGGTCGTGGATGAAGACGATCGAGCTGTTTACTTCTCGCGTTCGCCGGTGCCTTATCCGCGCGATGCGGTGCGGCAACATGGGAGCCTGCAACAGGCTCTGGAAAATGACGCTTCTGTTCTGGCCCGGTTTCGTAAGCACACCGGGCTTTATGTTTATAGAAGAGAAGTTTTACTGGCGATGGCGCGGTGGCCGCAGTCTGAACTCGAAGTTACAGAATCCCTGGAACAGTTGCGCGCGCTGGAGCATGGTGTGAAGATCAAAGCGATTAAAGCGAGCACGGCGTCGATTGGTGTTGATACAGCGGAGGACCTGGAGCGCGTTAGAGCACAGGTGGCAGGCGGCAGGAGCAGGAGGCAGGAGCAACGTAACGCAAGCTGTTAGCTTGCGCGACGCAAACTAACAGTTTGCGTTACGAGAATTATGAGCGACTGGATTGGATTAGCGTTTATTGGTTTTCTGGTTCTGTGTGGACTGTTTGGGTTGTGGAAGGTCTCACAACCGTACGATGTAAGTGTGGAGGAGTTTGAAAAGCGCGCCCATGAGGCGCCGAGTTTAATGAGTGCCGGACTCACCGGATTGCAGAAGATACTGGATCCGGCAGCGAAGAACGCAGAGATAGCGCAGGAAAATTTTAAGCAGGGCCGCTTCGATGACAAACAAGCCAAGGGCGACGGTGACGAGGCAGGAGGCGGCAGCGAAGGAGGCAGTCGGCAGGAGGCAGGAGACGACGAGATCTACACGAAACACACGAAAGAAGAAATCTGACATCTGACATCTGACATCTGACATCTGAACTCTGATATCTGGAGAAGTAATGACTAAATACATCTTTGTAACCGGCGGCGTGGTTTCAAGTTTGGGAAAAGGCCTGGCGGCGTCTTCCATCGGCTCGCTGCTCGAGGCGCGCGGTTTGAAAGTCTCGCTGATCAAACTTGATCCCTACATAAACGTTGATCCGGGCACCATGTCTCCGTTCCAACACGGCGAAGTCTTTGTCACAGACGACGGCGCCGAAACTGATTTAGATCTTGGCCACTACGAGCGCTTTACTCACGCGCACCTTTCGCAGGCGAACAATTGGACCACCGGCCGCATTTATCTTTCGGTAATTGAAAAGGAACGCCGCGGCGACTACCTTGGCAAAACAATTCAGGTCATCCCTCACGTCACCAACGAAATTAAAGACGCTGTGAGAGCGGTTGCTGAGAAGGATGATCCCGACGTGGTGATCGTCGAAATCGGCGGCACCGTTGGCGACATCGAGTCGCTTCCGTTCCTCGAAGCAATTCGCCAGATGGGCAACGAAGAAGGGCCCGCCAACACGCTCTATGTTCACGTCACGCTCGTTCCATTTATCGCAGCCGCCGGCGAGTTGAAAACTAAACCGACGCAACACTCGGTTCGCGACTTGCGTGAGATTGGTATTGCTCCGGACATTTTGTTATGTCGATCTGAAAAGCCTTTGTCGTATGACTTGCGTTCGAAAATTGCGCTGTTCTGTAACGTGAAAGAGTCGGCGGTAATCAGTGCTCAGGACGTGGACACGATTTACGAAGTGCCTCTCGCATTTCACGAACAGGGATTGGACGAACTGATTGTGACGCAGCTCGGTTTTGGTGCGCGTGCGTCGCAATCAGATCTGGCGAAGTGGCGCGATCTGGTAGGAACAATCCGGGAGCCTTCAGGTGGTGAAACCTCGATCGCGATCGTTGGAAAGTATGTTGAGCTGGAAGACTCGTACAAGTCTTTGCGGGAAGCGTTAACACACGGAGGTGTCGCCAATAACGTTCGCGTCGGCGTGAAGTGGATCGAATCCGAAGATCTGATGGATGACGACTACGAATCGCGTCTGCGCGATTTTGACGCCATCCTGGTCCCGGGCGGGTTTGGAAAACGCGGCGTGGCCGGAATGATTCGCGCAATCACGTATGCACGCAAGAGTGGAACGCCTTACTTCGGGATTTGTCTCGGAATGCAGACTGCTTGTATAGAGTTTGCTCGAAGCGTTTGCGGATTGAAGGATGCTGACTCAACTGAGTTCAATGCAGAGACGCCGTATCCAATAATCTTCAAGCTCCGTGATCTGGTGAACGTTGAAGAACTTGGTGGGACCATGCGTTTGGGAGCGTGGCCCTGCAACTTATCGTCCGGCTCGCTGGCGGTAGAGGTTTATGGCGAAAACGAGATTAGCGAGCGTCATCGTCATCGCTACGAATTTAATCCCGAGTTTCGCGAGACACTGGAGAAGTCGGGATTAGTCTTCAGCGGAGTTTCTCCTGATGGCAAGTTCGTGGAAATGGTGGAGCTTCCACGCGACGAGCATCCCTGGTTCCTCGGTTGTCAGTTTCACCCCGAGTACAAATCAAAACCTCTCAACGCGCATCCGCTGTTTACGTCGTTCGTGAAGGCGGCCCATCAGAATCGACTAAGAAATGAAACATCGATGGATAAGAACGGCGAAACCGAGGTAATTCTTCCCGAGCGCGTTAGTGTAACCAGCGCAGATTAACCCTCTCGCCGACGAAAAGCGATCCACGAATACAACACGAATACAAGAACATCACTTCGTGTATTTCGTATGGTTGGGGATCGGTTTCTTGTTTTTGCGCCCTGGTGTGCATCTAACTACTTTTTACGGGATAATTCTCGTGCTCTCTTCCCCTATTGATTTCAAATGCTTCATTGTCCCAAATGCGGAAAGCAGTATTCAGCCGAGTTCGAAGTGTGCCCGGACGACCAGACACCTTTGCAGGCTGACTCGACGGTCGCTGGTATTGTGCCGGGCGATCCGCTGATTGGACACACTCTCGACGAAAAATATCGATTGGAAGAACGTCTCGGAGTTGGCGGAATGGGGACCGTCTACCGCGCGGTCCATCTGCTGATCGATCGTCCGGTTGCCATCAAGGTACTCAATCAACGTTTTGTGGAAGACGAAGCAGCGCGCACGCGTTTCCGGCGTGAAGCACGCGCTGCCGGGCGTTTACAACACACCAACGCAGTCACCGTTACTGATTTTGGTCAATCCTCCGATGGTTACGTGTACATCGTGATGGAGTTACTCGAGGGACGGACCCTGCGTGAGATTGTGGCCAAGGAAGCACCGCTCGATCCCGCTCGCGCCGTGTCATTGATGCTGCAGATCTCCGACGCGGTGGCCGCTGCTCATGAGGCAGGCATCATTCATCGTGATCTGAAACCGGCAAACGTGTTTATCGTCCAGCGCGCCGACGTGCCGTCCGTGGTTAAGGTTTTGGATTTCGGCATCGCCAAACTTGCCGCCGAAATACTTGAGGATGACGAACCGATGACGTTGACCCAGATCGGCGCGATGATCGGGACGCCGCGCTACATGTCTCCCGAGCAATGTGATGGTGCTGAATTAACTCCCGCGGCGGACGTCTACAGTCTCGGCATTATTCTTTACGAGATGCTAACTGGCACCGTGCCCTTCAGTGGCTCGACGCCCCTCGCGATCGCACTCAAACAATCAACAGAGATACCTCGCCCGCCGCGCGACTTCGTTTCCACGATCCCAGAACCACTCGAACAGCTGGTGTTACACGCGCTTGAGAAGAGGCCGGAAGATCGTCCGGCCAACGCGGCCCAATTTCGGGCTGAACTGTTGAGTACAGCCGAGCGCCTGGGATTTGAACATTTCGCAGCGACTCATACCCACGACCTCGAGACGTTGCGTAACGTAGGAACCGAATCGCCTTCGGGAAGATTAGTTATCGATATCTCCCGACTGCGCGAGAGCCGTGCGACTATTCCTGATATTAACGAGCTGACAGTTGTGCGCGAACCTGCTGCGACCCTGCCAACGGCTTCAGCAGCTGCGCGAGAGTTACAGTCAAAGGATGCCCTTAAGTTTCCACGAATGTCGGTGCCGCTGGGTGGCTCGCGCAAGTCAAAAAGGCAACTGGTGTTTGTCTCGGTAATTATCGCGGCGGTCCTGTTACTTGGTATCGCCTTAGCGACTCGTTCGCGGTTTGACTCGCAGGCGAGCGCTCCCATCGCTGTAGCGAGTCCTAGTCCGACACCAACGCCTTCACCGTCACCCTCACCAACACCATTGCCATCCCCGTCGCCCACGGCCCGGGCTGTCGCAAAACCAACCCCGAAGAAGAAGGGTGGTTTTGTTAACAAGGTTAAGCGTATATTTAAGAATCCCTTCTGACACTATGACTGAAAACGGAACCAAACCTTTTCGGGTCGGCAACACTACCTTCGGTGATGGCCGCCTGACGATCATCGCCGGCCCCTGCGTCATCGAATCGCGCGAACACGCGTTGATGATGGCGCGTGAGTGTGCACGACGCGCCGGTGATGCGGGATTGGACTTTGTCTACAAATCTTCATTCGACAAAGCTAACCGGTCGTCGATCAAAAGCTTTCGTGGTCTTGGTATTGAAGCGGGCCTCGAGGTATTGAGTGAAGTCAAAGAACAACTCGGCGTGCCGGTGCTGACGGACGTTCACGAGATCAGTCAGGTTGAGCCGGTGAGCAAGGTTGCCGATATTTTGCAGATACCCGCGTTTCTTTCTCGCCAGACGGATCTTGTTTTGGAGGCGGCCCGCTCGGGCCGCGCAGTTAACATTAAGAAGGGACAGTTTCTGGCTCCGCACGATGCGCGTAACATCGTCGATAAAGCACGAGCGGTGGGATGCGATAAACTGATGCTCACCGAGCGTGGAGTAAGTTTTGGCTATAATAATCTCGTCGTAGACATGCGCTCGTTTCCGATCATGCGGGAGTTTGGTGTCCCGGTGGTGTTTGATGTAACCCACTCTTTGCAGTTGCCGGGTGGCCTTGGAGATGCAACGGGTGGTCAATCCGAATACATCGAACCACTCGCTCGTGCAGGAGTGGCATGTGGGGTTGACTCAGTGTTCATGGAGGTTCACGAACAACCGGAACGCGCGCCGTCGGATGGACCAAATGCCTTACCGTTGGAACGAATGGAAGCGTTGCTGATGACGCTGCGAGACATACACAGCCTCGTGCGTAATGCGACAGTTCCAGCGTCCGCTAGTTAATCGTTTTTATCATCAAGTTTGGTTTAGTTCGCGCACATATGAAACGACTTGTTATCGCCGCCCTCGTCACGCTTTCCTTCTTTAATCACTCGGCAACCACGATCGCGCAGGAAGAAGCCCGCGCCGCGTGGCAAGTTACCCACTTTGACGTCTCAGCCAACATGCTTCAGGCTGAACGAGTACTTTCCGCGACGGCTGTATTAACCGCCAACAACGTCGGACGCGGGGCAGGAGCTACGTTTACCTTTCGCATACACCCGAAAGCGACTGTTAAAGCCGTAACCGTGGGAGGAGCCACCGCGAACTTTCGTGCGGTACCGGAAACGTCGGGTGGTCTGCAAAGGTTAACCGTAACGTTGCCGAGTTCTGCGCAGCCAGGCGCGAACATCGCTGTAAATATCAACTACTCTATTCCGATTGAAAGCAACTCAGGTCTCACAGCAATCTCGCCCAGCGGTTCCCAGTTCTTGCCGCAGTCGCAGTGGTTTCCGGCTCCGAACACACACTTGACGATCCGGGGCGCAGACACGGCGCCGTTTCGTCTAACCGTTAATGCTCCAAACGTGATCAGCTCGGGCGTTGAAAAGAGCAACAGTAACTCTTCTGTATTTGAACAAGCGATGAATGCCCAGCCGTTTTTTGTACAGGGAGATTGGGACAGAGTAGAGGGCGCTGGTGACAGCCGAAACATAACTACGCTGGTTTCGCGCGGGGCGACCGCCGAAGAGAAGAAGCAAGCAGAAGCATTGATGGCCGTGGCAGCAAACGCTCGCAGTTACTTTGCGGGTTTGCTTGGACCAGCTCCCGATGTGCCGGTTCGCCTGATCTCCGTCAGACGCGGGTCGGGATTCAGCGACGGCGGCGCGATTCTGATCGAGTCGGGTGCGCTTCGTCGCGCGAAGCCCGATGCCTCTACCGTGTTGCTGATCGGTGAAGCGATAGCTCGTTTATGGGTTGGTGGACAAACTGCGGTGCGCGGCGATGGTGGCGGAGTCTTACGCGACGGCCTCGCTCGTTATCTCGCAAATACATTTATCGAGAAACAATTCGGTCCCGAGGCCGCCCGAGAGGAACTGCTGCGGCAGCGTATCGCCTACAGTTCGGTATCCCGGAAAGACGCGCCCATCTCCCGCGTTACTCCGCTTGACGCGACGTACCACAGCTCAGTGCCGAATAAGGGCGCCATGGTGTGGCGGTTGATTGAAAACACTATTGGCCGCGACGTGATGTTGACGCTGATGCGCGAACAACTGCAGGCCGGGAAAGGGAATCCGGCGGGCATCTCGTTGCCGGCAGTTCGAAATGCGCTCGCTACTCGCGGCGGCGAACGAGTTAAGACGTTGATTGATCAGCAAATGGATCAGGTGACTGATCTGGATTTGATGGTTGGTCTTCCTCAACAACGTGGCGCTGAATGGGTGTCCGCCTTGAGAAATGTCGGATCAATTGACGCAGTCACATCAGTGAGAGCGGTAACCGCTACCGGTGAACAGCTTTCAGTAAATGTGACGGTGCCGGCGCGCAACTTCGGCGAAGCGGTTTTCAAAACCAACGCAAAGGTAACGCGGGTCGAAATCGATCCGGACAAACTGTATCCGCAGTTAGACTACGGCAACGATGCCATGCCGCGAACGCGCGACCTGCAGGAAGCACTCGTAGAAGCCAATCGAACGTTCGGCGCTCAGGACTTTGTAAAGGCGGAGAAGGTTGCTCGCGAGATCCTGTCGGTGGCGCCACACCTGCAGGAAGCAAACCTGATCCTGGCGCGTGCTCTGTTGGGACAAGGCCGTCTCGATGAAGCCGAAAAACTCTTTCATGCGGCGCTGGCCGAGCCGCTGCCGGCGCCGACCACGTTTGCGTGGGCCAATGTTGGTTTGGGAGAGATCGCTCTGCGCAAAGGACAGAACGCCGAGGCCGCTCGAAGATTTAATGACGCGGTGCGAGCCGACGCCGAGTATGCAGCGTCGCTGGCAGGACGTGCAGGAAGGATCAAAGCGGAAACGGCTGCCAATACGCTGCAGATCGATCCGGCGATTCGTACCTTTGTAGGTCAGTTGGACCAGGCCATCACCGGTGGCAAACAGGCGGAGTTGGAATCCCGCATTGTCTCGGGAGAGCTGGTGCGATTTATCGGCGGCGTGGTGGGAACACAACCGGAAGTTTGGCAGACGCGGGTGTTGCGTACTGAACAGATCGACTTGAATACTGCAGCTGCCGATGTGAGCCTGGCGACGAAGGAACTCGGGAGAGAACAGTCGGGAACCGCGGTGCTTATACTTTCGAAAGCCACCGGCGCCTGGAAACTTATGGGGATCGATCTATTTGAGGTTAGATAAAGCAGATTTACTATTTGTCATTTCACATTTGTCATTTTTCATTGATTTCGTCGCGATGTGAGGTCAGTACCACCTGCGGTAGCGGGTGGGTTGGTTTGAATACCTTTGCGATTGCGAGTTCGACTCAATGAACCCACCCGCTACCGCAGGTGGTACTGACCTCATCCTGGCAATGACAAATGACAAATGTGAAATTATGTGAAATGACAAATGACAAATCTTCTTATCCACTCACCGCAGCAAGATGACTACTGACCAATCTTCAATAGATGACTACTGATCAACCTTCAATAGAGCGTCGTGCGGCGCGCATCAAGTTGTTACTGATGGACTGCGACGGTGTCCTCACTGATGGCCGCATCTGGTTAACCGAGGAAGGTACGGACCAGAAGAGTTTCAACACACATGATGGACTTGGTCTGGCATTGCTGCATCGGGCAGGTTTGCGATCAGGCGTAATTAGTGGCCGCATTTCTTCGGGACTCGAGAAACGCGCGGGGGAATTGGGCATAGAGTTTGTGCGTCAGGGCGATCCCAACAAAGTGGCAGCGTTCGAGGAGATCCTGCGACTTGCGGGCGTGGGCGAAAATGAGGTCGCCTTCGTTGGCGATGATCTGACGGACATTCCGTTGATGTTGCGCGTGCATTTGGCGGTTGCGGTTGCCGACGCAGTTGAGGAAGTGCGAGGAGTCGCTCACTTTGTTACCAGACGGGAGGGCGGGCGTGGCGCCGTGCGCGAGGTAGTCGAAGTAATACTCAAGGCCCAGGGCCGATGGGGTGATTTGGTTGAGCACTATACGGGGTGAAAAAGATCATTTTCCATATATCATTTCACATTTTCCATTTGTCATATTCCCCTCCCGCTGGGAGGGGTTAGGGGAGGGTTTGACGCGGGACTGGTTTTGCAATCTGGGAGCTAGCGTCAACTGTAAAGGTAACTATTCAAATGCAGGCTGATTGATGGGAAATGATCTTTTACTGATTGCTTGATATCATTCGTGCCTCTAGCGGGCGTAACTCAATGGTAGAGTGTCAGCTTCCCAAGCTGAAAGTTGCGAGTTCGAGCCTCGTCGCCCGCTCCAAAAGTATCGCGTCATTCGCCAACTAGCCGTCTCCCTTTTGGTCAACTTTGCCCTGGCGTGACAACGAAAACAATTGCACATCCTCGTTTCACGCCAGCCGAAATATCGGAGGCTGAATTATGAAGTCGCTAGCCGTTGTTGCAACTCTTGTCCTACTGCTGCTTCCTTCCGGTAACTTTTCATCTCCTGTCTCTACTATTCAGGAACAGGTTTCGTCAGACGAAAGTTCCATGGTGAAGGTGGTTAGTTATAAATGGTCGCGCGATCGACAGCAGGTTGAGCAGGCAACGCCGATGCTTAATGCTCCCGTTGCGGCTGTGAGCTCCCTAAACAAAAATTTCGAACGTAACCGTCGCGCCAACGTTTCACCCGGCGAACGCGATCCAAATCTCGACACGGTCGACGGCCGCGCCGCTGCCTTGGAAAGGAGCGTGCAATCGGCGCGCGCGCCTAAACCGATTGAAGGGTTCGCGTATCGCGCAAAGTTTCAAAACGTCACCAATAAGGAGCTGGAGATAATCTTCTGGGAGTATGAGTTTACTGATGGGGTAGACACGCCCGTGGTGTCACGTCGTCAGTTCCTATGTGCCGGAGTGACCAAAGCAGGCAAAGAAAAAGAATTCAAGGGCTTTACCTTATCTGGCCCCAGCGACGTGGTAGCAGTAGAGAGTCTGGGAAAGAAAACAGAGTCCCCTTTGAAGGAAAGGGTCATCATCAATCGTTTGGAATTTACCGATGGCACAATCTGGCAGAGGAAGGGTTGGCACCTCAACGACGTTAAGACAAGTATTCAACGCGCGTTGAGCAGTCCGTGGGCGCCCGACATGTGCAAAGCTCTCTAAACTATTACGCGTTTAGGGTGTTCGCCAGGTATTCAAACCGCGCCACGTCTGATTCACCCATGATGACAGTGTCTCCGGAATTCAGGGTTGCTTCCGTAACCCGTTCACTTCTAGGATCGTTCACAAACGTTCCGTTGCGAGAGTCCTGATCCACAATAGTTACTGCTCCATCGCGGACGCCAATCCACAAGTGACGTTTTGATATACGTGGATCGGCCACAATGATCTGCGACAAACTCTCATCGCGTCCAATGAAGGTACCCTCAGCGCTGATTTCAAACTCCTGTCCCGCCAGTACACCGGAAACAAACTTGATCGAGCCGTAACTCACCGCGGCGACAGTAGGTTCACGAACGATCGCCACGGTCTTGGTCGGATCAAAGTCAACCGTTTCCTCTCGATGGGCGGCGCCTGGTTCGTCAGCCAGGGGCATCTCGAGCTCAGGCGGTAATGAGGCCCCCGGCGCGTTGGGGAAAGAAGTTTCAGGTTCGGCTGGAAATGCAGAAACATCCTGTGAAGCGACTTCATAGGCTGCTGAGCCTGGGCCAGTTGATACGCTTACTTCGGGAACACCTGCAGCCTTCGCCTTGCTGCGTTTCCTGGCAATGAAAAAGATGGTCAATGCCACACCAATAATCACAACGATAAAAAAGAGCACCACTATGACGCCTGCGATAATGATCCACATAGAATTGTCAGTGACAGGATCGTCCGCCTGTAAAGCCAAAGCTAACAATGCGTGATTCATCTTACGATGCTCCTTCAGACGTTGAATTAAACTAGCGGTGGTTTGTAGCGGGCAATATTAGCCTAAAACGGCGCGACGCGCCGCATAATTTAACGTGGTGTCCGACATGCTTTAGCTTGTCGATTTTCCCCTCCCTTTGGGAGGGGTTAGGGGAGGGCCTGAGGTCGCACAAAATTCCTATTAATTGGAGGTGGCGTCAACGCTGTTCGATAAACGCTGTTCGATATAAGAGGCGTTTGAGTGTTTTGAAGTAAACGTTGACGCCTCCTTCAAAAACAAATCAAGAACCCGTC
>DATEPE010000006.1:0-14258 GCA_035273385.1 Pyrinomonadaceae bacterium | reverse complement strand
TCTGTTTCTGGCAGGTTCTGCTTCAATTCAATCGGGCGAAGCGGTTGTTGACGACGGTGGTCCAACGTCGCCGGCTTACGCAGTTTCAATTAGCGGCGTGACGGGCAAAATTCATACACGCTCGAAACCGATCACACTGCCTGCTGACTTTCCATCATCCGTTCCCGCGCCCACCGGCGTTCGCACGATCACGATTCGCACGCAGTCAGACGTTGCCGCCATCGGCAACTGGCAAACGGTTCGTGATCTAAACATAGCGCGCGCTGGACTAAATATCGATGTACCACCCGGCAACTACGGCACGTTCACCGTCAACGGCAACAGCCGTCTCAACTTCACCACCGGCACTTACAACTTCGCCAACACATTCAATCTCGACGGCAGCGCCAGCCTGCAGGCGACTGGCAACGTCAACATCAACGTCGCACAGAACCTGACGATTAACAGCGGCGCCGTCGTGCTCGGCAGCTACACCTCGCCCGGTGACGTACGCCTCAACGTCCTCGGCTCTTCTCTTAACATCAACGGAAGCAGCCAGGTGTCCGCGCTCGTACGTGCGCACCACGGCACCGTCACGCTGAACGGCAACGCGCAGGTGCGCGGTCAGGTAATCGCAAACAGCTTCACATTAAATGGCGGGAGAGTTGTCGGCGCCGTTTGGCCTACGCAAACAGAAAACAATCTCACACTCTTCGGGCCGCGGCGTTTTGATCGGACGACTGGATCACCAAACCAATATCTCGAACAGTTTTCACTGCCGGCGGGCGTCACGTCTCCACCCAAGCTCCGCATTCAGAATGGTTCCGCAGGCGGCGCGAATCGCGTCTCCAGCGCGACCGTCAAACTAAACGGCGCCGAAATCCTGATTCAGAGCGACCTGAATCAAAACGTCGCGATAATCGAACGTACAGTCGATCTAAGTGCCACGAATTCTCTGGAGGTCCGTCTCACCAGCAACCCCGGCTCATACCTGGTAATAAACATCTCAGCCGAAACGATTCCAGAGGACACGACACCGCCCAGCGTTTCCATCACAGTACCTGCAGCCGAAACCGAAACCACAAACACGTCAATCACTGTCAGGGGAACTGTGTCAGATTCGGGCTCACCTGCCTCGGGCGCTGCACATGTCTACGTAAACGGTTTAGAGGCGGACCTCGATCTTTCTCAACAAGCATGGTCCATTTCCGATGTGCCGCTCGATCTGGGCGATAACGAGATTACGGTGCGTGCAATCGACTCTGCCGGCAACGAGTCATCCGTCTCCATCAACGTCACGCGCGAAGCACCCAACGAAGCACCGGTAGTAAAGGCCGGTGAAGACCAAACGTTTGCGTTGCCAGACGAGGCAACGCTACTTGGCACAGCTACCGACGATGGACTGCCTGACGGCAATACACTTTCATTTCTCTGGAGTGTAGTCAGTAATCCGGGACCCGTTGTCTTTGCTGATCCAACTAAACTCGAAACCAGTGCCAGCGTCATAGTGCCCGGCACTTATGTCTTGCGACTTACTGCCAGTGACGGCGAACTATCAAACTTTGACGAAATTACCCTCACCGTCCAACCCGAGAACCAACCGCCCACCGTCAACGCTGGTTCTGATCAAACGTTAGCACTACCACGCGTTGCTACCTTGAATGGAATTGTGACTGAT
Organism: Pyrinomonadaceae bacterium; assembly: GCA_035273385.1. GTDB lineage: Bacteria > Acidobacteriota > Blastocatellia > Pyrinomonadales > Pyrinomonadaceae > PSRF01. The sequence goes on along the minus strand of DATEPE010000006.1, from coordinate 12,601 downwards.
GACGGATTACCCGAGGGGAGCACACTCAGTTTTCTATGGACGCAGGTCAGTGGGCCAGGAACCACCGTTTTTGAAGCGCCGCAATCGAATGAAACAGTTGCGTCATTTTCCGCGCCCGGCACATACATTCTGCGTCTGTCTGCAACTGATGGGGACCTATCTGCGAACAGTGACATTACGATCATCGTTCACCCGGAGAACATGTCACCCACCGCGAAAGCAGGCACAGATCAAACAATCTCTTTGCCGTCGACGGCACAGCTCAACGGCTCCGCAAGTGACGACGGCTGGCCATTCGAAAGCACGCTCAGCACGAGTTGGAGCCAGGTCGAAGGTCCCGGGACAACAACATTTGAAAGTCCTGACGCCACCGTCACGAATGCCAGCTTCAGCGCGCCAGGCGTCTATCTTCTGCGCCTCACAGCCACCGATGGTGAACTGACCGATATCGATGACCTCTTCATCAGAGTAACGCCGCCCAATCAGGCTCCGTTTGTTAACGCCGGAACTGATCAAACAACTACGTTCCCTGATGCCGCCTCTCTCAACGGAGAGATAACCGACGATGGTTTACCTTTGGACAGTAGTCTGTCTGTGATCTGGTCCAGGGTTAGTGGGCCCGCAGAAGTTACTTTCACTGATCCTCACGCGGAGATCACTGCCGCTCAGTTCAGTGCTCCCGGTAATTACATTTTACGTTTGACTGCCAGTGATGGAGCGCTCGTCGCTTTCGACGAAATCACAATTGACATAATCGATCCGCGGGCGCCACCTATCGCAGATTTCATTACTCCGCAATCCTCAGGAACAGTTGGCGGTTTCGTGATTGCCTCTTCAGGTGCTCCCAGCAGCGGTTTCTCGCCAGATCGAATCCTCGACAACAGCACCTCCACGATATGGACCACCAACGGTCCTACCAATCAGTTCGTCACCATTCAACTTTTCGATCAGCAGGGCGTCTATATAGATCGTGTTCGACTCCAATCGGAGCAGGGAAGCGTCAGTCCGTCTGCAGTAAAAGACTTCGAAGTCCAGATATCAGCAACCACTTCGGACGCCGCCGGCTTCATCACCGTTCTAAACGCGTCATACATAAACAGTGGACAGCTACAGGAATTCGTTTTGCCCGGTGGGCCGGCACGCGCCCGGTTCATCAAATTCCTGCCGAAGAATAACCACGGCGGCTCCGGCAACATTCAGGTTGCCACTTTCAACCCGGTTGCGGTCGGGGGTATCGATTCGATCATCTCTCTGCCGGGGGATGTAAACGCAGCACGCAGCCAGTCGCCCGCGCTCTATGACAACAGTGGCGTCATCCACAGCTTTAGTTACGGCGGCGGGACCAACTCCGCAAATGGCTTACTCGGATATGCGAATGGAGGTTGGATCACAACCGGCACAAATAACGAGTTCGCAATTATCCAGCTCGGTGGAGAGGGGCTGCACAACATTCGAGGGGTGAAACTGGCGACGTGGATCGATAGCAAAGCGACCGCGGTGAAGGATTTCGAAGTTTGGGTGTCGACAACATCAACCGAACCCGCCGCGTTTTCCAGGGTCTTAACTGCCTCCGCACCCTACGTAGCGCCAGTCCAGACATATCTAATTCCCAGTGGTCCAGTGTCAGCGCGTTTCATTAAATATGTCCCGCTCAACAATCATGGTGGCGGCACGACGATTAATACGCCGGTCTTTGATGTTGTCCGCGACAGCGGTGCCGGCGTCGTTGAAGTCTCCGCTGAGTACGAACATGCTCCACGACCGGCAGAAGCAGCTTTCGATGGCGACTCAAACAGCGTTTGGCTCGCGCCAGTAACAGCCGGGAGCCACATTTCAGTTAAGACAGCTTTGGCGGACGACCTGTTACATAAGGTCTATGGCTTTCGCGTCCTGCCAGTGAATGATTTCGGTTCCGGTCAGCTTGGACCGAAAGACTTTGAAATTCGCGTTTCCACAACTACGAGTGATAACAGCTCTTTCCACACCGTTCACTCCGGTACGCTCGCTGGAACGTTCGGGGGAGGCTTTCAGGATGTAATTCTGCCCGATCTCATCGACGCGAAGCATGTGCAGTTTGTTTGGAAGAATGGGTACAACAATTTCAACATCGGAGTCAGGGAAATTGAGGTCCTGACCGCACCTGCTCGTGGCTCAGCCTTGGTTGCTTTTTCCAGCCAGACCGAGCCGGCGAGCAATTGCATCGACCTGGATCCCACCAACCAATGGACCACTGCTTCCGGACAGGTTACCAATCAATGGATCAAGCTGCTGCTTCCGCGCGCCGAACTCTCGACCATCAATCACATCGCTCTGCGCCCCGCCATTGCCTTTAACGGCCTCTTCGGCGCGCCGAAGGATTTTGAGTTTCAGGTTTCAGCTACCGATGCGGCCGATGCATCGTTTTCTACCGTCCTAAATGGGACGCTCGCGAACTCTACGCAGTTGCAGGACTTCCATTTCGCGCCCACACCTGCGCGATATGTCCGGTTGCTACTTAAAAACAGTTACTCATCCACTCGCATAGGCTTGGCAAGTTTCTATGTTTTCTCCTCGATTGATGTAGGCAGCACAGTCCACTTCTTCGATCGATCGGGTGATAGTGATAGCCAAGTCGTCTCGTGGCACTGGGATTTCGGGGACGGCTCGTCCAGCACAGAACAGAATCCGACACACGCTTATGCTGAACCCGGAAGTTACAGCGTCTCGCTAACAGTCACTGACGACACCGGTCTCATCAACACAAAGTCCACTGTTTACCGAGTCAATGCGTCATTACAAGGTCACTTCACAAGTTCATCGTTGATAGCTCACGAAGGTGGCGCTCCGGTTCGATTTACTGACGTCACCCGCGGCATGCTCCAGCCGAACGCACTCCGTCAATACGTTCTCGGCGATGGCGGCACGATTTCTCAGAACGGCTTTCCGGCGCTTTACAACTACGCAGACAGTGGTGAGTTCAATGTGAAGCTGAAAATCGGCGATGCCCAGGGAATTAACTACGATGTAACCAGAAACATCACCGTCCTCAATTTGCCTCCTGCTGTAGAGATCGATCCCGGCAAAACGATCGTGTGGGGTGAGCCTGTCACCAGCGTGCCGAAGATCTCTGAACAAAGCCCGGTCGACCGTCTTTCATTAACAGGTAAGTGGGATTTCGGAGATGGTCAGAGTTCGTCCTGCGTTAACTGCACAAATACAAACGCTACGGTCACGCACGCTTACAACTACCCCGGAACGTACAACGCGGTTCTGACGGTAACTGATAAGGACGGAGGCGCCGGTTCTGATTCAGCAACACATGTAGTGAACAAACGACCTACGGCTTTCATCTTTCAAACACCACCGGCCCACACCAATGGCCCACTAGTCGTCCATACACAGCTAATCGATAGTTTTGCCAACGCCGGTCTGTCCAACAAGGCGGTCCACCTGATCATTAATGGCGCGGAGTTCAGTGTCGTAACTGGCGCGAATGGAATCGCACAGGTGACTGTTCCGCTGCCCGACGGCACGAAGATCGACACAATTATCGCCAATTTTGCCGGCGATGATTTCTATTTAAGTGGTAGCAGCGTCACTGTTCCCGTAACTGCAGACACACCGCCGGGCGATGGCGGCACGAGCCAGGAAGGCACTGACTTCTGGCTGATGTTTCCTCACGCTTACACCGACAGCGCAGGGTTCGCCGTACAGTCTCTCTTCATCTCATCGCGTGTCGCTACCAGCGGCACCGTGCACATTCCCAGCGTCAATTTCAGCAGCGCATTTTCAATACCGGCTAACGGCGTTGCCAGTGTTGTATTACCAGCGATTCAAGTCACCGAGAGCGACGCAGTGACGAACAAAGGTATTCATGTCACTTCGCAGCTGCCTGTCAGTGTCTACGGTCTAAATAAACGTCACGCTACATCAGACGCGTTTCTGGGATTACCAGTGGATGTGCTGGGTATGGACCACTATGTCCTGACCTACAGCAACATGTCGTTCGCTCCATCAACTGAGTTCGGGGTAGTAGCTGCTCAAAACAACACCAACATCACAGTTACACCTTCAGTTACGACCTTGAACCGGACAGCCGGTGTTCCTTACAACATCACGCTGCAGCAGGGACAAACGTACCTACTCCAAAACACGACGCCGAACGGGCAAGCGGACCTGAGCGGCAGTCGTATTTTGTCTGACAAGCCGATTGCGGTATTTGCTGCCCATAGCGCCGCCACTATTCCAGCGGAAGCCGTGTGCTGCGCGGATCATCTGGTGGAGCAAGTGCCACCGGTGAATGCCTGGGGGAAACGCTTTGCCACGATTCCGTTTGCCACCCGCACAAAAGGCGACTTCTTACGTTTCATCGCTGCTGAGGACGATACGGCGATCTATCTCAACGGGAACCTGGCCCACAAACTCAACGCCGGACAATACGTCGAACGTCTGGTCACGATCAAAACAGAAATCATTTCAACTAAACCGATCATGGTGGGCCAGTATGCGACCAGCGTCCGCTTTGATCCGTCCGGCGATGCGGATCCATTCCTAATGATCCTGCCGCCGTATTCCCAGTTTCTGAATCACTACACGATCAGTACGCCTGTCACGGGCTTCTCCATCAATTACGCCAACGTCATTGCTCCCACCGCGTTGCTTGGGGCCATCACGCTTGATGGATCACCGTTACCGGTTGCAGGTTTTTCTCCCATCGGGGTCAGTGGATTTTCCGGTGGCCAGATCCCGCTGACGATTGGCGCTCACACGTTCGCCGGGCCAGTGGGCTTCGGGGTTTTTGTATATGGCTTTAATCGTGATGAAGGCTACGGCTATCCGGGCGGCATGAATTTGGCGGCTACGCCTCGCTCGATCAACGTGGCGATCACACCACAAACGGCCGCATATTCAATAAATTCCCCAGCGTGTACAACTGCGACCGTTACCGACGAGAGTCAAAATCCACTTGGTGGAAAGACGTTGGTATTCACGGTCACTGGCGTTCATCCAGCGACCTCGTCCTTTGAAACAGACGCGGCAGGACAGGCTCGACTCTGTTATACCGGCGCCAACATTGGCACCGATAATCTCGACGCCAGCGTGACTGGCGCTTCAGCTAGCGCATCGATCCTATGGGCTCCGCCTAATAGTGCTCCGACAGTCCTGGCAGGGTTGGATCAGGTAGTCACTATGCCCGCGCCGGTGGAGCTCGCAGGCACGGCTTCCGATGATGGGCTACCTTCGAACACGCTTATCTTCAAGTGGTCCAAAGTAAGTGGCCCGGGCGCAGTGGTCTTTACTCATGCTGACAATGCCGCAACCGGTGTTCAGTTCGACTCACCTGGCTCTTATGTGTTGCGTCTGACCGTCGATGATGGTGAGCTCAAAACCAGCGATGAGCTGGAAGTGATTGTAAATCCGGCGCCGCCAAACCTTGCTCCGGTGGTAGGAGCAGGAACCGATCTCACGACCACGCTTAACGGTAATCTGGTTTTCAATGGCGGTAGTGACCTCGCGCTGGTTGATAACAGAATTCCTGGTTGGACTGAAGTAGGGAGCACCTGGCATCAATCAGCAGTTGGCGTTACCACGCAGCGAGGCGTTGGACTATTTGCCTCAGGCGACCACTTGCAGGCCGAGCTGCGGCAGGATGTCGACGTTTCTTCCTTTGCTTCTGCTATCGCAGCGGGCACTCAGCAATTTGAGTTCAAAGCCTATCTGCGCTCGGCGGTTGAACCGTCTCCTGATGTTGCACGCGTCATAGTTGAATATCGCGACGCGACAAACACCGATATCCTCGCAACGTTGGATTCGGGTCCAATCACTTCAACGGCTGACTGGCATCTCACTGAAGACATCAGAACCCCGCCGCAGGGAACCGGTTGGATACGCGTACGGTTGTTGGCAACACGCAATACCGGATCGAGTACTGACGTCTCTTTCGATTCAATAAGTTTGCGTCCGATCGGGAATACGGCTGGCAAGCTAGTTGGATTTGCGAGCGACGACGGATTGCCGTTCGGCAGTACGCTAAGTTCGTTATGGACCACCGTGTCAGGTCCGGGGCCTGTGGTATTTGCGGAGCCGAGTGCGCCGCAGACAGCGGCCATGTTTACCGTCCCCGGTCGTTATGTTTTGGGCCTGAGCGGAAGCGACGGAGCGCTAACCACGACCGACGACGTGATGGTTGTGGTGAATCCTGCCAATAAACCTCCTACGGTAAGTGCGGGGCCTGGCCAAAGCATAACGCTGCCGGCCGACGCCAGCTTGAATGGGACGGTCGTCGATGATACGCAACCGCAGGGAAGCACGGTCAACGTGCGTTGGACCAGGGTGAGTGGTCCAGGTTTGGTGACGTTTGCCGACGCTCATCAAGTTTCGACGACCGCCAGCTTCAGTAGCGCGGGAGTTTATGTGCTGCGTTTGACGGCCGACGATGGTGAATATGCGTCCACCTCCGACGTCACAATCCGTGTAGAGCCAGCCGCGAACAACCAGCCTCCTACCGTAAACGCCGGCGCCGGCCAGACGATCTCGTTACCTGTCGATAGCGTCACCTTACATGGAACCGTTGCGGATGATGGTTTGCCGTTTGGTTCAACGCTTTTAATTACCTGGTCAGTGGTTAGTGGCCCGGGCAACGTGGTGTTTGGCAGTCCCAACGCTGCTGAAACTTTCGCTCAATTTAGCGCGACCGGCACGTACATTCTGCGGCTCTCCGCGAGTGACGCGGAATATGTCGCAAGCGATCTGGTAACAGTCAACGTTACGCCTCCAAATCAGGCGCCGCTCACTCAGGCCGGCGCGGATCAAACAATACTCTTGTCACATAAGGCCCAACTCAATGGCGCTGTCAGTGACGACGGCTTGCCCGGCGGTACTCTCACGACCGTGTGGTCCAAGGTGAGTGGACCAGGAACAGTGACCTTCGATAGTCCGCACGTCACCGTGACGGGCGCGCGTTTTAGCGCGATCGGTTCTTTCATCCTGCGTCTTACTGCCAGTGATGGTGCGTTGACCGGTACTGACGAGATCACAATTACCGTGATTGATGATGTGCCTCCGCCGGTCGTTGAAATCACCAGCCCGGACGATGGCGCAGACCTTAGTAACCCCACATCGATTAACGGGTCCGTCTCTAACGGTAATTGGTTCCTGGAATACAGCCTTAATTCCCAAGACGGCACCAATGCACAAGCGTGGAGACAGTTAGCGGCAGGCACGGGCCCGGTTACCAACAGCTTACTCAGCACTCTGGATACAACATTGATGCTGAACGGTCTCTATGGTGTGCGTCTGCGTGCCGTCGATGAGTTTGGCCAAACAGCCTCCACGTCGATCGGCGTGGTGATCGACGGGAATTTCAAAGTCGGTCACTTCCAGATTGCGCTCAGTGATCTAAATGTTCCCGTCGGTGGTCTGCCAATTGAAGTAGTTCGTAGTTATGACACGCGTGACAAGCGCGCCGGTGAGTTTGGTGTTGGCTGGCAACTGGGAATCCGAAGCGCCCGCGTTGAAAAAAGCGGCGTGCTGGGATTCGGCTGGCACCAAACGGCGACCAGCGGTTTGTCTCCGACCTACTGCCTCGAGCCCTCCCGCCCACATAAGGTGGCAATCACTTTTGGAGACGGCAAGGTCTTCAAGTTCCGCGCCTCCACCGCAATTCATTGTCAGCCACTAGCGCCGATTACGGCTACGCGGTTGACGTTTACTCCCGAACCCGGCACGCATGCGACGCTCGAATCAACGGCCGCTACAGACGTGGTTGTGGAAACGCTGGGAAACATTCCCGGCCCGGTGCGACTGATCAACCAAAGCACTCCCGACATCTTCAATGCCGGCACCTTCCGGCTTACGCTTCCTGAGGGAATTGTCTACGTCATCGATCAACTCGACGGCGTCAGGAGCGTGCGCGATGCTCACGGTAACAGCCTCACGATCAGCGCAGGCGGCATTGTTCACTCATCCGGCCAGAGCATCTCCTTCGCGCGAGACTTACTCGGCCGCATCACTCAGGTCACAGATCCAAATGGGCACACCCAACACTACGATTACGACGACCGGGGCGATCTCATAGGTCACACGGATCGCGCGCAAAACATCACGGCCTATACCTATAACTCTGATCATCATTTGGTTTCGATTACCGACGCGCGCGGCGTGCAGTTACTCACCAACCAGTACGACGGTGCCGGACGTCTGTTGGGCCAAACCGACGCGCTCAACAAGACGATTAGTTACGACCATGACATCAGTGGGCGCGTCGAAACAATCACAGACCGGCTGGGGCATCAAACGCGTTATGAGTATGACGAGCGAGGTAACGTGCTGCGTCAGGTGAACGCACGCGGGGGAGTGAAGACCTTTACCTATGACGAGTTTGACAACCTGCTGACCGAGACCAACGAGCTGGGTAAAACCACGACCTACACCTACGATGCCGCGGATAATCGCACCAGCATCACTGACCCGTTAAACCACGTGACTCGCTTCACTTACAACGCGGCGCGGCAACCGCTGACGGTAACTGACGCGCGCGGCAACATCACAACCAACACTTACGATGCGACCGGCACTAACCTGCTAACGACCACCGACGCGCTCGGGAACACAACCACGTTCACGTACAACGCGTTCACAGGTCTGCGCACCACGCTGAAAGATGCGATGGGCCATATCACTCAATATTCGTATGACGCTTTCAATCGTTTACAAACGGAAACAGACCCACTTGGAAACGTCACGACCTACGGCTACGACGCGAATGGCAATCGCACCACGCAAACCGTCTCGCGCACCAATGCGCAAGGAGTGTCTGAAGCGATTACCACAACTTACACTTACGACCAGCTAAACCGGCTGATCCGCACCACCTTCGCGGACAGCACGTTCACCGAAGTCGAATACAACGCGATCGGTCAACAAGCCGCAACGATCGATCAACTCGGTCATCGAACGGAATTCACTTATGACGAAATGGGTCGCCTGACTAGGACTGTTTACCCGGATGGCACTCAGGAAGAAACAACTTACGATGCAGAAGGACGTCGCTTAACCACCAAAAACCGCGCGGGACGGGTCACGGCTTATACCTATGATGAGCTCGGGCGACTGACGAAAACGTCCTATCCGGACCAAACCTCGACTTCGACCACTTACGATGCCGCCGGCCAGGTGCTGACCTCAACTGATGCCCGCGGGAACGTTACTCGCTACTTCTATGACGACGCCGGCCGCCGGACCAACGTTCGTAACGCCTCAAATCAGGAAACGCTGTTCGGCTTCGATGCCAACGGCAATCAGGTTTCGACCACTGATGCGTTGGGCCGGGTGACCGGCTATGAATACGACGATAACAATCATCGTACGAGAACCATCTACGCGGACGACTCATTCGATTTGGTCGCGTATGACGAGCTGGGTCGAGTTGTGTCTCGCGTGGACCAGGCGGGGAAGACCACCCAATTCCGTTATGACGCGCTGGGCCGTTTAGTAAAAGTCAAAGACGCACTCAATCAGGAAACCAACTTCACGTACAACGAGCTCGGGCAACAACTCTCCCAAACCGACGCTAACAATCACACCACGCGTTTTGAATACGATCGGCTGGGCCGGCGTGTGAAACGCGTGCTGCCCGGCGGGCAGTTCGAAACTTACTCATACGACGCGGGTGGTAATCTGCGACAACGCACCGACTTTAACGGCCACCCGACGACGTTTGCTTACGACGCGATGCGGCGCCTGCTCTCAAAAACTCCGGATCCATCTCTTAACCAGCCTGCCATTGGGTTTACCTACAACGTGAATGGGCAGCGGGTAACAATGACGGATGCGTCGGGCACGACTGTTTATGCCTACGACACCTCGGACCGCCTGGCCGGCAAACAAACACCCTTCGGCACTTTGAGCTACACCTACGACGAAGCAGGGAACGTGTCGTCATTGCGTTCGTCTAACGCTAACGGGACCAGCATCGATTATTCGTACGACTCGTTGAACCGGTTAGCTTCGGTTAAGGATAACAATCTGCTGGCCCTCAACGGTGGAGTGACGAATTACCACTATGACGCGGTGGGAAACCTGCAGAACTATGTCTATCCGAACGCGGTAACCACTGCCTATAACTACAACTCGCTTAATCGCCTCATCTCGATGAATGCATCGACCTCAATTTCAACGTTGTCGAGTTACACCTACACGCTGGGCGCTGCGGGCAATCGCACGTCAGTGGCCGAACTCGGCGGACGTAAAGTTACATACACGTACGACGATTTGTATCGACTAACGAGCGAAACCATCACTGCCGATTCACATGGGATTAATGGGTCGGTTAGTTACGCTTACGACGCGGTGGGTAATCGTCTCTCACGAGCTTCTTCACTCTCGGGCATTTCAGCCTACAACTCAACCTATGATCCGAACGATCGGCTGACAAGTGACACATACGACGCCAATGGCAACACGAAAATCAATGGCGGAAACAACTATACCTACGACTTTGAAAACCATCTCACTTCTCTCAGCACCGAGCACTCATCACTCAGCACTTTTATTTACGACGGCGACGGCAATCGCGTCGGCAAAACCGTCAACGGTGTCACTACCAACTATCTAATCGATACCAACAACCACACCGGCCACGCGCAAGTAGTAGAAGAGCTCGTTGGAGGCACTGTGGTTAAGCAGTTCACCTACGGTCACGATTTGATCAGCCAACGCTGCGCACTGCCCACTGCCAACTGCACGCTTTCCTTTTATCAATATGATGGCCACGGCTCGGTGCGGCAACTCACCGACGATGCCGGTTCGATTAGCGACACCTACGACTACGACGCATTCGGCAATCTCATTCACCGCACCGGCACCACCTCAAACGATTACCTCTACTCGGGCGAACAAGTCGACGCTCACCTCGGCTTCTACTACTTACGGGCCCGATACATGAACCCATCGAGCGGCCGCTTCTGGACGCTGGATACGTATGAGGGATCAACGTCGGATCCCAATACGTTGCATAAGTTCACGTATGTAAATAACAGCCCGGTCGATCTGGTGGATCCGTCAGGCCATATCGGAGTGGCCGAGATTATCGGACACGTAACCTCCCTGAGCTTGAGAGCCACGGTATTCGCTCTTTACAGCCAGCGACTCCACGCCACGCTCAGCTTAGTAGCCGATGCATACACAGTAGCAATGCTCATCGGTGGGACCGATGAGGATCGCCATGGAACCATCGCCATAACTGGTGGTCCCGCGGCCGTCGCAAGTTCGTTAGCCCAACAAACTGGAATCATCCGAAGTGTCGCGCGCAGCACGTTCAATATTGGAGTTGCGACTGGAGCAGCAACAAGCCCAGCTCAAACAGCTAGGACAATCCAGATGACGAGCGGTTACGGAATAGACAAATGGTTTAACAAAACTCTTCATCGCGGAGAGATCTATTACGCTGGTGAGCCGTATGTGACGGGCTTTTTTACTTCCGAGCGAACAATAGTCCGCGCAGGAGGCGACGCAACAAAGTTGTTTGAAGGTCTACAAGTCCGCCCCTATTATGGTCAGTATAGAAACGGAGTGACAGCTTTCGAGGTTTTGGAAGATTGCCCTGCCGCAGCTGGTATAGTTCGGGCCAATCCGCAGTACGGACGTGGTGGGTTCCCACAAGTGTACGTTCCCAATTGGGAACAAAAACTGAGACCTATCGTGAGTTACCCGCTCAATAACAGGACTGCACCCTTGCCTGAATAAGGGGGAGACGTGATCAAGAGATCGATCGAAGGATCCGAATTCGCTGATACCAATCTCGACTACTCGGTTTGTTCACACTTGCAACCTATTCTCGAATTGTTATCGCAACATGGAAATAGATTTGATAATTCCGGTCCGCTCGACAAAAGTAGGGGAGGGTCAACTCGTCTGGTGTCACAGCCCATTGATTTCGAACTTGTTGAAGAAAGTTTTGAGATCCCGAAATTCATCGAACTAAATCGTCCTGCCCGGACAGTGATCTGCCGTAAATGCTGGTGTGACATTGCTGAGCAATCTGTACCGGATTCTGTCCCTTAAGTGTCAGATCAGAACTCGACTCCGATTCTTATCCGATTTATTTAAGCAAATCTTAGGGTTTGAGCGAAAAGTAACAAGTCATCTCAGGCCGTCGTATCCCGAGTCTGCTACCAACCGGTTTGCTGAATGGAGACGGGACTCATCGACACTTGGCAACACCGACGCAGAATTTCTGATCCTTCAGGGTTTCTTTGTGATGACGAGCTTCGTGTTCGCCGGTCAAGACTTTGGAGTGCGGCGGCCCGACGCCGCTTTTTTATGGCTGCGTATCGAGCACGCGAGGAAACATCGGGTCTATGTCGCCCTCGATCTCGTGAGAAGATTTAGTATTGATGGAAAACTAAAAAAGCGGCGTCGGGCCGCCGCACTGCTATGTGAATGTCAAGCGGCGAGGCATATTTAAGTTTGCGTTAAGACTTTGCTCTTTCCACCTACGCAAGACTGACTGCTATTCGTGGCACGACACAATGATCGTCACACTTGCGAGCATGCGGCCTACGCGGGCAAGTAACCACTAGCCCGGGGATCTCTGTCTCCAGTAACGACGCGAGCGCTAAAA
>DATEPE010000005.1:0-212629 GCA_035273385.1 Pyrinomonadaceae bacterium | reverse complement strand
ATCAGCCTCGTCGCACCGTTGAATGAGACCACGAATTGCGGAGCTTCAGCTCACTACGTGGAAACTCGAATAGAAGGGTGAGCCAATCAACCCGTACTTATCTCTTGACACGACCCGGCTTCATAGAAGGCTTTATGCTGTCGCCGCGCTCCGCGGGCTAAGGCAAACGAGGAGCACCTGATCAGAGGTTCCTGAAAGCATGTCGGACATAGAATATATCCTGCATTTGACATATAGGCGCCGGTGTCGTATGGTAGTCGCCGAATCGAGTCCAGCTTAACTCCTTCACTCAGTCCTTCCGGCGTATCGCCGATTAATCTGAATTTCAAAGCTACCCCAGTTAGAAAGCCAAGGCTTCTCTTTTTCTGGATAAGTGAACCTTGGCAATTGGGAAGCTTTTGGAGCTTCTGTTAATCCCGCAGGGGAAAAGGTAAAGAAACAATGTCTATGAAACTATATGTCGGTAATCTCGCGTTCGAAACGTCCAGCAACGATCTGCAAACAATGTTTGCGCAAGCAGGTACGGTTGAAAGCGTCTCTTTAATTGAAGACCGCGAAACGGGTCGCTCACGCGGCTTCGGCTTCGTCGAAATGTCGACCAAAGAAGAGGGAGATGCAGCGGTTGCGCAGTTCAACGGTAAAGACGTCGATGGGCGAACGCTGAAGGTTAACGAAGCAAAGCCCCGCGAAAATCGCGGCGGCGGCGGTGGTGGCTCACGCTACTAATCCGAAGTTAATGCTTCTGAAGAGCCCCTGGTATGTCTCACATACCGGGGGCTCTTGTTGTACGCCGAAGGCGTTCGATAATTTCAGCCCAGGGTTTGCTTTGAAACCCTGGGTACGTAATGCCCTCGATAGACTCTTCGCAACTCTGAAAGAGTTGCGTCCGGCCTTCAACGCAACCCTTTCAGGGTTGCGCCGGATTATTACGAACCTGTAAACCCAGGGTTGCCAGGGCGCAACCCTGGGCTGAAATTAGCGAACACCTTCGGCGTTGAAAACAAACTGCGTCACACGCGTTCAGGTTCTGCATTTTCCGATGTGTTACGTTATGCTAATAAGTAGCCAATAACCATCATGGATAGACGTTTGTTTCTGGTGTTCGCGGTCGCGCTGGGTGCTGTAGTAATGGTTACAGCGTTGCCAATGCGCCTCCCGCTAAACCAGGAGGGAAACAAGCTGAACGAGAAAACTAAACGGAACGGAGTGCAAAAGGTGAGTAAGAGTGACGCAGAATGGAAGCAGACGCTGACGCCCGAGCAGTACAGGATCATGCGCGAAAAGGGGACTGAAAGACCGTTTAGCAGTCCACTGAACGATCAGAAGGACGAGGGAACGTTTGTGTGTGCGAGCTGTGGGTTGCCGTTGTTCAATTCCGAAGCTAAATACGAGTCAGGCTCCGGCTGGCCCAGTTTCTGGAAGCCAATCTCTGAAGAGAACGTGGTTGAAGAAGTGGACGAGAGCTTATGGCAGAGGCGCACTGAGGTTTTATGTGCGCGGTGCGATGGTCATCTGGGTCACGTATTTCCGGATGGACCCAAGCCTACGGGGTTGCGTTATTGCATGAACGGAGTGGCGCTGAAGTTTGTGCCGAAGGAAGAAGAATAATTCGTGTAATTTGTGGATCGCTTTTACCTTCACGACTAAACACGGTCCACGAAATACACGAAGCACACGAAACATTTGCGAGGTTGCCCCGAACGAATTCAGTGTTCGATCTCGGAGAGGTTGGCAATCGCGGCGACAAGTTCATCCGGTTGCACGGGCTTCGCCACGAACATATTGAAACCGGCAGACAATGCACGGGTGCGATCTTCCACGCGTACATATGAAGTCAATGCCACGGCCGGCACGTTCGCAGATTCAAGATTCGAATTGCGGAGCTTACTGATCAGCGCGTAACCATCTTCACCGGGCATCGCCAGATCAGAGACCACGACGTCCGCATCAAACCATTCCAATGCTGCCAAACCTTCACTGACTGACGTACAAGTGTGCACCTGCGCCCTCGATTCGGTGAGCATTAAACCAAGAAACTGAAGCGTGTCGACGTCGTCGTCTATCAATAAAACTCGGACATCATCGAGCTTCAAAGAGCTCGTTCCAGGTATTGGCGTAACGTCTGGGATCCGGACCCCTGTTGCACTTGAGTGCACCTGCTGGCGTTTTTTGGGAGCCATCGGTAATTCGATGGTGAACGTGCAACCATCACCTTCACCGCGGCTGTCGGCCTTAACTGATCCGCCGTGAAGCTCGACCAATTGACGAACAATAGCCAAACCGAGACCCAGTCCACCGTGCAGTCGTGTCGTAGTGCCATCGGCTTGCCTGAAGTGCTCGAAGATATGCGGCAGGAATTCAGGGCTAATGCCCTGACCTGAGTCTTTGACGCAAATCTGCAAGTTGCCGTTAGCGCGCTGCACCCTGACTTCAATGTTTCCACCAGTGGGCGTGAATTTAATTGCGTTTGAAAGCAGGTTCCAAACTACCTGTTGTAAACGACTACTGTCTCCCAGAGTATGACGAGCAGCAGGATCCAGGGTGACGTTCAGGTTCAAATTCTTCGAATCGATTGCCAATTGCACCGAATCGATGGCGGCGTTGATTACCGAGGCAATGTCCACCATTTCCTGCTTCAAGCGCAGCTTGCCGCTAATCATTCGCGACACGTCGAGAATGTCCTCGATCAACTGCGCCTGCGACCGTGCGTTTCGATCGATCGTTTCGAGCGCGCGTTGAGAAGTGGTGCTGTCAAGCTTCCGGCCTTTAGCAAGTGGGACCAACCAATAATCGCATTGAGAGGAGTGCGCAATTCGTGAGACACCGTCGCGAGAAACTGGTCCTTCATTCGATTTGCGGTTTCTGCTTCAGCGCGTGCCATCTGTTCTCCGACCAGTGCCAGTCGCAGTTTTTCTTCCACCTCTTTGCGCTCGTTGATCTCGCCTTCGAGGGCCAATGCCTTCTGTTGCAGACGAGCTATCTCACGCAAACGAGCATCGTAATCGGTTAGATCTGCATAGCTCTCGGATGGCAGGACGCGAGAGTGGACCGTGCAGACACCATCATGCGGCTCGATAAATTTTTCGCTGCCAAATGCGTTCATCGGATAAGCGCAGAAGAGTGAGAATGCATGCGCTTTCTGTAGATCGTTCCAAAGCTCTTCAAGACGCAATGCTCCGACCTGGTTTCCTTCGGCCCACAACAGCGCCACCATTTCACCAAACGTACGGACGCGCGAACGGCCGTCAGTTACACTCGAGATAACGTTGCCGATGAACTCGTTGAACCGGCCAGGCTCGGGAATGCCGTCAACCATGAACTTCGAAAGGGTTTCGGCAGCATCGAGAGCCACATACTTACCCGACGCGATTGCCTGTGTAACATCGATTGAATTCGCGCGCATCAACTCGTCAAGCCCTTCGCGGTGGGCTTGGGTTGCCACTACAACTGCAGGAAGGCCGTTCTTGATTGCCGAGCCGATGAAGCCGCTCAGGGAGTTGAGGAGAAAACCGTCTGATTCATAAAATTGGACGAAGTGATCTTCGTCGCTCGTTTCCGACCAGTGAGACCGCGGTGCGAGGTGCATTTGAATATCTCTTGAGTCGAGATGAATAGGTTTAAGCCCCTGATAGTTCGTTTCCGGACTACTCACTTAAGTTCTCCATTGCTAACACATTAACTGTGCAAAAAAAATAATCGCTTACTATAACTCGGATGTATTAGTCCCTGACGCCGACAGCCTGTCAAAAATATGGCAATTCTGTGTCGCAAAACTCTGCCGTTCAGCTTTGTGCGAGAAGTTGATCGTCTAATTCGTGGTCCGCTGAGGGCTGCATCAAGCGCGATCCACGAAGTACACGAAACCCACCTACTCCCACGAAGGTGGCGACTTCGCCTCTTTGAGGCAAGGTTGTTCCTAAGTCTCGCGCGGGTTTTACGTAACTATTACTGACGCGTCGCCAAGGATGGACTAGGATGCAGAATTCCGATAACAACTAATCGCCAGCCTGAGGCCAAACGGAGGACGACGCAATGAAAGTGCTAATGGTGAATCCGGAATTTCCCGACACTTACTGGAGCTTTCGGCACGCACTTCCCTTCGAACGAAAACGTTGCGCCTTTCCGCCGCTTGGCCTGCTCACCGTCTCTTCACTATTGCCGAAAGCCTGGGAACGACGGTTGGTTGACCTGAATGTAAGACCGATCAAAGACTCGGAGATTGAGTGGGCTGACATGGTCTTCGTCACCGGCATGCTGGTGCAGAAGGACTCACTGCATGAAATAGTCAGCCGGTCTAAAGCCATGGGCAAGAGAGTAGTGCTGGGGGGCCCATACGTTACCACCACAATCGAAAACCTTCCGGACGCCGATCATGTTTTCATTGGCGAAGCAGAAACGACATTACCTGAGTTTGTTGCTGACCTGGAATCAGGGAATACCAAACGAACCTACAAGGCAGTTGACCGGCCACCGCTTTCGCTGACACCAGTTCCTGATTTCAAAATTGCAGATCTAAAGCAGTACAGCTCGATGTCTGTGCAGTATTCGCGCGGTTGCCCGTTCAACTGCGAGTTTTGCGACATCATTGAAATCTACGGCCGCGTGCCGCGGACAAAAAGCAATCAGCAAATGGTGGCGGAACTCGACGCGCTGCTGGAGCTCGGTTGGCGCGGCACCGTTTTCATCGTCGACGACAATTTCATCGGCAACAAGAAAAACGTTCGAAAATTCATGCCGGCGTTGGCTGACTGGCAGGAACAACACGGGCAGCCATTTTCGCTGCTGACGGAAGCGAGTGTGAACCTTGCCGACGACGAAGAGCTGCTCAGCGAAATGCGGCGCGCGGGTTTTCGGAAAGTTTTTCTTGGTATTGAAACGCCGGTCGAAGAAAGTTTGAAGGAAGCGCAGAAGTCTCAGAACCGTGGTGACCTGCTCGCGGCAGTGAAAAGAATTCAGAGTTATGGGATGGAAGTGATGGCCGGTTTCATCGTCGGCTTTGATAACGATCCGGAAGACATATTTCAACGCCAGATCGAGTTTATCCGCGAGAGTGCGATTCCATTGGCGATGGTGGGACTCCTGACTGCCTTGCCGGACACTCAGCTTTGGAGACGTCTGGCGAAAGAAGGACGGCTACTCGGCGAGAGCACAGGGAACAATACGAATATCGCGCTGAACTTCATACCGCGAATGGACCCTGCCCGGCTAATCGAGGGTTACAAATCTATCATGCGGACTATCTACAACTCTCCGGAGTTTTACCAGCGCGCCCTGGATTCGCTGAAACGAACGCCTCAAAAAATGTCAGAACCGTTGCGTTATAACCTCGTATCGGGAGTGACCGCGTTCACACGCATTGTGGTTAAGCTGGGGATTACAGATCGCGATCGAAAAGAGTTCTGGCGTTACTTCGTTCGAGCTATCGGCGATCGCCGTAAATTTGTAGAGGCGATGAGACTGGCAGCTTTTGGCTATCACTTCCGCAAGCTGAATGAGGCCTACGGAGATTAAAGGAACTTACGGCCGGTTTAATACTGCAATTGCAGCCATGGCCTGAACCTTTTTTAGTTCAGGTCCCTTCATCCCAAAGTAACTGGCCATTTGAACAAGCTGCCGTGGATCTACGAAATCGGCTGGATTCGAACAGAACTTATCCAGGGTTGGCCTAAACTCACGGCAGCTCATTCGTTTCGGCACCTTCAATCCCAATCGGCACTTTTCGCCGGCCTCAAATTCCAAACAAAAGTCGCAAATACTCACTCGTGGTACCTATTAGTGACCTACTGGAATTCTCTGAAAGCAGGTCTTGCCACCCGGGTCCTGCCATGAAATATCGAGCACATAGGGTTTGATGGCACCGTTGGTGGAGGTTAAGCGCGATAGTTGGTCGAATTCAGTAGCCGCACGTTTTCCATTGATCCAGGTCGCGTGAGATACCACCACATTTTCCTGCGGACGCACCGCGTTCAGTGGTTCAAACCGGATGTGCGCCTGCGATGGACCACCCACCGTCGAATCATCCTTGAGAAACACCGTCAGAATTTCCACTGACCGCAGCGTTTCACTGGTTGCGTTAGTTAGTTGCAGAGATACGCTTGACCCCGTATCCACAAAGTTACACTGAAAAGTCTTCATTATTTCCTCTTCTGAGCCTTACTCCTCTTGCCGGCTACTTTCTTGTCCTCCACTCGCATCAACACATCGCCCGGCTTACAGCTCAACGCCTGGCAAATTTTTTCGAGAGTTTCAAAGTTGATTCCCAGGGCTTTGTCCTTCTTCAGCCGCCAGAGAGTGGTGTGGCTGATGCCGGTTTCCTTGGCCAGCCAATAGAAGGTTCGCTTCTGTTGCTTTAGCAGGTGGTCTAAGTTTATGGCAATCATGGGTGTAAGCACTATGGCGTCATATTTACCACATACGACAAGTATTGTCCATCCGCTATATATCCTGCATTTGACATATACCCGGAAGTCACGTAAGGTCGAGGTGTGATTAATCTCTACATTAACGAGCGCCGCGTCGGAGACGTCACGATTCTTGATCTCAAAGGACGGCCCCGCGTAGGCGGCACGACTGTCGCCTTGCATCGATCAATTCATGCACTACTTAACGAAGAGAAGCCGCTAATACTTTTGAACCTGTTCGGTGTAACCCATATTGATTCTTGCGGCCTCGGAGAGATAGTCGCCAGCTTCGTTACCGCCCGTGCCAAGGGCGGCGATATCAAGCTGTTGCAAGTCACTGAGACCCTGCAAAAACTTATGTCGCTGACCAACCTCCTGAGCATCTTCGATGTTTACGAAAATGAACGGGATGCGCTGGCAAGTTTCGCGACCCACACGTTGAGTGTCAAGAAGCCCCAACATTTCTTTGTTTAGAGGCAAAGCCGTTGACAAGGCCAGGGAGAAGTAAATGAAAAAGGCATTTATGACAGAACAAAATAATCACAATGGACATCGCCCTGCCGGCGCTGCTTACGAGGGAACCTGGCCGGGAATCGATTCGCGATTTCGCTTAATCATCGTTGCGAGCCTGAGAAGCAAGCAACTGGTGGCAGGCTCAAAGCCACGCATTGAAGTAGATAAAGGTCGGCGGAGAAATACCAGCATCGCCCTGGAAGAAGTGAAGCGGGGACTCGTCGCGTTCACAAATGTAGTTAAGACTCCAACAGATCAGATCAGCAAGGCCCAGGGAACCGCGTGAACGGCTTGCGAATGTACGTTCCGGTTCCAGGTTTGACCGGCTCTAACAATGGCGACGTCTTTTACAGCCGGCGCGGTAATGGTCCGTTTTACCGCTGGATGTATGAACAAGTTAAGCAGCGATGGAATGTCTCCCGCGTAGTCTCAAATGATTTCAATGCTCACGGTCTGTCCCTCGCGACCTGGAAGACAGTTCCGCCGGCTTTGCAATCACGCCTGAGCGATCATTACCTCGATTAGCGGCGCTGACGTCAGTGCCGACTGCCTGCCGCCTTGGTACACTCTCACCCGATGGCGCACGACTGGCAGATCAAAGAAACTACCACTCATCAGGACCATGTAATCGCTCATGTAGTTGACGCGACTGTGCTCGGCTATTGGGTACTCGACGAGGTGATGTACCTGTTGCTCGACATTGGTTTTGTGTGGATTGTTTTTCTAGACGGTCAGATGACACTCTTACCACACCCGGTCGCCGCCGGTGAGCTTGACACTTCAGATGATGTTAGAGAGGCCATCAAGGCTGACATCGATCTGTTGTTGGGCGATAATGTCGACATTGACAAGCTGTCGCAACTGAAGCCGCCCCCAATGAGTTGCCAGAGCGAGGCGTGCCGCATCAAGAGTGTGGAGTTTCTTGAATCAGGCAACGATCGGCGCTTGTTGGTTCATGGCGAGCGCGCCAGTTTGAGTATTGAAATGTCGTTGTTAACTGCGGAGATTCGAGTAAATGAGCACCGAGGATAGAAAAGAAACGGGCGGTGAATCCGACCTCGAGCGTGTGGCCGAGACGGAACACGAATATCTTCATGAGCGACTGAGAAACGAACTCGGCAGGGCACCTACAGAAGAAGAACTGGACGAGTGGCTACGGCAGCACACGGAAGGATACTGACGGCAGGAGGCAGGTGGCAGGTGGCAGGAGGCAGGAGCAAAGGGAGCAGGATTCAGGCTCACTAGTCCGTAGACATTTCAGCAGACACAGAGAAAGCGCCGCGCAATTAAGCGCGGCGCTTTTCGTTTTCCTGCCTCCTGCCCCGGCGTCCTGCTCCTAGCCCTGCGTCTTGCTCCTAGCCCCTGCCTTCTGCTCCTGTCTCGTTATCCCATTGCCACGATTTGGTTATCAACCTGCTTGACGCCGCTGATAGCCCTGATCGCGCGTTCAACCTGTGCTTTTAGCGCTTCGCTCTTTACCGTTCCGGTGATAGTTACCTTGCCATCCAAAACTGTCGCAATGATGCCCAGCGAAGACAGAGTCGGATCATCCGCAAGTTTCTTGTCGATGGCAGCTTGAATCGATCCGTCCTGCGAAACTGCCGGCGCAGCCCCACCCGCCGATGGAGCCTGCTGGATGATCACTGGCGCCTGACCGGCAGGAGCCGGTTGCTGAATGATCACTGGCGGCTGTTGCTGTGGAGCGGGCTGCTGAACAATGACTGGTGGCTGTTGTGTAGCTGGTTGCGTTTCAGCCAGGTTTGAATTCGTCGTGTCGGTTGGTCCATTCATCAGGAACAGAACCACAATTGTGATCAGAGCGATCGCCACCACGACGACAACTCCAACGGTCGCACCGGACATTCCACCCCGGTCATTACGCACAGCCTCTGTGTGTGTTACCTCTCGTCTCGCAGTCGGAGTTTCCACGACTACCCGGCTTCTTCGAGCCTGCTCATCATCGTAAGCCATCTTTGCCTCCTAAATATTTAACTCAATGAATTAGGTTCTGAGTGAACTTTCAATACCTGAAGTGCAACTGTCATTCCTCAGGTTGCCCACAATGACTCTTGTGAGTTGTTGACCGAATCTCAAGTAAAACGCGACATTTTCTGGAGGCCTACGACGGGCAGTCGAAATGAATGTATGTTTTCAATTCTAGCCGCGCCGCCGCAAGATGAGATCAAGACAGCCAGGACTAGGCGGCAGGAGCAGGAGGCAGGACGCATGAGAACGGAAAGCGCGCGCTTATTGCGCGGCGCTTTCTTCATGTCTAACTGGTCTGTCTACCATCCACTGACCTGAATAATGCTCCCCTACCTGCCCCCCCCCGCCTCCTGCTCCTGCTGCCTGGGTTTGGCTGCCGTTCTCCAAAGTCTTGATGCTATTGGATCAAGCTCGACTAATGTAAACGTTTGACTCTCAAGCGATCTGCTGTTTACTGTTTCGCCATATGACAACAGCCATCATTCATCATCCAGTGTTCAAGGAACACGACACTGGGCCAGGCCATCCGGAATCACCGTCGCGATACAGCGTGGTTATGTCGGCATTGCAAAATGATCAGGAGCTCTGGTCGGAGCTGCGCGAGGTTCAGGCGAGGGAAGCACCGCGTGGCGACATACAAGCGTGTCACACTCCCCAACTTTACAAACAAGTGGAGCGAGTTGTGAGCGAGGGCACTGGCTACCTTGATCAGGACACTGTGGTGTCAATGAAATCGCTGGATGCTGCGTTGCGGGGTGCGGGAGGCGCCTGCCAGGCGATCGATTTAATCATGTCGGGGGAGGTCGCGAATGCGTTCGTGCCGGTTCGTCCGCCTGGTCACCACGCGACTTCGGAACGTGCAATGGGTTTCTGTCTTTTCAACAACGTCGCAGTTGCAGCGCGGTATGCGCAGAATAACTACAAGGAAATTGAGCGGGTGGCCGTTATCGATTGGGACGTTCATCACGGGAACGGCACGCAGGGCGTCTTCTACGACGACCCAACGGTTTTCTTTTTCTCGACTCACCAGTACCCGTGGTATCCGGGCACGGGCTCGCGCGGGGAGAATGGAGTGTCACGCGGGGTTGGTTACACATTAAACGTACCGCTGCGTGCGCATACGCCGTCCGGCGAACACATCAGGATGTTTGAAGCCGCGATTGGGGACATCTCCGGCAAGTTCAAACCGGATCTGATTATCGTGTCCGCCGGGTTCGACTCGCACAATGGAGACCCCTTGGGGCAATTGTTGTTGGAGGACGAAGACTTCATCAGCATGACTCGCACCATGAAGGAGTGGGCGAACCAGGCTTGTAACGGCCGGCTCGTCTCGTGCCTCGAAGGTGGGTATAACCTTTCCACCCTGGGCGAAACGGTGCGTGCTCATGTCGGAGAGCTTGCTGCTTAAAAAGAAAATTTACCATTTGTCATTGGGCTCAAGTTGAAGCTCAAGCCCAAGATTGGATGTTTCGCTGTTAGGAAGGGCAGCTGGCTCCCGCTCTCCAATGACAAATGACAAATTTGAAATGACAAATGACAAATCGTTTGCTGCCCCTCCCGAACCACCCACTTCCCAAATTGCACAGAAATAAGCTTTGAACGCTGCCTACCACTGGAGTAAACTCCGCCCAACTTAATGGTTTCGGATGCGAGCTCCGCCGGCGACAAGGTTGAGCGCCAGTTCTCCTCAACTGTTTCGTGGTCGCAACCATCAGAAGCGGACCTGTTCAACCGCTCGTTCCGAAGTGCAAAAGAGGGAGACCCTCAAGACCCTCTTGGGAGATCAGCGACATGCCAGATATGGAGATTACTTGTGCGGAGTGTGGCAACACCTTCCCATTCACCGAACGCGAGCAGGAGTATTACCAGGAACGTAACCTGACGCACCCCAAGCGCTGTAAGCCGTGCCGGGATGCGCGCCGCTCAAACTTTGGTGGACCGCGGGGCGGTGGCGATCGCCAGCGATTTGAAATTACCTGCGATCAATGCGGCAAAAACGATTCGGTCCCATTTAAGCCTTCGAGTGGCCGTCCGGTTTTGTGCGGCGAGTGCTTTAGTGCGAATCGGGCTGCGCAGCCGCGAACCTGAAGCCACTAGCTCCTCGATCCGAAAACGGTTTCAATCACAATCTGAAAACTCTACGAAACGCAGGCCGCGGCGCTTACTGAAGAACAACGCCCCGCAATTCAAGATGACTTTCGAAACGATCCAACTCGAAATCCTCGGTAGCATCGCTGTTATCACACTAAACCGTCCTGACTCTTTGAATGCTTTGAATACTCAGGTTGGTAAAGAATTTCAGACTGCGGTTGAGCAGATTCGATCAAGCGGCGCTCGGGCGGTAATTCTTACAGGCGCGGGCCGGGCGTTTTGCGCGGGCGGCGACCTGCGAGAGATGCGAAAAATTGCGGAACGCGATGGCAGAGTAGAAGCCTTTTTTGATGAACCATTACGGATGCTCAACGAGTGTATCTTGCTCATTCGCAACACGCCGTTGCCGTTCATCGCAGCGGTTAATGGGGCGGCTTCGGGGGGCGGATGTAACTTAGCGCTCGCGTGCGACATCGTGATCGCCGGTGAAGGAGCACGCTTCAATCAGGCGTTCATAAAGATTGGGTTGGTTCCGGATTGTGGCGGCACATTTATTCTGCCGCGC
Source organism: Pyrinomonadaceae bacterium (assembly GCA_035273385.1). Classification (GTDB taxonomy): domain Bacteria; phylum Acidobacteriota; class Blastocatellia; order Pyrinomonadales; family Pyrinomonadaceae; genus PSRF01. The sequence goes on along the minus strand of DATEPE010000005.1, from coordinate 201,073 downwards.
CTGGTTGGATGGAAGCGCGCCACCGAATTGCTGATGACCGGCGACGTTGTTGATGCAGAGACTGCTTTGCAGATGGGGATGATCAATGCCGTCGTCCCTGATTCCGAACTTATCGCCCAGGCGATGGCCATGGCCGAACGCCTGGCCCAGTCGCCGACGGCGGCGACCGGTCACATCAAGAAACTTTTGGAAGTAAGTGCAACTAACGATTACGCCGCGCAACTGGAGTTAGAAAGAAAGACACAGATAGAAGCAGGGAGGACTAAAGATTTCAGAGAAGGCGTCACGGCATTTATCGAAAAACGACCACCAAAGTTTGTAGGCGGCTAAACACTTTGAAGCTTAATGAGAAGAATGAGCCGCCGGTATCACTGGCGGCTCTTTTCTTTATCCACAGATTACGCAGATTACGCAGATTAAAACGTACCCGACAGTTCACTTGAGTCCGAATTAATTAACGGAAACGACGAGCGGACATATTAGCTCCCTTAATTGTTCTAAGAGAATCTGTGCAATCTGCGTAATCTGCGGATTGATCAGTCAATGGATTCGTTAACTTATTTTCAACTACTCCGAACCAATCGCTCCTTCCGGCGACTGTGGTGGGGCCAGGTTATTTCCGAACTCGGCAACTGGTTTAACTTTATCGCCGGGCTCGGCATCGTCCGCGTTATCTCCAACGGCGATCCTGAAGTTACTACCATCATGTTGCTGGCGCGACTGGTGCCGTTCACTGTTTTCGCACCACTAGCAGGAGCTTTTGTAGATCGCTGGTCGCGGCGAATGGTGATGATAGTTAGCGACATCGCTCGCGTGGCGGTGGCGTTTGGTTTCCTCTTGATCCATGACGCAGGCGATTTATGGATTGCGTATCTATGTACAGCATTGCTTTCATTCTTTGGCGTCTTTTTTGAAGCGGCAAAGAATGCGTCCGTGCCGAACATCACAGGGGAGCGCGACCTATTGGCCGGTAACGCGTTGATGTTTTCGTCGCGGTTCCTGTTGATGTCGTTTGGAGCGGCGCTGGGAGGGTGGACCGCCGCGACCGTCGGTTATCGCGCCGCCTTCATCGTCAACGCAATTTCGTTCTTTGGATCGGCGATTTCGGTCTGGATGATTCCCGAGCATCAAACGCGCGAAACGTCTGGCGCGGTTGCTTCAGCAGAAACAGAAAAGCGCGGTTACTGGGCGGACATTCGCGAAGGTTGGGCATACATCGTTTTGCACGCACCGGTAGCAGCGATTATCGCGATCAACATACTTTGGGCGAGCGGAGGCGGCGCCGGGAATCTGATCGTAGATCGGCTGGGCGGCATTGTTTTCGCGGAACAGTCAGGCATTAGCGGCGACTCCGCCGTAGCCTGGTTCTTCTTCGTCGCCGGGCTGGGGTTGTTCATCGGCATAATGATCGCGCGGCGGGTGGGCGCTTATTTTCACCTGACCGGTCGAACTGTTGGATTTATTGGCTGGAGTCTTATTGTGCAGGGCGTCCTGTTCGCACTGATCGGCTTCATGCCCAATTTGTGGTTAGCGTGTCTGTTGTTGCTTTGTAGTCGAGTCCTGCTGGGCGCCGAGTTTACGGTTCAGGAAACACTTCTAATGAGGCTTGTCCCTGACCGGCTGCGAGGCCGTATTGGAACTACCGATCGCGCGGCGGAGTTTCTGATTTGGAGCTTCTCAACTGCAGTCGCAGGCTGGTCATTAAATTTCATTACGCCCAGAACTTTAACGGTGATCTGTGGTTTGCTTTCCGGCACATCGGGACTTGTGTGGCTGGTTTTGTTTGCCACTCGGCGAGTGAGACTACCGAAGAAGGTGACGGTAGTGGAACGCGAGGAGGTTACTGCTGAACCCGTGTGATTGCAGATGCTTTGAAAAGGGATTTCCCCTCCCAGAGGGAGGGAAATTAAAACAAAAAAGGCGCACCCCGAAGAGGTGCGCCCTTTTCAATTGTTCGGAAACTATCTACGCGTCGGAACGCGAATGAATCAACCGGCGCATCCGGTCTGCAAACAACACGTCGATCTTTCGCGGCTCGATCAAAGCCGTCACTTCGCCTGCTCCCCAGATCGGATGGCTCATCGTTTGGCCGGTCCGATACGTGCGCTTCATGTCGTAAGGTTCGCTGTTTTCTGATTTCGAACGTGAGCGAGTGATCTTCGCGCCATTCGAATACGATCCACGTGTTCCACACTTCGGACACGTTACTCGCGAAATCAATCCTCTCTTAGTAATAGAGGCCACGACGTGTCCTCGCTCTTCCTGACACACGGCGCAGAGTTTTTCAACTCGGTCTCCAATCGCGTAAGTTGGTTTTGCAACAGTCTGCTTTTCCATAAATCCCCTTCAGTAAATCGAAAATAGTAAATAGTTAAAAAACTTGCCCTGGACTGACTCGTAGCACGTAATTCTTGACACTGAATGGTGAATGGCATCGTCGTTCCTATTTTCGACTTGCCATTCACCATTCGTCAGTTCTTTACCAACGAGGCGTCCGGTCATTGCGACCGCCGCCGCCTCCGCCGCCGTAACCACCACGACCACCACCGCCGCCGCCGCGGTTACCACCGTAACCACCACGACCACCGCCACCGCCACCGCGATTGCCGCGATCTTCACGCGGTCGCGCTTCGTTGACCGTCAGGTTGCGGCCGTTTAGATCCGTTCCATTGAATTGTTGAATTGCCTTCTCGCCCTCTTCCTTCGAAGCCATCTCGACAAATCCGAATCCTCGTGAACGTCCCGTGTCCCTGTCCTCCACTACTGTGGCTGATTCAACGGTGCCAGCCTGGGCAAACAGTTGCTGGAGCTCCTCGCTTGAGGTTTGGAACGAGAGGTTCCCGACATAGAGTTTCATAGCCATAACTTGTGTGTTCCTTGCTCGCTAGGAGCCTAAAGAGAAGCTTCGAATCAAAGGTAACTTCGGAGTAACGGTCTCTGCGAAGGCTCGCGTTCGGGCGCTCACGGGAGCAGCTTCTACATATTTTTATTGCCCGCTCTCGACCATCCAAAACGCCGAAGCCGACTCGTGCCGTGGCGGATCACCGTTGATGCAGGAGAGAAGGATTGACCCAGTAATAATGCCTTATTGGGCACTGGCTTGCAAGTTGGTATCCATGCCAATAACACCGTCTGATGGCCCATTGCTAATCATCAGACGCAATTATTTTGAGTGTGAAAAGGCCGGATTTAGGGGCTAACGGGAGTTCGCCGCTTTGAGATTGATGTGAATCGCTGCGGGCCATGGCCCGCTCAGCCAGCACTGTATCCATCGATTTAGAAAGCGGTTCGAGACCAGACTCCCTAATACGTGTTTCCCAGCTTCTAGCGTGAGGAGTAAGTTACTCGACTCCGGTCGGCAATCTGCGGGATGTCCTTCATCGTGGCTGTCGTTTTCTTACGAATGATCCAAAGGTTTGCGCGCAGTTTGCCGACGAGCTTTTTCCATCTCCTCTTTCGAAATTTCAAAGTTCTGATCAAGTCTAATCTCTCCGTTTTTCGTGTTGAATTAAGCACGACGGAACTCAGACATAACTATTACAAGCAACTACGTTTGAAGGTGCTATGGTGTGAACGCGTTCAGCATCAAATAGGTGCAGTCCGAAATATTCAGTTTTGTATTGGAGCGGTAGATGTACGAATCACAAACGAACAACACGGTGGGCAAGAGCCGGCCACAATTCAATTGGCCTACGCTGGGCTTCTTAATACTCTTTCATTTGGCGAGCGGCGTGGCACTCTTTTTCTGGAGCTGGCCCGGTCTGGTCACCGCTCTCATCCTTTACTTTGTCGGTGGAATGGGAATAGGTATGGGTTGGCACCGCCTGATGACTCACCGAGGATATCAAGTACCGAAACCTGTTGAGTACTTCTTAGTATTGTGCGGCTCGTTAGCGCTCGAAGGCGGGCCGGTTCAGTGGGCCACTACGCATCGTATTCATCATGCCCAAACCGACAAAGCGGGAGATCCACATACGCCGCGTGATGGACGTTGGTGGGCACACATCGGTTGGATTTTGACACCCACACCTGAAGTGTTGGACCAAACTCAGCTACGACGCTACTCGCCGGATTTAATGAATCAAAGATTTTACCGATTGCTAAACCGGTTCTATTACGTTCCTCTTATCGTCCTGGGAGTTGGTCTGCTGCTTCTGGGAGGTTGGAAAATTGCACTTTGGGGCATCTTCCTGCGGGTTACGCTCGGGTTGCACGCGACATGGCTTGTTAATTCCGCAACCCACTTGTGGGGGACTAGACGCTTTCAAACGACGGATGACTCAAAAAACAATTGGTGGGTGGCATTGCTAACGTTTGGCGAGGGCTGGCACAACAATCATCACGCACATCCGCGAGCCGCGCGGCACGGTCTGCACTGGTACGAAATCGACTTGAACTGGTACGGAATAAGAACTTTGCAGTTCCTGGGACTGGCGAAGAACGTCAGTCTACTTGCTGAACACAAGATACCGGGACGGCCGGGATATCAGGAGTTGCAGAAAGCTGCCTGATTAGGCCAAGCAATCGACTCTATTGGAAGGTCGCACACGGGTGCGGCCTTCATCGTTAAGGGTTCATACCTTAGAATCCCTCCATGGCTGTCAGTGCTCGCAGTGGCTCGATCGCGTTCTTCATAACGCTTGGCGCCAGTTTAGTGGCCGTTGCCATCGCGCTTAACGTCGGCTGGATCCTCCTCAACTGGCGTGAAGTCGCCTTGCTTGTTTTCGGCATCATCTTTTTTCTTCTAATAATCGTTGGTCTGGTTTTGAACACTACCTTCCTCATTCGCGAAATCCGGCGAAATGAACAGCACGATGCTTTCATCAACGCCGTCACTCATGAGTTAAAAACTCCGCTGGCTTCCATCCGGCTGTATTTGGAAACGTTAAAGACTCGGGACCTTGACGAAGCGCAACGTAAGAACTTTTACGACGTAATGCTCGCCGACAGCGACCGTTTGTTACATACAGTAGAACAAGTGTTACGGGCCGGCAGTGTCGGTCAACGGAAACGACAGATGAACCTTACGGTCGTTGACGTTGCCGAGATCGTGGAAGACTGTCTGAACGTAGCACGGACGCGTTACAACCTGACTCCGGAATCATTGACGTACAGGAAGTCCTTGAACGGACAATCTGCTGAAGTAGCCGGCGATGCTGATGAATTGCGTGGCGCGGTTTCAAACTTACTCGACAACGCCGTCAAGTATTCTGATAAGAACGTGCAGTTGTCTGTCGAGCTGGCGGCACTGGATCAAAAGAACATTGCCGTGAGTATTGCCGATCAGGGAATAGGCATTCCCCCGACTCAGTTGAAACGAATCTTCAAACGGTTTTACCGCGTACCCGGTCGAGTAATGGCGCGATTCAAAGGGACTGGCCTCGGTCTTTTCATCGTGCGTTCAGTAATCGAGAAGCACGGTGGAAAGGTTTTCGCGGAGAGCGCCGGCCCCGGACAGGGAAGTACTTTCACGATCCAACTTCCGCGAGCTTGAATAGAGACATCACACGATGAGCGCAGTACTGGTAGTCGAAGACGAGCAACATCTGGCCGACGGCCTTCGTTTCAATCTCGAGGCCGAAGGTTACACGGTGAGCACTGTCGGCGACGGCGAAACCGCGCTTTCATTGTTGGTGGACCAGGACAAACGTTTCGACGCGCTGGTACTGGACGTGATGCTACCCGGCAAGAGCGGTTTTGCGGTCGCTGCGGAGCTGCGCGCCGCACAACGGTTTATTCCAATACTAATGTTGACTGCGCGCGGGCGTCCGGAAGATGTGCTACAGGGTTTTGAGGCGGGCGCCGACGATTACCTGGCAAAGCCGTTTGACCTGACAGTTTTGTTGGCGCGGATCAAGGCGTTGCTCCGCCGGCGCGAATGGTTTCACCGGGACACGACTAGTGAAGCTGAGAGTCAACCTGTAAAAGTAATCCCCCGGATTGACGAGTACAGTTTTGACGGTCGCGTAATCGATTTTGAAAACCTTGAATTGCGCACCGGCGGCCAGACAATTCGCTTGACGCTAATGGAGATGGAACTCTTGCGTTACCTCATCACGCACAAGGGAAAGGTGGTTTCACGAAAGTCGATTCTCGAAGATGTGTGGGGATTGAACGAGGAGACGGACACGCGTGCCATAGACAACTTCATCGTCCGTCTGCGGAAGTACATTGAGGAGGATCCCAGTAAACCGAGGCGGTTGCTGACGGTGCGAGGCGTCGGGTATCGCTTTGTTGATGAGTCTTAGCCTGCTGCGCTGATAATCGAAGCGCGCACTCCCAATAAATCCGAAAAGTCTTTGGTGAACACGGCGTCGATCTTGCGGATGCCGCTGACGATGTCTGTCAGTTCTTCGCCGGAAATGAAGCCGTTCTCGGTGTGTGCGATGGCCCAGGCAGGAATGTGGGCCGCAGTGTGAAGTAAATCTTCCACGAAGCCAAGGTATTGCTTCTTACTTTGGACGCGCGAACCGAGTTTGCCCGATCGCGTTCGTTCCAATTCCTCCCAGAAATCATCGCCACCCAACATCCATTCTTCTCGCCAGGCAAAAGGAGTGTTCTGTAATAACGTCTGTCCCGGCGCCGGCAACCGTAAAAACATCAGATCGGTGTGACGGCGTTCGGCAACGAAGGTGCGCGCGTCCTGTCTGGTTGCCTTGCTACGTAAGCCGGCGGGCACCGGCTGCGGTAAGTTTTCAGCAAAACGGCGAAACACACGGGACAATGATAGCGGTTCGCGAAGGTGCCGGCTCTCTTCGCCGAATGAGAGTACATAGTCGCCGACCATCATGCCGACGGTGAGTGCCGTCGCTCGCTTGTAGGGAGATTCGAACCGCTCGGCGTTGAACCGCACGTTGTCGAACCACCAGGCATCGGTTTCATTAAACCATTTGGACAGCGCTGGATTGTCCAGGCGGTCACGCGGCACATAGGCATCGTCCGTCACCAAATCAATATCTTCTGACGTCAAGTTTTCTGAATCGTTTTCGACGAGGGCGGTCGCCTTCGTGTGGGCCCAGTTCATCGAATCGTTAGTAACAACGCGGATCTGCCAACGCTTCAGCTGCACACCCAGGTCTGGCTCACCGGTGAAGGGGAGAGCAATGGAGGAAAACTTCAAACGTCGTAAGACGCTTAGTTCGAAATTCAGCCAGCCGTTAGGAAAAGTTAATAGAGCCAATGTAAACACCAAGCCGATCTAACCAGTGTAAGAAGAGAACAGTTTTGTCTCGGTGGGAGTTGTTTCAGAGGGCGGCGCCGCGTCACGATTGGCGTAAGAACGCAGTTCATCGAGACCCTGAAGAGAGAGCAATACCGTCACCACATCCGGGTCGAACTCAACTGCGACGCCTTCAATCATCTGTTCGCGGGCCTCAACCTCCGTCAACGCGTTTCTGTATGGCCTGTCATCGGTCATCGCCGCATAGGAATCGGCGACACGCAGGATGCGGGCGCCTAACGGAATCTCCGTTTGCCTAAGCGCGTCAGGATAGCCGGAGCCGTTCCACCATTCGTGGTGCCATCGGACCAGGAGTTGAACGGCGCGATCAGCACTCGCGCGGGCGGCTTCCTGTTCGCCGATAACCGGGTGCCGCGCCAGGTCCATCCGCTCTTCCGCAGTCAGTCGATCAGGGTTCTTAATGTAATCACGTTCCATCGCGACTTCGCCCAGGTCATGCATACGCGCAGCATTACGCAACGAGCGGCGATCTTGTGGCGCCATGTGCAAGGTCTCGGCGATACGATCGGCTATGGTGGCGATGCGTTCCGCATGCGGGTGCGCATAACGCTCAAACTTGTCGGCAGCAGCCGATAGTTGCACGTACGCTTCGCGCGCCAGGCGGTCTCTTTCGTGGTCGATTGAAAGTGCAGACATAAAATTACTGGTTGCCGTACCGCGTTCGTTCCATCTTCCGCCGCAATTGATTGGCGCCGGCATTGTTTGGGTCGAGCTGTAGAGCTCGATCCACCTCCGCTTGCGCGCGCTTGAAAAACTTCAGCTCAAAATATAACTCAGCAAGCATGGTTCTATAGAGTGCGTTCGAAGAGTCTAACTTTACCGCGGCCATGATTTCATTCTCCGCCAACCGCCGCGTGGAGTTACTGCCGGCCAATGCCCGACCATAGTACGCGCGGTACCGTGCATCTGCCGGATTCATACGAGCCGCAGCCGCCAGATGGGGAAGGGCAGCCTTGACGCGGTTTTGTTGAAGCGCACCCATACCTTCGCGAAACTCTTGTTCCGGATCCGTTGATTCAATGTGGGGCAGCCCGCTGTCGGCGTCTGAATAATCTTCTTCCGCGGGCACTTTCGGTTTTGCGGCCACACCGTCGAATTGCCGTCGACGTTCGAGACCGGCGTCATACGTTGACCGGCTGGCCTGATCACTTAGCGTCTCATACGCCTGGGTGACTCTCGCGAATGCTGCACTCAACCTCGAGTGAAGCGAAGTCCCCGACTTCAAATGAAATCGGTCGGGGTGATAGCTTCGAGCCAACGTGTAATAGACGTCTTTGATCTGCTCGGTGCCGGCGTTTGGCGTTAGATCCAGAACTTCGTAATGCCCCTCCGCAGATTCAATCCGTTCCAAAAACTGATGCAAGGCGGTGTCGTCTTTCTCAAGCGTCCAGGGCACCCGCGTGACCTGCTCTGTGGCCACTGGTGCCGGCGTTTCCATCTCTTCAGCATCTTTGGCTACTTCGCGAAATGCCGGTTGCCAGGAGTGCCCTTTGATTACATCACCCAGTGCCAATCCGTAAATTGTGCGCAGTGCATCGAGTTCACCCAGGCCGCTAATAGCAACCAATTGTTCGAGCGGCGTCGGAGCATCCAAACGCGACAACAGAAAGCTTTCGGCAGGAAGAAACGACTGATCATCGGAAGTGTGAGGGGCTCGCGACAGCGTTTCACTTAGATTCTTAAAGCGCATTCCTACGAACTCCGGTGGCAATCTGTGCGCGGCTTCCCGCACCAGTTTCCGAACGTCAATATTGAGGCGCACTTCCTCACCGAGATGGGCACGCTGGTCAAACTCCCAGTTTCCCTCCGTCCATAACAAAGCGACCCGAAGAACATCAGCGACCAGATTGGCAAGCAATCCCTCGGCCTGAGTTTGCGTGAGCGCGCCCTTCGCACTCAGAGCTTTCGCCAGCGCGATGTCGGAGCCGTTCGCACCCAGAGAAGTGAGTTCTTTTTTGGAAACCAGATTGTTTTTGAAAAGGTACTCACGCAGACGGAGGTTGCGAATGTTTGCGGCAGCGAACACTACAGTACCGCGCTCGAAGTAGATGGCCGCGCGGGCCTGAGCATTTTCGAGCCGCAGAGTGCCGGATAGACGCTTGGTGGAGATCTCCCGAATGAGTTCGGCTAATGGATGGTCGCTAAGTTTTCCCTTCATGCGATCGTGACTCTAGGGCAGGCAGCAACGTCTTCGAGTGCATGATAACGCACGATTTAGTTAAAAAAGAAGCAAGGCTTTGACACTCAATTGACGCAGCCTTATATTGAACTACCCAACAAATAATGCATTAACGAGTGAAGCGGTTGAGCTTCTTATGTAACGATCCATCGATTCTCATGGTTGAGAAAACAGTTCGCCAAACCGTGATCGAGACCGACAACGCTGCCCGTGAATCGGACGAAAACGAGCGCATTGCGCATCTGATTGAGCAGTTGAAGCAGCGCAAAGTGGAGCTGGAAGCAGCCAACCGCGAGCTGGAACATGTTTCACGCTATCGTTCGCTTTTTCTCGCTCGCATGTCGCACGAGCTTCGTACCCCGCTGACGTCAATACTAGGGTTTACAGAAATTCTGCTGGATCAGGAAAAATTAACTGACGCTCAGCGCGGTTTTTGTCAAAAGATACGTAATTCCGGACTGCAACTGTTAACCAGCCTGAACCAGCTGGTTGATCTGTCCCGGCTCGAGGTAGGCCCGGGCGAACTTTTTTTTCACGAGTTTTCACTACGAGATACGTTGCGCGAAGCGTGCTCCGCCGTTGATCGAGTCGCACACAAATTAGAGGTGAAGGTCGAATGCGATCTCGATCCCGAGATAACAACTATCGTTTCGGATCAGGGGCGGTTGCGCCAGGTGCTTTACACGTTTCTGGCGTGGGCCGTTAGCCGGAGTAAGGAAGGACAGGCAGTGGTCGCGTATGCCCAGTTTAATAAGAGCGACTGTCTGCAAATTCGGATAGATGACGATGGCGCGCCAGTAACCGACTTCGCGCGAGTGTTTGAGCCCGATGAATCCACACACGCGGGAAGAACAGACTTAAACGAGATGGGGATCATCATCGGGCGGCGCCTGCTCGAGCTAATGAAAGGAACCGTTAGTTTAGAGAACAGACCGACCGGCGGATTGCGCACCGTGCTGCAGATCCCCGCGGGTCAATCCAGGTCGTAAAACGGTCCGAACGCGCTTAGTCCCACCGCGAATTGGATTCTTATTAAGGATTTCCCAGGTTTCGTGTTAATTCGTGTCATTCGTGGATCGCCTTTTGGTACGCCCTAAATCTATCCACGGAATACACGAAATAACACGAAAACGGCGTTAACTAAAAGATGGCTGAAGTCACAATTAGAGAGTGCACCTCCATTGAGGAATTGGATCAGTGCGTATTGCTCCAGCGCGATGTTTTTGGTTTGCCGGACCTGGAGATTTCACCGCGCCGTCATTTAATTGTGTCGCGGCAAGCGGGTGGTTGGACGCTCGGTGCTTTTGCCGAGGACCGTTTGGTTGGTTTCGTTCACCATCTCACGGGAGTTAGAAACGGAAATGAAGTGTTCGGGTATTCGCACATGATGGCAGTGGATCGCGCGTATCAGAACAAAGGAGTAGGAGCGCGATTGAAGTGGAGCCAGCGTGCGCGTGCCCTCGAGGAAGGCCGAGACTTTATCAAGTGGACGTGGGATCCGATGCAGGCGCGCAATGCACACTTCAACCTGAACCGGCTCGGCGTATTCGTCAGCAGTTATGGAGTGAACTTCTACGGCACAGATTATCCAAGCCCAATACTGAACAACCAGTCGGTTCCGGGAATAGACAGCGATCGTTTGTTTGCCGGCTGGCACATTCGATCGACTCGCGTGGAGAGGTTGGGAAGAGGTGAAAGTGTCCCGATTAACGCGACGCCCGAAGCTCGCGTCAAGATTCCGTCGGAATGGACGCAGCTCTTGAAACAGGATCCCCATCGCGCTAAGCAGGAGTTGCTGCGCACTCGTGAAGAGTTTCAGCAGAACTTCGATAAGGGACTGGTCTGTGCCGGGTTTGAGCGAGGGGATGGTGGGACAGGCGAACCGCAGTATCTTTTCTACGGGTCCGACCGGGTAAGGGAATAAACGAAAGGGAAGGGCGATGACCGCCCCCACAGCAGAGGCGATGCCGTTTACGCGCTTTGATCGTTACGTCGATCGACACGCACGCACCTTTGTCGAACGCCTTCAGTCAGTGTGTCGCATGCCATCGGTGGCGGCGCGTGGCACCGGCATGCGAGCAATGGCTGAAACCGTCGAGCAGATGATGCAACGCGTAGGGGTCGGAACAAAATCATTCCGCGTCGGCAACGGGTATCCAATCGTTTATGGCGAGTGTGGCGATGGCCCACAAAGCTACGTTGTCTACGGCCACTACGATGTGCAGCCAGTCGGACATTTAAGCGAGTGGTCCGTGGGGCCTTTTTCGGCAACCATCACCGACGGAAAGCTATATGCGCGGGGGGCGTCAAATAGTAAAGGCGATTTGCTGGCGCGGCTGGCCGCGATCGAAGCCTACCAAAAAACGTTCGGCAAACTTCCAGTGACACTGCGCTTCATCGTTGAAGGTGAAGACGGTCTGGGCAGTCCCAGTCTCTACCGGTTTGCGGCCGAACACCCGGAACTGATGACCGCTGAGGGTTGTTTATGGGATGAAGGTTACAAAGACACGAAGGAGCGGCCCGTCATCAGTCTTGGTTTTAAGGGAATTCAGTTTGTAGAGTTGCGTGCACATGGAGCACGCTCGGATCTGCATTCGAAGTGGGGCGGCATCGTTCCCAATCCCGCGTGGCGATTAGTTCAGGCTTTGGCCACTGTCACTTCGCCAAAGGGAGTTATTACTATCGATGGCTTCTCATCAAGGATAGCTCCAATCAGTGAAGAGGACAGCGAAGCGTTGAAGAGCATTGAGATCGACGAAGCGGGATTGAAACGAGAGTTTCGAATAGGTGGCTGGGTGCGCTCGATGAAGGGGTTAAGCCTCGTCAAAGAACACATCTTTGGACCAACCTGCACAATCTGCGGGATTCAAACCGGACACACGGAAGCTGGAGTGAAGACCGTGTTGCCCAGCGTCGCTATCGCCCGTCTGGACTTCCGACTAGTTCCTGATTTGACGCCGGCACTGGTGCTGGAACTGCTACGTGAACATCTGGACGTACGAGGTTTTAAGGACATCGAGATTCTTGAGCTTGGCAGTGCGCCCTTAGCAAAGTCGTCGGTCGCCTCCACGGTCGCCAAGGCGGCAATCGAGGCTGCTAATGAGGTTTATGGAATGACCCCGCTGGTCTACCCGATGGATCCTTCCAGTGGACCAGTAGGGGCGGTTTGCGGAATATCGACTCCGCCCACGCCCGTGGCCTCATTCGGCATTAGTTACTCGGGATCTAATCCGCATGGGCCGGACGAAAATATCCGGATCGACGATTTTCTACAGAGTATCAAGTACATCGGGCGAGTCATCCATCGTCTGGGAAGTGGCAAAACCAAGCCCTCCGGAGTGTCGAAAAACAGTGGAATTCGCGAAGGCAAAACCGTATCGCGAGCTTGATGCTGGAGGAATCGAGTTTGGCAAAAGCGGCAACGGCGGCGCGAGAAATCGAGAAACTGCGAGAAGAGATTCGCCGCCACGAAGAACTCTACTACGTTCAGGATAGCCCGGAGATTTCTGACCGCGAATACGATCAACTGATCGAACGGCTGCAGAAGTTAGAGCTGGAGAATCCCGAATACCTCACACCCGATAGCCCCACCCAACGAGTTGGCGGTCGACCTGCAGAAGGTTTTGCGGAAGTAGTCCATCGCCGGCCAATGCTGTCCCTCGACAACAGCTACAACATCGACGAACTGCGAGCCTTCGATCAGCGTTGCCAAAAACTCGCCGATGGCCGGGCGCCGGATTACGTAGCTGAACTGAAGATTGATGGCCTTTCAATATCGGTCCATTACGAGAACGGGTTCCTCGTGCGTGGTGTCACAAGAGGCGATGGCCGGATTGGGGAAGACGTGACTCAAAACGTACGTACGATCAGAAGTGTCCCCTTGAAGCTCAAAGCTGCCAAACCAGTGTCGAATGAACTGGAAGTGCGTGGTGAAGTTTTCATTCCACGGGCAGTGTTTGAACGCACCAATGCTGAGCGCGAAGAACAAGGTGAATCATTGTTCGCTAATCCTCGCAACGCAGCGGCCGGGGCCATCCGGCAACTCGATTCGAGGATCGTAGCTTCGCGAAAACTAGACATGTTTGCGTATGACTTGCTGGCGGGCGAACGAAAGCCTTTCGCGAGTCATTGGGAATCTCTCAACTGGATGGAGCAGGCGGGCCTGCGAGTTAATCCGCATCGCGCTCTTTGTCAGTCCATCGAGGAAGTGATCGATTTTGCCACGCAAATGGAAGCGCAACGTGACGAACTCGATTACGAGATCGATGGCTTGGTAGTCAAAGTTAATTCAACTGCCCTGCAAGATGAGTTTGGCGCTACTAACAAGGCGCCCCGTTGGGCGGTGGCTTACAAGTACGCCGCACGACAAGCTACCACTCAAGTCCTTTCGATCAGCGTACAAGTGGGACGAACCGGCGCACTAACGCCGGTCGCAAACCTGGAACCAGTGGTGTTGGCGGGCACGACGGTATCGCGCGCGACGTTGCACAACCCCGACGAATTAAAGCGACTGGGAATACGCATCGGCGATTGGGTGTTGATTGAAAAAGGCGGCGACGTCATCCCGAAAGTTCTGAAGGTTATTGAGTCGAAACGGACCGGCAGCGAAAAGCCGTTTCGCATGCCGAAGAAGTGTCCGGTCTGTGGCGGCGAAGTCTCACGACCTGAAGGGGAAGTAGTGTCGCGCTGTGTAGCGGCCGACTGTCCCGCGCAGCTCATGGGGCGGCTGCTGCATTTTGTTTCGCGTCGCGCAATGCGAATCGAGGGCCTTGGCGGATCCCTCGCCGATCAGTTTGTAGCGAGTGGCCGGCTCCGCGATGCCGGCGATTTATACAACCTTACCCTTGAAGACATAACCAGCCTTGAACGAATGGGCAAGAAGTCGGCGACTAATTTGTTGTCCCAGATCGAAGCCAGCAAACAACGAGATCTCTCGAATCTGGTTTACGCACTTGGCATTCGTCACGTCGGCGACCGCACCGCAACTACCTTGGCACGTCACTTTGGTTCACTGGATGCGTTGAGTAAGGCTTCGGTGGAAGAGTTGGACGATGTTCCCGAGATAGGTTTGACGGTCGCCCAGAGTGTTCGCGATTGGTTTGACGACGAAGGGAACCAGGACCTGTGCAGGCGTCTTGAAGCAGCGGGCGTTCGCACCAAGGTTGAGAAGAGGGCCGAGGCGGGGAGCGATAAGTTTGCCGGTAAGCAGTTTGTACTGACGGGTACGTTGGAAAGTTTTAGCCGGGACGAAGCACGCGCGGCCATTGAAGCGCGTGGGGGAAGAGTCACTTCGTCAGTTAGCAAGAAAACTGACTACGTTGTCGCTGGAAGCGAAGCGGGTTCCAAACTTGATAAAGCTACGTCTCTGGGTGTTACAGTAGTCGACGAAGCAACTTTTAAAACGATGTTGGATTAGCAATTGAATTCAACCTTCGTGTTAACACGAAGGCGCCGGCTTTGCCCGGCTGGGCCATGGGGAGATCAAGATGACGCCTGAAGATAAAGACTTACAACTCGAACTGCTCTACACGCTGTTTTGCGACGACGTTCGCCTGGAGGCGGGCAACAAACTCTCCTTCATGGGAGTTTTCCAAAACATCATGGTGCAGCAGGTACCTGTGTCCCTAATAAAGTTTGCGGTGGTTAATCACTGGCGCGGTGAGGGCACTCACCTTTCCGAGGTCAGAATACTCACACCTGATCGACAACACCCCGTGGTCGTTTCCCAGCCAACCAGTTTTGAGATCGCGCCCGGAGGTTTCGCGGACAATATTAGCTTTTTTGTGAATGTCACGTTCCCGGCGGCCGGAACGTACTGGGTGCAGACGCTCGTCAACTCAAACTTGTTTGACGAACAGCAACTTATCGTGTCCGACGGCCGTGAGGCGATGGCCGACGACGCTTCCCAGGCTGTGAATTGAACCGCGCTGTTAGTATTCGATCTTGTATTGCTTGATCTTCGTGTTCAGCGTGGTTGGCTTGATGTTGAGCAGCTTTGCAGCCCGCGCCTGATGGCCGCTGGTCTGAGCAAGCGCCAGTTTAATCAGGCTAATCTCAAATTGCTGCAGCTCACCAAAGAAATCAATACCCTCAGAGATATTCAGCTCCTGTAAACGCCGGGACTCGTCGACGAATACCTTTTCCCCTACCAGCATCTCAGCTTCCCGGAGCAGGCTATGCGTCAGATCAATAAGCCGCTGGATGCGATGCCGCTCCGGCTGCTTTGCTATTCTGAACGGAAGAGACGAACCGGCATTTGCAGATTCCTGAGAAAGTTGGACGTCAATCGCTTCAGCTCGTTCAGCACTCATATTTACCCCCACAACGCAGCTTCAGATTTGGATGGATGCAGGAACACCTGGGGAAATGTTCACTAGGAGACATCATCCAATACGCACCGCGCGTTCCGTTGTTCCAAAATTTCATCGTTGGAAGAAAATTTAACAATAGAAACAAAACGAGCCCCCGTGGGAGGGGACTCGCATAGTTGTTATCATTCCTGGTGCGGATGAGAGGACTTGAACCTCCACGATGTCACCATCACAGGCTTCTGAGACCTGCGCGTCTGCCAGTTCCGCCACATCCGCGAATGAATTCATTATGCGAATGGGTTTAGAGGGTGTCAAGAAACCATTAGTTGCTTAACACCCTCTATAAAGTGGTCCAAGATGTGTCCCGTAAATGGGATAACTATCGCCAACGATCCCGATTCTGAAATCGACGCGCGTAACGCTCTCGCCACTCCGTATTTTTACGGATACGATCATTGCGCCATCGATCCTCACTCCACCGATTTCTCCAGTTGACGTCTCGATATCGATAGTCGCGCGTACGATTATTCCACCAACGGCTATCGCCGGTGCGGTTGTCCCACCAACGGCCGTCTTGTGTGCGACGGTCTCTCCAGCGGTCCCACTGCCGACCGTCGTTGTATCGCCCATCCCAACGCGTCAGGTCACGTCTGGGACCGCGACCGTCGACGCGACCGTCGCGAGCGTCATGGCAGTTCACAAATTTGCTACATTTTCTATCGTTCCAATCACGACCGCGTCCGCGCCTTCCGCGGTCCTTGCCAAACGAAGTGGCGGGCACCGCGACTAAAAACAAAAGAGCTATCGTTAGGACGCCAACTAAATTTCTTTTACCCAGGGCAGTCATACAAACTCCTCCTCCTTCTTTGGGACGTTAATTGTTTGAGGAGAGTTAATTATTGAACAACAGACGTGCCACCTGAATCTGCAAAATTCGGGAGGAGAGACGTGGCGACGCAGGCAGCGTATTACAATGCAAGCCCAGGATCAATCTGATAATGTAAGTCGAAAATATTAGCAACCACACCAATCTTAGTGTTTTATTGCGATTCAATTGCCGCCCACAATGGAAGCAAAACCATCCGCATTGCAGACCATAGGCGAACGATTCGAGAACGTTCGCGCACGGATTAGAACAGCCGCTGAAAGAGCCGGGCGTTCACCCAGTGAGATAGCCCTGATCGCAATCAGCAAGACGCACAGTGTCGAGGCCATCCGTGAAGCGCTCGCTGCGGGTGTCTCCGATCTCGGTGAAAACCGGGTGCAGGAAGCTGACTCAAAAATAAATGAGATTGGCCGGGACGTTGCACGTTGGCATCTTGTCGGTCATCTGCAAACCAACAAGGCTCGACGCGCGGTTGAGCTGTTTGACGTAATCCATTCCGTCGACTCCGGGGCGCTGGTAGAAAAGCTGGAACGTCTTTGTGTGGAGACAGAGCGACCTGAACTTCCCGTTCTGGTTCAAGTCGATCTCGCGGGCGAACAAACCAAGTCAGGAGTTGATTCAGCATCGTTACCCACCTTACTGGACGCGTTTACTGGTTGTGATCGGGTGACGTTGGTGGGATTGATGACGCTGCCTCCTTTTTTTGAAGACCCGGAATGTACACGTCCTTTCTTCAAGGCGCTGCGGGATTTGCGTGATGAGCTCAAGACCCAGGGACACTTTCACGGCCCGGGGGAACTATCGATGGGCATGAGCCACGACTTTGAGGTAGCTATCGAAGAAGGCGCGACGATGGTGCGTGTAGGCACCTCAATTTTCGGAGAACGCAGCAAGCCATGAACATTATTGAACGGGTTTATTGGTTTACCAGTTGGCTCCTCATCACCGCTATCGTCACGATGATAGTTCTGATGGTCTTACGTTTGGTTGCTAACCAACTTGATCTCAACCCGTTCAGCTGGAGTTCGTTGACCATTCGCCGGCTGACGGATCCTTTCATCGCACCTGTGCGACGGGCGTTGATGAGATATGGCGTCGATCCCAAGTATGCGCCCCTGGTTATGATCCTATTGACCATACTGCTCGGATGGTTCGCTTTAACTCTCTTACACGGATTGGCAAACACAATCGCCGGATTGATCTTCGGACTGACCAGCGGCCGCGTGGTGGCTTTGCTGGGCTACCTGATCTACGGGCTAGTCAGCATTTACATCATGTTGGTTTTCGTTAGGATTATTCTTTCTTACACCGCGTTGGATTACAGAAACCGCCTGATGCGGTTTCTCATGAACGTCACGGAGCCACTGCTGGGCCCATTGAGGCGCATCGTTCCGACGGTGGGCATGTTCGATATCTCGCCACTCGTTGCTTTCATCATTCTGTGGATCCTGCAGGTCGCCATCGCAGGTACCTTGCTGCAGGGCATGCCGCTTCGCTTTTTCTGATTGAGCGTCTTCGTGTGATTCGTGGATCGTTTTTTAGACTGGATAAGAGGGATCCACAAAATACACGAATCACACGAAATACCACGAAGCGGGATGTGGGCTCATCACAGTCATTCCCTCTGCGCGATTCCCGGGTTTGAATGATTCCATATAGCAATCAGAACGGGACGCTGAGCTTTAAGGTCCTCGTGTCTCCGCGATCGTCACGCAGCGAGATCGTGGGTGAGCACGATGGCGCGTTGCGCGTGAGGATCGCAGCCGCTCCAGTGGAAGGTGCGGCCAATGAGGAGCTGGGACGCCTACTCGCAAAAGCCTTCGAAGTCCCTCGAACTGCCGTTGGCATAGTCTCGGGTCACTCCTTGAAGCGAAAGACCGTTAGTATCACGGGCGGCGTTGCAACCACGTTAGAATCTCTCTGCCGCTAGCATTGCCAACCTAAGGGCGCGGCTATTGTCTGCCCTTCAGGCCTAATAAACCTTCGTCGAGGCCACGCCCTACGGCGGAGTTGACGCTGTTCCTGTGATATATTTTGCCTTCAAAAACTTCCGCTAGTTCAATTCCAGAAGGACCAAACTTAAATGTCCGGACATTCCAAGTGGCATAGTATTAAGCACAAAAAGGGCGCGCTCGATGCCAAGCGCGGCAAGTTGTTTACGAAGTTTATTAAAGAGATCACGGTCGCGGCTCGCACGGGCGGCGGCGACCCCGACGGCAATGCCCGCCTGCGCAAAGCGATTCTCGATGCCAAAGCCGGCAACATGCCCAACGACACCATCGAGCGTGCTATCCGGCGCGGAACCGGCGAAGAAGAAGGCGTAACCTACGAGGAAATCACTTACGAAGGATATGGACCGGGCGGAGTCGCGCTGCTGGTTGAGTCGATGACGGACAACCGCAATCGCACGGTAGCAGAGATACGTCACATCTTCTCAAAAAATGGCGGCAACCTGGCAGCAGCCGGCGCCGTGAACTGGATGTTTGAGAAGAAGGGATACATCGTCGTTCCCAAGAGCGCGAAATCTGAGGACGAGTTGTTTGAAGTCGTAACAGACGCAGGCGCCGAAGACTTGCGCGACGATGAAGACAATTTTGAAATCATCACCTCACCGACAGATTTCGACGCAGTGCTCGAAGCGGTGAAGAGTGCGGGCGTTGAACCGCAGGTAGCCGAAGTTGAGATGGTGGCAAAAGAGTACAAGAAACTCGAGGGCGCTGAAGCCAAGCAGATGGTGAAGCTGATGGAAGCGCTTGAAGACCACGACGATGTGCAGAAAGTTTCCGCCAACTTCGACATGAGCGAAGCCGACATGGCCGCGGCGGGCTAAACAGTTTTGTGTGCTTCGTGTATTTCGTGGATCGCTTTTGACTCCACTAAGTAAGACGATCCACGAATTACACTAAACACACGAACGTTGAACGTATTTAATCGTTGCGCTTGCGCATGCGCGCTGCGCCTTCGGGTTCGGTGTTCGTCAGTTTCGCTTCGTGTTTCTGACGCTGTCTTTCTGTTGGTTCAAAATCCTGGCGCGTGCTAACAGCCTCACGCATCCGCTCGTTCTTCTTGTCTTTCCTGCCACCATCTTTTTTCTTCCGGTCTTTATCTGACATTCATTGCCTCCTTGGTAATAAGTAATAAGTGAAGAGCAAAGTAAAGAGTGCTGAGTAATGAGTAATAAGAGGCAGCGATTCTCACTCAGCACTTATTACTCAGCACTCATCACTTATTATTACTTCTTGCTCTTCACTCTTCACTCTTCACTTTTTCAAGATCACTGTTCGCCGGTCCCTGCGTCACGTGGCCTAACGCGTCATAGCGTGAGCCGTGACACGGGCAATCCCAACTCTTCTCTAATGAATTCCAGTTCACGATGCACCCGAGGTGACGGCACACCGCTGAGAACTCATGAACCGCACCCTCCGGATCGCGATAGACAGCAACCTTCTGCAGGCCGCGCGACATGATGGCGCCACTGTCCGGTTTAATCTCGTCGACGGAGTCCACGTCGCCGGCGAGTACCAAATCTGTATATTGAACCGCGACATTCAAGTTCTCCTTGGCAAACTCACCAAGCGAACGCAACGAAATGCGTGACGGGTCATAAATCTCTTCCCAGGCGTTCTTACGTCCAAGGATCATGTCGGTCAACAGCATTCCGGCAATCGTTCCATGCGTCATGCCGTTTCCGGAGTCGCCGGTTGCGACAAACACGTTATCGCTGTCCATT
The DNA here is from genome assembly GCA_035273385.1 of Pyrinomonadaceae bacterium. Lineage (GTDB taxonomy): Bacteria > Acidobacteriota > Blastocatellia > Pyrinomonadales > Pyrinomonadaceae > PSRF01. Next base: position 180,727 of record DATEPE010000005.1, on the reverse strand, counting down.
GGATTGCGGCCGATGAATGCCAGGCCGTCAACCGGTTCCATCACTTCACCCGACCAGCGATACTCAATGCCTTCGACCATCGGAAAACGATGTCGCGTCCAGCGCTCCAATGCGCCGAACCGGCGGCCGGCATCGTCTTTTTGTCCGGTCTTGTGATCTTCGCCGCCCACAATCAACACGTCGTAGGCATTCGAACCCTTCCCAATAGTCTCGACGCGAACGTAGTGATAAGGATCCGGCGTATCCCAGTAAAGAGCGCGCGTAACTGAACCACGAGGAACACGAGCGCCGATGACATAAGTTTGGTACGGTGCCTGTTTCGTTTGAATCGCAACCAGGTCATTTACCGGAGTGTTAGTTGCCACCACGATTGCGCCGGCAGCGACTGAGCTATGGTTGGTAGTCTCAACACGCGCGCTGCGTCCGCCTTCAATCTCTTTCGCGTGACTGTCGGTGTAGATCCGGCCGCCCTTTCTCTTGATCGCTTCAGTCAGGCCTGCCAGGTATTTCAACGGATGAAACTGCGCCTGTCGTGGAAATCGCAGTGCAGGGCCAGTATCGAAAGAATCCCAGGGCACCCGGTCCACTTTTTCAATGTCCACAAGGCCAGCGCGGTGTGCGGCTTCGAGTTCATCATCCAGGATCTTCTTGGGATCGCGCGGCGGGACGAAGAGGTAACCGTCGAGCCGCTCGAATTCGCAGTTGATGCCTTCGTCTTTGCAAATTGCTTCTACCTGATCGATAGCGGCGCTGTGACTTTGCGCCGCCAGCCGCGCGCCTTCTTCGCCATGCAGTCTTTCCAGTTCGAAGTAACGATCATCCAGAGCAGTGACGAGGTGAGCGGTAGTGCGTCCGGTCATACCGCCACCAATTGGACCATCATCGAGGACGACCACCGATTTCCCTTCGCGTGCCAGCAGGTATGCGGTAGTCATCCCGGCGATGCCGGCTCCCACAACGCAGACATCCGCGCTGGTCCTTTCGTTCAGCGGTGTTTCTCTTAGCGGCTCGACAGTCGCCATCCAGACGGATTCGGTTGCTTCGCGATGTTCGTGATCTTCCGGTTCGCGAATTTCTGTTTCCGAGATAGGCTTGCTCATAAATAACCTGCTTCAAAAAAGAGATGTAGCTATACGGTACAAGGGGCTTTCACCGTGTCTTATTTCGCACCTTGCAGGTGCTCGTTTTCCGTTAATTGGTTGTCGGTTTGGATTACTGCAAGACTAGTGCCCGGGTAATTGTTATCTTTCCGTGACTGAAAAACAGATTTGGTTCGTCCTGCTACACGGGCACACCCGGTGCTATCGCTCCCGGCTCTAATTCGTTGCTCTGTGCGGTTCAATATTCCTTTTTGCGCAAAGCCATCATGAGTCTTCCTTCCGCATTTATAGCCGCTCCCGCTACACTAATCCGACATCTGACATCCGACCTCTGACACATGACACTACCAATCAAACCTCCTTTCGCGCCGATGGAAGCTTTACTGGTTAAAGAAGTGCCGGCAGGCAAAGACTGGGAATACGAACCTAAGTGGGACGGCTTCCGCTGTCTCGCCTTCCGCGACGGCGACAAAGTTCAGCTGCAGTCAAAATCGGGACAGCCCCTTGAGCGCTACTTTCCTGAAGTAGTTGAGTTCTTGTTGAAATTGAAGCCGGCGAAGTTTGTACTTGATGGCGAGCTGGTGATTCCGGTTGCAAGCGGACTTTCATTCGACGATCTCCTGCAGCGCATACATCCAGCTGCCAGTCGCGTATTGAAGCTCTCGCGAGAAACACCTGCACATTTCGTTGTATTTGATCTGCTGGTAGACGACACCGGGAAAGGGATCCATACGCTCACGTTGGCGGAGCGACGCAGGAAGCTCGAAGCGTTTGCGAAGAAGTATCTCAACAAGAACAAGAACATCCAGCTGTCACCAGCCACGCGCGACATCGACCTCGCGCGAGAATGGCTCTCAACAGCGGGACTGAAGCTTGACGGAGTGATTGCCAAGCGACTCGATCTTCCTTATCGCTCCGGTGAACGCGATGGGATGCAGAAGATAAAAAAGATGCGCACCGTTGACTGCGTCGTCGGTGGGTTTAGATACGCGTCAAAAGGGAACGTTGTTGGTTCCTTGCTGCTGGGTTTGTACGACGACGATGGATTGCTTCATCACTGCGGCTTTACTTCGAGTTTCAATGAGGCTCAGAAGAAGGATCTGACCAGTAAACTCGAGCCACTCATCGGACCGCCAGGGTTTACTGGGAACGCGCCGGGGGGGCCGAGTCGTTGGAGCACGGAACGTAGCGCTGAATGGAAGCCATTAAAAACAAAACTGGTTGTTGAAGTTCAGTACGATCACTTCACCGGTGGCCGCTTTCGCCACGGGACAAAATTCCTCCGCTGGCGTCCCGATAAGAAACCAAAGCAGTGTACGTTTAAGCAAGTCTCGTAAGTCTATCCAATGTCCAATGTCCAATGTCCAATGTCCGGGCATTCAGCGTCTCCCTCTACACTCAAGACGCGTTTGCCAAAGACTTCTGGCTAAGACAGACATTGGACTTTGGACCTCCCTTGGTACAGCGGTTGAGTTAGTTAGTGGTGGCGGAGGCTCATAGGACTTGCGGCAAACGCGAAATACCGCAGTTTGTTCAATACTCCACGCTTCTCCTCTCGTTACGGGTTGGACTGTGGTCTCCGGCACAGAACCCATTCGTATCGGCACAGACCATACGCATGTTCCAATTACATGCGAGTTGTGGGGTTATGGTGCCGTTGCGGAACGGACCAAGGGGGTTAGAACAAGGGAAAAATGACCACGCAGCCTTTAATACATCCGCGCTCGGCACCCAGGCTATCGGCACACGCCCGGCTCTTCGGTAGTGGTGAATCGAATTCGAATACTCATTACACGGTGATCTCAGCCCATCCAGGTGACGAAATTGTCGGGGCCGGTTGTCTGATCTCGAAGCTGGTCAACGTTAGTGTCGTCCATGTCACTGACGGCGCTCGTGATCTCGAGGTAGCGAAGGCGGCCGGATTTGAAGATGTGGCTTCCTATGCCAAAGCACGCAAACAAGAATGCGTAGCAGCTCTAACCCTGGCGAATGTTTCGGAAGACCGTGTTATCGATTTTGCAGCGCCGGACACGTCGGCGTGCGACTGCCTGTCTGATCTGACAAAACGTATCGCGCTTCACTTGCAGGAATCGCGAGCCGAAATTGTTCTAACTCATCCTTACGAAGGTGGACACCCGGATCACGACGCCACTGCTTTGGCTACTCACGCAGCCCTGCAGTTGATGAAGCAGAGTGGTTTCAAGCCACCAACTTTGTTTGAGATGGCATTGCATCCCGGCAACGACGACGTTTCAAAGGTCCCCGAGTTTCTTCCCGGGCCAGAAGGCGAAACTACCACGCTAGTGCTTGACCGACACGCCACGGACTTGAAGCGAAGGATGCTCGAATGTCTTAAGTCTCAGCAACAGAGCATAGAGTCGTCGCTATTGGGTTACGAAAAATTTCGCCTCCCTCCGGAATACGATTTCACCGCGCCCCCACAAAAGGGAAAGCTTCACTATGAAAACTTTGATTGGGCACCGCGCAGTGAGGAGTGGCTGGTCCGCGCCCGCAACGCCATGAAAGATCTTTTTTCGGCGATTAAATCAGGCTCACCGTCGATACAAAATCTCTTGCATGTTCCTGAGAGCAAGCATTCCGACAAAAGTCATTGGACGAAGTAGGCTGTGTAGTATACTGCCGCCGTCCACGTTAAGTTTTCAGCAACGCGGCCGCATTGCCTCATGTTTGTATGCGTATCCTAGGTATAGACCCAGGTAGTGATACGACCGGTTGGGGCGTCGTCGAAGGCGATGGCGCCGGTTGCCGTATGTTGGGCTGTGGAATCATTCGTTCTCCTGCGTCGCAAAAATTTCCTGCCCGACTGCTCAGAATCTCAAACGCAATCGAAGAGATCATTCACCTCCATCAGCCCGAAGCCTGTGCTATTGAAGACGGTTTCCTCGCCACTAACGTCAAAGTCACACTAAAGCTCGGTCAGGTGCGAGGGGTAACCATGCTGGCTGCTGAACGTGCGGCCCTCGAGATTTTTGAATACTCGCCACGGCTGGTGAAGCAAACCGTCGTGGGCCATGGCAACGCGGAAAAGTTTCAGGTCCAGCAAATGGTGAAGGCGTTGTTGTCGTTAACTGAGGTCCCCGAGCCGCATGACGCTGCCGATGCGCTGGCAGTCGCCATCTGCCATTTTCATCATGCATCTTTTACTCAACGCGTAAGCGCCGCTCATCCAGGCGCTAAACTTACCGTCGCAGACATTACCCGTCGCCGCGCCGCCCGCTGAAATTCCGAAGCGCAGGAACAATTTCACCCTTGTGCACTCAGTTACCGAGGAGGCCAGGCCGTGAAGACTCCGTTCGCGTCAAAACTTTTCCTGCTGCTGTTAATTGTTTTTCTCGCTGCTCTCAACGTTGATGCGAGGAAGCGTATGCCCGCCGGCGGCCGTCTCGCGATCGTGGTTGATGAACGACTGTCAGCGTTAAGAGCGACACCCGAGCTGGCAGGCGCACTGGTGAGACGGGTCAGCCGAGGTGGTTTGGTGGCAATAACCACGGCGAAGACCAGCCGCGACGGAATTGTGTTCTACAAGGTCAACGTGAGTCGGGGCATTAACGGGTGGATGCAGCGCGACGCTGTGGTGACTCATAGCCGAATTGGCGACGATGCGAGATTGCTGAAGTTAATTAAAGCCTCTGAGGATTTTGACGCGATTGTCCGGGCCCGGATCTTTCTTGACTACTTCCGTGCGTCGCGTTTACGCCCCGAGGTCCTGATGATCTATTCGCTAACTGCGGAAGACGTGGCTGCGAGGCTCTCACACGACGCCCGTCGGAGGTTAGACGAAAACGAGATGCTGGCGGGTGGTGCGCCTTTGTTTAGTTATTTCCTGAACTACAGTGGACTCGATCGTTACAACCGTCAGGGCGTCAACTTTGTATTTGATCAAAGTCAGAAGCGTTTTAGGTACGACGGAGAGGGGTGGCGCGAGTTGGTGCACCGGTATCCCGACAGCCCACAGGCAGCAGAGGCAAGGAGGCGGCTCGGTATAACGGTTCGCGAGCGTACGAATTAGAACAGGGAGCGGTAGCGACCTGGTCTCAAGACACTTGAAAGGGCGCTCCCGGTTTATTCCCTCCCTCTGGGAGGGTTAGGGAGGGCCTAGGGCGTTTTTTAGTTTTGTTTTTGGAGGAAGCGTCAACGTTCAGTGATCCGCGATCCCCAAGGACTCTGAAAAGACTTTTGCTATTTGCTGATCCAGCCACACTCGGCGTCAAGCTGCCAGTATGGATACTGACGATGTACCCTCTCTCGCGTGAAGAAACGCAGGCATTACCGGGGGAGGAGTTAACCGCGCCGGAATGGTGCCACGGTCGCGTGAACTTAGAAGGAACGCAACGGAAGCGGAGTCGTGCTTATGGAAATTGCTTTGCAATCGGCAATTGTATGGTTTTAAGTTCAGGCGACAACCTCAGTTTGGAGGCTACATCGTTGACTTCTACTGTCATGAGGCGCAACTAGTGATTGAGTGTGACGGGCCGATACATGAGACAAATGAGGACTGGCAACACGATCAAGCGCGCTCTGCCTATATGGTTGGCTACGGTTTACGCGTACTGCGATTCACGAATGAAGAAGTGTTGAATAACACTGAGGGGAATTCAAAAACCAAAAACTCGCTTAGTGTGGTTGTGGATCGTTTTGCCGCCGTCAGGAGAAAGCGAACCGCACGAAACCATGAAATTGACCCCCCGTTTTTCCTTAAATTCCTCAAGAATTCCAGATAAACTGCCCATCTACGCACCCAGCTGTTAATAAATCCGTCTGGCGCTCGTTTTGTACAGTGGAAACGCTTTTTAGGAGGCCACTGTGCAGGCAGCAGTAAAAACCTTGAGATTGGTAACTGAACCCCCCAGCGAGGTCGAGCAACTTTTTCGAACGCACCACGACCGGGTGTTCCGCACTGCCCATCGAATTACCGGCAGTCCGGCGGATGCCGAGGATGTGCTGCAGACAGTTTTTCTGCGGCTCGTGAGAAACGAAGATTCGTTCGACCTGTCTGAAAACCCCGCGGCCTATCTTTCCCGCGCCGCAATCAACGCCTCACTCGACTTGCTGCGAAGTCGCGGGCGCGCGCGTCCAGCCGATCTCGATGAGATCGAAATGGCGGCGCTTCCAAGTCACACGCAGGATCCCGAAGCGGTTCACGCTGATAGGGAACTGCAGAAATTGATTCGTACTGCCGTGGCCGGGCTGGGCAAGACTGCAGGAGAGATGTTCGTCCTGCGTTACTACGAAGGTTACGACAACCAGGAAATCGCGCAGATGCTTTCGACATCTCCAATGGTCGTAGGCGTTGTGTTGCACCGGGCGAGAACAAGACTACGTAAAGAGATAGGGCACTATCTGGAGAAACATCATGAACAGTAATAATGATTTCGACTCGATCCTCGACAAAGCAACTTCTGAGATCCGCAACGAGCAGATCGATCAGACAGTTGTGAATAAGGCAGCCGAGCGCGTTTGGGCGCGCCTGGCTGTTGAACCTGCAACGATGCAGAAAGATGTCGCCGCGAGAATCGATGGCTGCGCAGACTTTCAATCGTTGATTCCTTCTTATTTGAGCGGGAATCTTTCCGAAGCACGCTCGCTGCTGTTGGTTGACCATACGCACGAGTGCATTCCTTGCCGCAAGGCAATGAAGGATGCGCGCACACGGACCGTGCGACCAATCAAAACTGCGACCGCGCGTAGCCGATACAACATCAATCCGGTGATATTGCGCTGGGGTGTTGCCGCGGTTTTGGTCATCGGCCTCGGCCTCGTCGCATTGCCGCTGATTCAACGTTGGACGCCGGGTGGCGCCCTTGAGGCTACCGTGCAGGCGGCAGAAGGCCAGGTATTTCAGATTGCCGACACGCGCAGCACCGCGCTTACCGCCGGCGCCCGTCTGGAGAAGGGCGAACGCATTCGCACCGCTAAAGATGCCCGCGCCTTTGTCCGTCTGGGTGACGGTTCCGTCATCGAGATGAAGGACCGTTCGGAGTTTTACATCACGAACAACTTACAGGGCACCACGATCCACTTGAATAGAGGCGCGATCGTGATCGAGGCTGCGAACCAGGGCAAAAAACAGTTATTCGTAGACACCGGTGATTCGCGAGTTGCTGTGACCGGCACTACGTTCTCCGTAAATAGCGGCACTAAGGGTTCGCGAGTGTCTGTAATCGAAGGCGAAGTTCGTCTCGATCACGGCGGCAACGAGCGTGTGCTTCGTGCCGGTGAGCAGGCCGCAACCAGTCCTTCAATCGCCAGGATTCCAGTGAAAGACGAAGTGTCATGGAGTCGGAATGCTGGTAAGTACGCTGAAACGTTGGCAGCGCTGACTGCGCTGAACAAAGAACTGCAAGGCGTCGCGTATCCCGGCGTGCGTAATTCAACGCATCTTCTGGATCTGATGCCTGAAACCACAGTCGTTTATGCGGCCCTGCCAAACCTGACGTCTACCATCGTTGAGTCGCATAGGATTATGGAGGAACGCATCAACCAGAATCCGGCGCTCAAGCAATGGTGGGACAAAGAACGTTCTGGCAAGGGTCCAAATGTGGATCAGGTGATGGGCACGATTAAGGAATTCGGCGAGTATCTGGGAGACGAGGTAGCGGTCTCAGTTTCGATGGACGAAAAGGGCGAGCCCGCTTCGCCGCTGGTACTGGCAGAGTTAAAGAATTCAGACGGGTTCCAGCAGTTTATCGAACAGCAGATCGCGAAGTTTAGCCAGCAGGGCCGACCTCCAGTGCGTTTCGTATCGGATCCGCTTACAGCCAAGGCGACCGCGGTTGAGCCTGGCAAGAAAAACGAAGAGTTGTTTATCTGGATTCAAAACAACCTCTTCGCTGCCAGTCCAAAGCTTAATCAACTTCAGGATCTGGTGGGTGTGGTTCACGGTGGCGGTCGCAGCAGTCTCACCTCGGCAGCGTTCCACGCACACGTCTCGCAGTTGTATCAGCAAGGCGCCGGACTCGTGGTCGCTGCTAACCTGGAAAAACTAATCGCGAAGGCCAAGCCCGAACTGATGAAAGGCGACCAAGGCGAGGCCGCGAAACGTGAGAGCGCTCTTCAGCAGCTCGGCATTCTTAACCTGAAATACTTCGTGCTCGATCAGAAGACGAGTAACGGCAAAACGCACACGCAGGCCACCGTTTCTTTCAGCGAGGGTCAACGCGGTATTCCTTCGTGGTTGGCAGCGCCGGCGCCGATGGGATCGCTTGAATACATCTCGCAGGATGCAAACGTGGTGGCTGGATTCGTGGTCAAGGATCCGGTGCGTTTGGTTGATGACTTGTTGGGCGTGATTGAAACGGTTTCGCCTGACCTGCGCAAAACCCTCGACAAGCAGCAGGCAGAGCGTGGCCTCGACATTCGCAAAGACATTGCCACCCCGCTTGGTGGTGAGTTTGCCTTCGCGATTGATGGACCGATCCTGCCGACGCCGTCCTGGAAGATGGTATTCCAGGTTGACGATCCGGAGCATCTGCAACGGACGCTGGAACGCATTGTCGGCGAAGTGAATAAGGAAGCCGCCAGATTCGGCAAGACCGGACTGGTCTGGGAAAAGGCCGATATTTCAGGCCGTCCATACTACACGTTGAAGTCCAGTGACTTTGGCGTGGAAGTGAACTTCACTTATGTCAACGGCTATGTGGTGATGGGCCCGAGCCGCGCGATGGTTGAACGTGCGGTTCGTTCGCAAGCCGCGGGCTACTCGCTGTTGAGATCGAGCAAGTTCCTGGCTGGATTGCCTGCAGATGGAAACGCCAACTTCTCGGCCGTCTTCTATCACAACCTGGCGCCGTTGGTGCAGCCCTTCGCAGATAAGATCGCGAGCACTGCCAGCAACTTGCCGCAGGAACAGCAACAGGCCATCAAGGCGATGGCTGCGGACATGCCGCCCACGCTGGCTTATGCCTATGCAAACGGCGACAGCATAACCTTCGCTGCTAACACGGAAGGTGGTCCATTCGGATTGAGTCCGGCGACCATCCTCGGGATGCCGCACGCACTCGAGATTCAACACGTGTTACAGCAGGGAATGAAGAAGTAGCCGGGGTGGGACAGGCATTCGTGCCTGTCCCCTCTCTTTCTAACTGGCATTCAAAGCACAGGGAGCTAATTATGACTACCGCCATCAAGAGTAAAACGATCGGTCTCGCAAGTATGGCGTTCTTGATACTCGTCGCCGGCTGCTCTATTCACAAAACCCACCAGGTGGGTACGCATAAAGTGACGGTGTCGCGGCACGGCTATGAGAGGTCTCTTAGTTCAGACGGCACCGGCAACTTCAAGTTTGAAGGTGTAAGTACTGCCGGCGAGACACTGAAGGTCACGATCAATGGTGACAAGGTAAAGGTTAACGGCGATGACTACGGTCTGCTCCGTCCCGGTGATTCGGTTTACATCGGTGATGATGGCGTTGCGGTGAATTCGCTGGACTATGGCGAGTCGAAGAAATATCTCCGCGATAACGCTACGAGTCAGGCAAACGCAGCTAAGAACCAGACCGTCAATCCGTGAAGGTGTAGGACAGGCATTCCTGCCTGTCCTACCCTGCTGGTAAACGTCTTAGTTCGAAGGTAGAGCGATATAAACATTTTCCATATATCATTTTCCATTTTTCATTTGTCATTAGCGCGAACGCGGGTGTTCAAATGAAAAATCAGAAATATGAAATGATATATGGAAAATTTCCTTCTTTCGGTTCGTGCTCATGAAACTGATCTCCATCTCATTAGGATCCTGGTTGATTGCGTTAGCAATCATTCTGCTAACTTTCACTGTAGTTGAAGGCGTGAATCTCAGCGCCGCCGACATTAAAGGCGCCACCGTCACGTCACTCATCATTGCAGCACTGCTTTTCTCACTCGCGTATGCTCCATCTCTGTTCTGGTTACGCCGCCGCCTTGGCGGTTGCCGGCCCGCAGCGGTGTTCCCCCTAACATCCGCTCTGCTACTCAACATTCCGGTGTTTTTGATCGGATTGTTTGCTATTGGCAGAACTTTAGTGGCTGCGGAAGCGTTTGCATTCATCGGTGCATTCATACTGATGGGCGCAGCGTTCGGCGTCGGTTTTGTTTGGAATTATCAGAACAGAGATATAAAGTCTGCACGATGGCAGTAGCTGAAAAAATTCACGAACAGGCAAATCATCCTGATCCCAGCAAGTTTGCTCCAGTCATAGATCTAAACGACTTGAGCGTAACCTTTGGCGGTCGGCCCATCCTGCAAAATTTGCGGGGCGAGTTACGTGGCCGCTCAATTGGCTTGCTTGGCCCCAACGGCGCCGGCAAAACAACACTGATTCACACCTTGCTGGGTTTCCATGAACCCTCCGCCGGTACCGCCCACATCCTGGGCCGCGACATCATCACTGACGCTAAGGAGATACGCGCATTAATTGGCTACATGCCGGAGCGCGATTCGTTTATCGCCAAGATGAGCGCAGTAAAGTTCGTGCGATTGATGGCCGAGTTATCAGGACTGCCCGGGGAAGCCGCTCTCGAGCGCGCGCACGAAGCTCTTTTTTACGTAGGACTCGGTGAAGCGCGTTATCGCAGTCTCGATACTTATTCACTGGGCATGAAGCAGCTGGCCAAGCTGGCGCAGGCTATCGTGCACGGACCGAAGTTGATTTTCCTCGACGAGCCCACTAACGGACTCGATCCTCCAGCGCGGCAACGCATGATCAAGCTGGTGCGTGAGATCAGAGACAGCGGCAAAGCCAACATCGTTTTGTCGTCTCACCTGTTACGAGACGTCGAAGAGTGCTGTGAAGAGATCGTCATCCTAAAAGACGGCCGTATGGTGCAGTATTGCAACCTCGAAGAAGAGCGCCGCTCCAATCGCAGGTTCCTGTTGCTCGAAACTCGCGGTGAGCACGCGGGATTTGTGGATTCCGTCGCGAAGCTCGGTTGCGAATACGCCATCACCGGCGATCATCGAATCAAGATAGTGCTCCACAAAGACATTGAGGTGCGGGACCTTTATCGTGTCGCAGCCGAACACGACGTGCAGATCCGGCGTCTCAGTTACAAACGTGATTCGCTGGAAGACATCTTCTTGAAGGCTATGGAGAACGGCGATGGCAGTCTATGAACTGACTTACAAGCAGTACCTCGGCAGGCTGACACCGGAATGGAGCCGTTTCCTGGTGTTGCCGCGGCATGCCCTGAAAGACGTGTTTAGGTCGAAGCTGTTCACCGGGTTTTTCGTGCTTTGCTTCATCCCTCTTTTGATTGAAGCGATACTGATCTACCTGCACCACAACGTTAGTGCGCTGGCCATCCTGCAAGTCAATGTGCGCGAGTTGTTGCCTATCGACAATTCTTTCTTTCATACCTTTGTGAATGTGCAAAATGGATTCGCGTTTTTTGTAGCGTTATTGCTGGGTCCGCCGTTGGTAGCTCGGGACCTGCGAAACAATGCGTTGCCTCTTTACTTGTGCCGCCCGTTCTCGCGCACCGAGTATGTGCTGGGAAAGATGTCGGTGTTGATAATCCTTTTGTCGCTCATGACATGGGTCCCGCAATTACTCCTGTTCCTTTTGCAGTCGTACCTGCAGGGAGCCAGGTGGATTGTCGATAATCTTTGGATCGCGGGCGCTATTTTCATGAGCAGCATCGTGTGGATCTTATTACTGGCGCTTTTGTCGCAGGCGGTTTCGGCGCTGGTGAAATGGCGGGTGGTGGCAAGTGCCGCTTTGCTCGGTTTATTTTTTATTCCTTCAGTTTTTGGTGAAGTAGTTAATCAACTGTTTCGCACTCGCTACGGCAGCATCATCAGTATTGGCGCAAACGTTACCAACGTCACCGCGGGTCTATTCGGCAGGTTCAATCGCGAGTACAACTATCTGGTTGGATTCGACGGGGAGACGGCGCAGCATGCGACGATACTGGAACCGCCGCTATTTGTTTCATGGTTTGTGCTTTTCTTGATTTGCGCTGTCTGTCTGGCATTGCTTTCGTGGAAAGTGAAAGCGTACGAAGTGGTTAGGTGATTGCGGATTGCTGAATGCGGATTGCGGACTTCGGATTTGTAACTAAATGGAGCAGCGTCTATCACTAAGAACGAAACCACGAATTAGAACCGGGAGCGGTAGCGACCGGGTCTTACGTAACAGAAATGAGAAAGCCGATAGAGCGACAACCGTGCTGTTGGCTCGGCACAGACCCGTTCGCTACCGCTCCCGGTTCTAATCCGTTGCGTTGGTTAGGTTGAGATGACTGACACAGAACCAAAAATCGATGAGGTCGCAGATGTAAGCCGAAATCGCGAAGAAGTCCGCCATCGGCAGATCATCTTCGACGATGTCTCCAAGTTTTATGGAGAGATACTCGGGGTCAATCGCATCAACCTGAATATCTCGCCGGGTATCACCAGCCTCGTGGGTCCTAATGGAGCAGGGAAGTCGACGTTGATGAATTTGATGACGGGACTGCTCCGTCCCAGTCGTGGTCGCATCACCATTCTCGGTATTCCCACAGACCAACCAGAACAATTGTTTCAGAAGGTCGGATACTGCACACAATTTGATTCGTTTCCGCGGGGCCTGACTGGCCGTGAATTCATCCGGTCGTTTTTGCTGGTCCACGGAACCGACCACAAAAAAGCAGAAGAGCTGACCACCATGGCCCTGGAAAGAGTCAGTTTGCTGGAGGCCGGGGAACGAAAAGTCGCGGCGTACAGCAAAGGCATGCGACAAAGAATCCGGTTAGCACAGGCTATTGCACACCAGCCGGCGGTTTTGATCCTTGATGAGCCCTTGAATGGCCTGGATCCGATGGTGCGCGCGGAAACTATCGCACTGTTCCGCAAGTTGGCGGAAGAAGGGCTGCACCTGATCATCTCCAGCCACATTCTTCATGAAGTCGACATGATGTCTGACCGGGTCATCCTCCTGAACAATGGTTACGTCGTAGCTGAGGGAAACATTCACGGCGTGCGCGATGAAATGGAAGAGCATCCGATGCAAATCCTGATTCGTTGTGACAAGCCTTCGCGTTTAGCTGCCCACGTTTTCGATCAGGACCATGTGGTGGAGGCGCGCCTGCACGACGACCGGCTGGGATTGTTTGTGAAAACGAAAGATGCTGATCGGTTCTATCTGTTACTGAACCGCGTGGTAGCGGAAGGTGAGATTAACATCGAGTCAGTCTTGCCGATTGATGACGATTTGAGCGCGGTTTATCAATACTTAATTGGTTCCGGAGGCGGGCCAAGTTGAGTTGTTAGGTTTCAGGGCTTTGCCCTTTGATGTGCGGAAGGTCTGTGACCTTCCGCGAGCGGAAAAATAAATTAGGGCTACGCCCTTGAGATGAGGGCATAGCCCAGTTTTCAGGTAGTTGGAACGGAAGGTCAGAGACCTTCCGCACATCAAGCGGCAAAGCCGCAACGCTATTATGAGCACTGCAACTGCGGAAATTAGCACCAAGCCACAGAAACAACCACGCCCGTGGTCGCTTTGGTTTCGTCAGATTCGCGCGATCTTTCGTCTTGAGATAGAGAAGAACTTTTTCGGGCGCCGCTCGATCCTGCTTTACCTATTGGCCCTGTTGCCGATTGGACCACTGGCCTTGCTGGCACCGTTTACGCCACCGGACCGCGAGTTTCAGGACTTCACAAACTACAGCACAATCTTCGCCGTCTATTACGGCGGGTTGATCCTGCGCACCGTGGTGTTCTTTGGATGTGCCTGGATCTTCATGAACCTCTTCCGCGGCGACATCATCGACCGTAGTTTGCACTTTTATTTTCTCAGCCCCGTTCGTCGTGAAGTACTGGTGGTGGGGAAATATTTGGCGGGCCTGGTTACGTCGATAATTTTGTTTACCAGCATGACCATCATCTGCATGCTGTTGCTTTACGTGCCGCATTTCCCGTCTGAGAGCGCGCGGTTCTTTCTCGACGGTCAGGGCATGACGCAGTTATTGACCTACGCCGGGATTACGATGCTTGCCTGTGTCGGGTACGGCGCGTTTTTCATGGTGGTTGGCCTGTTCATTCGCAACCCCATCATTCCCGCGCTCGTGCTTTATGGTTGGGAGTGGCTCAACTTTCTGCTGCCACCGCTATTGAAAAAGATCAGCGTTATTCACTACCTGAACTCGCTGGCGCCGGTGCCTGTGTCCGAAGGCCCATTCGCGGTCGTGGCTGAGCCGACGCCGGCGTGGATTGCGATTCCAAGCCTGATAGCGGTCACCGCGCTGGTGTTGTTCATAGCCGGCCAGCGAATCCGCCACATGGAAGTTCGCTACGGCAGCGAATAAAACCAAGTCCAATGTCCAATGTCTGTCTTTCGATGATTGAATGGTCCGACGTGTGAGTTGCCGAGTGTCCAGGCCGAGGCGGAATGCTCGGACATTGGACATTGGACACGCGACTCATTTCTGAAGCTCCCGCAGTAACTCTTCCCTAAAGTATCCGGATGGAATTGTTCCTTGCTTCATAAACAGCACATGAAAAGTCTTCGGGGAGAAGCGGTCACCCATTAAGGTGCTGGCCTCCTTGCGTAACGCAAAGATTTCGTCCTTGCCCAAACGATATGTGATCGCCTGAGTGGGCCACTTCGAATAACGAAAGATGGCGCGTTCAGAGGAATCGCAGCTCGCTTGTTTCGCCGGGCTCCTGGTCGAGCCATCACTGCATTTCCCGGACTGGAAGTCGACGATCTCAGAAAACAGGTCCACAGCTTCCGCATAACTCATCCGGTTGGTGTGAATTCCTGTGTCGATGCGCACACGTAAATCCCTATAAAGTTTTCCGCGCAATTGGTATAGCCGCTCTTCCGGAGAATAGAAACCTTCCGCCGCGCCAGGTAGCGGTTCAGCCATCAACGCTTCCGAATATAGTCCCCAACCTTCCATCGCCATCGAGTCTTCCCACATGGACGACGAATCCTCCACCGATCCGGGTGTCAACCACCGCACCGGCGCGATCTCATCGCGATATTGCGTCATGACCTTGAAGTGCCAGTCGTGACCGGGAAAACCCTCGTGTGCCGCGAGGTCAGCCACCGCGGCCCGGTTGTGCTCCTGCTGCAATGCCGCCTGATCGTTGCCGGTTGGTGTCACATAAAACCGGCCCACGCCACTTTTCTTGAAGGGTGGGGCTGGGTAATAAACAGCGCCGTCAACCGAAGCGCGCAACGGTGGCGGTGTTTCGATCACTTCGACCTGGTAATCTGCAGGCACGTCGAAGAGACCCGTGCGTCGCGCATAATCTACGAGCCGCGCTGACGCGTCTTTGTACCACTGAATCATCTCGGCGTCGGACTTTGGATAATCTTTGGACAACTCATCAAACACCGCACGCACAGCCGCTGGTCCTTCAGCCGGCAAAGTCATACCTCTTTTTTCACCAACCTTGCGCGCCAGTTCAAACATTTCCTGTCGCGTAGCTTCCACAATCGGCATTGCTTCGTCATAAAGCTGCGACGCCGTCTTATTCACGCGCAGATTGTTCTTGATGGCCCAGTTGTACTCTTCCTCGCCAGGTGCGTACCGGTCGGCGCGAAACTGCGGCTTGAGACCCGAGTTGTCTTTCTTAGTGGCGTCGTCAAAAAAACTGCTGGCGATAAAACTACGGAATTCACGATATGCATCCGCAGCCTGCTTTGCTGAATCACGCAGTTGTCCGGTGGTTGCATCACGTTGCGCAGGCGCCAGCCGTTCCGTTGCAGTGGTTAGCAGCGTCTGTTCGAAGTAATTCGCGTTTGTTTCCGAGCCTTCGAGTCCGTGGCGAATCAACATGCGCCAATCAGGCGCGTTGTTGGACTTAATGCCGGCGGCTAGTTGTTCCTTCGCCACGTTCAGATAAGCTGGAACAGCCTTCACCCGATTCATGACCAGGTTCCACTCTTCCGGCGTGCCGTAGGTTTTGTCTCCGGTTGGGGTCAGTGCCACGAGCTGCCAATCGATCGCGCGGAAGGGTTCCTCGACGTAGGTATCGAGAGCACGTTCCTGATGACGACGCTGGTGCTGGCGCAACAGGAAATTGATTTGGGCGAGAATGACGTCACGATTGATGCGGTTGGCGGCTGTTAGCGAGGCCGGGTTGGTTGCTTCAATGGCTTTCTGAGTCTCAGTCAACCAGCGGTCCTCTGCCTGCAGGGCTGCAGCGGAATGGTCACGGAGTTTCCCGTCAACGTCTTTCAAACCGGGGTCAAGACCCCCACCGCCGAGATACGTATTTACAGTTGGATTACGTCGCAAGAACTCGACAACGTACTGATCGTGGAGCTTCTTAAACTCCGCATCGCCTGACTGCTGCGTTGTGGTGTTGGTTGGCTGTTGACTGCAACCAGTTAGCAACAAAGTTATGGCAAGGAATTTGACTAGTAGTTTCATGTGCTTCTTTCCTGGTTCGCCTGTGATCCGATGTGGCTGGGTTCATGTTGTTTTGTGTATTTCGTGTAATTCGTGGATCGCGTTTGAAGCTAAGTAAAAACGATCCACGAAATACACAAAATACCTTGCCCGTCATCCTCGAGGCGCGCGACTTACAAAATGATTATCTCTAATCCAAAATCGCCATGGCTTGTCTTTCCATTCTTCAGCATAATCGATGCCGATTCTTGGACCAGACGCAATCCTGGAACGCCTTACGCTGATTCCTTCTTCCAGCCAAACACGATTGCCGAGCAGATCCGCAGCATCCAGTTTGCGATCAATGCCCATTGCTATGCATAACTTGCCGGGTCCGTTGGTGAGATTATGATCGCCGTGCCGCTGCCGTCGCTTCCGCATCAACTCGATCCCTTCCACCGGTTCCAACGCGCGTATCAGAATCGCATGCGGGATGTCCTGGGCATTCGTCACCACATTAAACTGGTTATACATTCCATAGACAAAGAAGACGTACGCGGTGCCGCCGATCCCATACATCGTCTCGGTGCGTTTTGTTCGTCGTCCGCCGTAGGAATGTGCCGCGCGATCCTGCGGTCCGCGGTAAGCTTCCGCCTCAACAATTAAGCCCGAAACGCGCGTGCCATCTCGTGCGGGCACCACCAAAAGCTTCCCCAGAAGATCGCGAGCCACGGTCAAGACATTAGAGCGTGTGTAGAAATCCCGAGGGAGCTTCAGTGCCATAGCTGCCAGATCATTACAAAGGTAATTATGAATCCAATGGCCACGATGGCGCGACGAATCACGGCCTGCCCCACACGCACTGCCATGTTTGCCCCAACATACCCACCGAGCATGGCGGCCCCCGCCATGATCGCCGCTATCGGCCAGACCACCAGATGTGAAATAGCAAAGCTCACCACTGCGATACTATTAATGCAAATGCCAAGAAAATTTTTGATTCCGTTAGCACGATTCAAATCGTGCAGGCCGAGCAGACCCATGGCGGCCAGCATCAGGATGCCGTTGCCGGCGCCGAAGTAACCGCCATAGATTGATGAAAAAAATTGAAAGATTATTGCGCCAAGCCACCATGAAGCTCTTGGTTGCGAAACGATCTCCTGCAGACGCAGCCGGCGCGTGATCGTGCCCTGTGCCATGAAGAGAATGGTCGCGAAAAGGATCAGGAACGGGACGAGCCGCGCGAATGTCGGTGCAGGGGTCCAGATTAAAAGCCACGCGCCAACTCCGCCACCGATGACACTGGTTAGACCAAGTCTCCACAATATGGTCGAACTATTTTCCAGCTCTTTGCGATAGCCAAACAAACCACCAAACAAGCCAGGCCAGAGTGCAACGGTGCTGGTTGCATTCGCGACTTTCGGATCAAGTCCCAACCAGATAAGAACCGGGAAGGTGATGAGTGTGCCGCCGCCGGCAATGGAATTGATGACCCCTGCGGCGAATGCCGCGGCAATCATCAGGAGAATATTGGGAAGAGTCATTCTTTTAAGTTTCGAGTTCCGCGTTCAGCAGCCAGTAGTCGGTAGTCAGTGGTGGAAAGGTCTGTTGTTGCAGTCCATCGCCGGCTAACCATGGACCTCAAATCCCATTTCACACAACATTAGAATCCAAACTGCAAACTCGAAACTCGGAATTTAAACTCGAAACTTAGTTCGCCGATTCGTTTTTCTTGACGCCCCTAATGTTCAAGACCGCGAGGCACACCTGTAAAGCGATCAGGGCATAAGCTCTGTCGTGCCAGCCCCAAACGATCCACAGCGCATTGCTCAGTAGAAATAACCAGAAACCCCAGTTGCGCTTGAACTTCTTTTGGGAGGCGATCATCCAGGCCGCCACTACTGTGATCAGCATTGCCGGCCATTGAATCGCATTTACCCAATCCATGCTCGAAGAATACTATTCGACTGTATCGGCGAGGTTCGATTTGTACTTCATATTTGTGGCGCGATCATTAATTTCTATGTAGACGTAGCTTGGCGGTACCACCCCAGCTTCCAAAGCGAACCAAATCGTGTTGAGGTCGGCCGCGGTCCTGAGAGCACAGAAGCCATAGAGCCGCTTGCTGCGGCTGTCGAAGATATCGACCCAGGAGCGGGAGGAGTTCGTATTTGAGCCGCATGGCGGAAGAGTTGGTGCGGCGGCAAAAAGCGAGTCGGGATAGGCTGTTGAGTTGTCCACCCCATACTTGTATCTCGTAAAGTCTTTTCCGTTGGCCGTGTAATACTCGATACCAGTCAAATACAAGATCGGGTTCGGTAATGGTTTCGGTGGAGTTGGGTTGGGTTGAGCATTAACATTAGCGGCAACGGCCCACAGTAAGCACGCTACCATCGCGACTACTACTTTCTTAAGGGGCATGGTGGAGTCCTTTCGTTGAGGGGAACTGAGTAACGTTAGTCTTTTAGGCGGGACTTGTTTATTCCAAAGTTGAAGATGTGTCAACATCATTTAAGTTCGCAATGGTTTGCCTTAGCCCGCGGAGCGCGGCGATAGCATAAAGCCTGGGGTGGAGCGAGCTTTGCGAGCGGAACCCCAGGATCCGCGGAATCGCTGATGTTAGCCCGCGAAGTGGGCGACAGCTTATTAATTATGAGGCCCTTCGCGGTTCCGCTATCGCACGCTTCGCGCGCTCTGTTGTTCATGTTGGTCGGCAAACCTGGGTTCCGCTTCGCTCCACCCCAGGCTTTATGCTATCGCCGCGCTCCGCGGGCTAAGGCAATGGTCATTCTGAACTTAATCAGAGCTCCTACTGCTTCTTGGACCACCACCTTTGCTCGGTGGCGAAGTAAGTCCAGGCGATAACGAATAGTTGAAATGGAACACGGACCAACAGGTAGACTGCCCCGTATTCATGACCGCCGAACTCGACGCGATTGAACGCCGAATAGATATTCGCGGGTAACACCGCAAGCATCATCAGGATCAGGCAAACGCCCGTTATCTTCATCAATTTAGGAATCCAGACGCCTACAGCACCCAACAACTCGAACACGCCGGTCAAGTAAATCAACTCCACGCGATAAGGAACTGAAGGTGGCAGCATGGCGGCCATCGGTTCCGTGCGAATGAAATGACCTAGTCCGGTAAACAGAAAGAATAGCGTCAGCCCAATCCTCGCTCTCGTTGACAGCCGCAGATTGAAACGCGGACTCAGATACGAGAGCAGCGTGATAACCAGAAACGGTCCGGTTAACAACAACAGAAGAAAGAGGAGTTGCATCGCGGGTCAGTCGATGGCTTTCAACGTCCAAAGAAGAATGGCTGAAGCGGTGCCATCCATGGTTGGTTCATTCGTTGAATAGTCTTTGATGTCGTCATGATAAACCGCACGCTCATCCTGGAACGCCGCGAGGGGATCGGGCTCGGAAATGCTGACGCCACGCAACGACTTGAATATCTTCATGTAGACAGGCCCATCCACGATCCCGCCTTTTACCGGTCGCTTTAGAATTGCGACCGTCATCAAATGGACATCACGCGGAAACACGCCGGCTGCCGGAATCTGCGTAATCATCGACGTACCCCAGGGATTGCGACCAAGCAACCAGTCAACTTGTTTCAACGCGAAGGTTCGATAGCGTTTGTCCCGGGTCATCTGCTCGTAAAGGAAAGCCTGAGTGGCGAGCGCTACCACCAGGTTATTCGAGCACCAGATGAAGGGTACGCCGGCGTTGAACGGGTTAGTTCGTCCCGTCGTCAACGACTTTTCCAAACCATCTCGGTAGTAACTCGCCAAAAGCCTCTTAATCGAGGGCGGTGCGATGCTGTAAAGCCTGAAGTGTCCCAGGTTCATGAACGGGTAGAATTGATAGTGACCCGCGTCTGCTTTGCCCATCCATGACTCTGTTGATGCGATGCGTGCGTAGCGGATGGCGTCATTTAGATAGTGGCGTTCGCCGGTCGCGCGAAAAAGTTCCGCAGCACCCCATTCCATGTCATCGGGCCAGGTAGTTTCGGCGTATCGATAGGGCGCGCCATAGGAATTGCCCTGCTGGACGCCTTCCTTCGCCCGGCCCAACAAGTAAACTTCACGACCTGCGCGCAACAAGACATGTGCGTAGTCGCGCGTGTCAGCGTTCTTACTGAACACCTGAAAGCCCAGGGCCATAGCTGCTGCATAGCGTCCGGCGAGGTTCGCAATTCCATTTGATTCGCTCTGGTATTTACTCAGACCCTGCGGTTTCCCGTCGGCAAAATAGACGACGCGAAAACTTCCCGATCCCCACCCGTAATCAACTGTCTCGTTTTGCGGGAGACGCCAACCCTTATGGTCGCGGTCATCTGCGACCTGGTGATAGAGCTGATCCGGAGTTGGGTGAAGCCTCAGCATCCAGTCCAGGCCCCAGCGCGCTTCGTCGAGTATGTCCGCGGTTTGGTTACTGACTGGTTGGCCCAATGCATTGAACCGGTCGTTGAAGATGGTGTGTGATTCACCCATCTGATAGGAGAGGAGAAGTTGTGCCGTCGCGTTACTCGACGTCAATAAGTACTTCAAAAGATCACCGGCATCATGCCAACCGCCGGCCGCGTTGAGATACGTTCCATTAGGCAATGGTCCATAAGCGGTACGTCCGTCAAAGGAATGACAAACGGCGTCCAGCCATGGGTTATATCCGCAGCGTTGCTGACGCATGAACTCCAGGCTTTGATCCGCTATCTCGTGGTACGTGTTGGCCGAGATACTGAAGGGGGCTGAGTCGGCGGCGTTGAAACGGAGAAAGAACGTCCCCGACTTCTTTAACGAGGAAAAATCTAGTTCCGCGTGATGCCTGAATTGTCCCCAGTTTCCGATTGTCGGGCGGGCGGTACCCTCGAAGACCGTTTGTTGTGAGTTGACTTCTACTACAGAGAAGCGTTCAGCTAGCGGCGCATTCGCAAATGCGGCAGCTACTTTTGGATCGGAGGTTTTATAGCCGAGTTGGTTAATTCGGATGAACGATTGGTTCGCGCTTGTTTGGGCGAGCCCAGCTTGAAATGGTGTCAGGCAAATTGCCGCCAGGAGACTTACTGTAATCAAACAGCGAATTGTTGATCGGGGTATGCTTGGGTCCACCGTCTGCGTTTACGCTTCCTTCTTAGTGAAACTATTAAGCACGGCCGGATCTCGCAAGTAAGCGGTGATCCAGATCACGAGTAGCATGATCGACTGGGTGATATAAGGCTCGTCGTTTTGCATGTGTGTGACAATCGCGCCGCCCATATAAGCCGACAGCAGTAACACACCCAGCGAATGTGTTTTCGGTATGAAGAAGAGAAGTGCGCTTACTAACTCACCAATTCCAATAATTGTGAGGTAGCGCGTTAGGTTCCACTTCTCGACCGGAATCATTACTTCAGGAGGCCGGAGAAACTTAAAGACAGCGCTCATAATGAACAGCAGCGTTATGAGAGTGGACAATACCCAGGCGGTGATTCGACGGGCTTTACTCTGCGCCATGTTTGCTCCTTCGTCAGCCGACCTCTAAGTCCGGCCGAAGTAGAATTTCGTTTCTGGCTTAATCCAATTAATCAACAACGGTATCGTTACCGGCATACAGCAAACACTTGTGAGACCAATACAAATCAGTACTAATCCAAATACCCAGGCCCACGACTTCCGGGGCAGGAATGCTCCGATCAGGAAGGGAATTGCCAACGCAATACCCATGAACAACATAATGCCGCCCAGCAGTCGTGCTTCTTCCGGTGACATGTCGCGATCAGCCGGAGCGGCAATGATTAAGAAAACCCCGGCCACTACAATAAACAAATACAAGAGTGCCATGAGCACGCAGTAAGCCTTGTACCATGTCATAACTGCGGGCTGCGGTTGCGAGATATAGACCAGCGACGCGCCGCAGCGTTTGCAGACCTCAGCATCCGGCCAGTTTATGAGCCCGCACTGCGCGCATTTAACGTTGGTCATTTTGGAGTCAGGTGTGCCTAGCGCCCGGTAAACAACGTGCCGTCATCCACGAAGCACAGACCATTGCCCCAGGGATCCTGCGCGTAGAAAGAGCGCTCGCCCCAGGGCCGCACCACAATGTCGCCGGAAGCCGCGCCGTGCACGTCTTCTTTTGCGAGACAGTTTAGCTCCACGGCACGAGCATAAATCTCTTCCAGATTGTCGACGGAAAAATAAATGTAGTCTGGCAACGGCTTCGCTTGCTCACCATCGATTGCCGGATTTACCAGGGCAATAATCACCGGACCGGCATCGATGTAATGGCGGGATGCGTAAGGAATTCTGCGGCCTCGATCGCCGAGCAGTTTTCCATAAAACTCTTCGGCCTGATCAAGATCCGGCACTTGAAGAATGATTCGAAACAGCGTGGGGGTTCGCATCGTCGTTACTCGAGTAGTCAATATCCAGTAGCCAGTGGCCGGTAGTCAGCAGCGAGTGGTCAGAACTTAGGTGTTCATTAATCAGTACCTACTAATTGTAAGTCGGAATTAGAAGGCGCGAGGTACAGCGCCAACACGTACCTACCGACGACTGACTGCTCTCTTACCATGCGACTGCATAACGTCCGCGCCGGGGATCCGCGCCTCCGGAGATTACGCCCGTGCGCGCGTCATAAACGATTACCGTTGGTGCGCTAAGCGTGCCGAAGGGAGTTTGCACTTTTACCTTGTGCCCGCGCGCTTTTAAGTTTTCTATCGTTTTTTCGTCCACCCGCGATTCGATGTTCAACGTACCGGGAAGGAACTCGTGATCGTCAAACGAGCTGACGTAGTGCTGGGTGTCAAAACGCGCAGCCTCAACCGCTTCCTGTGGATTCATTCCAAACTCAATGATGTTCAGTAACACCTGCAGCAACGCCTGGTCCTGGTTGTCGCCTCCCGGTGTGCTGAGCACCATGTAGGGTTGCCCATCTTTAACCACGAGCGTTGGTGTCAACGTTATCCGTGGACGTTTACCGGGAGCCACCACGTTCGGACTGTTCGGATCGGTGAGCGCGGACTGCAGTCGTTGGCCCATCAGCACCCCTGTATCACCTGCGACAACCGCAGGAAGCCATGCCCCACTCGGGGTAGCGCTGAAAAGGTTGCCGTCCTTGTCGATCACGTTAACGCAGGTGGTGTCGTTCGCACGTTCATTCGCCGGCACCCGTGACTCGCGTTCGCTAAGCAATGGCGTTGTGGCCAGCACGGCCTTCATTTTGAGCGGATCGCCCGGTTGTTGGGCGAGGGAAGCGCGTTCTTTTTCAATTAGTGGCCGCCGCAAGTTTGCATAGCTCTTTGACAACAACTCGGCTTCTGGAACCTTTACAAACTTTGGATCGCCGTAATAACGATCACGATCGGCCAGCGCCAACTTGAGCGCTTCGATGACAGTGTGGATGTAGTCAGGTGAGTTATGTCCTAGCGCTTTAAGATCGAATGGTTCGAGCAGATTCAACGACTGGACCATCGCAGGGCCCGCGGTCCAAAAGCCGGCCTTGTAGACCTGATAGCCGCGGTAGTCAGCGACGACCGGCACACCGACCGAAGCTTTGAAACGGGCCATATCCTCGGCGGCGAGCAACCCCCCGTTGCTCTGCATGTACGAACCAATACGCTGAGCTATTGGCCCACGGTAAAAATAATCGCGGGCCGCCGTTAGCCCTGCACCTCGCCCATTCTTCGCTGCAGCTTTTTCTGCAGCCACTATTGAGCGCAGTGTCCGCGCGAGATCAGCCTGGACAAATACGTCACCGACTTGAGGCGCCTGGCCGCCCGGCATAAAAATTCGTTTGGCATCGGGCCATTGCGAGAAAACTGAACCACGGTTTTTTATGTACTGAACGCGCAGCTCATCAATCGGAAATCCGTCCGCCAACTCGATCGCCGGTTGCATTACCTCGCCCAGCGACTTTGTTCCAAACTCCGCCAGGGCGGTTACACATGCGTCAAGCACTGCCGGTACCGTCGCCGGAAGCGGACCTGTCGAAGGAATCACTCCAGACTTGGCGCCTGCCATGGTCGCCATTCCCGCGGCTTCTTGTTTTGTTCGGTTGACGAAAAACTCGAGCGTCGCCTTCATCGGAGCCTGGCCCATGCCTTCAATCACCGCGACCGGCTTGCCCTTGAGTTTGACCAGAATTGGCACTTCACCGCCGAAAGAGAAGTGGGAGAACTCAATCACCGACCCGGCGAGAATCGTTGCGACACCTGCGTCAACCGCGTTGCCGCCATGCTGCAGTATGCGCATTCCGGCTTCGACCGCGAGCGGGTGACCGCCGGCAACGACGCCGCGCCGGCCGCGAACTACGGGTCGAAAGGTTTGACCGGAAACCGGTGCAACCGGTATGACGCTGCAGAAAGAGACTAAGCTAAGCAGCAGTACCAAAACTCGTCGCATGAGAGGTACCTCGGCAGTAAATGCTCAAAATGCGGGCGAATTGTGATTCGGTTTTGTGTTGGAGTCAATACTTCGTGTTATTCGTGGATTTCGTGGATCGCATTTAACCAGAGAATGAACATCGATCCACGAAACACACGAAATACACGAACAACACGAAATATCCGAGTCCGGTTTAGGTTAGTTATATAACTGAATGGATGGATGGGCGGGGAAAAAGACGATGGGCGCCGACCTCCCCCAAGACCGACGCCCTTGCCTTTATCTCAGTTCTCCCATGGAGAATTAACGATGAGGGATGTTAAGCTCACTCGCATAGCCGATGGTTGCAGTATTCTTGCAAAGACTTCACAAGGTCGTAACAAATTCTTCCCAAAGGTTTACGGTCGCAAAACATCACGTAGGATGACAGTGGACCAACACCAATGAGAGATAAGAATTCTTAAGTAAACTGTGCAAAATGGCTTTGGACAAACTCGAGGCCGACAACGGATTAGAACCGGGAGCGGTAGCGACCGGGTATCGAGAGCCACGAAGGTGCGCACTTCCCGGTCGCTACCGCTCCAGGCTCTGATCCGTGTGTATAGCTTCGTAATGGACTTGTGCAACGTCGATGCAAAATTGAATAGTTGAGCTCTTCCACAATGGCTGAACCTCGCACCTCGCCTTACGGCTCCTGGAAATCACCAATCACCTCAGACTCAATCGTGGGCGGATCCATTGGATTGACCCAGCCATTACTTGATGGCGAAGACATCTATTGGATAGAGATGCGCCCTACAGAAGGCGGACGAAACGTCATCGTCAGACGCAATTCCGGCGGCGCGGTCCACGACCTCATACCGAAGGGATTCAACGCGAGGACGCGCGTTCATGAGTATGGCGGGGGAGACTATACGGTGAACCAGGGGCGCGTTTATTTCTCGAACTTTTCGGATCAGCGTCTGTATTTGCAGGGGCAGGGACAAGAGCCTAAGGCGGTCACCCCCGCTATTTCAATGAGATACGCGGACATGGTGGTCGATGAAACCAGACGAACGCTGATCTGCGTGCGCGAAGATCACAGGCGCGCGGGAGAAGAGGCAGCTAATGCACTCGTTTCTTTAAAACTGGACTCCGACGAAGATGAAGGAACTGTCCTGGTATCGGGAAACGACTTTTACTCTTCGCCGAAAATCAGCCGAGACGGATCGCGGCTGGCCTGGTTGACGTGGAACCACCCCAATATGCCCTGGGATGGGTGTGAGTTGTGGACCGGACGTCTGGATGAACGAGGCGGGTTGTCCGACGTGAAAAAAATTGCGGGCGGCTCCGATGAATCGATCTTCCAACCCGAATGGTCACCGGATGGCGACCTATATTTCGTTTCCGATCGAAGCGGATGGTGGAACCTTTACCGGCAGTCTTCTGACGGCAGCGTCGAAGGCGTTCACGAAATGGAAGCTGAGTTTGGTATGCCCCAGTGGGGATTCGGCATGTCAAGCTACAGCTTTGAGTCTGCCGAAAGAATCATCTGTACATATGATGACCGCGGAATTTTTCGCCTGGCGTTCATCCACACGGGAACAAAAGATTTTGAACCGATTGAAGCGCCTTACACCGACATCCGGTATGTCCGCGCGTCGAACGGCATGGCCGTTATGCGCGTGGCTTCGCCTACTGAACCTGCTCAGATTGTCCGGTTCGATTGTCGCACCCGGACCTTCGACATCCTGCGACGTTCCAACAATCTCAGTATCGACGAGGGATACCTTTCTATTCCGCAGGCAGTTGAATTTCCCACTACCGGAGGCGCCACCGCCCACGGGTTCTTTTATCGTCCTGTAAATCGCGACTATCGCGCTGACGAAAACGAACGACCACCCTTGCTGATTCAGATTCATGGTGGCCCAACAGCGGCAGCGACAACGGCGCTAAGCCTGCTAATTCAATACTGGACCAGTCGGGGGATAGCGGTGCTTGATGTGAATTACGGAGGGAGTACCGGATTCGGTCGTGAGTATCGCCAACGGTTGCAGGGACAGTGGGGAATTGTCGATGTCGACGATTGTGTAAATGGCGCTCGTTACCTGGTCAATCGCGACGAAGTGGATGGCGATCGGCTGCTGATTACAGGCGGGAGTGCGGGTGGATATACGACACTGTGCGCGCTGACTTTTCGAGATACGTTTCGTGCGGGCGCCAGCCATTATGGAGTCAGTGATCTGGAAGCCCTGCAAAAAGACACGCACAAGTTCGAATCAAGGTATTCCGATGGATTGATTGGTCCTTACCCGGAACGTAAAGACATCTATTACGAGCGGTCACCAATCAACTTTATCGATCAGCTTTCCTGTCCGGTGATTTTCTTCCAGGGACTGGAAGACAAAGTTGTGCCGCCAAATCAGGCGGTAATGATGGTGGAAGCCTTGCGGGCAAAGCAGATCCCGGTAGCTTACATACCGTTTGAAGGAGAACAGCACGGTTTCCGGCAGGCTGCCAACATCAAGCGCGCTCTGGATGGCGAGCTTTATTTCTACTCAAGGGTGTTTGGTTTTGATCTGGCGGATAGGATTGAACCAGTCGAGATTGAGAACCTTTAAGACAGGTCCAATGTCCAATGTCCAAGGTCCAATGTCCGCTTGGCGAACGCGACACTGTTCATTGGAGGATGACTTGGACTAAACGGGCTTCCGAGATTTGAGAGACATTGGATATTGGACACGCGACATTATTCATTAATCGGCCGGTCTGAAAGCGTTGCGGCGCCGCCCCCATGATCGCCGCCGCGTAAAATCCCAGTTTCATCGATATAGAAGGATCGCCTACCCGTCTTGCCATACTCAACGGGCGCCGCAGTTACTTCAAACCTGTTCGAGAGCACAGACAGTTCTATCTTGTAGCCATACCTCTCCAGCAGATCCTTCGTAATCAGTCCTGCCGCCGACAATTCATCCAGAGATCCGTAACGGCCATCGCCCTTGGTCTTTTGAAACGTTAGTTGCGCCGCCACAATTGTGCGTAGCATATTTCTGGCAATCGACTCGTTTGTGGCTAAAGGTGATTCGTCAGCCTTGCTCGTAATACCTGCTACCACCATCTGCACAAAACTGCGCGGAACATGCGCCTCGTGAATTGGTCCGAGTCCTTCGTTTGAAAGCATGTAAGTCAACGGTTCTACCGGCTGATTAGCCGGTGCTGCGGTCTGTGGTTGGGCTTTGCCGGTTAATACAAAGCTTTCTACCAGATCTGCATTCACATACACCTGCCCTTGTACTTGTCTGCCCTGCCAGCGGGTCGCGCTCCTGAACTTGCTGTTGGACGACAAGGTGTTGTTATTGACATACGAATCGACTGCCCATCGTGTCAGCGCTGCGTCTGGTGAGAAGACCAGGAAGTCGCCGATGAAGGCGTAAGAAAATACGTTCGCGTAGGAAACAATTTCAGCATCCCCCCGTTTCTCCGAATGGCCCAACATGGCGGCGCCTTTCATACCCATAGACTCAAACATCTTAGGCACTAGTTTCTTAAACGCCTCGCGGTCTTTAATCGAAATTGCGATCACCGGCATTAGTTCCGGCAGGCGAACACTTGTAACGTCTTCATTGTCAGCCGGCGTTGGTTCTTTGGGCGGAGGACTTGCGGGAGGCTTTGCCAGGATGAATCCCACCTCGTTACCGAGTAATGGCAACAGATCTTCTTTCACCTTCAACCCAATCTTCTCTTCGATATTGGAGAAGGGAGATGCCGGGCGCTTCATGGGACTCGCGCTCATTACATAGACCCACGGTTGATCCGCAAATGCTTTTACCATCGCCTCGTATATTTGTGAGTAGTCCAACGAGACAGCCACAAACAGTTCAACTTCACCTGGCAAAACGTTTGGCGAGGTAGGCGTCAACGGAGGACCTGAGATCAGTTGAGGTACAAACGGCACAGGCAAAGATCTGTTTTCGGGACTATTAACGACCAACCCACGCAAGGTATACGAATCGCCTTCAAGGGCCAGAGCTACTCCCAGCGCTTCAGGGTATTTGGCGCGTCCGCCAAACAATGCCATCGAGAGTGGCTGCAGGGCGGCGCCGAACGATGCGGCAAATTGTGCTTCTGCGTTCGTCTGTTCCAGCGGAACCGGTGCGTCATTTGGAGGCGCTTCGGGAGGAGGTGGTACTTGAAAATCACTATCAGGCTGGCCTAGTTGTGCCTCTATTGGCGGGTCCGGCGAGGGTTCGGGCGTTGGGTTGGCCGCTTCTCGCTCCTCTCTCAGTCGTGCCTCTTCTTCCCACCGCTGTCGCTGTTTCTGTTCCTCTTTTTCAATTGCTTTGAAGTCGACATAGACAAACATTGGTTCCGAGGCAAACCGGTTACGCGTCAGGACGAAATTTGGGTTCTCGGCCAGCAACCGCCGGCGAGGAGGTTTCAGATCAGCAAGGGAGAACTTCTTATCACTGAGCAGGACCAGTGCGCCGACCTGTTGAATCTGAAGTTGGGAGAACATCCCGGGTTTCTCAGCCGGTTCGGTATTAGGTTGCGGCGACTGCGAAGGTGACGGTTTCGGCTTTGGATCGAGCTTCGGCAGGAAGGCACGCAACTCCGCTTCAAGTTTTTTGGCGTCGGCAGTCGATGCTAACTCGATTGCCAGTACAAATTGTGGCAGCGTGTTTTTAGAAGGCCAGCTGACAGCGCAGAGTTTGGAACCAGCGAGCAGTTCTGAGTGCGCCTTAATCCAATTCAAAACCGTGGAGAACTGCTCCGGTGGTCCAACTAATTGGACCAGTGGTTCCAGAAACTCATTGAAGGCTTGTGATCGAACCAGCGTGCCGACGTTTCTTGCTTCGGAATAGATTCGATACTGCTCGTCGGCCAGGAGAGTGTCCAAACTCTCCACCGGTTCGGGCACTTGAGCCGGCGGCGGCGCCTTTCTAGTTGTGGCAGGACGTCTTTGCGCGACCACCGGCAGTGCTGAAATTGTTAAGAGAGGGAAGAGAAGCAGTGCGAGGAAAGTTTTATTAGGTCTTAACATGTGAGTTGGTTGTTCAGTTTAGCTAACGGGATATGCGACGCCAGACACTCGATTCTCCTTCGGCATTGATTAGTTGTTGCACGGCCCTGTACGCAGCGGCGTAGGCAACCTTCATCTCTGCCGCTGAATTTGCGCCGGATAGTTTTTGCTCCACTTGCTCAGTGGTCATAGCTGTACGAGGTGCGTGCGAGGAAACCATTGGCCCTTCGCCAGCGAAATGAATTGCCAAACCTTCTGCAAACCATCTCGAAGTGCGACCACCCATCGCGTTTAGCAGAACGTGAACCAGTTCGTGACGGACGGTGGTACTCAACACGTTTCGACGTTTCAAAACGTTTAGAGGTTGTAACTCAATTCGATTTCCTTTGCTGGCGGCCGCTGCCCACGGCGGTTGGCCTGTACGTCCTACGAAATCGCCGGTCGTTTCGTTGACGTGTATTTCAACAACCGGCACTTGCGTGAACAAACCTGCCGAACTCAGCCGCGAGTTAAGACTGCGGCGGTGAGATTCAACTTCACTTAATAAACTCTCGACCTCGCGTTGATCGATCGATGTCGGAAAACTAATGCGCACTTGCTCACTTGAGAGAGTTCGACGTGACCGCTGAAAAGCTACCGAAGCGACAGCCCTCGTGGGTTCACCTCGCCAAAGAAGATCCGACGACCAGTTTGACGCTTGCGTGGACACAGTAGTTCCCGGAAAGTATTTGGTGAGTACTTGCCGGTAGCTCGCGCCACGAACTGCCATCGCATGAGCGCCTTCCTGGCACAGTCCGAGTCCATGGCCGAAGCCGCTGCCGCTGAACATAAAGTTAGAGCCGGAACGGCGAACGTCGAAACGCGAGCTCTTTAGTAAATTCCAACCAAGAGCGCGTCCCACAATGATCTTGAATTCCCATCCGCTGATCGTAAGTTCACGGTCACCTTCGATCGTAATCAATTGCGCTCGACCGGTTTCATCCCGACGGTGCACGGTCACGTTATTGATTTGACCGATGTCATTCGTGCGCGGATCACTCTCCATCGCTTTTTGAAGGTCCGCACGGGAAATTACGTCCTTCCACCGGCCGTGTTTGCCATTTTCGCAGTAGCTATCTTCGACGCCTCGCAAATATGGACGAGCCTCGCCGTCCCACAGTGTGGCTACGTTTGCCGTCACTCCGCCGCACGACGCGCTGAAATAAACTTCGGCAAAGTGGTCCTCACTATCGCGCAGTGTCTCTCCAGACGTTGAGTAAACGGCCTCGCGCAAGTGCGAAGCGATATCCGGGGTTATTTCAAACCGTTGACAGTGTGTCGTCGTACAGAAATCGTAGCCTTCGGTCCCATGACGCCCAATGTTGCGGAGCGCATACGTGCGACCCGCAATCGCAAGCGCCTGTAGCGCTGCGAGTTCAGTTTCCGTGCTTCCTTCCGCAGCGACAACGCCGAGTATGTAATTTTCGAGCGACATCGTGCGCGTCACATTTTCTTTAACTGAATGAACCTTCACCTGACCTGGTGTCCGCGAACGTTCGTTTTCGACGATCGGGGTCGTGACTTCCAGTGGTTTATCGTTTGACGAACGCGCAAATTCCTCAAACACACGACGTGCAACTTTGCCGGCGTCGGAGCCGTGCGCTTTGTGCAGGAAAACCAGTACGCCTATCCGTATGTGTTTTGGTTCAAGTTCAGCGTCCGCGGGCGCGTCGTCGCGCAAATCGGACGCGAAGCCCACGAACCAGCCTTGTGTGCGAAAACCATTAATCTGCGTGGCCGTGCCGGTTTTGCCGAAGACGTATGGCGGTAACGAATACAAACCGGCGGATTCAGCAGTCCCATAACGCACCGCCCCGCGCATCCCTTTAACGATTAATGTTCGCTGGTCGTCGTTAATCGTTAACTGAGTTTGAATTTTCGGTTGAAAACCGGCAGGCGAGGCGACTTGAGGAACGAAAAGATGTCCCCCGTTTACGAGTGCAGAATAGGCGTTGAGAAGCTGAACAGGGGTCGCGTAAAAATTTTCGCTTTCACCAATCGCGTTTTGCGAACTCCATTCACCGCGTACGAGTTTGCCGCTCGATTCACTGTGAAAATTAACTCCCGTCTTCTTTCCAAAACCAAACTGGGCCAGGGTTGAAGAGAACGCCTGTTCGTTTAGTCGTTCGCCAACCTTACCGAAATAGTAGTTGCACGAATATGCAATTGCATCGGTGGGATTTAGTGGGCCCAGGTCGCGCGGATGGGCGCAGACAGTGTGAAACGAATCGTGCGCGTATGTTTCGCGGCAGAGCGTGGTCGAGTCGTTCTGGACCACGCCAGTGTTCATTGCCGCAATGGTTGTAAAAGGCTTGATGGTTGAACCCGGCGGCAAGCTTTCACCAAAAGCTATCTCGGGGTTTACGACAGCGCGAATCCGACCGGTTTGTGGATCGATGACTACGATGGTCCCGCGCGCATCAGACAACGCTGCTGTTGCGGCCTGCTGGAGACGACTGTCTAAATCAGCCTCAGTTGCTGCCCAGGTTGAGGCCGAAAGTGACGTGCGATTAGTCTTCGTCGCCAGGACCCACGCGACAATCATTACGCTGATCACAACGATAACCCATAACGCCCAGACGTTTAGTTTGGGCGATGGTTCCGTTGCGACACGGGCAGAAGCTTCAGGAAACATCAAGCAGCCTTGTCAGTTGTGAGTGCCGGCGTTCCGGTGGATAGCGACAGTGCTTTGATCGTGATCACCCAGCCCAACAGAGTCAGTGCAAATACGACTACCAGCCGGGTGGCGAGCAACGAGACGTCCAGCCACGCGCGCGATGAAGTAGTCGATTTGAAAAGTATGAAGTAGGGAATCAAGCCGAACACGATGAACCCGACTACATAAATCAGCACTGATTGCGGCGAAAAAGCACGACTAAAGGTTCCGCCTGCTCGTTTAATCGCTGCGGCTAAACCATCGCGAGCAGTTACCAGCCACACATGGATCGCGGCCAGCGGCAGCACGAGCCCAAACAACAAGTAGCGCACAGTTGAGAGGCCTGCATTCTTCCAATCAACTGGCCGCGCTGCGTCGCGGGCTGCAGCGCCCGCGCGTCGTGGAAGATCGGCAGCCTCATTCGGAAGCGTCGCGCCCCAACGAGTTTGCGCTTTCATAAGCAGGTAGCCGATCAACACCGCCAGGGCGATCAGCGGGATTGTTACTACGATTATTTTCCAAAGATCGCCGAGTGATCGCTTTAATAGAGAACTGACCGGGATTCGGTCTTGGTGTGCGATACCGACAATCATTGATTGTAGCCAGAAGAACAGCAGCGGTGCGGCCAGCGCCAAAACAAACGTGAGCACCACTTGCACCATGCTCGCTTCGCGTACCACGACAAATGTGTAGAGCGCTGCCAGCAAAGCCGCGTAGACGATGGCTGCGATCAGGACCGACGGCCAATTACTAAAAACGTTTCGTACGGCAGCACCAATTGATTGGAAAGTTTGTTTCAGCATGTTCTTAGTTTCCATTAACACCGGGCTTCAGCCCGTGTTCCAAGTCCTCATTAGGTCGGAAACCGTTTAAACGGTTTCCCGGCTCGGTCCGGCACCTGACCACCGGGCTAAAGCCCGGTGTTAATAAGAGCTTGCCAGCCACTTCCGGGGACAAGCTCTGGTTCAACGATCCCTGAAGTCCATCTTCGCCGAAGCTGTGTTCGATCTAACCGCCGGCTTGTACATCAACTCCGCCCGCGCCGGCGCCACCCTAAACTGCCCCGGCACCTGAACGCGCATCGCATACTGCAACGTCGTTTCGCCGTCGAAGTAATCCATAAAGAACACGGTCCGGTTGTCGCGAAACTCGCGCGAGCTGTACCAATCAGACCAACTGTTTTCGGAGGTGTAGTCCAGGTTCAGATTGCCAACAGCCTCGACTTGTTCCACGCCCGCGGGAATCGGATCCTCAATCATCAAGTGACGTGCCTTGGTGCCGTTGATTTTTAACCGCACGGCGATGACATCACCTGAACGAATCTCCCCGCGCAACGGCTCTACAGCCCACTTCAGTTTGTACCCGTCTTCCACCACTCGCAGACGGAAATACTCGCGAGTGATGTTCAGATCCGCCAATCCCCGGGCCGCCACATCTTCTTCACCGGTGTAGTAATCAAGCACAGCCGTGAAATAGACCAGACCTTTGCCGCGTTTTACGATTCGTACATCGCTTGCGCCGGCAACGTCTGTACCTTTGCGACTGATCGAAAATGTTTGCGAGGCGGCTGCGGACGAGACGTGTTGAGTCAACACATTTTCGCCGTTCAGATAGATCTCCAGATCGTAGTCCGGCGAGAGCTCCTTGCTCACCTTCAGATAATCGATCAACCCGAAGATGGCGAAGGCAGTGTCCTTCGTCGAACTCCAGAAGTGACTATTCCGTCTATTGGAAACCAGCCAGCGCGCTACTTTAGGCAGCAACTGGCTATCAGGCTTTATCTTGCTCAATGCCTTGAGGGACAGCGCGGTCGCCTCGGTGTCGTTCTGTTCGGCGAAATCGAGCATCGCCTTCCGCTTCGACTCCCAATTTGAATAGAAGTCATCTGAAGTCGCAGTGCGTTCAATCTCACTCGCGACTTCGCGAGCGCGCCTGTCGTCTTTGCGCTGCTTCAAAGTTAATGCCAACAGGGCGCGTCCATACGGCTGCAGGTTTCCACGTTCGCCGTAAATTTTTTCCACGTGGTGAGATTCGCTACCGCCACTTTCTTCCATGGCGTAAACCATGAAAGCGCGTGTTTCGAGATCTATCGCTGTGCCTGCCTCGGTGGTTCCCGAGTCGAGCATCTGTTTCAGCTTTTCCCTGCCTTTGCCCACTCGATCATGGTCCATGTCGAACCCGGACTGGTCGGCCCACCTCAGGCCACTCACCACATAGGCAGTCATGAACGGATCGGTTTGATCGTCTTTCCACCATCCCCAACCGCCGTCTTCGTGCTGGAATGCGTAAAGACGATTCATCCCCTTTTTCACTTTTTTCTCGAGATCGTCCGCGTTGCGAATTGAACTGGTTTTCACGTCCTTCACTGCCCGCGAAACGATCACGTTGGGAAGGAAACTGGACATGGTCTGTTCAACACAACCGTATGGATATGTGGTCAGGTAATCGAGCGCACCGAAAAGTGTTCCGGCTACTGAAGGCGTCACCTCTATTCGTAAGTTACGTGCACGCGGATCGGTTTCCGGAGGCAGGGCCAGTGAAAAGGTTTTGTCTGCATTTTCTTCCGCGAAGGTCCACGACTCGTTCTTCACCTGATGAAGCCCACGCGGCATAACCGTCAGGGGTAGTTCCACAGCGTCTGACTCGGTGTCAGTCAACGCCTTCGCCAAAAGTCTTATCTCGCCAACGTTCGGCGCTGAGATCTGCCAGTCGATGCGATGCTCGCCCTGTTTCCGGACCGTGACTGTTTGTTGCGCCGCGTTATGCAGTTGCGCGCCGTCGACGGCCAGCGAGATCTGCGTTGACTTATCGTTAGGCAGATAGTTGTGGACGATGCCGGACAGAGTGACCGTATCTCCCTGCGTGACAAACCGTGGCGTTTCCAGACGCATGATTACGTCCTTGCGAGCAACCACCGTTGATTTGGTGGCGCCGACCTTGGTGTCGGCGGTAACACCACGCGCCGTTGCGCGCCAGGTTGTCAGGTTGTCAGGCAAATCAACTTTGACGGTTGCTTTACCATCGGCACCGGTAACTACGTCAGGTTGCCAGAATGCTGTGTCCTTGAAATTCTTGCGCACAGTCACCTGGGCCATGTCACCTTCGTTCTTGAAGTCGGCCAGTTGATAAGTGGGTTTGTTCTTCGCCAGCTCCATTGGTTTATCGCCGGCGTATCCGATGAAGTGGTAATCGATCGAAAAATGAGTTTCCACGCTGTTATAGCGCATCCCGTAGAACTCACTCTTTATGTTTGCCGTGTAGTCGGGCTGGATGCTGTAGATCGATTCATCGACAATGCCCAGACTCACTTCTGCTCCGGACACAGGATTGCCATCCGAGTTGCGGGCGAGAACTGTGTACGACGCTGTTTCACGCGGCTTGTACTCCTTCTTGTTCGGGATAATTTCCAGTTCCAGCATCTTGTCCCGGGCGGGCACGACAATACGCTTATCACTGATGAACATCTCGCCGTTCTTCACGTAGGACACGTTCAGGAAAACATTTGGCGCGTAGTTGGCAGTGATGGGAATATCGAGCACGATGGTGCGACCGGGAGACGAGACGCGCTGAACTGTCATTACGGTGTTGAGCTCCGTACTGACGAGCAGATGTGCATTGTCGCTGGGTAGCACCGCCAACACTCGTGCGGTTTCGCCCACGCGATACGACTTCTTATCCGGCACCAGCTTGATCGATTCGTGATCCTCGCTGTAGTACGAATTGTCCTGCCATGACGCGTATTGATCGCTTACCCACAAGTAGCCCCCCAGCGATACGACATTCCTGCCACCCTCCTGAAGGACCGTCTTGATAGTGATGTTGCCGTCCTCACCGGTCGTGTAGTCGTACGTCGCGTTGCCTTGCGCGTCTGTCTCCACGTAGCCGGAGCCAATCTGCCGTTCGTGCATTTCATATTGCTGATAGTAGTACTCGTCCTCTTCCTCTTCTGCAGTCTTCGGTTTCTTGGTCCAGGTGCGCTTTACAAACTGGAGTTGAACTTTAGCGGGAACCGGCTGGCCCTCGTAGTTCGTGGTGGTGACTTTGACTTTGGCTACATCGCCTTTCCGGTAGACATATCGATCCGTGTCAGCTCGTGCGACGGTATTACCCCGCGTGGCAACAAAACTGCCGGCGCCATCATTAGTGCGACGAGCCGCATCAGTAACCTGCGCTTCCAGACGATACTCGTAATCGGTCGCGTCATTTTCACTGGGCGCGGGAACATCAAACTCAACGTTCAATTGGCCGCGAGCATCCAATTTGCCTTCACTCTCCAGGACCATGTCGCCGCCGCCGTAATAGTCTGACGACTCATCTTCATCCTCCTCAATGCCGAACTCGGAGTCGTCTTCTCCGTAGCCCCAGGCGTAGTACCGGGAGCGATAGATGTAGTACTTCACATCGGCATTCGCGACTGGTGAACCAAAGAAGTACTTGGCGCTAACGGTAAAGTTGACTTTCTGACCCGCCGGCACGAATTTGCCGGGCGCCGCAACAGTCACCTTGTATTCAGGTTTCTTGTATTCAGCGATTTGAAAACTGCCGCTGGATCGTTGTCCATTCACGTCTGCCACGATGCTGTAGTGGCCGAGGGGCGCTTCCTCACCAATCTCGAGTTCGCCTTTGAACGTCCCGCGTGACGATAACGGGAGTTCCTTGCTGAAGATGGCCGCGCCGTTCGGATCTTCGATCGACACACTTACGGTGTCACCGGAAATGGGTCTGTAAGCGCCGTTGAGATCAACGGTTCGCATGATCCCTTTAAAGTTAACTGTGTGGGCCGGACGATAGACCGGACGGTCTGTATATATGTAGCCCTTAATTTGCTCCGACGACTCTTCCTCTTCGAAGCCGCCGAAATAGAACGAACCCAGATCGGATATCGCAAAGTTGCTGCTCTGGCGCGCCATGATCAAAAGCGGTTCGGGACCAGTCTCTTCAGCCTCAGGATCGGCAGCTTCTTCGGTTTCTTCCTCTTCCTCTCCCTCTTCTCCCTCTTCTTCTTCCTCCTTCTTTGGGGGTTGACCCTTATCGATCTTCGCTCGAAGAATTCCCTGGCTATCCGTGACGCCCGATACCACGGTCTTCTTTTCCTTGATCACTTCAATCTGAGCGCCCGGACGCGGCTCACCACTTTTGCGGTCAACGGTGTAAATCAGCAACTCGCCGTCACGCGTGGTCTTATCAATCATCGTCAAATCAGTAACGACAACAACCGTGTATGCACGTAAGTCTCCGGACACAGCTTCCACGAGATACACACCCGGAGTTTGTTTGCCGAGACGAATCATCCGCTTGTCGTAAAGGTTTTCGAGTGGCGGCAACGGCTCGCGCCAACTAGTCACCAGCATGTCCGGATTAAGCAGCGGCACGCGCGCATAGTCAGCCACATTCAAAGGCGTACGCACCGGATCCTCTTCCTTGCGAAACTTTTGGTTGAACGCCGTGCGCGAGTCGCGTCGCAGTTGCAAACGAACAAAGCTTTTTAGGCCAGCATGTGCCCAGCGCTTTACTGAACGAATGCGCTCGAGGAACGACTTCTTTTTGGGAAGCGTGCTGACAACCTCTTCCTCTTCGTCTTTGCCCATCTGGTGAGGGTCCTTCAAACCCGTAAAAAACTTACGCGGGTCCTTCACCTGGTAAACACGGAAGTCCATTTGGTTCACGGCTTGATAATCAACCCACAGTCGTGGGCTTTCGTTTGAGCCAAATGTCCGGTTTGTTGAAAGAGAAAAGAAAGGTTTCGTGGCGGGCGGTCTGACCGTTTCTTCCGCCTCAGGCAGCGGTTCCGGTTCCGGTTTCACCTTGGCGCGCGATCGCATTGCGGCGACGGTGAGAGCTCCGGCAATTACCAGAACGTAGATTAATGAAGCGGTCAGAATACGATATGAACGAGAGTTCGTTTGAACCACGGCTTAGCCTCCTTGGGCTAGTCGAGAATTTTTAGTCGGTAGAAACCGAGGAAGTGTGAATTGCTTTCAACCGGACGCCAGCGCCGGTTGGGGTGTTGATCGAGAACAGACAGTTGGACTTTTTTGACGGTACCGTCGTCAGTCGGAGATGCACCTGTGTGATAGACCACCCAGTCAGCCGAGTGTTCGGGACTTAACTTCGAATCACCCAGATAGATCATCACATGATACGGAAACTTCTGGACCCACGGTTGGTGGAAGAAAAGAAGATCGCCGGGCCGTGCCTGCTGCCGATCACGGCTGATGAATTTCGTATTAAAGCTTTTCAAACTGCGAGCGTCCGCAAACTCTGAAAAAGCACCGCTGGATAAATCACCATCTTTGTATGAGCCGAAGTTAATGCGAAAAAGCTTTTCTCCCAGCGGGCTGCTATCGAGGTTGTAACGACCCACGTCTGAGGCGACCGCGTCATAGCCTGGTCCCATCTTTTGAAACCAGAGGCGATCATGCTTACGCAACGCTTCACGCCATGCGAAGCGGACAAGTCCGGCGCAGTCTCTTTGGTCGGCGTTCCAGTCGGTAGTCAGCCGGTAAAATTGTCCTTCGGCGATCAGTGTGAACCAACGGCGAAAATTTTCGCGGTCTGAGTAAGTCTGTAACTCAGCAACGTTGGGGATGCCGTCGTTGTCAGTGTCTAGTGAAATCGCGTTTGCAGGTTTAGCCGCCGGCAGAACGGAGGCCGGCTTAACGGGAGAGGTGCGATGGCGGACATTGATCTTGGCCAGCGCAATGTAGGAAACGGCAACGACAAGGCCAAGAGTCAAAGCCAAGCCGAAACCAAACTGCCTCCGTTTGATGAACGTAAGCATGGGGGAATATTGAGATTAAATCTCTGATATGGCGACGCGGCGTTGAACAGTCGGGGCACATGTTAACACGTCCGTAGGCGCCGCTGGCTACGGATGGCGCGGCTGTGGGAAACCACAGTTTGCTTGTTGGTTTTGGACTCCAGCGACCTGGCCGATGTTCGATGCCGGGCAAGAAAACGGGTATTGCAAAAACCAACGGGCGCGGGTAGAGTGGCTGGCCTAATAAAGAAATCTAGCCGGGCATCGATGAAGCTGTTTAATCGTTTGCCTTGAATACTTGCAGGAGGAAATGCAGTGCCGACTGGAACTTGTCCGGAGTGTGATGCCGACGTTCACGTAGATACAGACGTTGATAAGGGCGAAACTGTCTCATGTGAGGAATGTGGAACTGATCTGGAAGTTGTTGGTCTCGATCCAGTAGAACTGGACATCGTGGAAGAAGAAGATTTAGACGACGATGAAGAAGACGAGTATTAACCGGGGGCGCGGCGACTAATTAAGTTTGGCTGTATCCGGTCGCCGCCACCCGGATTTACTTTTTCCCCGCAGCCTGAAAGCCTGGACGACTTTGCCGAAGTGTTAAACCCTTCGGCCCCTCAATCCTGACGTGATGAAACTGTCCATCACGTCTTTTTTGTTCAGGCGGATAAAAAGCAAGCACATACGCTGATGTGACTTCCTCTGCGAGTGCGCGAAACAGCTCCTCGTAGTGTTTCTCTTCTGCATAGACACTGCGCCCGCCCGTCAACTGAGCCAATCCACTAACGTCCAGCGGTGTGGGAAGGGGGGCCACACTGGAGACGGCCATCACCCGGGAATAGGAAGGCAACGTCACTACATAAATGCTGGCGTCGGCGGCATTCGCTCGTTCAATCACCGTACCGGACGATACGGTATCGCCGACGGGGAAGCCGTCTGTAATCACCAACACGGCGCGCTTCATGAACAGGCGATTGCGAGTGCGCGGAGCCTGACGGACTAACAACCGAATTGCGTCGTCAACTGCGTCGTAAGTGTGAGTGGAAAGTCCATTTGGCTCGCGAGCGATTCGCTCGAAGACCTGGTCAAGCTTCTTCGGGTCGGATGTGAACTTCTGTAGAACTTTCACGTTCATTCCAAAAGCCATCACCGCATACGACGCCGGATGGCCGGCGAGTTTGTTTGAAAACGCATTAAGAGCACGACGGAGGCGTTCCATCTCTTCCCCCGTCATGCTGCCGGAGATGTCGATCGCGAACACCACTGCGAGCGGACGAGGTTGACCGCCGCGGTGTTCTACCTGAAAGAAGGCCAGCGGCTGCTCCACTCCGTCTACAAACAATTTGAAATCCTGTTTCTGCAGATTTCGTATGGCCCGGCCCTCGGCGTCCGTGGCTAAGACGTCAACAGCAACCAGGTCGGTATCAATCTTCAGTACTTCTTCTGGATCGTCGTCGCTCTTCGGAAATACCTGCCGTGGACGCTGGGTCGGTGTAGCGGTCTCCTGAGAAAAAGACGGCGAGAGCCCTGTTGCGCCGAGGAGAATGGCGAGCGTCAGAAGTGGTACTGATTTGATGAAACGGCGAGACGTGCTCATTTGAATTGAACTGCAGTTACTGTGGACGTGAAAATTATACGAGTCGTATTTGGGAGATGCTACTTCAAAGAACGTAAGAATTCGGTCCCGGGTTTCAAACCATTTAGGCAACAGGGCAGTCTCCTTTAGGCATCAAGCTAACAGTTCCAGATTGCTCTGCGGATGGTGATATCATTCAATCATGAAAACAAAGCCGATTTTAGTAATTACCCTCCTTTGTTTGCTGAGCCTGACAGCAGTTGCGCAGGACAAATCTCTCGGCGCCATCAAAGGCAAAGTTCGCGTTGAAACCGGGACTCCGGCGGGTGTTGCCGTCATTGTGAAACAGGGCGATCGCGAGGTCGTAAAGGGGGTGACTGATAAGAAAGGCGAGTTTGTTGTTGCCCGCCTGGAGCCTGGCCGTTACGCAGTGACGTTTAAGAAGCCGGGCTTAAACATTGGCACAATAGAGGATGTAGAAGTTAAGGCCGGGAAGACGAAGTCGATCGGCGACAACCTCATGCTCGGCATTGACGAGGGGTCCATAG
The DNA here is from genome assembly GCA_035273385.1 of Pyrinomonadaceae bacterium. Lineage (GTDB taxonomy): Bacteria > Acidobacteriota > Blastocatellia > Pyrinomonadales > Pyrinomonadaceae > PSRF01. The sequence continues at coordinate 139,367 of DATEPE010000005.1, read as the reverse complement.
CCTTCATTCGCGGCAGCGTGTTCAATCAGGACGGGCGCAGCGCTCCCAATGTAAGAGTTGATCTCGCCAGAGTAATGGAAGACGGAACGACAAAGAAGATTGATGGGCGCGTCAGTAATGAAACGGGCTCGTTTGCTTTTCGCTTGATGCCGGAAGCTGGAAAGTATCGGGTTACCGCTAAAGGCGGTAGCGGCGAACCTGTCAGCAAGGACGTCGAGATTGACGGTGCTGCCGTGTACCGCGTCGCGCTGTCTCTGACCATCCCGCCGAAATGACAGGAGGCAGGGAGCAGGAGGCTGGAAACAGATCGAGCTTCTCCGCCGGTTATGACGTGCTTCTCCCGTGTTTTCCTTTAATCTGTCGCTTGTCGCCACTTCTCCTTCTTATTTCAAATCTCAAATCTCAGACCTCAAATCTCAGATCTCAAATCTCAGATCTCAAATCTGCCATCTCCCGCCGCTGTTTTATATTTGAAAGCTTTTTTGCATTTGCTATACGATACGTTCATCCTACAACCATGGAAGAGCGTGAAGAGTTCCTTACTGCTCGCCAGCTTGCTAAGGTCCTGCAAGTAAGCGAATCAACCGTCCGCCGGCTGGCGCGAAAACGCCGCATCCCGTCGGTGCGTGTCACTCCGCACATCATCCGCTTTCATCTGGACGCAGTTCGCGAAGCACTCGAAGTCCCGCGTTACAGAATCCGGCACGGCGAATACGCTGAGCGCGTGGATGATGCTCAATTGTCTTTTGAAGATTTGATGCTGACCTAGTAGCGCGGCCTTATCGCATTGGCCACAGAACCCACCGGTCACCCTGTTTGATGTAAATGCGTGGTTGGCGAACAGGGAACTTGCGCGCAAAGGTTGGGTTCGACTTCAAGAACTGCTGGATTGTCGCGTTGTCTCCGGTTGCAACGCGCCACTTCCCACCCTCACGAACCAAATACTGCTGCACAACAATCTTGCCTTCAGCCGCAATGGGGGTCGTTACGCGTCCGAAGAGCTCGGTGTCTGCCACTGCGAGATCACCGGAAACACGCACACTTCCAATACTGATCCGGTCGAGTGAATATCGACCCTGCGCGCGTTGGAGCGCAGTTGTGAAGCGCGAACGCGTCATCCGCTTCTGAGTAGCCGATGGCAGCGAGTCGTAAACGGCGTTGTAGTTTCGGGACTGCAGTTGTTGAAACGTTTGTTGGACCACGTTACGCACTTCGGCTTCTGAAGCCTCGATGCTAAGCGGAAATAAAAACAAGGTGGCCACCAACAACAAAGCCATTTTTATATGTGCTTTAATCTTCATTTGAATCTTCCCTCTGGTTCGCTTCCTCTAAATCCGCAGCGGCAATTGCTTCCGACAGCTGCGCGCGATAATTCAAAAACCACGCTACGACGCCGATCGCTGCGATCACAAACGCTGCGTCAAGCCTTCCCCTAACCACCATAAAGACCGCGACGATGATGCAGACACAAGCAACGATGATCCAGAACAGCTTCACGTGTTTGGTCCTACCTGACAGTTACCGGAATCCAAACATCGATAGTGCCCGGCGGATAACAAACCTGGTCGTCGCAAGCTTGGATGCGCAGTTTTGCGGGGAGGGATGTTTGACCTTGTTTCGCGGACGCGTCTGCCAGCAATGTTACCTTCAGGTCGGCTTCATTCTCATACACAGCCAGCGGCTCTTCCGAAAACGAAAACTTCCTGGTCAGTGGCTGGGGATAACTGACCTTTGCCGCTGAGATGCCATCAGCCTGCGGCACATTTAACTCCGTTGCGATCAAATAGGAAAAACTCGCCGGATTGGCGTTGATGTGATAACCGTGGTCCACCTTCAGGCGCACACTGGTTTCGGTCGATGCGCCGGCATTGATTTCTACCGGTGGTGCTTCAACTGTCACCACTGTTTCAGACGCCACGTTCCTGGCACTGACTACATCAGTTTTCGGTTGCTTACCGCAACCGGCGACGATTAACAGTGGTATTAAGATCGAGGCAAGTCTTTTCACGCGGACTCACCTTTTGCCTCGGGCCGCTTGATACCAAACTTCTCAAGCCGGTACTGCAAGGTGCGAAACGTCAATCCCAGCAACTTGGCAGACTTGGTAATGTTGTAATCAGTTTGTTCCATTGCCTGCATGATTAGATCGCGTTCAACGTCTTCGAAACTGATGCCCTCAGGCGGTAACTTGAATGCACCTTCGGAGACCGGCCGTGATTCCTGTCTTACTTCCAGCGGCAGATCTTCAATTGTAATTTGATCCCCTTCACAAAGCAGAATCGCCCGCTCGATTGCTGACTCGAGTTGTCGCACATTTCCTGGCCAACTGTAATCGACCATCAGTTTGCGTGTTTCAGGTGTTAATCCTCGAACCAGGCGGGAAGTATTCCGCGTGTGCTTCTTCAGGAAGTAGTCAATCAGTACCGGAATATCTTCGCGACGTTCGCGCAATGGCGGAACGTCAACCGAAAGCACATTGATCCGGTAATACAGGTCATCGCGGAACCTGCCGTCTACAACCATCGCTCGCAGATCGCGGTTCGTTGCTGCAATCACGCGCACGTCGACATTAATCTCATGCGTTCCGCCAACACGCCTGATCTTGCGTTCCTGCAGGGCGCGCAAAAGCTTTGCCTGCATGGCCACGTCAAGCTCCGCAATCTCGTCCAGGAATAGAGTGCCTCGATCTGCTATTTCGAAGAGACCTTTCTTTTCTGCGTGAGCGCCGGTGAAGGAACCCTTCTCATGTCCGAAAAGTTCTGATTCGAGCAGGTTCTCGTTAATAGCGGCGCAATTCACCGCCTGAAACATGTCTTGTGCGCGCGGCGATTGGTTGTGAATAGCGCGAGCTATCAGCTCCTTGCCGGTTCCGGACTCTCCGCGGATCAAGACAGTCGAATTCGATCGCGCCACCTTCAGGATCATCCGTTTAACGGCTTCCATGTTCGGCGATGCGGAAATGATCTCAGTATCGAGTTCGTCTAACCGCTGCAGGGCGCGATTGATTGTCTCCAGCAACGCAGTTTTGTCGTAAGGCTTCTCCAGGTAGTCAAACGCCCCCCGACGGAGCGCTTCCTTGGCAGATTCGATGGAGCCATGCGCTGTTAGCAGGATGACAATGATCGATGAGTCCAAACCAAGGAGATGTTGCAGGAGCTCGATCCCGTCCATGCCAGTCATCTTCAGGTCGGTCAAAGCCAGATCGAAGCGCCGATCCTTCGCAAACTTGATCGCTGCTTCGCCGGACGACGCGGTAGTCACGTCATAACCTTCCCCGGTCAGAATCATCTCGAGTATTTCACGTTGAGACTTTTCGTCGTCTACAACCAGAATCGATTTTCGCGCCATGGTGATTAAACAAAAAGGACGCTATGAAGAGTGAACGAGTGATTTGGTTGTGCCCACTTCATCCTTCGCCTTCATACTTCATCCTTCTTTTCTTCCTCCTTCTGCTTTGTCGGCAGGATAATCGTAAACGTAGTGCCGCTGCCCGGTTTCGAAGAGACTGTTATGGAACCGTCGTGATCATCAATCGCCTTCTTCACGATAGCAAGGCCCAAACCCGTTCCCGTGTCTTTCGTCGAGTAATAAGGCTCGAATATCTTGGCGATATCGTCAACTTCAATTCCTTTTCCGGTGTCGATAATCTCAATCCGCGCGCGATTTCCATCCTCTGGAGACAGCCTTATTTCCACTGTTCCGCCCTGGCCGTCGATTGCTTCCACGCCGTTAATTAAAAGGTTCGTAAAGACTGAGCGTAGTAAATCTTTATCAGCCATGACCAGCGGCAAGGTGCCATTCGTGGTCACCCTGGTTTCGGTCCCATGCTCGGAGGCCGATCCGGAAATCATTCGCAAGGCATCTTCAGCTTCAACGCGCAAATCGAGTGGTTGCAGCTCGAGTGCTGATGGCCGCGAGTATTTCAGAAAATCAGTTATGTGCCGGTTAATCCTGGCCACCTCTGATTTCAGTTGGTTTGCCAGGCGTTCAAATGTTTCCCGTTTCGCCGGATCGGAGGGGGCAAAGGATGAACGCAGGTGGTCCAACGTTAGATTGATGTAGTTCAACGGGTTTCTGATCTCATGGGCGATTGCGGCGGCCAGCCGGCCCACGACGGCAGCTTTTTCAACGTGATGAAGTTGCGCTTCCAGCTCACGTCCGCGTTTCAGCCGCGCTGCCATTTCATTGAACGCGCCAGCAAGCGATCCGATTTCATCCTGCCGTTCGGTTGGAACTCTGACTTCAAAGTCTCCATGTGCAATTCGTCGCGCCGCAACAGAAAGATCTTTTAGGGGACGAGTAAACCGCCAGACGAAGATGCCGGTTACCAGCGTGGTCCCGAGCAGCAACAGTAGTGTGTAAAGCGCCGAGCGCTTGGCCTGACGTTCCAGCACATTCGCCATCGTATTCGCTGAATCGAGAACTACCAGAATGTACCAACGTCCTTTTGTGGTCTCGACCGGGAAGTAAAACGCCCCAGGCTCGCCAGCTTTTGGGGAAGGGGAGTTCTGCAGCCATGGAGGAAGGTTAGCGTTAACTTCGGTCAGTTCCACAGCCGCTCTAAGTGGGGGCAGAGGTAGTTCCTGAACGTGAACATAATGAACGGTCTTGTCTTCCTCTTCACGCGGCCCATAAGCGGCAACCAGACTGTCCCGCACCAGACCATCATTGTCGATCACAAGTACGTTTTTAACGCGACCTGTCCGTTCGTCGAAAAGCGGTTCTCTTAGTTCGCTGAGATACTTAGGACTATTAATACTGTTAACCCCAAGCGCCACGCCGGCCATGATTGCTTGTTCCTGCTCAATGATCAGGTGGGCATTACTTTGAACTGACCGCAGGTTTACGTAGTACTGCACACTGAGTGTCAACCCCAGCAGCAAAGCCAGGAGCAGTAGCAGCTGTGCACGAAAGCTATTCAGTAGCTTGGGGATCCTCATATCACTTTGACGTATCCGATGGCTGGAAGCGTTGTCATTTTCACCCTTTGGTCTAAGTAATCAGGATTAACTCGATCCAGGTATTACGAGTTGTGTACAAAAGATTACTTTTCTGTTGCTGCACTGATCTTCGGATGGTATATTTGCGCCGGTCTCGAATCAATGTCCCCAGGGGCCGCCAATTTTTAGGGAAATCTCCCGCCTCAACGTAGCAGGACCGAAGGTCCAGTTAGGTAGAAGCGTTTTGTGAGAGTCCAACTCTCCCAAACTGGCACAAGTCTTTTGCAATAAAGCTCCCAGCGCTATTGCAAAAGGGTTACGCGGCGTAGGAATCGCTCACGCAGTGAGCACAATAACCTAGGAAAGGTAAATAGACCCCTGATGACTTCGTTAAACCGCAATTCCCGTACTCTCCCGTTCGCTTTCATATTAATCGCTCTCTTAATAATTCCTCTCCAAGCAGAAGTCCTGGGTAAGAAACGCGCGGCGAGCAAGTCACGCCGCGCGACTGCACAGAAATCCAAAAAAAGTACGGCGAGAGAACGACGGTCAACACGTCGAAGTCGTAATAGTCGCAATGATCGCGTAGCCCGAAACTCTCGCAGCCGCGGTCGCACACGTGTGTCGCGACGTGAAGCGCGTCGACAGGCGGCCCGGGAACAACAGAATGCACTGGCTGCCCTGCAAAGACGTCTGCGTCGTCCTTTAACCAGGCGCGAACGTGCCGCAGAGCTTCGCCGCTTGAACGGTCGTCGTTCACGTGAAGCTGCCGAGGCTCGTCGCCGGCGTGAAGCAGCGCGTCAAGCCGCGATCGCTCGTCAGCGTGCCCTCGAAAAAGCAATGCGCGATGAAGTGCAAACGTTCATAGCTAACGATGACACGCGCGGGGAGGACATGGAAGTGCGACGCGTGGCCGTGAACGCACTTGGTTACCATGCCGGCACAGTGGTCGTTATGGATCCGGTTACCGGACAGATCTATTCGATCGTTAACCAGGAGTGGGCACTGCGCCGTGGATTCAAACCGTGCTCAACCATCAAGTTGGTAACGGGCGTTGCTGGACTCGAAGAGAAGATGATCAGCCCGTTTGAGAGCACCAACATTTCCGATCGATACAAGATCGATCTGACTGATGCACTTGCCTACTCAAACAACACCTACTTTCAACACATTGGCGGCCAGGTCGGTTTCGACAAAATGATGGGCTACGCCAAACAGTTGGGACTCGGCGAAAAAACCGGTGTCAACGTTCCTCTCGAGTACCCTGGAAGACTACCGGCAGAGAAAAGCGGTTTCGCATTGAACCGCATGTCGTCTCACGGTGATGATTTCGAAGTTACCGCGGTTCAATTAGGAACCCTCGTTTCCTCGATGGCCAACGGCGGGAAGTTGCTGGTGCCGTACATTCCAAGAACGCCGCAGGAAGCAAAGCCAAAGGTGCGGCGCTCAATCGATATCGCGGAGGACAATCTCCGCAGGATGGTTCCCGGGATGGTTGGAGCTGTTAACTATGGCTCCGGCAAGAAAGCGTATGACCCGCTGCAGACGGTCGCCGGCAAAACAGGAACGTGCATTGGTCAGGGTGCATGGGTCGGTTTATTCGCATCCTATGCTCCGCTCGCAAATCCGAGGTTGGCGGTAGTAGTGATTACCCGCGGTCCGGATGCTCGCAAACACTTCCCGGCCGCAGTTGCCGGAAAGATTTATCGAGAGCTGGGTTCGCGTTTTGGTACTCCGACCAATCTCGACATAGCTGCCACGCCCGCCAACGATTCACGCTCAGCCGAGCTGAATGAAGAAGCGATGGACGCCGAGGAAGAAGAGATTGCGATGGAAGAGGCTGCAATTAGCGAAGAAGAAGCCAAGGCAGCTTCCGCTGAGGCAGCCCAGCCATCAACTCCCCAACCTTTGGTGAATCAACCTGGCAACGCATCCGTAAAACCAGTGTTAAAAACGATTGAAAACAAGTCCAAAACTAATAATGTTGCGTCGCCCAAACAAACCGTGACGCCCGCGTCACAATCTGACAACAGAAAGCGTCGGGCACCCTAAGTCCGTTTTAATTGCAAGGGAGTTATAACCCCTGCAAAACCAATTTGCGCCGGTGTTTCGTAAGATTCATACGAAGCCGGCGCATTTGTTTTAGCTGTTGTTTTTCTGTGATTTACGGCCATCTCCCGCTTGACAGTTTCGCCGGAGTTGCAGGAATATTGCGGGCGTTCTATTAAGCCCTGTTTTCGATCGAATAACTGCGTTCCCTCCTGACGGCTAACTGCTGTCAAACGCCGAACGGCAACCGGCTTATACAAGAAGGCATCTTACTTGCCGCGGCGACGTGTCGCAGCAGCGGAAGATGCTGGCCCCATGTAGTGGATGGAAGCGGGAATTTTGGAGGATTTGACGACTAATGAAAAAGTTTATTGTGTCATTCGCACTATTCGCCAGTATGGCGACGATCGCAATCTCCGTTGCGGGCCAAACACCGGCGCCTGCTCAGGCTGGTGGCTGCACGGACGAAGCAAAGATTGCGACATATACTGAATTTACTACGCACCGCCAAAGCGATCCCGCCAAGGCTTATCAAGCTGCCAAGAAGTACCTGGGCTGCTCTCAGGGAGGAGCGGACCAGTACACTGAATACCTCAACAAGTGGGTAGCAGCGTATGAGAAGGAAGTTCGGAAGCTCCAAATGGGGGCTATGCTCTACAACGATAAGAAATATGCTGAGGCTCTCACGCTTGGTAAAGAGATCATTGCCACCGAACCTGAAAACCTGCGGGTGATTATCGATCTCGGCTATGGCAGTTATCTGGCTGCGGCGACCCTGAAAAATGAATCCTTTAATGCCGACGCTTTAACGTATGCGCGTAGAGCTATTCAAGCGATTGAGTCAGGCAAGACACCGGCGAAGTGGGAGCCCTTCAAAGGCAAGGACGACACGTTGGCTTACCTGTATGACGTCGTCGGCCGCTTGAGTCTCAAGGATAATCCTGAGGCGGCTCTGAGTTCGTTCATCAAGAAAGCTCAGTTCGAAACCGATCTAAAGAAAGATCCGTGGACTTACTACTTCATCGCGGCCGCTTATGAGAACGGGCCGTATGCGAAGTTGTCCGCCGACTACAAGGCGAGATTTGAAGGCAAGGATGAGACGCCGGAAAGCAAACTGGCCCTCGAGAATATCAACCAGGTCATCGATCGCATGATCGACGCCTACGCGCGGGCAGTTGCGCTGGCGGGCACCGATGCGAAGTATGCAACGCCTAAGAAAGAATGGATGGACGGCCTGAGCACCTGGTACAAGTATCGCCACAATCAGTCAGACGCGGGTCTGAACGAACTGATCGCCGGAGTGCTAAGTAAGCCACTGCCGCCGTTGCCGACACCTATTACCACCTTGCCGGCAGCGACGCCGAGCGCCACGCCGGCGACCGGTGCGAATTCTGCTGCAGGTAACGGTACTTCAACGGCAGCGACAACCGGAACAAGCGCACCCGCGACGAAGCCGCCGACTACGACAACGACAACTGCAACCCCAAAACCGAAGCCGCGCAAACATCACGGCAGGAACTAACCACGTTATCAACGGTTTTTTGACCAGCCGGAAGCCAGTCGGTTTTTACCGACGCTTCCGGCTTTATTTCAGTTAACGACTCTCTTGAAGAAACAGGGACCTCAATCTCCGGATCTGGACCAACTGGAATCGATTCTGGGTTACAAGTTTAAGAAGCGGGAGTTGTTGGAACGCGCCATAACCCACCGTTCCTGGGCGCACGAACAAGTTGCCCCTGGTGCAGACGACGAAGCCCGGCGGCTTCACAATGAAGCCCTGGAATTTTTGGGCGACTCGGTGCTTGGTCTGGTTGTAGCTGACTATTTATGCAAGACCTATCCGGGTGGAACCGAGGGTGAACTCTCGAGGATGAAGCACCGGTTAGTGAGCGCACCCACACTCGCAAAAGCCTCAGCCAGATTAAACCTCGGAGACTTTCTTCGCTTCGGTCGCGGTGAAGAAAAGAGTGGAGGCCGGCGTAAGGATGCGTTGCTGGCAGACGTGCTGGAGGCAGTCACCGGAGCGATTTTCCTTGATGGTGGACTCGACGCTGCAGCCGGTTTTGTTGGTCACGCCATAGGTGACGATCTACAGAAGGTGACGCCGGTGGCTGCAGCTCAGTCCGATTACAAAACCTTATTGCAGGAGAGGCTTCAGGCGGAACGCAGGCCCGCGCCGAAGTATGCGGTGGTCGAAGCCGTGGGTCCTCCGCATCGACGTACTTTTCATGTCGAAGTCAGGTGGGATGGCGGTTCCGTTCGTGCAGAAGGCAGGTCAATCAAGACTGCGGAAACGGCTGCAGCCAAAGAGGCGCTCAACTACATGAAGACTAACGAGGCCAATGCGTAATTGGAGTTGCATTAGTCAAACTTGACCGCCATCACTAACGTATCTACGATGAATTTCTAATAATGACAGAGAAGCTTTCCACAGCCCGAGTTGCAACCGAACCATCCGTAACCAAAACGGAGAAGAAACCGTTTTCAGTTTCACGACTGTTTAGCCGGAACGGCCAGGCCCGTGCGGCTGAACCAGAGACAAAACCAAAGGGTCCACCGAAATCGGTCTTTCGTGAGTATTTCGAGTCGGCCGTGGTCACAGTCATCATGGCGTTGTTCGGCATGACTTTTATTGTTCAGGCAGTAAAGGTGCCGACCGGTTCAATGCAGAACACCATCACCATCGGCGATCACCTTCTTGTTAACAAGTTTATTTTCGCCCCCGGTCGCACGTTGCCGCTTTTGCCTCAACGCGAAATCCGGAAAGGCGACATCATTGTTTTCAAGTATCCGGGCAATAAGTACAACCCGAAACGAGATGAGCGGCCGGACAATAAACCGATCTTCACTAACTATGTAAAAAGAGTGATCGGTATCCCGGGTGATCGGATAAGAATCGAAGGTACCAATGTCATCGTGAACGACCAACCTTTGCCCGAGCACAAGATTGACGCCAGAGACAAAGGCGACAACGAGTCCGCGCTGGACATTGTTAACGATCCTCCGCGCAAACCTGGCGAGACTTACAACGTCTACTACGATCCTAATGCGCCGGAGCAAGCGAGCGAAGACTTTGACGTGTTTGAGCATGAGGGCGGTGGAAGGGAAATCACCGTTCCCGAAGGCAAGTACTTCGTGATGGGCGACAATCGCGGTAACAGCGAAGACAGTCGTTACTGGGGATTTGTTCCACGCGACATGGTTATCGGCCGGGCAATGTTTGTTTACTGGTCATACGACGAGAGTCAGCCTAACAGCACCGCGGCGTTCCCGTTCAACGTCATTTCAGATTTCATTTACAACACGCGTTGGAGCCGGACTGGTACGCTCGTTAGATGATCTTCTCCCTTTCCCCTTGGGAGAGGGTTGGGGAGAGGGCTTGCGGCGGGATGACAATTTTTATTCTGTAGGTAGCGACTACTGCTGTTGAGCACGGAGGTGCTTGTAACACCTCCTAGAAAAGCGAGAGAAGGCGTTCGTTTCAAGCCCTCCCCTCGGTCCCCTCCCAATTGGAAGGGAAAGAGAACCTTCGGTCCCCCGCTCATGAATAGAGTCGTCGCAATTCAAGTGACGTAATCAAGGGGGAAGCTGACTTGCAGTGGAAAAAATTCTTCAAGCGTCTTTGGGCGCGCCTTAACGATCACGAGATTTTTGATCGTGCCGCTCAGCTTTCGTATTACTTCCTGCTGGCGCTCTTTCCGTTGCTGTTATTCATGATGACTTTGCTCGGCTATTTTGCCGGGGAAAGCGTCGAAGTCCGCGATAAGTTACTGTCCTACCTGGCCCGGGTGATGCCATCCTCCGCCATCGACCTGGTCCACACCACCCTGAATGAGATCACGCAGGCCCGGAGTGGCAGCAAACTGTCGCTGGGTCTACTCGCAGCTCTATGGGCGGCGTCGAATGGTATGGGCGCCATCAGCGACACACTTAACGGCGCCTATGGGGTGAAAGAGACGCGTCCGTGGTGGAAGGTGCGACTTACCGCCGTAATCCTGACAGTTTCCCTTTCCATTCTGATTATCACCGCTCTAATAATCGTTTTGTACGGTGGCGGCATTGGTGAGCGACTGGCCGCACATTGGGGTTTAGGCGCCGCCTTTACCATTGTGTGGAAAATACTCCAGTGGCCCATGGCGCTATTTTTCCTGCTCCTTACTTTCACGATGATCTATCACTTTGGCCCCAACGTCCGGCCAAAAAAATGTCACTGGTGGTCGTGGGGTACGTTAATCGCGATCATTCTGTGGCTGTTGTTTTCGTTCGCTTTTCGCCTTTACCTGCACTTTTTCAATTCTTACGGAGTCACGTACGGCTCACTTGGCGCGCTGATTATCTTAATGCTCTGGTTTTATTTCACAGGGGTGTCCATACTCATCGGCGGTGAAATCAATTCCATGTTCGAGGAACGAGCCAAGGCGAATGGTGAAGCCTGCGATTGGACGTGAGATTCTGAGTTTGACTTGAACAACGTCACTTCAAACGCATCATTAGACAAAGGTTCAGAGTACAAGCTTTAGCTTGCTCGGCAACGCCGCCGAGCAACCTGAAGGTTGTACTCTGAACCTTTGTCTACCCGGCTGTTCTAGACGCCAATAATCCTATGCTTAAGAAAACCCTGTTTGTCTCAGTCTTGGCGCTGGTTCTCTTGCCAATAACGTCCAACGCACAAACGTCATTAACGGAGTCCCAGGCGTCGCATTTTGCGCGGCTGGCGTTGAAGTGCGTCGCCAAAGAGTTTCCCAACAAGCCTGAACACGTAATGAATGATCGGCGCGACGTGCAGACTCCTAAGGAACTTCATCCGTCGTTCTACGGTTGTTACGACTGGCACTCTTCGGTTCATGGTCACTGGATGCTCGTGAGGCTGCTGCGTATGTTCCCGAATCTGCGCGAGGCTGGCGATATCCGACAGGCCCTCGACAAAAACCTGACGCGCGAAAACGTTTTAGTTGAGACGGCTTACTTGAAACAGGCTAATCGCCAGTCGTTCGAACGCACTTACGGTTGGGCGTGGCTGTTGAAGCTGGCGGAAGAGCTTCAGCTGTCGGACAGTGCCTCCGCAAAAAGATGGGCCGACAATCTACAACCACTGACGGACGCGTTCGTTGAACGCTATCTGTTGTTTCTACCGAAACAGACGTATCCGATTCGCACCGGTGTGCACCCAAACACGGCGTTTGGGTTGGCTTTCGCATTTGATTATGCAAGGACGTCCGGTAATGAGGCGTTGGCCAAATTAATTGCACAACGAAGCCGGACGTATTTTGCGAAGGACAGAAACTATCCGGCCGCATGGGAACCCGGTGGCGAGGACTTTTTTTCACCGGCACTAATGGAGGCCGACCTGATGCGGAGGGTGATGGGGCCTGCGGAATACCGCGTCTGGTTTCGACGATTTCTTCCACAACTCGCAGCAGGTTCGCCGCGTTCGTTACTCGTTCCCGCCATCGTGAGTGACCGTAGTGATCCGAAGCTGGTGCATTTGGACGGCTTAAACTTGAGTCGGGCGTGGTGCATGCGTTCGATTGCCTCGGCGTTACCGCGCAATGATTCCTCGCGACAGGTTTTGGTCAAGTCAGCGCAGGCGCATACTCGTGATGCCTTGGCCCATGTCGCCAGTGGTGATTATGCAGGTGAACACTGGCTAGCCTCGTTCGCTGTCTATCTACTTTCGACTCCCGAACCATAATTCGTTAAGCTTTTAGCGTGCCTGATCAAAGTCCCAATCCGATCGTGCTGTACGATGGCGTTTGCGGGCTGTGCAACCGTCTTAATCAATTCCTGCTCAAGCGTGACCGCCACGATCGCTTACGCTTCGCTTCACTTCAAAGCAATCTCGCCGAATCGTTGACCCTCCGCCACCGCGCCGATCCAAAGGATCTCGACACAGTTTATGTAGTCGTCGATCACAACCGGCCGACGGAGCATTTGTTGTCCCGATCGGACGCGATCATTTACGTCCTGACGCAACTCGGCGGCATCTGGAAGGCAATGGGTGTCGCCAAGGTTCTGCCTAGAGGGTTAAGAAACATTGCTTATAACATCGTGGCGAAGAACCGCTACCGCGTGTTTGGCAAACACGACTCATGCATGCTTCCGGATCCGAAAAATAAGGAAAAGTTTCTTGAAGTGTGAGGCGAGAAGCGGAGACGACCTGCCTCCTGCCGACTGCTCCTGCTTCCTGAAGTATGGTGCCCCCGGCGCGATTCCAACGCGCGACCTTCCGCTTAGGAAGGAGTTTAAACGACGCAGCGATATCAATGATTTAAGGAAACACCTAACAAACCAAGATAAATAATTGCATAGTGCGCATCCGCAAGCCCGGTTAGTAGACAATTGAGGGAGGAGACCCAATGCGTCCGGGTGCATCCATACCATAAACCAGCGTATCCTTCCCTCTCGTGTCCGACAAACTTCGGCTAAAACTTGGTAAGACGTACCTGAAGCTGGTTAACCGGTTGCCTCAGTTTCGCGGTGGGTTCGTGCGTGCCCTTCAAGACATTGCGGATCATCATAAGAAACAGGCTCACGATACATATAAAAGCAGCAGACCACCTAAAGATGTCACCCTGGAGTTTCTGTACTTTCGCTCGACTGAAGTCTTCAATCTCGAAGACTTCGATCAACTTCAACGCGGATTATTTCGACTCTTTCCCGATCTAAAAAACGAATTCTTCTACCGCTTCGCTGGTAAGGAATTCACAAAGCAAACTGAATCGATGCACGGCAGCGGATCTGGGATATTAGGCTACGTTCTACGAGACAAGACCATGAGGTGGTTCGGTATGGACGTGAAGCGCGAGATCCCAACTCTGCCCCCAGAAGTAGACTTTGTTGAAGTGTGGTATCACAAGATATTACCGTCGGTTATTCTGATCACACTGGATGTGCATTTAACTGAGGAAGCAAACCGTAGTCTGATGTCTGTGCAAGAGAGACATTACGAGCCTGCGATCAGGTTTACAAACATCGTGCCCTGGCTTGCACCCCGGCGTTCTTATTCTGTTAGCCATTCTGAGAGTGAGATGAGAAATGCAGTCCTCGGATGGTTGGAGGCGTTACGGGGCAGGGTTGAAGATTGTTTTCGACCGTTCCTCGCCGGTTACTTTACCAAGCAGGCAGTCGATGAGGTTGTGCGACTTCCCACTGTCGAAGTCTACGCACTAAAGGGTGCGCCAGAGGAAATCCAAGCTTTTGGAGAATGGGCTAGAACGTCGTCTAGACAGTGGCTTGATTCTCTAGGATTCAGTTTCTTTTTGGATGTGTACACCGATGAAGACTCAGTTTTTACGATTCCTGACAGGTTCGTAACTAAACAATCGTCGGCTTATCGACTTGTAGTGTTGTGGGACCGCTACGTTCAATCAGTTGGCACTGACATGCATGGAGGCAATGAAAAAAGAGCAATTAAATACAACACGAGATATGCGCTAGATGCCTTCTCAAGGCTGATTGCGCTGCATGAGTTACTAAACTCAATTCAAAGAACAGTAGCGAGGTTAAGGAGAGTGGCTTTTCGTTCAATGCATCGAACACGCGGCTTGGGGCAGTTTATGAGGTTGAGTAAAGTCATTTTACGGGAAAGCATTCTCTTAGATCGCATTCCTATGGAGTTCAAACAGAACAAGAGGTTGATCGAGTATGCGGCGAGAGCAATTGACGGATTCAAGGAAGTCAGGCCCGACTTCGGGAAGGTCGAAGAAGAGACTTTCCCCGCAAACGTGATAGCGGGTCTCGAAGAAAGAATGCAGAGTCTAAAAGAGCAGGTGGAGCATATCAAGCAGACGTTTTCTGATTTTCTTGTGTTGAAAAATATGCGATCTCTCTACATTCTTCAATGGATCGTTCTCATTCTTTCGATAATCGCAATACTGACAAACTGGCCGAACATCAAACAATTCCTAATAGACATTCGCGAACTGCTTTTGCTTACCTGAGCCGGAATCGGAAGTGATCGCACGGCCAGCCGTTGTACCGTGGGACCACGTAAAAAGAAGACCCTTATTGCCTGGCTGAAGTATGGTGCCCCCGGCGCGATTCCAACGCGCGACCTCTCGCTTAGGAGGCGAGCGCTCTATGCAGCTGAGCTACGGGAGCAAGATGGTGAATGGTAAATGGCGCGGGGGCAAAGGGCAAAGGGCGAAGGGGGGCGAAGGTGGAAGGGCAAAGGGCGAAGGTGGAAGGGCAGTGAGCAAATAGCAACGGCCTCTGTTCTTGCTCTTCCCCCTTCGCCCTTCGCCCTTCGCCCTTCGCTCTATGCCCTTTGCCCTTTGCCTTACCGCGCCGCGTTGTAATCGAAAACGATATTGCTGAACGCTTTGATGCCGACGTCGAGGCGGCTGTCGTCGATATAAAAGTCAGGTGTGTGATGTGGCGCAGCCTCTCTTGGATTTTTTCCTTTAGGCATACCGCCCACCTGGAAGAAGAACGCCGGAGCCTTTCCGCGGTAAAACGAAAAGTCTTCGGCCCCCGTTATCCAGTTCGTTTCGATAACATTTTCTCTTCCGACGGCCTTCACCAGTGACGGCACCATCTTATTCACCAATTCCGGGGTGTTGTAAGTCACCGGCGTTTTTGTATCAACCCTAACTTCGGCTGTTGCCCCCATACTCTCTGCAATCTTCTCAGCCGTGATCTTGATTTTTTCGTGCACGATTTTCTGCATCTGTTCGTCCAGGGTGCGAATCGTCCCGGACATCGTCATCTCTTCCGGGATAATGTTTTCGCGGACGCCACCGTTGATTCTTCCTATCGTGATCACAACCGGCGCTTTGGTTAGTTCTGACTGACGCGAAACGATCATTTGCAAACCGTTGATAATTTGACCGGCCACAGCAATCGGATCCACACCTGTCCAGGGCGTTGAACCGTGTGTCTGCTTACCTTTCACTCTTATGGTGAACCAGTCTGAAGCAGCCATGAAGGATCCTGCTTTGTATTCGATGGTTCCGATCTCCGCGAGGGCGTCGATGTGAATACCGAAAATCGCGTCGATCTTAGGATTATCCATCACGCCTTCTTTCACCATCAGCGCCGCGCCACCTTCCTCGCCTGCGGGCGGACCTTCTTCAGCGGGTTGGAAAATGAAGACCACTGTCCCGGGAACTTTTGCCTTCATGCTCGAAAGCACTTCCGCTGTTCCCAGAAGCATGGCCACGTGTGAGTCATGACCGCAGGCGTGCATCACGCCAACCGGCTGTCCGTTGTATTCGCTTTTTTCTTTGGAAGCGAATGGCAAATTAACCCGCTCGGTAACCGGTAAACCGTCCATGTCGGCTCGCAGTCCAATCGTCGCGCCCGGTTGGCCACCCCTCAGGATTCCCACGACACCGGTCTTCGCCACTTTGGTTCGAACTTCTAGCCCGAGGCGACGCAGGTGCTTCTCGATGTAATCGGCAGTTTTGAATTCTCGATTCCCGAGCTCGGGATACTGATGCAGGTGGCGGCGCCATTCGATCACCTGTGGCAGGATTCGCTGCGCGGCAGCGTTAATCTCGTCACTCGGCTCAACTGCCTGCGTACTTACTGACGTGGTAAGACAGAGACACAGAACACAGATAAGTTTTTTCATGGGGTTTCTCGGCAAAGGTGAATGGTTAAGTCGACCAGGTTGACGTTTACCTCGCAGGAAGAGTGGTCGATTCATTTTCCATATATCATTTCACATTTTCCATTTGTCATTTAAGGACGCGCTGCGCGCGGCGTTTATTAATCGCGGGAGCAAGCTACCCTTCTTGACTCGGAGACATTCGATCTTGAACTCAGCATCCAATTTTGAATACCAATGACAAATGAAAAATGTGAAATGATATATGGCAAATGATTCGACCTCTCTTCCTGCGCTTTAAGACTCCGCCTCGTCGACTTCAGGTTTGGTATTTGATCAACGAGCGCACATCATAACCTTCGAGTTTTTTTCGTCCTGGTAGGAATTCGAGTTCCACAACAAACACCAGACCTGCGACGGTGCCACCCAATTGCTCCACCAGGTTGCAGACAGCTTTCGCAGTTCCGCCAGTTGCCAAAAGATCATCGGCAATGATCACGCGATGGCCATCTCCAATCGCGTCACGATGGATCTCGAGTGTGTCCTGCCCGTATTCGAGGTCGTAAGAGATCGCAGCGCATTCGGCTGGTAATTTTCGCGGCTTACGCACCGGAACAAAGCCGGCGCCAAGGTGATACGCCAGCGCGGGAGCGAAAATGAAACCACGCGCCTCCACTCCGACTACAGTGTCTATCTTTTCTCCGTCGACAGCATCTGCCAATGCATCGACAGTCTTGCGCAGCCCATCAGGATGCTTCAAGAGAGTGGTGATGTCGTAAAAATTAATGCCGGGCTTGGGGAAGTCCGGCACTTCGCGAATTAGTTGTTTGAGTTCGTCCATAAGTAGATGTCAGATTTCAGATGTCAGAGGTCGGAAGTCAGATGTCGGAGGTCAGATGTCGAATGGTGTTCAGTAGGACCAGCGGGAATCACCCACTCCCATCGCGCATCTGACATCTCACATCTCGTTTATCGTTCAATTAAAAAACTTGAGTACTCGTTGCTTGGATCGAGGCTGATTTCTTCAACGTGCTCCACAGCTGACCACTTTGGCCCGGTGACCAGATCTTTCTTGAATTCTTCTACGTCGCTGGCGGAACCTTGAGCGAAGGCTTCGACAGTGCCATCAGGACAGTTTTTTACGTAACCGATAACCTGATGACGTGCGGCAGCTCTCTGAGCAAAGAAGCGATAACCAACTCCTTGTACATCACCCCGGATCACAAACTTGCGCGCTACCTTCATTCTGAGTCCGACATGTTAAATGCTTCCCTCTGAATCGTAAAATGTAGAGAGCATGGTACAGGATTGAATGGTCGAATCATTTCCCATATATCATTTCACATTTCTGATTTTTCATTTAAGGACGCGCTGCGCGCGGCATTTATCAAAGCCCTTGGACACCAATGACAAATGAGAAATGTGAAATGATATATGGGAAATGAGTCGATCACTGTTGCCCAGGTAAACGCCAACTTGGTCGACTGATGATATATGGGAAATGATTCGACCTCTCAATCTTGTTCCATTCCCGTATTCGTGCCGACATTTGTGTTTTATTTGTAGAATCTGCCAAATAAAGCCACAGTTCGCATTTTAAACCGGCCCTCGATCGTGCTAATCTTTCTTCTGTTCAGCCCCGTTTATCTCACTACTTTTAATCAGCTACCTGCTCGGATTGCATGCGTGCGTGTGTTCCGGGCTAGTGAGGTAAACAATGAGTTCGACCGCAGCTTTCGCCAGATCGCAAGTTGTCCCCGTCGCATCTGAATCCCGAACCATCCTGATAATCGAAGACTATTCCGATACGCGCGAATTGTTGTCGGCAATGCTGCGCGGTAAAGGCTACAAAGTCATCGAAGCTGAAGACGGACTCGAAGGTCTGTTGAAGGCGACCGCAATGTATCCGGATCTGATCATCATGGATTTGTCACTGCCCGAAATGGATGGCGTCGAGGCGACGCGACGAATCCACAGCCAGGCAAAGCTAACGCACATTCCCATTTTTGTGGTGAGTGCTTATTTGACTGAGGATGTTAAGGAAGATGTCTCTGCGGCCGGATGTGTGGAGGTGTTTTCGAAGCCGTTCGATGCGGAGCTATTAATGGCCAGGATTAGCGATCGTTTAGGTCGGCCTAAAAACTAAAATCCGATAATACCTTTATCCAAAAGTTTCTTAATCATTACGAGGCTATCAGCTTCACGAAACGGGCAGATCGACAAGATCGACTGCACGTCCCATTCACCATTTATCCTCGACAACATAAATCCCTCTTGGGGGCCAATCTCTTTGTTCGCCAGCTCATCAGTCCCGATAACAACTTTCGGCACACCCGTTGGCGACATTTCTTGATATAGCCTGTCAATAACTTCTCGCTCTGCCTTTACTAGCAGCGCGTGCGCGGCCTCGTTGTTGGGCTCGCGTTCCAGCACCGTGTGAATAACTGCCAGACTCTTATCACTGTGTCCCTGCTCCAACTCCAGCGATGCAAAGGTCAATAAATCTTCAGGGGTATCGGGCGTTGCGGCGGGCGTGACCTCCGGTTCGCTCGTTTCCGGCAGCTCACCAGAAACTTGAGCCAAACCCTTCTGCACAAGTTCAAACAGTTGACCGTAAACTTCAAACGGCGAAGAGTGCATGTTGTAAGAAATTTCCGCCACAGACATGCGCTTTTCCAGAAAGTACAAAAGTTGTCGAGTCGTTTTGCCGAGTCCGACCGAAGAAGTCCATCCTGTCCCGAGCTCCATTACGGTCCGTTCAGAAGGGATCAACGACTGATAGCGCGCCAATTCATCCGAGCGATACACGCCCTCCATAATGACTCGATTT
Organism: Pyrinomonadaceae bacterium; assembly: GCA_035273385.1. Classification (GTDB taxonomy): domain Bacteria; phylum Acidobacteriota; class Blastocatellia; order Pyrinomonadales; family Pyrinomonadaceae; genus PSRF01. The sequence goes on along the minus strand of DATEPE010000005.1, from coordinate 119,998 downwards.
GGTTCAACGTACACTCGCGTGAAATCCGCCGGCAGTGGACCAGCGGCACTGAATTCAAACGTGCCGCTTTTCCAGAGGAAGAGATCGTAAATGATGTCCAGCGTGCGTATCTCGAGTACTTCAATCACTTCTGCGGTGGTAATTACGCCACTCTCAACCAGCACCTGCCCCAATCTTCTTTTGGCAGCGGGCCGCGAATCCGTCAGGTTGTTTGCGCCTTTGAGCTCGTCCTGACGCTGGGATTCTAAACGCTGGGTCTCCATCGCCGCCTGGAGTTGCGCCTCTGTGATTTTTCCGTAGTGAATTAGCACCTGGCCCAAATATTCCCGAGGATCGTTGGTGCTAGAACCGACTATGACTCCATTCTCGAAATAGATCCCCTTCACGACCTTGCCCGTGCTGAAGTTCAGCAAGCCAGTTTTCCTGCCTACTGCCAGAAACTGGAGCAGATCAGGAACATTCATTGTTTGTAACGAACCGTGCAGCGCCATGTCGGGTTGCTTATTGAGTTTAGCTACGGCCTATGTAAAGGTGAACCACAAGAGGTCTCAGCGGATGAGGGTCACGGGCAAGGGGAGCGCGGTGACGCAAACAATCGCTCGCATTTTCGGTTGTCACGTCACGCGTCGGTTGGAGGATTGCGTTGGGCACTAGCCGCGCTAAAACCACAAAATTAATCACACAGCAAGAGTACACGCGCCTTACCGCGAGATTCAAGAACAGTTTTCTCTCCCGTTCCCTCCGGTTTCGCGCAATAAGATTGGCTCCCCTCAAAAAGTCGAGCTTCGGGAGTTTTCGGATTTTTCGTGTGTTTTGTGGATAATTTTTTAGGCTGCAGAAAAACGATCCACGAAATACACGAAACACACGAAATAACACGAAGGGAAGCGCATGCCCCATTACGTCTAGTAATGAATCAAATCGTTGCCCCTCCGACAGATAGTTACAGAAACATTGGCGATCCTGCATTGGAATGCCAGTTGCCGAGTGTTTTGCGGATCAACCTCTCCCGGAAAAACTGCATTCATGCGAAGGGACAAATTAATGAAAGTAAACTATCGAACCCTCGCAACCTCGGGGGTCCTTGCGCTGGCGGTAACCTTTGGAGTTGCCGATTTGACTAGCGCGCAGGGGCGCCGCGGCCGCGGAGAGGAAAGACGTCAAGAGAATCAAGAGCAACGCGATCAGCGACAAGCTGAACAGGCTTCCCGCCGCGCTGCGCAACAGCAAGAGCAGGAACAGAGGCACCAGGCCCGTCAGGCTGAGCAGCAGCAGGCTGCACAAGAACGTGAAGCGCGCCGCGCCGCGCAACAGAACCAGGGAAATGAACGCGCGCAGGAAATGCGCCAGCGCGCGCAGCAACGGCAGGAACAGCAGCGTGCGGAGCAGCAACAGCGTTGGGAGCAGAACCGCCAACGTGTTCAGCAGAACCAGGAACAGCAGCGCGCGGAACAGCAACAGCGTTGGGAACAGAACCGCCAGCGCGTTCAGCAGAGCCAGGAACAACAGCGTCTGGAACAGCAAAGACGTTGGGAACAGAATCGGGAACGCATTCAGCAAAATCAGGAGCAGCAACGCCGGCAGCAACAGGTGCAGGAGAGTCAGGTCCGGCAGCAGCGACGTGCTGAGCAACAGCGCCAGGAAGTACTCCGCCGCCAGCAGGCAGAGTCGTACCGTACCCGTTCCAATCGTTCTTATGACAACAACAACTGGCGCGAATATCAGAACCGTCGCGCTTTGCAGTATCGGCAGGAACTTGCTCGCCGCCAATCGTGGGCGTCGCAACGACACCGTATTCTTGAACAACAGCGGCGCTTGGCGCAGTTGCGTTATCAGCAACGGTATCTGGAGCGTTTAAGACAGGATCAGTTGCGTCTGCAGAGCTGGCGTTACAGCGATTATGGACCGTACAACTACCGCTACTCGCGTGGTGGCAGTTACTACGAAACCAATCGCTATGGCGCACAGATGCTGCAGCAGGCGATCAATCAGGGTTATGAGGAAGGTTACCGCGCCGGTCTGGCCGATCGTCAAGACGGGTGGAGTTTCGATCCTCAAAATGCGATTGGTTATGAGGATGCGAGCTATGGTTACAACGGATATTACGTTGACCTGAGTGAATATCGTCACTACTTCCGCGAAGGTTTCCGGCGCGGATACGAGGATGGCTATTACAGTCGTTCGCAGTACGGACGTTATTCGAATGGTAGCGGCAGTATTCTGGGTGCGATTTTGGAAACCATCCTTAATCTGCAGTTGATTGGATAGTTTTCAGATCTCAGATTTCAGATCTCAGATCTCAAATACCAGAAGAGGGCGGACCATCCAGTCCGCCCTTTTTTGCTCTTCACGCTTCACTTGTCACTGCTTAGCTACAACCAACGGCTGCGCTTCCTGCTCGCGCCTATAAAATACTCTTGGTCGTTGCAGCGTTCGCTTATCAACCTCCGCCACCTTCTCCTCTCCTTCAACAAATGCTATCTCAAGACCCACGCCTCGGGTCGCGCGCATCTTTGTTTCTTGCATTTGCGGCACTCGCTCAGTCGCAAAGTCTAACCATTCGCGTAAAACCACCTGCCCGTCTTTCGGCTGGTTATCAGCAGCAGCAGACTTGAGGCCTTCCTCCAGCAGCACATAGGTCAAATATCCGTGGCCCAATTGCGCCGCCTCCAAAGCCGCCTGATAACTTTGCGCTGCAGTCAGAATGTACATGCCTTTTTCGTACGCGAGTTGCGCTAAACCTTTTGAGTTCATTGGCCCACGCCGTCTTTCCTCGGTCTCCAGTGCCTGGCCGCTGTTGCACGCGTCAATAACCATCAACGTAAGACCCGCATCTATTCGCTCAAACTCCTGTTCGAGCTCCAGGTCTGAAATGCTATGAGCGAGCATGCTTTCAAGCCCTGGTACATCCAGCTCGGTGCGCTTTCCTGTGTACCCCAGGTCGTGCGGGATTAAATAGAACCGTTGGTTTTGTGCAGTCCCGTGTCCGGCGTAATAGACAACGACTGCATCCTCGGGTTCGGCCGGGTTGATCCTGGCCAGTTCGGGGGGCGCGCCAGCGGGTAGTTGGGCATCCGGAATTCCACCCAAACGCCGTAGCGCGTAAACCAGATTTGCTTTAGTTGCGCTCTTATCCAGCAGGGAAGTCACTTCAACGTTTTGGTATCGCCCGAGTTTTTTCTGCGCGAGTTCTACTTCAGCCGCAAAACCACGAGCATCTGCGACAGCATATTTCAGGTTGTATTCGGAGTTTGCGTATTCGTTGACGCCCACAACCAGTAAATGAAAAGTCGCTGCGCGCTTAAAACTCTCTGCCCCATTCAGTGAGACTATTGCGTCCGTGCTTTTCACGTTGTCTCGGTTAAACGCGTAGGCCGTGAATTGATTTGGACCGGCCACCACGCGCGCAGTTGTTTCCAACGTGGCACTTGGTTGGCCCTGCAATACGTCGCCGCGCCAAACTTTGACCAAAGAGCCGTTTCGAAACAGGCGTAGGTCTCGGGCGCCGGCGGGGGCGTCGGTGATACTGATCCTGACCTTCGCTGTCCGCGCTCCCGGCGCGTCCGCGACTTCAAGACTCACCCTGGGTTGGCGCCGATCTTTCCGCGAGATATCAACTGCGACTGTCGGCTTCTTGCCCGCAACTATGTCAGGCAGCAGACCCGGATGGAAATACTCGTTGAAGAAGATTTCCACTGGAGACACGTCGAATAGCGAGGGACTGAAGCGCCACAGTATCTGGTTCCAGCCTCCGGGCGAACCATCGAATAGACCGTTCGGCGCTACCACCAGCCAGTCGGCTCCTTTGTTCAAGCTCACCATGGTCGCCAACAGCTCGCCGGTCTGTGTGGTCCATAGGCGCGTGCTGCCGTCATCGCTGCCTGACACAACTAGTTTTCCGTCCGGACTAAAATCGAGAGCCGTGATCGAGCCAGTGTGGCCCTTGAGAGTTTGCAACTCCCGGCCCGTGATGATGTCCCAGAGTTTTATGGTGCTGTCGTAACTTCCCGATGCTAGCAAACGCCCGTCGCGGCTGAATGCCAGTCGGTTGACGAAGTTGCCGTGCCCCGCAAGACTGCTCAATTCGGTACCAGTTTGCGGGTCCCAAAGTTTGATCGCGAACGACATGTCTTCGAACGAGAAGTTGTCGTTCGCCGACGGTTCCATCATGTTCTTCTTAAACCCGAAATGGGCGGAGGCAAGTCGCTTGCTGTCCGGACTCCACGCCAGTGTGTTAACGCTCATCGAGTTCATTGATTTCAGCCGGCGCAACTCCTGACCAGTACTGGCATCTCGCAACAACAATGGAGCGGTGAAACCTGACGATTGCGCGAGCATTCGACCATCAGGACTGAATGACAGCGTTGTGCCGCCCATCATCGAGTTGTCCACGGCCTGGCTCATAAAACTTCCAGGCAAGGGAATGGTCTGTAAGGCACGGCCTGATGAAACCTGCACCAGCCTCAAACTATTAGCTGGCTGGTTGGATTTTGAACCGGGCATCATCCCCATCTTCTCCATCATTTCCATTCCGGCGGTTAGGTCGCCTTTCTCCATCGCCTCCTGCGTTTTCTTCAGCTCCGCTTCCAACTTCTTCGGATCCTTCTTCATCATCTCCATCATCTTCGACATGTCCGGCATGCCCGGCATGTTGGTGAGGTCGGCCATGTTCGGCATCTTGTTTTTATCAGGCTTGGCTTTAGGACTCGGGGTGGCGGTTGGAGTTGATGGAGCCGGTGGTGTTTGCGGCGCCAGTCTTTTGTTGTTTCCTTCAACCAACGCCACGACAGTCGCGTCGCGCGTGAAGGCAGCGTTCCGCAATTGTTTCCCTTGTGTCAGAGGAACGCTCGGCAGCTCGCGTCCCGTGCTGACCTCCCAAACCTTGGCTACGGGTTGGTTGTTGCTTCCTGCAACTACCAGCTTCCCGTCTGCACTGAGAATACTCCCGCGTTCGAACATTCCTTCGAGCCCGGTGCGTGAGTAATCATCCGGCAGCGTAACCGCTCGACGAACGCCGCCTGTGGCTAGTTCCCAGGTACTGACTGCCTGTGGCCCCGCTAATGTCAATGATCGTCCGTCAGCGGAGAACGCAATATCGGTAATGGGCATGGCTGCACCGGTCAGTGTCTTTACTTCCCCACCCGTAGTTACATCCCAGAGTTTGATCTGATTATCTGTTGCGGACGAGGCTAGGAACTTTCCGTCGCCGCTGAAACTCACACCTACGATCGCTTGCGGATCCGCGTGACCCGCTAATGTGTGGAGCGTGTTTCCAGAAGCAACATCGATCACTTTGATTCGGCTGCGGTCTGTGACGAGCGAAAGCATCTGTCGATTGGGGCTGAAGAGAAACTGCCTGGCAAACATCTCGATTGTTGGATCGGTTTGCGGGCTCGACTGCGACGGAATTGTTTTCAACTCACGACCCGAAGCGACCTCAAAGACCTTCATCGACTCGTCATCGCGCACGCCTAACCACAGGTCACTTGCGCTCCCTGCAAACGCCAGACTGACGGTATTGGTCGCCGCTGATTGAGTGAGAACATTGGCAAACTGAGTTGTGGTGGATTTTAGATTCAGCGTCTGCGTCTTTCGACCTGTGCCGACTTCAAATATCGTTACCCGGCGTTTCGTCTCGAGGCCGCTCATCGACCCTTGCACGCTTTCCGTAAGTGCCGCCAACAGTTTGCCGTCGGGACTTAGTGCGATGGCATTTTGTGCCCCAAGCTGCTCGTCCTTATCGAATCCAACAGATCGTAGCTCTCGTCCGGCGCCTGCGTCCCAGAGTCGCACCGACTGGTTAGCCGTGTTGAGCCCGGCAACAGTGCTGCCGTCGTCACTGAGAAATACATAGAAGAGATCTTTGGACGTTGTCAGAACGGCATTGCTCAACTCGCGTCCGGTTTCAACGTCCCAGCGCTGCAGCCGGCCATCGGCGAAAGCAATCAACGTTTTACCATCAGCGCTGAAGCGAAACGGACGCGACATTGAGCTGGCGCCCATCGAGGGAATAGTGCTTTCTAATTGACGCACCAGACGTCCGGATGCGACCTCCCAAAGCTTGATCGCGTTTCCGCCAATTCCCATTGAAGCCAGCAAACGCCCGTCAGGACTAAAACCTATCTGCGTTTGCGGCGCAGTAATGCCCGCCTGCAACACAATTTCGGGTTTTTGTCCTGCAGCCTGCCGACTGGCACCTGCCGCCTGTCCCGGTGTGGGATTTGGGGAAGCTGCTTGCACACCTAACCCGCGATCGGCTTTTTTGGGATCCTGCGGCGTCTGCGGTGTCTGCGGAGTGGCCCGTGTAATTGGTAGGGGACTAAATATAAGTACAAGTATTACTAAACCCCGTGTAAGTGAATTATTCATGGCTACCTCGTGTCGCATAGTAGACGCTTAACATACGGTGCAGCGCAAGACTTTGGAGTGCGGCGGCCCGACGCCGCTTTGTTAGTTTTTCGTGTAATTCGTGTGTATCGTGTCATTCGTGGATCGTTTTATTTTCAGCATAAGAACGATCCACGAATCACACGAAATAACGCGAACAAATTCATCACTAACCACTCTTCACATTTCACGGCATTCCATTTACATTCTCCCCGCAAATACATCTTGCTTTTCACCGTTCACTTTTCCACTGATTTCATGCCTAACCGTCGCGAATTCATTGGCTCTGCCGTCGCAGCCACAGTGCTGCCCAAGATCAACTTTTCCCAAACACGTCGTCGTCCAAACATTCTCTTCATACTCGCTGACGATCTTGGCTACGGTGATCTCAGCTGTTACGGCCGTCCCGATTATCAAACCCCTAATCTCGATCGATTAGCGACGCAAGGTGTTCGTTTCGTTAACGCTTACTCCGCATCACCACTCTGCACGCCGACTCGCTGCGCGTTCATTACCGGCCGTTATCCGGCGCGCACGCGAGTTGGACTTGAAGAGCCAATCCACGAAAAACGGTCCCTGGGTGAGCAAGCCCTAACCATTGGTTTGCCACGCGAACATCCAACTGTCGCTTCGTTGTTGAAAGGCAGTGGCTATGAGACTGCACTAATCGGCAAGTGGCATTTGGGGTATCTGCCCAACTTCAGTCCGATCAAAAGTGGTTTCGACGAGTTTTACGGAATCATGAGCGGCGCAGCGGACTTCTTTACTCACAAGGACATGCAGGGTGATTTGGATTTCTATGAAGGTGAAGTCCCAGTCGAGCACATCGGTTACATGACGGACCTGCTCACTCGTCGCGCGGTTGAATACATTTCCCGTCGACGTGGTAACCGAGGCGACCGCCCTTTTTATCTGAGTCTGCATTACACCGCCCCGCATTGGCCGTGGGAAGGGCCACACGATCGGCCACCCGATCCTGAGTTGCGTGGTCCTGTTGCTTTTCGGGCCGGCGGTTCCTTGAAGAAGTACGCTGAGATGATGAAAAGCCTGGACGATGGAATTGGCCAGGTGCTAAACGCGCTATCGCGCGCCGGGCGTGCACGAGGCACAATCGTGGTCTTCACCAGCGACAACGGAGGCGAGCGCTTTTCTTACCATTGGCCATTCACGGGAGAGAAGGGAGCGTTATGGGAAGGCGGCATTCGCGTGCCGGCAATCCTTCGCTGGCCCGGCGTCGTTCCTGCTGGACGCATTTCACAACAACCCTTAATTACGATGGACTGGACCGCCACACTAATAGCTGCAGGTAAGGCCCAAGCCGATCCTGCCTACCCGTTGGATGGTATCGATCTCCTTAATACTGGGACCGCGGGCGTCTCGCCCGCACTGAGCGCAAAGCGCGAACAATCTGCTCTCCGACCTCTGACATCTGACATCTCACATCTGACATCTCGCACTTTCTTCTGGCGCCACTCCAACCAATCAGCCGTCCTCAAAGGCCCTTGGAAATACCTCCACGACGGCACCAACGAATATCTTTTCAATCTCGAAGTCGATCAACGCGAACGCGCCAACTTCCGCACCCAAAACCCCGCCATGTTTGAACAGTTAAAGAAAGACTTCGCCGCCTGGGAATCCACCGTCCTACCGCGCCCGCCAGCACGCATACAGCGTTCGAGTGGATTGTGATCTGGCGCCGCTTTCTCAGTCCTGGTCGTCTGAATTCTATTTCATCGATCCCGAACCAGTCGCCGGCTTCCCTCTAACTCCGACAATTTACGCAGCTAATTTGCTAAGTGTGTATCAATCTTGCTGAAACCCTTGCATTAGTTGTTGCTCGAGTTCTTGCATTCATATAACCTGCGCCTCCAAGGTCCCAATGTTAACCCTCAATAAGCGCACCTTACCGCTTGTTTTCCTCTCGCTCACCACTGTCACGAGCTGTGCGTATGAAGGCTCTCAGTCTGTTCCCAGCACCGCAGACTCGGCGAGACCACCCAGCAATGCCGCGCACCGAACACCGTCTCGTCGGGATCCTGCAGGCGAGGAATACATTCGTGGTAATAGGCGATCAAAAATCTACCATTGGCCAGGATGTCCGAATTATGACGACATAGCCCCACACAATCGCGTTCAGTTTAATACGGCAGAGGAAGCGCGGCAGGCAGGCTACCGAGCTGCAAGAAACTGTGACTGAGAGCAAGGCGAGGCAGGAGGTGATTCCGCCACCCAATGATAGGAAAGCGATTCGTATGCGATGTTGAAAGTCTCCCCAACAAAGAATGCCGCACGACCTGTTACGCAACATCGCCCCATATGATGGAACGGGTTTCGATAACCAAAAAATGTTCTGCAGTCATGTGCAGAGGATATGTACGCGGGCTGAAAAATCCTTGAGGTCGTTTACTGGGAAGACGCGTTCAATTGCGATTGGATGGCGATTAGCTTGCAAGTGTGATTACGGCGAATGAAGACCGCTTTCGTGTTATTTCGTGTGTTTCGTGTAATTCGTGGTTCCTGTTTTAGCTGCGAAAAAAAAGATCCACGAATTACACGAAACACACGAAAACACGAAGGTCATTTACAGTGCGTTGATACGACCTTCTAAGTCTTCAGCAATTGCAGCAGGTTCGGTTTGCGGGTCGAACTTCACCGGCTCTCCGAAGACGACTGAAACCATGCCAGGTGGAGCGAAGTATTGTTGGCGACGTTTAAGTTCGTATAGTCCATTCAGCTTCACCGGCACCACCGGAATGTTCAATTCTTTTGCCAGTAACCCAATACCGGCACGAAACTCACTCATGTGCATTTGACCTCGCGGAGCCCGTATTCCTTCCGGAAACACCAGCACACTGTTTCCCCCGTCTACACACTCACCAGCATACGCAAAAGCCCTGCGAAACCCGCTTTGCTTGGGCAATGGGAAAACGTGAAAGAATGCCGTAACCAGAACATACTGGGCCAACTGACGCAGACGCATGGGCCAGCTCGTACCCGGCAGTGGGTGAAGCCAATTGCGCAGGTGTTCGCCTTCCATCGCAATCGCCAGACGATGACGTAAACGAAAAGGCAGAGCTGCGAGAATGAGGGCATGATCTGCCAGCGTCACATGGTTGGCAATAAATAAAACAGGACCATGTTCGTCCCGCAGAATTTCTTTATCTTTCACGGTCATGCGGCTCATGACTAACGTGATGGGCAGCAAGATTGTGTAGAAGAGGAATACTCGCAGCCACGTTATCGGGAACCTCCGCGACCATTTTGGATAGGGATATGGTGCGACGGTTTCGCGAGTCTCTCCCAGAACCAAGCGCTCCACATCGTCTACGGTGGTCGCGCCTGTAAACGCAGCCTCGTCAATTTCGATTTGATAGCGCTCTTCCAGTGCGCTCAATAACTCGATGCGCCCGAGTGAATCGAGCTTCAAATCCGTTGTCAGATTCAATGGCTTGTCTCTCGGCGTCGCGTTGTGACCTGTCAGACGGATGGCTTCTTCAAGCACAAATGATGAGGCAGCAGAAACATCATCAACGTTCTCACTACTGCAAATTAGCTGTTCTACTTCCGCGGCGACCTGCCGCTTGATGATTTTTTGCGTGGCAGTACGGGGAAAGTCAGCGTCTGGCCAAACCTGCCAGTGACGGATTTGCTGATAGTTCGCAAGGTGTTCGTTTGCGCGTGCGATCGCGGCTGCGACATCGTCATTCGCTACGCGTGGAATGACTACAGCGAGCGGTTCACCCGCCTTCGTGCCACCCTTGGTCCATTCAATTACACAGCTCTCGCGCACCTCGGGCTGGCTATTGAGTGCCTCCTCGAGGTCTTCCGGATAGACGTTCAATCCTGCCGGCGTGACAATCACATCGCGTTGGCGACCTTTGAAGAATAGATTTCCGTGTTCGTCGATTTCGCCGACGTCGCCCGTGTAAAGCCAATCGTCCGGATTCTTGCCAGCCTCGGCACCGATCCAGTAGCCCGGGGAAACGCTTTGCCCGCGAACAATGATCTCGCCAGTTTCACCGAGCCTCACTTCGTAACCCGGCATCAGTTTTCCAACGGAGCCTTCAGTTCGTTTGAATGGATGAGTGACTGTGATCAAAGAGGCAGTTTCTGTCATGCCGTATCCCTGTAAGACAGCGAAACCGAGCCGTCGCCAGAAAACGTCAGTCCGTTCTTCAAGTGTGGCTCCACCTGAGACAAATGCCCAGAACTTCCAGCCGAACATCCGGTGTATATCGCGAAACATCCACCATCGCCGCCCAAAACTCACCTGTCTTGCACGACTAATCTTTTGCCGAAGGTCTGTATTAGAGTTTCGCTCAACCCACGCGCGCAGGCTGTCGAGTATGCGAGGTACGGTGACGATCACCGAGATACGGCTTTCACGCGTTCGCCGGACGATCTCGGCTGGTTTAACCGAGTCATGGAAATGAACTTCGCCACCGATAAGCTGGGGAACAAAGATCCCCATAAACTGACCGAAGACGTGGCTCAATGGCACCAGATTTAGAAATCGGACGGGATGAAAGAAACGCTCCCATTTCAGATACTTTGCTATTTCCGCCTCAAACGGCAACAGGTTGGCAAGCAAATTCCGGTGAGTGAGCAGCACGCCTTTTGGTGTTGAAGTCGTGCCCGAAGTGAAGATGATTTCGACCAGTGTGTCCTGGTCAAGAGTGTCGTCAGCATGTGGTTCACTCGCATGAGCTGCAACGGTTTCTTCCAATTGCTCCAGGAGAATTACCGGGACGTTTAGGCGCTCAGCGGTTGAGGCGCTGCGACTCGCAAAAACCAACTTTGGTTCTGTCTGACGTTGCACCGCTAGCGCGAAATCATCAGTAACATTTTCATCAAGTGGGACAACGACAACGCCGTGCAAAACACAACCCCAGAAAGCCGCTACCCATTCGGGACTATTCTCGCCAATCAGTAAGACACGTTCGCCTTTTGCGATTCCGCGGGAGTCCAGGTCGCGGGCGACGCGACGCGCAGTCAACACAAGTTGACCGTAAGACCAGCGAACGAACCGCAATCCTCGCCGGCTTACAAAAACGGTTTCCTCACCGCGCTTTAGGTAGTCGTCGAGGTAGGTAATTAGTGTCTCGCGGGTTTTCTGTTCGATATTACTCACGTGGGTGAGTGTGCAACGAATTAGATCGGGTTGAAAAGCGTACTGCCGTGTCCCGTTCGGCTTTGCCGTCTGATGTGCGGCGGTGGCTATGCCCTGCCGAAAAGGGCTCTAAATTCTTTTTTGGGCTATGCCCTTGGTGTGGCTTTGGCCCATGCGTGGGCGTAGCCCGAAATATTTTGTCTGCCTGTCGGCGGGGCATAGCCACCGCCGCACATCAGACGGCACAGCCGAAACCATGCAAGTCGAATTAGCGCTCCCGCTATTTGCCGAGCAACACTGTCACGCTGCTGCTATCGGTGTTGCTGGTGACGATGTCGGGTTTGTTGTCTTGATTGACGTCGCCGACAATGAGGCGCCATGTGCCGGGTGCGGTGGCGAACGGTGAGTTGGGTGCTGGTTTGAAATTGCCGGCGCCATCGCCGAGCAAGACGCGAACGCCATCGCCGCCGGCTGCGATTACATCTAAGCGTTTATCGCCGTTGACGTCAGCGAGGGCGACGCGCCAAATGTTGTGGCCCATGTCGAAGGGTGACGCTGCGATTTCACGGAAGCCACCGGCACTATCGCCGAGTACAACAGTTAGAGAGCTTTGATCGTGATGAGTCGCGACGAGATCGGGTTTGCGATCACCGTTGAGATCTCCCACAGCGGCTGACCACGGCTGACCTGTACGCAAGGGAACGTCATTCCGTTTGAAACCGCCGTGCCCATCTCCAATCAACAAGCTTAACGAGCGACTCGTGGCCAACTGTTGCGCTCGATTCGGGCCCGTGGCAGAAGCGTTAGACACGATGTCGAGACGTCCGTCGCTATTAACGTCAGCCAGTGTCAGCGGATACGGACTCGGCCCCACGGCAAATGGAGAACCCGGTGCATTAGTAAATCCGCCGCGCCCATCGCCTAACGCTACCGAGATGTCGTTCTCTTCGTTGTTGACAGTAGCCAGATCGAGTTTGCCGTCACCGTTAAAGTCGCCCATCCCGAGTCCGTGTGTATGAGGATGTTGACCTTGCTTCATTACGATTGGTGAATTCGGAGCGGGTGCGAAACCTCCGCGTCCATTACCAAACAGCAAGGTCACGTTGTAACTATCATGATGGTCCATGGCGAGATCGATCTGGCCGTCACCGTTCACGTCCCCGACAGCCATTTCGCCGGGGCTTTCGGAAAGTGTGATGGTTTGATTAGAGGCCAAGCGAAACGGTACTTCGCCTTTCTCTCCAAACATCACGCTAACCGTTCGTGCTTCTTCGCTTGCGACGATTAAATCAGGCCGTCCGTCTTTGTTTACGTCAGCCACTGCGACATTGCTTGGTTTGCTCTGCAGAGCAATGCGTACGGCTGGATGGAAAAACGAATTCTGTGGGTCTGTCTCGCCGGCGCAGGAGGCAAGAGTCAATAATGCAATCGCAGCCAGCTTCATTTTCTTTCACCGACGTAACAATTAAGGAGAAGTTGATCCACTAAATAGCACGAAATAACACGCAAATACACTAATCGAGAGCCGGGTTGGCCCTCGGCGGTAAGGTTTTGCGCGTTAGCTAGGTAGGAGGTGCGTTGTGAAAGACTTCTTACTTGTGCTGATCCTGATTGTTTCGGCGGCCACGTACGCAAGTACTGCCGTAACACAAAACTCTGTAACACGGCATTCGGATAAGCGAATCGACGAGACTGAGCTCGCCCATGCGACGCCAGTGCGTCACGCGGACGTGCGCGTCGGGACGGGGGTGCGGTTGCATTATGTGGAGCAGGGAGATCCCCAAGGTCCTCCAGTGATTCTGCTGCACGGCTATTCGGATTCGTGGGTGTCGTATACGCGCGTGCTGCCGCTGATCGATAAGAAGTATCACGTGTACGTACCCGACCTGCGGGGGCATGGAGAGTCGGATCGACCGGCAAGTGGGTACACCTTTCCAAATTTCGCGGGTGACATCATTGCCTTCATGGATGCCAAGGGCATAAAGAAGGCGACGATTGTAGGCCATTCAATGGGCAGCTTCGTCGCTCAGCATGTTGCCACGATGGCGCCCGGAAGAGTGGAGCGTCTAGTGCTGGTAGGGACGGCGCCTGCGGTAAGTAATGGTGAAGTGTCGCAGTTGCAAATCGAAGTGAATGCGTTGACTGATCCTGTGCCATTGAAGTTTGTAACGGAGTTTCAAAAGAGTGTTGTTACTCGACCGGTTCCGGATGAGTTCATGGACCGTGTGATCCACGAGAGCATGAAGCTGCCGGCGCGGGTTTGGCGGGATGCGATGGCGGGGATGTTGGCGAAAAACTCGACTGTGGAATTGAGCCGCATCAAAGCGCCGACGTTAATAATTTGGGGAGACCGCGAAACTGTGTTTCCCAAGCGCGCCGATCAGGAGGTGCTACGCAAACGGATTCCAAATGCGCGGTTAAAGGTTTATGAAGGGACGGGGCACTGCCCGAATTGGGAGGAACCCGCGCGCTTCGTCAGGGATCTTCAGGAGTTTGTTGAGGGGAATTAGAGCCATTTAACATTTGTCATTGCACATTTGTCGTTGGTGGTAATTGGTGGTTTCAATTTGAAGTGCACCAGGCAGGTGTAGGACAAAAAGGATTCCCTCCCTTTGGGAGGGGTTAGGGGAGGGTTTACGCAGCCCTATATTTTTGTTTCTGGAGGAAGCGTCAACGTTCAGATCAACCAGTCAGCATCTGATTCGTTAACTACAAAGTTGACGCTACCTCCAAAATCAAAAAAGACGATTTCCGTGTCAGGCCCTCCCCTAACCCCTCCCAAAGGGAGGGGAATTCTTTTGTGGATCGTTGGAACCCTTTCGCAAAAAAGCGATCCACGAAATACACGAAATGCACGAAATGCACGAAATGCACGAAATGGCGTCGGCTGGTTATCGTCTTAGCAGGATTAAGATGCCGGCCGCGATGGCGAGGACGGCCAGCGCCATGGTGACCGTCGATGAGAGTCTCACATTCAGTAACGGCAGGAGCCCGGTAAGAATTAACCAGATACCAAGCAGAATCATTCCCAGATTTCTGCCTGCCAAACTATTTGTTGCCATAACTTGTCCTTCCGTCTAATCACGCGCGAGCATGTAGGAGAGCGAGTGGCCGTTGGTGGTCCAGGCGTGATTGGAGTACGCAATCGGTAAATCGACGATCCAGTCCTCACGTTCATCGTCGGCCCAGGGTGAACCGGATACCTGCTCGCACTTTAATAGATAATGTTCTACGCCAGTGAAGACGCTTCGCCAGTAACCACCGTACAGAGTTTTGTAAACCACCCCGTCGACTTCCACATAAACTCTCTTGCCCTGGACAATTTTGTAGTTTATGCGGCCCAGTAACTCGAGCAGGCGTGTCTGTTCTCGTGGAGTCGGAGCAGAGGCACGGGTTGGATCATCACGCCAGGTTTCGGGTTGGTATTCGAAGTTCATATTACGCAAAGCAATCCACGAATCAGCGACACAACACGAGTTGGGAAGCCTTAGAGGACCCGCAGGAATGCAACCAAGTCAGTCTTCTCTGCCGATGTTAGGTTTAGCTCCAGCACCAGGCTGAAAAATTCCACTGTGTCTTCGAGTGTCAACAGCCGGCCGTCGTGCAGGTAGGGTGGCGACTCCTTAATACCGCGCAGCGGAAAAGTTTTGATAGGACCTTGTTTGGTCATCATCAATCCCGCTTCCATTCGCGGTGTGAAAAAACGCTCCACCTTCAGATCGTGCATCAGGTTGTCAGTATAAAACGGGGGCGTGTGGCAAACGGAATAATTTGCTTTGCCGAAGAAGAGCTCTTCACCACGCACCTCTGCCGCGCTGGCCTTCTTCCGGTCCAAACGCCCCATCACATTGAGCTTTGGCGCTGGAGGAAAATCCAGGATCGCCTGAAACTCCGACATCTCGTGTACCTGATGCCCGCGATCCAGAATGTTGATGCCTTTTTTGGTCGCGATTACGGGATCGCCATCAAAATAGGCTGCGCGCTGCTCGAATTCTGTGAAGTCTTCCACCGTCTTCAGCGCCCGTTGCGATCCAAACAAGCGTTGGATGTTTACGCCGCGCAGACTAGGAGTCTCTATCCGGCGTCGATTTTCCTGCGGACGAATATCCCCAACCAGGTGAAATGCACCGTTGGTATGGCCATTCACGTGGCAGTCAAGACAGGCCACACCTAACTTCCCGTCGTCGCGCTCGGTTTTACGATCGTCGGTGGCGTTGAACTGTTGTTGTGGAAACTGGGTGACTAACAGCCGGAGTCCATCAAGCTGTTTGGGGTTAAGGATTCCGTTGAAAAGTTGATAGAAGTTTTTGAAGGTGACAAGTTGACCCTTAGATACGTCGCCGAGATCCGGTCGCGTCGTTAAAAAAATTGCTGGTGGAAACTCAGGCAGGAAGTGTTCGGGAATATCAAACTCTAGATCGAAACGCTCCAGCCGAGGCTCCAACTTAATGCCCATGTCCGGAAATACCATACCGCCTACTGGATGGTTTGCATGTGGAAGCGGCAGGTAAGGGAAGAGTCCTTTAGCCTTGATTTCTTCCGGCGTCATTCGCCCGAGTTGTTCCCAGGTAACACCTCCCTTTAAACGCGCGGTTGGCCCAACCGGGATTGGTTTGCCGCGAGTCATCTTCACGTCGTTATCGACACGCCTGGTTAAATCGTATCGGGCTTCGAGTAAACGCATCGCGGCGGCCATCACGCGCGCCTTGTTTGCCTTATCGCGAGCTCGCACAACCTCAAACGGCTCTTCGACCACCGGCATAAACGAAGAGGGGGGTGCAGGTTTTGGTTGGGTTCTATCCTGCGCGCCTGCGCTGGTAGCAACGAGTATCGAGGCGGCTATTGTAAGAGAAAGAGTGATTCCAGCAAGAAACTTATTACGGAGTGACATCTTCATGTGGCTCCTTTCATGAAGTGGATCGACTGTCAGCCGAGGGTCTTTTTTGGTTGGCGTTTATGATACTCCTTAGGGCCATAGTGGCAAGGGGAATATTCCCACCTCATTACCTCCCTTTGATTTGAGCGTGCAACGTAAAAAGCGATCTACGAAAAACACGGGCAATTCAGGGCTGCATCATGAGATTGACCGAGGAGTTTGTGGAGAAGGGAACAGCTAAGGGACTGGATACTAGTTGTTTGCAGAGTATAAGACGGCGGGGGTTTGCTACGAGATAAAGATCATTTTCCATTTGTCATTTTGAATTCAAGTTAGAAGTGCAATACCTGTCATAGAGGAGGAAAAGAATTCCCCTCCCTCTGGGAGGGGTTAGGGGAGGGCCTGAGACGTAGTTAGATTCTTGCCCTTCTGGTGGAAGCGTCAACGCTGAGACCACCAATCGGGCGGTGATTCGTTAAGTACAGAGGTTGACGCTTCCTCCAAATTACAAAAACCAATCCGGGTCAGACCCTCTCCCCAGCCCTCTCCCAGAGGGAGAGGGAGACCGGTCGAAGGTTGCACTTCCAACTTGAATTGACCGCTTCAAATTTTTCATTTGTCATTAGCTTGAACTCTGAACTCTGGCCGTCGATCTCATCGACCCACCAGGAACTATCGGGCCAGCACCCTGATGTCGCGTTCTGAGAAGATGCGCCAGCCCTCTGCGGTCCTTTGCCAACGAAGTTCCTGGATCACTTGCCCTCTTCGCGAACGACGCCCGTTTTCTATTCGGTAGCGCTTCTTGTAACGCATCACGGCAGCGCTTCCGCCGTCCTGAAAGATGATTTCCGGTTCTTCTGCGGCTACGTCGATTAGTGTGGCATCGGCAAACACACTCCGTTTTTCGTCGCGTACGAATTCGCGCGGGGTGTTACGCGTGAGGTAATACGCGCGCAGACGCGGCACATAGAACGTCATCTGTTTGTTTATGTCTCGCCTGTTGGTCGCGTCAATCCAGTCAACCAGTGCTCTTCGCAGAACATCAGCGGATGAGTTATCTGCGACCGCCGAAGAAACTGCTGACTCGGGCCGAGCCTCGGTCTGTCTTGCGGCAGCGACTGCGGGAGTTTGCGCTTCGCCGTACAACTCCCAGCGGGCTACTTCGGAAACCTTGTTGTAGATGCTGCGAATGACGAGGGGCTGGTCAAGTCCTTCCGCTTCGATGCGTCGAACCACGCGTAGCCGTCGACCGTCGTCGATGCTTTCGAACTCGATCGAAAAATTATCTTCGGTCTTGCCGCTCGAAGTAAAAACCAGTCTGTTTTGTTCGACTGCGAATCGCACGCGCACGGTGTGACCGTCTGCGGCGCGAGTCGTACGGGGGATGCCGTCCGCGAGGAATGTCATTTTCGCCGCGCGCGATGAGCCCAGTGAGATTTGTTTGCCACGTTGTTCGATGGCTAACAAATCTGGCGGGGTAAAGCGCACCGCGAGATCGATAAAAAACCGTTGCTGATCGCGAAACGGAACCTTACTGGATGCGCCGGCTACGACTGAATACAGCTTGTCGCTCGCGCCGACGTCGATTCGATAGACGCCGGTGAGTTGGGAAGGCGCTGACTGTTGGGGGGAAGTAAAGAGAAGTATTGAAAGAAATAAAGTTAACACTGTCGCCCCCTGGTCCGATGTTGATGGCAAAGAATACAACAAGCCGGGGGAAAGCAGGAGGCGGGAGGCAGGAGCAGGAGGCAGGAGCAGGAGCAGGAGCACGCCTGCTTGTCGCTGGCTCCTCCCGCTCTTGCCTCGTGCTCCTGCCTCCTGCTCCTGCCGCCTGCCTCCTGGCAGTCAGCCGTTTTATTCAACAAAATACGTGTTTTCTGTAGAAGAAATCACAGAATCGGACTATCTTTAGTTAACCATAGTAGTTAGGGACCAAATTCGAACCCCCGGGGTCTGAGTTTCGCGTTCTGCGTTTGTTTCGAGTTCGAAGTTGGAACCTCAACTCGAATCCAACTTCAGACCATCAGGCGCAACGGGTAAACAAGGTGTCGTCTTCAAAACCGAAAGCTAAATCCTCTGTGAACGAACAAGTAAAAGCAGGTCTGGCAGCACTCAAAGATTTCCTTGGCGGACATAACGAGCCGGCGGCTGAGCAGCAGGAAGTGAAGAGCGAAGCGCCAGCCGCCTCCGCTGACAATGCGGCAGCTCAATCAGGAACACTCGAGTCTGGCGCAGAATCAAGTGTGCCAGGAAACGCTAACGAAGCGTTGGCTGGCGAAACTGCCCGGCGCGAGACAGACCCTGGCGAGCCGCACGCAGAAGCTGAAGAAGATCAAGCGAGACAGAACGAGACTCCGGAGGACCCAGGTTCAAATAGTCCAGAATTGAACAGCAAAGTTGAGGACGCATCGGCAGAGACGGCTCCGGCAGATGAATCCGCAAGCGGTACATCCCAGCAAGAGTCAGCGGCCCAAAAATATCTTAACCAGGCTTCATTCGAAGACGCTGTCGAAACGCTCCGTGCTGCTGGTTCATCCGACGAACGCGTTGCGGCCGCCCGAAGTATTGCGGAATTAGGCAGCCAACGAGCGACGCCGCACTTGATCGCGGCGATGTTTGATGACGATCCGAACGTGAGAAGCGCGGCTGAGGAGGCACTAGCTAACATCGGCGAACCCTTGTTCGAGCAGCCCACAACCCCCAAAAACAAAGCTGAGAATTTGACGATGATGCAATCCCCATCAAACGCTTCTGAGCGGAGCGACTCCCCCCAGGTTATACAAAGTGTGGATCAAGCGCAGGCAAAAGACAGCGCACAGGTCGACGAACAACAGCAGAGTGACGGCGGACAAACCCAAACTGTTCAACCGGCTCCAAAATCACACAAGCTAAAAGCAGTCCCCCACAAGACCGAAGTTGCAATCGACCCGGCCGCATCGGAAGAAGAGCAGCAACTGCTCCTGGAAGAACGTGCAGTTAGACAGCGTCTGGGACTGATCGTGCAACAGTTGTCGGAGAAAACTGCAGCGCGCAAAGAGTCGGAAAATGAAGTTCATTGGCGTCTCGAACGCGAATCGAAACTGTTAGCGGACGCAGCGATGCAGCGCGCGAACGAGGAAGAGGCGCGAAAGAAAGCTGAGGAAGAAGCAGCACGACGCCGCAAGCAGGAAGCGGAAGCAATTGCGGCCGAGCAGGCGGCGCGTGCGAAAGCGGATGCCGAATTGGAGCGACTGGCAAATGCCGAAGTACGTCTGCGCAACGAGGTAGCAAAGCTCAGCCGGGCAGCTGATGAATTGGAGCAACGCCGGCGCGATGCGGAAACCTCACGCTTAAATGCTGCGGCAGCCGCTCGTTTGGCTGAAGCGCAACGAGCGCGCGACGAAGCTGACAGAACCCACAAGACGGAAGTGGAACGGTTGCGCACTGCTCAGACGATGCTCAATACCGCTACCGAGAAGGCGACTGCGCGCCGGGCTGAAGTGGAGGCAGCGCGTGAACGAGCGGAGAAAGAGGCAGCAGCGCTCGCCGAAGCACAGGCACGGATGGCCGTGGCTGAAGATGCGCGACTCAAAGCGGAGACGGAACGCGTTAAGCTCGAAACCGAACTCAATCTAAAAGTCGAAAACGAAGAAGCGCTTTTGGCTGCGGCCCACAAACGAGCGCAAGAGGAACAGGCGCGCCTGGAAGAAGAAGCTCGCCGCCATCGCGAAGCCGAAGAAATGCGGATGGAGGCGCTGCAAGAGTCGAAACGCAGAACGGAAATTGAAGCCAGGCAGCGGGCTGAACGCGAACAGGAGATCCGTCACCAACTCGATACCTTGCGAATATCGGATGCAGACGTGCGCAAGCGAATCGAGGAAGGCGAAGTGCGTCGTCGTGCTGCCGAAGAAGCTTTCCGTTTGGTCGCCGAAAAAGTGCAACGCGTTGAAGCTGAAGCCCACGCAGCTAAGTTAGAAGAGGAGCAAATTCTCGCCAAGCTGGAGGCGGCGCGCAGGAATGCGGCGGTTGACGCGCAGGCTCGTGCCGAACAGGAAAAGCGAATCAAAGATGAGATCGAGATGTTCCGTCGCCTCGAGGATGAGGAACGCCCGCGCCTTGAAGAATTGATGCTGCAACGAAGCGATGCGGAGACGAGACTACACGACCTCCGCGAACGATTCAGGGCCGAAGAAGAAGCGCGTGCGCGTGTTGAAGAGCAGGAGGAGAGCCTGCATGAATACCGACGCCCTGCGGTCCAGCATCACGTTACCGAAGAGGAAACGGTGCAGAGAGACGAACCGGTGGTGGTTGCTCGAGAGTCCCGACCAGCGCCCGTTCAGTTTACAGAACCTGTCAGGGCCAGCACGCCGGAAGCCGCGATGATTGACGCGGACATTCCTGGTGCGGCGCCGGAACTCCCTGCGGCAATTTCGTCGTATTTGCACAGTGTGGATCCATATAAACGCGCAGCCGCTGTTGCCGAGCTGGCGCGTTCACGAAGTAGTGACGCCTTCGCATTAATCGCACGCTGTTTTGACGATCACTCGCCCCACGTGCGCAATGCAGCAGCTCGGGCGCTGCGCAAACTCGAACCACACAAGAGCGTTGATCTTTTCAATCGCGCCCTGGAGGAAGGTTCAGCTGAACGGCGGAAAAACATCGGTAGTGCGATTGCCGCCTCCGGACTGGCTAGTGAGGCGATTGAAAATCTGGTCAGTGAAAACAGAGAAGACACGTACAACTCGTTATCGATTCTGTTTGTGATGGCCAAGACCGGGGAAGTGCAGCCACTGGTCGAGGCAATTGAAGAACACCAAAACGAAGAAGTGTGCCGGGCAGTGTTGAAACTCTTGACGTTGAGCGGTCAGTCAGACATGGGGGACGCGGCTTTGCAGCGGCGCGTGATGGGCGTTGCGGCAAGCAGGCAAAAACCGGCGGAACGACATGATGAGATCCCCGACTTCCGTCTTCGGATAGCGGAGGTTGAAGTTAAGCGGGCGCTGAATCATGAGCACGGGGACAAGCACAAGAGTGAGGAATGAGAAAAAAGTCGATTCATTTTCCATATATCATTTCACATTTCTCATTTGTCATTGGTGGATTCAAGTCTGAAGTGCAACGAGGGCCTGTGAAGGAAATAATTTCCCCTCCCTTTGGGAGGGGTTAGGGGAGGGTTTGTGACGCAGCCTAAGTTTTTGTTTCTAGAAGGAAGCGTCAACGTTCAGATTAACCAGTCAGTCATTTGATTCGTTAACTACACTCTTGACGCTACCTCCAAGTTACAAAAAACCATTCCCGCGTCAGGCCGGAGGGTTTGTGACGCAGCCTAAGTTTTGTTTCTAGAAGGAAGCGTCAACGTTCAGACTAACCAGTCAGTCATTTGATTCGTTAACGACACTCTTGACGCTACCTCCAAATTACAAAAAACCATTCCCGCGTCAGGCCCTCCCCTAACCCCTCCCAGCGGGAGGGGAAATACTTTTTATTCATCGCGCCACCTCGTTCACTTCCGATCACAATGACAAATTAGTAATGAGAAATGGGAAATGATATATGGGAATGAATCGACCTTTCAGTTACCGCGTCTTTAGCTCGATGACGGCCACGCCGCCGGGCGCAATACTCACTGTCACGCCGGCTTCTCCATTCACCGTCTTCACTTCGAGAGGGCTATCGCCAACCCAATCAATTGCACTTTGAATCGGCTTGCCAGGCAAGCTGATCGTCGTCGTCACATAAGCCGAACGATCAACTTGCGCCATCCCATGCGCAGGTTTGTACACACCGTTATTGTTCAGAAGTGTCACGACCCAGCCGTTCGCATTCTTGTTGATTAGGTATTCAACATCTCCACGCACCTTCACCGGCGTTGCATCATTGAAGACGTGCGCCAGCATATGAGCAGCGAAAGGCGTGATTCGTTCGTCAAGGCCCAAGAGATCAGGAACGGCGGCAAAGATGACTGATCCCTTGCCGACTTTATTTACCGTAACCAGTGGATCGCCAGCGGCGGAAATTATCAAAGGCTGTGCGCCCTTCAGTTCCAGTTTCTCGTAGCGAAACATTTGCCCGGTCAAATCAAGCGGATGTTCCCCTGCTACAGTGCAACGTGCAGAATCTGCCTCTACTGAACTGCCTCTCAACTTAACGCCAATTAATTCCGAGGGTAGCCCTTTAACTTGCGCTGCGTTTAGCACGACAGTCCCACCTGACTTAACATACTCCTGCAGCCGTGACACCCAGTGTTTTGACCACTCAATGTTTCCGCCCACAACTACAGCTTGATATGAACTCAAAATCCTGGTCGGGTCGACGGCGCCTTTAACCTCGGCGTTGACGAGCACGTCGAAGATGTCGCCGAAGATCCCGTTCACGAGCGCCTGACGATCGCCGGTGGCCGGTTCGCTTTCATTTACCAGGCCAGGGAAGTAAGCAACACCAAACAACTGACGCAGCGCTCTATCATGACGACTAATCTGAGAAAGGCCGAATGGCCAATGTGGATAGTCCGTCATCTCCCAGCCATGCGCCGAATCAAGTAGGAACGCTATGGGCGTGTATGGCGTGCCGCGATCGGGATGTTTCTCTACGAAGTCGATGAACTCTCGCGTGATGCGTCCGTAAGGATTCAACTGAAAAGGATGCTCGCCGGGTCCGGGTTTGAAAAACTGGTCGAAGCCCTGTTCAAGGTAGATCGCGGACGCCCCGGCCATGTAATAAAGGTAATAACTCTTTCGATACCAGGACAACGATGGACCCATCGTAGCGCCATATCTCGAGTGGTAGAACTGGTCCGGGCCGGCGAAGTTCTGGGCCTTGGTAAAGGTGGTCGCAGTGTCACCAAAATTCGGAGCGTGGTAGTACAAGAAGTTGCCGCCATACTGCCGGGCCGCGCCGCGAGTAAAAGCGATGCGCATTCCGAACATCGGCTGCACCGCCGCTGACTCTATGCCGAGCAAGCGCACTCCCCAATCAGTTAACGGATGTGCAAACGAGGTACTCGACGAAGACTGCGCCGGAATCAACTTGTCCCACATTGAACCGGTTTCGGTATGAAACGTTTCCGCCCATTTGCGCGCCAGCGCATTCGTGTAAAACACCCGGTGCGCTTCCTGCAGTTCTCTGCGAGTCATTGCCGGCGAGATTTTTAATTCGTTCGCTGCGGTCGGCCAGACGTAACCGACGCTTTCCCCGGAGATCCAACCCAGAAACTGGTCCTTAAATTCGCCGTTCAGCAGTTTCCACGCAGCTTGCCCATCCTCTGGTGACATAGCTGCAGCGCCGTAATTGATCAGAATTGCAAACGGCGTTTTCGTTTCACGCAGGTATCGGAGAAATGCGCTGCCTTCTTTGAAGTATTCGGGCAGGTTGTTGATGTAAATAACCGGGACTACCAACCTGGAACTGAAGATGGGTACATCGCGCGCGCCTTTATACTTCTTTACAAACTCTTCGATAGGCTCGGCATGAAAAGGATAAAGTGGACGCTCTGCAGGAGGTTTGTCGTAGATCTTCCAGAACTCAGTCGAGATGTTCCACGGCATCAGAAAATCATGGCCCGCAATTTTGGAGCGCTGCCATGACGGTGGAACGGTCTTCGCTTCGGTGTTGATAGTCAGCGGCGGCAGCGTCGAACGATCTTTGGACCATTCGCGCAAATAACGCATGGCGGCAAAATCTGGTTTGCTACGGCCCGTAGGCTGATACGCCAAGTCATTCGTAAGCACGATCGAATCGACGTGACGACGGGCTTCAGTCGCTTTGTCGATTTCAATCGAGATTCGCGCCGGTCCTTTTTCGAGTTTCGCGGCAGCGTAGTCCCAGGTGAACACCCACTCCCAATACATGGCGAGTTCGTCGTGGGCATCGATTAGATCTTTTGCGCCAAACTCGTGACGCAAAGCCTGCCGGCCGTTCTGAGTGATCCTGATAACAAAGTTTTCGTTCTTATTGGCCCAGTCGGCGTAGCGTGCCCAAAGTTTGTACTCGCCGGGGCGTGGTATTTCGACGTCCTGATAAATGGTGGCTTGTGTCTCATCCGCGCTCGCGGCCGCCGAGCCCCATTCGCTCGCGCCGCCTTGCGACCATTCCGCCGAAGTTCCGGTCCCATTCATGCCCCAGCCCGGCGCTTTAGCCTTGAGAGGGTTTTGCCAGGACGGATTCAGCACAGGTTCGCCGTTTGGTTGCGTGGCGAAACCGCGCATGTCCTCGGTTTCATACCAGAGATATTCCGCGATGCGGGGAGGGGGAGATAGGGGGGCACGGAGAGAGGGAGACGGGACGACACGGAGAAGGGGAGATGGGGCGACTCGGGGAGGGGGAGACGGGGAGACACGGAGAAGAGGAGATTGGGCGACACGGAGGGGGGGAGACGGGGAGACACGGAGAAGAGGAGACAGGGGAACACGGAGAGGGGGAGATGCAGACAGGGGGAGATGCGGATACGGTGACACGCGAGCAGACAACCTGACGTCATCGTCAGCAAAACCGGAGATATGTAGAAGGAGAAAGGAAGCGGATACTAAGCCTAATGACGTCAGAAGAACTAATCGACGCCAATAAAGTCGAGGGCGGGATCTTTTCATTTATTATCCGCTTAATTAACCCCAACAGGAGAGCGGATCTTGGAGGTCCTAATAATCCATTGATCAGGTCTGTCGATCATCCGGACAAGCTGACCAATTATGTTGTCATATCTTCGATCGAGGTCATCGTGGTCGATCTTGCTGATGTACCCGCACCTAAATGCCAAGTCTAACCAAACTCGGGTTTCTTCTGCTTCACCTTCCGAGTCACTCAGTTTGCTGACGAAGTGTGCTGGATAACGTCGTTTACGCCAAGCTTCGCCGATGTTTGCGCAAACAGATCTGGAAGACTTGCGCATTTGATCAGTCATTGAATACCGTTCT
The DNA here is from genome assembly GCA_035273385.1 of Pyrinomonadaceae bacterium. Lineage (GTDB taxonomy): Bacteria > Acidobacteriota > Blastocatellia > Pyrinomonadales > Pyrinomonadaceae > PSRF01. Next base: position 94,737 of record DATEPE010000005.1, on the reverse strand, counting down.
TCAGGAGGGAAGCTTCCAGTCAATTCAAAGATTCGCATCGCGGCATCGATCGCGGCTTGGTATACGCGAAGATCTTTGTAGCTTCTTATGTGCTGACTTGTACGCTCCGAATCCCCCATTCTATCGTCACTATCTCCGATTCTCCGCGTCTCCCTATCTCCGATTCTCAGTTAACCCAGAGCTTCCAGACACTCACCCAGAGTACGTTGTCGACAGGTAAACATGGGAGTGTCGCGCAGAGTGTAAGAGCTGGCTTTGGTCTCGCGCAGTTCCTGAACCAGATCAAGGAAGTCTGCCGGGTTATCGGTCTCGAAGGCCACCACAAATTCCTGATCGTCCAGCCCGAACGAATAGGTAGTGTGCAGTTTCACCGAGCGATACTTGGTGCCAATCCGTATGTGTTCATCCATCATCTCCTGACGCTGGTCAGCGCTGCGCGTGTACCACTCGCGGGTTTTCACAAACGGATAAACAAACAGGTAGTCGGATTTGCCGGGAATTATATGCAGGCGATCTTCGACGTGTTCCGGATTGTCTTTGTCGATATACATCGAGCGCTTGGTCATCGACAGAAACGACTGCGCGGGCTCCAGATATTTCGCCATCCGCGTGTGATTCAAGCGCGAAGTCATCTCCTGGATTGGATCGAGCTCGTAGCCGATGCGCCAGATCATGAAGTCCACGTTGGTGCGCAGACCTATCGTCGAATAAGTGTGAATGAGTAGTTGACGGCGAAACTCATCGACCGCTTCAACGAACTCTTTCTTGCATTCTTGTTTTTCCCCGTCATCAAGCAGACGCCATTCGGGACGCGCATGATAAAAGGTGAAGTTAACAAACTGGCGCGGCAGTTTGGCTTTCTGTTCCTCAAATTCGACGCAATTCGGAGCCAGCCGTAAGGGTGTTTTCGGTGCGGCGGTTTGATCCTTGTCCGAACTCATTTTTGTTGTGAACCTCGACGAGAATGCTTCCAGGTACCCGGCGAAAGATTGAGATGTCATAAGTATTCTGCCTACGGCTCGGATCGATTGCAACACGTCAGAGGTTAGATGTCAGAGGTCAGATGTCAGAAATCAGAAGTCACAACCCAAACTCTCGTAAGCTCCGCGAACGTCTGACATCTGACATCTGACCACTAACATCTCGCTTGAAGTATACTGGCCCCTCGTTCCAACACTATTTCTACTCAACGAGAAACTGAATGAGAACCACAAGGCTTGTTCTGTTCGCAGTTGTCACTTTGGCGATTGGCCTCGCGTGCAATAGGCCCCCGGCTGATGGACCAGTTCAGACGCGGCCATCGACGACCGCATCGCCGCAGACTGCGGCGGCGGCGGACGAGTTTGCTGCCACGCGTGCAATCTTCAAGGAGCACTGTGTCCAGTGTCATGGAGAAAACGCCGCGGGCGGCAGAGTGCAGGTAGAGGGGCGTGAGATTAAAGTTCCAAACCTGACGGGCGAACACGCACGCAAGCCGACAGATGAGCGGATCGCTGCGAAGATTTCCGATGGCGATGACGAGATGCCGGCGTTCAAGGACAAACTAACGCCACAACAGATTCAGGATCTGGTGAAGTTTATTCGGAAGGAATTTCAGGGACGGTAATGTCCAAGAAGTTAAAAATGCAAAGTCCAAAGTCCAAGGTCCAAAGTCGGGCAGCCCCTAGTCACTCTCACAGCATATGTACTCATTGGAGTTGGATTAGTTTACGACAAACAAACTTTGGACATTGGACTTTAGACTCGCGTAGCAGCTTTACGATTCAACATTCACCATTTACCATTCACTAGCGTGCACCCGTAGCTCAGCTGGATAGAGCGTCTGACTTCGGATCAGAAGGTCGCAGGTTCGAGTCCTGCTGGGTGCACCATTTTCATTAAACAACCCCACTTTCAGAACGGGCAGGAAATTTCTTGGTGACCGACATCCGTAAGCAGCGCTTTTCTCTCGTGCTGATCAAACCATCGCATTACGACGACGATGGTTATGTAATCCAGTGGTTCCGGTCTGCAATCCCTTCCAATTCGCTGGCAGTACTCTATGGCTTGGCCACGGAATGCGCGGATCAAAAAGTTCTCGGCGATGAAGTTGAATTGGAAATTCACGCGTTTGATGAAACCAATACGCGCATCCGTGCTGAACACATTGCCCGGTTAATTGAAGAGGCCGACGATGGCCTGGTCATGCTGGTGGGCGTGCAGTCAAACCAGTTCCCCAGAGCGCTGGATATCGCTGCGCCTCTGCGGCAACGCGGTATCGCAGTGGCACTCGGAGGATTTCACGTCTCGGGCAGCATAGCCATGTTGTCCGATCCTGGTTCTGACGTTCACAAAGCACAGCAGATGGGCATTTCGCTTTTCGCGGGAGAGGCTGAAGGTCACTTCAGTGAGGTGCTGTCAGATGCGTTGCATGGTCAACTAAAACCGCTCTACAACTTCATGTCTGACCTGCCAAATCTTTCGGGTGTGGCGCCACCCATTCTCCCACCAGAAAGAGTAAAGCGAACGGCCGGAGCCACGACCAGTCTCGACGCCGGTCGCGGCTGCCCTTATCAATGCTCGTTTTGTACGATCATCAATGTTCAGGGCCAGAAATCGCGGCGCCGCTCCGTGGATGATATCGAACAAATTGTCAGGGCGAACGTGGCCCAGGGTCTGCACTCCTTTTTCATAACTGACGACAACTTTGCTCGTAATAAAGATTGGGAGTCCATACTTGACCGGCTGATCTATTGCACGAGGTCGAGAGACTCAAGATTAGTTTCATTATTCAGGTTGACGTCCTCTGTCACCGTCTGCCGAACTTCATCGAGAAATGTGCGCGTGCCGGTGTGAAGCGGGTGTTCATAGGACTGGAAAACATCAATCCGGCAAATCTGCTCGGCGCGAAAAAACAACAGAATAAGATCACCGAATATCGAAGGATGTTACTCGCTTGGAAACGTGCGCGTATACTTACCTACTGCGGCTACATTCTGGGTTTTCCCAACGATACACCCGAGTCAATCCTGCATGACATCCGAGTGATACAGAAGGAACTTCCGGTCGACCTACTTGAGTTTTTCTATTTGACTCCGTTGCCTGGTTCTGAGGACCATCGAAAGTTGCATGACGCAGGCGTGCCGATGGACACCGACTTGAATAAGTATGATTTAAACCACGCGGTTACCCGACACTCGCGAATGTCCCGTGAGCAGTGGGAGGAAACGTACGCGTTGGCCTGGAAGACGTATTACACAAAAGAGCACATCACTACGATCTTAAAACGAGCAATGGCGACCGGGACGAGCCCCGGCAAAGCAGTACTATTTATTACCTGGTTCACCGGTTGTATTGGTATCGAGGGCATTCACCCTCTGGAAGGTGGGTTCCTGCGTTTGAAATTCAGGCGCGACCGTCGTCCCGGATTGCCGCTCGAACCGTTGGGGCTGTTTTATCCAAATTACTTGACGAAAACGGCGGTCAAGCAGTTGAAGTGGATCCAGCTTTACCTGGGTATCTATAGTATCTACAAACGGATCAAACGGGATCCCAGACGTTTTGAATACACGGACGTCGCGCTATCTGAAGTCAGTGATGATGAGACTGATACGATGGAAATGTTTCAGTCAGAGGTGGCACGGATCTTTGTGCAGAAAATACGACGTTCCACTGAAAGAAACCGTCAACCTTCCAATAATCCAACCGAGAATGCGCAGAACGCAGTTCCAGCTTGAGAAGTGTTACGCAGTGGCGGCACTGCTACCGCCAGAGCCACGCTGTTCTATGGAAACATAGTTCCGCCCGCGGTGTCCCAAATAAATCTGCCGCGGTCGCGCGATCTTCTGATCTGCATCCTCAAGCATCTCCACCCACTGGGCCAGCCATCCGGATGTGCGCGGAATAGCAAACAGCACCGGGAACATATCAACCGGGAAGCGCATGGCCTGGTAGATAATGCCGGAATAGAAGTCTACGTTTGGATACAAACGTCGCTTCACGAAGTACTCGTCTTCGAGCGCGATCTTTTCCAGCTCAAGCGCGATGTCCAGAAGTGGATCTCGCCCGGTAACCTCAAACACCTCGTCCGCAACCTGTTTGATAATTCGCGCGCGGGGATCGTAGTTCTTGTAGACGCGGTGTCCGAAACCCATCAAACGAAACTCGCCGGCCTTCACCCGCTTGATGTAATCGGGAATGTTACCGACTGAGCCGATCTCTTTGAGCATGCGCAGCACCATTTCATTGGCGCCGCCGTGTAGTGGTCCATAGAGTGCGGCTGCCGCACCACCCATTGCCGAAAAAGGATCAGTCTGCGCGCTGCCGATACTACGCATCGCGGCTGTGCTGCAGTTTTGTTCGTGATCGGCGTGCAGAATGAACAGTATGTTGAGCGCGCGCTCGAGCACCGGATTCGGTTGATACTTCAGTTCCGTTGTCTTGAACATCATGTTCAAGAAATTTCCTTCGTAACTAAGATCGTTGTCGGGATAGGAGTACTGCATGCCGATCCGGTGCCGATAGGCGAAGGCAGCGATCGTCGGAACTTTTGCGATTAACCGGTGAATCTGCTTCTGGCGGCATTCCACGTCAAAGATATTCTTCGCGTCCGGATAAAAAGTGGAGAGCGCGCCGAGCGTCGCCTCAAACATTCCCATCGGATGCGCGTTGTAATGAAAACCGTCGATGACCTTCTTGATGCTTTCGTTGATGAAGGTGTGGTAGGTGATGTTGTGTGTAAAGGTTTTCAGCTCCTCGGCCGTCGGCAGCTCACCTTTCAGCAAAAGGTAGGCGACTTCCAGGTACGAACTCTTTTCGGCGAGCTGATCTATCGGGTAACCGCGATACTCCAGGATTCCTTTGTCACCGTCTATAAACGTGATCTTGCTCTTGCACGACGCGGTGTTCATGAAGGCCGGGTCATAGGTCATCAAACCAAAATCGTCATCGGACGCTTTGATCTGGCGGAGGTCCATTGCCTTGATGGTTCCGTGCTCAATCGGTATCTCGTATTGCTTTCCGGTACGGTTGTCGGTAACGGTCAGACTATTGCCACTCATTCCAATCTTCTCCTCACTAATCTGCGGGTGAGATCAGATTAACTCTGCGACTGTTAACACTGCAAATAGCAGGCGGCAGGAGGCAGGAAGCAGGAGGCAGGAGCAGGAGGCAGGAGCAGGAGAACGAAGACGGCAGACGGCAGACTGCCGTCTGCCGTCTGCCGTCTGCTGTCTGCTGTCTACTGTCGGCTCTCTACTAGTTCTTAGCAGCCTTTATTTCGCGTTCGGCTTGTTTCTTCGCGGCCTTGGCCTCGTCAGAACCAAGACCCAAATCGTGCAGTGCTTCGCCAATGCTGTCGCCGGCGGCAAGTCTATCCAGAATTGCCTGGCGGGTTACGTTTGGAAAACGTGTACCAAGATTCTGCTCGAGCCTTGTGGCAGCAACATATTGTCCAAACTTCAAGTCAGGATTTGTTGAGAGTGCTGTCTGGTAGCCCGCGCGAAGATCGTTGGCATTCACGCGCAGTGAATGGGCCAGGCGCGGATGATCTCTCAACTCACGATCGGCGTCTTTCAAATTGTTGCCGGCTCGACGGGCCCTCTCGTGACCAGCGTCTGAGCGTCCATTCGAGCGTTCTGACGCAGTGCTAAGTCCCCCGTCTGAGCGACCCTTGGATTTTGACGAGGCATTCCCTAAGCCTCTGTCTACGCCGACGCCCGGCGGCGGGCCACCGGAATTACCGGACCCGGACCCGCGCCCACCTCCTCCGCCCTTTCCCTTACCCTGCGCAAACGCTGAAGTTGTCAGCGCGATAGCAAATACGCAAACGATCGCTGCGTAAAAAACTTTCCCTTTCATGTGTAACCATCCCTTCCATTAATTCAAATCGAGACGCAGAGAGGAGAGGTTGTGATCTTAGCAGGGTTAAGGCTTGGGAGGGGACTAATCGAGAAATAAAAAAGTCCTGCAATGTAAACGACACACTGCAGGCACCTTTCGGTTTTACTTCGTGTGTTTCGTGTTTCGTGTTTCGTGTTTCGTTTTTTAGGGCCGCATAAGAACGATCCACGAAATACACGAAACACACGAAATGCCAATTATTTTGCGTCTAGCAGTTCCACGTCGAAAAGTAACGTGGAGTTAGGGGGAATATTAGAGCTGCCCCTTGCTCCATATCCCAGTGCTGCCGGAATAGTTAACTTTCGTTTGCCGCCAACTTTCATTCCCAGCAAGCCCTCGTCCCAGCCTTTGATGACGGAGCCGGTCCCAAGCCGAAACTGATAAGGCTTACCTCGATCTACTGAGCTGTCAAACTTGGTCCCATTCTGAAGCGTGCCGGTGTAGTGCACGGTAAGCATCTGCCCGTTCTGCGCGGCTGCTCCGTTGCCTTGTGCAACGTCGACGTACTTCAGTCCGGACGCAGTCGTAACTTCGTCCCCGCCCCTGGTACGGGTAGCGACTAAGTAGGTGATTGCGGCCGCGGCCAGCGCGATGACTACGAGGATGGCAACTATTCGCGCTTGTTTATTGCGGCCTGTTGGGGCGGCGGATTTGGCGGTCGGGTAAAGTCCTCTTGGTCGTTTCTTCGCCTTCCCGATTTTCCGGTGTCTGCTTTGAGGCACTTCCAGGTCTCCCGATGTGTTTGGATTGTTGTGTCTACTTTATAGCTGGTTTCTGCGATTGATTCAATTTGCCCAACACCTTTCGCGTTACTTCGTGTATTTCGTGTAATTCGTGGATCGTTCTGGTGCTGACTAAAACAAAAAATCCACGAACTTCACGAATCACACGAATAAGATCTCTACACTGCGACCCCTTTCCAAGATCACAGTCAAATAGGTAAACTCTCGACCCTGTTCTTAGTGCAACTCCGAGGCGCGTTCGGTAGTGTCGCAATTTGAAGTATTTTATTTTTCTTTCCTCGCTTCCGGCTTTTTCGTCTCACGTTATACAAGGTTTTACGTAATACGGCTATTTCTGGTACGCTTTCCGGTATGGCTGACCCTCCGTTTGATCTCTCAAAGTTCGATCCGTCCAGTCTCGATCTCTCGCATCTTCACGAAGGAGAGCAGAACCGAATTAGGAACCGACAGCTCAGTACTCAAGAGATATCGCTATTGCTTAGCGGGCAGAATCCATGGACTAAGTCTGGAAAGCCCAATCCTTTGCCAGCGCCGAAGTCAGCGCAAATTGAAAAGATTGAAAGCGCACTTAATTTGTCTGAAACAGAGGCGGAACAGTTCTTGGAATCTCAACTCAAGCCGACCGAAATCCCAGAACCCACGGAAGCTGAAGTCCTCTCGATCATGCACGATGACGATCTTGTCGAATACCGCTCATCATCTGACCTTTCTGAGCGACGAAGATCGATGTTCCAGTTCTATAAAGACCAGTGGAAGGCGCAACGCGCTTTTGAAGAGCGTAGCAAGGAAGTTGAGGCGGCGCGGAAGGCGGTCAACGCAGAACTTGCAGCGAAGTCCGATAGACTCGCGGAGAAATCAGACGTGGATAAGGCGGTGGAATCTCTTGCGAGTCGCGAGCCTTCGCCTGAAGAGCAGAACGCGACTCCCTCTGAGGAGCCAACACGAGAAGACACCCGTCGCGCCCTGTCAAACGAGAAGTGGTCAGCGACCGAGTATCGACGTCGCAAAGTTGAACGTGAAGCAGCTAGGGACAATCCCGCCGAATCGCCAGAGACGAAACCAACACAATCAGCAGACCAAACTGAGAGCGATCCGACTATTGACGCACTCACGGAGAAACTCAGACAGTCCCCAGAAGTGCAGAAGTGGATCGCCGGAGAGCAAAGCGTTCGCAATTTATTTGAGCAACTTGCACATCCTAAGCGCAAGGAGACTCCGCGAGCCTATCGAACAGCGTTTGACATGCTTAGAGCGGAGGCAGTCGCGGAAGCAGAGAAAGCGCGTCAGGAAGTTATTAAGCGTTATCGCGAGAAGGAGAAGGCCAAATCTAATCGGGCGGCGGGGCAAGCTGAGTTGCAACGTGAGCGCGAGAAAATTCGCGAGGAAGGCCAACGGCGGGCAGATTTACGGAAGCAGGTTGGGCGCGGCGCTAGTCTTTGGCCCGGCGCTGACGAACAACATGCGAGACGGATGCAGTCAGCATTTGAGAACAAGCCGGAACGTGTTCCTCCCAGCCACCGAGTCAGTCGCGTGGTTGCTGGCGGTCTCTTCGCCCTGTTTTTTGGCTCGCTCATTCAGGCTCTTACGGTGTTCGGAGTAATCACGATGAACTCTGGACACGTCTTCATGGTTATTGCTTTCATTGCTGGCGCGTTATTGTTGACGACTGAAATCCTTCCGGTAAAGCCTCGCAAACAAAAGATTCTTTCCGTCTTGATTCTAGGGCTGGTTCTTCTTGCCATTGATTTGGCGTCAGTTTGGTATACAACTAAAGAAACAGTGAAAACTCCTCCGCCCGTTACTCTAATAAAACACACCGGCTCGTTCTTCTTTGCTACTTATCCCCAGCCTTTTATGTACGAACTAGGCGACGACAGCCTTGTGCCTATCGCTCTTGATCTTGCCGTTGCGATAACCAATAACCGAGGCACCGCAACCCGCATAATTGAATACGCAGCGGAGATTCAGACCAGGGACGGCACTTGGCATCGTCTTATTAGTCTTCCGATGTCTCCGCCGCGCACAATTCTCTTTTTGAACCGTTTTGATATACGCAGGGGGATGAAATGTCAGCTCGAACCTCCGGCGTTCGACGCCGTCGCAGACAGGCGCGAAATTGGCGTAGGCGAAACAATTGAGGGACAAATGTTTTTTGAACTGCCGCGACACCTTCGATACGAAACCGTTTCCTATGGCAAGTTGAAGGTATCTGCGACAAACATACAGGGCGAAAGGTCGGAGGCGATCTTTGACAATCCTCCCGCGCCATCAGTAACAGGTGCCAGCCAGATCAATGGAGGTTTTACGTGGTGTCCGGGCGAGCCGAACCAAGCTATAGATTTGAGCCGAAAGTTAATCAGACCGCTTCAAGAGTAGCCTTGCAGGCTAAATATATCTTTCGCGTAATACGAAAAAGACTTGACACCAGTAGATATTCCGTAATACACTTTATCTCAAGTTAAGGAGATAAAGAATCACATGGCAAACGTCCTGAACAAAGACAAGCAGATTGCGGTAATCAGTGCTTTGGCTGAGGGTTCCAGCATCCGCGCAATCGAACGAATCACCGGCATTAGCCGCAATACGATCATGCGGCTAGGCGTCAGAGTTGGGCAAGGATGCGCCCGTTTGTTGGATGCGAAGATGCACGATTTAACCTGCCACTATCTTGAATTCGATGAGATTTGGGGATTCATCGGCAAGAAGGAAAAGCACCGCAGGGAGATAGACGATCCGACTCTAGGCGACGTGTGGACGTTCTGCGCTATTGATGCCGAAACGAAACTTGTTCCCTCATTCAAAGTTGGCAAGCGCGACCACTTCACCGCGAACGCTTTTGTCAACGACGTTGCCAGCCGCTTAAAGAACCGCCCGCAGATTTCCAGCGACGGACTACGCGCCTATGTCGAGGCTGTAGAGAACGCTTTCGGCATGAATGTAGACTTTGGAATGATCATCAAAAACTACGGCGCGGACAAAGGCGAGCATCATCAAGAGCGCCGCTATAGTGCGCCGGAAGTAACTTCGATGCACAAGATTGAAGTGGCGGGCAGACCAGACCCCGACCTGATTTCTACCAGCCACATTGAACGACTGAACGGGACCACTCGCCTTCACATGCGGAGACTCACGCGCCTGACTTACGCCTTCTCAAAGAAGCTGGAAAACTTTGAAGCAGCCGTTGCACTCCACTTCGCATATTACAATTTCGTCAAGACGCATAGCGCGGTCAGGTGCACTCCAGCAATGGCCGCTGGGGTTGAGAAAAGTTTTCTAACTGTCGGAGATTTGGTTGACGCGGCATGAGCGCAGACTACATAGCGGAACTAGCGGACGTGATCCGCAAGCTGCATGGCAGCGAAGCCAGCTACGTAGAAACTGTGCCAGTGAAAGAAACGTTTCAGGATCAAGTTGTATGGGAAGGCGAAGTTGAAGTTTTCGACCTGATTGATAATCCCCAAGCGTCCAGAGTCTATGCGTGGTCGCATGAGACTAACCGCGCCGACGAACCAAAGCGCACTGTCACGGTCTTACATATCGCGCCTGTCACTTCGCCAGAGTTGGCCGTTAGGGCATCAATCATTCAAGACTACAGAGAAGGAATTGATTATGGGAAACACTAATAAACCAGTAGCAAAGAAACGTGGTCGCCCACCGCTGGCAAAGGGACAGGTCAAAGCGAAGATTGTTCCGATGCGCTTACACGATGCAGACGTGAAACTATTTGAGAAGGCAGCGAAGCAGACTAAACAAACGCTGTCAGAGTGGATGCGATCAACACTGCGAGAAGCAGCGAACGGGAGTGTTTAAGGATGCCGGATTATTGGAAATGGTCTAAAGAACGCCTGACGAAGCAAGCGGAGAAGTACAACATTCCGACTGAGGCAGTGCGTGAAAACAAAGAATGGGCTGAGCCATTCTTTAACAGAAGTGGAATCATCGCTACCTTAGTCGCCAGAGACGCTCACCGTCGCGGTAGCTGGACGCTTCTAATAGCTATCATTGCGATCTTAATTTCATTCGGCGCATTGACAGTTTCCTACTTCACTTATCGCCTTAAATACAATGAGACTTGGCAGACTCCACCTAGCCAAACAGTTCCAACTATTGAACCAGAAAAATAAACAGCGTGCCACAACTCGAAATCCGAAATTCAAATTGCGACACTACCGCGCGTTCTATTCCTGCGCCCAATGTTCTTAACTGACACTACTATCTCATGGGAGAAATGACTTCATGTCGAAACGCCTACCCGGCATTTGTCTGCTCATCTTACTAAGCTTGCAAGCAGCGGTTGTAGTCCGTGCGCAAGAACCAACTGCTTCACCATCGCCGAGCCCACAAGAGACTCCGGCCGCAAAAGATGACAAGGGTAAGACGCCAATCGAACGGGCATTCGAACGACTCGAGTGGCGGAGCATTGGACCAGCCATCATGGGCGGACGCATTGCCGACATCGAAAGTCTTCCCGGCAACGCAAATGTCGTCTATGTCGCGACTGCCTCCGGCGGTCTCTGGAAGACCACTAATGGCGGTGTTACCTGGAAGCCAATATTCGAGCGGCAGGGAACCATCTCCCTTGGCGACATTGCACTCGCGCCAAGTAATCCGGACGTGGTTTGGGTAGGAACCGGCGAATCAAAAACGCGCAACAGCGTTTCGTTTGGCGATGGTGTGTACAAGTCCACTGATGGAGGCAAAACCTGGCAGCACATGGGCCTGCGCGAATCGGAGCGAGTCTCGGCTATTGCTATTCATCCGCAAAATCCCGACGTCGTGTATGTCGCCGCACAGGGCCACGCGTTTGGTTCAAACGATGAGCGCGGTGTCTACATGACCACCGACGGCGGCAAAACGTGGACGCGCACACTCTACATCGACCGGGAACACGGCGCGTCAGACCTGGAAATGGACGCGAGCAATCCAAACGTGCTGTATGCCGGCATGTGGAGTTTTGAGCGTAAACCCTGGACCCATCGCAGCGGCAGCGAGAAAGGTGGTGTTTTCAAATCGATAGACGGCGGACGCACGTGGAACAAGTTGACTAATGGGCTACCGAAACTAATCGGTCGCGTGGGTGTGCGTGCTGCGCCGAGTAATCCAAACGTTGTTTACGCGATCCTCGAAGCCAAAGAGGGCACCCTTTATCGGTCTGACGATCGCGGTGAGACGTTCAAGCAGGTTTCAAAAAATGAGCGCATCGTTTCGCGCGGTTTCTACTACACACGTGTCCGTGTCGATCCCACTAATGAGAACCACGTGTATGCGGTGGCTTCAACTCTGTTTGAATCGATCGACGGTGGCAAGACGTTCAAGTCGATCACTGGACGCACGCATATCGACTATCACGCATTCTGGCAAGATCCAAAAAATCCGAAACGCATCTGGCAGGGCAACGATGGCGGTGTCGCGGTTACGTATGACGGTGGTGAGACCTGGGAACCGGTCTACAACATGCCGGTTGGCCAGTTTTATCAGGTCCACGCGGACAACCGTTTGCCGTTTTATAGCGTGATGGGCGGGCTGCAGGACAATGGCGCCTGGACCGGCCCGAGCCGCACCCGCGAGCCTGCAGGAATAATGAATGACGACTGGCGAATGATCAGTTTTGGCGATGGCTTTTACGTCATCAACCATGCCGACGATCCCGACGTGTACATATCAGAATCGCAGGGTGGCAACATTCTGCGCACTGATTTCCGCACACGTGAGCAACAGGAGATAAATCCCTGGGGACGCGGCAGCGGCGATGGACCAGCCATTGGCGAGAAGTACCGGTTCAATTGGAATGCGCCGATTTTGCTTTCGCCACACGACAAGAACACCGTCTACTTCGGCGGAAACGTGGTTTTCAAATCCACCGACTTCGGAAAGAGTTGGGAACAGATTAGCCAGGATTTAACCACAAACAATCCGGAAAAACTTAAAGACGCCGGTGGGCCAGTGGCAATTGAAAACACAACGGCGGAATACCACGGCACAGTCATCACGCTGGGCGAGTCGCCTGTGCAGCGCGGCCAGGTTTGGGCTGGAACCGACGATGGCAACGTACAGGTCACAGTCGATGGTGGAAAAACCTGGACCAATGTGGTGCGAAACGTTCGCGGTGTCGCAGCCAATTCGCCTGTGTCGCACGTTGAACCTTCACGAGTGAATGAGCGGACCGCATATATTTCGTTTGACCGGCACATGTTTGACGACTTCCGGCCATACATATTCAAAACTACTGACGGCGGAAACAGTTGGACCGCGATTGCCGGAAACCTGCCCTCCAAAGCCTACGTCCAAATTATTCGTGAAGATCCGAAGAATACGAACTTGCTTTATGCCGGAACTGAAATAGGTCTCTTCGTTTCTTATAGCGGGGGCAGGGAATGGGTGCCGCTCAATTTGAAGAACCTGCCTAACGTATCGGTGCACGACATCGTTATTCACCCGCGTGAAAACGATTTGATTCTTGCTACGCACGGCCGAAGCATCTGGATCTACGACGACGCGACGCCGGTTCAAACAACCAACTCCGCAATTCTTAACAGCAACATGCACTTGTTTCCGGTGCGTCCGGCGATCCGTCACGCGACACGCTTTACGCGTTACGGGATTGGCGACAAAGTGTTTGCTGGGCCAAACCCTCCCTACGGCGCGTTGATCACCTATTACCTGAAAGACAAACCCGACGATAAGACGACGTTCAAAGTTCAGATACTGGATCAGAATGGAAAGCTGGTTCAGGAATTGAATAATCCCGCGAAAGAAAAAGGAATGAATCGCGTCGCCTGGAACCTGAGACTAGGGGGCGGTGAAGTTCGGCGGCCGCCAAGTGAAGAAGAGACGGCCTTCGCTGGACCACCGCGTGGGCCACATGCGCTGCCCGGGACGTACACAGTCAAACTAATGGTCGGAGATAAGTCGGTCCAGGAGCGCGTTGAAGTTCGACTCGATCCGACGATCAATGTGTCAATGGCGGATCTGCAGGCTCAGCATGACCTGCAGGTTAAGCTTCGCGACATGCAGTCTTCAGTTAACACTGCGTTGCGATTTCTTGACAGCATTGAGGCGCAGTTAAAGAACACGCAGACGACCGTTAAAAATCTGAACAAAGAGCCGGATAAAGAAATGATGAAGGCCCTGGAAGAGTACATTAAACAGGTCACCGCGCTGGAAGATCGTTTGGCGCGTCGCACAGAGGGCCTGGGCTTTCCCGGTAAGGCGCAGATCGTAAACAAGATTGGCGAGATCTTCTTCGGTCTCGATGGAACCAACGCGGCGCCGACGGCTTATCAGCGCCAGTACTTCGAGGAGATCCAACCTGAGTATCGTGAGCGCATGGCTGAGGTAAACCGGTTCATAAAAGACACCGTTCCGCAGTGGAATGAAAAACTGCGAGCGTGGAATGCACCCACTTTAACCACCAGGTTGCCAGTGGAGTTTTAGAGTCGTGTTTCGTGTTATTCGTCGATCGTTTTGATGAGGTCAGTACCACCTGCGGTAGCGGGTGGGTTTTTGCGGGACGACCTACCCGCTACCGCAGGTGGTACTGACCTCATATTTCCAGTTCAGTGAACTCGTTAAATTGAATAAAGATGCGAAGAAGTATCCTTCAAGCCACCGCACTGTTACTTGCACTATTTGGCGCCGCAATTGCGCAAGGGCCGCCGGTTGAGACTGGTCCGTTTCGGCAGCCGGATCTGGTTGAGCTCGTCAAGCTGGATCCAACAATCCGGCTCGACATTCGCTATGCAACCAAGAACAACTTCCTAGGAAAGAAGGTCTACAAGGTACAGCGGGCATTTCTGCAGCGTCCCGCGGCTGAAGCACTTGTTCGAGTGAATCAGAAATTACGCGCGAAGGGATATGGTCTGGTCGTATTTGATGGGTATCGCCCGTGGTCTGTGACCAAAACCTTTTGGGATGCTACGCCGCCGGACAAGAAAATCTTTGTTGCTGATCCTGCGCGTGGCTCACGCCACAATCGCGGCTGTGCGGTTGACCTCTCGTTGTTTGATTTGAAGACCGGCATGACGGTGAAGATGCCGAGCGAATATGACGAGATGACCGAGCGATCGCACATCAACTATGAATGCTCAACGGACATAGCGGAGTCTTATCGGGAGCTGCTGCGGTCAGCGATGACTTCGGAAGGCTTTAATGTCTACGAGCCGGAGTGGTGGCACTACGATTACAAGGATTGGAAAGAGTATCCGATTCTCAACGTGCAGTTTTCAGAAGTGAAGCGTGAAAAGTGAAACGTGAAAAGCAATGCGTGATAAGCGAAGAAGTTCAGAGTCCAAGCTTTAGCTTGCTTCTGGCCCAGCCAGGCAACCTAAAGGTTGAACTCTGAACTCTTCACTCTGTCCCGTTGATTCTTATGGCGCCCACTCCAGTTTCATTCGGTGAGGAAAGCGGCGCCGAAGAGTTGCTCACTCAACGGCGCCGCTTCTTGCTGTTTGCTGTCTGCTGTTTGCTGTCTGCTGTGTTATGCCGACTTCAGATCCCTACCCAAGCCCTTCAAGCGAATATTTCCATTGATACCGCTGGCTGAGATCTGCGTGCCACCGCTGCCGATTCGAGCGGAGTAGTTCCCGTGGCTCGTCTTGTCGACAGTGACGTTCGGAAGTTCCGACGTAACCACGCCGTTCATTCCGCTGGCTTCCAGGTCGGCATTGACGCTCTCACTCAAGCGCATCTCTATGTTGCCGTTGATGCCGCTGATGTCGATGGCCTTGCTCAGACCCCTTAGAGCAAACGAGACCTGCCCGTTTATGCCACTGAAGTTAGCGGAGCCCGTGGCCTCGGCCACTTCAACCCGGCCATTAATGCCGCTGACATCAACCGACCCATCAATCTGGCCTACTTTTACCGCGCCGTTTACGCCGCTGGCGTTGAGGGCAATCTGTTTCGGCAGGCGAAGAGTAACTTTCTCTTTCGGATTTGATCCGAAAACCTTGCCCAGGAAGCTGCCGTCCTTTTCACCCTTGATGGTCAGGCTGTCTGCAGTGTTGCTAATGATAATTTTGCGGCGGTTGAGCGCTTCCTGACTTTCAGCGGTACGTTCGATGTAAATCTCGGCGGTTCGCGTGTCGGAGGTTTCAATAGTCACTGCGCCGTTAATTCCGGAGACATTTACTCGCGCACCGGGTGAAAGCTCGACTGTTTTGCGAATCTCGTCGCGCACGTCACCGCTCGATGATTGGGCCTTAACGCTATGCGGCCACGATCTAAGGCTATGCCCAGAGTTGGTGTACGAACGGACAACACCGGCAATGCCGGCAATTCCAACCAACAAAACCACAACTATTATTCGTTTCATGACGGCTCCAATTTTCTGCAGAAATCGAGTGTTCGATAAACTTAACGCCCAGTAGGGCAGTTTGGTTCATTTTTTTTAGATGTAGATACCAGATGTTAGATATTAGATGTGAGATGTGAGATGTGAGATGTGAGGGCGTATCATCGTGGTCAATGCTGGTGCCCAACATCGCATCTGACATCTCCCATCTTACATCTCGCATCAACTGACGGTTTCTTGACAGAAACTCACCTGCGACATACAGTCAGCACAATCCAAACAGCAGACCTGATAATCATAAAACCCCCAGAATTGCGCATGCCGCGCGTCCAACCCCGATGCTAGAAAAAGACTCGAGAGACCCAACGGTTCTAATTGTCGAAGACGACGAAGATTCGCGCTACATGATGCGACTCGAGTTGGAGCTTTTAGGGTACCTGGTGGTCGAAGCGGAAAACGGAGAAAAGGCCATTGAAGTGGCCAGCCGTGAACAGCCGGACATAATTCTGATGGACTTGTCTCTGCCGGTTCTGGATGGAATCGCGGCCACGCAAAAAATCAGAGCGACCGAAGGCTTTAACGGTGTGCCCGTGATTGCGGTGACAGCTCACCAGGAAACGGATTTTCGCGAGGGCGCAAAGGCAGCCGGCTTCGCTGCTTACGTCACCAAGCCGATCGATATGAACTGGCTGAGCGAGCTGATAAAGGGGTTGCTGGTCTAGCCAAAAGGTTTCATCCACAGATTACGCAGATTCAAACACTCAATTAACCAGTCGCTATCTCCGAACTTCTCTACCGAGCTAAATCGAAATCTGTGTAATCTGCGAAATCTGTGGATTTTCGCCTTCAATTATTCAAACCAAATAATTGTCGCCCCTAGCCCTCCCGCTTCCGGGGGTGCGTCCGTCCAATCTGAGACAAATGAAGTTCTTTCCAGAATTTTCCGCACCATTTCGCGCTGCACTCCTTTTCCTTTGCCGTGAATAATTCGCACGCTGGTGAAACCAGCGTCGTGGGATTCCTTTAGATACTCTTCAACCACTAGTTTCACGTCCCGAGGTTGGAACGTGTGCAGGTCGAAAACATCCGTAATCGGAATGCTGACTGGTTCGGGAAAGGGATTGTCTGGGTCAAAGTCGTCGGTATCGTGAGCCATATCGGTAATTGCATTTCCCTCCCACTGGGAGGGGTTAGGGGAGGGCCTACGAGGCACTCTACTTTTGTTGCTTTGGAGGAGGCGTCAACATTCGCATTACTCGCTCGCACTTCATCAGCCGAACGCGGTCGCATCAGGTTGACGCTTCCATCCTAAATAGTAAGGAGGGGTTTCGCCTCAAGCCCTCTCCCCGACCCTCTCCCAGGGGGAGAGGGAGAATGAGAACTTCCATCGACTAAGAAAGAGGAACTTCCAGTTACCACGGCAACGCATAGCCTTCGGCGTGAATCAAACCCGTCTACTCAGGTTTGATTTTCGCTACAACTGGATTAAAGTAGGCGCAAGACAGTCCACAGTTTTCCGTTGTATTTCCAATTAAAGTAATAAACCCCAGGAGACGTGATGAAGAAGAATACTCTTTTTTCTGCCCCAAGTTTTAATCGATGGCCATTAGCGCTGGTGCTCCTCGCCCTGGCGCTTTCGCTTTCAGTATCTCAGTTAGCCCCGCTCACACACGCGCAGGGGGGACAAAAATCAACTGCTCCGGCCGGCGATGGCGCTTCGGGTTCGACCCGGGTGGTCTATCCCGAAACCAAGAGAGTTGAAGTAGTCGATGATTATTTCGGCACGAAGGTAGCCGACCCCTATCGTTGGCTCGAAAATGAAAAGACCCCCGAAGTTGCAGCCTGGGTCGAAGCGCAAAACAAAGTGACGTTTGCGTATCTCGATCAGATTCCCTATCGCTCAAAAATTAAAGAACGCCTGACCTCGCTGTTCAACTACGCGAAGTACTCGGCGCCGACCCGGCGGGGTGAGTATTTCTTCTACACGAAGAATGATGGTCTGCAGAACCAGAGTATCTGGTATCGCCAGAAAGGTCTCGAGGGCACGCCGGAAGTTCTGCTCGATCCCAACAAGCTATCTGCTGATGGCACCACTCGCCTTGGTCAGTTTTCTCTTTCAAACGACGGAAAATATCTCGGCTACGGCGTGTCGCAGGGCGGCTCTGACTGGAGTGATGTTTATGTAATGGATGTCGACTCCAAAATGAAGCAATCCGACCACCTGAAATGGGTGAAGGTATCGGGAATTTCCTGGCAGGGAGATGGTTTCTACTACAGCCGCTATCCCGCACCGGCCGCCGGTCAGGAAATGACCACCAAGAACGAGAACCATCAGGTCTACTATCACAAAATTGGCACTCCGCAGTCTGAAGACGTTTTGGTCTATGAAGACAAGGCGAACCCACAGCGTTTTCATACCGCTGGAACCAGCGACGATGAGAAATACGTTTTCCTGACACTCTCCGATCGTGGCAAGGGAAAGAAAGGCAACGCGCTTTTCTTTAAACCAACCGGGCAACCGAACGCGACGTTTAGTCCGATCGTCGCGGAAATCGGCGACAGTAGTTTTGGTGTAATCGACAATATCGGCGACAAGTTTTTGGTTTGGACCGATCACAAAGCTCCGAACGGACGTGTATTCCTCTTCGATCCAAGCAATCCGGCGGAAATAAATTGGAAAGACATCATTCCGGAAAAACCAGAACCTCTGGACGGCATAAACACCGTTGGGGGCAAGATATTCGTTACCTACCTTAAGGATGTAACGGCTCGCGCCTACGTTTACGATCTCAACGGCAAACTCGAAAATGAAATCGCTATGCCCGGTCCGGGAACAGCGGGTGGATTTGGCGGTCGAATGGATGACAAGTTCACTTTCTACGCGTTCACCAGCTTGAACTCGCCCGGAACGATCTATAAGTACGATATCGCCACCAGGAAATCGTCATTGTTCCGCCAACCGGAAATTCCCGGCTTCAAGTCAGCCGACTACGAAACGAAGCAGGTGTTCTACAACAGCAAGGATGGCACGCGCGTTCCGATGTTCCTGGTCCATAAGAAGGGCCTGAAACTCGACGGCAACAACCCGACGCTGCTTTACGGTTACGGTGGTTTCAACGTTACCAATTCGCCGGGCTTCAGCGCATTTAGACTCGCACTGCTCGAGCAGGGATTTGTTTACGCGACCGCGAACATGCGTGGCGGCGGTGAGTATGGTGAGAAGTGGCACGAAGCAGGTATGAAGCTGAAGAAGCAGAACGTGTTTGACGACTTCATCGCGGCGGCCGAGTATTTGATCAAAAACAAATACACGTCGCCCAATAAGCTCGCTATTCACGGTGTTTCGAACGGCGGTTTATTGGTAGGCGCTGTCGCTAACCAGCGTCCAGAGCTTTTCGGAGCTGTGATCCAACAGGCCGGAGTTATGGACATGCTGCGCTTTCATAAGTTCACCATCGGTTGGAACTGGATCGCTGATTACGGTTCCAGTGATAACCCGGAGGAGTTCAAAGCGCTTTATGCGTATTCTCCGATCCACAACACCAAGCTGGGAACCAAGTATCCGGCGACGTTAATTACGACCGCCGATCACGACGACCGCGTGGTGCCAGGACACTCGTTCAAATATGCGGCTGCGATGCAGGCTGCCCAGGGCGGCGACGCTCCAATCCTGATCCGGATTGATACCAAGTCGGGTCACGGTGCGAGCAGCACCACCAAGGCAATCGAACAGACAAGCGACATCTACGCTTTCTTGATGAAGAACCTTGGTGTCACGCCGACTTACCAGTAGTCAGAAGGCAGTAAGCAGTAGGCAGAAAGCGATCCACGAATTACACGAAGTTTCGTGTATTTCGTGGATCGTTTTTACTTCTGAGGTAAAGAAAGAGTAACGATTAACCCACCATCTGCCGAGTTGGTCGCAATTATGCTTCCACCATGAAGCTTGACCGCGCGTTGTGCGATCGCCAAACCCAGACCTGTGCCGCCGCTTTCGCGGTCTCTCGCTTCATCGACTCGGTGAAACGCCTCGAAAATTTTATTTAACGACTCCTCAGGTACACCCATACCGTGGTCGCGGATTGTGATCACGACGTTCGACTTTTTAGCCGCTTCGTCCGCCTGCGTGGAGAGATCAATTTCGACGGCCGTACCCTCTCTGGTGTAATGCACCGCATTACGCACGACGTTGTTAATCGCTCGCCGGAGTAGTTCCTGATTTCCTGTCACGGTGCACGTCTCGACGGTATTCAGCACCACCGAACGTTGACGGCTGCGCGCCTCATAATCAGCATCAGCCGCAATGTCGCGAACAAGGTTTACGAGATCAACCTCAGTTCGCTCATCATGAAGTGTGCCGGTCTCCAGGCGAGTCAACGCCAACAACTGTCCAATCATTTCATTAAGACTTTCAGCCTCACGCTGAATGCGTTCCAGGGCAGACATAGCATCCGAGCCCGCCCGTTGGCGAGCAAGTTCCAATGCGACGTTCAGACGTGTGAGGGGCGAACGCAGCTCGTGGGAGATGTCGCCGAGTAACCGGCGCTGACTCTCAATCAACGCCTCAATCTGTTCCGCCATGACATCGAAATCTTTTGCGAGTGACGTCAGCTCATCGCGTCGCGTGCCCATCTGCGGAGAAACACGCACTTTAAGGTCGCCGCGCGCAAATGACTGCGTAGCTTCACGAAGTTTACTGACCGGCGACGTCAGATAGCGTGCCAGCCAATAGCAAAAGGCCGCGCCCATCAGTAAAACTGAAAATACGTGTAATAGTTCGCGCGAGAAGGGAAGGCCGGAACGTCGCGGTGGTAGCTCAGCGACAAAGATGTAGTTGTTCCCAGCCGGGGTGGTTGTCGAGATTGCAACTAACGAGGGCGATACGTGACGGCGATAGTGATCGTGCTCGGTTGAATGAGATCCTCTCGCCGCGGCAGTAACTTCAGGCGGCGGTGTGCGGTGGGCAAGTTCAGTAAGATTATCGTCGAACAAAAATCCGTTAAGTCGGGATTCGCTTTCAATCCTTTCTAAATAAACCGCGAGACCATTACTGCCGAACCGTTCGTACGCATCCGCCGCTTCACGAGCGTGCATGTCGACGGGCGGAGGCGGTGGTCCATGGTGGAAACGTCGAAACGGCTCAGGTCTGGCGAGTTCTCCAACCAGGAAAGTGCCACCGACGACCGTGATCATCACCAGACAAAACCACAGAAAGATCTTCCAGAACAGACTTCGCGGCAAGATTACTTTTCTTCGCCTCCTGTCTTTGCGTAGATGTAACCCACACCGCGGAGCGTCTTGATGCGTTCAAGTCCTGCGTATTTATGTCCCAGCTTCTTACGGAGATTGCTGATGTGCATGTCGATACTGCGATCAAACACGGACGGCGTCCGTCCAAGTACAGTTTGTGACAGCTCGTCGCGTTTGATCACTTGTCCGGCGGAACGGAGTAAATTGGCGAGCAGTTCGAATTCAACGTTGGTTAAGTCCACCACTTCACCCTCTCGGCGGACCACACGTGTGCCGTGATCGAGTTCAACATCGCCGACCGTAACGAGGCGCGGAGCCTGTTGTTCAGGGTCAGATTTAGTTCTACGCAGGATGGCCCTTATTCGGGCCGCCAGCTCGCGCGGATTGAACGGCTTCGCGAGGTAATCGTCAGCGCCAATTTCCAGGCCGATAATTCGATCGACGTCGTCGCCGCGCGCAGTCAGCATCAACACCGGCACTTTTGACCGTTCCCGGATCTTGCGCAGCACTTCGAACCCGTTCTGTCCGGGAAGCATGACGTCGAGAACGACCAGGTCTGGATGTTCGGTGGCGGCGAGTTCAGCACCGGTGTCCCCGCGGTGCACGCTGCTGATTTGAAATCCGAGTGGTTGAAGGTATTCGGTCACCAGCTCGCACAGAGCTACGTCGTCATCGATGATCAATATCTGGTCCATCTCAGCTTCAGGCATTGTATCCGAACGGTGGGCAAGAGTTTTGTAAAGAAGTGTCAACCGAGATGTCAGATGTCAGAGGTCAGATGTCAGAGTCAGAGGTCGCAAGCCCCCGCTCTTCTGACTTCAGACCTCTGACATCTCATATCTGACATCTCCCTTTACACTTCTTTACATTCGGTTACCGAGTCTTTACGTCGCGTGTTGCGAAATCCGCATATAACTACAGTACAAACAAGGATGTTGACGGATTCAACTGTCAACGCCAATAAACTAAGGAGATCACAGAATGAGAAAGAAACTATTCGCTGGAGCCGGCATCGCGGTCCTGATTATTGGCGTGACAGTGTTCGCGCTGGGACATGCGTTTCAAGGCGGCCCGGGAGGACCCGGCGGGCACGGCAAAGACCACGCACGCATGATGGAACATGTGGCCAAAGAGTTGGGTCTGACAGCTGAACAGACAACTCAAGTGAGGGCGCTTTTTGAAGGGATGCATGCAGCAGAGGAAGCGAGACACACAAAACGCGAGGAACTGCGCAAGCAACTTGACGAGGCGACCAAAGGTGGACAGTTTGATGAAACGCGCGTGCGCGCGATTGCCAACGAACAGGCAGCTTTGATGGCCGATTCGGTGGTGGAACACGAACGCATGAAATCAAAAATCTATGCAATGCTGACGCCCGAGCAACGGGTCAAAGCCGACGAGTTACACAAACGCGGCGGCCCGGGTGGTGGCAGGCGTCATGGCCCAGGAATGGGCGGACCGCACTAAGAAGGAGGCAGGCGGCAGGAGCAGGAGGCAGGAGTAAAGCACGAGCAGGAGGCGGATCGTTTCTCTTTATCGATCTAAAACGCAACCCGAATTAAAAAGAGGCCCTGAATTAAACCAGTGTTCCTGCCTCCTGCTCCTGCCGCCTGCCTCCTATTTCTTGCCTTCTGCCTTCTGCCTTTTCCAGCGCACTCCGTCTTTCGTGTCTTCCAAAACGATTCCCAGTTCCGCCAATTGCTTTCGGATTTCATCTCCGCGTCCAAAGTCGCGCCGCCGGCGCGCTTCCTGACGTTCATGGATTAGCTTCTGAATGTCAGTGTCGAGCATCTCGCGCTGTTCCGAGCCGAAAATGTTCAAGACACTGTCGAACCGTCTGAGTAGCTCCAGTAACTCTATCTTGTTTTCTTCCTGTACCTTCTTGCGGGCGATCGCTGTATTCACGTCTCGCGTCAGATCATGTATTACGGCCAGCGCGACTGACGTGTTCAAATCGTCATCCATCCCTTCTTCAAACTCGCGCGCGGCTGTCACAGTGATCTCGTGTAGTGCGTCGTTCATACCCGGCGTGGTTTTCGCCTCGCTCAAACGGGCCCTAAAATCACGCAATCCGGCTACTGTCTTTTCCGCGCCGGCGAGCGCGTCGAAGGTAAAGTTGATCTGTTTGTTGTAAGGAACGCTCAATAGAAAATACCGCACGGCTGCAGGCGAAAAGCCTTTCGCCGCCACATCTCGAAAGGTGTAGTAGTTGCCTTTAGACTTCGACATCGTCTCGCCGTCCACTTTCAAGTGTTCAAAGTGAACCCAATGACGGACAAACGGTTTGCCGGTCGCGCCTTCGCTCTGTGCGATCTCGTTCTCATGATGGGGAAACACGAGATCGATGCCGCCGGCGTGGATGTCAAAGGTCTCGCCTAAATATTTCATCGACATCGCTGAACACTCGATATGCCAACCAGGACGTCCGCGTCCGATGGCAGCATCCCAGGCAGGTTCTGTTTCCGAAGCCGGTTCTTTCCACAGTGCGAAATCGCGCGCGTCTTCCTTCTCGTACTTATCCGTCAGTACTCGTTCGCTGGCTCCGGCAATGTTTCCCGCAAAGTTAATCTTCGACAGTTTGCCGTACTCAGGAAACGACGCAATGCGATAGTAGATTGATCCGTCCGACTTGTAGGCGTGGTTAGTGTCGAGCAAACGCTCGATCAACGAAACCATTTCGGGAATGTGTCGCGTAGCGCGCGGAACAATGTTCGGCCGTTCACACCCGAGCGCATCGAAGTCTTCCCACAACGCCTCGATGTACTTCGCGGTGTAGTCGTCTATCGTGAGTCCAGCTTCCTGCGACTTGGCAATGATGCGGTCTTCAACGTCGGTGATGTTCATCACGTGATTGACGTTGTAACCTTTGAACCTCAGGTAGCGACAGATAATGTCCGCGGCGACTGCCGAGCGGAAGTTGCCGATGTGGCCGTAGTCCCAGACGGTTGGGCCACAATAATAGAAACCGACCTCGCCCTCGCGCATGGGGCGAAACTCTTCGATCTTTCCGGTCAGGGTGTTTCGCAAACGAAGCATAAGGCCGATTATTAGAAAGTACAGACGGAAAAAAGTCCAAAGCAGACGGAATCTAGTGGGTCGACGAACGTTCAGGGTACTAGCTTTAGCTTGCGCACTTTCCAGGGCCCCAACCCAAAGGTTGGACTCTGAAATTAGTCGACCCACTGCAGAGGTGTGCGTTTTCGACATCTGCGCTAATCTGTCGGCACTTCCTAAAGACATGAACGAGTTTGATTATCTGAAAAAATTACGGGCACGCGTCCGCGCTGGTGATTCAGCTGCCGGACTGGTCCGAGGCATCGGGGATGACGCGGCCGTGTTCAACTCGACGCCTGACCGGAATGTGGTTATCAGCACGGATCTACTTCTCGAAGACATCGATTTCCGAATTGAAACTACACGTCCCGATTTACTCGGACACAAGGCACTCGCGGTTTCACTCTCGGACATTGCTGCCATGGGCGCGCGTCCGCGTTGGGCCTTGCTTTCGATTGCCGTCAGCGAAGCCGTTTGGCAATCGGAATTTCTCGATCAGTTTTATGAAGGATTCTTTCAACTAGCGGATCGGCTTGGCGTTAAGTTGATCGGTGGAGATCTTTCGAAGACCGACGGCAAGATTGCTGTCGATTCAGTTGTGCTCGGCGAATGCCGGAGCGGTCAAGAGGTATTTCGGTCGGGCGCAAAACCTGGCGATCATATTTACGTCACCGGTTACTTAGGTGACGCCGCGGCTGGATTACGACTGCTGGAACGGGGCGCACGCGTTCACACGAACAGCACGGCTGGTCGTGAAACTAATTCCGTCGATCATTTGTTACTGCGACAGCTGAAACCCGAACCGCGAGTCGGTTGGGGAATGTTGTTGGGCGAGCAGCAACTGGCCACGTCAATGATCGATATTAGTGACGGACTATCGTCAGACTTAAATCATTTATGCGAGGAGAGTGGTGTAGGTGCGGTGGTGGAAGCTTCGCGATTACCAATTGATAGTGTAGTTCGCGAAATTTGTGGCCGCCGCGCGCTGGATCCTTTGATGTTGGCGCTTCACGGTGGCGAAGATTACGAACTGCTTTTTACGGTCGCGCCTGAGAACGTGTCGCGCCTGCCGAAGCGGGTTGATGGAGTTACCGTTACGCGCATTGGTGAAATAAAAGAGGCCTCTGAGGGGGTTCGGATCTCAGAAGGCGCGAAGGTCTGGAAACTCGAGCCCGGCGGTTGGGAACACTTCTCGGAGTAGTGAACGAGAAGGCCCAAAGGGCCGGCAGTTGATAGCCACGTGCGTAAGCGCGTGGATGAGTAGTCGGAAATCTTGGAGGTCCGAAGGACCGGCAGGGGATCAACTGCCGGCCCTTTCGGGCCTCAATTATCATGTGGCATCTAGTCCGCGGCTTACGGCCCGCGGCTATTAACTGCCGGTCCTTCGGACCTGGCATTAGAGATTCCGTCGCAGCGAATCCAGGCCGGCTTGAATGGTTTCTACTGAAGTTGAGAAAGAGAAGCGAAGATGGCCCTCGCCGTGTTCGCCAAATACAACACCGGGCACGGTGGCAACTTGGGCACGGTCCAACAAGATCTCAGCAGCTTCCCGACTATCGGCACTAACTCGCGTTACATCGGGAAATGCATAAAACGCTCCCGCAGGTTTTTCGCAAGTAAGTCCTAACTCGTTTAGCCCATCCAAAAGTAAATCGCGCCGCGTGAGATAGGCGGCGCGATTCTTTTCGAGCATGTCTGTTTCAGTTGTAAACGCGGCGAGTCCCGCCCATTGGGTAGGAGTCGACACGCCATTGGACGAATACAGCAGCGTCTTGCGCAATCCGGTCATCCACGGTTCGGGGGCGGCGGTGTAACCTAAACGCCAACCAGTCATCGCGAATGATTTAGAAAGCGTGAATACAGTGATCGTGCGTTCAAACATTCCATCCAGTGACGCGATGGAACAATGCTGGCCCTCATAAACCAAGTCTTCATAAGCTTCGTCTGCAATCACTACCAAATCACGTTCTTGCGCGAAGCGCGACACTGCGAGAGCTTCCTCACGAGTGAAGACTACTCCGCTGGGATTCTGCGGTGTGTTGTAATAGATCGCTCGTGTCTTGGCCGAAGCGTACTTTGCGAGAGTCTGTTCCAAGCCGTTTGCACGTGCTTCGGACGTCGGCACCAGGATTGTCTTACCTTCGCAGTGCGCAATCAGATCTTTGATTGGAGTCCAGAAGGGAGAGAAGACGAGCACTTCGTCGGTCGGATTAACGATCGATTGAAACGCGCCGAACAATCCCTGCATTCCGCCGTTCATAACAACGACTTCGCTTTGCTGTGCGGGAATGCCATTCTTCGTTCGCAGCTTGGCGGCAATCGCCTCGCGCAATTCAGGAATGCCTGACGAAGGCGCGTAGCGGCTCTTGTTTTCGTCAACCGCGCGCTTCATTGCCTCCTTTACGAAGTCAGGCGTATGCATGTAAGGCTCGCCGCCTTCGAATTGATGGACGGTGGCGCCCGCGGCGCGCAATTTCATTATGCGATTGCGGATGTTGACGATGTCAGAGAAGCCAATCTCGTCGAGACGCGAAGCGAGGCGAAACTCAGTGGGTGTGGTGGTCACAATTGTTGAGAATAAACTTTCTACAGGAACGATTGAAGAAGGCGGATTATATCGTTGGCGTTGGCAAGCGTCTAGCGAGGTTCAGGTTTTCACTCCCTCTCCCTTTGGGAGAGGGTCGGGGAGAGGGCCTAAGGATGTGTTCTTTTTTTTGAAACTGATGGGAGCGTCAACTGTTGTGGAGATAGTGCCCCCTAAACGATTGAGCGTTAATGCGAAGTTTGACGCTCCCTCACAAAGACAAAAGGTTGTATCTCGCCTCAGGCCCTCCCGTAACCCCTCCCAAAGGTAGAGGAATTAAGAACCGCAATGCGGTCATCAGCCTACGCGATTAAGGAATGTCAGACTTAAGAGTTCACCTTTAAGAAATAGTTTTAACTCACAACCCCTAAGTGTAAGTGTTGACACGTTAAAGGGAGGCCAGTAACATGGCGGCTCGCCGGGCTGCTGGCAATCTCGTCATTGGATCTCCTTAAGTTTCCACGTCAGCAATTCGACAGGAAGTCGCTGTTCGTTAGTCCACCTATGAACCGTCCTGCCGTGTCCATACCTGAAAAGTTATTCTTCAAGATTGGTGAGGTCTGCGAACTCGCGGGTGTACAGGCGCACGTCTTGCGCTATTGGGAATCCGAATTCCCGATGCTGGCACCGCAGAAAAACCGGGCAGGCCAGCGCGTCTACCGCCGGCGCGACGTTGAAATTGCGCTGCGCATAAAAGAATTGTTGTATGACGATCAGTACACAATCGCCGGGGCGAAGAAGAGACTTTCCAACGAGTTGCGCGCAGGTGGGAAACTTAAAATAGTTTCCAACGATGCAGCTGATACTGACGCTCCCGAGACTGCGGAGCAACCTGCACGTTCCGGGACTGCGGAAGACCGGAAGGCATTGAGGCAAGTGGCGTCTGAACTGCGCGAACTCCTGGCGTTGCTGGAATCGAAACCGAAGACTTAGGAGGCAGACGGCAGGCGGCAGGAGCAGGAGGCAGGAGCAGGAGGCAGGAGGCAGGAGACAGATAGTAGAAGCATTTAAGAGAAAAGGCTTTCAATCCGAGACGATTGAAAGCCCTTTGTATTTTCGCGTTCTGTTCCTGCCTCCTGCCGCCTGCTCCTGCCGCCTGTCATTTTGGTCGGGACGCCGAGATTCGAACTCGGGACCTCACCCACCCCAAGGGTGCGCGCTACCAGGCTGCGCCACGTCCCGTCACCGCGGTAAGTATCTACAGAAACATTTCCTAACGCAAACCGGAACCATGATCTGGTGCGATGCACTTTGAGTGGACGTTACGAATTAGAACCGGGAGCGGTAGCGACTGGGTCATTCCAGGTATAGATGACTTCTGTATACTGCCCGGGCGACCCGGTCGCTACAGCTTCCGGTTCTAATTCGTTGTGTCATCCATCTCGGTAATTACTATCTGAGAACTCAGCGTTTTGTGCACTGGACACTTGTGTGCGATCTCCTGCAGCCGTGCGTGCTGTTCATCGGTTAAGTCTCCTTCAACCTCAACCGATCGCTCGATGCGATGAACGTATGTATCCAACGATTGATCACATTCTCTGCAGTCTTTGGCGTGCACACGTTTTTGCCGGAGACGCACCGTCACACTTTGCACCGGCCATTGTTTGCGCCGCGCGTACAAAGTGACAGTCATCGAAATACAACTTCCCAGGGCCGCCAGCAGTAACGCATAAGGATCCGGACCAGCGCCCTCACCGCCTGCATCAACCGGCTCATCGGTAATCAACGTGCGGTCCAGCCCATACATAACTTCGTTCTGCAGATTCGAAAGAGAACGCACTGTTACGTCGCTCACGATTGAACTCTCCTTTATGAACTGTTTCTGTTAGCCGCTTGCCGTCACTCTTTCGTGCCGCTAAACTCCAAGCGCTCCAATAAACAAGTGATCATTTCTTGAGGCGGAATAATGAAGATTCACGAGTACCAAGGCAAGGAACTTCTTCGTAAGTTTGGCGTCACAGTCCCGCGTGGAATAGTCGCGCGCACGATCGGGGAGGCGTACGCCGCGGCGGAAGAGCTGGGCAGTGACGTCGTAGTGGTTAAAGCACAGATACACGCCGGGGGTCGCGGCAAAGGCGGCGGCGTAAAGCTGGCGAAGAGTCCCGAAGAGGCGAAAGCGGTAGCCAAAGAGATCCTGGGGATGAATCTGGTCACGCATCAGACCGGGCCCGAAGGACGCGAGGTGCGCGTCTTATTGATCGAAGAAGGACTGCCTATCGATAAAGAGTTTTACCTCGGGATTGTCCTTGACCGCGCTTCCGGCCGCCCGGTGTTTATGGCTTCAGCCGCTGGGGGCATGGACATTGAAGAAGTGGCTGCCAAAACCCCTGAGCTGATCATGAAGGAGACGATCGATCCGGCCATCGGATTTCGCTCCTACCAGGCGCGCAAGCTGGCTTTTGGTTTGGGACTACCGGCGGAACTGATCGGACAGGCCGTGAAGTTCATGCAAGCGCTCTACAACGCGTATGAACAGATGGACGCGTCGTTGATGGAGATCAATCCGTTTCTCTTAACGAAAGACGGCCGCTTGATCGCGTTGGATGCGAAGGTCAACTTTGACGATAACGCTATGTTCCGTCACAAGGAGTTTTTGGACCTACGCGATCTGAATGAAGAAGAGCCGCTGGAAATCGAAGCGTCGAAGTTTGACTTGAACTACATCAAGCTCGACGGAAATATCGCGTGCATGGTAAACGGCGCGGGTCTGGCCATGGCCACGATGGACATCATTAAGCTTGCAGGAGGTGAACCCGCAAACTTTCTCGATGTTGGCGGTGGCGCCTCACAGGAGCGAGTTGAAGCCGCGTTTCGAATTTTACTCGCAGACGAAAACGTAAAGGCTGTCTTGATAAACATTTTCGGCGGCATCGTCCGATGTGACATGGTGGCGCGCGGTGTAGTTGAAGCGGCGAAGAAGCTGGGAATCAGTGTGCCGGTGGTTGTCCGCCTCGAAGGCACGAACGTTGAAGAGGGTCAGCGGGTGATTCGCGAATCAGGGATGAACTTCACAGTCGCCAACGGAATGAAAGACGCCGCTGAAAAAGTGGTTGCCCTGGCGGCTTAACTTTTTATCCGCAGATTACGCAGATTACTTACCCTAACAGTGAGGTTGAGCGATTTCGTTTATTTCTTAGCCAGTAATCTGGGTAATCTGCGTAATCTGCGGATAGTGAGTGGAGAATCATTTGGCGTCGTTAACATTCTGGGGTGCTGCAGGGACCGTCACCGGCTCCAAGTTTCTAATCGAAACAAAACGACAGCGCGTGCTGGTTGACTGCGGTCTCTTTCAGGGTCCGCGCGAGCTCCGCGACCGGAACTGGCAGGAGGCGCCGTTCCTGGCCGCTTCTCTTGATGCCGTTCTCCTAACTCACGCCCACATTGATCACACAGGTTATTTGCCGCGGTTGGTGAGACAGGGATTCAATGGACCAGTCTATTGCTCCCGAGGTACCGCCGATTTATTACGAATTCTGCTGCCTGATTCCGCCCGTTTGCAGGAAGAAGAAGCTTCCTATCGAAATCGCCACAAGTTAACTCGTCACCACCCGGCGCTACCCCTCTATACCGAAGAAGATGCCGCGGCAGCTTTGAAGTTGATTAAGGTGGTTACGAACGACGGGCAGCTCGTTCGAGTTACTGACAGCATCGGGGTTGAGTTTCGAATTGCAGGACACATTCTGGGATCGAGTCAGTTGCTCGTCCGCGTTGGCTCCTCCAGCGACGCTAAGCGAATAGTCTTCTCGGGTGATCTTGGGAAATATGATCAGCCAATCATTCGCGATCCGGTTGGACCACCCGAGTGTGAGTACCTCGTTGTCGAATCGACTTATGGCGACCGGCTTCACGAGCCTGAGCCACCTAAACAGGCGTTAGAGCGAATTATTAACAATGCGGCGGCGCGAGATGGTGTGGTTCTGATTCCGGCATTCGCTGTTGGCCGTGCGCAGGAAGTCTTGTATCTGATTCGCGAGTTGGAAGACGAGAAACGCGTGCCCGTGTTGCCCGTGATTCTTGATTCGCCGATGGCGTCTGCGGCCACGCGCGCCTACGCCAGTCGCAAAGAGGAACATGACGAGGCTTACTTGAGCGCGGAAGAACGAAGAGCGAATCCGTTGCGCACACATTCAATGCGCGCCGCGAACACTCGCGAAGAGTCGAAACAGTTGAACCGCGAAACGGGCGCGCGCGTGATTGTGAGCGCTTCGGGAATGATGAGCGGGGGCCGCGTGCTGCATCACGCGCTGCGTGTGCTTCCTGACGAGAATGCGACAGTCGTGTTCGTCGGATATCAGGCAGCGGGAACACTGGGACGTCGTGTGGCCGACGGTGAAAAGGAAGTTAAGGTGTTGGGACAGTGGATTCCGGTGCGTTGCGGAGTTGAAAAGATCGGCGGCTTCTCTGCGCACGCTGATTGGCAGGAAGTGCTTCGATGGTTAACGGAGTTGCCGTCTCCACCGCGCCGCATCTTTGTTACCCATGGAGAATTGGGATCGGCCAACGCCATGGCTGCCCGCATACGCGAACGATTTAACTGGCCCGTGGAAGTACCGGAGCACGGTCAACAATTTCAACTTACTTAAATGACCGGCAGCGCGCTTGTTGCTACTCGAGGCCTACCTGGACAACCGGAGCTTCCTGTGCCGCCGGCGTAAAAACGCGCGGCCGTTCCTTCTGACGGCCCTGCTGTTGTTGGGCAGCGTGCAGTTCTGCCTTCATCTTCTCCAGCACCCACGGGAAAGCCTTCCATTCGCGAACGTGGTAAAGGTTCGGTTCGTTAGCGAGAATATTAGCTATCGAATCAAGCTCCTCATTTGTAACGTTTGGTCGCGGCGCCGCTCTATCCTCTCTCATGGACCGTTGTGATTCCTCATTATGACCGTTCTCTTCAGCATCTTTAGCTTCGAATGGTTTCTCAACGCGAATATGTTTCTTTACGTGCCGCTCCAAGCCGGTTGCGGTTCTGATTCCCCGGCGTCGCAGCTCCAGACGGTCCTTTTTAGGAACGTGAAGATACAGGTGCGCTTGATCGATCCAGTCCACCAGCCTGTCCACCGGAATACGCGTACGCAGAATCACGTCCACCAAATTGGCCTTGGCCAGGTTCTGCATGTCCTCGATGCTTTCCTCCAACAATCGAGATTCATACCAAATATTTAAACCATCTAAATCACTTAATGGGTACTCAGTTTTAAGGCTGGGAATCAGCAGCTTCAGAGGAAGCGTGACTAGACTGTGAAGTGCCCTCACTCCAATCTGCGGGAATATGCCAAGCATGAAAGCGAAAGCATATTGTTGTTGCAACGGCCAGTTGGCGGGCCAAACGATATTGATGGCGGTCACCAACAAAATAACCAGGATTATGCGGTTGAGGGCGTTTATATAAGCGCTGGTCTTCAAGTCGTCTTGAAAATAACGTCTGACGAGCATCTGAAGAATAAAGAAGTAAGCGCCAACAAATCCAAACCGAAGCGCCTCTGCGGGAATTAGCGGACGGTTGTTTAGGGCAAACGTGCCGGGAAGGCGCGACCAGCTGAATACCGCTTCCGGCTGAAGAACCATCGCCCAACAAACTGATAAGAGCAACGTGGTCGAGATGACCGGCAGCAGGTTTTCTCCGCGGAAACGGGTGGTCCGGTTTTCATCCCCGTCATTATCGATGAGCCTGCGAGTAATGGCCTCCCCGTATAACCCTTCAAACTTTATCAGGTACAAATTCTCCCGCGCGGGTGGTGCTGCCTTGGTACCCCCTCGCATCTCCCAGCACTCCCTCCAGTACTCATGGAAGATTGAGCCACGAGGTGGTTCGGGAAGATTGCCGTAATCATCTACGTGAAGCCGGAAAAGGTTTAGCACGTATTCTTCTCTTAAAGTTTTCCCCCTCACGACAATGAATTGAAGGTAGAGCAGGCCGGGCAACAACGAAAAGAATAGGATCGCCGCAAACTTCAATAGCAGTATCTGGAACTCTCTGCCCAGGAAGAGCGCAGGCCCCACCGACGACAGGCAAACCAAAATGAGCAGCAATAAGAAGTCCGTAACGACAGCAACGCGATGGTATCTCCGGAAAAAGATGGCGCATACCACCAGGCCAGTAATTACCAGCAAGGCCCCAAGGCCTATGAAGAGTAACTTCTTTGTCGCCCATTCAATGTTTAGCTGCCCTACTCCGAAAAAAAGCAGGGCTACGACGACCAATATCACCTTGCTGTAGGTTTCAAACGCCTCCCTAAACTGCGTGCCCGTCTTCTTGATCCTTCTGGCGGCTGAGTTTGCGAGTTGGTTTGTCATAAGGGGGTCCTGTGTGAGTTAACCGTCACGTACATGTGCCTGACCAACGTGACGAGTGAGTGGGCCGAACCACTGGAGGTGATTCGATTGTCGAAAACCATCGAGCGAGGAATTCGGTGGTTCCTGAGCGTGCTGACTGGCCCTTATTACTCCTGATTCCCTTTAGCTGTCAACGCTTAAATGGCCGGTCAGGGTCCGGTTGGTGAGTCGCGAAGCTATTGCTATACTCCGCCCTCAGCAAAAAAGCTTTCGAACACACTAATAGTTTTCGTAGTGAGAAAATAGATGAGTATTCTTATCGATAAGTCTACGCGCCTCGTCGTGCAGGGAATCACCGGCAGGGAAGGTACGTTTCACACAAAACAGATGGTCGAATACGGCACCAACGTTGTTGGTGGTGTAACTCCGGGTAAGGGCGGTACTACACACGAAGGTATTCCGGTTTTCAACACCGTAGCCGACGCGGTGAAACAAGCAGGGGCCAATGCTTCCGTAATCTATGTGCCGCCGGCATTCGCGGCGGACGCCATCATGGAAGCTGCCGATGAGGGTATTCCGGTGGTCGTTTGCATCACCGAAGGCATTCCCACGCTCGACATGGTGAAGGTCAAAGAGTTTTTGTCCGACAAGTCGACTCGTCTGATTGGTCCCAACTGTCCCGGCATCATCAGTCCTGGTAAATGCAAGATTGGAATCATGCCCGGTCACATTCATCGTGAAGGACGCGTAGGAGTCGTTTCACGTTCCGGCACGCTGACGTACGAAGCGGTGGGCCAATTAACTGCACTCGGAATGGGCCAATCAACGGCCATCGGAATCGGTGGTGATCCTATTGTTGGTACTTCGCACACGGATGCGCTGCGGTTATTTCAAGCCGACGACGAGACCGATGGAATTGTGATGATTGGTGAGATTGGCGGTACTGCTGAAGAAGAAGCTGCTGCATTCGCGAAGGATAACGTCACGAAACCGATTGTAGCTTTCATTGCAGGTCAGACCGCTCCGCCGGGACGTCGCATGGGCCACGCGGGGGCAATCATTGCTGGTGGAAAAGGAACGGCTGCAGAAAAGATGAAGGCCCTCGAAGAGGCGGGGATTCGCGTAGTGAAGTCACCTGCGGACATCGGCGTCGGCATGCAGCAGGCACTTGGCGCTCGTTCGGCAGCGTAAGAAATTTTCGTGTATTTAGTGTATTTCGTGTAATTCGTGGAAAGTTTTCCTGAATACCTAAAAAACGATCCGCGAAATAACACGAAGTGTAGAGTTTGACTTCTAGGTCAATTCTGAGGGGACATTAATGGCAGATCAGGGAAACTTAACTTTCGGAATTATCAAACCCGACGCAGTTCGCGCCGGACACGCAGGTAACATCATTCAGCGAATAACTGATGCAGGCTTCAAGCTGCGCGGTTTGAAGGCGCTTCACTTAACACTTAAACAGGCCGAGGGTTTTTACGCGGTCCACCGCGAACGGCCGTTCTTTTCCGGTTTGACGGAATTCATGTCGAGCGCACCGTGCGTGGTTATGGCGCTGGAAAAGGAGGGCGCGGTAAAAGCCTGGCGCGATTTGATGGGCGCAACCGATCCCGCCAAAGCTGACGCAGGCACGCTGCGAAAAGATTTCGGCGGTTCCGTGGGCGAGAACGCAGTGCACGGTTCTGACTCCGACGAAAATGCGAAGATTGAAATCGCCTACTTCTTCAGCCAAATCGAACTCATCTAAACAGTTACCTCCAAACAACAATGAAACGCTGCCCCACGTGCAATCAAACATTCACCGATGAGTGGTTAACGTTCTGTACGCAAGACGGCACTGCGCTCGTTGCCGCTGATACGTCGGTGATTGATCCGCCGGTAACACTCGTCAGCCCTTCAATGCCGCCGAGTGTTAGTCCTTTGGAACAACCAACAATGGACATGCCTGGCAGGAGCGCGCCGCCACCGGCGCTCTACAATCCGCCGCAATCTCCGCAGCCGGGATTCAGGCCGCCGCCGCCTCCAGCGTATCCAGTGTCGAAGGATATGAACATGGCGCTGGTCTCGATGATCCTGGGCATCTTCAGCATCACGATCGGTTTCTGTTGTTACTTTGGAGTGGTGACCGCACCGGTAGCGATAGGCTTAGGTGCGTATGCTCTCTCGCTGATTAAGAAGGATTCTAACAAGTATGGCGGCAAGCGGATGGCTTTGGCGGGGATCATTCTGGGCGCCCTGTACTTTGTCTTTTTAATTTTGATCATTTTGTTCTACGGGTTGGCCGCGTTGATGGGCAACTTGAGCTAGCCGGTTAGGTCGAAGGAAGTAAAGTGAAACGCTGTCCCACGTGCAATCGAACCTTTACCGATCGGAACCTTACCTTTTGTATTGAGGATGGGACGCCCTTAATTACCGTTGACGTTCCGGACGAGGAAACTGTTGTTTCCCCGCACGGAAGCGCCGGAGGTCAGTCATCGCCCGCGAGCCCACCGGTTTATCAACCGCCAGGCAGTTACGCGCCTGGATCCGGCTCCGGACAGAAACGCAAAGTCTGGCCGTGGATCGTCGGTTTGGCGGCACTCTTCCTTCTGGTAGTCGGCGGGCTGATAGTCGCGGCTGTAATCTTGATCCCACGGATGGCCCAACGGCCGAGTGTTGCGAATACCAACCGGAACTCCAATGTTTACAGCAACGAAAACACGAACCGGAGTACGCCTGCTAACGAGGGTGGCGACAGCAGTGCGCCCACTGACAAAGCAGCGGTCTTGTCAGCATTAAGCGAACTCGAGCACGAATGGACGGTCGCAAACATAAATGCCGATAAGAGTAAATTGAATCGCATACTCGCGGACGATTATGTTGGCACTACGGTTGACGGGAAGTCGCAGGGCAAAGCCGAATACCTAAAAACTATCG
This sequence comes from Pyrinomonadaceae bacterium, assembly GCA_035273385.1. Lineage (GTDB taxonomy): Bacteria > Acidobacteriota > Blastocatellia > Pyrinomonadales > Pyrinomonadaceae > PSRF01. Next base: position 58,754 of record DATEPE010000005.1, on the reverse strand, counting down.
AGCGCGACACGCTTATTAAGAACTGGGAATTCGACGATCTGGAGGTTGATCTACTCGGTGATCGCGCAACTCTGACAGGAGTTGTCCGGTTTGAGATACCGGATGGTGAGCGGGAGTTTCGGTTTGTCGATAAGTTTGTGTGGCGCGATAACCGGTGGCAGGCTACGAGTTCTGTCGTCACGCCAGTACAATGAGGCAGAAAGCAGGAGGCAGGAGCAGGAGGCAGGAGCAGGAGCAGGAGCAGGAGGCAGGAGCAGGAGGCAGGAGGCAGGAGGCAGGAGCAGGAGCTAAGTTTTAGATCTGAAATCTGAGATCTGAGATCTGAAATCTGAGATCTGAAATCTGAGATCTGAAATCTGAAATCTGAAATCTGAAATCTGAAATCTGAGATCTGAAATCTGAGATCTAAATTTGAATCCGCAATCCGAAATCGAGAAAGCCGATGTCCATAATCAGCGACGTTATTGACTCAACTAAAGCGATCATCCAGGGAATGGGTGTGACGCTTTCATATATTCCAAAAGGGAAGTGGACGGTTCAGTACCCGGAAGAGCCCGTTACCATGCAGCCTCGTTATCGCGGCCAGCATTTGCTGCACGTCGACGAGCTGGGCCGGGAAAAATGTGTCGCATGTTTCCTTTGCGCGGCAGCTTGTCCATCCGAGTGCATTTACATCGTCGCCAAGGACGACCCGCGTCCGGCGGAAGAACGAACCGGCGTTGATGAACGGTTCGCCGAGGTTTACAACATCGATTACGGTCGATGCATCTTCTGTGGCTACTGCGTGGAAGCCTGTCCCAAGGATGCAATCACTCACGGTTACAATTTCGAACTCTCCGTTTACAGCCGTGCGGATTTGTTGAAAACCAAAGACGACCTGCTCATCACCAAGCAGGTTCAATCAAAGAATTATCGCGTCGCGTCTTCAACGGAAGACGTTGATTCCGAATACAAAGAAGTGTGACGTTGTCCACTGCTTTCCCCGCATGGTGCGGCGGCCAGTACTTTGGTCCACAATGAGCAATCGGCGGTGGGACTTCTAATGAACTCCCGCCGCCGAATGTTTTCACGCACTCTCGATGTCCTACCGCGAGCAGAACTATCGTTGGGACTACGCGCTCAAGGCGAGCCCGGAAGAACTGTGGCCGTTCGTCGCAGACACGAATCGTTTTAATCGCGACACGGGGGTTCCGTCAGTAAAACCGGCGGGACCAAAACAACGACTGAGCAACGCACGACGGCGGTTACAGTTTTCGATCTACGGCATTTCTGTCGAGTGGGAAGAGCAACCGTTTGAATGGTTGCGGCCTTCACGGTTCGGCGTGGTCCGTAAATACAGCAAAGGGCCGATGGTAGAGTTGCGCGCGCTCGCGGAACTGAAGCCGCGCAATGATGGTGGGACTGATTTGAGTTATAGCGTGAACATCACGCCGCGCTCGATCTTCGCCGCCGTTATTGTTTGGCTCCAGATTAATCTCGTCAGCAAAAAGCGATTCGAGCGGGCCTTCAGGAAATATGACGAAGCAGCTCGCACCAAAGCAGAGCTCCCGGCGCAGGAGGCTGAGATTGATGAAGCGGCCGCTAATCGCTTGCAAACGGTTCGCGGAAAACTGATCGACGACGAAAGCGATCCTGAAGTAGTCGACCGGCTTATTAACTTCATTCAGACCGCGGATGACTTCTCGTTGTCGCGGATCCGTCCTTATGAGCTCGCCGACAACTGGGGGACGCCGAGACGCGCAGTTCTTGAAGCTTGCCTGCGGGCCACGCGACAAGGGCTCCTGGACTTGCAATGGGAAGTGATGTGTCCGCTTTGCCGTGGCGCGCAGGAAACGGATTCCACCTTGCAGGATATGAAGCATCAGCAACATTGCCAGACCTGCATGATCGATTTCACCGCTAACTTCGATCGGTTTGTTGAGCTTACGTTTCGCCCTAACCCGCTAGTTCGTCGTATTGAAGTGCTTGATTATTGTATGGGGAGCCCACAGTGGACGCCGCACATTGTCTTGCAGCAACTGATGCCCGCTCACGATAGGCGCGAATTGAATGTAGCGTTGGAGCCCGGCAGGTATCGTCTTCGTGCGTTGGAACTGTCAGGCGCCCAGGATGTGGTGGTAAGCGATGCCGGTCACAAGTCTGCGGAGCTTATTGTTGAAGAATCAGGCTGGGCTAACGATGAAGTGGAACTAGCAAGTCAGTCGACCTTGCATTTGGAGAACGCCACGTCCGCCGAACAACTTCTAATTCTCGAACATATTGCCTGGAGTGATCAGGCAGCCACGGCGGCAGAAGTAATCGCGCTCCAGATCTTCCGTGATCTTTTTTCCAGAGAAGCGTTGCGTCCGGGGCAACAGATTTCTGTTGGTACACTGACAATCCTGTTTACCGATCTACGTCACTCGACGCAGCTCTACCGTGAGATTGGAGATGCGACTGCGTTTGGACGGGTGATGAACCACTTCGATGTTCTTAAGAAAGTGATCGCTGCGGAAGATGGGGCACTGGTTAAAACCATCGGCGACGCAGTGATGGCGGTGTTTCGACGACCGTCGTCAGCTTTGAAAGCAATGCTGGCGGCGCAGGAGTTTTTGGCGGCGCCGGGTGCAGATACGTTGCCGTTAACTCTCAAAGCCGGAATTCATACCGGGCCGTGCATAGCGGTTACCTTGAACGATCGTCTTGACTATTTCGGGACGACGGTGAATTTGGCGGCGCGTCTTGAAGGATTGTCCACCGGTGAAGACGTAATTATCTCGCGCGCTTTGTATAACGATCCCGAAGTGGCGTCGTTTATTCAGTCGGAGGGTTTAACAGCGACCCCATTCGAAATGAACTTGAAAGGTTTTGAGAACGAGTCGGTGGAACTGCTGCGGATTGCGCGCGGAAAAGTGGCCACAGATGCACAGGGATAACAAGTATCAAATTTCGTGTTGGTTCGTGTAATTCGTGGCTTGCTTTCATGGTGAGTTAAAGCGATCCACGAATTACACGAATTCACGAATAACACGAAGCCAGAACTGTAAATGTCGATACTGGAAACACGCGAAGTTTCAAAAATCTACACGATGGGAACGACCGAGGTTAAGGCGCTGGATGGCGTCTCCATCAGTGTTAATGAAGGCGAGTTTGTCGCCATCCAGGGAACTTCCGGGTCGGGTAAGAGCACGCTGTTGAATATGATTGGCGGCTTGGACCACCCGACGTCCGGTGAAGTTTTGTTTGATTCGAAACCGCTGGGCCCGTTTTCGAAGAAAGAGATGGCCCGGTATCGACGTTTCTCGGTCGGCATGATCTTTCAGAACTTCAATCTGATTCCCACGATGAGTGCTGCTGAGAATGTCCGTTTAGCTCTTGCGTTTGGTGGTCTGCGCGGACCTGAGCGGCAGCGTCGAGCTGCTGAGTTACTCGAGCGCGTCGGACTCGCTGATCGTTCGGAACATCGTCCGTCTGAGCTGTCAGGTGGTGAGCAACAACGTGTGGCAATCGCCAGAGCGCTGGCAAATAATCCCAAGGTGTTATTGGCGGACGAACCGACTGGCAACCTTGATTCGACGCGCGCGCATGAATTGCTGGCCTTGTTGCAACAGATGGTTGAGTCAGATTCCTTAACGATACTTATGGTCACGCACGATCGTGAGCTCGCCGGCAGTTTCGCGAATCGAATCATCCTGATGAAGGATGGAAAAGTGGTGGAGGTAAATAATGCCTAAAGCGAGTCAAATGACACTGGAAGCGCTGCGTTCAGTCCCCCTGTTTGCTTCGCTGAGCGATGAGGCTGCCACATCGCTGCGGGATCTGTTGCTGGAAAAAGATGTCACAACCAACACGCGTCTCTTTAATAAAGGAGAGACTGGTGACGCGATGTACCTGATTGAGACAGGCCGCGTGCGCATCAGCATCAGGGACGAGGAAAACAAAGAGATCACGTTGACAGAACTGGCCCAGGGCGACTTCTTCGGCGAGATGTCATTGATCGATGGGAGGCAAAGGTCGGCTGACGCCACGGTGATCGACAGTTCGCGTTTGGCGATTTTGCCGCGGCAGGCATTTTTAAGTTTCGTTCGCGGGAATCCCGACGTGGCGCTGGGAATGTTAGCGGCTTTAAGTGACAGGTTGCGCCGGACAGACGAACTGCTGCGTTCGCGTGTGTCGCGCAACGTTAATGAGGAACAGGAACGGCGTTCCACGATGGCAGATCGCGCGGCGGACATGATTGCTGAGTTTGGCGGTAGCTGGAAATTTATTATCGCTTCGATGGTGCTGATACTGGGCTGGATAATCTTCAATACCTACGTACTGGTGAGAGGGTTCGATCCGGCGCCGTTCCAGATGTTGAACCTGGCGTTAGCGGTCATCGCCGGCATGCAGGCGCCCATCATCATGATGTCGCAGAACCGGCAAGGAGAAAAAGATCGTCTGCGTGCGGACCTCGATTACCAGGTCAATCTCAAGAATGAGTTGTCGCTCGCTGAAGTGTTGCGAAGGCTGGACGTATTGGAAAGCGAGCGGCTGCCGCAGTTGTTTGAGGAACAGAACGAAAGACTAGGGACTGGTCCAATGTCCAATGTCCAGGGTCCGGCTGGCGTAAGTTGAGAGCACAAGCAATTCCTGGATTAGCGGAGATGTTCAGAGTACAAGCTTCAGCTTGCGTACTCTCAAAGGCTGCAACCTAAGGCTGGGTTCTGAACTAATTAGATCAGACTTTAGACTTTGGACCTTGGACTTTTTAAAAACGGATGATTAAAGCAATCTTTTTTGATTTCAACGGAGTCATCATTGACGACGAGCGCTTGCAGATGCAGGTGTACCAGGAACTACTGCGGGAGCAGGGAATTGAGCTCACCGAAGCCGACTACATGAATTCACTCGGTATGGATGATGAGACGTTCGTGCGCGCAGCATACGAACGATCGAATGTCTCCGTCCCTGACGACGCAGTGCAGGCGATGTTGGATGAGAAGACCATCCGTCATCGCAAGTTGATTGAAAACGAGCTGCCGTTATTTCCCGGTGTCGTTACCTTCATGAAAGCTTTAGCGCGTGAGCATGCAGTAGGACTCGTAAGCATGGCGACGCTCGATGAAGCCGGATATGTGTTGGACCGCGCGCGTCTGACTCCGCTGCTTTCGGTGATCGTCACGGCCGGAGACGTCAGCGTCTGTAAGCCGGCGCCCGATTGTTATCGCGCTGCCTTGGAAAAGTTGAATGGCAAACGACGCGAGCAACGACTACTGCCACTGCTGCCGAACGAATGTCTGGTGATTGAAGACTCACCTCCGGGAATTCAATCCGGCAAAGGCGCAGGAATGAAGACGCTCGGTGTGACCAACACGGTTTCTGAAGAAGCGCTCCGCGCCGCGGGCGCTGATGTGGTAACGCCGAGTCTATTCGATTGGAATGTTGATGCGGTGCAACTAGTTTTCAGTGGCCACTCATGAACCCGTTCGCATGCTGCCTGGTCGAGTGTCACTGGCAATCTTATTACTGGGACCGCGGGCGTCCCGCCCGCACCGCGCCGCAGCGCGAAGTAGTTTGTGAGTGTGGCTCAAGTTTTCGCGCTCCGCGCTCAGTGCGGGCGGGACGCCCGCGGTCCCAGTGAACGCGTTTAGCAGTTAAGCTAAGAACTGTAGGCACTGTGTCTTAAATCATGAGTTTCTTCGACATACTTCATTTATCGTTGCGTAACTTACGTCAGGCGAAGTTGCGTGCGTTGCTGACCACGATGGGGGTGATCGTTGGTGTTGCTGTCATCGTAACCATGGTTTCGTTTGGATTAGGTCTCCAACGAAACATGCTTGCGCGATTTGGGGCACTCGACCTGTTCAACGAAATCAGTGTGTTTGGTCGCAGCCTCACCAACCTCGCTACCGCCGGTTTATTGAAAGAGGGCGATAACCCACCTAAAGAAGGTGACGGACGGCGCGGACGAGTGCGTCCCGACAAACAAGCCACGCGGATACTTGACGATGCAGCGGTTGAAGAAATCTCCAAGATTCCCGGAGTCGCTTACGTTCAGCCGAATCTCAATACGAACGCCTACATTCGTTCGAACGGCAGAGTGAGATGGCAATCACTTTCGGGCGTTTCAGTACCTAACGATGCCGCGCGCTTCAAAGAGTTTGTTGCGGGCGCAATGATTAGCTCTCAGAACGCTGAAGAAGTTGTAGTTACTGAGGGTTTCACTGAAGACTTCGATTACGCAAAACCGCAGGACGCTGTTGGCCAAACTGTCGAGTTTCTTACTACCAAAACCTCTAGTAGCGACCCGGAAGAAGAGACAGAGGATCCCGGCCCGTCAAATTTCTTTGGCATTCCCCTGGATGAGGGGCCGCGAGATGCACCTTCGGAAGGTACTCAGGTGGTGGCGCGGACCTTCCGCATCGTCGGTGTTCTTAATCCCAGGATCAAGGAGGGCGCCGGCCAGGGTGGTCTACGCGGTTTGATGCCCGGCGCAGCTATTTATATTCCCTTGCCGGCCGCACGCGAATGGTATCGCGACCATCGTGGTCCAGCCGCGCAGGTAGCGCTCGCGCTGGCGCGCCAGAGCGGTGTTCTGGGAGACGACGAAGCGGAAGGATACGAAACCGCAATTGTGCGCGTCTCGGATCCGGTTGCGCTTCCACAAGTTCGCCAGCGCATCACCGAACTCGGTTTCGGTAGTTTTTCAATCGTCGATGAGATTGAGCAGATTCGAACAGTCTTTCTGATCATTGATTCCGTCCTTGGGCTGCTGGGCGGTATCTCATTGTTGGTGGCCTCGTTTGGGATCGCCAACACCATGATTATGTCGATTCTCGAACGCACACGAGAGATCGGCATCATGAAGGCCATCGGCGCCGAGGATCGCGAGATTAAGATGATCTTCTTCGTTGAAGCCGCAGTGATTGGTACGGTGGGTGGTGTGGTCGGGGTACTTTCCGCGTGGGGGATAACCGCCCTCGCCAATATCCTGGCTTTTCGGTTTCTACTGAAACCTCAGGGCGCGTCATTCATCGATTTCTTTTCCCTGCCGCCATGGCTTACCGCCAGTGCCATTCTTTTTGCGCTGGTCGTTTCCATACTGGCAGCGCTCTATCCCGCCGCGCGCGCTGCTCGAATCGATCCTGTAAGAGCACTAAGGCACGACTGAGAGCAGGAGGCAGGAGGCAGGAGCAGGAGGCAGGAGCCGCAGACCGGGTGTCAGGAATCTGGGCGTTATGAAATCGGCACACCCGCTGGCTAATAGCAAAGGTTTTCCTGCTCCTGCCTCCTGCCACCTGCCTCCTGGCGTCTTAGTTCGCAGGTGGCTGCTTGGCTGCGGCGCGCTTTCGCGGTTTGGGTTTAACTGCCGTCTGCGGCTTTGGTGACCAGAAGGCGGAGTCCATCGCAGCAAACTCCCTGTCCACGTAACTCATGCTGGGCGCGAACGCATATGTGCTGACATCACTGGACAGGATCGCTTCACGCACTGCTTTGTCAGCATCTTTGCGCTGATCGTCAGTCATCGCGGCACGCACTTTCATCCCGATCGGGTTGTCCAGTTCCGCCAGAGATTTCATCGGACGGAAAATTAGATAAGTGCCGCCAGGGGCGCCGGAAACAACTTGAAAGACAGCAACGTGCAGGTCGTCCGCCTTCGCTTTGTTTCGGGCAACGTTGACAACTTTTTGAACGTACTCAGAGTACACGCCGTCAAAGCCTGGCCGGATACGAGTCGTGGTAATAGTGAAGTAACGCATTTGCGCGATGTTGACCCCGGGATTGAAACTCAACTCCGGCCGGTACACAGCCAGCATGTCCCGCATCGCGGCATGCATACCCGGCGCTTCCTTATCGAGCGCATCCAGCTTCACTCTCATCGCTCCATTCGCGGTTCCCATCCTTTGATCGGTCGACCGGTTGAGCGTTTCAATTTCAGCAAACGACTGGGCGGCCGTGACGTACAACACTTCGTTCTCGTTACCAGCTACCGGTACCATCGCGATCCGATGATTGGGTGTGTTCAGTTGGTTAAAGACCTGGACGAAATCGGATGAGTGCCTCGCGTGCGCGGCCATCATGCCCGGTTTAATTTCTTCACGGACAATCAACAGAACCTTGGGGGGCCCTGGTTGCCGGTTCTCCTGGGCGAGCACCGGTGAAGTAAACAAGATCAGGATAAACAAGGAAAGGAGAGACCTGGTCATAGTAAAACCTCCATAAGTTTTCTAAAGTTATTTGTTGGGTAGCGACCTTCGATTGAAGTTAACTACGGTTGCAGAGTTCGACAGAGCCTACGAGGGTTGTTACGAAGCAGCCGGGAAATGGAAACCAGCCTGGGCTTACGCTATCTGTGCGGCGGAACATACGACTAACGGCGCGACATGTCAATGGTTAACCGGGACGAGCGGGCACATCGTGTTAGACTTGCGAACTGTTCCTTTTACATTTGCTATTACGCGTTAACAATCAGCAGCGTTTTGCGTTCTGCGCCCGACGCCGCGCTCGGAGAAACGGACATTGAAACAAACTCGTAAAGCGATCGCGCTGGTTGCCGCGGCTTTCCTGCTCTGGCAGACACATTCCGGTTCCGCTTTATCACAAAGTTCATCCGACCTTCTCGATGGATTTACCGTTGAAGGCACGCGTGTCCAGCGACGTTTGGAAGAAGACTTCCGGCGCGTCCCTGCGCATGTCTCGTCTCGCGAACACTTACGCCGTTTGACGGCGGAGCCACACATGGCCGGCACGAAAGAAGATTACGCTACGGCGATCTATGTTCGCGATCAGATGCGAAGTTACGGAATTCCTTCTGAGCTAAATGAGTATCAAGTTTTATTGCCTTATCCCGAGCGACCGGCAGTCGTAGAGCTGATTACGGGAACGCGCCGGGAACCGTTGCCGCTTACTGAGCCATCCATTGCCGAAGATAAGTCGTCGCTGAGCTCGAAAATCATTCCACTCTTCAACGCATACAGTCCCAGCGGCGACGTAACTGCACCGCTGGTGTATGTGAACTACGGTTTGCCGCCAGACTACGAAGCGCTGAAAAAGATCGGCGTCGATGTGAAGGGCAAGATTGCAATCGCGCGCTATGGCAATTCGTTTCGAGGTGTGAAGGCCAAAGTCGCTGAGGACCATGGCGCGGTTGGGCTGATCATCTACTCGGATCCTGCCGACGACGGCTACGCCCAGGGCGACGTTTATCCCAGGGGACCATGGCGTCCGCTGCATTCTGCGCAGCGCGGATCAGTGCAGTACATCTTTGAAGCGCCGGGCGATCCGATGACACCGGGCCGTCCTTCAATCCCAGGCGAACCTCGTCTTCACATGTCTGAGATAAAAGGCGTGCCGCGTATTCCGGTCCAACCGATCTCATACGGAGCGGCAAAGCGATTGCTCGAGCCGTTACGTGGACCAGTTCGACCTAAAGGATTTCAGGGTGGGTTGCCGTTTTCGTATCACGCTGGTGGCACATCACATGTTCGCGTGCATTTGAAAATCCAGATGGATTATCAGGTGCGCAAGATATGGAATGTCATCTCGCGTATCGAAGGCAGTGAAGAAAAAGATCGTTGGGTGATCATGGGCAATCACCGCGACGCATGGACGTTCGGCGCTGTTGATCCGAACAGTGGGTCGACGGCAATGCTGGAAGCCGGGCGAGGTTTTGGTGCGTTGTTAAAGAGTGGTTGGAAACCGCGACGCACAATCCTGATGTGCAGTTGGGACGCAGAAGAATTTGGGTTGATAGGCTCGACTGAGTGGGCCGAGCACCACGCTGATGAACTGAAACAGAAGGCCGTGGCATATATCAACATGGACTCGGCCGTGTCCGGTCCAAACTTTGGTGCGTCGTCGGTGCCGTCGATGTGGCGGCTGGTCCGCGGTGCGACGCGCGACATCAAACATCCGAACGGAAAAACGATTTATCAGGAGTGGCAGGATCGCGCACGTGAAGAAACCAACGAGCCGGATTTAACCAACGCTGCAGCCGGCACGGACACGCCGATTGCCGAAGCGCGTATTGGCGCGCTTGGTTCTGGTTCCGACTATACGCCGTTTCTTCAACACCTCGGCATTCCTTCAATCGATATGGGATTCGGCGGCGATTACGGCGTCTACCATTCCGCGTACGATTCGTTTCACTGGATGGCCACTCATGGCGATCCTGGTTTCAAGTACCACGTCTTAGCGGCACAAGTTTGGGGAACGGTGACCTTGCGTCTGGCTAACGCGCCGGGACTACCGTTTAATTATCGAGATTACGCGTTGCAGATTCGCGACTACTTCAACGAGAGTTTAAAAACCGCCAAACGTCGTAACCTGGCTGCTGGGTTCAGTGACAAATCGATGTTGGACGCGATTGAGGACTTTGCCGAAGAAGCCGATCGTGCAGACAAGGCAAGGCGGGAAACCATCGCGGAAATTGAAGAAACGCAAACTGCTGCGAGTGACCATCATCCGCGAGCAGTGGCTCGGTTGAAACGCCTTAACGATGCACTGATCATGGCGGAGCGTTCATTGACCGATGCGCGAGGTTTGCGTGGCAGACCGTGGTACGTACACCAGATTTATGCGCCCGGCACTTATACCGGTTACGCCGCGCAGCCATTGCCCGATTTTCGGCAGGCGTTAGACGATCGCAACTCGGCCAACGCCGGCGCGGCGCTCGCCCGGATCGTTGAGGCTTTAAGGCGTGCAACTGAGACTCTGAAGCGCGCGCGTGATTGAGGTTTGGAGAGAAGGACGACTACGTCGTCATATATAACTGATTACAAGGAGAGATCATGAGTAATAAGTTTTTTCGTTTTGCAGTTCTAATAATGTTGGTTTCGGTTTTCAGTTCAGCTGCATACGCGCAACGGCGCCCGGCTCCGCAGAAGCCTGCTGCGCAAAAACCCGCTGCCGCTGACTTGAAAATTACTTACAAACAGACGACCAGTGGGCAGACAATGGAAAGCACCACGATGCTTAAAGGTCTGCGCGAACGCAGCGAGATGCGCATGGGTCAGGGGATGGACATGGTGAGCATCACGCAATGCGACCTGAAGCGGACCATTCAATTGAGTGACAACGCTCGTAAGTATGTGATCACACCGATGAACGTGACTGCTACTTCGGCGGGCGCTGAATCAACTCCTGCCACGCCAAGTTCGCAACCTACGCGACGAGGCGGCGTGGTCACTTACACTACGACATCGACGGATACGGGTGAACGTAAAGAGATGTTTGGCTTCACTGCGAGGCATATCAAAACGACGATGGTAATCGCGTCGTCGCCAGATGCCTGTTCGCCCAGCAATTACAGGATGGATCTCGATGGCTGGTACATCGACTTTTCGTATGGCCTGCAGTGCGAATTGCCTCAAGCACAGGTGCCTTATAACCCTTCGGCGGCGGGTGGTTGCCGCGACCGGTATGAATTCAAGAGTGTTGGCAGCGCCAAGAAGGGGTATCCACTGGTTGAAACGATGACGATGTATGGCCCGGACGGCCGCGTGGTCACCACCACGACGAAAGAAGTTGTAGATCTTTCACGTGAGCCGTTGGACGCTGCGTTATTTGATATTCCGACGGGATACACCGAGGCCGCCAGCACTCAAGAGTTGTACATGCCGGCTTCCATGACTGATATGTCATCGAGCGGTGCCCGTGAAGAGCCGAGTCAAAGTGTGCCTTCGGTCGCAGGCGGTAACACTGGTAAAGCGCCCGGTAGTATCCGCATCGGCGTAGTGCAGATTAAGAACAAAACGGACAAACAGATTTCCACCGAAGCCCTAAGGGCGCGTCTCATTGGCGACCTTCAAAGTGGAAACGTCGAAGCCGTGCCCTTGAATGCGATGAGCGCGATGGAGGCCGACGCTGAGTGTAAGCTCAAGCAGTGTGACTTCATTCTCTACACGGACCTCGCTACATTGAAGTCGAGCAAGATCGGCGGAATGTTTGGACGTGTCACCGGTGTTTCCGGCGCCAGCAAGACTGAGGCAAAACTGGACTACAAATTGGTCGCAGTTGGTGAGACTTCTCCACGTCTGCAGTCTTCTGCCAACGCCAAAGAGGAAGGGGAGGAAAACAGTGCGGGAACCGCGCTGGCCCAGGAAGCAAGAGCAGTGACGGCCGCTGTTAGAAAAAACTAGACATAGATGTCCGACATGCTTCAGCGTGTCGTGATGGTTGGTGAGGGCTCACCGTGAGTGAGCCAGGTATAAGACTCTTGGGATGCTCTGAGCGCGCGTCTAACCAACCTCACCGACAAGCTGAAGCATGTCGCCCATTGAGCTAGTTAGTGGTCTTAGGCTTTTCTTCTTTGCTCTTACCCTTTTTGGCGACTTCGGGCGGGAGTTTACTTGCGGCTTGAGCGATCGCTTCGGCATTCTCCGCCAATTGCTCAAAGCTATTGTTTTCTGAATCGCTGCTTGCTTTCGCCGCAAAAGGTTTGACCTGGTCCACAATTCGCGTCGCGGCAGCAGCTAGTCTTCGCAGCGCTTTCGGGATCAACGGGTTCTTTTCATCTCGCGAGCTAACGTCGTCAATATTTGTAATCGCTTCGTCCAGAATACGCGCGACATCGGAGACTAACTCGCCCGGACTACCCTTCGGCAGCTCGCCCCACTTTTCCGAGTCCTTTTTTAGTTGCTTGCCGTTGGGGTCCGCGGTTCCCGTGAGGACGAGCACGCGTCGCTCCGCTGCTTTGATAAATACCTCAATCCGCTTATCCAGTACCTGCGTGTCCTTTATTAGCTCAACTTCCTGGGGCGTCAGGTGATCGCGATGTTGGGCTTGTGCCGCAGAGTGCAGGCTGGCTACGAAGAGGAGAGCGACGATGGTTATGGCGGACGCGTGAGTATTCATTTTGCTGCTCCAGAGTTTAGGGCTTGGGTTTGTCTTCCTTCCGGGAAGATTCTGTTTGGCGGTCTCGGACCACAGTATGACCGTAAAAAGAGTTCAGTGCTTCGGTGCGGCCCTTTCGGGCGAGATCTTCGATTTCCTTGATCCAAACTGAATACTCGATAGGCGTAGTGCGGCGGATGGTTGCCAGACGTGGGCCATGCGCGCGCAGAGTTAATTCGACACGCTTGTAAAGGTCCCTCGTTTTGTTGCTATCCGTCTTCATCGGTTTCAGAAAAGCAAAAGCGTCTTCAATCAGCGCCCAGTAACGTCCGGCGGCAGCCGCGGCCTTTTCGTAGTCCTGCCGCAGCGTTTCGTTTTCTGTGGTGGTCAGATGAGCGGTGGCGAGCTCGAGGCTGAGTTTAATCCGATCTTTAGAATCGCTTTTAGCGTCGATTAAAGCTCGCTCCTCGCGAGATATGGTTCTCAGCGGTGGAGGCGCTGTGTCGTCGGGGGGACGTGGATCCTGCGCGCTTGCGGCTGTGGAGAAGACAGTAATTACCAGCGTCAACACACACTGAATTGCCCGCATTGATGCTGATTTAATCATGTCTTTCTACGTCGTACCCTTGCGATTTTGTTTTACGCCTTCACCGAGCTTGATCTGACGTCGCAGCGTCGGCAGGCGGAGTTTGACCTTTTCGATTTCCAGTTGATTTGTTTTTGGATCCGCACGGGCAACAAACGCTTCGTATGCTGCGAGAGCTTGCTCGTATTCTCCAAGATAATCGTGTGAAGTGGCAATGAAATAGTATGCGACTATCAGGTCGGGCTTTGCTTTCAACAGCCATTGGTACTCTGACAATGCGGCCGGATACTGTTTGAGCGCGTAAAGCGCAGTTGCCAGATTCGCATGCGCCGCATAGTTATCAGGAGCGACTGCAAGGACACGTCTTAACACCACCACAGCGTCTGGAAATCTGCGTACCTGTACCAGCGCCGAACTGTAGCCGGTTGCGTAATCTGCGTTCGCTGGATCTAACTCGACGGCCCGCCGGTAGTAATCGAGTGAGCGATTTGGATCTGTGGTGCGATAAAGGTTGCCGAGTCGTGCGAGAAGCATGGCGCTCTTGGGGTTCTTGGCGAACAATGCTTCCAATGCCTTGCTTGCTATCTGGAGGTCCTCACTGTTCGCAGCCTCGATCTCTTCTGGCGTTCCCACCACCTTGATACCGTCAGTTGAAATAGTGGCTTCCTGAAGTATGCCCGCGGACTTGGCTACACGTTGTGCTTCTGCTGGTCTTCCTGCGAGCTCATACGCTGCTGCGACTCGTGACGCGGTGGTTCGGCCACCTTTTATTAATGACTCTGCTTTTGCGAGGTCAGCAAACGCGAGATCGTTCTTACCGTCTTTGATGTAAATCTCTGCCCGTTCAATCAACGCAGCAAGATGAAGCGGTTCAACCTCCAGAATGTGGTTCAAACTTGCCAGCGCGTTTGCCTGTTCGCCAGTGGCCCGTTCTGCTAACGCACGAAGTAGCCACGCAGAAATTGAGGCGTCTTGGTTTTCAGTCACGCGCCGCGCGAGCGTCGCTGCTTCTTTGGCATCGCCGGCGCGAAGACGAATGCCGGCAAGGATTCGCATGGCAAGACTGTTGTTTGTATCGAGTCTCAACGATTCGCGAAGGACCGGTTCCGCTTCCTTCTCACGATTGAGACTGGCAAGCAACGAACCGAGCGCGGCATAGGGAAGCGCCCAATCCTTGCGCAGTTCAATAGCTCGTTTGAAACCGAGTTCAGCGTCAACCTGTCGGTACAGCGAGACCAACACATTTGCGCGTTGAAATTCTGCCTCGGGAAATTCAGGTCTTAACTTAATCGCTTCCTCGTACAGCTCAAGGGCCTTAACAAGGTCACCGCGACCGTGAGCGTTTTGAGCGCGCTCAAATAACTTAATCGGGTCCGCGCCGTCTCCGAAGCTGTCTTCGCTTTGGGCCAGTCCAACGAGGGCTAGACTGAAGACCAGTGACAGCGTCACCGTCGAAACGAAGGCGCCGCGAAAGGAGGCCAATAGAACTCTTCGGAACAAGTGGTTCATTTAATCAAGTCGCAACCGAGGCGAGACGAATTACTGAGGAGTTGTTTTGATCTTAACATGCTGAAACTAATGACGTCCAAATCGTTAAACTTTCCGTAACCTCGACTTAGCTGATATGTGATGCATGTTGCGTTGCTCTTGATGCATGGGATAACATTACTCGCGTAATCCCAACATAAAAAGCAGCAACCGACACAAGTTTTAAGGTGTCTCTGTTTCGCGGAGTGTGCGGATGGTAAGCGTCTCTTTTGTCGAGGATGGTGAAGCAACGACCGGAATAAAACCGGTCGTGAATGACACCGTCAACGCGAAGGAAGAGAAGTTGCGACGGATCTTTCGCGAGATGGGTTCTGTGGTCGTTGCTTTTTCGGGTGGCGTAGATAGCAGCTACCTCGCGTATGTCGCGAATTCCGAGTTGGGCGGTCGTGCGCTTTGCATAACGGGAGAGTCACCGAGCCTTTCCGTTTTGCAACGCGAGCAGACGGCGCAACTGGCCCGCGATTTTGGTTTTAATTTCCAGGTCATCGAAACCAAAGAACTGGAAGACACCAATTACACAGCGAATACTTCACAGCGTTGTTACTTCTGCAAAGACGAACTCTTTAGCAAACTGACAGCCGTCGCCTTAGAGCAGTCGATTCCTTTTGTCGTTGACGGATCCACTTGCGACGACATCCACGACTATCGCCCCGGACGTGTCGCTACCAGTGAACACGGGGTGCGCAGTCCTCTTATAGAAGCGGGAATGACAAAAGCTGAGGTCCGCGACTTAAGTCAGCGAGTCGGCTTATCGACCTGGGATAAGCCTGCGAGTCCGTGTCTTTCATCGCGCATTGCGTATGGGCTGCCGGTTACGATTGAACGGCTTTCAGTTGTGGATAGCGGCGAAGACGTCCTGCGCGAGATGGGCTTTCGTGAGTTTCGTGTGCGTCATCACGATCAGTTGGTGCGCCTCGAGATCGCTTTACCCGAGTTGAAACGCGCTTTGAGCCTCGAAGTTTTCGATGAGCTTGGCCGGCGTTTTCGAAAGTTGGGTTTTAAGTACGTAACGATCGACGTGCAGGGTTTTAGAAGTGGATCGATGAATGCTGTGTTGGACCAGCAACTGGCTCCGGATTTTCAGAAATCGGATTTTTAGTTGATAGGAGAATGCCATGGCGAGCGTGCCAAGCACTGTATACGTAGACGACATCAGGGAGATCAAAGAAGAGAATCCGTTTGAGTCAATGATGTCGCGCTTTGATCGGGCGGCCCAGTTGCTTAATTTGGATCCGGACTTGTACGCGGTGATGCGTGTGCCTAACCGCGAGTTGAAAGTTTATATACCCACCCGAATGGATTCCGGCCGGATTCAGGTTTTCGAGGGCTATCGTGTGCAGCACAACTTTGCCCGCGGGCCGGCCAAGGGCGGAATTCGATATTCCCCGGACGTGAATCTTGATGAAGTCAGAGCACTTGCGGCATGGATGACGTGGAAGTGCGCGGTGGTGAACGTTCCGTTCGGTGGGGCCAAAGGTGGCATTGTTTGCGATCCACAACAGATGTCGATTGGCGAGCTCGAGCGAATGACGCGGCGCTACGCGTCGGAGCTGCTCGACTTCATTGGACCGGAGAAGGACGTACCGGCGCCCGATATGAACACCAACGAACAAACGATGGCATGGATCATGGACACCTATTCCATGCACGCCAGGCACACCGTTACTGCCGTGGTGACCGGAAAGCCGATCGACCTCGGGGGTTCGTCTGGCCGGCGCGAAGCAACCGGTCGGGGAATCCTGTTCGTGGTCGAACAAGCGGCGAAGAAATTCGACATGGTCCCGGGAAACACGCGGGTGGTTGTCCAGGGCTCCGGTAACGTTGGGGGCATTGGCGCGCTACTCATGCATGAAGCAGGCTACAAAGTGGTCGCGATTTCAGATGTTCACGGCGGGATCTACAACCCGAACGGCATAGATATCCCCGCGGCGCTCAAGCATCTGCAGGCAACCCGGTCGTTCGAAGACTTCCCGGGAGTCGATAGGGTCACGAATAGCGAGCTATTGGAACTGCCCTGCGAAGTTCTGGTTCCCGCAGCGACAGAGAACCAAATCACCTCTCAAAACGCGCACAACATCAGGTGCAAAGTCCTTGCCGAAGGCGCAAATGGTCCCACGACAGCGGCGGCCGACGAAATCCTGCATGAAAAGGGCGTGTTCGTCATTCCCGACATCCTGGCCAACGCCGGGGGCGTGACGGTCTCGTATTTTGAGTGGGTCCAGGACCGCATGGGCTATTTTTGGAGGGAGAACGTCGTTAACCAGAGGCTGCAGGAATCGATGGTCGCCAGCTTCAATGATCTGTGCCGCTATGCCGACCAACACTCGGTTGACACGCGGACAGCCGCCTATATGTTGGCCATAGATCGAGTGGCCTACGACACGCGTATGAGAGGCATCTATGCGTGACGGAAAAAACATAAACAAATTGGCCCAAAGCCGTGAAAAGGTCTTGATTTCGCTGAAAAGGTAGAGTATGGTCTGGCGTGATTTTGTACCTCGGACTAGTGTGAAGAAATTTTGGACTTGGGCCAAGGTTTGGGTGCTGAATCGTTGACACTAAACTGCACTTTTAGCTATATAAGTCGCGTTTAGTTTTCTCAGGCAGCGGATTGGAATCTCGGGTAACTACTGTCTAGTTAATTCGGTTTTGGACTTTGCAACCTGACAGAGTATCGGGTGCTGCAAGGTGTTCGATTCGTTAGCTTGTAGTTGGCGCCTCCGCATTGCAAGGACGTATGCCGGTTAATGGAAGCTGGCTACTTGCCGAACGGTGGCATTCATAATCAAACTTCTATACTCATTTCGCAGGAGGAATGCGATGAGACTCGCAACAAGGGCGCTTATTGCCGCGCTCGCTACTTTAGTTTTATGTGTGGTGGTATCAGGACAGACTTTAAGGTCTCCTGATGATCCGCGAAACCTATCTCCGGCAGTAGGCACGGGCGGTCCAGTAGCTGGGCCAACGGGACTCTTCACTATCTACGACGGTCAAACGATCCGCCGCGGTGAGTTTACGTTTAGCATCGCCTATAGCAACTTTGATCGTGACCCGGGCGACGTAGATATCGTCGAGGTTCCGGTGAGCTTTAACGTTGGCTTAAACGATCATATTGAGTTGTTCTTCAGCACCACAGGGTATCGTGGGGTGAAGGTCAACAGTCCGACCAACCTGTCAAGCTTCTACCTGCCAAACTCGCAGCTGTTCTTCAGTGCGACTTTGTTGGGCAGTGGTCCTGCGATCGTTTTGGCGCCAACCGGCAACGTCGGAACTCTCGCTAATACAGCAGTGTTTCGCCCGGCCCGTAGCGCACCTTTCGTGCAGTATCCGTTCGTGGGTGGACCAGCCGGCGCGTTTTCAACCGGTCCTGGAATCATCGGCGGAGGCTTCGGCTTCCCAGGCTTCAACGCCATTCTCGGACCAGCGAATGGCGGCACCAGCACTTTTGGTGCGGCCGCAGACTATCCCGGCATCGGTTCTCCGGTCGGCAGCATACTTCCAGGCGTCGTGCTCGCAACTTCAACGTTGCCTCCGACTCTTTTGGGATGCCCAGCACCAACAGCCGCGAACCCGAATCCGCCGCAGTGCGTAGTCCCCGCGACGTTTACTATCGCCCCGGCGTTCCTGCCAGAGGCACCGTTTATCAATCGCCTATACGGACAATCATCGCTTAACACTTTGGTGTTTGGCGCGAAACTCCGTTTAACTGGCCCGAACAACGCGTTCGGCTTCGGCTTTATTCCCTTCTACCGCTGGTGGATGGATAAGGGCGATTCATTTGGCGGCTTTAACCAGATGCAGCGTGGCTCAGGCGGAGGCGGCGACATCGGCGACTTCGGCTTGGTTATGTTTGCCGACGGGCGGCTCAGTGAGCACGTAAATCTGTCAGCGAACATTGGCTACATTCTCAATAGTAATCCGAAGGATCCGAATGGCTTCGTGTTGTTGGATCGGCCCGACGAGCTCCTGGCAGGTGTAGGTCTTGACCTGCCGCTCAACGAGCACTTCCAGGTTATTGGAGAGTTGAAGTCCGTCCAGTACATGGGTGGAACGCCAAACGCTTTCAATAACAACCCAGTTGACGCTCTGGTTGGTGTCAAGATCTATCCGCGCCGTTGGTTTGGTTTCGGGTTCGCGTATCGTCGCCACCTGAACCCACAAGATGTTGATCGGTTTGAACCGCGAAACTTCAATACGGCCGTAGTTCAGATCACCAACGTCGACCCTGCCGGCCCTCAGCCGTTGACTGTAGTCCCAGCGACGACAGTTCCGGCGACGGACGCCAGCGGTAGGCCGAGAGGCTTCAGGTTCTCTGAGGATCCGAACGGCTATATCGTTCAGTTCTTCATTGGACACCGCAACGCCAGAAGCCTGCCTGTCCCGCTAAATGTGGCGCCGACCGTCAATGTTTCGGCTTCCAGCGCGTCCATCACCACACCGTGCCCGCCGGGAACAAGTTCAGATACTTGTACTCCAAGCGCAAGCCGGTCGGTTGAACTGACGGCAAATGCCACCGATCCTGATAACGACACGCTGCTCTATACGTGGTCGGTTACCGGCGGCACCTTATCGGGTGAAGGTCGTACAGTAAACTGGGATCTCTCGGGTGTAAACGCGGGAACCTACACGGCAAGCGTTGAAGTCAACGACGGTCATCAGCATCTCGTTAGCGGTACCACGACGGTAACCGTTGCCGAATGCACCAACTGCAAGCCACCGTGCCCGACAGTCTCGGTAAGCTGCCCGTCGGATGTTGACGAAGGTTCACCAATCACCTACACAGCATCAGTTTCGGGTGATGCCAGCGTGACTTACAACTGGTCAGTCTCGGCAGGTACTATCTCGAGCGGCCAGGGAACTTCCACAATCACAGTCGACACGGCTGGCCTCGGTGGCCAGACAGTGACGGCCACCCTTGAACTCGGCGGACTCGATCCGGCTTGCTCGAGGACGGCGTCCTGCTCGACTTCGGTTCGCGGAGCAAAACCGATTGCGAGGAAGTTTGACGAGTACGGCGACATCCGCTTTAACGATGAGAAGGCTCGTCTCGACAACTACGCAATTCAACTGCAGAACGAACCAGGAGCCCAGGGCTACATCATTGCCTACGGCAACTGCGAAGGTGCGGCTCAAGCCAGGGCAGATCGCGCGAAGGATTACCTCGTGAACACGCGCGGTATCGATGCCGGTCGCATCATGACGATAGATGGTGGATGCCGTGCCGACCTGATGGTTGAGCTCTGGATCGTACCGCAAGGTGCGGACGCGCCAACCGCGACGGCGACCGACACTGTCTCGCCATGTCCGCAATGCAGAACGCCACGACGAAGAACTCGTCGCGACGAATAAACCTAACGCTCGCGTCTCGCATTAAATGACGCGAACCTTCCGCAGCGGGCGGTGTTTCTCCTGAGAAGCACCGCCCGTTTCGCTTTATCTTGCTTTAATTGTTTTGCCCGATCTCTCGTTGGAATCCAGTGGATCAGCGCCCAGCAATGATCGCTTCAAGACGCAGATTTATTCGTGGGTTGTTTGAGCTATCGGACTGTGAACCTGTTTGGAGACTTAGGGAACCTGGAGGAGATGCGGATGAGAGTTGCGAGGATAGCACTTGCGATTGCCTTTGCGTCATTCGTTATACATACGGCGGTGTCCGCACAGACGCTTAGGTCAACTTATGATCCGCGAAACCAAGCCCCCATTGTAGGCACGGGTGGAACGGAAGCAGGCGGCACTGGACTTTTTACAGTCTATGACGCTGACACGATTCGGCGAGGAGAATTTACCTTTAGTATTGCTTACAGCAATTTCGATCGAGACCCTGGAGACGTAGATCTGGTGGAGGTTCCGCTGAGCTTCAACCTGGGACTGAATGACCACCTGGAGCTTTTCTTTAATGTAAATGGCTACCGAGGGATTAGAGTAAACAACCCGCAGAATCTTTCCAGCTTTTACCTGCCGAATTCTCAGCTCTTCTTCGGGCCCAACCTATTGTGTTCCGGCTCCGCAGTAATCATTACGCCGCAGCGCGTTAGTGGTACTAGTATCAATTCCTCGCCAGTGTTTCGTCCTGCAGGGCCGCCTTGTGGTCCGGGTGGCCAGCCTTTCAGACCGTTTCCGTTTATTGGCGCGACGGGACCAAACCTGGCGCTGACGGGAAATGCGATCGCACCGCCGTTTGTGAGTGTCATCGGAGCGCCAACAGGTGGTGGTGGAAATTTTGGTTCTGCGTCACTCTTCCCTGGGATGGGCTCGCCTGTTGGAAGTATCTTCCCGGGAATAGTGCTGGCGACGCGCACTATCCCGGCAAACCTTACGTTTAACGTACTCACAGTTCCTGAGACGTTCACTACGGCCCCGGCATATTTGCCGGAAGCTCCGTTCATCAACCGTTTGTACGGTGAATCCAGCTTTACCGACATGACGGTGGGCGCGAAGATCAGATTAACTGGGCCAAACAATCCATTGGGCGTGGCGATCGTGCCATTCTATCGATGGTGGCCTGATAGCGCCGACGACGCTTCAGGATTTAACCAGCTGCAAAGAGGCGCCGGTGGGGCCAGTGCGATCGGAGACTTCGGTTTGATGGCAGTTGTATCAAGGCGCTTAAGTAAGATCGTAAACGTATCGGCGAATCTGGGTTACATCCTCAACAGCAATCCGAAGAGCGAGGCTATGAACGATGCGGTGCTGCTTGATCGACCTGACGAGTTTTTGGCCGGAGTGGGTTTTGATTTTCCGATCAATGAACACTTCCAGTTAATTGCAGAAGCGCGTTCAACTCATTACGTCGGCGGTCGGACTCAGAATGCATTCAACAATAATCCGGTAGAGGTGCTGGGAGGAATCAGGATCTTTCCGCGGCGTTGGTGGGGTTTTGGGGCCGCGTATCGGAGGCATCTGAATCAACAGGACCAGAAACATTTCAAGGAGCAGTTCCCGGTTGGTTTTCGTGGTTCGAATGACCCGCACGGGTTTCTTTTTCAGGTTTGGGCTGGGCGCAGAAACCCGCCCACTCCTCCATTTGGTTGTGGCGGATTCATAGTAGTTAGTGTGTCGGCTTCGGTCGAAAGCCTCACCTTGCCTTGCCCGCCAGACAATAGCTCACCTACTTGTCCAGCGAGCGAAAGCTTTTCAGTTGAGTTAACTGCAAATGCAACAGATCCTGGTGATAATGTGTTCCTTTACACGTGGTCTGTTACTGCGGGCAAGGTGTCCGGTGAAGGTCGCAAGGTAAATTGGGATCTTTCGGGTGTTGGCCCCGGCGTCTACACGGCGAGCGTCGAGGTGAATGACGGCCACCAACACCTGACCATGGCATCGACGACTGTCACCGTCATGGAATGCCATTGCCATTTTCGGTGTCCAACAATTTCGGTGAGCTGTCCAGCGGATGTAGTCGAGGGGCAACCCATCACCTTCACAGCTTCGATATCATCATCAGACGCGAACCTGACTTACGAATGGTCAGTTTCGGCCGGAACCATAACGAGTGGCCAGGGCACTTCTTCAATCACAGTAGACATTGCTGGTCTCGGCGGCCAATCCATCACAGGCACGCTCGAGGTAGGCGGACTCGACCCTGCCTGCTCGAAAAAGGCGTCTTGTTCGACTCCGGTAGCCATGAGGCCGCGAGAGATTGAGGACTTTGACAACTATGGTGACATCCGGTTTAACGATGAGAAGGCTCGCCTCGACAACTACGCAATTCAACTGCAGAGCTTACCAGGCTCCCAAGGCTACATCGTCGCATATGGCAACTGCGAAGGTTCGGCGCAAGTCCGGGCAAATCGCGCGAAGGATTACCTCGTAAACACACGCGGTGTCGATGCCGGTCGCATCATGACGATAGACGGTGGATGTCGTGCCGATTTAATGGTTGAGCTCTGGATCATACCGCCAGGTGCGACAGCGCCAACCGCCACAGCGACAGACAATATCTCGCCTTGTCCGCCATGCAGAACGCCGAAGCGAATAAATCGCCCCCACGAATAGGCAAAACACTCGCGTCTCGCATCAAATGACGCGAACCTCCGCGCGGGGAGGTATTTCTCCTCCAATAAGCCCGCCTCTATCGTATTTACAGGGCAATTGCAACTAGAGTAGTGAAGAAGTGCATCGAAATCCCTGGCAAGTTGCTCGATACAAATTAATGAAATTGTATTAAACTTGAAACATTGCGCCCCCCGAAGCGCTCTATCAATTTTGGAAAGTAGCTCTACACTGAATATGAAAAAAAGACTGCCATATCTCGTTCTGCTCGCAACCTTATTAGTGGCTTTCGCAGCCTCTTTCACCGCACTCGCGGCGGATGACGCGGTGGAGCCTGCGGCCGATCCGGCCAAGTATTCTCAGGATTGGCGTTCGAACGGCCCTCCGGGCGGAGACGTCCGTAGTTTAGTGGTAGATCCCAACAACCCTGACCGATTCTATTTCGGGACGCTGGACGGTCAAATCTATACGTCATCAGACGCCGGCCGTAGCTGGTCGTTATTACATAACTTCAACCGTCCGAAGATGTTTATTGATGGGATCATAGTCGATCCGCGCAATTCGCAAACCATCTACGCCGGGGGCCACCGGCACAAGGAAGCGGGCGGCTTTTTCAAATCCATCGACGGCGGCCGGACGTGGCGAGAAGCAAGAGAGTTGAAGAATGAAGCACTACATTCATTAACGCAGTCGGTTGCGAACCCTGATGTGCTAGTTGCCGGGACCTTCAATGGAATCTTTCGTTCAGACGATTCTGGTGAAACCTGGAAGACGCTTCCTACGCAGTCAACGCCGGGTTTGGTTCATGTAAACTCACTGGCTATCGACCCCCGGACGACCAACACGATCTACGCAGGCACCTGGTATCTGCCTTACAAGTCAACAGACGGTGGCAAGAGCTGGCGAAGCATTAAGAACGGAATCATCGACGATTCCGACATCTTCGCAATTGATATTGACCCACGCGATCCCAATCACGTGATTGCCTCCGCTTGCAGTGGTATCTACGAAACCAAGAACGGCGGAGATAGTTGGCGGAAGGTTCAGGGGATCCCCTCACAGTCACGCAGAACTCGCGCGATTCTGCAGCACCCGTCAATCCCCGGCATTGTTTTCGCTGGAACGACAGAAGGGTTCTGGAGATCTGACCGCGGTGGTGCTCCTGACTCGTGGATGGTTACCACATCACGACAACTCGAAATCAATTCGATCGCCGTGCATCCGTCGCGCCCGCAAACGATTTATATCGGCACCAATAATTATGGCGTAATGGTCTCTCATGACAGCGGCAAAAACTTTACACCGACCAATGGCGGTTACAGCGGCAGATTTGCCAACGTCATTGTTTCCGACAGAGAGACTCCTAATCGCATTTATGCTGCGACCATCAATACAACCACCGGCGGCGGGTTCCTTTTCTTGAGCACCGACAACGGGGAAACGTGGCGTCCTTCAATGCGCAGTATGCCGCCGCGTTTGATTACCTATTCAATTTTGCAGGACGGCCGTGATGCCAATATTATTTATCTAGGCACGAACCTGGGTGTTTATCGCTCGCTCGATCGCGGTGCGTCGTGGGCGCCGGTGTGGACTGCCACCAAGCCGACTGCTTCGAAGAAAAAGGGTGCGGCTCGGAAGGCGCCGGCAAAGGCTAACGACACTGTTCGGCGGGCTCAGCAGGCACTCAACGCCGCCGGATACGATGTGGGAGTACCAGACGGCCACGGCGGTCCTAAGACAGTGGCCGGTTTGAAACGGTTCCAATCTGCGCGACAGTTGCCCGTTACGGGCAAGTTTGACGACGTAACTTTGGGAGCGCTCGGCATCAAGGGAGCCGCAGATCCCAATGCCACAGTTGTCCTGTCTGATGCGGTGAACATGTTGGTTGAAACTATCGATCTGGATAGCCAGAGACCGGTTTTTCTCGCCGCTACAAACACAGGACTGTTCCGAAGTTTCGACCCGACTCAGGGATGGCAAAGGCTGTCTTATGGCCCGGGAATCGACAACCGGACCATGGCAATTTCAGTCGACGTGAACCATCCGGAAACCATTTGGGCCGGAACCGCTGCATCCGGTGTGGTGGTGTCGCGAGATGGTGGGACCACCTGGCGGCATGTGTCCGGCGTTCCTAGTGACGTTCCCATCAATGTAATCGCCCGCAGTTCGCAACGTCCTGGCACCGTCTATGTAGGAACCAAACAGGCTTTCTACATGACGCGTGACAATGGCGCGACCTGGAGCCGCCGGGGTGGCAACCTTCCATACGGAGACTTCACCAGCATTCTCGTAAACCCGAGGAACGGCGATGAGGTGTTTGTGGGAAATGCTTATCAAACGGGCGAGATAGGCGGAGGCGTTTATCGCACGATCGATGGCGGAAACACATGGGCGCGTATTGACCCGAAAGAGCGCCGTGTCCCAAGCCAGCGGATCTGGGCGTTAGCGTTAGACCCGCATAACCAGAACACATTGTTTGTTGGTTCTCACTCAGCCGGCGTTTATGTAGTGCCGAGGGGACTCGACGGCGTTGCCGCGACGTCTCGCTGAGCGTGAAACCGGCGCCCGATCTGTTTCATATTTCTAAGTCAGAACGTTAGCTCAAAGGGTAGGTCAGCACCTTGACACGTGCTTATTTCGGCGTGTACATTGCGAGCCTACCCGGTGAGCGGCTGGTGATTGTCGGACCAAGCGGGTGACTACGGGCGCGCGGAAATCGAAACAACTTATTAACCTCCTTTTCCAATCTAAACGGCTCGCATTCCTCCCACTCAATCCCGACACTTCGCCATCGCAAACGACGCAGGTGCCCTGTGGCGCTTTTTCTCTGTCGTTTGATACGCACAAGTCCGATCCAGGGTGGTGAATCTGTCCGGGACCCGTTAGAGGAGTTTGCATGGCTAGTGAAGAAAAGAAACTAAACAACCAGGAAACCAACGAAACCAACCGCTCATCAGGTGAGCAGGAACATCCGCAGTCGACCTTCATAAACACGCCTCGACAAGATGCCAACATATCCGCCGCGTCAGAGGACGACGAAGAGCAGCGTCCGTCTGGCGACGTCGATTTTGGTCAATTGCTCGACCAGTTTGAGCAGGAACAGGCCGCGTTGCAGGAAGGCGAAGTGGTACGTGGCACCGTCGTCGGTATCAGCGAGCGCGGAGTCGTAATCGACTTCGGTTACAAGTCCGAAGGCATTGTTAATCCTGCCGAGTTCACTGAAAACGGTATTCTGGCTGTAAAGGCCGGCGATGAAGTTGATGTTCTGGTTAAGAACATGGAAACGGCCGATGGCCTGCCCATATTGTCGCGTGCAGACGCAGTCCGGATGAGGGCCTGGGATGATTTGGAAAAAGCCTATCGGGATGGCACCAACATCAAGGGTCGGGTAATTGAACGCATCAAGGGTGGTTTGCGGGTAGATATCGATGGTATCGGTGCTTTCCTACCAGGGTCTCAGGTAGATGTGCGCCCGGTGCGCAATCTGGATTCTCTACGCAATCAGGAAATCGAAGCCAAAGTCATCAAGCTCAATCGTAAGCGTTCCAACGTCGTGCTTTCTCGCAAGGCGGTGATCGAAGAAGAGAACGCCGGCCGCAAGGGCCAGACGCTGCAGCACATCGAAGAAGACATTGTCATCGAAGGTCAAATCAAGAACCTGACGGATTACGGCGCCTTTGTGGATCTCGGCGGTGTCGATGGCCTCTTGCACGTTACGGACATGTCATGGGGACGTTTGCAAAACCCCAGCGAACTGTTTCGAGTGGGAGACAACATCCAGGTCAAGGTCTTGAAGTTTGATAAGGACCGCGAACGCGTATCGCTTGGTTATAAACAGTTGCTGCCCGATCCGTGGTCGAGTGTCGACGAACGTTTTCCAGTTGGCGCGAGAGTCCCGGGACGCGTGGCGAGCGTGGCTGATTACGGCGCATTCGTCGAGCTTGAGAGTGGAGTGGAGGGATTAGTTCACGTTTCAGAAATGAGCTGGTCTAAACGAGTGAAGCATCCCAGCAAGCTCGTGAATCCAGGAGACAATGTCGAAGTGGAAGTTCTGAGCGTGGATCCCAAGGCGCGGCGCATCAGCCTTGGCATGAAGCAGATTCAGGATAATCCCTGGCAAACGCTTCATGAACGTTATCAAGTTGGCACCCGTGTTCACGGTCGCGTGCGAAACCTGACTGATTTCGGCGCGTTCATCGAGATTGAAGACGGAGTTGACGGCCTGGTCCACGTTTCCGACATTTCATGGTCCAGGCGAATCAAGCATCCCAGCGAAGTGCTGAAGAAGGGACAAGAAATCGACGCAATTATTACCAGCATCGATGCGGAAAATCGCCGACTGTCTCTGTCCATTAAAGACCTCGAGCCCAATGCGTGGGATCGCTTCGTTACTGAACACAAACCTGGGGACGTAGTGCGCGGGAAGATTGCACGATTCGCAAACTTTGGAGCTTTCGTCGAACTCGACGACAACCTCGAAGGACTCTGCCACATTTCAGAGTTGTCTGAGGAACGCGTTGAGAAGCCGGAGGACGTGGTTCAACTGGGCCAGGAGATGGAGTTCAAGATTCTCCGGATCGACAGCGACAGCAAGAAGATAGGGTTGTCGGCTCGCGCTGTGGGCAAAGACGATGAACCCATAGTTGATACCAAGGTTTATTCTTCTCAGGCAGGCAGCGGAATGGCTTCTCTTGGTGAGCTTGCTGATTTCGGCCTCGGCCGGATTGAACAGAAAACAGCCGAAGCGGAACCTAAGCCGGTGAAGGAACCTGAATCCGACGACAGGCCCGTTGAAGAGCCTAGTTCAGAGGAGAGTGCGCCTGTGGAGGAGCCGCCCTCTGAAGAAGAAGCGGAACTGCCTGGCGCTGGAGGGCCGGCAGAAGATAAAAGCGAATCCTAATCTTATGGGAGGCGGAGCAATTTGCCCGGCCCTTAAGCTGCTGTATCTAGGCAGCTTATCCTTACCGCTTATCCTTGCCCCGGGGGGTCGTTTTTGATAGTGTACCGGGTCGACACCTCGCCATCGCAAATTTGTTTTCAAGTCTGAGCGAGTCTTTCGAGCGCGAGTATCTTGCCCCTGAGGTGATGCATGACTAAAGCGGAACTTGTAGAAGATGTCGCGGAAGCGGCAGAACTTACAAAAAAGGACGCCGAGAGGTTAGTCGAAATCGTTTTTGAAAGCATTATCGAGACGCTGAATCAGGGTGAGAAGATAGAGTTACGCGGCTTCGGTAGTTTTCGCGTTCGCGAACGTGGCGCTCGTCGCGGACGGAACCCAAAGACCGGCGATCCCGTCAGCATTCCCGCCAAACGTGTTCCGTACTTCAAACCCGGCAAGGAACTGAAAGAGTTAATTAACGACAGCTCGCAGACTGCCGGTGCTGTTGAGAATTCGGCCGCTGCCAATGCGGACGAAGTGCGGCAGCCTCCCATCCTGTAACGTCACAAAATTCGAGAGATCAAATTGCAACGTTTGTGGAGTCCCTGGCGTTCGGCATACATCGATTCGGGCGGACCTGACTCTAAGGACCTTGGTTGTGTGTTTTGTTATCTGCGTGACCACGCAGAGGATGATGAGCAGAACTACGTTCTTCACCGCGGCTCACATAATTTCGTCGTCCTCAACCTCTATCCCTACATCAGTGGACACTTGATGGTGGTGCCTTACGATCACGTTGGTGAATTGGACGGCGCATCGAAAGACACAACGGACGAAATGATGGATCTGGCCAAACGAGCGCAGACCGCGTTGCGCGCCGCTTATAGCCCGGAGGGTTACAACCTGGGTATGAACTTAGGTAAGGCGGCGGGAGCGGGAATTGCGGACCATCTTCACATCCACGTTATGCCGCGTTGGGCGGGAGACACAAACTTCATGACCAGCACCGCTGAAACGCGCGTACTGCCTGAGGATCTAGCGACCACCTATCAAAAATTGCGCGCCAGGTTTTGAACGGCCGCTATCGTTTACCCACCGTTCGACTGATTGCTTCGTCTTCTACTTCACCCGCTTTATTGATCGGCACATCGCCGGCGCGGCTATAACTGATGCCTCGCTCTTCACTATCAAGCTCGCCTGAAGGAAGCGCTGACAACGGTCCCGTAACTTGCGGAGGGTTAAATCCGGGGTAGTCGATTCGCGCGTGGTAAATGGCCGTGAGTGAACCGATTACCGCTTCTCGAATGGTAGTTAATTCCCGCATAGTCAGGTCGCATTCATCCAGCTGACCGTCCGTCACAATCGCATCAACAATCTTAACCACGATGGCGCGAATGTTTTCCGGATCGGGTCGAGCGAGCGATCGAGCGGCGGCTTCACAGGAGTCAGCCAGCATCATGATCGCTGCTTCTTTAAATTGGGGCTTCGGTCCCGGGTAGCGGAAATCCTTTTCATCAATTACGTCGCCGGGCTTTGCCTGACTTTGCGCTTTTCGCAGGAAGAAATGCAGTGTACGTGTACCGTGATGCTGCGGAATGAAGTCAGCAATCTTCTCCGGCAAATTAATCTCCTTCGCCAGTTTCATTCCGTACGTGACATGGCTGGTGATAATTCGCGCGCTCTGCGAAGGCCGCATGTGATCGTGAGGATTGTTTCCTTGCTGGTTCTCAACAAAATACTCCGGCGCCGCCACTTTGCCGATGTCGTGATAAAGCGCGCCGATGCGAGCGAGCAGCGGGTTGGCACCTACGGCGCGACATGCGTCTTCGGCCAACTGGCCCACCGCATGGGAATGTTGGTTTGTTCCGGGCGCACGCAGCGCAAGTTGTCCCAGTACTGGCAGGTCTGCGTTTGAAAGCTCCAACAACTTAACGTCAGTCAGGATGCCGAAAAGCGACTCGTTAACCGGCAATCCACCGGCTGCAAATATCGCGGTCAACAATCCGCCGAGAAAGCCACAAACAATAGCGAGCATTACAGACTTCAAAGAAAACTGTTGCTCTGCATATGCGAGTAATGCCAATGCCATCACGGCGTTGACCACACCGACAAACAGTCCACCAAGTGTTACCGATTGACGTTCCCGGTATCGGCCGATGCCGTAGACCGCAGCAGCGCACGAAATCATCGCGAATAGCGCCACCTGAACACCCGTGGGCGCCATCATGCCGGCAAACAATGTCGTCACTATTCCTGTCAGAAACGCCAGCTGAGTATCGACTAACAAGACAACCAACAGCGCTGCGGCGGCGAAGGGAATCGCGAAATTCCAGAACATCGGCTCGTTCATGGGCGCGGAGGTCATTCGGCCCGCAATGGCGTCGCTGAGCGTAAACCCAACTCGCATCAAAACCGTCTGCACGACTATTGCCGACCCTACCAAGGCGAATGAGCGATTGCGGGTCAGCGACAAAATGGTCCCCTTGCTGCGATGTTCCGTAAACTTCCAAACCGCCCAATAAACTGCGAACACAATCAGTACCAGGCCGATTAAGTGATGCCACGGCCGGCCCTCCTGGCCGGTAGTCTTCATCGCCGCAAACTGCGCCAGCATGTTAGCCGTGACGGTGTCGCCTTCGCGCGCGATTGACTGATTACGTTTTATCGAAATGGTAACGTTCTGGATCTTATTGGCTTCCGTTTCGCGGGCCGTTGCGGTGGCAGTTTGGTCAAGCACGACATTCGGGCGAACCAAAGGAAGAATCGCCGACACAAGCGCAGCTTTATGTTCCTGACTCCAACCAGGAAGACTGAGGATGCGCAATTCCAATTCGCGCCGCGCTTCTGACAGCGACATCATCCGCGTCCGTGGGCCAGGCATGATCATTTGGCCGGAAGGGTTGCGCACATCCACCAGCACAATTTCTCGCGTCAGCCGTTCGCCATCAACGTCGTCATAGATGTACTTGTCCGCAACATCCCGGATCATTCGCACCAGCCGATCGAGCTCATCCTGACTGAATGCGTGCGAAGCTATGGCGCGCCCTACCGCATTCCCGCCTTCGCCGCTCCAGGTCAAGATCTGGGATGGCGCCGCTTCAGACTGCTGTCGCAAATCCTCCCACGCCGCTCGGAAGCTGCGCGCTGAGGTCGCGCCGCGTGTCGAATCGAAGTTAAAAACCGGGCGAGTTGCCTCGCGCGCCGCATTCCTCCGGCGCTCCGTTTCCGCAATGTCAATCCCGGTGCTGTCAGTGCGAGCCACCACACTCTCGCGAACCACGTCACCCTCTTTGTATTCCTGTGCGGCGCCGGAAGAGAAACTGCCTAGCAATAACGGAACCGTTAGCACCACCAGTAAACCAAAACCGATCAGGAACAGCGTTCGCGGTTGCAGGACATTCAGAGGCTTCAGCAGCACTCGAATTATTGCATCGCGCGCGCGGCTAAACGGGGTGGTGAATCGGGGTCTGATGGCCATCGAGTTTTTGATCAGGCGATACGTGAAAGGCGGGCTGCTTCATCGCCGCCGTTGGTAAGGGTTAGGTCACGCGAAAGCATTTCCCCGATCTTCTCGAGGAGCGGAGTCAGTGTTGAACGGTCGATCGCGGAGACTGCCACAACTTCACGCGCGCCAGCCTGCAGAAGTTGGCGCTTAGCCAATTCCACTGCATCGGAAGGAACTCTGTCGGCTTTGTTCAAAGCCAGAATCGTTGGAATCTGAGCGACCTTCAACTCCTGCAGAATTCTTTCGACCGACTGAATTTGCTGTTGCCAACGCGGATTCGAAATGTCTACGAGGTGTATCAACAGGCGACTGTCGCCGATCTCTTCCAGCGTTGCACGAAACGCTGACAGCAGCCCTGGTGGTAAGTCGCGTATAAAACCGACGGTGTCGTTGATGATGACCTCTTGTTCCCGCGGCAAGCGTAAACGCCGCGACGTCGGGTCGAGGGTGGCAAACATTCGCTGTTCGGCGCGCACGTCGCTATTGGTTAGCGCGTTAAGAAGTGTGGACTTACCGGCGTTTGTATACCCAACAATTGAGATGACCGGCAACTCGTTCCGTGTGCGGACTTTTCGACGCTCCTGACGCCGGTGCCGTTGCGCTTCAATTTCCTTTTCCAGGCGGTTGATGCGATCGCGAACGCGCCTGCGATCCATCTCCAATTTCGTTTCACCCGGGCCGCGTCCACCGATGCCGCCGGCCAGCCGTGAAAAAGCCGAATCTTGTCCGGCAATTAACCTGGGCAACAAGTATTTTAGTTGGGCGAGCTCAACCTGGATTTTACCTTCGCTTGATTGTGCTCGCTGCGCGAAGATATCGAGTATGAGCTGAGAGCGATCGATGATCTTCAAATCAGTGGCTTCCGACAGTGATCGCACTTGCGCCGGGGTTAGTTCACGATCAAAAACCAGCATGTCTGCTCCCAGTTGCAACGATCGAATTAGCAGCTCATCAAGCTTTCCTTTACCAAGCACGGTCTTCGGGTCTATTTGCTGGCGCCGTTGCAGCACCGTGTCCTGAACAACCATTGCGGCGGAGCTCGCTAACTCCTGTAACTCCGCCATGGACTCTTCCGCGTCAGTGGTTGGTCCAGTTCCGACGCCGACGAGTATCGCCCGATCCTTGGTTCCGTCGCGTCTCGCAGCGTGGCGGTTTCTGGCCATTTCATCTTCCAGCGACTCGATCAACGACAGAAAATCAACATCGATTTGCGAGACTATCTTGGGCGGCAGAAACGCGTAAGGTTCGTTGTTCTGGTTCTCCAGATTTGAAGTGCTCAATGGCAACAGGTGGGCCGCGTTCACTACCCCGGGCAAACCGTCGTCGGGGTTCACGTCGATTGCGGCAATTAAATCGAGACGTAACAGTGCAAGGTCGGTTAAGTCGTCCTGAGTTAACGGTTCACCGCGAAGATGTGTATGCACAAAACGCAAACCGCGAAATCGATCGACTGCGACACGGACGCGTTTAAAGTCAGGCAACTCAATCCGGCGATTGTCGCCGACCATCACGTATTCAACATGGCCGTTGCGATCAATCAGTGCCCCGATTTGCCGCCGGGTCTCGTGAGATAGCTCGGCCAGTTGGCGGGCAAACTCCGGCGTCACAATCTGATGTGGCGCTATTCGCCGCGTGTAGAGTTTCGTGATCCGCCGGACCTGATTTGGTTTCAGACCCGCAGTATTGCCTAAAACGTCCTTAATAACGGCCTCCGTTCAATCAGACGACTGCCCCAAGAGCCGATTGTTATGAATGCTGTCTGGGAGTTACAGGAGGATTGTAGCGAGCAGTGTGTGGCCGACGCCGTTCGAGAACCTTCGATGTTGCCCTGCGAGTTCGTCTCGCTTGGTCTCTTGAGCATTACGATCTCTTGAAGCATTCGCAGAAAAGCCGGAATCTCCGGCCATGTCTACATCAGCTTCGTTATGGATGAATTATACCATTGATTTGCCTTAGCCCGTGGAGCGCGAGTCTCCCCTCCCAGAGGGAGGGGTTAGGCGAGGGTTTGAGGTCGAACGCTATTTCAATTTTAATTGGAGGGTGGCGTCAACGTTGTATCCATAATGATGATGGCACTTGAGTATTTAAGTGAACGTTGTGCCTCCTTCAAAAACAAAACATAAACGCACCGAAATCCCTCCCCTAACCCCTCCCAGAGGGAGGGGAAATTCGCGCCCAGCGGAGTGATTCAAATCCGCTCGTGATGAACTTGACGAGAACTTCCTAAAGTTTTATTCCCATCTGGCCGGTCCCCCGGAATCCAGCGGTTAGACAGCGCATCCACTGGGTCGTATTATGAACGGTTTGCACTAACGCGTAATCGTCGACATACAGACATAACTACATGAGTAACGCAGGAGAAATTCTCAGAATCGATCCGCAATTTGGACTAGCCGGCGGGGAAGTGTCCATCGATTGCGCCAATTTTGACACGTCTAATCCAACCTTGTGTGCGGTGTGGTTTGGTGAGGAGCGAGCGCCAATCGTCGCCTTGTCGCCCAACCGGGTTCTGGCGGTGGTGCCGGAGGGTCGAATTTCCGGACTTGTTGAGGTCCGGCTCGAATCTGCGAGTCTGACGAGCGAGCCGGCAACGATGACAATCGGTCGCCGGTTAGCCGAAGACCTTCATCCGGTGGCCAACCCTGCTTTTGATCCTGACGATGGCGCGTTGTTTGTGACGCGATCCGGATCGCGCGGGGAGCAGTTAGCAGTGACGTTGTTTCGCATCGACGTCAATGGAGATGTTCACGAGTTCTCGGGAGACATTCCGAATCCAACTGGCATTGCGTTCGACAGCTCGGGACAGATGTTTGTTACCAGCCGGATGGACGGAACTGTTTTTCGAGTGACGCCTTTCAAAGAAGCAGTTCCATTCGCGCGGAACCTTGGTGTAGCTACCGGCATTGCCATCGATCGTTCGGACACGATGTACATCGGAGACCGCACCGGCACGATCTACAAAATCAACGGTATCGGTGAAGAGACAGCTTTTGCACAACTCGAGCCATCGGTCTCTGCATATCACCTGGCGATTGCACCTGACCAGACGTTGTTCGTCACTGGACCAACTGTTAGCAGTTTTGATTCAGTCATGAGGATCGACGAGAGGGGCGAAGTCAGTACTTTCTTCCGCGGGCTGGGGCGACCGCAGGGTCTCGTCTTCGATAGTACGGGCGCTCTGTTGGTGGCTGCGTCGCTGCGTGGACGCCGTGGAATAGTTCGAATTTCGCCTGATGGTCAGCACGCGGAACTCTTTGTAGCTGGGATAAATCTTGTTGGCGTGACGCTCGGACCAACCGGCGATTTGGCGATTGTTTCCACTGATTCTGTTTACACTTTGCCGCAGCGACCTTCCGGTGATTAGGTCCGCAAATTTCCAGCGGGAAATAAAGGCTTTTCGCCGAAAACAGTTTTTGACACCCCTGTTTTCGGATGCTAACTTGACCCGTTCTCAAGTCATATCATAAGGGCGCTGAGTGACCTCCGACCTAATTCCACAACTGGTGATTTACATGATCGTGCTGCTCTTTGCCATCTCGGCTCACGAGGCAGCGCACGCGTGGATGTCCAACCGGTTTGGCGACGATACAGCGAGACTTCTGGGTCGAATCACGCTCAACCCCACGGCGCACATCGATCCGATTGGAACATTGCTGATTCCCATCGTTGGCTTTGTCCTCGGGAATATCGGCGGTCCAGTTGCACGCATTCCCTTAATTGGTTGGGGGAAACCGACGCCGGTGAACCCGTTGCGTTGGCGCAACAAGGATCTTGCCAATGTCATGGTTTCGGCTGCCGGGATTATGGCGAACCTGATCATCGCGATCTGCGCGTTCATCATCTTAAAAGTGATGTTGATGACGAACGCTTTTGCGTCAATTCCGCAGTCAATGCGCGAACCGGTATTTTTGCTTCTCAGCTTTTTTCTCACCATGAACGTCTCGCTGGCGATTTTCAATCTTCTGCCATTTCCGCCGCTCGATGGCAGTAAGATTCTGGAAACGTTTCTTCCCGCCAGCGCTCGTCCGATGCTCGAGATGATGGAACAGTTTGGCTTCGTGATTCTTATGATCCTGATTTACATCGGGTTCTTCGACGCGATCATGCGTCCGGTGATGTATTTCATAGACTACTTGTTACTTCTTTAATCATGGCCGACGAAAATACAGACGCGACCGCGGCCCAACCGGCACCAGACGATACTGCTGCGCAAATCAACGTCGCCGGCTCATCCCCCGAGATCGTTGCAGACGATACGACCGACGATCTCAAAATCGTGATGGGCGAGTTTGAGGGCCCACTCGACCTCCTGCTTCACCTCATACGCCAGGAACAAGTAAGTATCTACGACATACCCGTAGCCAGGATTGCTGATGAGTATCTTCGCTACCTCAAAGCAATGCAGGACATGGATATTGCTGTAGCTGGTGATTTTTTAGTCATGGCGGCAACGCTGATCGAGTTGAAGACAAAGATGTTGCTGCCTCGCGATCCTTTTGCCGCTCCGGATGAGGAAGAGGATCCGCGTAGAGATCTCGTCGATCAGTTGCTCGAGTATCAGAAATACAAAGCAGCGGCGCAGATGCTCTGGTCGCGAGCAACGGTGGAACGCGCAGTTTTCAAACGCGCCGAGATCGAAACTGATAAGAACAATCCCGAAGTGGCGGTCGGTTTATTTGATCTGCTTAAAGTATTTCAGGACATTCTCGCGCGGCATAAAGAGGAAGTGCAGCTGGAAATTGAGCGCGAAGAGATCACGATGGCGGAGATGCTTGAGCGGTTGCGAAACATGGTGTTGTCCGCAGGCGAGCTCAATCTGAGAGTTTTCTTTGAACGAGCACGCTCAAGACGCGAGTTGGTGGTGGCGTTTCTGTCAGTTCTCGAACTCGTGCGCACCACCGAAGTGCGTTTGATTCAACGGGAAACATTCGGGGACATCATTGCTCAGGTAGCAAGCGCGTAAGAGGATCACGATGACAGAAGAGACTTTGAACTCGAATGAAGAAGCGGTTGATGAAGCCGCGTTAAACGAAGAAGCGAGTCGCGAACTCGAGGAGATGGTGGCGGCCGAATCCGCAGCCACCGAAGAGGCGGATACCGGAGACACGGGCGCGTACACAATCCAAAACGACGCTGAACGTATCGCCGTGATCGAGTCGTTGATATTCGTGTCGGAAGAACCGTTAAGCGCGAAAACAATTGCTGACGTACTGAAAGAAGATCGCGAAGTCGTTCAGAAAAACCTGCAGGAACTACAAACCGAGTTCAATGGACGCAACGGCGGTTTACAGTTAAGGGAAGTTGCAGGTGGTTGGCAATTTGCGACGCGACCTGAATACCACGAGCATGTGCGCGCTTTCCTTAAGTCGCGACCCAGCGCGAAACTGTCAATTGCATCGCTGGAGACATTGGCCGTGATTGCATACAAGCAGCCGGTGACGGTGCCTGAGATTTTGGAAATCCGTG
Source organism: Pyrinomonadaceae bacterium (assembly GCA_035273385.1). Classification (GTDB taxonomy): domain Bacteria; phylum Acidobacteriota; class Blastocatellia; order Pyrinomonadales; family Pyrinomonadaceae; genus PSRF01. Next base: position 21,983 of record DATEPE010000005.1, on the reverse strand, counting down.
GTGTGCAATCACCTTCGTCAATTAAGACGTTGCTGGACAAGAAGCTGATTGTTGCGAAAGGCCGCAAAGACACTGTTGGTCGCCCGATGATGTATGGCACATCCAAAGAGTTTCTGATGCAGTTTGGATTGAAGGATTTGACCGAGCTGCCGAGTGTCGAAGACTTTCAGGATCTGGCGGGCGGCAGTTAAGGGACAGTGGGCAGGAGCAGACCGCAGGGGCAGGTACAAATCTTCGTGATTCCTGCAGACTGCTCCTGCCTGCTGCACCTATTTTTATGCAGGAAAGACTACAAAAAATCATAGCGACTGCGGGCATTGCGTCACGCCGACATGCCGAGCAGCTAATCGCGGCAGGCGAAGTCACAGTTAACGGGAAGGTAATCACCGAACCCGGTACCAAAGCTGATCCGGACGTCGACCACATCAAGGTACGCGGCAAGCTAATAAATCCGGTCCTGAAGAAGGTTGAAAAGGTCCACGTGCTTTTGAATAAGCCGCGCGGTTATCTCTCGAGCGTGAGTGATCCCGAAGGTAGACCAACTGTGGTTGATCTGCTTCCAGCCTCGCTTGGCCGTCTCTATCCCGTCGGCCGGCTCGACTTCAATACCGAAGGATTGTTGCTTCTCACAAATGACGGCGAGTTCACTAACTACATCACCTCAGCCCGTAACAAAGTCGAGAAGGTCTACGAAGCGAAGGTGAAGGGCGTGCCTGATGAAAAGAGCATCGAACGTCTCCGGCGCGGAGTAACCCTTGATGACGGTGTGCGGACTGCCCCTGCGAAGATCCGTCAAACTGCAGAGACTGGTAACAACAGTTGGTTTGAAATCCTATTGCACGAAGGAAAAAACCAGCAGATCAGGCGAATGTTCGACGTCATCGGTCATTCAGTGGTTAAGTTGCGGCGATCGCGCATCGGCGGGTTGCGAGATGACGAATTAAAACCCGGACGGTGGCGACGACTGACCGAAAGCGAAGTTAAAATGTTGACGACGAAACGGCCACGCAAACAATCAAGATCACCAAACAAGTCGCGCGTTGCCGGTCACGGTTCATCTCGCCCCTGAGGTACAATACTCAAATCGTAATCGACCGAAGTTAACAGGCATTCTGCCTGTATCTAACAGGCAGGAAATGCCGAAACTGTGTTCAGGGGCGTCTGAGAAAACGATGGAATTCGAGTTAACAGAAGAACAACAACAGGTCAAAACGAGTGTACGCGAGTTTGCCGAAGCAGAGATTGCGCCACACGTGATGGAGTGGGACGAAGCACAGCATTTCCCGATCGAGCTCCAACCTAAACTGGCAGAACTCGGGTTGACGGGCGTCCTCTTTCCCGAGGAGTACGGCGGAGCGGGAATGGGCTACGTTGAATACGCCACTATTATCGAAGAGTTGTCACGTGTCGACGGTTCCGTCGGCATTTCAGTCGCTGCACACAATTCCCTTTGCTCAAATCATATCTACCAGTTTGGAACCGAGGAACAGAGGCAGAAGTATCTCGTTCCACTTGCGAAAGGTACACACCTGGGCGCGTGGGGACTGACGGAACCGAGCGCAGGATCTGACGCTTCAGGCACGCGTTCGACCGCAGTGCGCAAGAACGGCGGTTGGGTAGTCAACGGCTCAAAGAATTTCATCACCCACGCAATTCACGCTGATACCTGCGTTGCTGTGGCAGTCACCGATCGCGCAAAACGTAGCAAGGGCATCTCGGCGTTCATCTTTGAAAAAGGAATGCCCGGGTTCTCTCCTTCGAAAAAAGAAAACAAGCTTGGCCTGCGCGCTTCGGAAACTGCCAGCGTCGTCTTCGAGGACTGCCATGTGCCCGACGAGAACATGCTGGGCGAAGAAGGCCAGGGGTTTGTAAACGCCATGCAGATTCTGGATGGCGGACGCATATCGATTGCAGCGTTGGCGGTCGGCATTGCGCAGGGTGCATACGAATCGGCGTTACGTTATGCGAAGGAACGACAACAGTTTGGAAAACCAATCGCCGAGTTCCAGGCGATCCAGTTCAAGCTAGCGAACATGGCTACGCAGATCGACGCGGCGCGGCTACTGATGTACAGGGCCGCGGCGATGAAAGACGCGGGCAAGAAGACGACGAAAGAGTCGTCAATGGCGAAGCTGTTTTCTTCTGAGATCAGCGTCAATGTGTGTGAAGAGGCGATTCAGATACACGGTGGCTACGGTTATACCAAGGACTATCCCCCTGAGAAGTACTGGCGCGACTCGAAACTCTGCACCATTGGCGAAGGCACATCCGAGATTCAGCGGCTGATTATCGCGCGAGAAATCCTACAGCAGGTTGTTTAGTAGTTGGCTTCCTCAAATGACAAGTCGACACTGGTTGAGCGTGTTGCCGCCGGCGACATCCGCGCAGTAGCTCGCGCCATTTCCAAAGTAGAAGACACCTCAAAAGACGCTGCGCAGTTGATGAAGGAAATATTCCCGCTGACGGGACGCGGCCTGGTCATTGGCATAACGGGCGCTCCCGGTGCTGGAAAGTCGTCTCTCGTCGACAAGCTGGCGTTGCATTACCGGCAGCAGGGTGAGCGCGTAGGAATTGTAGCTGTTGACCCGTCGAGCCCTTTTTCGGGCGGCGCAATCTTAGGCGATCGAATTCGAATGCAGATGCTGGGACTTGATCGAGGGGTCTTCATCCGGTCAATGGCTACCCGCGGTAATCTTGGCGGTTTGGCGCGTTCAACTGTTGACGCAGTTTCGATCCTCGATGCCGCCGGTTATAACAAGATCATTATTGAAACTGTCGGGGTCGGGCAGGATGAGGTAGAAGTTGTAAAAGCGGCAGACATTTCAGTAGTTGTCCTGGTGCCGGGAATGGGCGATGACATTCAGGCCATCAAAGCCGGAATAATGGAGATTGGCGACATCTTCGTGATCAATAAAGCCGATCGCGAAGGTGTGCTCGCAACCGAAAAAGAGTTGGAGGCATTGTTGTCGCTGGCCAGCCGTGAGGATTCGTGGGACCCGCCTATTGTGAAGACGGTCGCAACAGAAGGGGCCGGGATTCAGCAACTTGCGGATGCAATTGAGAAGTATCGTGAGTTCAACTCGACGACTAATTCGTCAGATGGCAGACGCCGGGCGGTCGCCCGGTGGCGAATTCTGGAGCTGTTGCGCGAACGGCTGGTAGTGCAAACCCTTGGGAAGGATTCGGCATCGGAAAAGCTTGACCGTTTGGCCGGTGAAGTTGCGAGTCGACAGAGAGACCCGTATTCTGCTGTCGACGAATTGTTACGATAGAAGCAGGAAAAAGAGCCATTTCCCATCTATCATTTCACATTTTGTGATTTGTCATTGGGGAAGGCAATTTTCAAGTGCAGCCAGTTTGCAGCTCTTGAGATGAAAGAATTTTCCCCTCCCTTTGGGAGGGGTTAGGGGAGGGCCTGTGACGCATCCTTCCTTTTTGACCTGAAGGAAGCGTCAACATTCGCTTTTGGATTCTTCTGTCAAAAATGCTGGGCCCGGGTTCGTTGACGCTACCCAGCAAGTTTCTTAGGACGGCTAGCTGTAAGGCCCTCTCCCCAACCCTCTCCCAAGGGGAGCGGGAGATGGAAGACCACTGATTATGAAAGTCGACCACATCGGAATCGCTGTCAACGGCCTCGACGAAGCGCTCGCAGTTTGGCGTGACGCGTTGGGTCTGGAGGTGGAGCATACCGAGGAAGTGGCGGAACAAGGTGTCCGTGTCACCATGCTGCCTGTGGGTGAGTCGCATATCGAATTGCTTCAGCCGTTGACAGAGAATTCACCAGTGGGAAAGTTTTTGGAGAAACGCGGGCCTGGAATTCATCACATCGCAGTTAGAGTTCCCGACATTGAAGCTGCGCTCGCTCAACTGAAACAGAAGGGCACCCGGTTGATCGACGAAAAGCCTCGCGTCGGTGCACGCGGTTGTCTTGTTGCTTTTGTTCACCCGTCATCTGCGAACGGCGTATTGCTCGAGTTGGTGCAGCACCGGTAAGTTTTTATTTAGAAAGGAATTAGTTTTGAAATCTACTACTAAAGCATTGATAGCGGCCGGGGTCGCGATCGCTTTTGCACTCGCATTAATTGTCTGGCAGGTAAAAGCCAGACGTTCAGAATCTCTCAACCTGTCTGCTGAAGATGTGGCATTGATCGCAGAAGATCAGTCGCCGCAGTTTCGCACCCGCCTGGCTAGCGATGAGGCAGCCCGCAAAGAGTTTGCTAAGGACCTGAAGCAGCTGCTGGCAGTGGCGGAGGAGGCCCGTGCGAAGGGTTTCGCCAACAAGCCGGAAATGAAACGGCAGCTGGAACTGGTTCGTTCAGTTGTGATTGCCGAAAACTATTTCAAGTCACAGGGTGGCAAAGCTCCTTCGCCTGATATTACCGATCAGGAAGTAGAAGACCTTTTCAAGCAACCGGCGAATCAAGCAAAGTTTGATCAGTTCATTGCCGACGCGAAGGCCAAGAATCCTCAACTCGCCAGCACTGAGATACCGGAAGAACAGCTCAAACAAGTTAAGAGGCAGCTGGGCCAGGTATTGATCGGAGAGACCAAGGGCGTCGCTGCCGGTGTCGACAAACAGCGTCCGGTCGATCTCCAAATCAAAATGGAGCAGGCCCGCATACTTGCGTCCGCCTACGCGCAGGAAGAACTTGCCGCGAAGATGAAAGCGACGGACGAAGAGGTTGACGCTTACGTCAAGCAACATCCGGAACTGGACAACAAGGAACAGAAGACCAAGGCAGAAGAGGTCTTGAAACGGGTTCGCGCCGGTGAAGATTTCGCGAAACTGGCGAAGGAGTTTTCATCGGATCCCGGCAGCAAGGAAAAAGGTGGTGACCTGGGCTGGTTTGCAGCGGGCGCCATGGTTCCCGAATTTGAGAAAGCCGCGTTTGCTTTGAAACCAGGTGAGATAAGTGATCTGGTCGAGACGCCTTATGGTTATCACATCATCAAGGTGGAAGAGCGGAAGACGGAAACCAAAGAGGGCAAGACGGAAGACCAGGTCCACGCGCGCCATATTTTGATTGGTGGCCCCGCTGACGAGGCAGCCAATCCATTCGCGCCGCCGCAATCCGGACGTGAAAAAGCACGCGCCGCGGTGGAAAAGGAAAAGCAGGAGAAGCTTCTTGACGAGATTGTGAAGCGCTCACGCGTGACCGTGGCCGAGAATTTCCAGGTGAAGATGCCGGAGCAGCAGCCACAACCTGGGCTTCCTCCCGGATTCCCGTCAGGCGCCGATCCACACGCTCAGCCGGTCGAACCTGGTAATGCACCGAAGCCGGCACCGGAGCAGAAGTAACGAAAGCGATGCAGTTTGGCGATTATCGTGTTGAGATAATTCCGGACACGGAGTTTCGACTCGACGGTGGCGCCATGTTTGGTGTGGTTCCGCGGACGTTGTGGTCGACGGTTTTTCCACCGGACGACCATAACCGGATCCGGCTGAACATGAACTGCGTGTATATCGAAGCTGGCTCGGAACGCGTCCTGATCGAGACCGGAATAGGTGAGAAATGGTCGCCCAAACACCGGGAGATGTATGGCATCACGCGTGAACGGAGCCTGGCAGACAGTCTGCGTGCGATTGCCGGAGTTGAACCGGAAAACATAACGATCGTTATCAACACACACCTTCACTTCGATCATGCAGGTGGCAACACCACGCTAAACGGTTCAGGCAAGGCCACAGCTGCGTTTCCTAATGCGCGTTATTTTGTTTCACGCGCTGAGTTGGAACACGCAGAGAATCCGACGGAACGTGATCGCGCGAGTTATCTACCGGACAACTGGCTGCCGTTAATTGAAACGGGTCAATTAGAGGCTCAGCCCGCCGACTACGAAGTGGTCCCCGGCCTTCAGTTGGAAACGCATGCCGGTCACAACCGATCGATGCAGTGTTGGCGGCTGGTTCAGAACGGTAAAACGATCTTTGGCTTCGCGGATTTAGTGCCGACACGCGCGCACGTTTCTTTTCCGTGGATCATGGGTTACGACCTTTATCCGGTTGAGACACTCGAGTCGAAAAAGAAGTTACTCCCGCAGGCTGCGCGCGAAGGTTGGGGCTGTTTGTTTTATCACGATCCGGAGCAGCCCTTGTGTCGGTTGATTGCTGAGGAAGGTAAGCTCAAACCAATATCCTTTAATGAAGGAGAGAGAAAATAGGTAGTGTGAGAACCCAACTCATCAAAGCCGCGTTGTGCATAATTATTACAGTTTCGCTGGCGCCTTTAGGGTTGGCTAACACCGCTTTGCAGGGCGACCCCGAAGTAGATGCCCTAATCGTGGCTGCTAAGTTTCTTGAGGAGCATCCGCTCGATAAGAACGCCAAAGATATGCGAAGCAAAGCCATGGTTTGGGTAATCAAGACAGACAAAGTCAGCGTAAAGATGTGTTCGCTGATTATGAAAACCGAGAAGGGATACAAGTTCAACTCAGAGTTGCTCAGTCAGTACACTATCGCCATGGCTGCATTTAAGTTGGCCAATCCTGAAAAAGCCGCCGATGAAAACGCGGTGCAGCAGGCTGGTATAGATAGTGCTCTTGTCGCTTATGACGCCATTGTTAAAGAAAATCCCAAGGCGCGCGATTCTTTTATGGATGGGTTGTTGGCAAGGCGCGCCGACGCAACTTTTGCAAAGTATGTTCTGGAGAACAACTGCACCGACAAAAAGTAGTTTATGGAATCTGTAAAAACAGGAATCATCGGCGGTAGTGGCCTCTATCAAATGCCCGAGTTGTTAGACGTTGAAGAAATCAACGTCGACACTCCTTTTGGCAAACCCTCCGATGCTTTCATTCTTGGCACGCTGGATGGCGAACGCGTCGCTTTCCTGCCGCGACACGGTCGTGGCCATCGTTTCACCCCGACCGAGGTTCCATTCAGAGCAAACATCTATGCGATGAAGTTGCTAGGGGTTGAGCAGATACTGTCAGCGTCCGCTGTGGGTTCGTTGCAGGAACACTATGCTCCGCTCGATATGGTGATTCCGGATCAGTTCTTTGATCGCACCCGTGCCCGTGCTCGTGAGTCGACCTTCTTTGGCGAAGGCATTGTTGCTCACGTTACTTTTGCCCACCCGGTCTGCGGTGAACTAGGTGATGTGCTGGAAGAGTCGTGCAAGGTCACGGATGTGAAGGTGCACCGGCGCGGCACCTACATCTGCATGGAAGGGCCGGCATTTTCAACGGTCGCGGAATCCAATGTGTATCGATCGTGGGGCATGGACGTAATCGGCATGACCAATCTCCAGGAAGCCAAGCTCGCGCGTGAAGCGGAGATCTGTTACGCGACGCTGGCGCTGGTCACTGATTACGACTGCTGGCATGAGGGCCATGACGCTGTTACGGTTGAAGCAGTGGTCGAGTACCTGAATAAGAATGTCCGCAACGCGCAGTTGATAATGAAGGACGCGGTGAAACGTTTAGCCGGACGAAGGCGAGCTTGCAAGTGTTCGTCCGCCCTGAAGAATGCGATATTCACCTCGCCGGATCTGTGGCCGTCGGAAACCAGAGAGAAATTAAAAGCGATCGTTGGCAAATATTCCCCATCGTAATTGCGTTTTATTTAGAAGAGGTGAGTCTATGAAAAAGTACGTGATGGTGTTTGCAGGACTATTGGTGGCGCTGCTTTTGTCTGCGCCGGCTGCATCGGCCCAGGGAGTGCGAACGAACCCTGACGCGGCGGTAGTTCCCGATGCGGAACTAGAAAAGGATTCTCTGCACAACCTTACGGTGGCGCGTCATTATTTTAAGTTGAAGAAGGCGTACGTGGCCGCGCTCAAACGATGTGAAGAGATCGACACTGCGAATCCGACTTTTACGAAGTTGGATGAGGTGCTCTATATCGCGGGCATGAGCAGCTTGCGACTCGCGGAAAGCAAGGGCAAACAGAAGTCTACGAAGACCCCGGATGATCTGCGACTGGACGCACGCGTTTACCTATCGCGTTTGGTGGCTGGATACCCAAACAGTGCTTTTATCAAAGCGGCGCGAACGGAATTAACGGCGCTTGGTGGACCACTGGAACCGGCGAAGCAGTAGGCAGAAGGCAGAAGGCAGTAGGCAGAAGGCGAAAGCAGAAAGCAGTAGGCAGAAGGCAGCATCTGAAATCTGAATCTCAAATCTGAAATCTCAAATCTGAAATCTCATATGTCGCTATTGGTAGTTGGTTCTGTTGCGTTCGACGCGGTCGAAACGCCATTTGGAAAAATTGACAAGATGTTGGGCGGCTCAGGCTCCCACTTCTCCATCGCCGCCAGCTTTTTTACTAACGTTCGTATCGTCGGTGTGGTCGGCGGTGATTATGGTCCGGAAGAGCAAAAGGTGTTCGACTCACACAACGTCGACACATCCGATCTCGAACACGTACCGGATGGGGAAACGTTTAGATGGTACGGGCGTTATGACTACGACCTAAATGTAGCGCACACACTCGACACCAAACTCAACGTATTTGCCGACTTCAAACCAAAGCTTTCTGAAGCGTCGAAGAGCGCACGGTTGGTGTTCCTGGGCAACATCCAACCGGACCTGCAACGCGAAGTTCGCGAGCAAGTGCCAAACGCAGAGCTCGTCGCGCTCGACACAATGAACCTTTGGATCGAGCATACAAAGCCGTCGCTTTTGAAGACTATCGCGGGCGTAGACGTAGTGATCATCAACGACGCCGAGGCGCGGCAGTTGACCGAAATTCCCAACGTGATTAAGGCCGCGCGCACTATTCTTTCGTGGGGACCGCGCGCACTAATCATTAAACGCGGCGAATATGGGGCTGCTCTCTTTACGAAGGAAAGTTATTTCGCAATTCCGGCGTATCCACTGGAGTCGGTGTTTGATCCCACCGGAGCGGGCGACACGTTTGCCGGAGGATTCATGGGTTACCTGGCCAGCCAGCCAAAGTTGGACGAAGGAGCGATGCGTCGCGCAATGATTTTTGGATCGGTGATGGCGTCGTTTAATGTTGAGGAGTTTGGCACTGCGCGCGTTCAGAAGCTGACCCACGAGGAAATCAACGCACGCTTTCAGCAGTTCAAGGAAATGACGCAATTTGAAGCGATTCCATTTGAACGCGCGATTTTGGCAGCGAAATAAAAGTCCAAAGTCCAATGTCCAATGTCCAATGTCCGGACGACTAGTGGGATTCGTTTCGGCCAAGCTACCCGGATGCGATTTAAGGTCACTAAACACAGACATTGGACATTGGACATTAGACATTGGACTAATTATTAGGGGGTTCTTATGTTCTGTCCTGTATGCGAGTCAGAGTATGAAGCGGGCATCGCCACATGTCCGGATGACAATACCGAACTGGTTGAAGGGTTGACGCCGTCAAACACAGTACACGATAACAGCGAGGCGAGTTTCCGTTTGCTTCACACGTTCAACGTTCCGGCCGAGGCCGAGATGGTTGACGACCTACTGCAGAAAAATGGGATTCGGTCAATGGTCCGTGGGGGAGGCGCTGACAATCTCTCACCTGCTTTGTCCGGAACCGGAAGAGGCGCTGCTGTGCTTGTCGATGAGCGCGATTACGACCGTGCGATGGAAATTTATACAGCTTTCTTCGGCAGTGACGCCTCGCCCCTAACCGGCGGTTCAGACGAAGACGACGAATCAGAAGATGATGATTAGAGTGTCGCCAGCTCAAAGAGGACGAATTAGGACCTCCGGGTTCTAATCCGCCGTTCGCTTCAACCAGAATGAGCATCTCCGACGCAATTGTGGTTTTGATGACAGCTCCCACACTGGAAGAAGCGCGGATGTTGTCAGTGAAGCTCGTTGAAACAAAACTGGCTGCGTGCGTCCAAATCCTTCCTCAAATGGAATCCGTATATCGTTGGCAGGGTAAAGTCGAACGACAACCAGAACATCTGTTGTTGGCCAAAACTACTGCGGATCGTTTTGCGGAGTTGGAAAGGGAAGTGCGTGCCATGCACAGTTACGACACGCCTGAGATTGTTTCGTTTCCGTTGACTGAGGGTTCTTCCGATTACCTGCAATGGCTGCAGGAGAGTGTTAATCGTTCTTAGCCACGTCCGCCGCCCGCGTCTGGACCGCAATCAGGTCGTTCTCAACCTCTCGCAGCGAGCTCTGACTTTCATAGATGATCCTGACGACTTCTGCGGGTGAATCAGTCACATGCATCAGTTTCAAGTCCGCTTCGGAAACCTTTCCCTCTTTCAGCGCGGAATCGCGAATCCAGTCAAGCAAAGACTTCCAGTAAGCCGATCCGAACAAAACTATCGGGAAGTTACGAATCTTTCCGGTTTGAATCAGGGTCAATGCCTCAAACAATTCGTCCAGCGTACCAAAACCCCCCGGAAAAATAATGAAGCCCAGGCTGTACTTGACGAACATCATCTTGCGCACAAAGAAGTATTTAAACTTTAGACCGAGCGTGAGGTAGTCGTTTGATTTTTGTTCAAAGGGAAGTTCGATGTTACATCCGATGGACAATCCGCCTGCTTCAAACGCGCCACGATTTGCCGCTTCCATGATTCCTGGCCCACCGCCGGTGATTACGGCGAATCCTTCCTTCGCCAGCAGCGCCGCTGTTTCCTGTGCTGATTTGTAATCCGGATCGTCGGTGCTGGTCCGCGCTGATCCGAAAATCGAAACGCCGCGGCTCAGGGTTGCCAGTTCGTCGAAACCCGTAACAAATTCACCCATGATGCGGAACACGCGCCACGTGTCCGTATGCGTAAACTCATCTGGTCCAGGACTCTCGAGTAGCTGTTCGTCCTGAGTAGTACCCGGCTTGTGTTCGTCGTAATCCTTAACTTCAGACATCGTGTTTCAGTTTCTCTGTTCTCAAATTCCCATGATGTTGTAGCCGCAGTCGACATACAACACTTCGCCGGTGATACCCGACGACATCGAGCTGCAAAGGAACAGGGCGCTGTTCCCAACTTCGCGTGGCTCTACATTGCGTCGCAGAGGCGCGCGCTCGGAGTGGGCTTTCAACATGGTCGAAAAGTCTGAAACGCCGCGTGCGGATAGTGTTTGGATTGGACCTGCGCTGATTGCGTTCACGCGAATGTTGCGCGGGCCGAGATCGTTGGCCAGGTAGCGCGTGCTTGCTTCCAACGCCGCTTTCGCCACGCCCATGACGTTGTAACCGGCGACCACTTTCTCCGCGCCGTAATAGCTCATGCACACGATACTGCCGCCGTCAGTCATCAACGGTGCAGCCGTTCTTGAAAGTTGGACCAGCGAATAAGCACTAACCTCGAGCGCTGTCACGAACGCTTCACGGCTAGTGTCGCAATACGCGCCGCCCAGGGCCTCACGCGGGGCGTAGGCGATGCTGTGAATCAGAAAATCGAGCTTCCCGAATTCTGAGCCAACGCGAGAAAAGGTTTCGTCGACTTCTTCCTGCTTCGTCACATCACAGGGAAGCAGCAGCGAGCCCGGCATCGATTCACTTGTAAGCGACTCGACGTTTTCCTTCAGGCGGTCGCCCTGGTACGTGAACGCCAGCCGTGCGCCCGCCTCGTGCATTACTTGCGCGCAGGCCCACGCGATCGACCGCTTGTTGGCGACGCCAAAGATTATTCCAGATTTTCCTTTAAGCATAAGTTTTGAAACTGTTGGTTTGTCAGCGACTCAAACTCGCCGGCCCTTTTTGGCTTTTCTCCCAATCTTTCCAAGTTTGTTTTTTCCCGGTTAACCAATCGAAGTAGTGGTTCAATATCACTCCGGACATGTGGTCAGGATGAGTTACTCCTCTGGCAGTGAAGTACTTTTGTAAGCGTGAGCCGCTCCAGAGTCCCCAATTGTTTCTGACCCACATTCCGAGACCCATATGGTATTGAATCATCTCTTTTCTGCTCGATAGCGCCCGCATTTCTTTCTTATCGATGTCGTCCAGAAGTTTATCCAACTCGACAAAACACTCCAACAAATTAGCCGGAATATAGACACCGTTGATGGTGTCTACCGTGGTGCGCCTTTCTAATTCCTTAGCCTCTTCTATGATTTCAAGTTGCTTCTCCTGCCGGGCTACCACGTCATCGCTCTTACGAAAGTAGAAGTACTCCTCGCCAAGATTCCATTTGTCGAACTCTTTGGGAATCCAGCTACTGTCAAATCTATTGCCTTTGAAGAACTCTGCAACCACTGGTTGCGGCAGCTGACCACCCCAAAATTCAATTTCCTCTATTTCAAGTAAGCCGGTTTTTGAAAGAGTGCCGTTGATCCGAAAACTGTAAAGTTTGTATTGTTCATCCGTGGTTTCAAGAATACTGGCGGGCTTCATCCCCAGAATCGTCGCCAGTTTCTCGTAGGTATCCGCGCCGTCTTTTAGTTTGGGGAAGTCCTCGAGCAAAGGAGCGTCATACCTGGTTAACTCGACCCTGTTAAATCGCCCTTTGGTCTTAATGTGGTCGAAAATACTTGTAAACGGATCCGATCGGACATAACTACCTTGCTTCAGGTCAAAGACGTGGACTTTCTTTTTTGAGTCGATAAGGTAGACCGTATCGTCGAAAGCGAAAATCGGAAAGTCACTTAAGAAGCGCTCTTGATCACTGACTCCTGTCTTAAAGACCTTCTTGTAACTTCGGCTTCCAACATTACTTCTTTCCCTGTCAACCACGGCGTCGTAATTTGAATAGAGGAGATGGCACCTCTCCTGCTTCAAATCACAACCGTGGATATCTGCTTCAGTGAAGCTTTTCTCAATCTTGCCGTTCTTATAGATCGTGACGCTCTTCAGACCTTCTTTCTCTTCGTTTGCGCCCCAGGGAATTGCATAAAATATCACTTTACCATCGTTGCTTAGAATCAAGTTGTTAGTGTGCTCATCTACCGAATCAAAACCTCTTTCGAAGACGTATAAGGCAGTCACATTCCCGTTTTCAAAAACCGAGGTTCGGCCTCTCAAAGTGGGAAATTCGTTGTCGTAGGGTATGGACTCCAGATAAAACCTCTCGTTTTCTGAGTAGACCTTTATGATTTCTACGCCTGAACTGGAAGCCTGGCCCATTACGACCGGCAAGGTCAATAAGGTCACGAGCACTAGAATAGATAGTCTTGTTCCGAACATAGGAACGTCCCGATTTAATGCTTGAAGTGCCGGATTCCGGTGAACACCATTGCTAGATTGTGTTCATCGGCTGCGGCAATCACCTCAGCGTCGCGCATAGATCCCCCGGGTTGAATTACTGCGGTGATGCCATGCCTGGCTGCTTCATCAATGCCGTCGCGAAAAGGGAAGAAGGCATCCGACGCCAATACCGATCCCTTCACAGGCAACTGGGCTCGCATCGCCCCGAGCTTCACGGAATCCACACGCGACATCTGGCCGGCGCCAACGCCCACTGTTTGTCCATCAAGCGCGTAAACAATTGCATTTGATTTTGTGTGTTTGCAGACGGTCCAGCCGAAGAGGAGCGCTTTGATTTCCTGTTCCGATGGCTGGCGTTTACTCACCACCTTTAGATCGGTTGGTGAAAGGCGATGAGTATCTCGCGTTTGTACCAGCATGCCGCCCGTAATCTGTCTGTACTCGATGGCTGGTTCCCGGGATGCCGGCGCCGCACGTAACACGCGAAGGTTTTTCTTTAAGCGCAGGATCTCCAGAGCCTTTTCGTCGTAGTCTGGAGCTATCAGAACTTCGGTAAAGATCTCGCTTACAGCGCGAGCCGCGGCCTCATCCACCGGACTATTGAACGCGACAATGCCACCGAATGCTGAAACCGGATCTGTCGCCAGTGCTTTGCGATAAGCGTCCGCCGCATCAGGGCCGAGGGCAACTCCTGCCGGATTAGTGTGTTTAACGATCGCGCATGCAGTTTCGTCGAAGTCGCAGACGAGTTGCCACGCCGCGTCCGCATCGACGTAATTATTGAAGGACATTTCCTTGCCGGAAAGGACTTCAGCGTTTGCAATGCCGTGCCCAAGATCCATCCGATAAAGCGCAGCAATCTGGTGAGGGTTTTCGCCGTACCGGAGATTTGCTGACTTGCTGATGGTCCAGGATGCTGAGCTGGGCAGGCTGCCATGGAAGCTCTCAATTCCGGCAGAGGGATCGTCGAAATTAAGCCGATTTGACGCCTCGGAAGAAGCGTAAGTCGTAATCGAGCTAACTGCTCCGACGCCCGGCTGCGCGTGAGGAGACGGTGGATAAGGAAATGCGCCGCTCTTGTTTTCTTGGATCAAGGCAAGGTAACCAAACACGACCCCGTCGTAGTGAGCGGTACGTTGAAAAGCCTTTTCTGCCAACCGTCTTCTGGTGAGGATAGACAGTGACCCCGCATTCGCGGCTAGTTCTTTACCAACTGGTCCATACTCATCGGCGCTGGTAACGACAGCGATATCCGCATAGTTTTTTGCCGCTGACCGAATCATTGCAGGTCCACCGATGTCGATCTGCTCAATTGCTTCTTCCAGCGTCACACCTTCACGTTTGATCGTTTCCTGAAATGGATACAGGTTAATAACGACCATGTCGATTGGCTCGATACCGTGTTCCTGCATCGCGGCCATGTGCTCGGAATTGTCGCGAACCCCTAGCAAGCCACCGTGAATCTTCGGGTGCAGCGTCTTCACGCGTCCGTCCATCATTTCCGGGAAGCCGGTGACATCAGACACGTCGCGCACGTCGATCCCCGCGTCGCGCAAAGTCTTTGCAGTCCCGCCAGTGCTGATAATCTCAACGCCAAACTCTCTCAACTGTTTGGCGAAATCGACAATACCGTTCTTGTCGGAAACACTGATTAGTGCGCGCTTGAGGCGTTTGAGACCGGTCGAATTTGAATCAGTCATGTGTAAACAGAAGTATGGGCCGCTGTTAGTTCGTTCTCCCCAACAAGCAAATGGTGAATTCTGTAATTTGTCGGTAGCAGTATAAGTGCGAAAGGCGTTGCTCAAAAGTCGCATTCAGCACTTCGTGTTATTTGGTGTGATCGTGGATCGCTTTTTTGCTGCTTAAGAACGATCCACGAAATACACGAATCAGACGAATAAACCTACTGAGTGCGTCTTAGAAATTCGCGTGGATTAGCAACGAAGAACTTGTGTTTACGCGAGAATCCGCGTCCAATTATTTGGTACTCATATTTATCAGGCATCGTTAGTGAAAACTCGTGACGCCGTCCATCGTTGGCAGCTTCACTCAGATAGAAGCCTAGCAGAAACTGACTCCTTAAATCGTCTTCGATCGCTTTGAACATGGGCGCGAGGTCGATATTTGTTTCAGGTGCGAGTGCCGACCTCGCGTCGCGTGCCAAAAAATACATACCGCCAGTTTTCTCTGCCAGATCACGGAAGCCGCTCGACGGTGGTCTTACAATCAAGCGTCCATCGCTCGGCGTGAAAAGCGGGATATGAATAACGTAAAACGAAATCCGGTCTTTGATAGCGGCCTTGATTACCTCGTCCGCCTTGCGTTGACTGGCGTTATCGAGTCCATCGCTAATCAGGACCACAATCCGGCGCTCGGAACGAACCCGCGGCAAGACCTGGAATGACTTAACAGCGAGGTCGGCCGCATCGAATAGGGCAGTCCTTTGGTTTTCCGCTGCCGGAAAATTAAATCCGTCACGTGCCGCTGAAAGGTCTCTCCCGAATTCGACTGCGAGTTTTGGCTTCGCAGTAAAGCGAATAATTGCAATCTGCGATTGGGCTCCAAACCTGTTCAGCAGGCCCAGCGCGGCCTCGCGTTGTTGCGTGATTATCTGTTGGGTGCTGCCAGATTGATCCAGGGCAAAGATGAGCGCGACGCGATCTACGCCATGCCGCAAATAGAGTCCGCTGGTAACCTTGTCTTTATCGGCCAAAGTGAGCTCGTTTTCCGCAAGGGTCTCCACCGGCAGCTTAGATCTGTTTCTGACGCGAATCGGGAAGATCAGGAGTTCGGTGTTGACGCGCAGAACGTCGTCATCGGTTTGAGCTTCCTGTCCATACGCGATTGGCGCTGTCGCCAGCGAAGTCACACAAACGATCGCAAGACAGAGTAATGCAAATAAACCGCGGCCCGAGTTGAATGCAGTGAAGAACGCGTGAAGGGATTTCGAGCAGCCCATTAGCCAGACGGCCTTACAGCGTAAACCGGCCGAATAGCAGGATGCTCAGGAGAATCAAAATCGTGATGACGATGATCTTAACCAGACTCATGACAAAATTCCTCGATGGTTAAGGACAAACCTCATTAAGAGTGGGTGAATTTTAGAATTCGGACGGCCCAGGTGTCAACGGAGGGCGAGTTGATAGATGTGAGATGCCAGATATGAGATATGAGACGGGCGAGCCTGCTCGAATAACCACTCTCTCGCATCTCACATCTGACATCGCTGATCTTCTTCAGAAAAACCTCAATGTATACGTCACCCGCAACCCCCGGCCCATCTCAGGAGCAAACTCCTTAATAAACGAAAGGTGATTTCGGTAAAGCCGGTCGGCGAGATTAAACGCATTAAAGGAAATGATGTGCGCCGCATGCCCGCGAGCGATCAGATAGGAACCCGACAGTCCGAAAACTGCATAGCCAGCCGTCCGTGTTTCAAGTGGAAACAATCGATTCTGATCAGCAGCTATCACGACCTCTGGATTTAACAGCAAGCCCTGATGTCTAAATTCCAAACCAATGCGGCCTCGTAACGGTGGTATTCGCGGAAGTGGTGTGTTCGTTTCAGTAAGTTCTGCGTTGACGTAATCCAGGCCGGCCACGAGCCAAAGTTTTGAGTGCAGTGCAGCGGATAACGAAGCTTCAACGCCTGCATAGCGTGAATCGCCTTGCTGGTACTCAGCTACCACCAGGTCGTCTTCAATGTCGACGACCCCGTCGCCGTCGCGATCTAGTGGCGCAAGAAAAATAAAATCTTTGATGTGATAGAGAAAGCCGTTGGCCTCGAACCGCACTTTATTTGAAGAGTGACGGACACCGAAATCCAATCCGTTGCCCATCTCTCTGGTCAGCCCTGAATTTCCAATCTCGAAGGCCAGGTTTCCCGGATGTGGTCCATTGTTATAAAGCTCCTCGAGTGAGGGGGCGCGATAGGAATGCGAATAGTTGCTCACAATCGAACCGCCATTCCATGTCGCTAACCGAATTCCAAACGCCCCGGAGAAACCTGTAAAGCGACGCGACGGCAGGAACCCGTGCTGTACGGTCTGTTCAGGATCATATCGGTTATGTTCGAGACGCCCGCCAAACTGCACGCTGATCCTTTCGAAGTCGATTGTCTCGACCGCGAAAACTGCGGATGCCTTATGAATTGTCGGTGGGGCCAACGCTTCGGCTCCGACAGCAGAGAAATCGCGATGTGAAAACCAGGAACCAAAGCGGCCGCTAAGTCTGCCGGTCTTTCGCTGATCAAAGATGGACTGAAGTATCGTTGTCTGGTTTTTAAACGACGTACCTACTTCGCCGGTAATCCCATCGATTTCTGAGTGTGTGTAATCAACGTACTGAAGCGAGAACGTGCCGGCTTGTACGAAGGAAGGGTTCTCTCGGAAGCCGCCGCGAGCCTCGATGCCGTGTCGTCTCGGATTGAGCTCGAGTATTTCTGGATCGATTTCCTCGGGATCAAAAGGGATTCCATAGCGACGCTTGTTGAAGTTGTAATTGAAACTAAAGAAGCCGTTATCGCGATAGTAACCAAATCCAGACGCCACATTGCCTTCGCGCGAGAAGGAATTTGGAACAGTGCCGATGGGCGTATCGTAGTCGCCCGATCGTTGACCGCCGCCGTTGGCCCAAAACAGCCACCTGTCTGTTCCCCACTCGAAGCCCGCGGTCCCGCCAGCCTGTTTACTGTTGGTAGACCCGAGTGCCGTGATGTAACCGTTGGCTCCTTTGTGGGCGGTATCGTGACCGGTTACCGCGTTGACAACGCCGCCGATGGCATTACTGCCGTAAAGCAGCGTCGCCGGACCTTTGACTACTTCCACACGCTCTACCGTCAAAACGTTGACGGGTTCAGCGTGGTCTCCGGATTGAAAACCAAGTCCGCCAACTCTGTTGCCATCCTGCAACACCAGCACGCGATCGCCATCAAATCCCCGTATGACCGGTCGTGCCGTGCCTGGACCAAAGCTTCTTTTGGAAACTCCGAGTTCGCCATCCAGCGCTTCGCCTAGAGAGACTGGACTCTTTTTCGCGAGATCGACGGAACCGATAACTTCGACAGATTGAATTGAACTTGAAACTGCCTGTTCTGTACCGGTTGCCGTGATAGTGACTTGTTCTTCGAGGCCGCTAAGCTGCAGCTGAAAATCGAGAGTGATGTTAGCTCCACCTGGAATTTGAACGGACCGGATGACGTCCGGTACCCGATCAATGTGGGCCTGAACGTCGTAGCGACCTGGCGGCAAATTCTGAAACTCGTACTCTCCCTGTTCATTCGTGCCGACGGTTCGCTTCAATTGAATTATGGTGACCAGGACGTTGTGAATGGGCTTTCCCGTATCGCCAAGCGTGACGGTCCCTCGCAAAGCTGCATTGGCCTGGCCAAACGCCGGCAGTGAAAACAGGCAGCAGATGACGAACAACTTTGCTGCGAGAAGAATTCGTAATGAAAATCGGGATGAAACTTCAATCATGACTTACCTCTTCAAACAATTCGACCGGTTATGGTTACCGCAAATGCGAACCGCGTCACGTAAATAGACGTGACAATCTCGGTGTGCTGCGAGCCGATGGCGATGTTGATTAAGAGGTAAGAGGAGGCGCGCGTCCGCTCTCTCTAATGGTTACAAACGATGATTCAGGGCCGTTGCCGGCCTCGAAGAAGCCAACGGTTAGAGCTGACGGCGGATCCAAATCACGGTGTGTAACGAGAGTAGCGGAAAAACTTTGCTGAAGCTGGCAAATCAGGCAGTCGTCACAGCTCTGGAGTCCATTTGGAGAGCTGTCTTCTGGTGCGGGAGTGGAAACCGCAGAGGTTTCAGCCTGCGCGGGTGGAGTCGTTCCGTGCTTATGTACAGCCTGCACGGTGGCGCCGTAGAGAATCAGGCCGAGCAGTAGAAACGAAAGGACGCGCCGACTTGAGCTGTCAGGCTGGACCATCTCTGAGTGACGATTAATTCTCACGGCTTCTACAAGTTTTTGGGGATTGATGACCGTAATATAAGAGGGGCAATAGTTAGTGTCAAACTACCACCACGCTTGTTGCAGTTTGCGTTCAACGCCGAAGGCGTTCGCTAATTTCAGCCCAGGTTGCGCTTTGGCAACCCTGGGTAAGAAATGTCGCGGTAGGTTCCCAACTCTGAAAGGGTTGCGGTGGCTTCTCCAGGTAACCGGGGTGTCGCCTCGACCCCTTCAGGGTTGCGTCTACTCTCGGGCACGTCCTTTCCCAGGGTTGCCAAAGCGCAACCCTGGGCTGAAATTAGGGAACGCCTTCACCGTACATATTCCACAATCTGATCTTAAGCTAAGCCAGCAGGCAATGCTTCGGTAGCAGGATTGGGTATAATTAGTCGCGATGATTTCGACTTAGTACGCAACTTATATGAAACGTTATTTAACTTTAGCTTTGATATTTATGGCCGTTGCTGTTGCGGCGGGCTGCAGTACGCTCGCCAACAAGAGCGACACCGGAGTGGTAGTGGCGCGGCGCGCCCAAATACGCAGTTCTACCGCGGTCGTTGCCGCAGATCTGCTTGAGGTTAATCGTGGTCAGGTAGTCGATATTCTCGAATTTCAGGACGTGCAGGATCCGTCTGACCACAGCAAGAAAGAACGTTGGCTGCGTGTTCGTGCGGCCGATGAGAACAGCACTGAAGGCTGGATTGAATCTCGCAATGTAATGCCGGAAGAAGTGCTGCAGGCATCAAAGAAACTCGCCGAGGAAGACAGCAATGTGCCATCCCAGGCTGCGGGTCAGCTGCGCGCGAGTTCGAACCTGCGACTGCATCCTGATCGCAGCGACAATGAAAACATCATGATGAGGTTGGACAGTGGTTCCAGCTTCGACATCGTCGGCTGGAAGCGCATCCCCAAACCTAAAGCATCTGAAGCCATCGAAAGCGATATCGCGCCGAAAGCCGGGACTGCACAACAGGGCACTCAGCCGACCACGCAGGACGACCAGGAAGAGGACCAAATCGAAGAAGATAACGAGCTTTGGTACAAGGTGCGGCTGCCGCCCTCCATCTCGCCCGCGCCTGCGGGTTGGATTTATGGCAAGCAAGTGGAACTCAAAGTTCCGAGTGACATTATTTTTTATCGCACCGGGCGAGAGTTTGTAGCGTGGCAACGGCTCGATGGCGATACCTCTGAAACTGATTCGACTAACGGCGACGGGACTCGTGAATCAAGGCCCGGCAGTTGGGTGATTTTGGAAAAGAGCAGCTCGAATCAACCGCGCACTCTGGATGAACCCGACTTTGATCGCATCTATGTGCTTGGATACGACAAACGGGATCAAGAGCACTACACCGCTTATCGCAGTCCGGATCTAAAAGGTTATTTGCCGTGTCGAGTTGAAGGGAAAGCGGATAGTAGAACATTTACCATCCGCATCAAGGACGACGCCGGACAATTTACTGATGTGCAGTATGCGGTCTACAAGGATGGTCGAGGTTACCTGCGTGTGACACCGCCGGCGGGCGCAGAAAAGAAAAAGAAGTAACTGCTCCCTTGCCTGTAATTCGTGGATGGATTTAGAGGGTTTGTATGGATCGCCCGTTGATCGTCGGTGTTGGTGGACTTACGTCTGAGGTCGGCAAGACCACACTCCTCTGCAAACTGCTGGAGATGTTTCCCGGCTGGGAAGCAATTAAGACAACGCGAGGACACTATCGTTCCTGTGGCAAAGATCCACACGCGTGCTGCGTCAGCCACTTGCTTCAGGATAAGCCGCTTATCAAGTCGGGTAAGTTTAAGACTTATGAGCCCGGAAAGGATACTGGCCGTTACTGGGAATCTGGCGCTGCGAATGTGCACTGGGTAATCGCGACTGACGAGCAGCTTGAACAGGGAATTAAAGACGCCCTCGCGAGAGTCACCTCAGAAGGAGTGTTCATCGAAGGTAACAGCTTTTCGTCCTACGTTGAGACCGACTTCTTTGTCATGGTTGCGCGTGCTGATCTTCCGCAGATAAAACGCACCGCCCGGAATGTGATGGACCATGTGTCAGCGGTTTATCTTTCTGATCGGAGTGGCGACGCGAGCGAGAGCTTCGAACAACTGGCGAAGAAAATAAAAATTGAATCGTCAGGCAACGTTCCGCCAGTTTTTTCGTCTAATCAGGTCGCTCATTTGGCGGCGTGTTTGCGAAGCGCAGAAGCGAAGAGTTTGGTTTGAAAATAGCAAACGCGTTCGGGCAAACAAGCATCTAAGTTTTCGCCCAAAACGAGTGGCCTCACGCAAGCTAAGCAGTAACTTGAAGCGCGAGGAGAAGAGGTTGGGAACAACCACTTGACAAGAAATTAGTTGTCTTTATAATGCCCTTTCCCTGTGAGAGGGAGTTGACAGTTAGGAATTCTGGAAGGCACGAATGAGTGCCGCTTTTCTCTGAGAAGTAACTGAGAGAAAGGCGGCTTTTTTATTCGGAAGAAATAACATTTTCCGAACCTGTGTCGTCGCTTGACAGAGTAAATTCCTTCGGTTAAAGTCCCCGTTTGCTTGAGGCGAGTTTAGTGCGTCTGTAAGGCAATCCAAAAGACAATTTTGGGGGAATCGATCTTTGAAAACTAGATAGAGCGTGTCCATATCAATGAACTTTGAGAGTCAACACGATGAGCGATAAAGCTCGCGTGCAAAACTCTGAAGAAGAGTCATTATCGGATACAGACCAGTAACGATAATGTTCCAGAGAACAAATTCTAACGAGAGTTTGATCCTGGCTCAGAATCAACGCTGGCGGCGTGCCTCAGACATGCAAGTCGAACGCGAAATTTCCCTTCGGGGAGAAAGTAGAGTGGCGCACGGGTGAGTAACACGTAGGTAATCTACCTTTGGATGGGGAATAACCCAGAGAAATCTGGGCTAATACCGCATAATGCAGCGGCACCTAATGGTGACAGTTGTTAAAGCGGGG
>DATEPE010000004.1:0-14616 GCA_035273385.1 Pyrinomonadaceae bacterium | reverse complement strand
TCGCCAAATGGCTTGTAGTCGTGACGAGTGACAACGGCACCAGCAGAATCCGTAACGACTCGCAGCGTGCCAAGATGATCCACTGTAGCGTACTTCGTACCCGCACTCGGCTCCACTGTAGCAATCAGGCCTTTCCCTCCGTAAACGTATTCCTTTAGCAAAGCGCCGTTCGAAAGGTCGTACTCGGCAATCAATTGGCCTGCGCTATAGACCATCCGGACCTTCTCGCCTGATACGAAGTTCTTACGCACACGATTCCCATCGCCATCGTAACGGAATACATCACCCACGCCATCGACACTCTTGATCTTGTCCTCCCCGTCAAATCCATATGAATGGACACCGTCGTTAGTGAGATTCCCGGCTGCGTCATAAACGTATCCTGCGTTGGTGATGCGGTTGTTGATGGCACTGAAGCTCAAGGCACTGCCAACGATCGAACGGTTACCGTAGCGATCATAGCTGTTGGTTTGTGACCAGGCAGATCCCTCATGCGACGCGGTCAATCGATTCAAGGTGTCGTAACCAAAGGTCTGCGTATAGCTCAAGCCGCCGCCGGCATAGCTCACGCTCAACACATTTCCGTTGTTATTGGTGGTGCCGTAGTCATAGGTCAAACCAAGCGTGCCCGAGCTGGTGGAGGATGTTCCCAGACCGATTTCCGTAGGCTGTAATCGAGTATTGAAGTTTGTGTGTTCCCAAAGGCCATTCCCCAGTTTCATCACTGACGATCCGCCGTGCGCTGCGTACTGCATCCGGTTAGATGCATCGGTGGCAGCACCGCCCGCGTAATATGTGCCGCTTTGTTGATGCTGAACGCCAGCCATTCTCCCCGCCAAGTCATATTCCGTCGTAACTATCCGCCCAGATGGATAGGTGATTGAAACAAGGTTTCCGGCGCGGTTATATCTGTGGGCTATGGAATATACCTGTCCGTCCGTAACCTGACTATTCGCTGTTATCCGTCCCAGTGGGTCGTACGTGGTGTAATTCGTCGTCGACGCACTTGAACTCATAGAAGTCAGCCGGCCTTTGGAATAGGACACTCCCGGGGCGTCGTACGTGTAGGTGACGGTAGGCGTGCCGTCGGAGTAGGTTCGCGTAGTGATGCGATTCAAAGCATCGTACGAATAATCGATGTAACCTCGGGGATCAGTCTTTTTCGTTAAGTTGCCGTTGTTGTCATACAGGTAACTGATTGTGCCGCTCTCGGGATTAGTAGCTGAGGCCAGGCGAGAAAGAGAGCTGTAAACGAAGGTCCGAGTTTGTACTCCCTGGGTCACGGTTTTCAGATTCCCGGCCACGTCGTAAACATAACTTGTGGGCTGCGTGGGTGCGCCGGTTGTTCCCAGGTTGCCACTGGAGTCAGGTTCGTCCACCCGGATCAATCGGCCCAACCCATCAACCTTACTGCGTCGTGTTTTTCCGGCCTGGTCCGTTACTGTTGTGAACTCCGCGTCATAGCTGGTACTGACAATTCCCGTATGGGAGTTGTTGCTTCCCCAGGGCGCGGGCAATCCTGATCCGCTGAAAGTCTGCACTTCCAGAACGCGACCACCTTTATCGGACTGCTATCCACTCCCGACGCTGAACAACTAGACACTCCAACCGACGCCGTCATCTCTCGGACACGTCCGACACTCAACAGCGGCCGCATCGAAGGAAACTTGCGGGTGCTTAAAGCCGAACCGTTTTCCTTCGGCTTACAAACAACACTGATTGGGGATCTATTTCTGGCGGGCTCTGCTTCCGTTCCATCGAGCGAAGCAGTTGTTGACGACGCTGGTCCAAGCTCACCGGCTTACGCCGTTTCAATCAACGCAGTGACCGGCAAAATTCATACGCGCTCGAAACTGATCACACTGCCGGCGGACTTTCCATCATCCGTTCCCGCGCCTACCGGTCTTCGCACCATCACGATTCGCACCCAGTCAGGCCCTGGTTCCGTTAAAGCTTCTTGATTTCGGCCGGGGCAACGTCGCGAAGCACCTTGTATACAAGGGGGGAAGCTTCAATATCTTTAATGACCTCCTCGCGGACCTGCTCTGTCGCATCGGGCAGGAACGAAATGGATATACCTTCGTGACCTTGAACGGGCGTGATTCTACCGATGTCGCCAACGCCATTTCGGTGATAGTGTCCCCTACCAGCCGGATCCGGTTTAGACAGCACCTCTTGCCAAAAATCGTCAACTTGCTTATTGGATACACCCAAGTTGAAATAAATGACGACACTCGCCTTCACGTCAGGTCCGATTCGTCGCATACGTTGCTCATTTTGAGGACATGCCAACTGAAGCAGCGCAAGTATTACCAGGAGGCCCAGCCTGGTGGTCAAGCCCACTTTGTTCATTTCAATAAGCCCCTTTGGTTTTGGGAATGATGCGTCATCTAATTTTAGTCATGGGTTTTTTTAGCGCATCCGGAGAGCCCTCGGGCAGTTCGATTATTTTTGTAGTTACGATGTTTTTTCCCTCGTATACGTAACCGTAGATCCCGAATGATGGGTAGCCAGACGCTTGACTTCCGTCACTGAGTGTTACTGCACCATTATTAGTATTTAGATCTATATTAAGCGAAGAGCGGATCGACCCCTGATCGTAAACCGTCCTTGTATTGATGAGTAGTATCTCCCAATAAAAAAATCGAGCCCAGTTTCATTGTCGCGTTCTTTGGAATCGGCTGCGGTGTTGTTTAAGGAAATTCACGAGGTGGAGGCGGCGATGGAATTTCGACTCTGGATTGTTTACGAACGATCCTTTCTGTTTAGTCATTACTCAGTAGGAATTAGGCGCGATTGATACGTCATCGAGCTCTGCTTATTTGAGTGCTAGCGTGGTAATACGATTTCACTTGGCGGAGACTCACCAGGAACGTAGTCAACCCTTTTAAACCCTTGCGGACCCGTCACCATAATGTATGCGGTTATGCCGGTGCTTCCATGTAGGATCGTTGAGGCATGTGTAAAGGTTACGCGAAAGATTCTACTTAGAAGGCTCATCCTGAGGTTTCGTTCGGGGAACTCTACGTACCCGTTCCGATCTGTCGACCGAGTTTCCCCATTTTCGCCTGCCTCAAGTTCCAGAGAGTAATGCTTCCAAGATTGATTGATCTGTATGCCTGCATAAGGCCTGCCCGTCTCCTCAACGATTCTCATTCTCCAGGCGGGCACAACCGTGCTGGTGAACGGGTAAGAAAAAACCGCTGCCAACAGTGCCACGCAAATTATTACAACTACACTTTTGAGTTGCCGACTACTCACGTAAACGAAAAATATAACTGACCGGAACTCTTGCCATCTGGAATGAAAGCTCTAACGGTCAAAGGACTGTCAACAGCCAAAAGTGAAAAGAACACGCTAAGAAAACCGGTCATTGGCGGTTTAGCTCTGAGTGGCCTCCTTTGGTTAGCTCGCTCTGAGCGGTTTGTGGTCGATGTTTTCTCCTGCGTACCAACCATCTCCTAATTGAGGATACAGTCAAAGCGGATGAACTCGACCCAGTACCACGCAACTGCTGTTACGAGCTTTTCAAAGTCACGCTTCGTCCCCCTCAACAAGATCGAGAACGTACAGCGGGACTGAAGGATGTAAACGCTGCTGCAGGCACACCGCGTGACACCACAGCTGCTGATCATATTGGTCTGCTGCTGCATCATCGACATTGGTCGTATACAGCAGCCCCCCAACGTCTGGTCCGGCTGGTTTTATGGTATTCCCACAGAAGCAGCACTGGTATTCGGTTGACATTCTTTACTCCCTTTTCTCGCTTCAACCTAATTTACGGGCGAGTACCATCCGTAATTCCTGGCTAACTTCGCAATCTTCCTCTCCGATACGTCTTTCAGAGCTGTGACCACTCCTCGCTGGCCTTCTACGATGACATTGAACCTACCAGAGGATACCTCTTTTAAAAAAACTCTAGCGCCGTCCTTCTGAAGAAACTGGCTGCCAGACTTCGTTAATGTGATATCTGCAGAAGTAAAACCTCGTTCAGCAAGACGTTCTGCGCCATGCTTCGTAGCCTGCGAGATGGCCTGTCTCGTTCCCGACTGTGAGAAGAGACCCGATAGCAATCCGCGTAACCCGTTGAAAACACCTCCAATTGCCAGCTGTGCTTCCCAGTGTGTACTCATAGCCCGATACTTACCGTCTAGCACATCGGCGAACCCATGCGTCCCATTGGGGTTTAATCTGTAGTTGGCATATCGCTCACCGCCGCCTCCGCCGATTGTCCTGTATTCAAAAGGCTTGCTCTCATCGAACGTCACGGCAGTCCAACCAGCATAATTCTTATTCTTCTTGTCGATAGCATTGTTGTAGCACTCGTCAGTCGCGCACCATCCAAATTCGACTCTGCCATTAGATAGCGTTCGCTGCACATAACGTAGACCGTCCGGGTCTACAAATTTGAGTGGGTTGTTTATGGCATAAGCGTACCGGTTCCAGCTCTGTGGTTGGGGAGGCTCTCCGCTTTCATGCAAGGGATCCACAGTTGTGAACCGTCCGTCCGTGGGAGAGAAATAACGATTGATTGCATAATTCAGTCCACTCTCATTATCGCGCTGATATGACGTGAACGTCTGGCGGAGGCCATCAACAACGCTGAAGCCCATTCCACCCGTGCGGCCACCGATGCCTGCGCCAATCTCTTCGCCAAATGGCATATAGTCGTGACGACTCAAGACTGTGCCATTTGAATTGGTCACCACTCGGGGGGTATCGAGGTGATCGGCAGTCGTATATTTCGTGCCCGCTGTCGGCTCAACTGTTGCAATCAGGCCCTTACCGCCGTAGACATATTCTTTCTGCAACGCGCCGCTGGAAGGATCATATTCGGCGATTAGCTGTCCTACGCTGTAGACCATCCGAAACTTCTCACCGGCGGCAAAGTTTTTTCGGACCCGATTGCCCTCGCCGTCATAGCGATAAACATCCGATACGCCATCGACGCTTTTGATCCTGTTGTCACCGTCAAAGCCGTATGAGTGCAAACCATCGTTGGTGAGATTACCTACGGCGTCGTAAACGTAACCAGCGTTGGTGATGCGATTATTCGCCGTGTTGAAACTGAGACCAGCGCCTACGATCGAACGGTTACCGTAGCGGTCATAGCTGTTAGTTTGTGACCAGGCAGATCCCTCCTGCGAAGTGGTCAATCGATTCAGCGAGTCGTAACCAAAGGTGTGCGTATAGCTCAAGCCGCCGCCGGCATAGCTCACGCTCAACACATTTCCGTTGTTGTTGGTGGTGCCATAGTCATAGGTCAAACCAAGTATGCCCGAGCTGGTTGAGGATGTTCCCAGACCAATTTCTGAAGGCTGTAATCGCGTGTTGAAGTTTGTGTGTTCCCAGAGGCCATTGCCGAGCTTCATTACTGAGACCGCACCGTGCGCAGAGTATTGAATCCGGTTCGTGGCATCGGTGGCCGCTCCGCCGGCGTAATAGGTGCCGCTCGATTGATCTCTGACACCAGCCATTCTGCCGCCGGGTCGCAAGATTGATAACGCCGAACGTTTCACACAAGGGTGGTTAGCGTGTTCACGTCAAATAAATGCACGCTATCGCCTTCTAGGCGAGGACATTAGCTGATCTTGTAAAAGAGAATAACGGACTTTGAGATCATCAGCCTCCCATTTGCACCTACGCCTAAAGAAGTTGCAGTACCTTTGAAAGGTTTAAGTACGGTTCCTCTAATGGTGGATGCAATTCTCCGACACCCTGAGCGTATGGCAGTGTTTAGAGATCAGATGAGGATAGCGGTGGACTCGACCCAGTCCACGCAACTGCTGTTACGAGCTTTTCTATGTCACGCTTCGTCCCGCTCAACAAGATCAAGAACGTACAGCGGGACTGGAGGATTCAAACGCTGCTGCATGCACACCGCGTGACACCACAGCTGCTGATCTAATTGGTCCGTTGCTGCACCATCGACATTGGTCGCATATAACAGCCCCCCAACGTCTGGTCCCGCAGGTTTTATGGTATTCCCGCAAAAGCAGCACTGGTATTCGGTTCGGATTCTTCCTGACTGCTGAAAATGAATCGTAGAGTTCAGTTTTGGCTATGATACTTTGTCGATTTGTTTTTTTCGTTCCACAAATACATCTATAGCCCTTTGCTCTAGGTTTGATAAATCGTCAAAGTGACCTTCTGAATTCACAAGTTCCTCGTATCCCCATACCGCAGCGACTTCATAGCCATCCTTCTTACCGCGGTATGTAAAATGCCAACCCGGTGGGATTCCACTTCGGAGTATGGTAAACAGCTCTGCAGGATACCAGCCTGGGTACATTCCCTCGCCTATTGTTAAATAACTTAAAAGTCCTTTCCACAAGCTGATGCCATAGACGACGTACTCTTTCCCTATCTCCAGGTCAAATTCACTAGAGGAGGTATAGCCGCTTTCGAAGTGCTCTACTGAAAGGTTGCTTCCCTTGTTGGCTGTAGACAAAACTCGCATACTTCATTTCCCATCAACGAATTTAAAGTCATCCACTTCACCAGTGCGCGTGTTCCTGACGTAGTGTATCTCAGTACCATTTACATTTTTTCTCATCTTGATCCATCCATCACTTGCGGGCCATCTTGGATCCGTCATACCTTTCGTCAGAGGGACGGGACGACCAGAGGTAGGATTCGACATCACCTCTTCAATAGCAAGTTGCTCTGTTAGGTCTCTCGGGATAGTCCTGCCGGTGCTGCCGCGCCCCAGAGGTTTGGGAGCCGATGCCGGTAGCCCTGGTGTGGTGCCGGGTATGGCTTTTGATCCACCGCGGAAAAAACCGGCAATACCCCTAACTGCCCTCCCTATGCCATACCCAATGCCTGCGACAAGATTGTTAACGACAAAACTCCTCCTCCGATCTTCTTGTTGCTGGAGAGCTTCGGCGATAGTCAAATTTGGACCGCCACCGTCTCGCGGAACTCCCGAATCGACCATCGGGATGGTTATGATATCTATCCCTTCCTCCTCAGCTCTCCGTTTTGACTCTTGACAGATCGTATCGCATGGGATTTCAGCCACGTTACCTGTAGGGTCTACAAATGCCAGCGGATTGTTTCGGACATATGAGTAGAGGTTCCAGGATTGCGGATTAGATTCCCACTGGTCCATAAACGGAATGTCCGGAGAAGTGAAGCGTCCTTGCGTTAATGAATAGTAGCGAGCCAGGAAGTAATCGAGGCCGGTTTCGTTGTCTCGTTCTTTCGAGGTGAACTTCTGTCGCACATTGTCGCCGCTGTAACCTTTCGCCGTGGTGCGTCCGCCGGTACCGGCATATAACTCTTCTCCAAACGGCAAATAGTCGTGGCGTTTGATTCCGGCCAGCGATCCTGTCTGGTCGGCAATGATTCGCGATGTGCCCAGGTGGTCTGTTACCAGCCAGCGGAGGTTGGCGGCCGGCTCAGCAGTCACTAACAACTCGCCGTTGCGATAGCCATATTCCTTCTGTGGACCACCCACCGCACCAGTGGCTGCATACTCGGCCAACAACTCGCCGTCGATCCCGTAAACCTGCCACGTTTCCACCGCGCCCACTTTACGCCGCACACGCTGTCCATCGGCGTTGTAGTTGTAACTTGCCGCCGGTGGGGCTCCGGAACTTTGCGTCTCTGATATCATTCGGTTCTCACCGTCGTACGCACGCGAGACGGCCGAGCCACTGTAAGTGTCGGTCGTCAGGTTCCCGGCCGCGTCATACGTCATCGCTCCGCTTTGTCCCGAGGGCACACCCAAACGATTGTTCGCGACATTCACCGTGAATGATTTGTTGTTGATGCCGATGCCGGACGCGCTGCTGATGGTGCGATTGCCCCAACGATCGTAAGCAAAGTTCTGACTGCCGGTCTCGGTTGCGCCGTTCTGATATTCAGCCACCCACCTTAAAACGGTTCAATGAATCGTAGTCATAGTTCTGCTGCATGAACGAATAACTGGTGACGGCGTCGTTGTCCGGAACCCAATGCTGCTGCACATATAGATTTCCATTAGTGTCGGCGCCAACGTTGCCCCAAAGCACCGGCAGGTCAAGAAGCATCTCGATCTGGCGGTTCTGAATAAGTGTAGACAGCGGCCCGATGATAACCACATAACAGAATGGCATCGCGGTCCCGATCAAGATTGATAACGCCAAACGTTTTACAAAGTGTGTTTAGCCGGTCGCGTCATTTTTAAGCCAATCGGAGATAATCTCTCCCGAACGTTTTAGGATCGAGTCTCAATCGAAAGATTTGATGAGTTTTTCTATAACTTGTTAGATCACTGTAAGAACGCCTTCTGAAAACTGAGAGGCGTAAGTAGGATGCACAATCAACTGACGTCCCATTGATTGTAGCTTCTCCAGAAGACTCTACGGCAGGGAACAGGCTTGGCGGATCGAAGCCGCACCATACGATAACTTTTGTCCTTCGGCAAATCGGCCATAGAGAATTCCCGGTATGTTACTCCGGTGGATGGGTTTGACCATGAGGAGGCGACATCGAGGTTATACACTTGGCCGTTTTCATCTATCAATTGCACGGCTGGTTGGACAATCGAGCCGTCAGGTAAAACCAATCCCCAACCGTCACGCTCCAGCTTCACCGACTTGTCAAGATCCAGAACAATCTTTTGAATTTGTCTTTCAACCCGCAAAGGCTTGTTCGGAACCAGCTCTAACCATTCATCAGGAATCGTCACTGGGCCAGTTATATCCTGATCAAGATAAGGATTGAAGTAACGATAC
Source organism: Pyrinomonadaceae bacterium (assembly GCA_035273385.1). Lineage (GTDB taxonomy): Bacteria > Acidobacteriota > Blastocatellia > Pyrinomonadales > Pyrinomonadaceae > PSRF01. The sequence continues at coordinate 5,893 of DATEPE010000004.1, read as the reverse complement.
AGTTCAACAGACATGGAAACACCCAGAATAAGGATGGGGACTACGCAGACGAGACCCCCGAGCAAAAAGATCCTCTTGATCTTATTTCTGTTCATAGTAGAACTTCTTAACCTTATCTGCGAACTGGCCGCGAGGTTAACCCGCCTCGATTATAGAAGTTTATCGCCCTAATGTAAGGCCGTAGCTTCTGCAGAATGTAAGCCCTATGTTGGACTGGGGCGACGCTATCGTTTCTTGGTAACCCCATGTTGTTCGTAGCCCTGCAGAACGCCTCTCCGCAATTGTCCTTCACAAGGCCATAGGGTCCGAAGCTTGGAATAATGCTGTTACCATCTCCTCGAAAACTCATTATTTCGCCGGCTAATGCTTCGGCCCATCTTGGATCATTTTCATCATCTAAAAGATAACCTGTCCCGTCGCGATAGGAGTTCTGTTTTAAGTAGTCCTCGAATGAGGTTTTCTGCCACCCCCCTCGTTCCCAGGACCAAGACATTCCGTTAATGTTATAAGAGACGTGACCAAAGATTCCCGCCACGTGCCTTGTACTTTGCTTCCAGACGATCACTTCAAGATAGGTCGTCTGACGTTGCGTAACCGGGGCGTTGTTTGCACCAAAACCCGAAACATCAAAGGTCTGGCCGATGGCCACGTCAGGATTCTGGAAGTATGCATTTAGATCCTTGGCGGAAACGTTAAGCTTCTTCGCAAGGCTTGATATTGTGTCGTTCTTTTCCGCCTCCCAGCACTGCGATGCGCTGCCTTCACATTTCACCTGTTTCCAAAGACCGAACGGATCTGTGTGGGTCAGGGGTTTGTTGCCGACGTAAGTGTAAAGGTTCCAAGTCTGCGGACTGCTCTTGAACTGATCCATGAAGGGTACGTCTGCACCAGTGAACCTGCCCTGGACCGTTGAGTAATAGCGCGCCTGCGCATACTCTAAACCACTCTCATTGTCTCTCTCGTACGAGGTGAACTTCTGCCGCACATTGTCGCCGCTGTAACCTTTCGCCGTGGTGCGTCCGCCGGTACCGGCATATAACTCTTCTCCAAACGGCAAATAGTCGTGGCGTTTGATTCCGGCCAGCGATCCTGTCTGGTCGGCAATGATTCGCGGCGTGCCCAGGTGGTCCGTTACCAGCCACCGGACGTTGGCAGCCGGCTCAGCAGTCACTAACAACTCGCCGTTGCGATATGCGTATTCTTTCTGCGGACTCGCAGTGGCGCCGCTGGCCGCGTACTCGGCCAACAGCTCACCGTCGATCCCGTAAACCTGCCACGTTTCCACCGCGCCGACTTTACGCCGCACACGCTGGCCATCAGCGTTGTAGTTGTAAGTTGCCGCCGGTGGGACCCCGGAACTTTGCGTCTCTGAAATCATCCGGTTTTCGCCATCATACGCACGCGAAACGGCCGAGCCACTGTAAGTGTCTGTCGTCAGATTCCCCGCAGCGTCATACGTCATGGTTCCGCTTTGTCCCGAGGGCACACCCAAACGATTATTCGCGGCATTTACCGTGAATGATCTGTTGTTGATGCCAGTGCCATAGGCGAGGCTAATCGTGCGATTGCCCCAACGGTCGTAAGCAAAGTTCTGACTGCCGGTCTCGGTTGTGCCGTTCTGGTATTCAGCCACCCACCTCAAACGGTTTAACGAGTCGTAATCATAGTTCTGCTGCATGAACGAATAACTGGTGACGGCATCGTTGTCCGGAACCCAATGCTGCTGCACATATAGATTTCCATTAGTGTCGGCGCCGACGTTGCCAAATCCATAGTTTGACAACGAGTAGTAGTTGACTACCGCGCCACGGTTCCAATTGGAATCATCATTCACGGTAGACAGAAACATCCCATAAAGCTGTTGCCGGCTGTTGAAGAAGCGTTTGTTGTAAAGCGTCGTTTGGGTTCCAAATTGCTCACGCGTCCACTGTCCGGCACTGTTGTAGCTGATGTTGGTAGCGTAGTTTCGCGTTGTCCCATCGCCGAGGCTGCCGGTGAAACTGGTGAGACGTCCGGCTGCCTCGTAGCCGTAAGTGACCGTGCGGCCGGATGGATAAGTTTGCGACGTTACACCTCCGGCCCGGTTGTAACTGCGCGACGTCTGATAGGAAGAACTCCAGACACCATTAGTTTCAAAGCGCTGACGTTGGACTAACGGCCGGCCAAGTGCGTCGTAGCTGTCGATGTAGGTAGCCGACGTGACACTTCCGCTTTGCCACGTCTGATAGAGGCGCCCTTTTCCATTGGTCGCCTGATCGTATTGGCGGAAGGTATCTGGGGTGGTGTCAGAATAATCGATTTGCGTATTACGATTTAGTGCGTCATAAGAAAACGTAGAACTAACGCTACGAGCATCCATTTTGGTCAACAGATTACCGTTGTTGTCGTATGTGTAACTAATCGTACCGCTCTCCGGATTCGTTGCAGACGTCAGCCTGGAGAGAGAACTGTAAACGAAGGTCCGTGTTTGTACTCCCTGGGTCACCGTTTTCAGATTGCCACCCACATCGTAAACATAACTTGTGGGCTGCGTAGGTGCTCCGTTTGTTCCTAGGCTGCCGCTGGAGTCGGGCTCGTCAACCCGGATCAACCGGCCCAACCCATCAACCTTACTGCGCCGTGTCTTGCCTGCCTGGTCCGTTACTGTTGTGAATTCCGCGTCATAGCTGGTAGTGACAACCCCGCTGTGCGAGCTGTTACTTCCCCAAGGTGAGGGCAAGCCGGATCCGCTATAAGTCTGCACTTCCAGAACGCGACCACCCTTGTCGGACTTTGTTCGGGTCCATCCCATGGTTGCTTCAGAGCCGGCAGAGCTCGAATAAGCCGCGCGATAAGGATTTGAAACTAGCTGATAGCTATTCGTACCGGAATTGATATATCGCGTTTGGACTTTGATTCCTGCCGTTTCATCTTCGGCGCTCTGCGATGCTGAATCCTCCAATTGACGGCTGAGACGTACGCGTCCCAATTGGTCGTAGTGTTGGATGCTGACCAATTTGCCGTCACCTACTGTGTTTAAGTCTGAGCGTTGAATAACGCGCCGGTAAACTTCCGAATACTCAGTAGCAGTCCGCGTCTCCTCAGTCTTGTCTGCTGCAGCTCTCACCAGTGTGGGCCGGCCGAAAACATCATAAGAAGTTACCGTCGAAACATTGTTGTCAACATCGGTAACCCGGGTAACGACCCCAGTGTAGAAATCGTACTCGGGTCTCGGTACGTTGAACGGATGATAAGTAGGCAGTCTTCATCTGTGTTGGATACAAATCGGTGAAACCGCCAACCGAGCCGTAATAGAGCTGTGTTTGATAACCACGAGCGTCTGTGGTTAACGTCGGACTACCATACGAGTTGTACTGTGTGGAAACGGAAATTGAATTCGCGCCCAAGGGATTGCTGTAGCCGCCTTTGGTTGAGTCCCAGCTTTTTTGCTGCGTCAAATTGCCGGTTGTGTTTGCGTTGTCATACGTAAACTCGCTGCGGGATAAGGTCTGCGATCCATCAGTCGCGTTGCCCCATTTGATTTCAGTTGAAGAGAGTGCGCGAAGCATCCGCGGTGCTGTTAAGTAGGTGTAAGCGTTGGGATCATTGGTGGTAGTGTTAGCCGAATCGGCAGTTTGATTGTAATAGCCATTGGCCGAGACGCGGTTAATGAAAGCCCCGCCGGGTATCCCGGTAGGTTTTCCAGAGCCGTCTCGCGGTACCGTGTTCCAGTCAACCCAATCATATTCCGTCGTTTGGGTAACGTTGCCGTTCTTGTCATATTTGTAGTCGACAATCGCTGTCTTGCTCAGGGTTCCCGCGGCATCTCTGATGGAAGTGAACTCTGTCTTTACGATGTTGTTGGCATCACCATGAGGATAACCGTATGGGTTGTTGTTAGCCCAAATACGTTCAACAATCGAACCGTCCGGCCTTTCCGTTTTGAAGCCTTTCGTCTCGCCCGGCAGAAAGTGTTCTGTAGTAACGGCGGAATTTGGACCGGTGATTTGGGTTACACCTGAGTCCTGATTTACTGAATAGAACCACTGGTCCGTGACCGTTGACGACGATCCATCAAATTCAGCCAGGTATGACAGATCCTTCCTCACCAAACTGTTCTTGAAAACCATGTCGGCAATCACGTTGCCCCCGTTTAATCCGTCCATCGCCCAGATGTAACTTACTTGTGCGCCAGTCGGAGTGGTAATTGAGCTCACCTCGCCCCAACCTAAAGATGGATTGGCAGTTCCCGCGTTGTATCCAAACGTATACGCCTGCGCGGTTTGGCCGGCGATGGCCGGCAGAATGATCTGGTCCACGACGCGACGGTTCTTCTGGAAACTGGGAATTGACATGACCCCGCCCCAGCCGGTGTTGTAGCTCTTGTTGATCGAAATCGTCTTCCACTTCACTGTCCAGATAAGTTCCTGATTTCCAACGCCCCAGGCGCGGATCAAATCCGTGTTAGTCGCAGCGATGTTTTCAATGATCACTTGCCGGCCGAGTTGATCGAAGATCTTAGTCGCGGGATTGCCGTTGTAAGTAAACCCGGTGGTTACAATCTCAATATAGTTATTGTTGCGGTCGTAGATTCGTTGGCCCTGGCTGGACGTGGGACTGGTTACGCGGGAACCGTCTGGCAGGTAGAGTGTCCAGGCTAAAGTGCCATGCTCGACCTCAAGCCGTGAGTAAGTGCCATCAATGCTGTAATAAACGAGATTATTGGTCGTGCTTGAATATCCCTGGCAGTAGCTGTTGGCAGTGGCATTCCCGCCGTGATCGATCGGAAAGTAATTCGGTTGCATCGGGTCAGGCTCAGAATATCCGCTTAACCGGAAATCATGTGCGCTGCCATCCGGGTAGATGACCTGCATCTTGTACATATCGACCACGGTGGGCTGTTGTGGGTTGCAGGAAACATGCCCGTCGTAAGCGCTGCCCACTACTCGCAACGCGTATTTAAAGTTGTAACGCCACCCGCCTTCAGTGCTAAACCCTAACAACTCGCTGGGAAAACCTGGATCACCGCCGCAACCGGGATAGGGCGGCGTGCGAGGCAGCAGTCCTGCGCCCGCTGGTACTGCCGGGCAGTTGGAGTAGGTAGTCTGCGTGTTGTAAAGCTTCGAGTCGTAAACCAGGTTCACCTTCGCACTTATTCCGCCGCGGCCCGCCGGCAAACCCGCGAGAGGAATATTCAGCATTACGTTGCCGTTGGTGGTGTTGATCGTCTCGAAGTCGCCGACTGCATACGAGCCTGAGGGCTGAAATCCTCGGTCGGTTGTTCGCGTGTATTGCCCCTGCGCAATCACGGACCAGGTAAGAAGGAGGAATATTGCAGAGAAGAATGCGTTGAACGAAGAACGTGAAGTATTCATTTCTTAAATCACCCTTGTCAGACGAGGATTGTGAAGACCTTGTATGCCCTCGAAGCACTGGGCTACTCGCGAGCACACTTACAGACACACGAGGAACGGCAGTGATTGGTAACGCAGTTAAACCTTTCGCTGGAGCTTGGAGACGGGGGTGAGACTCCTAACGTGAGTTAACCGTTTTGAGGACAGCGAGGCTTATACAATAGTTCAGCGGCGAACTTCAAGATGTACATGATTGTATTTCCGTTGCGACTTCTCGTTTGTTTTCTTGGCTGCTTGTTGGACGACGATCAAGACTTTGGAGTGCGGCGGCCCGACGCCGCTTTGTTAGCTTTTTTGCCCGCATAGAACAACGAACTCGTAGCAACTCAACTTCAAAGAAAACTAAAAAGGCGGCGTCGGGCCGCCGCACTGCTATGTGAATGTCAAGCGGCGAGGCATATTTAAGTTTGCGTTAAGACTTGCTCTTTCCACCTACGCAAGACTGACTGCTATTCGTGGCACGACACAATGATCGTCACACTTGCGAGCATGCGGCCTAC
>DATEPE010000003.1:0-4681 GCA_035273385.1 Pyrinomonadaceae bacterium | reverse complement strand
GTCGCACCGTTGAATGAGACCACGAATTGCGGAGCTTCAGCTCACTACGTGGAAACTCGAATAGAAGGGTGAGCCAATCAACCCGTACTTATCTCTTGACACGACCCGGCTTCATAGAAGGCTTTATGCTACCGCCGCGCTCCGCGGGCTGAGGAAAACCCAAACTGACGCAACTAGAGGAGACTTCCAATGTTTATTGGACAACTCGCAGCGCTCATGCAGTTGCCGCCGTTTCGTCTAACTTCCCGGGTCATGTCACACTACCCGCCCATGCCCAACGCAATTCAAGTTGAAGATGTGAAAAAGATTTACCGCACCAGAGGCGACGCTGTGCGCGCTCTGGACGGCGTCTCGTTTGACGTACCGCAGGGACGCATCTATGGATTGCTCGGTCCAAATGGCGCGGGTAAATCGACCTTAGTCAAAATCCTCAGCACCATCACTACGCCTACTTCAGGCAAAGCCTCGGTGATGGGCTTCGATGTGGAACGTGAACCATTGCTCAGCCGTCAACAAATGACGGTGGTGTTGTAGCAAACAGCGACCGAAAACCTCTTGACCGTTGGTGACAACCTCCTCATCTACGCTTATCTGCATGGCGTAAAGAAACAGACCGCGGAAGAACGACTGAAGAAGTTGGCCGACGAGTTTGAGCTGACATCGTTGCTGCGTGACACGGTCCAGGAGTTGAGTCTTGGTACCAAGCGTCGTATTCAGGTGGCGAAGATTTTCATGCTGGATGCACCGGTAATCATTTTGGATGAAGCCACGACCGGAATGGACCCGTTGATGAAGCGACGCGTAATGGATCGGCTGCGCGCGGAGGCCAGTAACGGAAGAACCATTCTGCTCACTACTCAAGTGCTTAGCGAAGCGGAAGAGTTGTGTGAAAGCATCATGATTCTGGACCGTGGACGTTCCATGGCCTCGGGCACGCTTCAGGAACTGCGCAAACTCTCCACGAGAACGTTTCGTGTGAATCTGACGTTTGCCGAGACCAACGATGAACTAGTTCGCCGTTTACAAGCCCTCGAGCCGGAGCAGTTGCAAGTTAACGGTAATCAGGTCGAGATGCTCTTTCATGGTGAGGAGGCAGCCTTGCTGGGAAGACTTGCCGATATTTCTCGCGATACGCCAATACTGCAATTTGAGGTTCGTGGCCCGACGTTGGAAGAAATCTTTATCGCGCTGATGAAGGAGACCAGATGACCGGGATTTCGGCGGTTTTCTATCGCGATTATCGACAGCGAATGACGAACATCGGGTTCGTGTTTTGGGACTTGTTTGTGCCGCTGGCTTATCTCGTGCTGTTCGGGCTGGGGTTTGAACGAATGCTGGGCCAGTCAATGACTGTGGAAGGCCAGGATTTTAGTTACACCGGATTTTTGGTTCCGGGTGTGTTGGGTATGGTTACGTTTTCCGTGGCGATGAACACCGCCTGGGGGTTCTTCATGGACAAGGATTCCGGCATTTTCTACGAACTACTGACTTACCCGATCACGCGCACCCAACTACTCATTGGAAAAATCAGCTTCAATGTTCTGCTCGCAGTGATTGGTTCATCACTGTCGATCATACTCGGCGCTCTGGCGCTGGGTACCCCGGTCCGTTGGGATCTGCTGCCGCTGACGCTGGCTATTGTGATCGTGGCTACGGCGAGCTGGTTCTTTATGTTCAGCGTGTTTGCGATCAAGCTGGATCGCATGGACGCCTTCAACACCGTAACCAGTGCGGCTTACATCCTGCTGATGTTTTTCAGTTCGATGTTTTATCCACTGGCAAACCTGCCTGCGTGGTTTCGCGTACCGGCCTATCTAAATCCGATGACGTGGCAGGTAGACTTGCTGAGGTTTAGTTTGCTGGGAATTGGTCCGCCAAAGGCGTTGCTGCTTGAGGCCATAGCGCTCGCGCTTTTTACAACGCTTTGCTTAATTCTCGCCGTGCGCGCATTAAACCGCGCTGCGTAACGTGCGGTTTGTTAGCGGAACGCATAAAGGGGACGAGCTCGTCGGTGTAATAAGGTTCTTCAGTGCACCAGAAAATGTAATCAACCTTCAAATATTCGGTCGCGAATTTTAATAGTTCGGCGATGCTCGCGCGTTTTCCGGTCTTGCTGTCTATATCGGAATAGTTTCCATCCTGGACAGCTATGCCGGCCGGAGTCTTTCCTGAGGATTCACGAATCATCGGGTAGCTGTTCGAGCGTTGAAATGGTCTGAACGGCAACAGATCGGGGCCACCCACAGCAACCTTCGACTCGCGCGCTGCTTTGTAAACGGCTTCAAGATAAGGCCGCCCACCCGGCATGAAGTTCGCGTAAATCATCGCGATCGATTTCGGAAAAGCGCTCTTCAGAACCCGCATGTTTGTGATCATGGCGTCGCGATAGGCGTCTTTGGTGTAACCCTTGGGAAAGAATTTACCACTCCAACCGTAACCCGCAGATGTCTCGGCAAGATTCACGCCTTCGATTTGCCCGTCAAACTCTTTGCCCAACGCTATAAACAATTTGTGCAAACGTTCCTGCACCGCCGGATCGTAACGCCGGGCCATCCAGCCTTCGTGGAACCCCTGACTTTCATCGTCGCCCTTAATCTGGTACTGCTTGTCCGCACCACCATTGTATTTGGGATCATCCAGCAGATACTTCGGAACGTTGATTCGTTTTGGGCTAAACGTCACATCCTGAAACTGTATCCACAGTTTTTTCCCCCGGGCCTTGAGAAACTCGAGATCCTCGCGAATCAAGCTGAAATCATATTTGTCTTTCTCATGCTCGAGTTGCCGCCACGAGTAGGCGACCTGCGCGCCTTCAAACGACGGTTCTTCGAGAAAAGATTTGGACTCTTTGATCTTCTCGCGATCCATCCCGAAGAAGACGTAGTGATGAACAGGTTTTCCTATCGCGTGAAAGCTGGCGCTCAGAATCAGCGCCGCGGAAAGAATCAGTCGAAACCACATAATTAGTTGCCCCTAATTGGATAAGCGATAATTAAACTAAGAAGTGTTCATCGAGATTGCTAGTTCGTGTTATTTCGTGTGTTTCGCCTATTCGTGGATCGTTGATGCAGCGTAAATAACGGATCCACGAATAACACGAAGCGTGTGGAATTCGAGTTTTGAGGCATAGCCTATGAATGGGATCAACATTCGCGACGCGACTACGTCTGATCTATCCGAAATAGCCACGCTAATGCACGAGGCTTTCGTGGAATACAGAAGTCTATACACCAAAGCAGCGTTTCTGGCGACTACTCCTAATGCAGAGCAGATAGCCGTCCGGATGACAGAGGGTCCGGTGTGGGTCGCTGAGCGCGACGCATCGATAGTTGGCACGGTCAGCGTAGTTGCACGCGGAGATGATTTGTATATACGTGGGATGGCCGTGTTGCCCCAGGCCCGAGGTCTGCAGTTGGGCCAACTATTACTGAAACAGGTCGAAGATTTCGCCCGCGCACAAAATCATAAGCGTCTGGTCTTGAGTACCACTCCATTCCTGCATCGCGCCATCCGACTTTACGAAAGTGCCGGCTTCCAACGCTCTGACGAAGGACCGGATAACTTATTCGGCACACCACTCTTCACGATGGTGAAGAACCTCGGTTCTTAAACAGGATTCAGACGATTCACAAGATAAGTTAGTTGGGTGTAGTGAAAGGTTTACGAATCATGTAAATCCTGTTAATTCTGTCGTTACCTCTGATAACGAATGACTCAGCGGAACAATTCGATGCACGGTGCCGCCGGAGGAAAGATCCACAAAACACACTAACCATTACGAACACCGTTACCCTTTCCCCCTGACCCCGGTTACCGGTCCGTTTTCGCTTGATTATTCCCTTTCACCTTTCACGCTTCACTTTTCACTGTTCTCAAATTTTCCGCTAGAATCTTCCGACCATCCTTACAGTGTGCCCCTGTAGCTCAATGGTTAGAGCAGCAGACTCATAATCTGTTGGTTCGGGGTTCGAATCCCTGCGGGGGCACCAGTGGATATCAAAAAGTTAGAGACCATCCTCAGCGCGCTCACCTAAAGTTGACTCATCAGTTTATTCGAGCCCTACCTGCTGAAACTTTGTGATTGACAAACTCGAACGCCCCTAACTAAATTGTGCGTGCTCTCTCAGTTCTCATTAGCTCACGCGTTGCCGTAAGCCTTGCGTCGACGTACAGCAAACCATTTTGCTAGCAATCGCTTTTACTTAATGTAACGCGCGACTCTATCGCGCGACCATAGAACCTTGCTTTTGGATCTGCCGAATCCTCTTAAGGAGATCAAATGCCTCATACATCTTCAGTCCTTTCGGGTTGTTACAGACTAATCATCAAAAGAGCTTCGTCGTCGCCCAAGAAGTTGCAGCGCGTGTGGGCGCTAATTCTGATCACGACGTTGCTAACAGTGCCAGTGCAGCCGGTAGTTGCAGCATCTCTAGAGGGAAAAGGGATCCAAGCTTCGAAGTTTGCCCTCGCAATTTCGGGGAAATTGGCCGGTCTATGGATCGCTCTCGGATATCAGTCTGACGACATGCCGGATCGCCCGGCTGCGCCTGAACGTCACGAGCCGAAGCCGCCACCCACAAAAGCAGAGCGGGAAGCGAAAGTGCATAAGCTTCGACTTAACGTGAGTAACGATATGCCCATCGGTTCACGACAGGAAATCGCACTGGGTGCAATCCCGCTC
>DATEPE010000002.1:0-333651 GCA_035273385.1 Pyrinomonadaceae bacterium | reverse complement strand
TTGTGTTTCGTCACTTCCCGCTCACGCAAATTCACCCGCATGCGGAACCTGCTGCTGAGGCTTCAGAAGCGGCCGGGGCGCAGGGTCAATTTTGGGAAATGCATGACGTCTTATATGAGAACCAACCCATGCTTGATTCGCTCCACCTGGTGAGGTTCGCTCAGGAGTTGGGCCTCGACGGCACCAGGTTCGTGCGCGAACTGAAAGAGGGAGTCTATCGCGAACGCGTGCGGCGCGATTTTCTTAGCGGCGTAAGAAGCGGCGTTAACGGAACACCCGCGTTTTTTATCAACGGGGTCCGCTACGACGGTTCGTGGGATCTTCTACCACTGGTCGAAGCGTTAGAGGGCGCAAGCAGGTGAAGTCCAGATTCTGGGGCTCGTCTTCAAGTGTCGACTTCAAGCTTTCGACTCCAGATTAGTAAGGAGCGTTCATGGATATCAATCGCCTGACTGAGAAAGCGCAAGAGGCTTTGCGTGCGGCGCAAAGCGAAGCGACCCGCCTGGGTCATCAGCAGCTGGACGTGGAACATCTTCTACTCGCTCTACTCGATCAGCAGGGCGGGCTGGCAAGATCTGTCCTCGAAAAGACCGGAGTCGATGCCGACCTCGTGCGCCAGCGCCTGGAGACAGAACTGGCGCGGTTGCCAAAAGTTTCATCAGCCAGCGGAGCAGCGGGCGAAGTTTACATAACGAGCCGGCTCAATCGCCTGCTAGTCCAAGCCGAAGACGAAGCAAAAAGCCTCAAAGATGAATACGTCTCTGTCGAGCACATACTGCTGGCGGTGGTTGATGACAAGTCAGGCACGGCGGGAAAGATCCTTAATGAACTCGGCCTGAACCGCGACAAGTTGATGCAGGCGTTGCGCCAGGTCCGCGGCTCGCAAAGAGTAACGTCGCAGAATCCGGAAGCCACATACGAAGCGCTCGAGCGCTACGGCCGCGATCTGACCAAACAGGCTGCCCAGGGAAAACTCGATCCAGTCATCGGACGCGACGAAGAAATTCGCCGCGTGATTGAAGTCCTTTCCAGACGCACAAAAAACAATCCCGTGCTCATTGGGGAGCCCGGCGTAGGCAAGACTGCCATCGTCGAAGGTCTGGCCCAGCGCATAGTGCGCGGAGATGTTCCTGAAAGCCTTAAGGACCGGAAGGTTGTAGCGCTCGACATGGGCGCTTTGATTGCGGGCGCCAAGTATCGCGGCGAGTTTGAAGAGAGACTGAAGGCTGTCCTGAAGGAAGTGCAGGAAGCACAAGGGCAGATCATCCTGTTCATAGATGAATTGCACACGGTTGTTGGCGCGGGCAAGACCGAAGGCTCCATGGACGCCGGCAACCTGCTCAAACCCATGTTGGCGCGCGGAGAGCTTCACTGCATTGGCGCCACCACCCTCGATGAATACCGGAAGTACATCGAAAAAGACGCCGCCCTCGAGCGACGCTTCCAACCCGTCTTCGTGGATCAGCCTTCGGTCGAAGATACGATCTCAATCCTTCGTGGACTGCGCGAACGTTATGAAGTGCACCACGGTGTGCGCATCAAAGACTCGGCACTGGTAGCGGCAGCCGTACTCTCGGACCGTTACATCGCCGATCGCTTCCTTCCTGACAAAGCGATCGACCTGGTAGACGAAGCTGCCGCCAGGCTTCGAACTCAAATCGAGAGCGTGCCGATCGAACTCGATGAAGTGCAACGACGCGTCATGCAACTGGAGATCGAACGCGAGGCGCTCAAGAAAGAGAAAGATCGGGCGTCAAAAGACAGATTGCAGAAACTGGAAAAGGAGCTCGCCGATCTGAAGGCCCGTGCAGATGCTCTCAGGTCTCAGTGGCAAGTAGAACGACAGGCGGTGGATCGGCTGCGCAAGCTGCGCGAGGAAATCGATCAAACAAGGATCGCAATCGAACAGGCAGAACGGGCCTACGACCTGAATAAAGCGGCCGAATTGAGATACGGCAAGCTGCAGGACCTGGAGCGCCGGCTTCAGGCCGAAGAAGAGTTGCTGTCGAAGAAACAAGGTTCCTCCCGGCTGCTCAAGGAAGAAGTTGACGAAGAGGATATTGCTGAAGTCGTCAGCCGTTGGACAGGCATACCAGTCTCTAAACTCATGCAGGGCGAAGTAGACAAGCTCCTGCAACTCGCGGATCACCTACACAAACGCGTCATTGGTCAGGATGAGGCAGTCGAAGCGGTAGCCGATGCCGTTATACGCGCTCGCTCGGGTTTGAAAGATCCAAACCGGCCGATCGGCTCGTTCATCTTTCTGGGACCAACCGGCGTTGGTAAGACCGAGCTCGCGCGCGCTCTGGCCGAATTCATGTTCGACGATGAGCGCTCGATGATTCGCATCGACATGTCTGAATACATGGAGAAGCATGCAGTGAGTCGTTTGATTGGAGCGCCGCCGGGATATGTGGGTTATGAAGAGGGCGGTCAGCTAACCGAAGCAGTCCGTCGCCGTCCTTACTCCGTCATTCTTTTCGACGAAATCGAAAAAGCACACCACGACGTCTTCAATGTATTGCTTCAGATTCTTGACGACGGCCGACTGACTGACGGGCAAGGGCGAATTGTTAATTTCAAGAACACGGTCATCATCATGACCTCCAACATTGGTTCGCAATCGATCCTTGAATATCGCGGCAGTACAGATACAGAAGCCTACGAGAGGATGAAGGGCGCGGTGCTGGGAGAGATGCGGCAACATTTCCGTCCGGAATTCCTGAATCGCGTGGATGAGGTGGTCGTTTTCCATTCGTTGAGTGAAGAAGACCTCAGGAAGATTCTGGAAGTTCAATTGGATCGTCTGCGAGCTCGTCTCGCCGAACGGCACATCGAGCTCAAGTTGACGCCTGAAGCGGCGACACGTCTTGCCCGCGAAGGATATGACCCCGTCTACGGGGCGCGTCCCCTGAAGCGCGCCATTCAGAAAGAGTTGGAAACCCCGATCGGTCGCCGTTTGTTGGCCGGAGAGATCAGGGACGGTGACAAGGTGATTGTGGGTTGGAAGGATGGCGAGTTCACGTTCTCGACCAAAACGGCCGAACGTGCGGAAACGGTTGGTAGTGGTGGGTGACGGTTATGAGTAAGCCAGTCATATTTGTAGTCGATGATGATGCGAGCAAGGTTGTTGCGCTCGACCTTGATAGTCGCTACGCGCAAAGATACCGGACCCTACAGGCTGCTTCTGGTAGTAATGCCCTTGAGATGCTGCGGCAGTTGCGAGACGAAAGCGAGCCGGTGGCGCTCATCCTGTCGAGCCAGAGTTTGCCGGATATGAACGGCGCCGAATTCCTCGCGCAGGCGCACGAGTACCATCCCGATGCCAGACGCGCGCTGCTCACGCCCTTTGGCGAAAAAGAGGCTGCCATCAAGGCGATAGAAAAGTTCCACCTCGATGATTACCTTATTCGACCGTGTCACCCGCCTGAGCAGAACCTTTACCCTGCGGTCAATGACTTACTAGCTGACTGGGAGGCTCGCACGCATCCGCCCATCGCCGGCGTGCGCATCGTCGGCTATCGCTTCTCGCCTGAAGCTCATCAGCTTCGCGATTTCCTGGCTCGCAACTGCGTGCCTTTTGAATGGCTGGACATTGAGCACGACGACGAGGCCCGGCAACTATTGAGCACCGACGATCAGAAACCTTCGCGACTGCCAATAGTAATTCTTCCTGACGGTACTCAGCTCTCTCAGCCGACAGCCGTCGAACTAGCGGAAAAGATTGGCCTGAAGGTACATCCCGACGACGATTTCTATGACCTGGTGATTATTGGCGGAGGCCCGTCAGGTTTGGCTTCCAGCGTTTACGGTGCGAGCGAAGGCCTGCACACCATAATGGTAGAACGCCGGGCGCCGGGCGGGCAGGCTGCATTGAGTTCAATGATCGAAAACTATCTTGGCTTTCCTGCCGGACTGACCGGCGCCGATCTTGCTCGCCGTGCAGTAGCGCAGGCGAGGAAATTTGAAGTTGAGATTGTGAGTCCCCAGGTAGTTACAAACCTGCGAGTGGATGGCCCTTCGCGCGTCGTGACCTTGAGTGACGGCAGTGAGCTCCGCTGCCACGTCGTGCTGGTGGCGACCGGTGTGGAGTGGCGCCGGCTCGATGTGCCGGGGCTCGATAAGTTAATTGGGGCGGGCGTCTACTACGGCGGGACTTTGGCTGAGGCTTTCTTCTGCCGTGATGAAGATATCTACATCGTTGGTGGCGCGAATTCGGCCGGCCAGGCGGCGGTGTCCTTCAGTCGCTACGCGCGTACCGTGACCATGCTGGTGCGTGAAAATGCTCTATCCAAATCGATGTCACGATATCTAGTCGACCAAATCGAGTCGATAAAAAACATCAACGTGCGTTTGCGGACTACCGTCGTCGAGGCGCATGGCGACCAGAGACTTGAAGCGATCACTGTGTTCGACGCAGTCCGTGGAGAGAAAGAGACTCTCCCAACCAATGCACTCTTTATTTTCATTGGCGCGTTGCCGCACACCGAATGGATCGCGAAAGTCGTCGATACCGATGAGCATGGATTCATTCTTACTGGGCCTGACCTTGCGCGACATCAAGGCAACGGTCATGTCCCGCGTAATTGGCCGCTTTCGCGTGATCCGTTTTGGCTCGAGTCGAGTCAGCCGGGAGTATTCGTCGCCGGCGATGTAAGACACGGATCGGTGAAACGGGTAGCCGCAGGTGTCGGTGAGGGCGCGATGGCCGTGCAGTTCATTCATCAGTATCTCGCTTCGGGTGAAAGGTGAGGCTCAGCAATGAACTCCCATGATCATCCGGGGATATCAAGAATTCTGGCTGCGACCGACGGGTCGGCCCCCGCAGAAGTGGCCATCGAGTGCGCGGCATGGATAGCCGCCCGCACCAATGCCCAACTGACTGTGCTCTTCGTGATCGACGCGCGGCGATTGGTGGGCCACTTCATCAAACACTTTTCTGAAGTTCTCAAGAGCGATCAGTCCGAACCGTTTGCAACGCGCGTGCGCAACTATTACCAGACGCACGGGGAAGAGGCGCTGCGACGAGCCGAGACCCTTTGCCGGCGCCACGAAGTCACTTGCAAGACAGAATTACAAACCGGAAACGTTGTCAAACTTTTAGGCGAAGCTGCCCTCGACTTTGATTTGCTGGCGCTCGGCCGCCACGGCGAAGACGAAGAAGACGAGACGGGCTTCCTTGGTTCTGTTGCCGAGAAAATCCTGCGCAGTGTAGACGCACCGGTGCTGTTGGCACATAAACAGTTCACGGAGTTTCGGCGCGCGGTACTCGCCTATGACGGAGGTTGGCCGGCGCGGCGCGCGATGCATGCATTAGCGCCTTTAGCCGCCACGCTCAAGATGGAAGTTGATGCGGTGGAGCTCGTTGGTGAGGGTGACCCAACGACGGCACTCAGCGAAGTTATCCATTACTTCAAAGATTTTCCGGTACA
This sequence comes from Pyrinomonadaceae bacterium, assembly GCA_035273385.1. GTDB lineage: Bacteria > Acidobacteriota > Blastocatellia > Pyrinomonadales > Pyrinomonadaceae > PSRF01. Next base: position 328,219 of record DATEPE010000002.1, on the reverse strand, counting down.
CCTGAGCACGCATTACCTGGCCGGCGATAGTCATTCGTTGATTCTCGATCACGTGAGGGAAACGGGCAGTGACTTACTGGTCATGGGTGCTTATGACGATTCAATTGGGGAGAGCTTGGCGCTCGGCTCGACGACAGATTACTTGATTCACAACAGTCCGGTGCCGACGCTTGTACACCATTAGTAGGACAGACATTCGCGGTCTGTCCTCGCTTCTGAACCACTTGCGCGAAGAGGTAGAGAGAAGGACAGGCAGGAATGCTGTCCCACGAAGAGGAGGAGGAAACAAATGTTACTCGTATTTGCAAGCAGCTGGTGGGCCCTCGTGCTACGCGGTATAGCCGCAATTCTTTTTGGCGTGCTGGCTTTCATGTGGCCAGGCATCACTTTAACCGCCCTGGTTTTTCTTTTCGGCGCGTACGCGCTGGTCGACGGCGCGTTTTCGATTGTGGCCGGCATTAAATCTTACGGCGAACAAAAACGTTGGTGGCTGCTGCTCATCGGGGGGTGCTTGAGCGTGGCGGCAGGGGTCTTTGCGTTCATGGTACCGGCCATGACGGCTTTGATTCTTTTGATCCTGATCGCTTCGTGGGCAATTGTGACCGGCATCTTCCAGATCGCCGCCGCAATTCAGTTGCGCAAGCACATTACCGGCGAATGGCTGCTGGCCTTGAGTGGCGTTCTGTCGATGTTGTTCGGAGCAATGCTTCTGTACAACCCGGTGGGCGGAGCGCTGGCAGTCGTCTGGCTCATCGGAGCCTACTCGGTGCTGTTTGGCATTCTACTTCTGGTTTTTGGCATTAAGCTGCGAGGCCTGGTTCGTTCAGCCGACAATATGCTGCCACACGCCGCCTGAATCGGCCTGGGCATCAAAAGTTGACTAGCCAAGATGGATTAGACCGTTGGCTGGGTGATTCACACGCAGAGGATCGGTTCAGCCCATTGATTGAGGAGGGAATTATGAGCGGTAAACAACTTGTGAGCCCAAAAGGGAAGATGGGCATACTGCTGACGCTGGCTATGTTGGTTCTTGTTCTGGGAGGATGCAATCGCGGCAACCCTCCGGGAGTGCGTTTTGCTTCGACTTCTGATCCAGGCGCCGGTAACGCTCCGATTAACAACGGACCTCCCGGTAACCCAGCGGCGCCCGGCGTGTCTTACGCCGACGTTGTAAGTCGAGTTTCACCGGCAGTGATTACTATTCACTCCCAAATGCGGGTGCGTGCGCCGCAACAGTATCCGTATATGGATGACCCGATGTTTCGGCAGTTCTTTGGAGATCGCGTGCCGCAGCAGCGGCCGGAACAACGCCGCAGCGGACTTGGCTCAGGCGTGATCATCAGCACCGACGGCTACATCCTGACGAACCACCACGTGGTCGATGGCGCCGAACAAATCAAAGTTGACTTAAACGACAATCGGACGCTGGACGCGAAAGTGGTGGGATCAGATCCGCCCAGTGATTTGGCCGTACTAAAGATCGATGCCACGAATTTGCCGGTGCTCGCGTTGGGCGACTCGGATAAGGTGCGCGTGGGAGACGTCGTGCTCGCCATCGGCAACCCACTCGGCATCGGCCAAACAGTTACGATGGGAATTATCAGTGCCAAGGGTCGCCAAACGGGAATGAGTAGCGGCAGCTTTGAAGACTTCCTACAAACTGACGCGCCGATCAATCAGGGCAATTCCGGCGGCGCCTTGGTCAGCACAAACAGCGAGTTGGTAGGCATCAACTCACAAATCCTTTCACCGTCGGGAGGGAGTATTGGCATCGGCTTTGCGATTCCTTCGAACATGGCGCGAACGATTACCGACACTCTGGTCAAGACCGGAAAGGTGCGCCGCGGTCAACTCGGAATTACCGTGGTTAAGTTGAACTCTGAGCCTGCTAAGGAACTGGGGATCAAAGAGACCAAAGGCGTCGGAGTGGCCCAGGTACAGCCGGGCAGTGCCGCGGACCGAGCGGGCCTCCGGAAGGGAGACGTGATCACAAGCTTCAATGGGGTTGAAATGACGGATCCGAATGTTTTCCGAAACCTGGTGGCGAGCACCGCCCCCGGCACGGACGTAACGCTAACCATTATCCGCGATGGCCGGGAGCAGCAAATCCCCATCAAGCTTGGCGAGCTTATTCCCACGGCTGATCGAGAAACGGAGCGCCCGAGGTGACGAGCGCAACCGGACAGCAAATCGAGAGCCAAACTGCCCTGTCAAAAGCCGACCTTGAGGAGTTGCTAGGGCGCGAGGCGAAACCGGGCAGTCCGGTTCTCAGCGTCTTTCTGGATACCGATCAATCTCGGGAACCTAATCTTGAACGCGCTTTCGAGGCGGTGTTGAAAAGTATGCTTCGCGAGATCCGGGAGAAGCTGGACAAAGAAGCACGACCAGAGTTTGACGCCGACGCTGAACGGATTCGTCAGTTTGTCCAGGAGTACCGCGTCGTGAAGCGCGGTTTGATTATTTTCTGTGATGCCTCCGAAGAGTTGTTCTGGCACCGGAAACTCAACGTCAGAGTACGCAACTGGGCACGCTGGGATGAAACGCCTCAGGTTCGTCCGTTGATTGAGATGCTGGACGAGTACGAGCGCTATGCCGTAGTGCTAGCTGATCGCAAACAGGCCCGGTTCTTCACGATCTTTCTCGGTGAAGTTGAAATACGCGAAGAAGCCGAAGCGCCACTGGCGGTCAAGCGTGTTAATGAAATCGGTACGGACCACATCGAATCGCAGATGACCGTCCAGCACAAGGCCGATCAACACGCTCATCTGCATCTCAAGAACGTTGCCGAGTTAACGGCGCGACTGGCACGAGTTCGCGAGTTTGACCGGTTGATACTAGCGGGCCCGGTTGAGGCAACCAGCGAATTGTCAGGTCTGCTACCAAAAGCGGTGCGCGCGAAGGTAGTCAGACAAATTTCTTTGCCCATCAACGGCAGTGACGCTCTGGTGCTCGAAGAAACTTTGAAAGTCGAGGCGGAGATCGAACGCGAACATGAAACAGAGTTGGTCAGGCAACTCATTGGTGCTGCGCCCGCTCACCTGAAAGCTGTAGTTAAACTGGAGCCGACCATTGAGGCTATTCAAGAGCAGCGCGTTTGGCAGCTCATCTATGCAGACGGTTTTGCACCGCCAGGCAGCCAGTGTGGAAATTGCAAGGCGCTGTACGCTGGAGAAAAAGCGACTTGTGACTACTGTGGTCAGGCCGTCAAGGGTGTCAGCGATTTTGTAGGTCGCGCAGCTGAGCGCGTTGTGGAAATGCATGGCCGGGTAGAAGAAGTGCGCGGCCCGGCGGCAGCGAGACTTCAGGAGTATGGCAACATCGGTGCATTTTTGCGGTGGTAGTCACCGCTTGAACGGAGAGGAGAAACAAAGTGAGCACACCTAAAGGGAAAGAAATACCGGGTTTCATAGAACCAGATCAGTGGCAGAACTTTCTTGACGGATTCAGCAAGCGCAACCAGGGTCGCGCCACCAGGCTCGAAGTTATCGGCGAGCTGGGTGCACAGGAAGAGGAACAATACTTACCGCTTGTCGGAGTCAGTCTCGATCCCAAGGGAACGGCTGCCGGAAGCGTAGAGATCATGCTGGCTGGCAAGGGCCCGGCGGATGACAGACACGTGGAACACACGATTAGGAACGTGCAAAAAATAGCGCCGCTGGTTGGCGTAACCGGGGTGGAGGACGGCTTGGGGTTTGAAGATCAGGAAGGTGCAAAGACGCTTCTAATCTTCGAGCGGCTCCCTGAACTTCCGGAAGCTTCAACTTAGGCGCGCAATACACAGTCGACGCGCACTTAAAACTTACTCGGAGTGGAGGTGAATCTGAGTTACTTCGAGCGGAGTATTATTTGTTGTTTAGTCAAAAATCGCTATGAGCCAACCTCGTAATCTGAAGAGAGTACGGGGTCCTGCTCTAAATAGCCTTGGGGCTACTTGGGAAGAAGAGCGAGACGTTTTTTCTTAAGAAATCTAACGACAATATGGTAGGCCAGGGAGTTAACCAAGTTACGCTGGTCCAAGGTCAAACGATTATTGCTTGTTAATCATTGTAATAATTGGTGCCGAGGGCGGGAGTCGAACCCGCACGAGGTTACCCTCAACGGATTTTAAGTCCGTAGCGTCTGCCATTCCGCCACCCCGGCTGTGCTCGCAAAAATAGCACGTCCTAAAATGGGCAACAAACGCTCTTCGACGGCACCAGCCCGCCATTCATCTTCGCCAGTGCTGCGGTCAAGATTAGCGCCCCTCGCAATGCTTAAACTTGTGCAACGACTATTGCAGGTTTTCTGCTTTCCGCAACCTTTGAATCATCGCGTTGCTGGTCGGAAGAACCAATCTGCGCGGAGGTACGCGGTCGGTGTGAAAAGTCTCCACTTCGGCGTGCCCTGCGGTGTAAACCGGTACGACGTCTAACTCGACCAGTGCGTAGATCAACGCGAATCCTTCAAAAAAAGTCCCTGGCGCCACTTGCGTATGTTTGTAGATGTTGTCGCAGTCAATGGTCATCGCTTCGTCCGGGCCCAGCGAGCCAACAAAGAATGGTGAGATCTTTCCGGGACGCTCGTCCGGTAACGCAATCGCGAAGCGCTTAATGTAAACCGCTTTATTAAACGGACTCGGGTTGTGAACGTTGATGTTTGTGTAGTAGCTGCCTGGCGACACGAGTTTATTGGCGGCCCTCCCACAAACGAATTTTGCTGCGTAGGTCACCAGCGTTGGACGCGTTTGGGCGTGCCCCGTTATTTGGATTGAGGAGAAAGCGACCAGTAAAACTGAAATCAAGAGCAAGGCTCTAAGAATTGATCGTTTCATGATGAGGCTCCTTGCGGAATTCCGCGGTTGTACCCCGGTTGGTAAGAGAAGAAAGAGGATGTCGGCCAGGTTGAGGGTCGACCACTCCAAATGCTGAGGCTTAATTGTCTCTTGGCGATCGCCTTTTATCACAACGCCCCTGAGGCGTCGAGTGTTTTTGGTTGGCTCCTACCCTGACTTTGTTCGCAAACCGGGTCGTGCGCCAGGGCCTCACGACGATCGCGTGGTGGCCCGAAATGCGTGGTAAAATGCTGTTAATGACCGAAGAGCAGGAAGTATTTCTCAAGCATATTCAGAGTAAGGGCCTGAAACGCACGGCCCAGCGCGATTTGATTCTGGATATCTTCCTGCGTACCGAAGCACATTTGTCGATTGAGGATCTCTACCGGCTGGTCCAAAAAGAAGATCCGGCCATAGGCCAGACCACCGTCTATCGCACTCTTAAACTCCTCTCGGAAGCTGGTCTCGCGCGCGAAGTGCGTTTCGGAGACGGGCGCACACACTACGAGCACAACTACAAACACCAGCACCACGATCACATGATCTGTACCGAGTGTGGCCGCATCATCGAGTTCTTTTCTGCCGAGCTGGAGGCTATCCAGGACCAGATGGCGGCCAAGCATCGCTTTCAGGTGACCCAGCATTTATTGCGCATCATAGGTATTTGCGCTGAGTGCCGCCGCGCGATGAAGGAAGCTGAGAAGACCGCGTCAGCCAGGTAATAAAAAGCGATCCACGAAATACACGAACAACACGAAACAAATTCGTGTACTTCGTGTAATTCGTGGATCGTTCTATGTTCATTCATTTTGTTTTAAACAGCAGACGGTGTAACTTTCGTTTAATGCCTGCCAGCCAGATCAATCGTTTTCAGCGACTCGCCTTGGCCCTGTCTTCGTTGGTGTGCGTAGCGTTCCTAACCGCTTGTCCTAAGGATGCAAATCGTCCGACTCCCGCTCGTGTCAAAGTTGCCTCCCCGTCGCCAACACCTGCGGCAATCGTGCCCGCCGCCGTCGCTTTCAATGGCGAACGCGCGATGGAACACGTTAAGAAGCAAATCGAAGTTGGCCCACGCATCTCAGGTTCTGCGGAGTTGGAGAAGACGCGAGCTTATGTCATCGGGTTGCTGACGAGTTATGGTCTTAAGATAAGAACCGACGAATTTACAGTGGACACGCCCATCGGTGAGAAGAAGATGATGAACATCACCGCTGAGCTTTCGGGTGAATCGAAAGATGTCATAGTGATCGCCAGTCACTACGAAACAAAGTATTTCAAAGACATGCTCTTCGTCGGCGCGAATGATCCCGCATCATCAGTTGCGACGTTGCTGGAAATCGCCAGAGTGTTGGCGACCGGTCAATACAAACCAAAAATGACATACTGGTTTGTCTTGTTTGATGGTGAAGAGGCGTTTTGCTTAGAGTGGGACGAGTGTAGCAAGCCCGGTGCGCCCGACAATACCTACGGCAGCCGCTACTATGTTTCGCAACTTCAGAAACAGAAAGAGCTCGAACGAGTCCGCGCAATGATTCTGTTGGATCTAATGGGATATAAAAACCTGGAGCTGGGTCGCGACACTCTCAGTACCAGGTGGTTGCAGGACATAATCTGGAACAGCGGTCGCGAGTTGGGCCATAAAAAGGTCTTTGTTGATCGTGATGAAGGAGTGGGTGGTGACGATCATGAGCCCTTTCTGCAGGCTGGAGTAGATGCAGTCGACATAATACAGCTCAACGGTTATCCGTATTGGCACCGTGCTGATGACACGATTGACAAAGTGTCCGCCCGAAGCATGAAGATCGTTGGAGATACGGTTTTGGCGAGCCTGCCGAAGATTGAAGAGCAACTGCTGAAGAAGAAGTAGGGAAAGCCAAAGTAGTTGGGTGATGAAGCGCAACTTAATACCGGGAGCGCGGGCGTCTCGCCCGCAGCCGCGCTGCAGCGCGCAAGCGTTTGGCCAAGCTCCTGTTCGCGCTTCGCGCTCAGTGCGGGCGAGACGCCCGCGGTCCCAGTAAACGCGATGCTCGTTTATCTTCATCCGAATGGCATTGTGAAACATGTCTGAAACTAAACGAATAGCAGTTATTCCCGGTGACGGGATCGGTCCGGAAGTGATTGCCGAGGGCACTCGTGTGCTGGAGAAAGTTCAGCAGACGCACGGTATCAAGCTCGACCTGGTCCAATTCGATTGGGGGGCGGAAAAGTTTCTGCTCGAGGGCGTCACGCTTCCCGAAGGGAGTCTGGAGAAACTAACGGACGAATTCGATGCGATTTATGCCGGGGCTTTCGGCGATCCGCGCGTGCCGTCAAACAAACATGCGGAAGATATCCTGCTCGGAATGCGGCGCGGACTCGATCTGTATATCAATCTGCGCCCGGTGCGTCTGTTAGACCAGCGACTCACGCCCTTACGAAACGCCCAGGTTGAAGATATTGACTTTGTTGTGTTTCGGGAAAACACAGAGGGAGCCTACTGCGGTGCTGGTGGTTTTCTGAAAAAAGGCACCACGGACGAGATTGCCACCCAGGAGGAGCTCAACACGCGTCGCGGTGTGGAACGGATTATCGTTGCTGCGTTTGAATACGCGCGGGCCCAGGGGCGGAAACGCGTGACTATGGCAGACAAGTCAAACGTTCAGCGATTCGGTGGAGATTTGTGGCAGAGAGTTTTTAAAGAGGTCGCGAGCGACTATTCGGAAATTGAAGCCAATCATCAATACGTCGATGCCATGGCCATGTTCATGGTTCTGAATCCATCGCAGTATGACGTGATTGTCAGCAATAACTTGTTTGGAGACATCCTGACTGACCTCGGCGCCGCGATTCAGGGAGGTCTGGGATTGGCCGCTTCAGGCAATATTCATCCGGGGAAAGTGTCATTGTTTGAACCAGTGCACGGCAGCGCTCCGGCGCTCGCCGGGAAGGGAACCGCGAATCCGATCGGCGCTATTCTGACCTCAGCGATGATGCTAGAATATTTGGGTTACAAACAACCAAGTGACGCGATAGAACGCGCGGTTCGCGCATCTGTCGTTGAAAATCGAACAACCCCGGATCTCGGGGGAAATCTTACATGCGAACAAGTTGGAACGGAGATTTCGGAACGCATAAGCGCAGGCTGAGGTTCATGCCGAATTTCGAACGGCTGAAGGAGGCCCGCCTTTTTATTCCGCGTACGGGATACTCTCCGTCAAAGAGATTTCTGCTGGTGACAACGGTAATCGTAGTTACCGTCGCCGCCGTCGGTCTATTTCTCACGGGTGTTACGCCGGTGGTGATTGGTGGTTTGTTCGCTGCCGGATTGTTAATCGTCGTTGCGGTGCGGCGTGGGATAAAGAACGACACCGAAAGTGTTTTCGCGTTCTACGTTGCTGCCGACGAAGCGCTCAGCGAGAGCGACAGTAAACGTTATCGTTTCGAGATTGCCGACGTAATCCATGCGGGCGAGAAAATTGTCCGGTCGTATCCAGATCCACCGTCACTTGGCACGTTTGCTATCGGTGCCCTTTATAGCTTGATTGAAGATCATAATGGCGTGGTTGAGAATCTGGGAATTGCCGCCGAAGAGGAAGTGTTGAAGGACAGCGATCACAGGTTGCCCTCCAGGAAGCTTCGACGTTACGTAAAACGGCTGCGACAAATTGAACGTTTCCCCAATCGCTGGCCCCGGCTGCAAGAAGCAATCTTCAATCTTGAGCGTTTACATCAGGAGCGTGGAGCACACATGCTGGCGTCGAGCCAACAGCAACTGAAGAAGATGGTCGAAGCTTACGAAAACGGTGATTTATCTTCCACGCCGTCGCGTTTGCTCGAGTCAGATTTCTCATCGCGTTCACTCAGATCAATAAACCCGCCGCCGTCAATCTCTGAAGTTCTGAGTGATGTCTATCACGAAGAACCCGCACCCTAATCATCTCTTGCTCGAAACGATTACAGCTGAAATTATCGCGATTGGTTCGGAGTTACTCGCGCCCGACCGCACGGACACCAACAGTCTCTGGCTTACCGAACAGTTGAATAGCATCGGAATTGAAGTCCGGCTCAAGACGATTGTCGGTGACGATGATGCGCGCCTTGAAGAAGCAATCAAGGACGCAACCAAACGTTCGAAAGTGATCATCACCACCGGCGGGTTGGGACCAACTGAGGACGACGTGACGCGCAAAGTTGCGGCGCGTGCCCTGGGCCGGAGGCTGTCACTGGACGAACAGATACTGGAAGAGTTGCGACAGAAGTTTCTACGCTTTGGCCATGTCATGCCGGAGCGAAACTCGCGCCAGGCGATGGTCATTGAGGGGGCGGAAGTTTTACCAAACCCGAACGGCAGCGCGCCGGGAATGTTCATCGATCATCACGGAGTCGCGATCGTGTTGCTGCCTGGGCCGCCACGAGAGATGCGACCGATGTTTGAAACGAACATCAAGCCGAAGCTGGCAGGCCGCGCCGGAAATATTCGCGTTGTGCGCCGCATGCTTCGTGTTGCCGGACTCGGCGAGTCGGCGGTCGATGAAAAGATCGCGCCGATCTACACGCAGTATGAAAATCCGCAAACAACGATTCTCTTCAACCAAAGCGAGATCGAGATTCACCTGACAGCGCGAGGGAGAACGGAAGATGAGGCGAACGCATTGATTGATCGACTGTCCGGACAGCTTGAAGAGGTGCTGGGCGATTCAGTGTTTTCGTTTGCCGGTGAAAAGATGGAAGAGGTCGTGGGTTTAAAGCTGTCAGTGAACGGCTACACGTTAGCGGTTGCTGAAAGTTGCACCGGCGGGTTAATCGCGCAACGCCTCACCGATGTCGCCGGTTCATCGAAGTATTTTATTGAGGGCGTTGTGGCTTATTCGAACGATGCCAAGACGCGTACGCTCGGCGTTGACCCGGCATTGATACTGGAGAACGGCGCCGTCAGCGCTCCGGTCGCGCGCGCAATGGCCGAAGGTATTCGCAAAAAAGCCAACACGGATTTCGGTCTATCGATAACGGGAATTGCGGGCCCGGGAGGTGGCACTGAAGAAAAGCCGGTAGGTCTGGTCTACATTGCGCTGTCCGACGAGGTGCAAACAAAGCATCGCAAGCTGCAAATCCCAGGCGATCGTCAACTCGTTCGCTGGCGCGCGTCGCAGGCCGCGCTGGATCTGTTGCGGAAGAGATTGATCTGAACTCAACGAACACCGTGCAGTCGTCCATCGTCGCTCACGAAATAAATTGCGCCATTCCCAATAGTCGGGGCTGACAGGTGTGGCTTGAACTTGCCTCGTTCCCAAACCTTTTTTCCGGTCGCGGCATCCAGACCGTAAAGCTTGCCGTCATCACACGTTGTCAGGATCTGATTCCCCACCACTGAGGGATTCCCGCACCGTGGCCCATCAAACTTCCACTTAGTCTTCGTAGTATCTACGTCTACAGCGATCAAGTCGTGACTCTTCCACCCGCGCAGATACATTGTGTTGCCCGAGATAGCAAAGACGAATGCAGACTTCCCGTATTTTTGCGAGTTCAAGGTTGGCTTTCCGGTTTGCGTGTCCAGCGAGTGGATCATTCCCTCGCCATCGATTACATACAAAATCCCATTGCTCACAGCGAGATAGTAGACAATCTTGCCGGGAGCGGCGGTCCACTCCGTTTTGCCAGTTTTGGTATCAAGCGCGAAGATAGTGGTACCGCTAGCGAAGTAAGTCTTCTTCTCGTCAATGGCAGGTTCACTAAGGAACCGCATGGCCATAGTGTCGAAAGTCCAGACCGTGGCTCCAGTCTGTGCGTTAAGCGCGTAGAAGACGCCATTGTTTCTTCCGAAGTAAACTACTCCGTCCTTAACGGAGGGAGAGGCTGTAACAAATGACAAGTCCGGTACCTGGTTTCTCCAAAGCTCTTTTTGCGTCTTAAGGTCGATCGCGTAGAACAAGCCTTTATCAGCGCCGACAAAGAGCTTATCTCCGGCAACGGCCGGCTCCGAAAATCTACCTTTTGGTCTCTTTATCACCCAGGTCAGGGCGCCTGTGGAAGCGTTGATCGCGTACAGGTAGCTGTCCCCGATGAACAGCGTAAAGAATGCGGTGTTGTTGGCGACAATAGGTTCTGAAAAATAAAACCCATGCGACTGACGGTAGGTAAATCCGGGTGAAGTTACATAGCTTCCGTCGGACATACGGGTTTCCTGCAGCGTGGAGAGGAACACTCGTTCCCGCTCCATCTCGAACAACTTTTCGGATTGTAACGTTGTGCCAGTTAAGGCTAGCGGCTGATAGTCGAAAACTCCCGTGCGTCCTAAGTTCCCTCGACCTGAAAATCCGTCTCCAGAAGAACTTGCCATTGGTCCATTTTGCGGACGCCCAGTGACTGCCGTAAGAAAGGTGACGATCGTGAGCGATGCAACGAGGAGGAGGCGGCGAGGATGGGATTTCATTCAGTTATTCGTCTTTTCGAGTCAAAAGATAGCTGTCTTGGAGGATCTATCTGCGCAAGACGTTGCTTTTGGCCCGAATAGTATTTAGAAGATTCATTGATCTTCAGACTTTAAGCCGTGTTGCCCCGAGACTTTACCCAAATCCGGGTCAGAGTGTCTATATTGACTAGCATCAAGTGAAACCATCGCTCGTTATTATTCTCTCGTATCTATTAGGCTCAATTCCATTCGGGTATCTAATTGTGCGCGCGACGCAAGACGCCGATATTCGTACGTCAGGGTCGGGAGGAACTGGAGCCACTAACGTCTCGCGGCGCGCGGGGAAGCTTGCCGGGATTGCAACGTTGCTGCTAGATGCCGCAAAGGGCGCGGCCGCGGTATTAATAGCCAGGAGTTTTCAGGACACATCGGTCAACGTCGATGTGCAATGGCTAATCGCTTTAGCTGCGGTCGCAGTCATATTGGGTCATATGTTTCCGGTGTGGCTGCGCTTTCGGGGCGGTAAAGGAGTCGCGACCGGCGTGGGTGTGTTCCTGGTGCTGGCGCCAATCGCAGTAGGTTTTGCCGCAGTAATTTTTCTGTTGATTGTTTGGAGCACTCGTTACGTTTCACTCGGATCAATTATCGCGGCGGCCACGATCACGTTGTTTGTTTGGCTGCAGCACTTGTTTATTCGTCCGGTTGAAGCATTGATCCCAACGATGACTACTGCCGCTGCCGGCGCAATTCTGATCATCTTTGCCCACCGAGCAAACATACGAAGACTCGCTGAAGGGACCGAAAGCAAGTTCAAATGAAGGTTGGCGTCATCGGAGCGGGCAGTTGGGGGACGGCATTGGCGATCATCGCCGGCCGCGCAGGCCATGATGTTAGACTTTGGTCGCGCAATTCTGCTGTGGTCGGCTCAATTAATCAAGAGCATCTAAACCCATGCTATTTGAAGGCGGCCCGAATTCCGGACAACGTCCGTGCCTCGGAGGTCATTCGTGAAGTTGCTGAAGCAGCGGAGTTGTTGATTCTGGCAGCGCCGTCGCACGCAACCAGAGAACTAGTCTCACAAGTCTCCACCGTGTTGCGGCCGGAAACGATCGTCGTGAGCGCAGCCAAGGGAATTGAGGTTGAGACCGGGAAACGGATCTCAGAGATTGTCGAGGAAGTCGTTTCTGAAACAGCACGTCCACGCTTTGTATGTTTATCCGGGCCTTCGTTTGCCAAAGAGGTGGTAGAGAACCATCCTACAGCGGTCGTTGCCGCCGGAGCGGACCATGAGGCTACCAGCGTAGTCCAGTCGGCATTGAGTGTTCAGAACTTTCGTATCTATACCAATGATGATGTGGTGGGTACAGAGTTAGCGGGCTCGCTTAAGAATGTGATTGCGATTGCGGCCGGGATGGTTGCTGGGATGGGCTTTGGCTCGAACAGTCTGGCGGCTTTGATAACGCGAGGCTTGGCTGAGATAACACGACTGGCTGTGAATCAGGGCGCACGGGTCGAAACGATGATTGGGCTCGCCGGCGTCGGCGACCTGGTGCTTACCTGCACAGGCAGTCTTTCGCGTAATCGCTTCGTCGGCGAAGAGTTGGGGAAGGCCCGCCCGCTGGAAGAGATCCAGGCTCAAATGAGTGAAGTTGCCGAAGGCGTGAAAACTACGCGGGCTGCGAAAATATTGGCGGACAAAGTCGGAATACAGATGCCAATAACCAACGAGGTGCACGCCGTCCTCTATGCAAAAAAGTTGGTAAGAGATGCAGTAGCCGAACTAATGTCCCGGCCATTGCAAACAGAAAAGAATTGGTGACTATGTAACGCAAAGTGTTAGTTTGCGTATCGCTGGGTTGAGGTCAACCCTGAGCACAGACGAAGACGCAAACTAACAGTTTGCTTAACGAAAAAGATGGCTGTTGCAACTGAAGAAAAAGTACTTGCTTCCAATCGCGCTGCTTTCCACGAGTATCACATTCTGGATAAGTATGAGGCGGGCATTGCCCTGACGGGGACGGAAGTCAAGAGTGTTTTGGCCGGCCGAGTTCAATTGAAGGAAGGCTACGTGGCGGTGCGCGACGGTGAGGCGTGGTTGTTTAATGCGCACATCTCGCCTTATGCTCATGGCAATCGAGAAAATCACGACCCACTACGGACGAGAAAACTGCTGCTTCACAAAAAAGAGATCGAAAAAATGGACCAGGCGGCCGTCAAGGATGGAATGACTCTGGTCGCCACCAAGGTTTATCTGAAGAGCCGCCGGATAAAGATAGAGGTTGCAGTTGCTCGAGGAAAGAAGATGTACGACAAACGCGAAGCGGAACTTCGTCGCACAGTTGATCGCGAAACACGCGCGCAATTAAAGGAACGTAATAGATAGTATTTTTGCAGAAGGAAAATAACCACTACATGCAGATCGAAAGCACCATCAACGCGTACCACGACATCGATACGCAGGCCCTGGTAATTCCTGTTTTCAAAGATGAGAAACCGGATCAGGGGTTTTTGAAAAGTGTCGATGCTGCTTCGGGCGGGATAGTGAAGTCCGTTATTGAAGCCGAGGAGTTGAAGGGTAAAGAGGGCGAAACCGTTTATTTGCACTTGTTGAATAATAATCAGCTCAAGCCGCAGCGGTTGTTGTTGGTGGGCGTCGGTGAACAGAGTGACTACACGAGAACTCAAGTGTCACAAATGGCCGGAACCGCGGTTCGTTTGTTACGCGGCAAGAGTGTGAAGTCATTGGCGATCGTTCCACGGCTTGACGGCAGTGCTGATGACGTTGCTTCAGCCGTTGTTGAAGGCGCACTGATGGCGACCTTTGATCCCGACAAGTACCGGACGGCGGATAAAGAGAATCGAACGATTGAACTACTGGTTGTTGCGAGCGAAGGTGCCGACAACGCGGCCCTGACCAAAGGGATTGAGCGGGGCCGAATTATTGGCGAAGCAGTTAACCTCGCCCGAGATATGGCAAACGAACCAGGTGCGTATCTGACTCCCACGATCATGGCGGAACGCGCTCGTGAAGTGGCGAATGAACTGAATCTGAGCATCGACGTTCTGGATGAAGAACGAATGCAACAGGAGGGAATGGGTTCGTTGCTCAGTGTGGCGCGCGGATCGGATGAGCCGGCGAAGTTAATCATTCTTAAGTACACGCCTGAGTCACCGATTAAGAGCGATGGGTTAATTGCATTCGTCGGTAAAGGTGTCACGTTCGATTCCGGCGGTATCTCGCTAAAGCCCGGCGAGAACATGGAATTAATGAAATACGACATGACGGGCGGTGCAACTGTCATCGCTGCGATGCAGGCAATTGCTCAATTGAAGCCACCAATTCCGGTCCTTGGGGTGGTTCCGGCTACGGAAAATCTGCCTTCAGGCAAAGCTACTAAACCCGGTGATGTAGTGCGGGCCATGACGGGTAAAACGATTGAGGTAATCAATACTGACGCTGAAGGACGACTGATATTGGCTGACGCCATTGCCTACGCCAAGAAGTTAGGCGCCACCCAAATCATTGATATGGCCACCCTCACAGGCGCCGTCTCGATCGCGCTAGGCGATGTGAACGCTGCCGTTCTCGGTACCGATCAGGAGTTAATTGATGAAATTATTGCCGCCGGTAGTGAGACAGGCGAAAAGTTTTGGCAGTTGCCGCTGGATAAGGAATATTCCAAACAGATCAAGTCGGACATTGCTGACATCAAGAATGTTGGAGGCCGCAAAGCCGGGACGATTACAGCGGCCGCATTCTTAAAGGAGTTTGCTGACGGCGTGTCGTGGGCACATCTCGACATTGCCGGAACAGCGTGGGGCGACGATGCAAAACCCTATCGTTCCAAGGGTCCGACCGGAATTGCTGTTCGCACGCTTATCCGTATCGTTGCGCGCGCGGTTGAACGAGCGGAAAAGCGGGACGCCGAGTAGCAAGTGTGCTCATTTGTGGTAATTATCCCCTTGACGCAACGTAACAAGCAAAGGCAAGATTCACCACAATTTGTAGACGCAAAAATTTGTGTCTCGAAAGGTGGTCTTGCCTATTGGTTGACTCACAAGAACCCGTCTCTGGATTTGAGAAGGCGTTTCGATTTTACCGCACGTTTTTAGACGTCGCGGCTGGAGTGGGTGTGCTAGCAACCATCGTCGCGTTTTTACTAGGTGCTTCTCCCGCCGTCCTAATGCTCGTCGGTCTGCCGTCGCTAACCCTGATTGTGATCGTAATTTTCGGACGTGTTCACTACGTCAATGATGAGTCATTTGCAACCATCGGGGAATGGCGTCGTGGTTACGTGGCGGCAGCCAGCGCGAAACGAAATGAGAACAGCCCGCACCGATCCAAGAATCGGGAACTAAATGAAGCCGAGACACAAAGACTTTCACTTCGCGAGCTGGAGGAGGATTACGAACCACTTAGGAAACGACAGCCGAACTTCGTTGATTTTGGAAACGGGTATGTACCAGCACACGATGACGACAACGGCGTGATCGTTATAGGAACATCAGTTGAAGAAGAATCATTCCACGTTCTCGTTCGGTCTTATGGTAATGAGCATGCGAGCAAACCCGTTAAGTCGCTTCAGAAGGTCAGCCTTAGACTAACCTTCGCTTGCTTTGACAGAACCACAGGAACCAAGCCTCAGAGGATTGTAATTCATCGAGGGGGATGGTTATCTGAATTAGAAACTGAAATTGATTTTCCCGCAGGTTGCCCGCCACGTAGAGCTGTAATAGTAACCGCAGAGGGAACCGATAATAGCGTGTACGCTGTCCGACGCGACTCTGACAGTTCCTATAAAGGCATACTTCCGCTCAGAGAACCATTAACAGGAAGTGTTTATGGAGTTTTGCTTAACCTATTGGCGGCGTCCCAAACGGTCGCGACTTTTAACTACATCTTAGAAGTAATTCGAGATCCTGGTTTTGAACTCAGGTTAACAAATGCTGCTATTTGGAAGGGAGAACACCTTTATAAGTTTGCGGAAGAAGGCACTGCCTTTTCTCAGACACTTAATGAAATCTGGAGAGATGTCCAGAGTCAATTTCCTTATCCCGAAATTAAGCCTATTAATAATTTCTTCGCCCCACGTGACGCGTTCGACTATAGCGAGAACGCTTCGCGGATTCGCGCCGCCGAACGGGAGCAAGAAGGAAAAATTCTCGAAGGAATTAAAGATTGGGAGGCAAGGGCTGCTGACTTTTTGACGTTGTATATTAGCGCGGACCAAGGCGAGAAATTCTTAAAAACGTTGCCCTCAATTGACGATGGTTTCAACCGCGTACAGAAAAGGCTCCACGGCCTCCGTCTATCCTTTATTAGGGGACAGAATCAACCTGCCCCGCCTTCGCTACCCTATTGGGATCTTAGTGGAGCGGTTAGTTCGCGAACGGACAAACTGATGAAGATCATCCGAGAAATTTAGGCTAGCACAGAGGAACAACCAGCCATGGATGACGACTTTCACTTAATAAGGATTGAAAATGCGCGGCCATCCTTGGCCGCCCTACAGGTGATGGCCGCGCATAGGAACCAGCTAAAGCTCCAGTTGACGCCTAGCCCAGTCAGTACCAGCCGCCTTGAACATCTCTTCCCAATTATCGAAATGAGTGGTCAAGGCCACGAAATTATCAAACGCTTCCGTTCCGATTTCCTCTTGGCTTTTGATGCCGCTTGCATCAAGGAATGCCTTGCGCGTTTGAAAGTTAGTGTGCGCCCGAATGAAGTCATCCGTGAGTAATTCCTCGCCGGTGACTTCGTGCTCTCCGTCGATTTTTTCAAGGTTCTTTTGAAGTTTGTCCAGACTCTTTTCCAGTTCGTCGAATCCAGAAAGGTCAACTTTTATGTCCATGCCTACCTCCGATGAAACAGTCAGTTTGCCGAAGGGTACGATTGTCAAACTGCGTGGCTTTCCTTGCGAGTTGACGCACGAAACCACCGTCATCAGTGACGCAATCAAAAAGATCGGGCTGGAGAACTTAGAGTCTTTCTTATCCTCCAGCCCGATTGAAACCGCCCCTACACTACAACCTCAGAATGCTGGTTAAGGTAGGCGTGTCGAGGTTGATCCAAGCAGCGTTAGGCTTGGTTAACTGGGCAACAAACAGTTCGTCACCCTCATCGATGAGCGGTACGTTCAATTTGGTTGCGATGTCATAAGCACTCAGTTCTGACCTAACGATCCACGTAGAATCCAACTGGTGCCACGACTCCCCAAGGCTCTTAATTGCCTTGATCAAGTCGGGGTAATCGCTAGCACCTCGCGGTCTGTTTAAGTCGTAACCAATCAGATATGCGTTCATCTCGTTCTACTCCCTGTAACTTGTGAGGCTGGGGCAAGCCCAGCGCATACACGTCGCCTTAGAGGCGCACGTTTGGCCTCTATTGCCGAACGGGGATCAAAAGGAAACTTAGGAGTATGAGAGGCGAACGGAAGTTAGCTACAGCGGTTGACGTATATCCGACAACAGGAGTAATATCCGACTCGTCTAGCGACCCTTCCCTTTCTTTCCCGATCAGCGGTAAACGACAAGGCGAAGGTTTCTCTGTCTAAGGCGTCAGTCAAAATTTGGCTGACGCCTTTTGGTTTATGGGCAAGTTACGTGTCTAGCGAACCTGCCGAGAACACTTTCGCCTTGTCAAACATATTGTTGCTTGACCCGTGTCCAGCCCCAATATGTTGGAAGTGTATGATCCTGAGAGAATTTAGGTCAAGTTTTTGCGTTTTATTTATTACGCGGCTTTCTCTTTCTTCCCGATGAGTTGCTTGTACTCAATATTTGAAGTGGTTAAGAGGTTCAGCAAGGTATCGCGGAATAGGTAAGGATTGCCGCGATTGTTGAATCTGAATTCAAACTCATCGAGATAACGATCCATATGCTTGACGGAGAGCTGATGATAGGAACCGATGATTGAACGCTTGAATAGACTCCAAACATTCTCCAGCGTGTTTGTGTGAACGTCTCCGCGCACCCATTCTTTCTTGAAGTGGTCTACCGTCTCATGGCGCGTGTTGTGGTCTGCTACTCCGTCATAGCTTCTGTTTTCGTCCGTCATAATCGAGGTGCATTCATCTGCGATCTTGGCGCGGATAAACGCTTGCAATTCTTCTTTGCTTGGCGCGTGTCCAACTTTAAGGCGAACGTCTCCGCGACGTTGAATCGCGCCCATAACCATTGTTTTGCCAGCAGTTCGTTGATAGCCCTTGCCCCCGATACCTCTGCGCTTCTTAACATCTTCGTGCATAAACTTTGCTTTGCCGCCAACGTAGGTTTCGTCGCATTCAACGATGCCGGAAAGCAGTTCGCAATGGTCAACGTCTTTAACGGCCTCGCGGATACGGTGGCACATGTACCAAGCTGTTTTGTACGTCACATGGAGGGTGCGTTTAAGTTGCAACGCAGAGACGCCCTTCTTAGCTTCTGAGATAATGAAGATAGCCATGAACCACTTAACCAGGGACAAGTGGGAATCGTGAAAGATTGTTCCTGCTTTGACTGAGAAGGTGTGGTTACAGGCATCGCAATGGTATTGATTGCGTTTCTTAATGCGCGAAATTTTTAGCGACTGGCATCTAACACACTGGACGCCCTTCGGCCAGCGGAGTTTTTCGAGATACAAGCGGCATCGATCTTCGTCGCCAAACTTCTCGAATAAATCAATAAGGTTGTAAGCGGAGTTATAATTAACTGAACGTGGCATTGGAGACTCCTATGAGAGACAAGAAGAAGGAACCGGAGCCGGAAAAGCAGCCCATTGATATGACCACCGACGAGGCGTTGGAATACGTGTTTGGCTCGGAACTAACTGCCGAGTTAAAGAAAGAAGTCCGGCAGTTTGACGACCCAGAATGCGAGCAAAACGACGAATAACTAACCATGCCCGCAGTCTATCAGAATATCAGCCTTGCGTCAAAGGGATAATTACCTCATTTGTAGACGCGCGCTGTCCTCGTTGGTAAACACTTGGGGTGCTGGTTTTCGAGTTGCAATGGCTTTTGCTGAGATTTTTTCAAGACGAGTATTTGGCACTAAAGTTGAAAAGAACTTGGCAACAGCCAAAGGAGCGAGTCCTTTTCTCACAAAAATTGTCCTCGCCCCCCTCGACGGCCGCTCGAGGTATTTCGCGCTCGCTCCTTTGGCCCCCTTACCTTGCATCCCTAAAAGCAATCCAAACAACTAAACCTGAGTCCCTTTGAAATAGCCTCGATGCTATAATTTTGGGAGAACATTGTTGGCAGGGCCGCTTTTTAGATTTATCCGGGGTATTCCTCAGGCGTGACCGATTACTACAAGATTCTAGGGATTAGAAAGGGCGCGACAACGTCGGAAGTTAAGTCGGCCTACCGGAAGCTCGCGCGTCTGCGTCACCCGGATGTTAACCCTGGTTCGGAAAAGGCGGCCCGAGAATTTGCGCTGCTTTCTAAGGCCTACCACGTCTTGATGGATCCGCAGGAGCGGGCCTACTACGACGAAAAACTCTCAGCAAACGCGAACGCTGGTTACTCCATTCTTCGTTCTAACAATCCCCATGCGCAGCGAGCGCGGAACCTGAACGTGCAGGCGAGGTGGGATCGCGTCGTAGACGAGGTACTCGAGCGCGATCGTAAGGAGATTCGCGAACGGCAGCGGGCCGTGTTTACGACAGTCTCCTTATTCCTTTCGACGTTTTTCGTCGTATTGATTCGGCCGCCGCTTTGGGACTCTCTTAGCTATCCGGGTCGCGCGATAGTTCTGACGCTCTTTGTTATTGGAGTTTGGCACCTGGCAACCCGTTTGCGCGAATACTTCGCTCATTACACGTACCGGCCAAAATCTATTCAGAACTCACTCATGAGCGACGATGAGAAACCCGAACAACCGTTTACCCGGTTTTCAGCGTATACGTTTTTGCTGGTTGGTTACGGTTTGAGTGTGGGGGTAGGACTCCTTATCGGCTGGCACGCGCAGGACTTCTTCAACGACATCACGATCTTTTTCCGGCGGGGTGTAGTAGACGTTCAGTCTAACCTGCTCGCATACACCTCCTCGGTCTTATTACTTCCTGACTTGTTGGTTTATCCGCCCATCGCAGTGCTAATTGTCGACTCGATGCAATCGTTCACGTCCTCTGACTAGCAGTTGTAACCCAAACTGTTAGTTTGCGTGGTGTTCATGAAAAGGGCGCAGTAATCAAGAAGCGCAAACTAACAGTTTGCGTTACGGTATAAATTCCAGATGATAATTCGTGTTGGAAAATTGTTCCTGTTGGTCGCTGTTTCGCTTGGTGCGGTTGTTGACTCTCTTTCTCAGGATCGCTCAGGCTCCTTAACACCTTTGCAGTTTGCAATAGAGCAGCAGCGAACCCGGTTGAGTTCTGCAGATGTCGAGGAACGCCGCGACGCAGTCAGCAGACTAGGAGCCATGCGACATCCATCTGCCTCCCGGGCAGTTCTGCCCGGATTACAGGACGCGGAGTCGATGGTTAGGGCCACGTCTATCGGCGCGGTTTTATCTCTTCCGCCCGACGAAAGCGCCGCGAGCCTGCTTCCATTGTTGAATGACAAGGATGTATTGGTCAGGCGTGAAGCCGCTTATGCACTCGGGAAGACGAAGAGTCATGCAGCAGTTCCTTTGTTAATTGACCTTCTTCGATTCGATAAAGTTGACGAGGTGAGGGGCGCTGCCGCTGTCGCTTTGGGCGCTATCGGAAACGAGGCCGCGGTTATTCCGCTGCTCGCTGTACTGACTGGTCAGCCGGCACAAATTAAGAAGCAGAAAGCAAAGCCGGAACAGAATCCGTTTGTACTACGTTCAGCTGCACGAGCTCTTGGGCAGATCGGCACTCGAGCCAGCGTACCTGCTCTTATTGCAGCGCTGACAAACGAACAGTCGGAAGACGATGTGAGAAGGGAAGCCGCGATAGCATTGGGGCGCATTGGAGATCAGAGCGCACTGCCCGCGCTGCGCAACGCCATGTCGGCGCGCGACCCGCATCTTGCTTCTGCCGCGGACGTTGCTATCAAGACGATTTTGCGGGCGTCGCGATAGGACTTCGACAAGGAAAAAGAAAACGCCGTCCAGTTTGCCCGGACGGCGTTTTTGGTTTGTCTCAAAAGCTCTTGATTAGCTTTCCGGCTTGTCTCCGCGGCTTTGGCCTTTCTTCGCCGCTTTTGTGGCTTGCGGAATTGGCAGGCCCACACCACCCGAGAGCGATTCTATTTCTTCCGGCTCTTCCTTGGCTGGTGGCATGTCGTGGATCAACGCGCCGCCCGAGCTCTTCGAGAAGATCAGCTTGTGCGTGTACTCGTCCAGATCTACGTGCACCAAATCTCCGAGTCCGATCTGTCCCGTCGCCACCAGGTTAGACAACGGATAAACGAGAAAGCGCTCTACCGATCGTTTGAGGTGGCGAGCACCGTATTTGAAATCCAGTCCTTCCTTCAACAGCGTGTCTTTCGCCGCTTCAGAACATTGGAAAACAAACTTGGTTCCGGCCGACTGCATGATCCGATCCTGGACGGCCTGCAATTCGAGGTCGAGAATCTGCCGCAGGTGATGTTCCTTCAAGGAGCGGAACACTACTACCTTATCGATCCGGTTCATGAATTCCGGAGAGAATTTCCGTCGCGCAGCTTCCACAGCCGTGCGATAGATTTTCTGATCCACTTCGGTGTCATTCGGATTCTTCGCGCCCTTGCCGGGAGCGAAGCCGATACCACCTGAGATCAACTCCGACATCTCGCGAGCGCCTAGGTTAGACGTAAGAATAACCATGCACTTCGAGAAATCGACGCGACGGTTGTCGCCAAGCGTTAACGTCGCTTTGTCCAGGATGCCCAACAGTAACTGCCACAGACTATCGGAAGCTTTTTCAATCTCGTCGAACAGTATCAGCGACAGCTTAAGGTCGTCGGTGTGCATCCGATCGAGATTTTCCTGAGTCAGCATCGGCGAAGTCTCACGGTGACCCAGGTATCCCGGGGGCGAGCCGATCAGCTTCGCAATTTCATGTGAATGCTGAAACTCAGCGCAGTCGATTTTTACGACCGCGTTAGGATCGCCAAATAAAACTTCGGCCGCTGCCTCAATCACTCGTGTTTTTCCCGAACCCGTCGGACCCAGGAACAACATCGTGCCGATCGGCCGATTAGGCGGATTCATGCCGGCGAGAAAAATTTGATAAAGGCCGCTCATGCGCCGTACCGCGCGCTCCTGACCGACGATGCGAGCCGACAGCCGCTCTTCAAAGTCCTGCGCCGGAGCGCTCTTCTGATCAGGATCCAGGAAGACTGTGCCCATGGTTTCGTTTAGTTTTTTGATCTCCATCTCTGTAATCATCTTGTTCTCCCCACATCACAAGAGCTTTCTTCTCTCTTGTTCTGGCGCGGCCGACATTGGCCTGCCTTCTACGATGCAAGGAACGATCCGCTATCCACATTGATGCGTCTCCACGCATCTCCGGTTGCAATAATTCGAGGATGCGCATCTGACTGCTGAACATTGCCGATGCTATATATACGACACGGGCGGAAATGTCATCACAAAATATTGGGGAAGGGAGGCTTAGATTGTTCGGTTAAAAAATTCTATGCCGTTTTGACCGTGACAATTCATGTCAGACAACGCGTGCCAATAAATGTTTCCGGTCAACGAGACAAACGAAGAACGGCCGCTTAGTTGCACCTTTTCACGCAGAACTCAACGAAAAGATGCAGCCACAGAGCGGCCGCTTTTTTAGCAGATTTTGTCTGTTAGTCGTAGTACTCGAGGCCAAGATGAGTGATCAAGTCTTCGCCTTTTAGATACCGCAACGTGTTCTTGAGTTTCATCAATTGAATGAAAACATCGTGCTCGGGATAAAGTCCCGGAGCGGTTTGCGGCGACTTGAAATAAAAGGAGAGCCACTCCTGGATTCCCTTCATACCGGCGCGCTGTGCGAGATCCAAAAACAACGCAAGATCCAAAACGATAGGCGCTGCCAGGATTGAATCGCGGCAAAGGAAATCGATCTTGATCTGCATTGGATAACCGAGCCAACCAAAGATATCGATATTGTCCCAGCCTTCTTTATTGTCACCACGGGGCGGGTAGTAGTTAATTCTGACTACGTGTGAAAAGTCAGTGTAGAGATCCGGATAGACTTCGGGCTGCAGAATGTATTCGAGAACGGACAACTTGGATTCTTCTTTGGTCTTGAACGATTCAGGATCGTCAAGCACTTCGCCGTCGCGGTTGCCCAGAATGTTTGTGGAATACCAACCGTGCAAACCTAACATGCGGGCCTTCAAGCCGGGCGCCAGGATCGTCTTCATCAAGGTCTGCCCCGTCTTGAAGTCTTTGCCGCAAATGGCCAGGTTGTTTTGTTCAGCCAACTTTTGCAGCGCTGGAATGTCAACGGTGAGATTGGGAGCACCGTTCGCGAACGGTATTCCCGATTTCAAAGCGGCGTAGGCGTAAATCATCGAAGGCGCGATCGACTTATGATTTTCGCGCATCGCCTTTTCGAAAGATTCCAACGTTTTATGAACGGGATGTTGCTTGAGGAATATTTCAGTTGATGCCGCCCAAATCATTACCACGCGATCGCAGCGGTTCTTCTTTTTCCATTGAGCAATCTCATCGATAAGCTGTTCGGCCAGTTTGAATTTGTTGGCGCCGGTCTTGACGTTAGTGCCGGTGAGCCGCTTTACGTAGTTTTGATCAAACACGGCCTTCATCGGTTTGATCTTCTGCAACGCCGGCTTTAGTTGCGCCAGCAGATCCTTTTCGAGGACGCCTGCGTGCATCGCGGCCTCATACGCTGAATCTTCAAAAATGTCCCACGCGCCAAATACGAGATCCTCAAGTCGCGCCAAAGGTACGAACTCTTTGATCAGGGGAACACGATTGTCGGTGCGTTTACCGAGACGGATAGTACCCATCTGGGTCAAACTGCCGACCGGCTTTCCAATTCCTTTCTTGACCGCTTCCACCCCTGCAATGAAAGTGGTGCTGACAGCGCCGAGGCCTACGAGCAAAACTCCCAATTTGCCCTTTGGCTCGCGGATCTCGGCGTCGGTTCTAACTGGCATCAATCTAGTCTCCAATCGAAAAGTGTGCTGCGAATAATACAGATGCGGACCGTTGCTGTCATCTGGGCCTAATTTGAGGGTGCCCGTTCCGCGCTTCCACCATCACACGGGGATTATTCGAGATCAGGGCTTTTATCCCGCTGGTACGGGCACGCTCGATCCACGTTTCGTCATCAACAGTCCACACCACTACTTCGAACCCGTCATCTTTAGCAGCCTGAACTGCCTTTGTGCGAGCGAGCGTGTGATGAAGAGCGATCTCGTCAGCGTGGTGCTGCCGAGCGAGTTTCAAAATTGTCTGAACGCGGAGAGTTGTTAACGGCTTAGAGAGTCTTGGCTCGAAGAGTGCTGCTGTGCGCACGCGAGGATTAATCCTTTTGACTTCGGCAATGGCGGAGAGCGCAAAGCTTTCAACTACAACACGCTCACGTATCTTGTGCTCTTCAATTTGTCGCACTACCGCCTTTGCTAAAGCGGGCGCTTCCAGCTCAGCACATTTCATCTCCACATAAAGTACGGCGTTGTTTGAAGCAAAAAGATTAAACACGGCGGCAAGACTGGGAATTGTTTCTTTAGCAAACCTCGTAGCAAACCAACTTCCAACATCAGTCTGTTGGAGTTGGGCGGCCGTTAGCGCACTGACTGCGCCTAAGACCAACCCGGTGCGATTCAGCGTATCGTCATGAATGACAACCGCCACGCCATCACTTGAGAGGCGTACGTCAAATTCAATTCCCTCTGCGCCTTCGTGAATAGCCTGCGAGAAAGCGGCCAGCGTGTTTTCAGGCGCGACGGCTGAGGCGCCGCGATGGCCCAGAATCAACGGTTCATTCGAATCCATTGTGCACGACGTTACTTCCACTATTCAGAATGTGGAGATGATAGATGAACAATTTGGATTGGGCTAAGAAGGGTCGGAGCTTTGGGCTAACAGCGTTTGATTATGTATGACTTTCTTCAGAGTGATATCAAACGTGCCGTATTCAGTTTTAATGCGTGCCTTGGCAGGTATCCGCTTCGCATCGTTCACCAGCCAGATGGAAAACTGTCCTTTACCGCGAATGAGTCGATCGTCTCCAAACACTTGCGGGTCCACCTGAAACGTCTCAACGCGGCCGAGCACGGTCTTCATCTTACGCTTCGCCACAACCTGAATGGGCACTTGATAGACGCGCCCCGAATTACTGATGGTTACCTCAAAAGTCTTGCCTACTTCGAGTGGTTGCGTGCGTAAGTAGTAGATGGCCGAAACTACGTCCTGGACCTTTCCGATGAAGGGGTTTTGAACTACCCGCGGTTCACTGTTGGGATTGTTAGGATCGCGCTCCGTCCACGACACGGTGCCCTTTGCGTGGTTGTAAACGGCCTCACTGATCCTGGTGCGCTTGCCATGCTCGTCAACGCGGTTGGTCTTTTGAACTGTGAAAGACGCCGGATCGACTATGGACTCAATCCGCTCTCTGAAATGGAGATTGAAGAGTCTTGTGAAAAGGCCTCGACTTCGAACGTCGCCGGTAAGCTTCAACGAATGAGTAACTTCGCGGTTGGTGTTGGACGGCAGCCTTTCTTTGTTCGACGTGAAGCGAAATTCCGCCACGTCAATGCTGCGAAGCAGCGATCTTGAAAGCTCGGCGGAGTAAACGAGTTCTTCGCCCAGCTCGAATGAACGTGCGCGTTGCGTAGACCGAGACGTCTGACCGGAAATCAGATTAGTTCCGGGCAGTACGGATAGAACAACCAGCAGGGCAACCGCGGTGCGTGATGCAAAAGATTTCATCTGAAGTAATAAGCCTTGAAAGCCAACAGCGCCCAGGCGATGACAAGTCCCAGGGCGGCGCGATACTCGCGATATCGCATATAAAGACTGCTGTCGAATCTGTTGGCAGAATCACCGTTGCGATACGGCGTAATGCGGGGAAAGAATAGAGGTACCTGACGAGCGTAGTCTTCAAACTCTTTTCCAAACAACTCGGCCAGCGTCGCGGATTCGACGCGCATTACCGGAAAATAGATGCCAAGGAACAACAAAGCGAACAGGATTCCAAGGGGCCAGAAACCTGACGCTATGGTGAAACCGACTCCCAGTAAGAAGCTTCCCAGGTAAAGAGGGTTGCGAGTGAAAGCGTAGGGGCCGGAGGTCGCCAGAGCTGAATTCTTTCTGATATGTCCGGAGGCCCACGCGCGCACGCCCAAACCCAGAATAGACACGACTGCGCCCACGGCGAGCGTGGTTGGACGTGGTTGTGCGAAAACCATGAAAAGGATCGCGCACAAAAAACCCAGCGGAACCCGCCAGCGCTGCAACCAAGTGCCGCCTCGTCGCACTCGCTGTTCAGATGGTTCTGTTGGAGCGGATACTTCGTTCATAGTTTGCCCTTCAAAACTTTGGCGTCAGATCCGAGTTTACGTATAAGCCGGTGTTAATTTTTCAGCGAGTTGTAGCCGGCGAGTGGCGGCTTGAAAAACTCTATCTACTTCAATGTCCATGCAGATCCAATTTGAACAGGCCCGGCGGTGGCAGTCTGTTCGGCAACCAATGTCTGTTCGCTCCACGCAAATATCCTCTGGCCTGGGGCTGCCGTTGCGCCACCATTCAGTTGGGCCGAACAATCCTAGAATGGGAGTTCCCGCTGCAATCGCAAGATGGGTTGGACCGGTGTCGCCGCCGACGTACAACTGAGCACCTTTTGCGATTTCATAGAACCCTTTCAACGATGGCGTGACGACCTGAATTTTTCCCGAGCGGCTCGACGCTAAGACTTTTTCTGCCAGGTCACGCTCACCTGGCCCAACGCTAACTAACGAGTGCAGTCCGAAGTGAGACCAGAGATGGTCTGAGAGTTCACCGAATCGTTCGGCGCTCCATAATTTCGTAGGCCAACCTCCCGCCGGATTGAGAATGACGTACCTCCCGCCCATGCCGCCAGTCGCGCTCGCCGCTTCCTGTTTATGTTCCTCGGAGGTGGAAATCGGGAATGCAAAATCTTTGGCATCTTCCGGAATGGGAATGCCCAGGCTGCCCTTTAATAAAGCCAAATTCTTACGAATTACGTGGGTTTTTGAGGGAACTGGGATTGACTTGGACAATAGCATCCGGCTCGCCGGCTCCCGAAGCGCGTCTCGCGAGAACCCTAAAACACGACGCGCGCCGGAAAGGCGCGCGATGGATGCGGACTTGAGAAGTCCCTGAAAGTCTATAGCTAAATCGAAGGCCGAGGCGCGAAGCCGACGTAACTGCTGGCGCGGTGCCCGCAGCGTCTCCCCAGACATCAACCCGCGCCTCAGGGCCTTCGTGTCGACTTCGATGAGGCGATCTAAAAACGGGTTGTCTCTTAAAATTTCAGAAGAACGACGTTCGACGACCCAGGAGACTTCCGCCTTCGGCATTGCCTCCCTCAGCGCTGCAAGGGAGGGAAGGGTATGGATGACGTCGCCAATGCTTCCAAGTTTTACGATCAGAATACGCATTTACGATCAGAATACGCATTAGTGTAGGCCAGACATTCCTGTCTGTCCCATATTCGAAACAAACATGGACAGGCAGGAATGCCTGTCCTACTTGACTCGTCTGATCATTTCGGAAGTCGAATGATCCTTTGGGTCACCCACGATAGCTGTTCGGCCGCCGAAAGATCGTACCACATGGCGTTCTGGTACCGTGTCCTCGGTGTAGTCGGTGCCTTTCGCGTGAACGTCAGGTTTGATGGCCAGCAACAACTCCGTGACCGTCGGCTCATTAAATATGGTCACCAAATCAACAGCGGTCAGTGCTGCGACTATTTCCGCTCGTTCGGCCTCGGGCAGGAGGGGACGACCCTCTCCTTTCAGCGTCACAACCTGTTCGTCCGAATTGATGGCGACGACCAGGAGGTCTCCAATGGACTTGGCTGCCTCCAGGTACCTCACATGCCCCGCGTGCAAAACATCGAAGCAGCCGTTTGCGAGAACCACTGATAAGCCGCGATCTCGTGCGTCATGCACTCGATCAATTAGCGTTCTACGGTCGACAATCCGCTGATCGTTCATTCCTCTGAACCCACCAACGAGCTTTCCAATTCTTCACGTGTCACCGAGGCCGTGCCGCGTTTCATGACGACGATACCGCCGGCGTAATTCGCGAGCCGCGCGGCATCGGGAAACGATGCTTCCGACGCCAGGGCGAGTGCGTACGTAGCCATTACTGTGTCCCCGGCGCCGGTCACGTCAACCGGCTCTGACGAACCAACCGCCTCGATGTGAAGCGCATCGACTCCGTCTTCCAGCAGGGTCATGCCGTGGCCGCCGCGCGTCACGAGCAACGCGCGGAATCCCAATCGGTCCCGCAAATCAGTGCCGGCGGTTTCCAGATCAGCCGTCGTCGCCAGCTGTTTTGCAAGTAGCTGTTCCACTTCGTCCTCGTTAGGCGTGGCTGATGTGAACGATGCAAACTCCGACAGTTTGAACCGCGAGTCGGCCAACAACGGAATTTTCCGGCGCGAGGCCGCTTCTCGCACGAGCGAAATCATGGTCGTGTCGGCCACGCCGTAGTTGTAGTCCGAAACAATGATGGCGTCGGCGTCACGTACATGATCGCGCACGCGGTCCTGCAGCTGGGTGCGCAACGACTGTGTGTTAAGCACGTCATTGTCGTAATCCAACCTGATTACCTGTTGCCGGGTTGAATGAACCTGGCCGGCGAGGATTCTCACCTTCGTGGTAGTTCGTACATCGTCTGCTATGACGACTCCACTACAGTCAACTCCGGCGGTATTAAGTCGTTCTATCAGCGCCTTACCTGCTTCGTCTTTTCCGGCGACGCTCACGAGCGAAACACTCGCGCCTAACGATGCCAGATTCACCGCGCAGTTTGCTGCCCCGCCCGGTACGGTCTCCGTATGCTCGTGACGCAATATGAAAACGGGCGCCTCTCGAGACACGCGACTGATCGCGCCGTACACAAACTGGTCAGCTATCGCGTCGCCCACTACCAGCATGCGACGTTGTGGAAAGCGTTTGACGATATTCAACAAACGTTCCTGTAGCAGTGTTCGATCAACTGTCAAGACTTAGACTCCCCGACAATATTCAACACAACTTGCAACAAATTTTCGGCGACCATGTCGGGCTGTTCAGTCCACGATTGGCGTTGGTGCTCCCACTCACCACGCCCATAGCCGCTCAAGACGAATGCCGACTTCACTCCTGCATTCCGCGCCATTTGAATGTCGCTGTAGCGGTCACCGACCATCCAACTGTTCTTTAGATCAACATCAAAATCGGTCGCCGCCCGCGTAATCAATCCCGGTTTCGGTTTACGGCAATCACAGTCGAAGCGGTAAGGGGGTTCGCCGACCGACGGATGATGGGCGCAATAGTAAATCGCATCCAACCGGGCACCGTCGATCGCCAGTTTATCTTTCATGCTTTTATGAACTGTCTCGATCATCTCTTCAGAAAAATATCCGCGGGCTACACCGGCCTGGTTGGTAGTCACGATTGCGAGCCATCCATTTTCATTTAAATGCTTGATGGCCTCCCCCGCGTATGGAAACAAACGAAAGCGCTCCGGATGGTTGATGTAACCCACCTCCTCCGAAAGCGTTCCGTCGCGATCGATAAAAACAGCTCGATTCATCTTTAGACACTCGAAAACGATGGTTGCGCGTTGAGCATCAGCGTCGACCGCTGAAATACATCGTCAGGCGTAATTGCTGTCATGCACCGGTGGTCGATCGGACAATCACGCAACATACACGGCGCGCAGTCCGGCGGAACCCGCATGATCTGACCACTATCGGAATACGGACTTGTCGTGAGCGGATTAGTTGGCCCGAAGATTACCAGTGTCGGCCGGCCCAGTGCTGATGCAATGTGGGCAGGCCCGGTGTCATTGGTTACTAACAGGTCAACTACACTCAAAACTCCGACCAGTTGGGTCAGGTTTGTTTTGCCCGTCAGGACGATTGGTTTACGACGCATGGCCTGGCTGACTTGTGACGATACTTCTATTTCCGCTTCCGAACCGATCAAAACAACGTCCGCATCCAGGTCAGCCATCAAGCGATCGCCTAATGCGGCGTAACGCTCAGCCGGCCAACGCTTCGCTCTGCTGTTGATTGACCCGGGACACAGTGCAATTACCCTACGTTCTCCTAAAACGCCGTGACTTCGCAGCAACTCGCGCGCTTCAGCCTTACGAGCTTCACTTACAGATAGCGCACCGTCTGGTTTCAATTCTCCACTACTAATATCTGCCAACTGCTCGACGATATTCAGGTAATAGTAGATTTCATGTCGCGAGCTGCGCCATTCCGGCAGTTGCAGGGGATGTGTAAGCAGACGCTGCCTGCCTTCAGTGGCGTAACCGATGCGAACGGGGACACGCGACAGGGCAGCGACTAAAGCAGATTCAAGAGAGTTAGGAAATAACACTGCCAGATCGAAATCACGTTTTTGCCACACGCGAACCTGCTTGACTACCGAACGCAAGCCGGTGCCTTCGTGCACTTGTATATCGTCGATGAAGTCGGCATCAGCAAACAGTCCCTGTGCCCAACCTCGTGTGGCGAGCGTGATGTGCGCGGTGGGAAATAGACCACGCAACGCACGAAGCGCGGGCACTGTCATCACCGCGTCACCCACCCAGTTTGTGCCGCGCACGATGATTCGCTGGATTTTTGATTTGTCGATCCCAACCATCTGCGTAAAAATAATATTCAGCGTAGCTCCAATGACAAATGACAAATGAGAAATGACAAATGGTAAATGGTTCTCTTCAAAGCAAGCTCCGCAACCCTTCCTTAACCCCAATAGTGGGTTGCCATCCTAGCTGCTCGCGTATCCGGGTCAAATCAGACACGTAGTTGAGTGGTACCGGGTCCGGTATGTCACCATGGTCCACGATAACCGGCTCGAGCTCAATTAGGCGGCCCACGATATTTGCGAGCTCCCGCAATGTCACCGCGTTTCTAATGCCACCACCTAAGTTGTACAAACCGTAAACCTGGGATGAGTCAATGAAGGCCTGGCATGCTCGCGCAAAATCATCGACGTGAAGTATGTCTCGAGTTGGTAATCCACTAAACGGGAGCCGGATGGGCCAACCATGCTTCACTGATTCCACATAGTGCGTCACGAAGCCATTCTCGTTGCCGTCTGACGGTCTGGCATAAACGCTCGACATACGGAAAATACAAACGCGTACATTTCGTTCGCGCGCGTAGTATTCCAAATAGCGTTCACCAATTAACTTAGACCACTCCAGTGCAGTTTGCCCGGTGTATAACGTAGGACAGGTTTCCGGCACTTGCTGAAACTGTTCCGCATTGGCGCCATAAACATCCTTGGTCGAAGCGTAGATGAAGACACTGTTAGGCGTCATATGCCTGATGACATTAGCAGTGCCCTCGACATTCGTTTGAAAACAGAGATCTGCCGCTTCCGGGTCTTTGTCGAGGTGTGCCGCCAGATGAATTACCGCGTCGTAGTTTGCAACGGACTTTACGTCTTCGGGATCGAGGATATCGTGACCGGAGCGACGCGAGAAATCGTCAGCTTCGAAGAACCGGCAAACATGGGTGCCGAGATAACCGCTCCCGCCGGTTACAAGGATCCGCATAGGTGACTGGTAATCTCCTGTTCTGGTGTGCGAGCGGAAAAATGGTGATTCAAGGTTTCAGAAGAAGACTCTGCTGTTCGGATTTGGACGTTAACGAAACCGCCGGACAGTGTCAAACAGGAGCTGAACAACAGGTGGTGTCCCAGTTTTAAGAACAGCCAAGTTCAACACGTTTCGTGTATTCGTATGTTTTGGTGTAATTCGTGGATCCGTTTTTTAAGCCGCATAGAACGATCCAGGAATAACACGAAACACAGGAATAACACGAAGCAACTGTGGCTAATACGGTGGACACCTTGAACTACAGGGTTTAGCATCTAAATCGCAAGGATGCCGCCAAAAAACCTACCCCAAAACGATCAAACCAAAGTGAAGCGACACGGGAGAGAAGGGCGCGTCGTGGCTTACGCAGAGCCCCCGACGAGTTTTCGCAGGAGACTGTTTAGCATTCTGACGAGTCCGAAAGTGCTCATACCTGTCGGCATTGTCACGGCGGTCGTCCTCGTGGTGCTGGTTTATTACTGGACTGTATTTTCAAATCGCATCGACACGCTGTTGGCCGGCGAAGTCTTTACGCGTTCAGCCGGAATCTATTCGGCGCCAAAACAACTGCGTCCGGGGCAGCCCTTTTCACAGGAAGAGCTGCTGGCATTTCTAAAGCGCGCGGGCTACGTCGAAAAGTCGCAACAAGCGGACTCCGCGCGCGGACGTTTTTACGTCAGCGATGCGATTGTTGATGTCGAGCCAAGCGATCACACCGTCGTCGATGGCCGACGGCAGTTTCAACGTATACGAGTTCACTTTGCGCGCAACCTGCGTTCGATCAGTTCGCTCGCCGAGTTAGATACGAATGCGCGACTTGAGCGCGCATGGCTGGAGCCTGAGTTGATCAGCTCAGTTACCGGGCGAGATCGGTCGAAGAGAAAAGTAATCGGCTTCAATGACATTCCGCCTCACTTGTTGAAAGCAATTACGGTTACTGAAGATCGTTCCTTCTTTGAACATTACGGCGTAAACATCCGCGGGATTATTCGCGCGCTGATCAGGCGTTATGACAGCGATCCAAACTCACCGATTGCACGGCAAGGTGGATCAAGTATTACCCAGCAGCTGGTCAAGAACCTGCTCCTGTCACCAGAGAAGACTCTACAGCGCAAGGTCGCTGAGGCGTACATGTCTATCATTCTGGAGACGCGCCTTACCAAAGAAGAAATTTTTGCGCTGTATTGCAATCAGGTATATCTCGGGCAGCAAGCCGGATTTTCAATTCATGGCTTTGGTGAAGCGGCGGAAGCTTACTTCAATAAGGATGTGACTAACCTCACGGTGCCCGAGGCAGCTTTCCTGGCCGGCATCATTCGCAGCCCGAATCGTTACAATCCATATCACGACACCAATACGGCTACCGCCCGCCGCAACCAGGTTCTCGACAACATGGCCGAGACGGGTGCGATCAGTGCCGACGAAGCCGCGAAGGCGAAAGAGGCGCCGCTCCAGGTAACTTCAACCAGAAATCGCATTGACGTTTCTGACGCGCCCTACTTTGCCGACTACGTTCAGAGCCAATTGGGCGACATTGTTGCCGGCGCCGGCGTGACTGAACATCTGCGAATCTATACAACGATTGATCTCGACCTCCAGCGAGCTGCATACGCTGCACTGACAAAACAACTGGCGTCACTCGATAAGATTCAGGCCAAGAGGTTCCCGGCGGGGACACTGCAGGCCGCGCTGGTGGCAATGAATGCGAAAACCGGCGAGATCGTAGCAATGGTTGGTGGCCGCGACTACTCAAAGAGTCAACTTAATCGAGCTGCCGACGCGAATCGTCAACCCGGTTCAGTATTCAAGCCCTTCGTTTACGCCACCGCTTTGAACACGGCATACGATCCGGTACCCCGCGTAATCACGGCCGCCACCACTTACATGGATGAGCCGAAGACCTTCACTTTTGATAATCAGGAATATTCTCCCGGAAACTTCGGCGATAGTTATAGAAATGCGCCAGTGACATTGCGTGACGCGATGGTCCATAGCTTGAATGTGGTGACTGTTGATGTCGCGATGGAGGTCACCATTGGCCGGGTGATGAGCCTGGCTTCAAGAGCTGGATTGCCGCGACCGGCTCGTGCGTATCCAGCGATGGCGCTCGGCACGAGCGAAGCAACGCCATTACAAGTCGCGTCTGCTTATACGTCATTCGCCACCTTGGGAACGCGAACCTCGCCAGTAGCTATCAATCGAATTACGACCGGAAGCGGAGTCACCATTGCCGCGCCGACGCCCGAGAAGAACGACGTGATGCGCCCGGACGTCGCCTACGTAATGACATCGTTTATGAAAGATGTGGTTAATCGTGGTACGGCAGCAAAAGTCAGGGCGCGTGGTTTCAAAGGTAACGTAGCAGGGAAGACAGGAACCTCCCGTGACGGATGGTTCGCCGGTTACACACCGAACCTTGTCTGTGTGGTTTGGGTTGGATTTGATGATGGTTCGCAGCTTGGTTTAACCGGCGCAAATTCTGCATTGCCGATCTGGGCAGACTTCATGAGCACCGCCTTGGCCGAACATCCTGAGTGGCAGGGTGACTGGGAAATGCCTGCAGGAATTGAGCAAGTAGCCATCAATCCGCGCACAGGCGCCCCGGCATCAGATGACGATCCGGAGAAACGGATCGAGCTCTTCGTCAACGGTACATCGCCCACCAGTAATTTGACTTTACCTGCGGAAGAGGTGCCGAGCCCGGAGGCCGAAGAATTGCCGTCCCCTGAGTTTGAATATGTTCCGGCGCCGCTACCGGACATCTCGCCATCGCCTTCACCACGCCGGCCGCCGCGGACTGAGTCCGGGCGTTTAGAGGGAACAATCACGCTCGATATTGATCCCTCGACCGGATTGATTGCGGTTGAGAGTTGCCCGGTGGTGCGGACCAGGACGTTTGTTCTTGGAACTGAACCAACCAGGTACTGCGGGCCGGAATACCATCGGCCATCGGCGCCGTCACTACCAACGCGTCCGCGAACCACGAACCCACCCGGTGGATAGTTAGTTTCGTGTGGTTCGTGTATTTCGTGGATAGCTTTAATCGAGTGATCAACACGATCCACGAATTACGCGAAACACACGAACAGTCATTCCAGGAGATCACTGCAGGCTGATTCGATCGCCTGACGAAGCGTTTCAATTGCTAACGCTGCTGCGTGCTGTTTCCTCGAAGGTAATCCTCCCACAGCATCTACCAAATCTTTGCGTGAAATCTCTTTGATCTCGCCAACAGTTTTGCCTGAGATCAACTCAGTCAGAGCTGAACCACACGCGAGTGTTGGGGGGCAACCATAGGCGAGAAAGCCCGACGCTTCCACCCGGTCTCTATTAATCCGAAGAAACAGTTTCAAGCGATCCCCGCAAACCGGGTTGGTGCCTTCCCCGATCGCATTAGCGTCAGCTAGTTCTCCGGCGTTGCGTGGATTTGCGATGTGGTCCTTAAGCGTTGGCGAGTAAGCCACGAGATTTCAATCAGCGGTTGCTGTCTGCAAAGTTTCGGATTTGTTCAGTGGAGATAGCCGACGCAATCTTTCTACTGCCGGTGGCAAAACTTCGAGCACGCGTGCAACGTCTGCTTCCGTGTTGTCTTTGCCGAAGCTGAATCGAATCGAACCGCGAGCCAGTTCAACGCTGCGTCCTAAGGCGAGAATCACCGGCGAGGGTTCTAGTGTCCCTGAGGAACACGCTGAACCTGTCGATACCGCGATGCCGTGCAGATCAAGGTTGATCAGCAAGCCTTCGCCTTCTATGAAACGAAAGGAGATGTTCGACAAGTGAGGAAGTCGCCGCTCGCGCGAACCGTTCCACACGATGTCGTTGATTTTGTCTGCGACACGCGCTTCGAATATGTCGCGCAGATGTTCGTCATGCTGCGAACGCGCGGTCATTTCTGTCACGGCCAGCTTTGCCGCCGTCCCAAAAGCTACGATGCCCGGGACAGACTCAGTTCCGGCACGACGCTCACGCTCCTGGTGTCCGCCAATATTCTGGGGAGTCAGCCGTGTGCCGCTGCGCACGAACAGCGCGCCGGTTCCCTTGGGCGCGTAAAGCTTGTGAGCAGACAACGAAAGCAGATCAACTCCCAACTTTTCAACGTCGATCGAAATTCGACCCGCGGCCTGTACAGCATCTGTATGGAACCGAAGATGCCGTTGACCACGTTCACGCGCAGCCTTGACCAAACTACCAATCTCTTCAATCGGCTGAATCGTACCCACCTCATTGTTAGCCAGCATTACCGAGATCAGAACGGTGTCCGGGCGCAGCGCTTGTTCGACATCCAAGACACGAACCAAGCCATCGTCATATGCAGGCAGTCGGGTGACTTCCCAACCGTTCTTCTCCAGAGAATCACAAACGCCACGAACGGATGGATGCTCAATCGTGGAAGTAATAATGTGACGTCCGTGATTAACGGCGGCCTCACAAACACCCTGAATAGCGAGGTTGTTGGCTTCGGTTCCTCCGGACACAAAAACGATCTCGTTGGCTCGTGATCCGATCAGCGCAGCCAAGTCTCGGCGCGCTCTGTCCACGGCCGAGCGCGCCTCCTGACCGAATAGATGGACGCTCGACGCGTTGCCAAACTTCTCGGTGAGATAGGGCAACATAGCTTCCACGACCCTCCGATCAACGGGCGTTGTGGCGCTGTGGTCGAGATAAATTCGGCGGTTGTCTGTCATACGAAGTCTGGTTTCACAACCAGTCGACCAAAACTCGCATCTTAGGGCGAGCCATTTGCACGACCCTGTGGCACCTTTTGGGCCCGAACTATGGTTCGATAGCGAGTGTATGGCGCGCTTTAGGGGTGGTCAAGGACATCGGCCGGCGGCCCCGAAACCGCTGGTTTTATTGCCTATTGTTCACTGTTAAGTTGAGTGATAGCATCCGTTTCGCACAAGGTTGGCTCTCCCAGGACCCCTACGGTCGCGAACGCGTCCGTAAACCTTTGGAAGGAACAACAAATGAGATATCTACGAATTCCGCTGGTCATGCTTGCGGCAGTAGCAATGACCTCGTGGGCGACAATCACAATGCAAGCCGCGAATCCGCAGGGCCAGTCAACCTCCCTCGAACGCGGCTATCGCACGGGTTATTCAGATGGATACAACGCGGGTTATAGAGACGTTTCAGCCGGCGCTGCTCGCAACCATCAGAATAACGATGAGTTTCAGCAGGCTAACCGCAACTACAACCAGGCGTG
This sequence comes from Pyrinomonadaceae bacterium, assembly GCA_035273385.1. Lineage (GTDB taxonomy): Bacteria > Acidobacteriota > Blastocatellia > Pyrinomonadales > Pyrinomonadaceae > PSRF01. The sequence goes on along the minus strand of DATEPE010000002.1, from coordinate 291,124 downwards.
GGGAACAATTGAAGATTACCGTGATGGTTACCAGCAGGGGTTCGAGTCGGGTTATTCAGCCGGTTATGATCGCCAGCCATTTAACTCTTCAATACCAACAGGACTAGCCAGACGCACAACCGGAGACGCAGGGTCAACCACGGTTGATAACAATACGAGCGTTGACAACTCGAGCGTTGATGCCACGAGTGGAGTCTCTTCGGTGCAGACTGTGGGTTCGGTTTCGCTGCCCCGCGAATCAGTGCTTCTGGTGGAACTGCAGAACAGCCTTTCAACCGATGCTACCCAACAAGGTGATCGCTTTGAAGCTCGCGTGCTTGAACCTCGCGAGTTAAGCGGCTCGACTGTGCAGGGACGGGTCATTCGAGTTAAGCGCGCTGGAAAAGTTTCTGGTTCAGCGGAGCTACAGCTCGCTTTCGAAAGCATCAGGACGCCTGACGGTCGCACCTCGAGTCTACGAGCACAAGTGATCGAAGTTATGAACACGGGTCATTCCGACGAGGCGGGCGAGGTGGATAACGAGGGCGGTGTGCGAGGCAAAGGCACCACGAAGGACGACGTTGCCAAAGTGGGAGCTAGCACCGGCATCGGCGCCATCATCGGAGCGATAGCAGGTGGTGGGAAGGGCGCGGCCATCGGCGCAGCGATTGGCGGGTCGATTGGTACGGCCGGTGTTCTCACCCAGCGGGGAAAAGATCTGCGTTTACCTCAGGGACAACTGCTACGGATTCGCACAGCAACTGACACGCGTATCCAGTAAAGATTGCCAGTGAAGAAGACACGCGGAAACGCGGCAACACGGCGAGTGGGTAAGACACCTGCTCGCCGTGTTTCTGTTTTGGCGTCTCGGGTCATAACTCTGCTTACCGACTTCGGTCTCAAAGATTATTTTGTGGGGGCTGTTAAGGGTGTGATTCTCGCCGTGAACCCGGAGGCTCGTATTGTCGACATCACTCACGAAATTCCGGAACACGATATAGAAGCCGCTGCCTTCACAATATTTGCAGTTGCCGGCTCATTTCCTGCGGGCACCATTCACCTGGCCGTTGTCGACCCCGGCGTAGGTTCATCTCGAAAGCCATTGATGATTGAGTCAGGCGATCAGTTCTTTGTCGGGCCGGATAATGGACTCTTTAGTTACGTCATGAAAGATGACGCAATCGTGTATGAGTTAACGAATACAGACTATTTTCGCCGGCCGTTAACTCAAACTTTTCATGGACGCGACGTGTTTGCCCCGGTCGCTGCCGCGCTTTCAAATGGGACCAAACCAGAGATCCTGGGGAAGAGAATTAAAGAATGGGCGACGTTGCCTTCGCTGAAACCAAAGAAGTTAGGTGACGGAATTGAAGGACGAATAATTCAAATTGATCGCTTCGGCAACTGTATTACTAACCTTACGCCCTCCGACATCCACGCTGAAGAGATTGGCTCGGTAACACAGTTGAGGGTGGGACGTAAGCGCATCGATTCGTTCAGACGTTTTTATGGCGAAAATACGCGCGGCGGAAACAAGCCGTTCGCGATCTGGGGCAGCGCAGGTTTTCTGGAGATCTCGGCTGAGAATAGATCGGCAGCGGAGTTGCTGAAGATCAAGCGAGGCGACAAGGTTTGGATCGATTTCACTGACGCGTAACCTTTTAAGTTTGAGATCATGTGCAACTTGTTTTCTGGGACCGCGGGCGTCCCGCCCGCACTGAGCGAAGCGAAAAAGATCTTTCATAACCTGATCACTTCCAAACAACTAAGCGTCTCGGGAATCGCGGTCGATCAAACGAAGTCAAGCTTGTGTTAATTCTCAGATAGTTTTCGCTTCGCCCAGTGCGGGCGAGACGCCCGCGGTCCCAGTAAGAGAGTTACCGATACCAACAACGAAAGTGCCTGATTTACGAGTTTTACCTCAACTTGTCACGTGTGATTACGTTTGTTATCTTCGCAGTACAGCAAAACTTATGACTAATAAAGCTAATGCGCCGGCCGGTTCATCCGCAGCGGGACTAAGAGGAGTTGCGGCTGCCAGCTCATCAATCTCCGACGTGAACGGAGAAAAAGGCGAACTAATTTATCAGGGTTACAACATTCACGACCTGGCCCGCCATGCGACGTTTGAGGAAGTCGTCTTTCTGCTTTGGAACAAGAGACTCCCCACTCATGACGAACTCAACGCGTTAGAAAAATCGCTGCACCAGTCGTATGAACTGCCTGCCGAGATCATTGCTCTGATGAAGCAGTTTCCGCGTGAGGCTGATCCGATTGATGTTCTCCGGACCGTGGTTTCCGCGCTCGAATTCTACGACCGTGACGCCCGTGATCTTTCGCGTGAGGCCACGCTTCGAACGGCTATAAAGTTGACGGCACAGTTCCCAACAATTGTTGCCGCCGGCGATCGCATTAGAAACGGACTCGAGCCGGTCCGACCGGATCCTTCTTTAAACATCGCTTCCAATTTCCTCTACATGCTCAAGGGTGAAAGACCTTCCGAGCGGGACGCACAGATTTTCGATGTTTGCCTGACACTGCATGCGGATCACGAGTTGAATGCGTCGACATTTACCGCCCGGGTGGTCGCTGGAACACTGGCCGATATGTATGCCGCGATTACAGCGGCCGTCGGCGCGCTGTCAGGCCCGCTTCACGGCGGCGCCAACACAGCCGTGATGAAGACACTGCTGGAAATCGGTAACGTGGATAATGTCGAAAGTTATATCAAAGACGCACTGGCCAATAAGCGAAAGATAATGGGTTTTGGCCACGCCGTTTATAAGACTGAGGATCCGCGGGCTACGCACTTGAGGCAGTTTTCGCGTGAGGTTGGTGAATCAGCTGGCGACTCTAAGTGGTATGAGATGTCGCGCAAAGTTGAAGAAGTGATCATGCGCGAGAAAGGTTTGTTTCCAAACGTCGATTTCTTCTCAGCTTCGACCTATTACATGCTGGGAATACCACTCGACTTGTACACACCAATCTTCGCGGTTAGCCGTATCAGCGGTTGGACCGGACACGTGCTGGAACAGTATTCGGACAACAAACTAATCAGGCCACGTGCTGAGTATATCGGCGCCCGCGACTTAGCTTTTGTGCCGATCGATCAGCGATAAGGGTTGATTGAAGAGTTCAAGATATAGCTGGGTAGCTCAAGTTAAAATGTCTCAGGGTAAGGAAGGGTAGCTTGCTCCCGCTGATTAAGTGGCATTCAACGAGCGGGAGCAAGCTACCCTTCCTTACCCTGAGATAGTTTTAGTTGAACTGTGGAATCCGAACTTGAATAACTCCCAATCGACTCCATTACCACTCACGCGTCAACGCGGACTCGCTGACCTTTCGTTCCACCTGTGGCGTCTCTGACATGTAGTAACCCTTCCGTGCGCTGACTTCCAGCTTGCGCGTCTTGCCTTTCGCATCCTTAGCCTTCACGCGCACTTCCAGGTTATGCAGGCGACCGTCATCCATTTCATCTTCGCTAAGACTGAAGCCCAGGCTGTAACGCGCGGTCAGGTTGCCGATTATTCTACTGAGGCCGGTGCTGTAGTCCTTGACTCGACTTATCTTGACTGCTTCACCACCTGACAATTGGGCCAACCGCTTGGCACTTCCGTAAACACTCAATCCAACCATTCCCGCAACGGGCTTGGCTATCGGTAAGAGAAACTTGAAGAGCGTTCGGAGTTCAACTGTCATGGAGTTGAAGATCACGTTTTCACGAAGCACCAGTTGTTCTGTTGCCGCCCGGTCTTCGTGGAGAATTGGAACGATTCCGTCCGACACCCAGATGATGGAGAGCTGCGAGTTGGGGCGGTCCTTCTTGGTCATCTGAATAGTTTCCTGCACCGCCGCAGCCATATCGTAAATTCCGCTAATTTCAAGCTCGACATTACCTTTCTTGTTGGTGCGTTTGATATCAACGGTGCCGTCGGCGCGGATTGAGCGTGTTACCGTGCCACCTTTCTTGTTTACGTTCACCTCAGTGCGCACTATTTCGTTTCCTGAGGACTTGGAACTGCTGGGGGGCGCAGGGGGCGGTGGAGGTTCTTCCATCTTTTTCTCTTTCTCATCCGATCCGCCAATCGAAATTGACACCTCCGACTTGCGTTGAACCTTGTGGTTGTTCGACGCGTTATCTGCGTCTTCATCTGCGTCTTCCGGATCGATGGCCATGAACTGAGGCGCGCGCATGAGTGCGCCGGCAAGTTGCGCGGGATCACGCGTAAAGTCGGTTAACCAGATCCGCTTCGCATCCTCGTTGTGAATATCCACTGCGAGGATCGCAACCTCATCCTTCGGCCCCAGTTTCGCCAACTCGTCTGTAATCGTCTTCAAGATTTCGGGGCGCTTCAGAAAACGCCCGGCACCACTGTCGCGAAGGTCAAGAACCAGGACGAGAGCAAGCGGCTTACGTGCCTGACCGTCGCGCGTGAAGTAAGAGATGGGCCGTTGGTTTCCATTATCGAGCACTTCGAAATTTTCAGGCGTCAGATCCGCGATGGGCGCACCCGTGCGTTTGTCTTTCACGAGGGCATCCAGAAACACGACGCGCGTCTTAACGCGGATCGTTTCAGCGACTTCCTGGGCGCCCGCAATTGCCGGCACGTAAACCGCAATCGCTAATAACGTCGCAAGCGCAATTACTCGTCGTAAACTTTTGGTAAGGTTAGGGGCAGTAAGCATGATTACTCCTCGTCGTCTGAAATTGCTTCGGCGGTAATTGTTTGACCCATCTCATCCGGGTCCTTCATTAATGCAGCCAACGCCTGCGGCGATAACGTGACTTGAATCACGCTGCCTTCGCTTTGGCCCAGGTTGATCACCAGCACGTTGTACCTGGCGCCATTTTCGCGGAGATAGATGTACGTTTGTTCGCCGTCCTTTGGAGCCACAGTTTGAATCAAAGGACTCCAGGTCTGGGTGAGCAGCGCGTTCATCATCGTCTTGAATGAATTAAATCCATCCGTCGATCGGAACTGCTGATTTTCAAAGTAGGCGACCTTAACGCTGCCGGCTTCGGCGATTCTTCGCTTCGTACCGCCGGCAATGCGCGCGGCGACCGTTGCAGTCTTGATCCCGGCCTTCGCCAGAAACGGAAGGCCCTTATGCTTGACGTGATAAAAGCGTTCGATGGCTCTGACCACGTCGCCAAAATCATCACCCTTAGCGTTAGTGAGCGGAGTAGAGAAACAGTTGATGAGAACCAGAGCCAGCAGGAGAGTGGTGAGCTTTTTCATGTCGCACTCCCTGTTTTAATTGTTCTTAGGCTTTGATTTTGATTCGATTTCCAGCTCAGGAATACCAAAACTACCTTCCAGCTTTGATAGTTTGTCGAGGTCAACCGGTCCAACGATATTGACCACCATCAGCTCTTTCGGCCCAAACGCAATCACTGCCAGTCCGCCGACTTCCGGACCTTTCATCAACAGGTAAACCTCAACGTTTGTTTCACGTTTGCTGGAAACGCCTACAATTCGGCTCCACGACGGATTGCGAACCTGCGACCGGAGAGCTTCGACATCTGCGGTCGAGTATTGGCCTTCGGCGTCAAACTCAAGGACCTTGACGTGGATGCCTTTAAGTCCGTTCACCATCTTCTTGACGGCAGCTTCGTCAACGTCTTTGCTGTCGAGAAACTTGGCAGCGAATTGCATCAGTCGCTCGTCGAGGTTTACATCCACAACCTGAGACGCTTTCACCGCCAGCGCGTCGAGTGAAGAGGTTTGTATCCGCGCGTCCTGGGCCATCGCGGTGGTTCCGCCGGCGACGGCGAGAAACAAGCCAAGCGCCAGTACTCTAATTAGACCTATGTGAATCGATTTCATAACTACTCACTCATCCTATCTTGTGTTGGTGGTATACGGGTTGGGCCGGGTTGGAGCCCTGCGCTTTCTTCTGTGCATAGTTCAGTTTTGAGCTCGCCAGCCGCATCGCCATCATCAAACGCTCTTTTGCGGCAACGGCCTCAGCAATTTCCTCAGAACTCAGTTGAGGAGTTCTTGCGGTGCGCGAACGCTGTGGTTTGCGCGCTGGTCTCCTGTTGATCTCCCCGACGGTCGCCGTAGTGTCGTCCGCGGCAGCGATAACGGGTGTCGGCTTCGAAACCTCCGGCGTCACCGTCTTTACTTCGGCCGGTGGCGATTGCGGACCTGTTGCGACTGGCGACTCCTGTCTCTGAACCGCTAACCACGCACCCAGACCCAATGCAATCATGGCCACCGCTGCAGCAATTGCGTAAAAGTTAGAGCGGTTACTGCCGGTTTTCAGGTCAGCAGGTATCTCAAGTGGCCGAGGCAGGTACCGTAACTCACCTAAGATTTCCTCGAGTTGTTGGATCTCCGGATCCGGTTGACCGCTTCGGTCCCACAGGTAATCGTCTTTCATAAGCCCTCCTTAAAACCGAGCTTCTCTCGCAACAGTTTCATTCCTCTGTGCAGGTTTACGCGCACCGATGCAGCCGTCAGTCCCGTGCGGGTCGCGATTTCGGGGCCCGTCATCCCTTCCACCAGACGCAGCACCAGAGTTTCACGGTAGGCATCTGGCAGGCTGCTGATGATCTCCAGAATCTCAACGGCCTTCGAATTACGCGTATCGTTCGCGGGAATTTGATCGGAAACTTCCACGGTCTCGCGTGATTTGCGATGGAAGTCCATCGCCCTGTTTCGAGCAATCATCGCGATCCACGGACCAAACGAATTCGCATCTCGCAATGTGTGAAGTTTCTTGAGTGCGTGGAGAAATATCTCCTGCACTGTGTCTTCGACTTCGCCACGTGGCATCCGCGCCAGCAGGATGCCGTGTACCAGCGGCGCATACAGACTGTACAAACGACCATAAACGTCGCGGTCACCATCGAGGACAGCCCGAACAAGTTGGGCTTCGACTGATGGGGCGGCGCTGGTATGACTGACCGCAACTTGTTGTTGTCCGGTCATCACGAGTGCATCCGCCGTTGCCTGTAGTTCATACATTGGGTGGTTCTGTGCCGTTTGGCTGCCAGTTTCATTAATGATTGACACAGTTAAGACGCGAGGAGACGGGAGAGTGTTAACAGGTATTAAGAGATTAACCCAACACAATACTCAAAGTAATAACTCAAGTAAGAAAGTCTCGGGGTTAGGAAGGGCAGCTTGCTCCCGCCTGGATTGGGTGGCATTCAACGCAGCGGGAGCAAGCTACCCTTCCCAACCCTGAGACTTGTTACTTGAGCTTTACAGTTTATCTTGGAATCCTGTATCCAGATCCATTGGGGGCACATCAGCAGCCTTCACGCTGGTGGGTTTCTCATGAGATGTCAGTTCCAACATCTCTGCAGACGCGCTAAGCCAACGCGTCCGCCACACAAAAATTGTCGAAATGATCAGCGCGACCGTGCCGGCGAGGCCGCCTTCCACGCCATAGCCTCCTCCAGTCAACCACGTGGGGCCGAGGTCAACTCCGCGTAGTAATGGAGATGGTGCGATGTCGGTGATACCGCTCACTGGTAGCCCAAACACCGATGCGAGTGCCCAATTCCAGGCCCAATGGATACCGAGTGGCAACCAAAGACTACGAGTGCGCCAGTAGGCCACGGCGAACCAAATACCAGCTATGACCAGGTTAAGTACGGGAATCCCGAGACGAAAGTTTGGATTATCCATGTGCAGCGCTGCGAAGGCGACCGACGTGATTATCGCGCCGAGAATAAACAAACGGGCGCGTGTCATTGTCTGCAGCGGATACCCGCGGAGTAGGGCCTCTTCCGCGAGCGCAGCAATAATAAAAAGGACACCCGAGAGGACCAGCGTCTGCACAACCTGGAGAATTAGCTCACGGCCAGACAAGCTGAATCGCAGACCGCCTCCGAGTGTTGCTATCAACGTGGCGAACGCAAGAGACAACACACCAATGAGAGAACCGATGACAAAGTCGCGAAACCAATTCTTGTGAAACGACAGGCCTATTGCACGCCATGGCAGACCATCAAGCAGCCGAGTGCAAATGAAACTAGCGATGAGTGCGGCTGCCAGTAGCATGCCGCGAAAGATGACATCCTGGAGATATGGACCAGGCGAAACGGCCGGCGAGATTCGGACTGCAATAAGGTAGCCCACCCGCGCGATCATTCCGAACACGACCAGCAACGCGACATAAACAAACAGAAAGACCACCAGCCGCAGGCCTGTTCGCAGTCGCCCGTGTTCGTTCAGGAAGAGTTGTTGTGGAGTCATAAATTGCGGAGCAGATTAGCTGAAACTCTGGTAGAGCGCCATTTATTAGTAAATCGTTTTTGTAGTGCGCTGACCTGTCGGCGCCTTGGTCTGGCCGTCCACAAAAAAGCGCCGACAGGTCGGCCTACTCCAAAGAGTCGTCAGCTCGTGTGGTAAACTTCGACACGTCTTTCATGAAAAATCAGGCGCAAAATCAACAGTTTGATGGCTCGGAACGCCGGGACCGCCGCCGCCGGGCTGTGCTGTGGACGCTTGGAATCGTCGTGTTCTTTTTGCTGTCTATTATCGTTTCTCAGCAGTTGTGGTTGTGGACCATCATCCCTTCTGAGACGGCCTCAGATACGCTGGTCCTTTATGCATTATCGACGCTTAACTTTGTTGCCTTCGTCGTCTTCTCATTTATCTTCATACGCAATCTGTTGAAGTTGCGACGCGAACGTCGTGAACGACAGTTGGGTTCGAAGATCAAAACACGGCTACTCGTTTACTTCGTGGCCATCAGTTTCTTACCAATCATCGCGATGGCGGTCTTCTCGTATCTGTTTCTTAACCGATCGCTGGAAAAGTGGTTTAGTGAATTTCCTGAGCGCGTGGTGGCCGAGGCGCAGGAAGTACAGCGTGAAGCTGTGGACACGCAGAAACGAAATCTATACGAGACCGCGTCCTTGCTAATCTCAATTCTGCAGTCCCAACGGGAAGACCAACGAGAACTCACTCTGGATCGCGCGATGGCCAGCGGGCAGTTGTCGGCAATAGAGCTTCGCAATGCGAATGGTCAGTTGATCGCGCATCGGCGTAATGCTCGTACACCCGCAGAGGACGCAGAGCTCGAACAGGTCTTACTGCAAGCGCGTTCAGAAAACAGCGACAACGAGACACTGGCTGACAATAAGGATTTCGACGCAGTCAAAGTCCGCCTTACCGACGGCCAGACGTTAATTGTGTCGACGTTACGTCGCGGCGGCAGCGACCTGGGTCAGACGATTAGCGGTTCGCAAAGCGAATATCAAAAGCTGGTTGAACGGCAGCGCAGAGTACGCTGGCTGGGTTTGTCTACGCTCGGTTTGATGACGCTGATGATGTTGTTTGTATCGAGTTGGGTGGCAATCTATTTAGCGCGTGGAATTGCGACGCCGATCAAAGCTCTCGCTGAAGCGTCGAATGAAGTGGCGCGCGGCAACCTGTCTCATCGCGTCAATGCGATTGCTGAAGACGAACTTGCGATGCTGGCCCATTCGTTTAATCAAATGACTGCGCAGCTTGACGATAACCGTCGCAGCATTGAAGCCGGTTCAGCGGCTTTGTTGGAGAAGAACCTGACGCTTGAGGAACGCCGCAACTACATCGAAACGGTCCTGGAATCGCTATCGACGGGAGTTGTGTCGCTCGATGAAGATGACCACGTGACGACCATTAACGCAGCCGCCGAACGCATGTTTCGTCTGCACACGCCGGATACAGTGGGAAAGAAACTGGAGCAGTTGATAGGCTCCGAAGATTGGGTCGTGCTTGATCCACTGCTGCGACGGGCGCGCCGGTCCGGTCAAGCCGCAGAGCAAGCTCAGTTGGCAGGTGCGAGCGAGGGCACATCTCTACCCGTGGCGCTGAACGCGACAGCCCTTCGCGCCACCAGTCCCCACAAACGCGGAGTCGTATTGGTTATCGAAGATTTGTCAGAGTTGCTGGCGGCGCAGAGAGCGGCGGCATGGAGCGAAGTCGCGCGGCGCATGGCCCACGAGATCAAAAACCCCTTAACCCCGATCCAACTTTCAGCCGAACGAATAGCAAAAAGTTATAAACGCGTGACCACAAACGGCGGGCAAAACAGCGCTAACGGCAACGAGAAATTGATCGACAGTCCGCATGTCAGCGCTGTGATCAATGAGTGCACCGAAACGATTGCTCGCGAAGTTGCAGGACTGAAGGCGTTGGTGGATGAGTTTTCGCGGTTTGCCCGGCTTCCGCTGGCGCAACCTGAGCTTGCAGACTTGAACGAAGTCATTAGTCACGCGGTAGCGTTATACGACGATCGGTTAGAAGGTGTGGAAATAGAAACTGATCTGGACACACAACTTCCTGAAGTGATGTTGGACACAGAACAGTTCCGGCGTGTGTTTGTAAACCTAATCGACAATGCGAACAATGCATTCGCCGGCGTTGATGATGAGAAGGCAATTAGAATTACGACCAGATTTAACAGTGCGCGAAATTGCGTAGTGGCCGAAGTGGCAGATACCGGACACGGTATCAAGCCTGACGATTTTGGTCGGCTATTTCAGCCTTATTTCTCGACGCGTGGCGGCGGAACCGGCCTGGGTTTGGCTATTGTTCAGCGAATTGTGATGGAACACGGAGGGCGCATTCACGCGCAAAATAATCACCTGCGCGGCGCGCGTTTTGTAATTGAGTTGCCGGTTACGTCGTAAAAAAAGTTAAGCATGGACTCAATTCTTATTGTTGATGACGAACCGGGCATCCGCGAGACGTTGCGTGGTGTCATGGAAGATGAAGGCTTCAGCGCCGACGCTGTTGAGAGCGGCGAAGAATGTCTCGCCGCAGTTGGGAAACGAGCTTATGGCTGCATCCTCCTGGACGTCTGGCTTCCGGGAATCGACGGCCTGGAGACGCTGCGACAACTTCGGGCCGCGGGGTCGGACGCCGCAGTGGTCATTATCTCGGGACACGGCAACATTGAAACCGCCGTGCGTGCGACGAAGCTTGGCGCCTTCGACTTCATTGAAAAGCCGTTATCGATCGAGAAGACATTGCTGACCGTTCGCAACGCGCTCCGACAGCAGCGACTTGAGTTGCTGAATGCCGAAATGTCGGCGGAGTTAGTCAAGGAATACACGATGGTCGGCGAGTCGGTTGCGATGCGAGCTCTGCGAAAACAGATTTCAGTTGTGGCTCCAACAGACGGCCGCGTTTTGATCTATGGTGAATCCGGAACGGGTAAAGAACTGGTGGCCCATGCGATTCACGCGCGGTCGCGACGAGCCGGCGCGCCGTTCGTCGAGATTAACTCCGCGGCGATTCCGGAGGAGTTGATCGAGTCGGAGCTGTTTGGTCACGTAAAGGGTGCGTTTACGGGCGCGACAGCAGCGAAGAAAGGGAAGTTTGAATTAGCTGATGGCGCAACTTTGTTCCTCGACGAAATCGGCGACATGAGTTCGAAAGTGCAGGCTAAGGTTTTGCGCGTGCTCGAGGAACAGCGGTTCGAGCCTGTTGGAAGTGGAAATTCGATAAAGGTGGATGTGCGCGTAATTGCAGCCACAAATAAACAGCTCGACACCGAAATCGAACAAGGGAAGTTTCGACCCGATTTGTTCTACCGGTTGAACGTGATTCCGTTTGAAGTGCCGCCCTTACGCGAGCGTTTAGAGGACGTGCCGTTGCTGGTCGATTATTTCAACCGAAACTTCTCTGTGGCTTACGGAAAGATTCCGAAGGAGTTTGCTCCGGAAGCGATTAATGAACTGCAGAATTACTCCTGGCCGGGGAATGTAAGGGAACTCCGCAACACGATCGAGCGTGTAGTTATTATGATTCCTGGCGTCCGAGTTGCGGCAGGTGATCTGCCTCCGCACGGCAAAGATGAGCCTCCCGCCGCTTCGTTCAGATTTCCGTCATTTAAAGAGGCGACTGATGCTTATCACCGAGAATTCATTCAACGAAAATTGGACGAGGCGGACGGCAATGTTTCGCGCGCCGCAGAATTGATGGGCGTCGATCGGAGTCATTTGTACCGGCGTATGCGAGCGCTGGGGATTCCCGGAAGGAGTGAACGAGCGAGCATCTCATGAAAAGCAATCGATCCTTTTTTAAGACTGCCGGTATCTGGAATTCAGTCTTACATGTTGGATTGCCGGTGCTAGCGCTGTTAATAGCCTTGTTGGTGATGATCTTTCGATCTATTCGATAAAGCTCACCTAGAACCTTCCCTCGTCAGCAGCTTTGCAAGTTATTACACCGTTCGTCTGCAACTAACCAGGCAATTCAACCATCCGACATTCGTTGACAAGGTAAGTGAAATACCTTATCTGTAAGTGTTGTTTTTACCGCCATTTAAGCGGAATTATTTAATTGAGAGTTATATGGATTTCACAACCAAAGAATTACTAAAACGATACGCCAAATTGGCGGTCGGTCAGCCGTTTGCCCCGATCTTGTTGAACATACTGGTTACCTCCGTCTGCGACATGCGCTGCACGCACTGTTTCTTCACGGACGAGCTGGATGACCGCCCGCGCAAGAAGTTGCAGATGAAGACCCACGAGATCGAAAAGATTTCGGAGACCTTGGGCGGCAATTTAGGCGTTTTGATCCTGGCGGGTGGCGAGCCGTTCACGCGTAAAGACCTGCCTGAAATCGCGCGCGCGTTCTACAAGAACAACAAGCTGGAGTCGATTTACATCATGTCGAACGGTCAGATTCAGAAACGAATCTTTCCGGACATCACCAGAATCCTCGAGGAATGTCCCGAACTGAACGTAACAGTGGCGCTGGGCATTGACGGTCTGAAAGGACCGCACGAAAAGATCCGGCAGAAGCCAGGTTCGTGGGACATCGCCATCGATACGGCGCGGCAGCTACAGGCGATTAAAAAGGAGTATCCCAAACTGGATGTTCAGACGTGCACCTGTTTCATGAATTCCAACCAGGACACGATCTTCGAGTGGTACGACTTTCTCAAGTACGAGTTAAAGCCTGACAAGGTTAACTTCAACTACATCCGTCCGCCGTCAGCTGATCCGGTTGAACTCGACATTGATCACTCTCGTTACGCAAAGCTCGCGACCATGATTGACGATGACTCGCGACATGCGGCGATCAAGAACAACTACGGTGGCAACGCCGGATACTTCAAAGCGGCGATCGACATCTACATGCATGGCCTGATCGCGAAAACGCAGGAGACGCAGCAGGCGCAGATGAAGTGTTATGCAGGTACGGCCGGCGGCGTCATCTACGACGAGGGAACAGTTTCTTCGTGTGAGAACCTGGCGCCCATCGCCAACCTGCGAGACTTCGATTGGAACTTCCAAAAACTTTGGCTTTCCCCCGCAATGAAGGAGCGCCGCAAGAAGGCCCTTGACGGTTGCTTCTGCACACATGAATCGAACAGCTACTACCCGTCGCTGCCTTTCAACCCGGGTCACTTGATTCAGATCAAGAAGCTGGAACGAGAGATGAAGAAAGCACGGAAGTTAATAGACAAGTCGCAGCCCCAGCCTGACGGAATGACTGTAAGCGCGTAATAACCGGTGAACTCCAAAATCAATCCAATACCATCGTCGCGGGTCCCGAAGATTCTGATCATCTCGTCAGACACGGGTGGTGGTCACCGCTCTGCCGCGGCAGCGATTGTTGCCGGCGTGCAGAAATTCTTCGAAGGTGAATCCTACGCGGTGCGCGTGGTCCGTGCGGTTGAAGACTCCCATTCCATTACGGCGAAGCTGGTAAACATTTACAACTGGTTGCTGCGAAACAAACAGCACTGGATGAAGTACATGTACTGGGCTGTTAATCACATTCGACCGGAGACGCGCGAGTTTTTCCACAAGCGTTGCATCGGCTATTGCTCTGAAGTTTTTGAGCGCTGGTGTCCACACGTAGTCGTTAGCGTTCATCCCTTAACACAACATATCTTCGCGCGCGTTTTGAAAGAGTTGAAAGTTGCGGATCGAATTCCGCTGGTTTCAGTTGTAACCGATCCTGCTTACGGTTTTTGGAAGGGTTGGGCGTGTGACGACGTGCGGTTGTATCTGGTCGCCAGCGAAGAGGCGCGACTGCAATTGATCGACTACGGCATTCCGTCGGAGCGAATTAAGGTTTCCGGCATGCCGGTTCACCCGAAATTTTCTTACCCGGGCGAGGAAGCGGCCCAGGCGGCGCGCAAAGCCCTGGGTTTGGATCCCGATAAGTTCACCGTCTTTGTTAACGCCGGTTGGGAAGGTGGCGGAAACATTCCACAGATCTTCCGCGAGTTGGTGCGTGGCCAGCTTCCGGTTCAGGCGATCTTTTTGGCGGGAAAGAATGAGGCCTTGAGGGCCGACGCCGAATTACTGGCAGAAGTTGCCGAGTTTCCTATTAAGGTCATTGGTTATTCGGAACAAGTCGAACAACTACTGAGTGCTGCGAATGTGATGATTTCGAAGCTAGGAGGTTTGAGCACCTTTGAAGCGTTTGCCTGTCGCGTGCCGATCATCGCGGATGGAATTACGGCGCCGATGCCGCAGGAAGCCGGCACGGCGAGTTTGGTTGTGAAACGCGGCGCCGGTGTGATTCTGCAGCGGGCTAGCGATATCGTGCCCGTCGTCCGCCGAATGGTTGAAGATTCAGCACATTACTCAGCTATGAGGGCCGCCACTATTGGTCTGGCACTTCCAAATGCGACCAGGCACATTGTTGAAGAGATTACCGCCCTAATCCCGCGAACCGATCAAACGGAACCGGCTGTGCTGGCCGAAGTCGTATCCGCTTAGTACCCCCCTTTGACTGTTGTTAATTTTCAGAGTCTAATCACCCGCTGCTTTTCACGGCGGGTTTTTTTAGGAGACAAAACAAACAGTGAGTCTATTGTTGGAAGGTAAGCGCGCCTTTATTAGCGGAGGAACGCGCGGCATTGGTGCGGCCATTTGCAAGGTATTTGCGCGCGAAGGCGCGGACGTGGCTTTTAATTACAACGCCAGCGACGATTTGGCGGCGAAGACTGTTGAAACCATCCAGGGCCATGGCAGACGCGCCGAGAGCTACAAGATTTCCGTTACTGACCGGCTGGGGTTGAAAAAGATGACGCGCGAGTTGGTGGAGAAGTGGGGCGGTATCGACATCCTGGTTAACAACGCGGCAATCAACCGCGGCGACAACTTCGCAACTACCACAGACCGCGCCTGGGACGATGTTATTGATACCAACGTCGGCAGTTTGTTCGCCGTGACGAAGCCGATCTACAAGCAGATGATTAGGCAGCGGAAGGGAAGCATTCTCAACATTACTTCCATTGGAGCATTACGTGCCCTGCCGACGGCCGTCCACTATGCGACTTCAAAAGCGGCGATGATTGGATTTACGAAATGTCTGTCGCGTGAGGCGGGAACATTCGGCGTAAAGGTGAACGCGATAGCCGCCGGGATCTTTGATACGGAACTAGCGCAGGCGTTACCTGATCGTTTGCTGCAGATGCACGACCTTTGGGTCTCAGCGGGCCGCATGGGAAAACCGGAAGAGCTGGCTGAATACGCGGCGTTTATGGTTAGCGACCGGAACAGTTTTATGACTGGCGAGGTTGTGATCGTGGATGGTGGGACGGTAACGTAAGTTTCACATTAGTTCAGAGTACAGCCTTTAGGCTGCTGTAGCTGGAGGAGGAGCAAGCTAAAGCTTGAACTCTGAACGTTATCCTTCTTTTGTTTCAAGCTGTTCGAGTTTCTTCTCCAGCTCCCTCAGCTTCCGCTGCATTTCTCCAAGGCGACGAAACGCCGCAGTCGATCGCAACCAATCTTTATTATCAAACGCAGGAATTCCCGAAATAACTTTTCCTGCCGGCACGTCGTGGCTGGTAGCGCTCTTTGCCGTCAAAACAACGTCATCGCCAATCGTTAAGTGCCCGGCTACACCTGCCTGACCCGCGAGGATCACACGGCTTCCAATATGCGAACTGCCTGCCAGGCCAACCTGCGCACACAACAACGTATCTTCGCCAACCGTACACGAATGACCGATCTGGACGAGGTTGTCGATCTTTGAGCCCCGACCAATGCGTGACTCGCCGACTGACGCGCGGTCTATGGTGGTACCTGCTCCTATTTCCACATCGTCTTCAATTACGACTCGGCCCGTCTGCGGAATTTTCAACCAGCTTCGGTCTTCATCTTTCGCGTAGCCGAAGCCATCGCAACCAACAACCACGTTATTGTGAATGATCACGCGTGCGCCGATCTGCGAACGTTCGCGAATCACGGCCCCGGAATGAATGACAGAGTCCTTTCCGATTGTGACTTCTTCATAAATCGTTACGTTGGGATGGATGCGCACGCCAGTTTCTATTGTTACTGACGGCCCAATCACGCAACACGCCCCTATCCAAACGTTCTCAGCTACTGTTGCCGTCGCATCGATCACTGCCGAAGGGTGTATGTGCGGTGTAATCGCCGGTTCAGGATGAAAGAGACGAAGTGCGCGGGTGTAAGCGAGGTATGGATCCTTGGCTCGCAGCACTGGCATCACGCGCTCGATGGGCGCTGTTTCGGAAAGGAAGATTGCCGAAGCTTGGGTCGTATTTACCTTTGGTGTGTAGCGTGGGTTCGCCAGAAAAGTAACGTGACCCGACGATGCATCATCAAGTCCGGCCGCACCGGTAATTTCGACATCGCCGTCGCCGTCTATTCGAGCCCCGGTTTGAGTCGCTAGTTCAGATAGTTTCATGTGTGAAGTTTAGCGTAAGTCACATAATCGACACGGGGTCGATCTCGACATTGATTGCTCGTAGATTAATTTTCTGTTCTCGCATCTCCTGGAGCGACTGGTCCACGATGGCTCGCAACTGCAAACGATTGCGCGACTTAATTAGCAACTGCATTCGAAATTCATTCTTGAGGCGCGCCAACGGAGCGGGAGCCGGACCCAGTATTCTTGCAGCGCGATCGGTGTTGGCGCGGTCGAGCGCTTTTCTTAATTCGACCGCCATTGAACGTGTTTTGCCAAGATCAGTGCCGTGCACCAACATCGATGCGAGTGCCACAAACGGTGGATAAGTATGGTTTTGCCGGTGACGGATTTCCTCCTGGTAAAACCCGGCGTAGTCCTGTGAACTCGCATGTCGCAGCGCGTAATGATACGGATGATACGTCTGAATCAGCACTTTGCCAGGTAGACTTCCGCGGCCCGCTCGCCCCGCCACCTGCGTTAACAACTGAAACGTTCGTTCGGCCGCGCGAAAATCCGGCAAACCTAAACCAGCATCTACAGAGACAACGCCCACCAGCGTAACGTTCGGAAAATCGTGGCCTTTTGCCAGGATCTGCGTGCCGACGAGCATGTCCAGTTTACCTTCGCTAAACTCGAACAACGTCTTTTCAAACGAACCACGACGCGCGGTGGTGTCGCGATCAATACGAGCGATACGGATGGAAGGGAACAAAGCCGTCAGTTTTTCCTCGATCTGCTGCGTGCCTTCGCCGATGTAATAGATGAACTTGCCGTCGCAGCTCGGACACTTCGAGGGTGCCGCTTCACGATGATTGCAGTAGTGGCAAACGATCACGCGGTCGTTCCGATGATAGGTCAACGTCACGTCGCAATTCGGACACTGAACACTTTCACCGCACGATCTGCACAGCACGAAACTCGAGTAGCCACGACGATTCAAAAGAATGATCGATTGCTCGCCCTTGCTATGTGTCTCTTCAATAGCCCTGAGCAGATCGCCAGAAAAAATTTGGGGCTTTTTATGCTGCGAGAAAACACTCCGCATGTCCACTATCTCCGCCGCGGCTAGCGGACGATCGCCGAGGCGGTCAGGCAGCTGGAGATAGTGGTACTTGCCTGTGTGGGCATTATGAAACGATTCGAGCGACGGGGTCGCTGATCCGAGAATCACAACAGCGGACTCTTTCTGAGCACGAACGATTGCGGTATCGCGTCCGTTGTAGTGTGGTGAGTCTTGCTGGCGATAAGTGGATTCATGTTCCTCGTCGACGATGACAACACCAAGATTTCTCACGGGCGCGAAGACTGCAGAACGTGTGCCGATCACTACGCGGGCCTCCCCATTTTTGACGCGCGTCCATTCATCGAAACGTTCCCCTTTGGAAAGCGACGAGTGAAAGATTGCCACCTGGTCGCCGAAGTGCATCTTCAGGCGACGCGAGAACACGGGCGTCAGTGCGATCTCGGGCACGAGCATCATGGCTGAACGACCGAGAGCTAAGGCTACGCGCATTGCTCGGATGTAAACTTCCGTCTTACCACTTCCAGTCACGCCATGTAACAGAAACGCCGCGTAACTAGTGCTGCGCAAGGGCTTCTCAACTTCGGCGAGGACCCTGTTTTGTCCCTCGGTCAGGATGTAGTCGTCGCCATGGGGCAAAGAAGCGCCTTCCAGTGGATCGCGCCGGAGCTGTTCCGAGTAAATTTCAATCAAGCCTCGCCGTTCCAACGTTGCGACCGTTGGTCCAGTTACCTCAGCCGTTGTTAACAAAGTGGTGAACGAAATCGACGGTTGCGATTCGAGCGCCTGAAGGACTCGCGTTTGCGCATCTGTTAATTTTCGGCCTTTCTCAGCATCGCCCTGCTGCGTATCAGTAATCAGCCGCACGCGCCGTTCAAACTTTGGTTTGACTGAATGCCCGGCAGGGCGTTGGGTGATACACAACAAACCAGTCGACTCGAGTTCGCGTACCAGGCGGGAGGCCTGTGCTTTTCCGAATGTTGTATGAACAGAAGAAAGTTTGAGTTCGTTGGCGGCGGTTAGCTCGCGCAGCAATTCGAATGCGGGCGTGCCCGAATCGAGCTTGTCAAGTTCGGCCTCGCCCTTCTCGGTAATCGTCAGGTAGTCATCAATAGCCGGAGTAATACCGGGTGGTAACGCCGCTTTGATAACCTCTCCCCACGGCGAGAGGTAGTAATCCGCTACCCATTTTGTTAACTCCAACAGCTCCGGCGTTACCAACGGTACGAGGTCCAACAACTCGTCGGCTTCCTTCACCTCGGATTCTGTCAGGTTTGGTGTGGCGGCGAGGTCCGCGTGTAGTTTCACAATGAATCCGGTGACGCGCTTTCTGCCGAGGGGAACTACGAGCCGCGCGCCCGGCTGTGCAACAGCTCGCATTTCCGATCGCAGTCTGTAAATGAAACTAGACGCGACGTGGACGGGTACAACAACCTCCGCGTACACGGGTGGCGTTACGTACTGACCTTCGCCTTCGTTGGGAATGGATTCAGAGTAGTATTTTGAGTGCTGTTGCACGCGTCAGAACTTAACGCGAAATTGAGATTTGCAAAAGCGGAGGCGCGTTTTTAGTCGCGTCCGGCTGTTGACTCCAGATAATCCCTGACCTTCTTGAGGTCTTCCCAGGTTTCTTTCTTTTTGGATGGATCGCGCAGCAGGTAAGCTGGGTGGAAGCTTGGCATGACTTTCACACCCTGATAATCCTGAAACTGTCCCCGTAAACGCGAGATCCCTTGCTTTACACCGAGCAGATTCTGGGTCGCGGTGTTGCCGAGCACCACTATCACTTCGGGTCCGACTGCAGCGATTTCGCGTAACAAGAATGGTTTGCACGTTGCGGCTTCATCAGGCGTCGGTGGACGATTACCCGGTGGGCGGCAACGGTTTACGTTTCCTATCAACACGTCTTCACGTTTGAATCCGATCGACTCAATAATCTTGGTCAGGAGTTGACCGGCTCTGCCAACAAACGGGCGCGCCTGAGCATCTTCATCCGCGCCAGGCGCTTCGCCAATAAACATCAGGCGAGCTGAACGATTGCCTTCCGTGTGGACGATGTGAGTTCGACGCTCGTAGAGCGGACATCGAACGCAGTTTCCAATATCCGCGTGAATTTCTTCGAATGTTTCCGACGACCGCACCAGTCGCGCTGGCGCCGGTTTTATTTCCCCAAACAATGTCGATGAGGGTCCCGGCACGGGCGGAACGAAAGCCGCCGGACGGACTGGAGGGGGTTCTGTAGCTACAACGGCAGCCGACAGACCCGCCTCTTTATTGATTCCATCTACCCCGAGCTCGTGCAGATACGTTAGGTGTTCGCGGGCGTCGCGGGTCAGGATGGAAAGCTCGTTGGTAATTGATTCGGAAGACATCGATTCAGGCTTTTTGCGGCCGGCGCACACTTGAAACTGACGCCTTTGCGCGCGCTCGCAATCGAACGACTTCGTCCAGAATGATGTTTGCGACGCTTACTTTCGGCATCAGCGGAACATGAATTGGGGCCTTTCGATCACGGCTGAGGATTGTGACCTCGTTAGTTTCCGAATCGAACCCGGCGCCTCTGCGTGTGATGTCGTTAGCGACGATCGCGTCCAGTTGTTTCGCCTCCAACTTCTGCTTCGCATTGTGCAACACGTTTTCTGACTCAGCCGCGAAACCGATAACCAGCTGGCCCTCGCGACGAGCAGCAGAAACCTCGCGCAGTATGTCGGTGGTTTTTTCCAACTCAATCGTCACCAAATCCCCACCCTTTTTAATCTTTTGTTTCGCACGGAAGGCCGGTCGATAGTCTGCAACCGCAGCCGACGCAATAAACACCGAAGCGTCAGGGAGTTTTCCAAGAACAGCCTGGTGCATATCCTCGGCGCTACTGACCTCAACCAGGTCTATGCCGTCTGGAGCAGGAACTGTCGTATAGCCGGCGACCAGAGTGACTTGCGCGCCGCGCGCTCTTGCTGCCGCAGCAATTGCGAAACCCATCCGGCCTGAAGAGTTGTTAGACAAGAAACGAACTGGATCCAGAGGCTCCCGCGTTGCGCCTGCAGTAATTAGTAAGTGTTCAGAGGTAAGATCCTGGCTAATTTGGTTCGCGCTGAGGATGTCCAGCGCTGCCGCAACAACCACCTCTGGGTCGCTAAGTCGACCGGGACCAAATGTGCCGCAGGCCATCTCACCCTCGTCGGGTTCCACGATGTGGACGCCATCTGCCTTAAGTTTCTCAAGATTGCGGCGCGTTGCAGGGTGTTCCCACATCGTCGTATTCATCGCCGGGGCGATTAGAACCGGGGCGGTAGACGCAAGATAAGTTGAAGAGACGAAATCGTCAGCGATGCCGTTAGCAAATTTTCCGATTAGATTGGCGGTTGCAGGGGCTACCAGGAAAAGGTCAACGGTTTGAGAGAAGGTGATGTGTGCAATCGGATCCGGATTATCGGGCGCATAATCATCGACTACTACGTGCGCCCCGGAGAGGGCTCGAAAGGTCATGGGCTGTACAAATTCGCATGCGCGGCGCGTCATGGCCACGCGGACTGTGCAGCCGGCTTTTTGCAAACCACGAAGGATTTCTGCAGCCTTGTAAGCAGCGATTCCACCACTGACAGCGAGGGCTACTTTCTTGTTTACGGGCGGGCCTTTCGGTGTCATCTTCGGCTTCTCGAAATTAAAGATCAATGTAACACTGCTGAAACACTGGTGCAACGAAAGGGTTTTGTGGGTTTGCTACAATATCGCTACATTTCTAAATCAATCTTGCCCCTAATCACGTTGGGTTCCAAGATCACGTTGGGTTCCAAGCCATGTTTAAACTAATCCTCCGCTTCGGTCTCGTCCTGGTTCTATTCAACGTAATACCGACGTCTGCTCAAAGCCCACCTGAAGATGACGAGTTTGGGCCGGTGGTGCGCGCCTATCTGGGTTATCTCCGCAACGAGCAAAACGTTGTAGATGATCGTGCCAGCCGCCACGAAGTCAGTCGCGCGTACTACGTAAAGAACTCAAATCGCATACGCGCGCTCCGGCAGATGGCTATTCGGATAGCTAGAGACAGCCAGAATGACTACCTTCCCGAACTTGAAGCTGTGGCAGCCGATGAGTTTGGAACCCTGTTCGAGCAGCCACCCCAATCAAGCGCACTCCGGATTGGAGAAGTAGTTCAGACAACCTTCCGATACCTTGGCAGCGTACGTGCGGGCGACGTTTTTCACGTTTTTGCGCGTCTGGATCCGTACGAGCAGGCCGAAATGCGTGAAAAGGGAACGGGGCAGGTCGACGTTCCGGCAACGAATACGCCGGTTCCCGCGGGCGTCAGAGTTTCGACGCGGAACCGCCGAGTAGGCGACCCAAACTAGCTCGAGGCCACTTGCCTTCAGGTGGACCATACCTGGTCTAATCAGCAGGTTATCCGACACAAAAATGGCACTGTTTTCGCGAGAAAACTCTGGACTCACTTAGGGCCGTGTGCTAAATTCTCGCCCAACACAAAAAAGCACAATTTTGTGGCACATGTCGGCTAAATGGCTGTTGACAGAGCAGGTTCATTCGTGTAATAACAGCCCGGTGTTTTAAGCCAATTCAACGGCATTTTGATCTTTTGACGCGCACTAGTTCTGAGGCAGATTCTGGTTCGCCTCACTAGACACTGTCGGCGTCGCGACACGCAATCAAGAATTTGTTTCACATTACGGGAGGAAAGTTAATGATCAGCAAAAGTTTGAGCCGCAAGTCCATAGCGGCCTGTGTGGCAGTTGCCATTTTAGGTGTTTACTCCATGGTCGTGTTGGCGTCGCCCGCAGCAAAAGCCCCTTCGGCTGAGTTGTCGGTTAGCGGCCAGGTGACGGTCAACGGTGAGAATGCCTTTTCTGGTGGCACTTTGTTTTCGGACAGCACCATCGCTACTGCGGCGAAGAGCAGCGCTACCGTTAACCTCAGCAAATTGGGCCGCGTAGAAGTTGCGCCGAGCACCGGTTTGAAGTTGAGCTTCAACGATAAGAGCGTACTGGGCTTACTGGAAAACGGTTCAGCCCTTGTCTCGACGTTGCCAGGTGTTGCGGTGAATTTTACAACCGCAGAGGGAATGGTCTCTGTTGATGGCAGCCAGCCAACTTCGTTCACTGTCAATGTTATCGAGGGCGTTACCTCGTTAACCACCCACACGGGTGTTGCTCAGTTGAATGTCAACGGTTCGGTTCGTACCATCGCGGCAGGCGAAACCGCCTCGACCAACGTTCCCCAGGGTGATACTCCAGGTGAAGACGACGACGACCTCAGCGGTGGCGAGACTCTCGCCCTGATCGCTGTTGGCGCCGGCGCGATTGCCGCTATCATCTATGCGGTCACGCACGATAACGACCTCAACTTCGGCGGTTCGGTGACGGTTGTCAGCCCGACCAAGTAGTTGGCGGTTGAGTCGCTTCAACAAATACTGCGGCGCGCGTTTGTAGGCGCTGTAGTCAAGCGTGCAAAAGCTTGCGGGTCACGCGACGAATATGTCGTGCTTGACCCGCAATGTTTTGCGTAACAGGTTATTCCCTCCTGTTTTTCTGAAGGTTAATCTCAAATGCATATTGCGGTTATTGGCACGGGTTACGTCGGCCTGGTTACCGGTGCCTGCTTTGCGGAATTCGGCGTCGATGTCACCTGTGTAGACATTAATGAAGAGAAGATCGCCCGGCTCACAGCTGGGGAAATGCCGATTTACGAACCCGGCCTGGAACAACTGGTTACCAAGAACATGCAGTCGGGACGGCTGCGATTCACTACCGACATCAAGCAGGCTGTGGAACAGGCGCTGGTAATCTTTTTGGCGGTGGGAACTCCGCCGAAGGAAGACGGCTCACCCGATCTTAGCTTCGTGGAATCCGCCGCACGCTCCGTTGCGGAGCACATGAATGGCTACAAGGTGATCGTTACGAAATCGACGGTTCCCATCGGAACTGGCGAATATCTCCGTAAACTCCTGCGAGACACCAACCCGCGCCTAAACTTTGGCATCGTTTCCAATCCGGAGTTCCTTCGTGAAGGCGCCGCGATTAACGATTTCATGCGGCCGGATCGAGTCGTCATTGGCAGCCGCGATGAAGAAGCGATTGCGATCATGCGCGACTTGTATCGTCCGCTTTACTTAATTGAAGCTCCTTTTGTCATCACCTCGCTTGAAGCCGCTGAACTGACGAAGTACGCAGCGAATGCATTTCTCGCCACCAAGATTTCGTTTATCAACGAGATTGCCAACATGTGTGATTCGATTGGTTGCGACGTCCACGACGTTGCTAAGGCCATGGGCATGGACCGGCGCATAGGTAGCAAGTTCCTGCATCCGGGTCCGGGTTTCGGTGGTTCGTGTTTTCCGAAAGATACTCAAGCGCTCGCTTCGGTGGCACAACAGTTTGGTCGCGATTCACTTATTGTCGATGCCGTGATTGAAGTTAACAGGCGTCAGCGACAGGCGATGGTTCCTAAAATTGAAAAGCTCGTAGGTGACGTCGCAGGTAAGACGATCGCGGTGTTGGGACTGGCGTTCAAACCAGAAACGGATGACATGCGTGAGGCGCCGGCCATCGACATCATCAAAGGACTGATCAAAATGGGAGCGCGAATTCGCGCCTACGATCCGGTGGCGATGATTGAGGCTGCGGCAGTTCTACCGGAGGTAAACTACGCGGACGATGAGTATTCGGCGGCTGAGGGCGCCGATGCGCTGGTGTTCGTAACGGAATGGAACCAGTTTCGCGCTCTGGACATGAAACGTATTCGTGATCTGATGAAGTCGCCGAAGATAGCTGACTTGCGAAACATCTATGATCCGAAAGACTTGCGTGAACTTGGATTTGAATACGTTGGCATCGGCAGATAATCAGCCTACTTCTCGTTTGATATGGGTTTAACTGGGATTGCACTCGTGACGGGCGGAGCCGGGTTTATCGGTTCACACATTGCTTCCGCCTTGGCGGCTTCGGGCGCGCGCGTTCGGATTATTGACGACCTTTCAACCGGCTATCGCGAGAACATCGAAGAAATTGGCGGGGACGTTGATTTCATTCAGGGTAGTGTTGCCGACGAAGCCGCACTCAAACGAGCCATCGAGGGCGCCGAATTAGTTTTTCATGAGGCGGCTATCCCCTCGGTCCCTCGGTCCGTCGAGAATCCCCGGCAGACGCATATTGCGAGTGTCGATTCAACGTTCTCACTATTGCTTGCCGCCAGGGAAAACAATGTTCGCCGCATTGTATATGCGGCATCCAGTTCGGCTTACGGTGATCAGCCCACCCTTCCCAAAGTCGAAACGATGCTTCCCGAACCGCTCTCACCGTACGCGGTGGCGAAGCTGGTTGGGGAGCACTATTGCCAGGTTTTTACACGCGTCTACGGCCTGGAAACAGTGTCGCTGCGATACTTCAATGTTTTTGGTCCACGTCAAGATCCGAGTTCCCAATAC
This sequence comes from Pyrinomonadaceae bacterium, assembly GCA_035273385.1. Lineage (GTDB taxonomy): Bacteria > Acidobacteriota > Blastocatellia > Pyrinomonadales > Pyrinomonadaceae > PSRF01. The sequence continues at coordinate 266,046 of DATEPE010000002.1, read as the reverse complement.
TCCGGAGTAATCTCGCGTTTCATTAGCGCACTACTCGGTGGAGAAACGCCGGTCATCTACGGCGATGGCGAACAGTCTCGCGATTTCACTTACATCGGTAACGTGGTGGACGCCAATTTGAAGGCGGCGGAAAGCGCCAAAGCCGTCGGTCACGTTATCAACATTGCAAACGGCGAACGTATTTCTCTGAATGAGTTATTAAGGGAATTGCAGGACTTAACTGGGAAGACCGATGTGAAAGCAGACTACCAGCCCACACGCGCCGGTGATGTCAAACACAGTCTGGCTGACATATCTCGCGCCCGCGAGCTCCTGGGGTATGAACCGAAAATAGATCTGCGACAGGGACTTTCTCTGACAATGGATTGGTGGAAGAACAGCAGGTTTGCCCGCGGGTAATATCCTCTTACCTCACGCATCTACGATCGCGCGCAAGCTATCAACATAAGGCTGTCGCGCAATCCCCTTATCGGTAATAATCGCGGTAATCAATTCGTTTGGCGTAACGTCAAATGCCGGGTTGTGGACTTCCACCCCATCAGGCGCAAGTTGCTGCTGGCCGATGTGCGTGATCTCTTTGGAATCGCGCTCCTCGATCGGGATGTCCTGCCCGGTTTTCAGAGTCAAATCAAGCGTTGAAATAGGCGCCGCTACATAAAACGGAATGTTGTGTTTGTGAGCCAGGACCGCCACCATGTAGGTGCCGATCTTGTTTGCTGCGTCGCCATTGGCGGCGATTCGGTCAGCGCCTACAACTACCATGTCTACCTTTCCACTTTTCATCACATGTCCGGCCATATTGTCGGTGATTACGGTTACCGGAATATCATCTTTAGCTAGTTCCCATGCCGTCAGTCTCAGTCCCTGCAGGAATGGCCGCGTTTCATCAGCTATTACCGCCACGCGTTTACCTGCGTCTCGAGCGCCGCGGATGACGCCCAGCGCGGTGCCGTAGTCTCCCGCCGTCGCAAGGGCGCCCGCATTGCAATGCGTGAGGACAGTTGAGCCGTCCGCAATAAGGTCCGCTCCATAACGTCCAATCGAACGGTTCGCTTCAATGTCCTCTTTGAAAATACTCTTCGCTTCCTCAATTAGACGCGCTTTGATCTCGGCGACATCCTGGGTGGTCGTTTCCTCTCGCTTGAATCTCGTACGCATTCTCTCGATGGCCCAGAAAAGGTTGATTGCCGTCGGGCGAGTTTGCGACATCACCTGGCACATGTAATCGAAATCATCCTTGAGGTCGGATACAGACATTCCCACTGACTGACTCGCACCCAGCGCAAGGCCCATAGCGGCTGAAACCCCGATCGCCGGAGCACCGCGTACAACCATCTTCTTGATGGCTTCAGCGACGTCTTCATAAGACCGGAGCATCAGGTATTTCTCGACTCCAGGCAGAAGTCGCTGATCCAACATACGTATACCTTCGTCTGTCCACTCGACGGTCTTGATCATTCGTTTTTTTATTCCTTTGATTTTAAGATCGCTGCATATTACTGGAGGAAAACTATCGAAGCAAAAGTGCCAGCTGCCTGAAGTTTGACACCCTCGGGAGAACGGTGATAGTGTCCGCCTCGTTCGGGGATAGTTCTTTTCATCAGAAAGCATCCGGGTGCCCCATTGGATGGGGAGAATAGGGAAGTGGGTGAGAATCCCGCGCGGTCGCGCCACTGTGATGAGCATTCAGAAGTGAAATAGCTCTAGCCAGGAGACCTGCCCGAATGCTTTGCAGCTTTTGAACGCTCGCGGAAAGGCGTTCAGGCCGCCCGCGGTATCCTTCAATTAGGTCCCGCCGATTGCCTGTTTTCCTTTCTCGGACAGGAGCGGTGGGATTTGCGCTTAGGTAACCAAAAAAAATTCAAACTAACAGACGCGTGCCTTGCGTTGGTCTGTGCCTTGGTCCTGGCGACCGGCTGTTCCACGCCCAGCGTAGCACCGCCATCTAATGCCGCGGCGACGCGCGTGGTAGTCGATGATTCAGGTCGTAGCGTTACCATTCCGGCGAAGATCGAACGGTTCGTCTCCTTAGCGCCCAACCTTACAGAGATTGCATTTGCTGTCGGCGCTGGCGACCGCCTCATTGGTAACACCACGTTTTGCAACTATCCCGAGCGAGCCAAAAGCATTGCGAAGGTCGGCGACACGCTCCAGCCTAGTATTGAACGTGTGCTCGCGCTCAAGCCCCAGTTAGTCCTTGTCTCAACTGCGTCACAACTCCAGGCATTTACAACGCAGTTGGAGGAACATGGTATCGCGCTTTACATCAATGATCCGCAAAGTTTGGAAGATGTGTTTCTTAGCATCACAAACCTGGGCGACGTGTTGAACCAACCGGCTGCAGCGTCCGATCTCCTGAAGCAACTGCGGGCTCGTACTGAAGCGGTCGAACGTGCAGTGGCCGGACGTCCGCGCGTGCGGGTCTTTTTTCAACTGTCAGGACAACCGCTTTACACGGCCGGCAACACGTCGTTTGTAACAAACTTAATTGAGCGCGCGGGCGGTCAATCGGTGACGGCTGAGGTTAACGAAGCGTGGCCCAGGCTCAGCGATGAAGCTGCACTAGCGTCAAGACCGGAAGTTGTAATCATGCTTTCGGGGGAATCAATGGGCGCAGCGGCAAATCTCAAAGTCACACGTGCACTGCAAAACTCGCCCGCGGTACGAACCGGGCGCCTGTATGTGATTGATGGCGATCTGTTAACCCGACCCGGCCCTCGTCTCGTGGATGGATTGGAACAGATCGCCCGCTCACTGCATCCGGAAGCTTTTGGTAAATAGCAGGTGGATAAGACCGTTCCAATTAACACACGACCTGCGGCGACGGTGGGAACTCGTCGGGTGACTCTGCGGAAGACTCTGGTTGTTTGCGGTGTGCTTTCGGTATTGCTTTTTGTGGTTGCACTCGTGGCCGTATCCATCGGTAGCGAGCCCGTTCCCTTGATAGATGTGTTCCGAACGTTGGTTACCGGCGGCCTTGATTCTGGCGCACTGACACCGACGCAAAGATCAATACTGTTTGATATTCGGCTGCCTCGAATACTGCTGGCAGCAACTGTCGGCGCCTCTTTGGCAGCAGCCGGCGCGAGTTATCAAGCGTTGCTTCGTAACGCGCTGGCGGAACCCTACCTGCTCGGTATCTCTAACGGAGCAGCGGTTGGAACGATGATCGCGTTGGTGTTTATTGGAGCGGGCGAATGGATCAGGCCGCTGATGGCCTTCGCGGGTGCGATTGCTGCGACACTCGTCGTTTATCGCCTGGCTGGTGGACGCGCCGGCGCTTCCCCGGAGCGGCTAATACTCGCAGGCGTAATCGTCACCACTTTCCAATCGTCCGCAATCGTCTTCATCACAACTTTAATGGACGCGACGCGGATTCGGTCGTTCACTTTTTGGTTATTGGGGGATCTTTCTCAGGCTTCATCCAGCTCGATCGGGATCTCAGTAATAGCAACCTTAGCGGGCGTCATCCTGCTTACTTTCAACGCGCGTCCGCTGAACCTGCTCATGCTCGGCGAACGAGATGCTTTTGATCTCGGCGTGGAAGTGAGCCGGGTACGCCTGCAGGTGTTCATGGCTGCCAGTCTGCTGGTCGGTGTGTCTGTCGCACTCAGCGGTTCAGTCGGATATGTCGGGTTGGTTGTTCCGCATCTGGTGCGAATGGCGACGTCGGGTGATAACCGGCTAACCATTCCGGCCTCGGCCCTGGCCGGAGCATCGTTCGTCGTACTCGCCGACACTGTAGCTCGGACGATTATTGCTCCGCGGGAGCTCCCGGTTGGCGCGATAACAGCGCTTATAGGCGCGCCGTTGTTCATTTACCTGCTCAAACGTCGATAGAGATCGGTCCAATGCTCGAAGCGAAAAACATTTCTGTTAACTACGGCGAGCGATTGGCAGTGGCAAACGTCTCGCTCGAGGTTGAGCCTGGAATGATGACCGCGATTGTCGGCGCGAACGGCGCCGGGAAGTCTTCGTTGTTGCGGGCGCTTAATGGATCGATTGAACCATCTACCGGTCAAATACTTCTCGACGGCAAGCCACTCGCGTCCTTCGCACGGCGCACCGTCGGACGCCGGATCGCAGTCGTTACGCAGGAGGCGTTACTAGCCTTTCCAGTATCAGTTCTGGAGTACGTCCTCGGTGGTCGATATGCATGGTCTTCGTCTGGCGGATGGGGATGGGAAACCGAACGTGATTTGGAGATCGCTTTCGATGTGTTGAAGCAAACCGAGCTCGAGGATTTTAGCGATCGTTTGATGAACGAGTTATCTGGAGGCGAACGCCAGCGCGCGGTGCTGGCCAGAGCACTTGCGACCGAAGCTGCAATCCTCCTGCTCGACGAGCCGACAGCCAATCTCGATCTGGCCCATCAGGCGTCGATGTTGCAACTGGTGCGCGCACACTGCGACGAGCGCAATACGGCCGCCGTCATCGTTACGCATGACATTAATCTGACTGCCGAATTTGCAGATAACGTAATACTGCTGAAGAGTGGCGAGATGGTCGCGAATGGACCACCGCGAGAGGTTTTGACAGAGAAACTATTGAGCTACGTTCTACAGATCAAAGTTTTAGTGGACGCGCATCCGCTTACGAACGCGCCACGCATTACGCCGGTTCACGAAGTAAGCCGGCATTTCGGGGCAGATACTGCTCCAAAACAGTAGTGACGGTTACGGGAAGGCGGTCAAAATCCGCCACTGCCCGCGCAACTGTAGGCGACGAAGAATCTCCATACGCTTTAGCCACTGTTCAGATGAATGGGAAGGCAAATGGAGCTGAGTCGCGAGTCAGGAGACCGGTCGTCACTCATGAAGCTCGCACTGCGACGGGCAGGAGACTCAACATGACAAGTTCAATTAGAAAGCGACACCTTCTACTAATCCTCTTTTTACTCGCACTCAACCCCGTTTCTGCCGTGTCCCAGGACAACGCAGCGGAAATTACAGTCCGCGTTACCGACCCGCAAAAGGCAAATGTGGAAAACGCAGAGGTGACGCTGTACACGCGCGACGGCAGGCTGCGGCTCAGTTGTGTAACTGACAGCAATGGAACGTGCGTTTTCAGACAACTGAACGCAGGAGAATATTTGATCGAGGCGGAAGCCGGCAGCTTTGCTCGCGCTGCAACGCGTGTATTGAATGTGGCAAGAGGGTCGAATCCAACTGTCGAGATTTCGTTAGCACTTGCCGGCGTGAACGAACAAGTTGTAGTGACGGCGCAGAATACTGCACAGCCGGTCGACGAAGTTTCGAAAGCAGTTTCGGTAGTTGATGGCCGCGAGGTGGACGACCGTGACGAAGCGACTGTCATCGATGCCGTGCGTACTCTGCCGGGCTTGCGGGTTCAACAACTGGGCGGACCAGGCAAACTCGTTTCGATCAAATCGAGAGGTCTGCGGAACCAGGACACCGCAGTTCTTATAGACGGGCTGCGTTTTCGCGATGCGACTACGGGAGACGCAACCAGTTTTCTCAGCGACTTTCTCGTCACCAATATCGATCGTGTTGAAGTCCTGCGCGGTTCCGGCTCGTCGCTTTACGGAACGAATGCAATCGGGAGCGTCATCAACTTAGTTACAGATGAAGGTGGCGGCCCGACTCGTGGAAGCCTGCTGCTCGAAGGCGGCGGCCTCGGCTTGTTTCGAGGGCGCGCTCAGATCGCCGGCGGCACAAGTCCTTTTATTTACAGCGGGGGTTTGACTCATTTGAACGTGTCGCGCGGTATCGATGGTAACGATGCGACGCGCAACACCGGTGGACAAGGGCGAATCCTGTTCCGCCTGTCGCCAACTACCACTCTTTCGGGACGGGTATTCGCAGGCACTTCATTTGTTCAAGTTAATAACAGTCCGGAGGGAATCGGGGTGTTGCCTCCAAGTGGGATCATTGATGCGCGACCGCTCTCAATTTCAGAGCTTCGGCGTTACGAAGCAGGGACGCCTCCAGGACTGTTACAAGTTGATGGCGCCAATTTTATTCCCGATGCAAATGATCCAGACGCGTCTGCGGCTGGCCGGTTTTTCAACGGCGCAATTACATTCGCACAGCAACCCGCCGAAAATTTCGGCTATTCAATTTCTTATCAAGGGCTGGCCACGCGGCGGTTAAACGACAACGGACCTGGCGGCGTTGCTTTTCAACCATTCGGCGGATCCACACACACTCGCGATGAGGGACGCATTCATACGCTGAACGGCCGCGGCGATTTTCGGCTTGGAGATCATAATTTCATCAATGCAGGATACGAGTTTGAAAACGTTAGTTTCTTTAACAGGTCGTTGGACACTAGTCTGGGCGACGACGTTTCAACCGATGTTTCCGAAAGCAGCCACACGTTCTTCGTGCAGGACCAACTTCGTTTCATGGACGACCGCCTGCAGTTGTCAGCGGCTTTTCGCGCCCAGTTCTTTTCGCTCAATAGACCAACGTTTACACCGTCTGCCGGCGCGCCTTATGCCGGTGTGGTCGTTGATTCGCCCGATCCGGCATATACGGGAGACGGCTCAATCGCGTATTTTTTCCGCAGCACCGGAACAAAACTCCGCGGCCACATTGGAAACGGATATCGGGCCCCGTCACTGTTCGAACGGTTTGGAACTTCGTTCTTCGCAGGCTTCTTCTCGCCGCTCGGTGATCCGCGTTTACGACCTGAGCGTTCCATTGCGTTTGATGCTGGTATCGATCAATCACTCGCCGACAACCGGTTGCGACTTTCAGCTACGTATTTCTATACACGATTACAGGAAGTGGTCGGCTTCGACTTTAGCGTAGTAATTGACCCGCTGAGAGATCCCTTCGGACGGTTCTTTGGATTTCTAAATGCAGGCGGCGGTCTCGCCCGAGGCGTTGAGCTATCGGGCACTGCTTCGCCGAATCGTATGCTTGATGTGTTCGTCAGTTACACTTTTACCAATAGCGATCAGCGAACACCGCAGCTCGGTGGCAGCGGCATAATCAGTTCGCTGGTGATTCCGGATCACCAGTTCGCCGCCGTGGTGACACATCGAATTGGACGCCGCGCTTTCATTAATTTCGATCTAACATCGACGAGCAGTTACCTGGCGCCGGTTTTTAATTCTACGACCTTCGCAAGTCGCATTTACCGGTTCCGGGGATTGATCAAAGCGGACCTGGGCGCGAGTTATGAGTTTCCAATGAGCGAGCGTCGCCGGCTGCGCCTGTTCGGTTATCTGGATAACATTTTCGACCGCGAGAATTATGAGAGTGGTTTCCAAACGCCCGGCAGAACGGCCCGCGGGGGCGTCTCATTTAATTTTTAAGGAAGTGAAAGGAAGCATGCAACAGATCGTTTCGTTCTTACCGTCCGCAACTGAAATGGCGTGTGCGTTAGGCCTGGGTGATCAGATCGTCGGTGTCACACACGAGTGTGACTATCCGCCCGAGGTAAAGGCCAAGGCGATTGTGGTTCGTGCGGCCCTGCCTATCTCGCAAATGACTCAATTGGAAATCGACGTAGCTGTCAGCGAGCGGATGCGCGACGGACGGAGCCTATACGAAATCGACGAACAGCTACTACAGCAGTTGGCTCCTGATCTGATTCTTACGCAGGATTTGTGTCAGATCTGCGCCCCATCGGGAAACGAAGTGTCGCATGCTTTGAAATTGCTCCCCAAAAAACCAGAAGTGCTGTGGCTGACTCCAAACACTCTTGCTCAGATCGCGGACAACGCACTGCAGCTGGGAGAAGCGACCGGACGCCAGTCTGAAGCGCGGCAACTGGTAGCCGACGGACGTGCTCGTCTGGACCAGGTTAAGAATAAAACCAGTGACCTTACTCACAGGCCAAGGGTGTTTTGTATGGAATGGCTCGACCCGGTTTACTGCAGCGGTCATTGGGTTCCTGAGATGGTCCAGATTGCGGGTGGTGTGGATCAATTATCGAAGCAAGGCAGCGACTCAGTCAGAGTGTCCTGGGATGATGTTTTGGAGTGGGACCCTGAAGTGCTGGTGATCACACCATGTGGGTATGATCTTCCGAGGGTGATTGAGGAATCGCAGAAGCTTCCGAATTACCCCGACTGGTCCAACCTTTCCGCGGTTCGTAACAGTCGCGTGTTTGCCGTTGATGCGAACTCGTATTTCGCCCGACCGGGCCCGCGGGTCGTTGATGGGACAGAATTGCTGGCTCATCTTATTCATCCAGACATATTTTCCTGGGACGGTCCGGAAGCAGCTTACCAGCGTCTTGAATTATGAGTGGAACTACGCAAAAGATCTGTTCTAACTGCGGTCAAGGTTTTGGGTGTGGCGTCGACAGTGCCGAAGGTTGCTGGTGCGCCTCATTGCCACAGGCATTTGCGAAACCGGATCCTATCCGCGATTGTTTTTGTCCCGAATGTCTGGCGGCAGAACTGCAAAAGAAGTCAATAGAGGCAGTCGAGGGTGAAGATTACTATTTTGAAAACGGACTGCTGGTGATGACCGCGGCCTACCACATCAAGCGGGGCAGTTGCTGCGGAAACGGATGTGTTTGGTGTCCCTTTGAGCCACGCCACGAAGGGGGCGCCACGAAGCTGGCGGCAAGTGCGGGCGCAAAATGAATCAGGTTGCAAGGTTGCCGACTCACGGGCGCCTAAGCGTCACTTACTGAATCAGACCTTGCAACCTGAAGCTTGTGGAGCTGTTGCTAACTCGCGCTACGGTTTCTTTGTAAACAGGCCGCCAGCGAGGAAGACAACACCGAGCAGTATATGCAGCCCGTGATCTCGGGTGCCGAGTTCGAGTGGACCGATCGTCAGCATCCGATCCATGGCCGGGTCGCCCATCGCCATTCCCAGGATTCCCAGTCCCAGATAAACGACACCGAAGACAAGGCAAAAGAGCCTGGCTGCTGACAGGGAACCGGCGAAGCCCAGATATAACGCAATCACTCCGGACAAAATGTGAACCACATTGTGTGCAGCTCCAAGATGGAAACCCATCAGGTTAGCCGACGCAAAACCCGCTACGCCGACTAGCAAAAAAACAATCCCCAGGACCTTGCACAGAGTCTTTGCCATTGTTTCTCCTACTCCTTTTCAGTGATGACTGAACAAAGCGTACGGCAAGAAAAACTGCTGGGATTTCAATGTGCGAGGGGGGTTAATTCGGAAGCGCATGTATATCAGAGTCGGTTCCAGTTAGCAAAGGTTTTTTAGCGTGCCAGATTTACTTGCGCCGCCCTGTACTGGTGTTATAATTCGGCTCCCCAAAAAACCTGAGAGAGTGCCGACTCAAAGGAGTAGATATTATGTTGTTCTACCACCAGTTGAAGTGTGGCATCAGGCGTAGCGCGTTCGCGATCACCCTCGTGTTGTTGTTGGCCATTAGCGCCAGTGCGTATACGGTTGTGATGCGCAATGGACGACGCGTAGAAATCCCTGAAAAATTTACAGTGACTCGGACCACTTTAACTTACGAGGTGTCACCGGGAATGCAGATCACCCTGCAAATGCAGGCGATCAATATAGGCGCGACGGAACGGGCGAATGGGGAACAGCCCGGCGCTTTGCTTCGACGGGTTCAACCTTCCATCAGCAGTATGATGCCCGCACCGACGTCCTACGCAACTGGGGCAGCGCGCACAATCACCAACCGGGATCTTCAGGCAGCCAAGGAACGACGCGTCAGAAGCGAAGTTGCTTATGAAAAGCGCGTGAGACAGTTGGGACTTCCTACTCTGGAAGAGTCGCGCCAACGAGCGGCTGAAGAATCTGCTGTGTTGGGCGCCGAACTTAAAGAGATCCGGGCCGGCCGTAGCGAAGAAGAACAATACTGGCGGTCGCGCGCGTCAGCTTTGCGAGGAGAGATGGCCGCCGTCGATGCAGAAATCGAATACGTCGGCGCGCGAATTGATGAGTATCCAAATCCGAATAGCATTAACTCGATCACGACCGTGCAAACGTACCCGCTGTATGGATATGGCAGGCGCCGCCAAAGAAGAGATGGTTCAGGTGTGTTCGACCCCTGGGGGCGCCGTGATGGTTACTACGATCCTCGCTACGATCCTCGCTACAGAGGCCCATATGGGTGGGGTACAAACAATGGCGTAATCCTGAATGGCCCATACGGACAGGGCTACGATTACAGTCATGAACGAAGTCAACTGGTGACACGGTTCAATGAGCTCGCCGGAAAGCGTGCGGGTTTAAGAGCGCGTTGGCGAGATCTCGAGCAAGAAGCTCGACGCGCGGGCGCTTCGCCCGGCTGGTTGCGGGAATAACAGAACGCGGCAGGGAAACGAATCTACTTCGAGAAGTCGCCGGTCCTCCGGCGCTTGTTAAGGCTGCGACTTGTCGCAGCCTTAATTTTGATTAATCATAGATTTATGAATAACGGTTGGGAGTCAATCATTGGAATGGAGATTCATGCTCAGTTGAGCACTGAATCTAAAATATTTTGTGGGTGCTCGACGCGTTTCGGCGATGAGCCAAACTCAAATACTTGTCCGGTCTGCCTTGGCTTGCCCGGGGCCCTGCCGGTGCTGAATCGCCGCGTGGTTGAACTCGGCGCCCGCGCTGCCCTGGCACTCGGACTACACATCAATAACCGTTCGATCTTTGCGCGCAAGAACTACTTTTATCCCGACCTTCCAAAGGGATACCAGATATCGCAATACGACCAACCATTTTCTGTTAATGGTGTTCTGGAAATCATGACGGCGGAGCGGGACGATGCAGGACATCCGGTCGAATGGCAACCCAAGCAGATCACAATTACACGTCTTCACCTTGAAGAAGATGCCGGCAAGAATGTTCATGAAGGACTTCCGGAAGTCGATCGTTACTCCTACATCGACTTGAATCGCGCCGGCACTCCTTTGGCCGAGATAGTTACCGAACCTGACTTTCGTTCATCCTGGGAAGCTTACGACTACGTCAATCATATTCGTCGCGCGCTTCAATGGGTGCAGGCGTCTGACGCGGATATGGAAAAAGGAAACCTGCGCTGCGAGGCCAACGTTTCGGTTAGACGTAAAGGCGACAATAAATTCGGCACGAAGGTCGAGTTAAAAAACTTGAACTCGGTGCGTTTCATGCAGCGCGCAATTGAGTTTGAAATCGATCGACAAATAAAGGTGCTGGAGTCTGGCGGGAAACTGACTCAGGAAACCCGGCTTTGGGACGAGAAGGCCGCAGAGACCCGGGTCATGCGATCTAAAGAAGAAGCGCATGACTATCGTTATTTTCCCGAGCCTGATCTACCGCCCCTGGTTGTTTCGGATGAATTCGTCCAACGTGTGAAGAGTGAGATGCCGGAGTTGCCCGACGCGCGTCGACGCCGGTTTATGGAGCAGTACGGGCTTTCATTCAGTGATGCGTCGCAGCTGACTGGAGGAAAGTCTCTGGCTGACTATTACGAGAAGGCTGCGGAGGTCTCAGGGAACGCGCGGGGAGCCGCAAACTGGATCCGATCCGAAGTGCTTCGAGAGCTGGAGGGGCTTGGGGTGGATGCTGCCGGGTCTCCGGTCAGCGCCGAGAACCTTGGACTGCTGGTGCGAATGATTGACGACGGTCAGATTAGCGGCAAGCAGGGTAAAGATGTGCTTGTCCAAATGTTCCGCACGGGAAAAACTGCTGGCGCGATCGTCGAAGAGCAGGGGATGGTTCAGGTCAGCGATACGAATGAGATCGATGCGATCATCGATCAGATCCTCAGCGCCAATCAGCAACAGGTGGAAAGCTATCGCGGGGGAAAAGAAACGCTGTTTGGCTTTTTCGTGGGACAGGTGATGAAGGCATCCAAAGGGAAGGCCAATCCCAAAGTTGTGAACGAGCGCTTGAAGACCAAGTTGTCCGGCTGAGGCGTCAACAGATGGAACTTAAAGGAAAAGTTGCAATCGTTACTGGCGGAACGAAGGGAATCGGCCGCGCCATTGCGGATGCTCTCGTGCGCGAAGGCGTAAATGTGTGCATCAGCGCGCGGAGCCGCAACGAGATCGATGAAACAATTGAAGCGTTATGTGCCCTCAAAGCGGGTGATGCTACAGGCATCGTTTCCGACGTTTGTAATTATTCTCAGGTCAAACCGTTGTTTGAGTTAACTGTCGGCCAATTTGGCGGGCTGGATATCCTGATTAACAACGCGGGTATTGGCCTGTTCCAGACAGTTGAAGAAATGACCCCGGAAGATTTCCGTTCGGTCATAGAAACCAACCTGTTTGGCGTCTTTTATTGCTGTCACGAAGCAATTCCACTGATGAAGCAGCGGGGTGGCGGGCACATCATCAACATGTCATCGCTGGCCGGCGTCAACGCACACCCAAAGATGGCTGCCTACAACGCGTCGAAGTTTGGGTTGAATGGATTCAGCGAAGCGCTGATGCAGGAAGTCCGGCACGACAACATCAAGGTGAGTTACATCATGCCGGGTTCGGTGAACACCCAGTTCGGCGGCGACGAACCAGGTGATGATCGAGCGTGGCAACTTCAACCACCGGACATTGCCAGAACAGTTTTAGATCTTCTACACAACGAATCACGCGCGCTTGTTAGTCGCGTGGAAATACGTCCGAGCAAGCCCCCGAAGAAATAGATGCGTGCTGTAGTTCAGCGCGTCACGCGCGCGAAAGTAACAGTTGGCGATGACGTCACCGGCGAGATCGAAAAAGGTCTCGTCGTTTTGTTAGGTGTAGCTCGCGACGATACCAGGACAGATGTCGAATATTTGACGTCTAAGATCGCAGCGTTGCGGATCTTCGAGGACGCAGATGACAAGATGAACTTGTCAGTGCGCGAAGTGAATGGCGGACTGCTAGTTGTTTCGCAGTTTACGTTGTATGGCGACGTGCGACGTGGGTTACGGCCGTCTTGGATCGAAGCGGCCGCTCCGGAAGTAGCCGAACCGCTTTATGAACTCTTCATCGCCGAATCGCGCAAGGTGTTAGGAAAGGTGGAGAGCGGGAAATTTGGCGCCATAATGCTCGTGGAACTGGTAAACGATGGCCCGGTGACGATACTCCTCGACAGCCGTAAGCTGTTTTAGTTTTGCGGAATTCGATATCTTAAAACCAGGATCGGAATCGCATCCTGTACATCGTGTGAATCCTGTCCACGTTCCGCGGATGAATAGACACGATGAACAGATTTTTTAGATTAGAAAGTAAGACCGTGGATTAGGCGGCCAGGAACTGTATTTTCGTGGACCGTATTTTTCTTCAGCAGCAAGAAGATCCACGAAATACACGAATTAACACGAACAGTACTGTTAAATCATATTCTCATCGGCTTTTGAGCTTTCTTCCAGCTCAAACCGATCTCGATCACGTCGTTCTATCTTATCGAGGAAGTCCAGTTCCTCGTTGTCTTCAAAACTCACACCCATCGCATTTGCATTCTCTTCCACCACTGATTGGTCAGGAGTTGGATTGTGTCCGGAGACGGATTCTGAACCGCTGTCATTAACGTCTTCCCAGGAGGCATCGAGGTCTCCGCCTGCATCCTTCGGCGATGCAGCCGTATTTTCGCGCAGCCGATGCGCTAGTTGTTCAGGGTCTTTCGGCGCCCGCGAGATTTCTTCTTCCATGAATTCCTCGATCTCAGGGTTCGGAACAAAATCAGGATTATTGCTTAGATAGAATTCATCTGCGGGCTTCTTCGGCATGACCTCTCCTTGATTTTTGGAACGAAGCAGACGCCTCTAAAAGCTCCGGCTTCGACCGTTGTTATCTCGCTTACGGGGGAATTGTTGATGACTATATCAGAACACGACAAATGCGACCACCGGATCTAAACGGACGACAGCCACAGCAAAGGGACACCTGCTTGACGATCTGCGACACGGTCTTTAAACTGATTGTATCTACTAAATTAACAAGTATTTCGCGACTAATCATCGCAAGCCCGCTTCCGCTTTCTATGTCAAAAAGCCGATTCAATTGTCTGCAAACATTCAATCCGGTTCCTGGTAAATCTGCACAGTTTTATTCACTTCCACAACTCGAAAAAGAAGGTGTTGCACAAGTTTCGAAGCTGCCGGTAAGCATTCGGATTGTCCTGGAGTCTGTTCTGAGAAACTGTGACGGCACCAGAATTAATGACGACGACGTCGTATCCATCGCAAACTGGCAACCCAAGGGCGAGAGAACCGAAGAAGTTCCTTTCGTGGTGGCGCGCGTTCTGCTGCAGGACTTCACCGGCGTGCCGCTCCTTGTCGATCTTGCGGCCATGCGTTCGGCTGTGAAGAGACTTGGCAAGAACCCTGCCGTGATTGAGCCCCTTGCTCCGGCGGACCTCGTGATTGACCACTCTGTTCAGGTTGACTTTGCGAGTACTAAAGATGCGTTTGAAAAGAACATGGCGATGGAGTTCAAACGCAATACTTCCAGGTACCAGTTTCTGAAATGGGGAACTCAAGCGTTCGACGGCTTCGCGGTGATCCCGCCGGGCATCGGCATCTGTCATCAAGTGAATCTCGAGTTTCTTGGCAAGAACGTCATGGAACGCCATGGCGTCTACTATCCAGACACGTTAGTAGGGACAGATTCACACACGACGATGATCAATGGCCTCGGCATCGTCGGCTGGGGCGTTGGTGGTATCGAAGCGGAAGCGGCGATGCTGGGCCAACCAGTTTACTTTTTAACTCCCGACGTCATCGGTGTGCACCTCAGTGGCACGCTTAAAGAAGGGGTGACCGCAACCGATCTGGTTCTGCGCGTGACTGAAATGTTGCGGCAGGCAAAGGTCGTCGGCAAGTTTGTGGAGTTTCACGGTGAGGGCGCGACAAATCTTTCTGTTCCCGATCGCGCAACCATTGCGAACATGGCTCCGGAGTATGGCGCCACGATGGGGTTCTTTCCGGTTGATGAAGAAACGTGTGCGTACCTGGAAGCGACCGGCCGCTCCGCTGAACACATCGAAGCCGTGCGTAATTACTACAAAGCGCAAGGCCTGTTTGGAATTCCCAAACAGGGTGAATGCGAATACACGCAGGTGCTGGAGCTGGATCTGGGCTCTATCGTACCAAGTGTCGCTGGTCCAAAGCGCCCACAGGATCGTATTGAACTGCCAAACATCAAGGAGCAGTTCCTTAGTTTGTTGCAGAAGCCGTTGAATGAAGGCGGCTATGGAAAGACGTTGGATGAGATCAACTCGCGCTACTTTGCGCGAATAGGAACAATCGACATCGATCGGCGTTTGGTTGCAGGCGGCGGCGAACAACGTCCCGAGACGGTGCCGGTAGCGGTGGTCGGTGCAGAATCGACACAAGCTACGAGCGTCTGGACGGAAACGGAGATGGTAAACAACCGTCCGACGCCTGACCGTGTTGAAGAAGTAGATCCGGAAGAGTTTCCGGCGGCCGAAGTTGACCTGGGGCATGGCGATGTTTTGATCGCAGCCATTACTTCTTGCACAAACACGTCGAATCCCAGCGTGATGTTGGCGGCAGGCCTGCTCGCCAAAAAAGCGGTGGAGCGTGGGTTGAAAGTGCGTGCTGCAGTGAAGAACTCCCTGGCGCCCGGTTCACGTGTGGTGACAGAGTATTTACAACGGACTGGATTGCAGACATACCTGGACCAGCTCGGATTTAATTTGGTGGGTTATGGCTGTACGACTTGCATTGGCAACTCCGGTCCACTCGATCCCAATATTGAACACGTATTAAGTGATCACGATCTCGTGGCTGCCAGTGTCTTGTCCGGAAATCGTAATTTTGAAGCGCGTGTTCATCAGAGTATCAAAGCCAACTTTCTGATGAGTCCGCCGTTGGTGGTGGCGTTTGCGCTTGCGGGGCGTGTGGACATTGATCTTTCGCAAGAGCCGATAGCCAAAGGCTCTGACGGTCAGGAAGTTTACTTGCGCGACATTTGGCCCACCATGCAGGAAGTCGGAGCACTCTTGCGCGACGCACTCGATGCCGAGACGTATCGACGCCTCTACAGCGACTTCGAAAATAAGAACCCGATGTGGAACGATATTCCCACATCAACCGGCATGGTTTACGAGTGGGAGCCGACGTCAACCTATATTCAGGAGCCGCCTTACTTCGAAGGTTTCAGCAATGCCGTTGGGGACTTCAGTGACGTTATTGGCGCGCGTCCACTCGCGATTTTCGGCGACTCGGTTACCACGGACCACATTAGCCCGGCGGGCGCAATCAAACCACACTCACCGGCAGGTCTTTACCTGCAGTCGAAAGGCGTGGCGGTGGCGGATTTCAATAGCTACGGCGCACGTCGTGGGAATCACGAAGTGATGGTGCGGGGAACGTTTGCAAACGTTCGCATCAAGAACCTGATGGTGCCCGGCGTCGAAGGTGGCGTCACCATGCACCAACCCGATGGCGAACGTCTGAGCATCTACGACGCTGCGATGAAGTATCAGGAAGCCGGCGTGCCGCTGATTGTCGTGGCCGGCCAGGAGTATGGAACGGGAAGTTCGCGGGATTGGGCAGCGAAGGGCACGCGGCTGCTAGGCGTTAAGGCGGTAATCGCACAGAGTTTTGAACGCATTCATCGCAGCAATCTGGTGGGCATGGGCGTGTTGCCATGCCAGTTTCTCGACGGAGCAAGTGCATCGTCGTTGAAACTCGACGGCACGGAAACCTTTGATCTGGTTGGATTGGACAAGGGAGTCAGACCGTTACAGCACCTGCAATTGAGAATCAATCGCGCGTCAGGCGAATCAGAAGAAATAGCCGTCATACTGCGAATCGATACGCCGATTGAAGTTGATTACTACCGGCACGGTGGAATTCTCCCGTACGTGTTGAGGCAACTCCTCGCCGGAACCACCGATTTTTAGCTGAACGCCGCGATCGGTTAGTAAGCCAGAGCGACAAACTCAGATTTGTCATAGCAATAGGAGATAAGCAATGTCATCCGCACAACCAGCAGGAACAAAATCCCCACGCAAGTATCAGTTGTTGATTGACGGACAGTGGGTCGACGCCGAATCAGGTAAGACCTTTACGACGCCGAATCCCTCGACCGGCGAGACGCTCGCAGAGGTAGCGGAGGCCGACAAGGCCGACATTGATAAGGCGGTCAAGGCTGCCCGGAAAGCATTCGAAGGCAAGTGGTCCAGGATGAGCGCCCGCGACCGTGGCCGGTTGATGTTCAAGTTGGCCCAGTTGATCGAAGAAAAGACCGAAGAGTTGGCTGCACTTGAAACTGCAGACAACGGCAAGCCGATCAAGGAGTCAACCTATGTAGATCTGCCGCAGGTGGCAGAGAACTTTGAATACTTCGCCGGTTGGGCCACTAAGATCGAAGGCGAAACGATTCCGGTTCCGGGCCAGATGTTTAATTACACGCTGCGTGAGCCAGTGGGTGTTTGTGGGCAGATCATTCCCTGGAACTTCCCGCTGCTGATGGCGGCCTGGAAGCTAGGGCCGGCCCTGGCGGCGGGGAATACAGTGGTACTGAAGCCGGCTGAACAAACGCCGGTAACGGCGATGGAGCTCGGCAAGTTGATCCAGGAAGCCGGCTTTCCTGAAGGTGTCGTCAATATTGTCCCCGGTTATGGAGAAACCGCCGGCGCTGCTTTGGCCTCCCATCCTGGCATCGACAAAGTGGCGTTCACAGGTTCAACAGAAGTTGGAAAGATCATTGCCAGGGCAGCAGCCGACAATCTGACCAAGGTGTCGCTCGAGCTGGGTGGTAAGGCGCCAAACATCGTGTTTGCTGACGCCGACATTGATCAGGCAGTAAACGGCGCCATGATGGGTATCTTTTTCAACCAGGGCCAGGTGTGTTGCGCCGGTTCGCGATTGTTCGTGCAGGATGAGGTAAAGGACGAGTTTCTCGAGCGTTTGAAAGAGAAGTCCTCGAAGATTGTAGTTGGTAACCCGATGGATAAGGCGACCCAAATGGGCCCGCAGGTTTCTGAGGAACAACTCAACCGGATCAAGGGCTACGTTGACATCGCTACGAAGGAAGGCGCTTCTGTTGTTACCGGCGGCTGTCCGCCACAGCTCGATCCTGAATTCCAGAAAGGCTACTTCTTCCAACCGACGATCTTCGGTGAAGTGAACAATAAGATGCGCGTGGCCCAGGAAGAAATTTTTGGACCAGTTGTGTCTATGATTAGCTTCAAGGATGAAGATGACTTGATCAAGCAGGCTAACGAAACGATTTATGGTTTGTCAGCCGGAATTTGGACCACCAACATCACCCGCGCCCACCGGTTTGCGAAAGAGATAAAGGCCGGCGTGATCTGGATCAATACCTACAACATGTTCAATGCGGCTTCGCCCTTCGGCGGTTATAAGCAGTCGGGATATGGCCGTGAAATGGGCAAACACGCTTTGGAGATGTACACCAACGTGAAGAGCGTTTGGGTGGACCTGTCAGGCAAGCCGATCGGCTGGTTTGGTAAGTAGAAACCGAGAGAGATCGAGGGAACCTAAAGGGCTGCCAATCTGGTGGCCCTTTGATTTGAAACGAAGTAACTGAGAAATTCCCCTCCCTCTGGGAGGGGTTAGGGGAGGGCCTGAGCAATCGAGGCCCTGAGTTAAATGAAGGTGGCGTCAATCACGTGGGTCGCGCTCAGTGCCGGAGTCAATTGTTAGTTGGCGGATCCTGAACCAAGCTAGGAGTGTTGAGCGAAGGTTGACGCTTCCTACAGAACACGCGAGGTGCGTGCGCCACAAGCCCTCCCCTAACCCCTCCCAAAGGGAGGGGAATTCAGACAATTGGGTCAGTTGTGTTTGAGTTCAAGTGGGCATATCTTGGTCCTACCGGAAATATACCGGAGCCAGGAAAACCGTTTGGCGCAAACTTGCATCCTTTGTCTTAGCCTTTACGGATGCGGCGCTCTCCCAATGACAGTTAAATGGAAAAGGAGACGCGTATGCTTTTGGTAAAACGACTTGGTTCTCTATCGCTGCTGCTCACGGCGGTATTCCTGCTGACAGCCTGTCCCAGTCAAACCACAATTTCAAAGGTCAATGCTGATCCGGCTCGCTACCGCAACAAGGAGGTAGGCATCGTCGGCACTGTGCGCGACAGTTATGGCGTACTTGGCAACGGTGCGTATGAAATCGACGATGGCACCGGCCGGCTGTGGGTGGTGACCCGGCGGGGAGTGCCCTCGAAGGGTGCGAGGGTCGGAGCCAAGGGCCGTATCTATACCGGCTTTAACTTTGGTGGCCGTAACTTCGGGACAGTCCTGGAGGAAAGTGATCGGCGCGCCAAAGACAACTAAACTGAGTTCTATGGACGGACCACTTAGCGCGCAGGCGCTCGGCAAGCGGCAGATCGTTGAAAGCCTTGACCGAGCGTTTGCGCGATTGCATGCGAGCTCCTGCGATATCGTCCGGCTCATCACCAGTGGACAACTTTACGAACCACGCGGCGGGGCGCTTTCGATTGGCGAAAGCATCCTTCGCAGCGCAGCGGTTGTGGAGCAAACTTTCGGAGGAATTACCGCCAACCTCTGGGACGATCCCTTTGAATGGACTCTCCCCGAACATCTCACCACGCCGGCGAAAGTTATAGAACATCTCGGGGAAGTGGAAGCTCTTCGGGCGCGTGCCTTTGCCAGCTTTACGGATGATTCATGTTTAACTAAAAAAGTCACTACCCCAGCCGAACAATCCGAACCGTTGATCGATTTATTGCTGGAGACACTTCGAAGAGCGGCCGCCTATCAAGGCCACGCGGGTGGCAAGTTTGTTTCCCGTAGCGACACTGGCGGGTTTATTATCTAGCCGCATTCAACAACGCAGTCTCCCTGCACGATCCTCGAGGGAGACGATCTAATCGAGGTCTTCAATGTATTGTCCACAGTGCGGACAGCAACAAGTTTCAGACGCAGTGCGTTTTTGTTCCCGGTGCGGTTTCCTGCTTGAGGGAGTAGCCGTCGTGCTGAATTCCAACGGTCAGATACCGGCGCGCTATCTGCAGGCTCAGACAAACGTTCCGCTATCTCCGCGCAGCAAAGGGGTTCGGCAGGGCGCCATCCTTATGCTCAGTACGGCACTAATCGTGCCGCTGATGGCCATCATTACCATCAATCTTTTTGAACCGATCGCGCCGCTCTTCATACCGCTGGCGGCTGTGCTCTGTTTTGTCGGAGGGCTGTTGCGGATTTTGTATGCGCTGATCATGGAGGACGCGAACCCGCAATATCCGAGCGACGCGAATGCCAACTATAGCCCTGCACTGCTCGATGCTCCGGCGCGCAACGCGGCACTACCGCCCGCGTCGGGTCAGGCAACCTCCAGTTGGAGACGTCCGCAGACCGCCGAGATCTACCAGCCGCCAAGCATTACCGAAAACACCACCCGGTTGCTCGATAAGGAAGACCCCAAGACCCGCTAGCTGCGCACATTTAGAATTGTGGGGTCGAAATCTTTTTGTTGACTATCTAAGCCTAGATGCTCTCGCAGAGTTCGCGTTTTTTCGTGTACTTCGTGGATCGTTTTTCGGGCCACCCTAAAATACGATCCACGAACTACACGAAACACACGAACACAACTAATTCGGTTTCTTCAATGATCGGAACAGCATCACTAACCGAACGGCTGACGCAGCGTATTCAGTCGGAGGGCCCGATTACCTTCGCGGAGTTCATGCGGAGTGCCCTTTACGATCCTGAAGGCGGTTACTACTGCAGAAACGATATCGAAAGATGGGGTAGAGAAGGTGACTACCGCACGAGTCCCGAGCGCAGCGAGTTATTTGCTGCAACTTTCGCGCGTTACTTTGCACGTTTGCATGAAGAGCTTGGCGGCCCGGCCCGGTGGACCATCCTGGAGGCAGGAGCTGGAAGCGGACACTTCGCACACGGCGTGCTGCAAACGCTCGCAAGTCATCTTCCGAAAGTATTTGCTGCCACTCGCTATGTTATTGACGAAGTGAGTGGCTCTGCTCAATCTCGTTGCCGGGAACGCGTGAAAGCGTTTGCCGGTCGGGTTGAATTTGCGCCCGTCGGGAGAGTCAACCTGGAACCGGGGGTGATCTTCTCAAACGAGTTGCTGGATGCATTTCCTGTTCATCGCGTAACGCGGCAGGGAAGTGAGTTGAAAGAGTTTTTTGTTGATGTGGACGTTAATGGAAACTTTGTCTGGATACTCGACTCCCCGTCAACGACTCGGTTGCAGGCGCACGTTGATCTTTGCGCCACAGTCGTAAACGAAGGACAGATAGTAGAAATCAGTCTCGAACTAGAGAACTGGATCGCGACGATCGCTGGATCGTTGAAAGAAGGTTTCGTCGTTTCGGTTGACTATGGCGCCCGTGCCGCAGACCTCCTCGCATCTTCGCCGGATCACCCGCGATTTGCCGGAACGCTGCGAGGATTTCGTAAACACGCTTTTGTTGATGACGTGTTGGCAAATCCGGGAGCCCAGGATCTGACAGCTACCGTCAACTGGACCGCGGTCGAGAAGCTCGGCGAACTTCATCAGCTCCGAGTAATCGACTTCAAACCGCAGGACGGGTTTTTAATCGATGCCGGACTCTTGGACCAACTAGAGATTGAAAGCCGGAACGCTATTGGTGATGCGGACAGACTTCGGTTAAGCACTACCGCCCGCGAGATGATTTTGCCGGACGGCATGGCTGCGAAGTTTCAGGTAATGATCCAGCGGAAAGGTGTTGTTTGATGCGCAGCTACGAACTCATAGATCTTAGTCACGCGGTTGAAGCCGGAATGATTACGTACAAGGGCTTGCCGGCGCCAGTGATTTCAGATCACTTGACGCGCGAGCAGTCGCGTGGCGTGTACGCCCCCGGCACAGAGTTTCACATTGGCAAAATAGAAATGGTCGCTAACACCGGCACCTACATCGATAGCCCGTTTCATCGCTATCCTGAAGGATCGGATTTGTCGCAACTCGATCTTTATTCCCTGGCCAATCTCGACGCGGTGGTTGTTCGCAAACTACAACCAAGCGACAGGGCCATCTCGATCGCTGATCTGGAGGGCATATCGGTAAGGGACATGGCTGTATTGCTTCACACAGGTTGGGACCATCATTGGCGAACCGAACAATACTGGAACGGCATGCACCCGTTCGTCACGTCTGAGTCAGCCACATATCTTGCGGAACACGGCGCAGCTCTGGTGGGCATCGACTCATACAACATTGATGACACGGCCGACGGTGCGCGACCTGCACATTCAATCTTGCTGAAGTCCGGCATTCCGATTGTCGAACATCTGTGCAATCTGGAAGCGGTGCCCGATGACGGTTTTAGATTCTTTGCAGTGCCGGTAAAGGTAAAGACGTTTGGAACGTTCCCAGTGCGTGCGTTTGCGCTCCTTTAGAACGACGAAAGGATAAAGGGTAAAAGGGGAAGGGGAAACCTGTTGGGATAAAGGTAGCAGGCTCCCGCTTGTCCGTTCCCCTTTACCCTTTCCCCAGATCATAATTGCCCGACGAAGTCTCGTTTTGATTTCGCGTTGATTCGCAATTCTTAGTTGTGTGTTCAAGGCAGGATTCGCCTGCTGATGCAAAGATTCAAGCACGCGCAACGGTCTGTGCCCACTCACCTCATAGTTGACAGTTTTCCGCAACGGGTATAGGTTCTGCTCGTCCTCGCAATAGCTTCCTCAGCCGCAGCCCGTGCAAGACGTCGTTGCTCGCAGCAACCTGAAGACAGCATAGGGCCGGCGGAATCCTCTAAGGAGACCCACCCCATGCGTAGACTTCACTCCTTAAAGCCACATCAAAAGTTCGCTGTTTCATTCCCATTATTCTGTACTTTCGTACTTTCCACCCTTTTATATGCAGAACTTCCTCGCTCTGCCGGGGCCAACCTGGAAAGTGCTGAGTCCAAAACTCCCGTCCTCCGACTCAAGCAAAACACATCAGTAGGTTGTTGTGGGACAGACGATGCAGACAGCAAACCGCATGTGCTGGCCGGCGCTTATTACACGCTTAACGACAATTTCAGTGCTAAGTTGCTGCTGAATAACAAGGGCCCGACACCGATTGAAGTTAGCCCGACCCTCTTTAGCATTAATGGAGAACGCTTTGAAGCTCCCGCAATAACCGTTGAGCCAAATTCACATCAATTCAAAAATTTTTGCGACTGGGCCAACATAGCTGGCGATCATTTTCGCGAGGGTAGTGTTCAACTTTTCCACCGCGGGAAGGATCTTGTGCTCGGGGCCCAGATTTATCTAACTAATGAGACAGACAGCCTCAGCTTTGATGAGAAACTTACGGAATTGGGTAAACCAGGCTCATCGAGGCTGGAAGGTGTATGGTGGCTGCCATCTCCAAATGGTGCAGTTAAACTCGTACTTTCCAACACCTCAGATATGAAGCTATCGGTATCGACCACCATTCGAGGGAAATCTCCACGGAGAGAAGTTGGTACGGTAGTCGATGTGGGCCCGCATGAAACGAGGGTCCTGGACATTGAGCGCGATCTGTTCGGACGAGAACAAGGCGCTATTTCCAGTTTCGGAGCTATCTCCATCGAACATAATGGCGGACCGGGCGCCATACTGGCGCGAGCGATGGCATTGGACGCTACTCTCGGATACTCGTTGCCGATCCAGTTTCTGGACCCGATGAAGTCCAAGTCAAATGCCCTGCAAGGTGCAGGACTGCGCATCGGGAGGGCAGGGAGGGAAACTTTGTCGCCCAAGGTTGTTGCGTTCAATGCGAGTGAAACAGCGACAACGCTGAGCGGTCGCATCCCATACACCACCACAGAAGGAACTCATGGAGAGATCATCCTTCCGCACATCCAGTTGTCGCCTCGCGAAACAGAAATCATCGATATCGCCCCCTATGTCCAAGTGCATGGTGTTTCCGATAACGTCGCTGCCGCGGGGGTAGAGTTTCAATATACGGTGAGTTGGGAAGTGTCGTTACCTCGGTTTTCAGCGTCAGCCGGACTGGCAGCCAGGTCTTTCGAGTTCCCTTGTGGGACATTGCGGCGCAACGCAGCGCGACCGGCGGCTATCCCTGGTACATCGAAGATGAGTCTTCAACCGTTGTGTACATCAAAAATGTGACGGATGCACCTCGGCAATACAGAATGTACTTGAAGCATGACGCCGGGGACTATGTTTTTCCATTAACGACGGTCGCTCCACATCAGACGACGGTTGTAGATATCCGGCGATTGCGTGACTTGCAAATGCCGGATGTGAACGGACAAACGATTCCGTTCGGAGCGAACCGTGGACAAATTCAATGGTCCATGACCGGCGGCGAAGACCGAGTATTGATCGGTCGCTCGGAGCAGGCGGACTTGGCTCGTGGAGTAAGTAGCAATTATGCATGTCAGAATTGTTGTGGAAACAGCTTCTACGACGCATGGATCGCGCCTGACCTGGTGGCAGTTTTTGAAGGCTTCGAAGAGCAGTTTACCGCGATGCAGCAGGATATCAATTGCTACGGTCAGGTCTATCCTGCATATCAAGCAGGCATTCCATCTTTCACAAGTACCGACAACTCCATCTGCGAATCTACCTTTAACGGTTTGGTCACGGGAATGGGTCCCGGAAGTTCAATCATCAATGCCGGATGGACTGCAGATGCGTGGTTTATGGGACTCAACGAGCAGTGCGAGTATACGCCAGTCGAAGCATTGCGCGAGGCGTTCTGTAATGTGATTAACCCTGAAGTGATTCTGTCCAACGCTAAAATTCATCAGTTAAGCGCACCTTTCGATGGTATTAGTACTTTTACTAGAACTGCCACTTTACGGGTAGGTTCTAGCTCACATGGTCCCGCAATTTGTGGTGACGATCCTCAGGAATTCACAATCATCGTTAACTTCACGTTGCCAGAAGGCGGGGTATTAGTTCCATCGCGCTGCACCGCAAGACCTGAGAGCATTCCAGATCAAGACTACAATGTAGTAGGCACGCCCACCTGTGTGATAGACGATAGCTTCTTTCGGAGAGGTCATATGGCTATTCCGGCCCGTCGGAGATGTTGCCCCGCATCAGATTCAAAACCTGGTATTCGTTTCGTGATAGGGGCTAATAAAGCAGGTCAAATCGGAACCATTGATACTCCCGGTACAGTCAAAGTCCTATGCAACCAGTAAAGGAGGCGCCTTGCTCAAATTAAACAGTGTACTTGCCGGGCTTATGATGTTTTGTGTCACTTTCACCGCGTTCGGTCAGGGTGAGGCCCCGCCGAAAAAGGACCAGTATGTGCTGGTTCCACGAGAGGTCGGCTTAGTCACGGTGGCCTTTCAGCCCAACTCACCGATTCAGTTTGAAAACGCTCAATGGTATGTCGGAGTTGAAGGAGGAAGATTCTACACCTACGATGTTCGTAACAAAGGAAACAAAGCGATCCGCTGGATAGGTATCGGCGATAGCACTGGAAATCGATGGACTTGGGGTGTCACACCTGGCGAGCAGCCGATCAAGACGGGCCACTTGATTCCAGGCTGGGGAAAACATCCAGCCATCCAGATCGTTTCGTTGACCAACGAGTTACGCCAACACTTAAAGCTTCAAGGCGGTATGAAGGGGATCACGGTCCTAATGGTGATAAGGGTCGAGTTTGCGGACGGTACTGTTTACGACGAAGAACCAATCTATAGAGCACTTCTGACTTATGTGGAGAACCTGCAAGGGAAACTGGACCATCATGACCAACTGATTCGCGAAACAGAGCAAAAACAACGACCGGAGAAGTAATGATACGTGAGCTATCAGGTGGGCGATATGTGCTCTCGCTTCATAACTGTTAAGAGGGCGTTGCCATTGTCTGTCAATAGCCACGTAGGAGGCTCAGGATGTTTAATCGAACTGTTCTCTTGACCGTTATCTGCTTCTGCGTTGCGGGTAGCGTTGCAGCGCAGGAGCGTTTGGAAAAACGAAAAATCGTAACCCCGCCGAACGATACGTACTTAATTGCAGTGGCTTCTCAGCCCGACTGTCCGATTCAAATCGAGAACGCTAAGCTGCAGTTTGCAGTCACCGGTGGAAGCAGTTGGGGTGCTAGTTATCGATTGCGAAATGCTGGTACGACACCGCTCTCGATTCGCTCGATTACGCTAGCAATGTGGACAGTTTCTGGCGCCGGAGCCACTTGGCAAGAGCTTATTCAAGACAGCCAAAAACCAGTTTTGCCTCAAGCATTGATACCCCTCAGGCAATTCAATTCGACAACCGAGAACGTTCCATTGACGGACGAAATTCGGGATCAGATGAAACTACGCGGACCCTTGCGAGCGGTGGTTGTGTTGCTGGTGGAGCAGATCACGTTTTCCGATGGGTCGCTCTATAGCGACGAAGCTACTTCTAAGGCACTCCAGGCTTATTTTCAAAACGTGGACGTTACCGATAAGAGACAGAATTAATGATGGAAGAAGCCTGAGCTCGTTGCGTACAGAAAACTGCAAAAGGACAATGTCATTGGTGGCTGTGATCGTTCGGAAAATTAGGCGGTACGGGTTTGGACCCGTCCTTGTTCTAGGATTCGCTTTGTACTGTGGCGAGACTGTGATTATCCAAGCGCAGGATTCCAACGGGAATCAACCAACCCTGGTATTCGAAGGCAATAAAGCGGTGTCACAAGAAGACTTGCTCCAGGTCGCGAACAAATGTCTTGAGGGGCCGCGTTCTCGCAATAAATTCGAATCGAACATTGAATATTGCTTGTCAAGGGTCAAGTTCTTTCTTTACAGCAAAGGATATTTGCAAGCTGTGGTTGGGTCCCCCCATTGGGACACAACGGTGATGCCGTCGCGAGTAATTGTGCCGA
This sequence comes from Pyrinomonadaceae bacterium, assembly GCA_035273385.1. Classification (GTDB taxonomy): domain Bacteria; phylum Acidobacteriota; class Blastocatellia; order Pyrinomonadales; family Pyrinomonadaceae; genus PSRF01. The sequence goes on along the minus strand of DATEPE010000002.1, from coordinate 239,404 downwards.
TTGAAGAGGGTGTACTTTACCGGCTTGGAGAAATAAAGATCAGAGGATCCCACATAGTCTCTCCAGAGCACATACTTGGCATGTTCAATCTCAAAATAGGTGATATTGCTGACGCTGATGCTATTGCAGTGTGGCTGTACGAACGCGTAAAGAAGTTTTATGCCAACCTTGGATACATACAATATACGGCGGAACCAGTGCCGGAATTCCATTCCATCCCCGGCAGTTCGGAAGGCATAGTCTTTCTGCTAGTAACCGTAGAGGAGGGAAAACTCTTCACAATTCGGTCCATTAGCTTTGAGGGGAACGGAAATATTCCGCTAGGTGTGTTGCGAAGCGAGTTGCTGGTGCGGGATGGCGACATCTTCAACCAGGAACTGCTAGAGGAGAGCATCATGAGACTTAATCGACTTGAGCTTTTTGAACGGATCGATGCGGACAGGGACGTCCACTATGCTTCGAATAATAAGACGCCGAAATTCGACCTCACAATCAAGTTAAAGAAACGACCTTAATTCAGTGACAAGCGAAACGCGGCCATCTCCTCACTGTTACGAACCAATAGCACGTCACCGGCCAGCACCGGGTGGTTCCATGTCTTTCCTTTGATGCCCGGACGTCGCGCGAGCTCAGTGAACTGATCGTTAACCGCCTTTACCAACGCTAGTTCACCCTGCTCCGACAACACCACCAGCAGGTCCTGATCAGCCAATAACACTAGCTGACCATTACCGTACCCGCCGACGCCGCCTCGCCACTTCCGCGTTCCGTTTGCCAAGTCAATGCAGACGAGGCTGTTGCCGTTGAAGCCATAAGCGTGTCCTTTGTGAATCACGAAGTCATTGAAGTAGGGGTTCATGTCTTCTGATGTCCAACGCTCTTTAGCGGTCCATCCATTAGCGCCCTTCGCGACGGCGAGGCGGCGGGTTCCGCTGCTCTCGCTCACTGCGATCAACATGTCCCCATCAGCCGTTATGTTTGGCTGCACGATAGGAACACCTTCCCAGGCGTGTGCCCAAAGCTTCATGCCATCAGTTGGAGAAAAAGCAGTGGCGCCGTCTGCGTTCAGCAACACCACCTGCGGCACACGACCGATTGTTACCAGCTGCGGCGAACTGTAACTGGCGCGTCCGGCGGGTCCGACCCAACGCGGTGTTCCGTTTGCTAGATCGTAAGCCGCGAGGGTCCCGGAAGCGGCTACTATCACCAGGTCATTCACGATCAACGGCGAAGCAGAGATGCCCCAGGCCGGAATTTTTGCGCCGGTATCGTTTACAGCATTTCGAGACCATATTAGCGATCCCGTAGCCGCGTCGAGTACGTTGAAAATTCCTGTCGCGCCGAGCGAGTACACGCGCCCATTATGCAGAGTCGGTGTGCCGCGCGGACCAGCGCCACCGTTCGATTCATAAAACCGTGCGGCGTCGCCATGTTTCCACACCGGCTTTCCTGTGGCGACGTCATAACAGGTCACAACTTCCTGCGAGCCTCGCTGCTCCTGCGTATAGAAGCGTCCGTTCTGGACGGAGAAAGAGGACCAACCCGGCCCGACGGGACGGCGCCACATCTCGACAGGAGGCGACGTGGCCCAATCAGTTTTGATTTGTACACCACGAACGATGCCGTCGCGTTGCGGACCTCGAAAGCCCGTCCAATCCAAAGTGTTAACCGCCGGAGCAATCGGAGCCGTTGGTTCTTCGCCCTGAGCTAGGAGTCGATCCTCAGGGGTGTTGGACCATCGCCAATGGAAATCGTTATCGAAGGAGGACGTGATACCGCCGGTTCGCAACGGCATGAATGCCGCGCCCACCAGGAAAATTATTCCCACCAATGCGGCGCGCCTGGGCCAGAGTGACAACCGCTGACTGAATACGGCCCAAACAACTAACGCCAGACAGAAAATCGGAATTGCGAGGACGTAAAGCAGGTTTCCCATCGCGCCGCCGCTTATGGATTCATGCACCAGTCGGTTGGTGATGAACAGAGTGAAGATGATCAAGGGGATCGCGGCGAGACGTTCGGACCACGGAAGTCTGCTGAAGAAAAGCCACCACAAGATGATCAGCAACGCGCACATGAATGCCCCGAGCAGTCCGATAGCGAATCCTGGCAGACCAAAAATCAAAACATTGGGCGCGACGACCGGAATAATAAACCGGCACACTACCAGGAGCACCGCGGCGATGATGCCGGGCCAGAGACGTGGCGGCTTTCGCAATTTGTGTTGGTTCGATTGTTTAGGCGTTGGTTCAGTCTGGTCTGTCGATCCCTCAACACTATGAACCGACTGAACCTCCTGGCGGATGGGTGGTTCGCTTTCGGGGGTGTTCATGGGTGTTTGTACGTTTCAAATGAGTGGTTTGTTCTTGAATTTGGTTAGTTCCACTCTAGCGGTTTTTTGCGCCTTGACTCTAAGTCGAATTCAACACGTTTCGTGTTATTTCGTGTGTTTCGTGCGATTCGTGGATTGTCTTTCCAAGCCAATAGGAGCGATCCACGAATTTCACTAAACCAGCGAAATAACCCGAAAACCAAGTGATTCCAAAAAGCTTGCTGTTTAACATTTTCAGGCATAATATTCCGGCCGCCAGCAATTCCCCCATAACTCAATACCTCCGCCCCTCGCATTCTCGGGAGGTCAATGAACACTAAGAACGAACTCTACCTTGACCGTGGTTTTATCTCTTACGGCCGTGTTGTGTTCGTTTCTTACCGCTAGTCAGATAGAACTCAAAACAATCCTGTGATACCCGGCTAGCTGGCTGGCCGGTTAGACACTCACCGTTCTCTACTCGCAAATGGCAGAGAACTACGAAAGGAAAAATCCATGGCACAAGAAGCTGCACGAGGTTCCGCGAAACTTTGGGACCGCGTGTTCGAAACCGACGCCCCTACGGACGAAAACCTTGGCGCGGCCGTCGCTCGGGGGGGAGAAAGCTACACAGTCCTTCGCTGGTGGAAGTATGGCCAGCCGGCGATTGATCGCATCAAAACAACGCTGGACGTAGCTACCATTGATTCCGGAAAGGTCATTCAGGACATTCTGGGCTCGGCCCTCGGCAATAGAGCCAACATTAGTCTGGAAGCTTTCCCATACGGTCTACCTAAGTTGGACCGCACCCAGGTGAACGTGACTTTTGAAAGAAACGTCGGCGGCTGACGCCGAAGAACATGTGAGGTGTAATCATGCAGGGACCGATCGGAGACGATTACCGTGTGCTTCAGATTCATCCAACGTTGCGTTGCAATCTGAAGTGTCCTCATTGTTACTCCTCATCCAGCCCGGAGGAGGCAGGAGAGTTAAGTCTTGACCTCCTCCGTCAAACTTTGTCTGACGCTTGGACCGAAGGTTACAACGCGGTGGGCGTGTCTGGTGGTGAACCGTTGATGTTTAGTTCGCTGTATGGCGTTCTGGAACACGCGCGATCGCTCGGCATGTTAACGACGGTAACTACCAACGGAATATTGCTCGATCGAAAACGAGTGCGTGACCTCGGTCCCCTTGTGAATTTAATCGCCATTAGTTTGGACGGTGTTGAGGAGTCGCATAATCGCATGCGTGGCAATCCGAAGGCGTTTGAACTGATGAGACGCCGGCTCGATCTCATTCGGGACGCAGGTATAACGTTCGGATTTATCTTTACGTTGACGTTGTACAACCTGGACGAGTTGGAAGAGGTCGCCAGGTTTGCCGTCGAGCAGGGAGCCACGTCGCTGCAGGTACATCCGTTAGAAGAAGTGGGACGTGCCCAAAGTCTGCTCGCAAACTCGTCGCCGGACGATCTTGAATTGGCTTATGCATTTCTTGAATGTGCGCGGATCAAGCAGATGTACGAAGGGAAGTTGGATATCCAATTCGACGTTGCGGATCGCAATCTGGTTCGTGAATCGCCCTGCAGGGTTTACGCTGATGAACTGCCCAACGTTGATGAACTTTTTGAACTGCCACTCGGTGGCTTGCTCTCTGTCCTGATTGTCGAGAGCGACGGATTTGTGGTGCCGCTACAATATGGTTTCTCGCGGGCGTATGGTCTCGGAAATTTAAAAGAGGATTCTTTCCGCAATCATGCCGCGCGATGGAAACGAAACGTTTATCCATCTTTCCGCCGGCTGTGCCGCACAGTGTTTGATCAAATGGTGGTTGACATCAATCCGAACCAGCCTTTTACAAACTGGTACGGAATGATCATGCAGACGAGTTATCAGCACCAGCCGCTTGTGCATATCAATGCGTGAACGTCCGTGCGGCTCCGCCGCTTCCGGTGCGGAAAGGCTTCGCCTTTCCGTCACGATTCCCTTTTGCTCTTTGAGGCTATGCCTCTCCGGAGGCATAGCCTCAATCATTTAGTAGACCTCAGCGGAAAGGCATAGCCTTTCCGCACCGGACGCGGCAAAGCCGCAGGGGGTACCCACTGACCCTGCTGCAACACGAAAAAGCGGGCGACGCTCGTTAGTGTACGTTGGCAGCCAACCGTTGACTTTCGTCTCCGAGCACCTCTTGCATTGCGATTGCCAGATCATCAATGGCTTGCTTTCCATCTCCGACAAACGTTGAACCGTGCATGAGCGCCAGCGTTCTTGGCTCAAGTGCCGCCAATCGTCGTAGTGTCTCGTCCGTTTTAGAGCTGTACGGATAAGCGTTCGCAAAGACGCCTTGCAGGTCATTAATCAGACCCTGCTTGAACCGGCCCACGACGTCTGAGCCAGTCTGCGGTTCGACATTGCCCGGATGCGTGAAGAGATCCGAGCAGAGAAATGTGCGCTGGGTCTCTTCGAACATCAGCCCTGCCTCCCAACAGTGTGGCACGTGAGGCGTGTGAAGAAACCGGAAGCGGTATTTTCCGGTAGTTAACACGTCGCCATCTGCCATTGCGTGGGCAGGACGATCGGCAAAATCGTTGACGCTGACATTAGCTCCGACAACACTGCAGACCGGCTGCGCCTGGGGCGCGATCTGCAGCCAAATATTGAGCGCGCCGCATTCGTCAGACTCGAAATGGCTGAACCCGATCCATCGTATCTCCGACGGGTTGATCACCCGGGACACTTCGTCACGCACAATCGGAAACATGTTTCTCATGCCCGTGTGAAACAGCAATGGCTCGTCGTCCTTAACGAGAAACTGATTGAACTGTAGGTTTATCTCAGGAACGTAGGTTGAAATTCGGTAAAGGTCAGGGGCTACTTCGTCTATTGCCATGTTGTCCTCCGCGCCAGAATTCTTTTCAACTAGTAACGCGAAATTCGGCGGCGAAAGAGAGCATCAGCATCGCCGAATGCTCAAATCTTCTTGATCTGACAACCAACTCGGATCTCGCCCGGCTGAACTACTCTCGCATTGATCCCGCGGAGATTAAGTTCTCTTCCGACAGGTGAGCTAACAAACTTCAGTGCGTCCAATCCGAAGCGTTCGAGGAACTTCTTGCAACCGGTATGAGGTTGGTTCGTCACTTCAATGACAGCCGAACCCAACGCCAGTCGTGTTCCCGGCGGTAGATTGCGGGGGCTCAAGTCCAGGTCAATGAAAAGTTGATCGCCCGCCAACGCCCAACGATCTCTACGTTGTGCCAGAAGAGCAATCGTGCGGGCGTTCATGACGTTGAGCTGCATGTCGGGATGCGGCGAACCGTCAGGCGTGCGTGAGCTTGGGCGGTCACTCCAGTTGTCGCCGACGAGACCTTGGGCTAAATGAAGTTCAGCTTCTTCCAGAACTTCACGCTCGCCGACCTTAGGCCGCCGAACAATTAATTCCAGGACACCCTCATCCGTTGGTGAGTCGCGAATCTCGTCCAGCCCGGATTCAAGTTCTTCCATACTCAAATGATTTTCAGCAGCCACCATCAAATGCTCCCAGTTCACACATCGAGCCCGATTGATCGCATCAACTCGAGTGCGTTGCTTCGCCGAACTATACCCTCACGCAAACGGTAATCGAAACTCATTTTTCCATCTTCCAACTGGTCCTCAAAATGGACGTTGGCCGCATACGGCCCAAGCTCGTCGGCGATGCGGGCCAACGCGAGATCGTGAGTCGTGACTAGCCCGACGGCCCCGCGGTCGATGAGACCGCGCACTACGCCCTCAGCTCCAATCAGACGATCGTGGGAATTAGTGCCGTGCAGGATTTCATCAAGTAGAAAGAGTGCCGGAACTACTCCTTTGGTCAACTCCACGATCTGGCTCAGGCGTGTTATCTCGGCGTAAAAGCGCGAAGCCCCGGCCTGGAGCGAATCCTGTATATGTATCGAAGCCCCCACTTGAAGCGGCGACAGTCGCAGCCGGTGAGCGCGAACTGTCCCACCCGCCAGTGCCAGCACCGTGTTCGTTCCGATAGTGCGTAACAACGTGCTCTTACCTGACATGTTCGAGCCGCTGACGATTAGCACGCGCGGTCCATCGTCGGACAACCGCAAATCAGTGCGCACGTTTCGTGACTCGGGGATTAACGGATGACCGAGTCCTTCGCCCTCAAAGACTGTTCCGTGATCCGACACTTCCGGGAAAGGATCCTGTGGACGTTCATAAGCGTGGCCCGCCAGCGAGCTGAGCGCCTCGATCTCACCTACTGCTGCGAGCCAACGGACTACGGCTGGTCCGGACTTTTGGCGCCAGCGTTCGATGGCAATAGCGAATTGGACCTGCCACAACAATAGAAAAGCGATCGGCGCAAAGATCGTATTCCGCTGAGCGTCAAGCAGATCAATCAAACGGTTCAGTTTGGCGATCTGTTGTGATGCCGCCAAGCCTTCTACGTCGAGTGCGGCCCGCAACTCAACTAACCGGGGACTAGTGAATTGTTCCTGTTCAAGACGTCTTAACACTCCGGACAGAAGAGCCAGATCCCGCCCTGCAGCATCAACTCCGCTGACGACACGACCAACCTGTGACCGAAAGCGGAAGGCGAATATCCTTCCGAGAACTAGTGCCACGAGTAATGGCGTACCTCCGTAACCTGTGGCCCACAGGACGAAGGTCATTACGGCGAGCAGTGCGAGCGTGATAGCTGTGACTAGTAACCAGGAAGAGATATGCCAGGGCGGGGCAGTGGCCCATACGGCCAGCGAGTGAGCTTCTTCGCCGGAGCGCACGCCTTCGCCGAGCAGGGCGAGATCTTCTCGCAAGTCGAGGCGCGGCCGCAGCTCAGTCACGGCAGCTTGGCGGGCACGCACTACATCAGGCATTGCTGGATGCAGTAACCAGTTTGCGAGAGTCTCTTCACCGGCGCGGGTGCGCGCTCTGGAAAGCAATTCAAAGAGGGAACCCTGGCCGAAAAGATCCAGGTCGCCGGCGTAAGGGTGAGCTGCGTCGAAGAAACGGTCACCCCTCGCTCCCGTTCCCGCCCAACGATCAGCAAGCCTGGCGAGTCCCAGATCATAGAGCGCAGCCGCGCGTTCGCACCGCCGCCGCGATCGAGAAATGCGCGACTGCATTTCAGCGAGAGCCACAAAGACGATCACGGGCGGGAGCAGCCACCACAGCGACAGCCCCCGGAACAAGACGAACCAGAGCAGGACCAACCCAAGGCCCAGAGACGCAAGCCGCACAATTCCAACCTTACGAAAGCTCTGCATCCGACGCGCCGCTTCCGCGAGGCGTACATCGCGCCGGCGCACATATTCAACCTGAGGTCCCGCCGCTTGATGGTCATTTGATTCGTTTGAGGAAACGCCCGGTGTCTGGGTCATCCGTACAGCTTAAACCATTCTGGTTGATTCCGGGCGCGGCTCCGCCGCTTGATTGCGGAAGGTCTCTGACCTTCCGAAAACTAATGTAACAGCTGGGCTGTGCCCTCGAATCGCTTATATTAGGGGCGCAGCCCCAGTGACTACTGGTTTCCGTCGGAAGGTCAGAGACCTTCCGCACATCAGGCGGCGGAGCCGCGCTACTTCAGATGTTTTTGTAAGAACTGTGTGGTTCGCGTCCACGCTAACTGGGCTTCATCTGGTTTATAGAATGGACGTGTGTAAGCAAGGAAGCCGTGGTCTGCACCTTCATACAAATACACTTCAACCGGTGTCGATTGCGCTTTCAACATCTTCTCTAACTCACGAATGTCTGCAACCGGCACGTGACGGTCCGCAGTTCCGCAATGCACTTGAACCGGTGCTTTGAGTCGCGCCACCTCCGCCGTTGTTACCTTGGCTGGATGGAACGGCACGACCGCATCTATTTCCCGCGATCGAGCGCCGTGGAGCATCGCAATGCGTCCGCCGTAGCAAAATCCCAAAACACCCATTCCACCTGCTTTGACGAACGGCTGGGTCTTCAAATAGTCAGCGCCCGCTTGCACGTCTTCAAGCACGTCAAGGTCGGTGTGCTCAGCTAATGCTTTGCGCATTTCTTCCGGCCTCCGCGCTGTATCGGGTAATAGGTGGAAAATGTTGGGCGCAAGACCGACGAAGCCGGCGAGAGCAAGGGCAGCGCAGGTGTTGGGAATGTACTCTTCGGTAATCCTGTTACCGGCAATTACGAGAACCGCCGGAAATGCTCCTTCGGCCTTCGGCCTGGCCATATACCCGTCTATGGTTTCTTTGCCGCCGTGCTTGAACGTCACGCGGCCGTGCTGGATCTTTGGGTCATCCAAAACCCGGGTGACCGGCGGTTTTTCCTGCGCGCCCAATGCGTAGGCATCCCAAAGCGGAACGCTCGCGATAGTTGCGGTTGCGCCAGCGAGAAAGGATCGTCTCCCGGTTGAACCGTTTCCACAGTCATCACCAAGGCACATAAAAATTGCTCCCCGCTATGTTCCGCGGCCAGAAACAACAGGCCGTGAACTAAGTAAGTTGAGATACCGCAATGTCTTCAGCGTCGTAGTTGAATTCACCCCGGTCGACTTCGGCCGGTGGGTTCTTCCGTTCCCAATCGATAGTGCGTCTTAACGCTTCATCAAAGTCGACTATTTCCGCATAACCAAGTTCACGGCGAATACGACTGGAGTCCACCGCAAACTGTTGTGTCAAATCAAACTTGTCACTTTGCAAATGTACCGGGAGCTGATCCTTGGGCAAGACCAGCACTTCGCCTTTCCAACCAACGATGCGCGCAATCTCCTGAACCCACTCTGCACCGGTGAAAGTCTTTTCGTACGCGACATTGTAGATGCGCCCGGCCGCGCGCTCGTCGGTCACCGCGAGCACAATCGCGTGGGCCATATCTTCGACATAACCACGGGCCCATTGCCACCTCGCAGCTTCTTCCGAGAGCAAGATGAAGGGCCGGCCGTCATCCATGCGTTTGATGAATGAAAACAACCGGTGGACGTGGTCACCCCGCCCATGAATGGCCGGCAGTCGTAGGATCGTGGCTCGTAGATTGGGCCGCTCGATCAGGGCACGTTCAATCGCTGTCTTGTTGTAATCGAGACCGCGTGCCGACAACTTCTCGCGCAAGGGCGAGTCTTCGGTGAGAGGCATAGGATCTGGCGGGCCAGGCTCGGTGCGCCAGAAGCGACCGAATGCTCTGTAAACGTCCTGGCTGCTGATCGCCACTACTCGCCGAGCTACCCCCTCAAATGCTTTCAACCGCTCGGCGTCCTCGGCTCGAAAGGGTGCCATATCCAAAACAACTTCGGGAGCGAGCCCGCGCAAGTCATCAATATGTTGATTGAAGTTGGCGAAGGCACCGTGAACATGACGAACACTGGGCGGCAAGTCCTGCTCTGTTTCTCCACGATGAAAGATTGTTACCTCGTGGCCTAATTCTACGAGCTCACGCACGACGAAAGGACCGATGAATTTTGTGCCGCCCAGGACGAGGATGTTCATTGTTACAAGAGCATTCGGCTTGCAAGATCACGTAAGGCTTCGAGATTAGCTTCAGTCAACTTAAATTTAAGTTCGTCAATCTGCATTTCAACGTTCTTCGCGTTCACAACTCTCAGAAAATTCTTTTGAGAAATTGTCATAAACATTAGCTCCTCGCATCTAGCCCCGCCTGCTCCTTCGTTAAAGCTAAACGCCACGCCTTCTTCGTCGGGTTTTCTTTCACGAATCCCTCTGGCGTTCCATCCAAACTCGATCCGCTCGCCATCGACCAATACCGTCATCTTGGGTTGCGCCGAGAACCTGCACTGCGGGTAGTCACCGTAAAAACCTAAAGAGATATGTTTTGGCTTCGTAGGAACTTTCCCTGGATACTGAAACACCGCGGCTAATCGCAGCAGTTCTTTACCTGCTGGCGAAGCTTCGACCACTACAGGCTCAAGAGTCACAATCGTGTTGTCTTCTCGCGGTTCGTACTCAGTACCAAACTTACCGTCGTGTTTGAACGGCCGTTTGGGATACGCGAAGTTTTGGTCTGTAGATTGAGCTATCGTGACCTGACCGATGCAGACCAGGACCATAAGCAAGAGAACAAGTTTGAAGGAATGATGTGCGGATTGCATAGTATTAATCATCGTCCTCTTCATAAACGCCTGTTCCGTCCTGTGGACGTAAGCCAACAAACGCGTTCATACGAATCTCGTGGGGAGTGTTGTGGTTATCCTGAAGCGCTCTGCGGACAGTTGAGTATGGATCTTTCGACAAGTAAACCAAAACCTCAATTGGGGTATTGTTATTACTCGCAACTTCTTCTCGAACCTCCGACCAACCATCTCGCGCGAGCTGTTGCAGAATCTCAACGGGACAATTCTTATTAGCGGCTACGTTACGACGTACAGAATAGATTGAATCCTGCGACAAGACTTCAAGCAAGGTGACAGGAGTATTTGCGTTTGAAGCCACGGCGGCCCGGATCTCATACTCGGTATCAACCGCGAGCTGGTGCAGTAGTTTTAGATCGGTGCCCGCATCCCTAGCCAGTTGTAGACGCGTTGTCTTGTCTGTGGCGAGACTCATGGCGTGTTTTCAGTTTTAAATTTGACGTTAGGACAGGGCGGCGTGCTCCAAACGTCTTCGCATAGTTCGCGATCGATTATGGATAAGAAGCACGGTGAATACTTCGCGTTGCCAAAGCTCCCCGGCGGAGCACTCGCTAGAAGTTGTTTGTTGCGGAAACTATCTTCAGTCGTCCTTCGATCTCGGGGAAGGGAAGCAGTGTTAATCGCATGAGGGCTCTCCTAAAGTCCCGTTCAGCACTTTCGTGTTATTTCGTGTAATTCGTGAAATTCGTGGATCGCTTTCCTGGCTACATAAGGGCGATCCACGAAACACACGAATTACACGAAATAACACGACAGTGTCCTGGCCGTGGTTCTAGTTTTGTCCACCTCGCCGTTTATACATTCTTCTCGAAAAAAGCCAAACAATAAAAGCCAGAGCCGAAATGCCTGGCACGATTCCAATCAGCACGTATCGATTTAGCTTTGGTCCGACCCATGTCTTAAATACAGCACCTCCGACAGGAGAACTTTCAGAAATAGCCTTAACCTCTCCAACGGTTGCCAGCGCCCTAATTTGTCCGTCCGGTGATAGCCGCCGAACTCGTGTGCCCATCGGCGCGTGCGTCGCGGTGAAACTATGCTCCAGAACGTAGACGTCATTTCCTAAACACGCGACACCCGTTGGAAACCACGGCGGTTCGGCGCGCAGCAATGTTGTAAGTCGACTATCCGGAGTAATCTTCAGCACACGACGATTTCCGTAGTCAGCAACGAAGACATTGATTTGCGCGTCAACGGCGATACCGAATAACGAACTGCCTCCTGCCGGCTTTTCTGAAGCATTTTCCACCACAATATTATGGGCCAACGTCGTGACAGTGCCATCTAGTGTTACTTTGCGGACGCTTGAACCATCCGATAGATACAAAGAGCCATCCGGTCCAAACGCCATGCCAACAATGTTGCTGAATTTAGCTTGGGCCCCCTTGCCGTCGGCATGTCCGTAACTGCTTCCAGCCAGCACGCTGACATTTCCGCCTGGCGTCCTTCTTAAGAGGAGAGTCTCACGCTTCAAATGATTATTCTGTTCGACGGAGTACATATTCCCGTCGCGATCTGTCCAAATGCTTATTCCTCTAAGCGGATTGCCGGTAGGAGCATAAAGATAGGAAAAGCCGCCTGTGGGTGTCATCTTCCAAATGGCGGTGAAATCGTGTTCGCCGTAAACATTTCCGGCTTCATCTACATTCAGGTCATGCGTGTGACCTTCATCTCTCAAAACTGACACCTTGCCCTGCGGGTCAATTTTCCAGACGGTTTTCAAATCGCTGAAATAGACTTGTCCCTGACGGTCAACGGCTATACCCCATGCCGGATGCGCCTGTGCTTCACTAGTCGAGACCCACACGAGTGCCACTGAAAGAATAGTGATTATGTGAGCGCGCTTCATTTTTGCTTGCGAGTCTGTACGTGGACCTGGTCTTTCCACTCAATGCTCGCGTCCATTGCGGCCACAATCATGAAAGAATTCCAGTCTTGGACAAATATCCATGAGGCGAATGCGCCGGATGGCAAGGACTCGGGTAGCGTCACAGAAAGCTGAGGCTCATCTGATTCCAAAGCGCCGGCATCAATCCATAAGGTGCCAGCTTTACCATAGGCATAACGGGCATCCGGTGGTTCAATCACCCAATACAGAAGGCCGGACAACTTCACCTCCTGGCGGTAACGTTCGCGCAATTCTCTGTCCTTAGTAGACAAGTCGCCAACCCACACATCGAGCAGAAGACAGACCTCGCGATTCACGTAATCTATATTGAGCTGCCTTACCTCAGCATCGTGAAATCCGTTTGGGAGAGTGTCGGCAAGTTCTTCTAAGGTCATGAGTCGCTACGCAGGATCAACATGTCGCTGGATGTTCGCCTTGACGCGGATCATTATAGAACCGCCTCCAAAAAACGATCGATGGCTTCAAAACACCTGGCGGGCTCCCGCTGCAACAGCAGATGCGGACCGTCAATTTCAACAACACGCATGTTGGGTTGGATTTTAAGCATTTCGTCCACACTACTTCTTCTTACCAGCCGGTCCTGCTTGCCCAGCAGGTACAGAATAGGCACGCGGCACGCCGCGAAGGCCCTTCGCACATCGACATTCAACACACTTCGCATCCTAAACGCTAACACCTCGGCAGGCACAGAGTGTCTCGCATATCGAAAGCTCTCAACCAAAGGCCTGGAAGGCTTCGGGCCCAGGAAATACCGTTCGATGAAAAACTGCGGGGGCTCGAGCCTGAAGAACGGCCCACGCAATACAGCCCTCACGCTCTGCGGAACTGTGGACGGGTTTGAGACAAAGGTGGCGCAGAGAACGAGGGCCTTTAGATTCGCAGGACGTTTAGCAGCGAGTTCGATAGCAACAGGACCTGAGAATGATTCTGCGACAAGAACGTACTCCTTCTCAGGCTGCAACTGGCGATGCACAAGTTCAACTAGCTCGGCGTAGGAGAGCGGCTTGTCTTTTGGATACGGAAGGACGAGATGGGAGAACTCCGGCGGCAGTATTCGTGTTAGCGGTTCATAAAGACAACCAGTTCCGTCAAGGCCTGGGAGTAGTACTAGTTTCATTTATTGTGCTGAAGGTTAACCAATAATCCAATACGGCTCGAATCGTTTGGCTCAGCTTCTAATCAACGAGTACAACAAGTACTCTAACAGGGAGAAGTTCGTTTGCGGTTTTATGCAGGCTTCATTGCTCGTCTGATAGTTTGTTCGTAACTGCGGTGGTCGAAGGTAAACGGACCGATACGACCAAAGCCCATCCTTTGAATTACGTTGTCGTAGTTATTTTCGAAACCGAAATCGCGCCAGATGATCTTATTGCCAAGCTGCTCCACTACCACCGTAACAGCACCGCAACCGATATCACCACACTCGGGACAAACATAGAGAGTTCGACGGTTGTTCGGCAGATCCGCAGGTTCTTCGAGCAAGAGCCTGCGGACGGCTTTGGCATTTTCCTCCGGAACAAACCAACCCAGGCAAGATGCCTGGTCTCCGACTAACTCAGACAAAGGCTGCCCATCTACGACAAAGTCCAGGAAATCTCTTTGCGTGCAGCCCCCGCCGCCCTCGCGTCGTTTCCATTGAAGTTTTAACTCCGACACTTTAGTCATCGAGGGCCGGTGTTCCCGGTAATCTTCACTTTGACAAAGGAGTTCGAGTTTCGCATCACGTCTTCATGCCACGGCTCATCCCCAGGTAGTGGCACGGGCGCTCTGGACGAAATTAAACGTACCCAAGACGAACAGCAGGATCAGAAACTCAAGCATTTTCACCATCGGAGTACCCTTCCGTTCACTGCGTACTTATGGTCACCGCTAATAGCTTGAGCGGCAACCACTCGTGCTGCATCGCCTAAACGTTTCCGAGAAACCAAGACAGCTTCTTACTGGGACCGCGGGCGTCCCGCCCGCACTGAGCGAAGCGAAAAAGTCGTTAGGGATGTCCAAAACTTTAGTGAACAAGGCAGCGTGTTTTCTTTGAAGTGGTTTAGGCGATGCAGCACCACTTTTCGCTTCGCTCAGTGCGGGCGAGACGCCCGCGGTCCCAGTAATGAGCCGACACTTTCAAGTCAAGTAGTAGCTGATGAAAACGACCGCCGAATAATGATCCCCTCCATTAAGATCTACTTACCGTTTAATGCTTCTTTGAGAAAGCTCCTGACTTCATCAAGATATTTAGGCCCCATTGAGCCGTGTACGTTATGGCCTGCGCCCGAATAGATCAACAGTTTCTTTGGTTCATTCGCTGCCTCGAACAATTCACGTCCATGCTCCGTGGGGATGACTGAATCGGGATCGCCGTGAACTACTAAAACGGGAGACCTAACCTGGCCCAACTTACGTGCGGATTCAAAGCGGTTTTGCGCCAGCGTGTATAGAGGGCGCGGGATCCATGGAAAAGCGTGAGCAGCCAAGTCCGCCGCAGAACTAAGTCCGGACTCGAGGACTAACGCTGCGCAAGGTCTTCTTGAAGCAACATCAACAGCGACTGTAGTGCCGAGCGATTGTCCGAAAAGGACCACATCGTGCGGTTTTACACCTCGAACGTTAACGATGTAGTTGTATGCCGCATCGCCATCGATGTTGAGTTCTTTCTCGCTGTCAACGTCTCCCTCGCTCCGACCGTAACCCCGATAATCAAATAGCAATGCATCGTAGCCACGCTCAGCAAGGTTCTTGCCCACCCACGCCACGTTGCCAATGTTTCCACCATTACCGTGAAAATAAATGATGGTTGCATTGGACGGCTGCGTCCTGGATTTTATGAACCAGCCGTGGAGACGCACACCGTCCGCGGTAACTAGCCAAACATCTTCAGCGCTCTCTGGTGGCACCCAGGGAGAAGCCGCTGAGTAACGCACTGGATGAAACGTGACGGCCGACTCAAGTCTTCTTAGGCCGACAAAGATGAGCGCAAGCAGGAGAAGGGAAGTAACTAAGTAAGCAACTAACTTTTTAGGCGTAAATAGGCTCCTTGCCAGTCGCCGCCAGGTTCGTGTTGCGACGTCTTGAGATTGAAGTGATAGAGACTGAAGACTCATTGAACAAACTTACGACAAGCGATCGGATTTCGTTCAATTCGTCAACGGAGGATCCTGACCCCGCCGTCCGTTTTTCTTGTCACTACAAGTTTTATTGGGCCGGGCTTTGAATTTGGTCCGATTCTGACAGGCTCGGCAACCATGACGTCCAGTCCTGACTCAACAGGAATCATCACCGAGCCGTGTACCCAACCCTCTATGCCCTCCAGGACTCTCAGAGAAAAGTTGCCCTGACGATCAACGTCCGCCAAATCCAAACTCTGTCCAGCTTTCGAGTCAGCTGTGTCTTTGAACTCAAGCCGACCTCTAGTCACTGGCTTCCCATCGGGCCAAACGAATCTGCCTCTAATTATTCGTACCGGAAGACGCGGCGGAAGTCGTATGCGATGCCCATTAAGTTTTTCGCCCCTTCCCAGAACAATTACCTTCGCTTCAGCGACGTCGGAGACGCCGGGAAAGTATGTTCGTCGAAACGGATTACCTCCGTCTGGTTCCCTCCGAAGATTAACGCCGAGTAGATAACGCCCCGGCCTAAGTTCTGTAAATTCAAATTGTCCGCCATTGTCAGTTTTATGGTTTCTGCTAACTCCTCGATCTCCAGCCCTGTGGGCCAGCTCAAACGGTACCAGGTCAACATAAATCCCGGGCGCAACTTGCCCTTTCGAATCGACGAGCACCCCACTGATTCGACCGTCTGTTCTCGTAAGAAAACCAGCAGTAACGCAACCGTTACCGGGCACCTCCACAAACGGGGGGCTTTCACGATCAAGGCTTAAGTATTCGGGTATCTGTGCGGTTACCTTATATCGTCCTGAAGGCAAGCCAACTATCTTGTAGAAGCCTTCATCATTGGTGATTGCTTCAAAACGCCGGCCGTCCTCTCCTTCAGCGGTAACTTTCACGCCCTTTATTAACTCAGGCACTGAACGGCTTCCGGCTCCTTCATAATCATACTTAACTACGCTACCCGAGAGCCTGGTTGCCTCACTTGAACCCGGCAATCCGCGAAGGTAGTCGAGGTCTTCGGCGGCGTACGCCAATGGACTGCTGCGAGAACATGTATTTGTGTGATAGGTCTTGCTTTCTTCGTCATACGCGGCGTAGAGCAAATATGTCGCACCCTTTTCGAATATAAATGAGCAGCCAATGCCGGGGCTGCCCTGCAAGAATCTTACCTTCGATTCAACTTTTCCCTTGAAAGTCTGCGCAATGGAAAGGTGTGCGTATTGCAGTGCTTCCGGGCTATTTCTTGGTGGATCAACTTCCGTCACTGAAGCGATAAAGATAGCGGGTGCCTTTTCATAACTTTCGCAAGCCGAAACGGGGAGGCACATACACGCACTAGCCCGATCTGCAGAGAGCACGATGAGGATGGCAAGTAAGACAAACTTAATCTTCATAATAGTTCGTTAAAGTGGGACCCGCGGGAACTTGAAAATTGCCGCTCAAAACTTTTTGACAGCCTATTAATATATTTGTTCCATCTCACATAATGAGCACAGATATTTAGACGTTCAGTGCTTATCCGCGCGTTAGTCAACGCCCATGTTGAAACGGACCGGCTGGTACGGCTTCAACGCCGGCCGCCAACAGCGAATCTGATTCTGGTATTCCAGATAAGCATCACCAAATTGTCGCTGCAGCTCTTCGTCTTCGAGCGGCCGTACCAAAAATTGCCAAATCCACCAACCAACAACGACGTAGATTAGTACCAAAACAGATCCTAACCCCAGACCCACGGCCAACCCCTGGCCTAGCCCGGATATGACCATAGGGTTTCGAACGTAACCGTAAGGTCCAGTGACAACCAAACGTCGCGGGCAATCCACGGGCAGAGGCGTTCCGTTACCTGCAACAGCCATCGAGTAGCCGCTCCACAAGCCGAGCACGCTGGAACAGCCGAAGACGATTAAGGCGACCAGGGTTTGAAACTGAAACTGGAAACGTGACACGTTAAGCCGATCTTCAATTAACGTCAGCAGGTACGGCAGCACGAAGAGAAGTACGCCCCAGAAGATCACAATCTGCGTGGTCGTTTTCGCAATATTTCGTGCCATACCCGCAGGTCTGGCTTGTCTAAAAATCTCTTTTGAAAATGGGGCCACCGCTAATGTAGTGCTTACGGAAAGAAGCACTGCCGGAAGCATCAGTGTGACACCGAGCCAGCCCGTGTCAGTCAAGACAGCCAGCGCCAGGCAATACAGGGTCGCGTAACTAATGGCGCCTGAGACGAGCCACATAGCCCCACTGGCAAGCTTGTTACCAAAAAAGCAAAGGAAGCCCGCAACTAAGGAACCGGCGCCGAGGAGGATCACGTCGGGAAGGGAAAAAGCGAGTAACGAAGTTTCCGGGGCGGCGTCAAACTGGAAGTAGCGCCGCGTCGATGGATAGAAAAAGAGGGTCAGCCACCAAAGCAGGACGGCTGCGCCCTGCAGCAAAAAGTAAGCAGCAGCCGTTTTACGAATGCTCATAGGATGCCGCGGTTACGACGTGGGCCCGGAATACTCTCTTCAGTCATTGCTGCTGGACCGGAACCGCGGCAAAAGTCGCCCCGTCTGTTGCATGTAATCACTGTACTCCTGTCCAAAGAAGTCGCGCATCATTCGTTCCTCCTGTGGAACTCGGACAAAATACAGAATTGCAAAAGCGACCAGAGCAGACCAACCGGCCAGCCAGTTTGCCAACATCAGTCCCTGGGCCAGGCTAAATAGCGCGATTGACGTGTACATAGGGTGGCGGATGGATCGATAAACTCCGTTGGTAATTAATTGATGGCCCTTTTGGATTTCCAGAGTGCGTGACCAGTTCCTGCCAAGGTCTGCATGCGATCGCCAGAACAGCCAGAGTGCTATAACCATCAACGCTGCACCAATCCACGGAACGAAACGGGGCAATTGGTAGTCTGCGAATCCCAGAAACGGAGTAAACAAATAGAGAACCGGCAAAAGCATACTCCCAATCGCCATGATGATAATGAGTATCGTCTCGCGGCGATCACTCCTGCTCAACACTTGTTCATTGCCCTTGCTACGCTGCTCAAACACCCCGCGAATAAACACGTAGATTATGAAACCGATCAGAAAGACGATGTTCTGAGGGTGAATCTGCATGAGTGACTAATTTTACTGAACGAGTTACTTCGACGTACGCATATGCGACAACGGAAACGGCTTGCCGGTGCTATCTAATTCCGAACGTCCCTCAACTTCAAAGCCCATCCGGCGATAGAAGCCGACTGCTTGATCGTTCTGCTCGTTAACGTCAACCAATCTTGCGCCGAGCACATCGGTCGCATACTTCAACAACCGGCTACCGATCGCACGCCCGCGCCAGTTCGGGTGGATGAATAACATTTCAATTTTGGAGTCCTCGACGCCGAGGAAACCGGCGACGCGATCGTCACCGTCCCGCACGCAGAACAACTCTTTTACCTGAGTAAGCGCATCCGGTATAAGCGGCTTGATGAATTGAATGTCTGCCTCTGAGAGGAAAAGGTGAGCGGCGCGAACCGACGCTTCCCACACTTCCAGCACACGCGGAAAATCTTCCACGTGTATTCTGGAAATATCAGGCGAACAATGTGTGGTGTCTGAGAAGGTGGTGTTCATTGTGTTCACTGTGGGAGAGGCCGCTGTCCAGTCTCTGTTTTCTGTTCGAGTGAATAGACAATCAGCGCCGCACACAACAACCCGCACAGGTAAACCACGTATGGGTTTGATGACGAGGCCAGAAGCCAGGTCAGTAGCGCAAACGTGTGGAGAAGGGTAGCGGCAACACTCGTTATCCGCGCTAAAATTGGCGGAACCAGCGCGATCACCAGCGCAAGAATGGAAGCCCACACCACGATCCATGCCACGAACGCGAGCGGATGAAGTCGTAGTGTCATTTCCCCAATTACTTCCGCCTCAGACGCAGCTTCGTAGCGCCCAGACCAGTAATCCTGGGACTGCATTAGCAAGGTCAGCGCGGCGTCCGCAGTGAGAGCGACATAAGGTGCCACAAGAAGTCGCGCACGCCTGGGGACGGCTTTCATTAAGCGAAGCATATGAATATCGAGGGTCTTACCGATTAGAACCGGCGATAGCGCACACGTTAAAAACTATTACGAGATTCGTCGGTTCTTGCAGGTACTTCGTGGCGCATCATTCACCCGGTCGCTACCGCTCCCGGTTCTAATCCGTAGTTGATCCCGAGTTCTTGTCCAAAGCGGCAAATCTTCCATCTTCACCAGGTTCGAATGCCATCACACGCACTACTGACTCTGGATTTAATGGTCCATATATGTGAGGAAAGTTCTCCTGCCCGCCCTCACAATTCTCATACTTAATTTCGGCGCCGACTCGATCCGTATCAATTTCCAGAAGCACCAAGCCTGTCTGACCTTGAAACAGCCTGTTGGCAGTTCGGATTACCTGATCACTGGTTGAGCAGTGGATAAATCCTTCAGAAGCTAACGATGGTGCTTTGTAAGTCCCGGCCTGTTTGGCTCGGTCCCATTCGTCGCGTTTTGTAATGTGAAAGATAGTTGCCATAGTTAATATCAGCGGGATATTCGATACGGCCGTCAACTTTGGTAAAACTCCCTGGAGACTAATGTCCGATAAGCTTCAGCTTGTCGTGACGTCCCGACAAACTAAAGTTTATCGGACACGCGTCTGCATTTCCTTTACGGATCCAGCGGGTCGTTCGCGTCAAAAAACAGTGAAGCAACGGATGGCTTAAACTCCGCTGTGATCGGAGATACTCGCGTAATCGACTCCATTGGGAAGTAGCCCAACTCCGTCGTACAGCGAATGCGAAACCCGTCCCTGGTTACCACCCCAATGTGGTCCTCGCTCGAGGTGACGAGTGCGTTTAGATGAGTCGGGATGCCATAGCGAAACGCGAGACGGCCCGCATTACGAAAATTAGTCGTTGTATGGCGCGCGTATGGATCGATCAAGATATTCTTCTCGGGTATTTTGAATTTCTCCATCACATACTTTTTCATTTCAATCGATTCGTTGTAAGGCGTCTGCATCGGGTGAACGTGACCACCGGACAGGATTATGAATGGGGCTTTGTGCTCGATCCACAGTTGTGCGCCCTGGTCCGCTCTCCTGGCGCCGATCTTACTTATCCGGGACGAGTCTCCCGGACCAGACCCCAGGATCAAGATGAATGAGTACGGATAATCGTTCCACTTGATGTTCTGCAGCTCTTGAATGGCAGCCTTGTTTTCCCCTTCTTCGAGCGGTTCGTAGCGACCAGCCTCATCGCGGCGGTTAGCTTCTAATAGTTTGAGAGCAAAGTTTAGGGTGGGCTCAAAAAACAGGGGCTCCTTGTAGAGTTTAATCTCCGCCAGCTTTGTCTTAACGAGCTGCCGGTATTCTTCACTCGAAACGTCAAAGCTAACTCTGTCGATGTTCTTGTAATACGGGTCCTGGCCCAGACCATAGACACGCAGCAGCCGGTTTATTCCATTCGCAGCATCTTTCCACGCCGCAACTAACATATCTGAATCGGATTGCCGGCTGTATTTGATGAACGCCCCCGACGGACGCATGTCATTCGCAACTAGTTGCTTGAACGCCGGATGCCTACTCAAGTTTTTGAGTTGGAGTGCCACCGTTTCGATTGTTGGACCACTAAAACGTAAGGCCTCCTCGAGGCATTCCATGTTGTTGCAGCTCGCGGCCCTGCGTAAAGCCTGGGCCTTGTCGTTGGACAGGTTTCTCAGAACTGCGCTGCGTCTTAACAGTCTGCCAATCTCCGGATGTCTTTGAAACAAACTCAACAGATAAAAGTTCTTGTCCTGAACCGCGTTACGAAACCTGAGCTTGTATGTGCTGTCAAACCCTGACGCTTTCTGTCCAGCGCTCTGACTAAATGGAATGTGTGGAGCGCTGAATACAGCGGTCGGGCCCCAAGAAGTATTTATTAGCAGAGCAAGGAAGAGAATTAGATGTCGACGCATTTTGTCTTTGACTACGCTAAAGAATCTTGAAACACGGGATCATGTCCATGTGCCATAGTCCATTGTGCAGCTGTTTCTGCCCTGTACGCCGAAGGCGTTCGCTAGTTTCAGCCCAGGGTTTGCTTTGAAAGCCTGGGTAAGGAATGTCTTCAATGGACCTTGGCAACTCTGAAAGAGTTGCGAACGGTGTCTTCAACGCCCGGCCTTTGACGCAATCCCGATGAATCGGGATTGCGTCTCTTATTTTTTAACGGCGCCTGTATCCCAGGGTTGCCAGAGCGCGACCCTGGGCTGAAATTAGCGAACGCCTTCGGCGTACAGGGCAGACAAAACAGGGGAACATTGTTTCTACTTTGGCAGATAACCCAACTCGGCCAGTATCCGCTTGGTCAGATCAATCCGCTCTTCTCGAATGGCCTGGTAGTTTGCGCCGTCCATGTTGAGGGCGAAAAAGTAAACATTACCATCCCGCTCCAGGTACCCAACAAACCATGCGAGGGTACCTCCACTAGCTAATGGCGCCGCGCCCGTCTTGCCGCTGAGTTTGTAAGTGGCGGTCTGTTCCAGCAGCAGGATGTCTTTCACAATCGCGGTCGAGCCGCCAGAGACGCCTAGCTGGCCGTTGTAGAACCGTTTCAAAAAATCCACTTGCTCGTCTGCCGATATTTGCAATGAACTGTTTCGCCAAAATTGGTCGATCCCGCCGGAAGTATCTTCGTTTCCATAATGGAACTGTGTGACAAACTTCTCCATCCTGTGTGCACCCACCTGCGTAGCAATCTCGATGTAATACCAGACGACGGAATACTTCATCGCCGAGCGAAGCGTATGATCCTGCCACCAATGAATGAAGGGAGCAGTGGCGGGACGCCCTTCGTTCGGATATCGCTCACGGTCCCAACGGATGACGAAGTCAGCATCTCTAACCACGCCGGTCTCCAGACCGATCAACGAATTCGGTATTTTGAATGTAGACGCCGGAGTAAATCTGCGGCGACAACGAGACTCGTTACGTCTTACGTTTCGATTGTTTTTCGAATCGTAAAGAACGAAGGCCCCCTTCGTCTTTCCGAAGACGCGCTTTAAGTTCTGTGCTTCAGATTGTGCATAGCCGGTGGCTGCCAGAAACAACAGTACGCATGCAACTCTTACTAGTGTCATTTGGACTCTCGGAAATTACAGGCGCCCGCATGAAAAAGGCTGTTTTCGATCAGGTGCAAGCCCTTTCAGTTAGATCTGAACAGATACTCTTTATATTTCGGCTCGCCCGCGAGTTGCTGGGCTTTCAGAAACTCCCAGGCTTGCCCGTTGATCTCCGCCGACCGCGAGTAGTAGTTGTGGTTGAGGCCGTCAACTTCGGTCAGCCGAACCGGGAAACCACGCTGGACTAACGCGTCCCGCGTCTTGCGGACTTCGGCCACGGGAAACAACGGGTCTTCCGTCCCGACGAATATCGCGAGGGGGATTTTACGTTGCGCCTCGTCGAGCAGCGAGTAGTTCTCCTTTTTCAGAGCACCTGCGGAAACGGCTGCGGCTGCGAAGTATTCCGATTCAAGCACCGAAATCATCAGCCCGAAAATCGCGCCCGCTGAGTGGCCGAAAAGGTAGACGCGAGTTTGGTCAACCGGGTGTTTAGATTTGAGCTCTTCTACCAGGTCGCGCAGGAAGCGCGGGCCGTCCTCGGGTATGGCCCAGCTCGCCGAGTTACGCGAGTCCGGCCCGGCCAAAATAATGGCTTCCTGCTCCGCGATCTTCTGCCAGTGCTCGACAAGAACGCTCCCGTTGCGCCCGCTGCCATGCAGCAGCACGACTAGCGGCGCAGGTTTGCCTGGGGCAACCGAGGCCGGGATAAATAAGTAATAAGAGCGCTTCTTACCTTCGGACTCGATTGTGTTCTTAACGACCTTAGCGGAGGCACTGACCGCGACCATTAGTAGCAGCATTAGTGAAGCGTATCCGCACCAAATATGTTTCTTCATAGCTGACCTTCGTGGTGAACAGTCACCATATGTAAACTTTAAGAAATAAAATTATCGACGGCCTGCCGCGCGTTCCCCCTTCGCTCGTCCGCAGATACTTGCAGGCTGTTGTTTCGCCAGAACTAGTCGATCCCGCCGGACGGTTCGTTTCCATAACGGAACTGCTCCAATACTTCTCCATCGAGTGCGCGCTGACTTGCATGCAAGCCTGACTAGTTTCATTTCCACTCCTCCAGCTAGTCCACCACCTTGATCGACAGGTAAGACTCTTCACGTGTAACTAGAAACCTAAGAGTTTTAACGGCACCGATTACTGCAAGAACTACCCAGGCCAAAAGGGTCGCCACAGCTCCGAACATATAAATTGTGACGCCACCTGGTTGGCCATACTCCCAGTCGAAAGGCGCGATTACCATCAGGTCTTGCTGCATGAACCAGGGAAGTGGTTGGCCAGGGTGATGCCGGGCCCACATACCTTGCTCACCTCCGCCGAACAACACCGGATACATCGGATACGGCTTGACTACTAACGCACCTTCAAAGCTGCCCTCGAAATAGACCAGACCAGTCATCGAGTAAAAGAGAGTTGATAAGAGTGTGACAACGAGAGATATGCGCATGAGGTGTAACGTTGGCCTTTAGCTGATCAGAATGGAACACTTCGTTACCCTCAAAGTACCTGGCCAACCAAATAAACTTAACCGTGGTTCCCACAACGCACTTTCGTGTTTGCCTCAGACGTCGAAAACTCCAGGACGCTTCGTGTGTTTCAGTGTGTTTCGTGGATCGTTTATGCGACCCTAAGAAACGATCCACGAAAAGCGGGTAGATTTCGTTCTAATCACTGCCTGGTCCGGTGGTGTACCAGAGGATTATGAAAATGACGGTTGCGGCAATGCCGACTCCGATGGCAATCTTTGCGCCCGTTGAGAGGTTGTTACCCTGCACGCTTTTCACCTGCGGGTAGGTGACGGTAGTTGCCATCCCCGTTGCGTCTGTGACCGTGAACTGTTCGTCGTCAGCGGCACTGATGTAACCCTGTAGCTTCGTCTTGTCACGCAACTTGACCTTCACTCGAGCTGACTGGCCCGTTCCGAACTTCAAGACACTTTCCTTCACCTTTAGGGCGAAGCGAGCCTGCTTCTCCTCTTTTGAGGCGGCATAAACTGTCGTCAAGCACGCCAAATTAAGGAGCAACATAACGAGCGTCACCGATATTAGTTTCTTTAACATCACAGACCTCCTTCAGTGATTTGCAGTTCTCGGAACAAGAGCAGCGCGCCGGATTGGACACGCAGTATACGCGCAGCATTAGTGAGCCGGGAATATATTGCAGGTTTTTTTCAGAAGGCGAACTACCCTGGCACTTCGTGTTATTCCTGTGTTTCGTGTAATTCGTGGATCGTTCTTATGCAGCCGGAAAAACGATCCACGAAGTACACGAAACACACGAAATGAACCGACACGAAACCATGGTGGAAAGTAGTCTGACAATAGGCTATCGAAAATACGGAGCTACATTTCCTGCGATAGTTTTGAATTCTTTGTCCGAGAGTTTGAGTTGACGAAAGGCTGCCCAGGATTCGCGCGGTCGTAAGTTGTCTCCGGTTGCCGCATCTGTTCCATAGAGGATCCGTTTGACGCCGATCCGGCGGATAAACTTGGCCATGAGTTCGGAGGTTTCGGGTGAATTTCTCGGATGAGCGTTTGATGCGACATCAAACCAGAGCTTTCGGGTTCGAGGATCCTTTTTCTCAATCGCATTAGCGAGCACTTCAATAACCGAATGCGCCGAGGGGTCCATATAACTTGGACCCGAGCTGGCAAGATGAGCCACCTGCACAGGAATATCGGGCGCGTACGAAAGCAACTCCAGAAAGGCGCGTGCTTGCTCAGGTCCGTACGGCCGCTTTTTGGAAATCGACGCTCTCATGTGAACGACGATCGCCATTCGGTGAGAGTTTGCCGCTTGAAAGACTTTCTTTACCTTCTCGAAGTGTTCGGGAATTTCCGTCTGCACATCCGAGCTACCGAAATGTAGTTTGATTCCTTTGCGGAGATTTGGATCTTTCGCGCAACGGGCAAGTTCGGCGAGAGCGTATTCCTTCAGCGGATTGAAACCGCAGAAAGCGACCAGCCTTTTTGGAAATAAGGCAGCTTGGGCACCGGCCCAGTCATTGTCCGCCTTGACCGCCTCATACTCATTCGGAGGTTCCGATCCTGGTCTTCCAAACGAATATCCATTAGCTAAAAACACAGCGCGCCGGATGCCGGCTTTGTCCAGTAAAGCAATTACGTCCTGGGCCGTTATCGACTTTGAGCCTGCAGGCAAAAATTTTGCAGTGTAAGCGGGACTGAACACATGCTGGTGGTGATCCGCCGCAGGCATAATTTTGTCGGGTTGGGTTTGAGAGGACTGCCCGTCCTGGGCCATCGCCACAGAACAAACCAATGCGATCATAAAAAAGGTCTGAAAAACTAAAGATAAGTTTTTGAACATAAAGTAACCCCCAGAATCGTTCAACACCTGTAACGCAAACTGTTAGTTTGCGATGGTTGAGTGGCATTCAACGCAGCCGCAAACTAACAGTTTGCGTTACCTATTTACTCAGCGACAAGACTTCACCCTGGTTCACACGCATCTCGATCTGCTTGACGTTCGCAAAATCTTTTATCGGATCGCCGGCAAGAACCAGGAAGTTGGCCTCATAGCCGTCTTTCAGCCTTCCGATTTTCCGGGCCGGAAAAATTGCTCGCGGCGTGCCCTCGGACCACATTTTCAACAGAGTTAAATTGTCGAATATTTTTAGGCCGTGCAAACCCATGGCCTCGAGCAGGGAAGTGGATGCATAGCGATCGCTGCCGATTGCGATGGGCACGCGATGCTTCGCTAGTAGTTGGAGATTACCAGAGAGGACGTTGCGGACAGCCTTAGCCATCGACGCTTGCGGACCGCTCTTGTCAATCTTATCGATCACTTCGAGGACCTCACTAATAGTCGTGACAACAACCGTACCGCGCCGGGCCGCGAGACGAGCATCGGCCTCTGAAATCTGGTAGCGGGAGAGGTTTTGATAATTGTTCGGATCGTTCTTCTCCGGCCTGAATCCGGGGAGATGATTAATTTCGTCTGCGCCGGCGGCCAGCGCGTTGTGAAAGTCAGTCGCTGTCTCCACGTGCGTGGAAACACGGAGTCCCGCGCGGTGTGCTCGCCGCACAATCTCGGGAAGAAGTCTGGGATCTAGTCCTCGCCAATCAAGATACGCATCGTCGTCCTTGCGCTTCTCATACTCCTCTGAATACATCAGGTAGGTCTTTAAGAAATCAGGCCGCCCCGCGATGATTGAGTTCCACTTCCGATCCAGATCCGCTTGATTATCAATAACGAAGTAGAAGGCGCCTTCTCCGTCAGCCTTAGTCCAGGCGCCTCTTGAGATGTTGCGATCGACCAGGGCAATCGGATGCCCGCCGGAAGCTGTCAGGCCACCGTTTGAAAAAATCACGTCAACACTCGCAGGGATATTGATCTTACCGACCAGCGGCGTTGTCGCTCTGGGAAGACTGTTTGGATTCTTAACGTAAAAGATTCCAGCTTCAAGATACTGGCGAATGAAGGCATCCAGGCGCGACCCCTGGGCTACATTGTGGTTGTGCGCCTCTCCGAACGGAGGTACGACGTACTTCCCTGACAGGTCAATAACCGAATCCACGCGGGCAGGTTTCCGTGAAGTTAGCTTCCCTCCGACCGTGTAGAACTTTTTCGCCACGAACTTCTGACCGTCAAACCACTGTCCATTAACAAATTCATAATTCTTACGTTCGATTGGCCCGTTTGGGACCTGTGTGTGCGCCATACAAAACGGCATCAGCAAGGCTACGATCACGATGACTTTGTGCATAGGAGTTTTATCCCTGATCCGAGACACTGGCCGGCTTCGTCAATGCAAACAACAAGGGCACTATCGCCGCGTACATCACGCCGCCCCGAATCCAACTCAATCTTTGCCAGCGCTGCCCACGGCCGATCCACTCTGCGGCGGACACATTCGACTCCGGACTTTGTGCGAAGGCTGCTAGCTCGGGAAGAAAATAGATTTGAGTAATGACCAACACAAGAAAATAGACTGCGAAGCTTACCAGGATACTCTTTCTACGTGCCTCGAACTTCCAGTTAAGCAAGAGGGTGACAATCAGCGAGAGAATCAGGAGCGGATGAACTGTCAGCCAGAATTTGGAATCGTGCAAGCCATAAGGTCCACGTACCAGAATCGCCGAGTCAGGCAAGGCAGACAGGTATACCGGGAAGTAAACTAAATGTGAATAAGTAATCCCACCGAGCAGTGTCCCCCAAAGGATCACGGCCAGCATCAGCGAATATGTTGCGAGCTTTGTTCTCACGGTCTTTGTCTCCTCAGCGCCCAACTAGGCTCTTCTCTATCACCAGCATGTCCTGGAAAGACAAGCCGTCTTTCCGGCCTGACCATTGTCCGTAATATATGGGCGCGCTTAATTTTAGACCATGCCTCTCCAGCAGGTTGAGGATGTAGACTTCGTCATAGGCTGACGCGCTCTCGGGGCTATGTTCATAAACATAGCGCCACTCCTTTGTGCCAAAACTGAACGTGAGAGCATTGCGATCTTCCGCCGCCAGTGCCCTCTGCTCCTGATTCAACAGAAAGAACGTCGCTAGACATCGCCCGTTTCCTTTCAACATGCGGGCTACTTCTCTCAGGTAGTTTTCTACCTCGGCAGGTCTCATGTGGGTGAATACGGACTTCAGCAACACCACATCAAACGATTCTGACTCGTAAGGAAAAACGAAACCCTCTCCTTTGACTTCACCTCCAGGGTTATAGGCAAGGCTTTGAACATCGATATGTTTGAACTCAAATTTCTTATGCTCGCTTCCGATGCGCCGGCGACACCAGTTGATCGACGGACCATGGAGATCAACTCCGACGTAACTGCCTTGCTTATCAAAGTAATCCTTCAGGTAGAGAGCCATCAGCCCGCATCCACAACCAACATCGAGTATGCGTTCACCTGGTTGTAATCGAACCAGTAGCTGCAGGTAAGACATAAACTCAGCGCCCGAAGCCTCAAATGTACGTAAAGGGCCAACGTGCCGGCGAAGATGGAGAGGAGGGAAGTCTGCTTTGCCGTTGAGGAGACGGCACGCGTAGTCAAAGGGCGTGAGTAAGAGGTAGGCGAAATTCCGGCCCGCTCTGAGAAAGTTAACCAGAGGACGTGAGTACCTCTGTTTCGCGGCGTGCGTTGTTCTGTTCACTGACGTCACATACGAAAGTTACTCTTTAAACCTCGGAATCGATTGCAGTTCGCGTGTGGTAGTTTCAGTAATGCTCACGGGCTCAACCAGTCGAGGCATAGGGTCGGCATCTAAAACGGCGCTTTCTAATTCCACCGCAACTTCCGGACGGTTTTTCATGAGGTGTAGACTGACTTCACGCGCTTTCAATCTTTTGAAGAAACCACCTCCGATCAAATTCGTCAGCCCGACGCCGCCAATAATCAACGAGGCAATCACGAACGACGCCCAGATCCAAAGGAAGACCGGATTGGTTAAATGAGGCAAGGTGATGGCGCCAAAAACGATGATGAAGTTCATCAGCATCAGTACTGTCGCCATCATCAACCCAATACCTGTGACCTCCCGCTTCTTACGCTGAAGGCTTTTGGCGCTGCCGTCGAGTAAATCGGTGACCGTATCCAGCGGCAACCCGCAGCGCGAGCAGAAGCGCATCTCATTTGAAACTTGGCGGTGACCGCATTGCGGACAGAACATCTCAACCTCCAAGATTAAGTACTTCGGCTTCTTAAAACATTACGTATCGGATCCCGGTCAAGTTCACTTACAGCATTAGGTACACCATTAAAGGAGACCGGCATTACGCCTTCCCATACTTCTGCTGGTATTCATTAAACACCGATTGAAGCTCTGAAAAGTTAGTCTTTAAGGCTGTAGCAGAGATGCTGATGGGACTACCCACCATGTTGTAATTAGCCTGGTTGAGTTTTCGTTTGAGAGCGCTGCCACGGTCCACATACTTCTGCGGGTCTGTCACCATGATCACCAGCATCTTCTGGCGCTGCATTTCAAAAACCTGAGAACCTAAGACTTCAGACCACGGAATAAATCCCGCCGACGCAGCACTGGCGTTATCAACGATACCGGAGCTGTTAAAAATCAATCCTGGCTCTTTGTTGAAAAGCTTCTTAAAAAAGAATAGTGCCAGAGCCCCAAAGACCACTATCGATAGAAACCCAAGCCCATAAGCGACCGCCGGGCTGTTAAAGAGCAACCGGAAACTACTGCTGGTGCGAATGCCTTCTGAGTCCTGGGTCAGCAACCAAACGCCGGCTATTACAAAGGCGAAGGACCCGAGTATCCCCAGCGCTATTTTCGTCTTGCTCAGTTCAATTATTTTTTCCTCGTTAGAAACCATCAGACAAACCTCGGTGAAAACGCTCTAGACTTTGGAGTGCGGTGGCCCGACACCGCTTTGTTAGTTTTTCGTCGCTTTGCGTCAGCTTCAGCCATTATCCACGAATAACAAAAAACTAAAAAAGCAGTGTCGGGCCACCGCACTCAGGCTTGACGCTATCCAGGGAGGTTCGCCTGATGGCTTTCATAACGTGTTACTGGTAAACCCGGTCGTTGTGTTTGATCCAGCCCGCAGGGTGACGTTTGCGTGGGTCGTGATGTGTCCAGTGAATCACGCCGCCTTTCTCATTCCAGTCATACTCTCCGTAGAAAGACACAGCGTCTCCCGTAAGAAGCCCTACCACCCGCGGCGCCAGATCGATGTTGTGAGAAATAAGCAACGTCTGCCCCGAAGCCAGCTCCAGGATGAAACGCCTCGATACCGCGACAGATTACTCGCTGACGCCCGGACGCAACCAGGTTTCAGTTACCTTGAAATTCAGCGCAATTCTTCCCACCGCCCAAACTGGTTCACCGGATCGCACGAAGGGCTCAAACTTCCACTTCATCACTGCCGCCAATGCTGAGGCTTCAAATATCGCATGACCGGCAACGCGGCGTGCGCATACCACGTCTCCAGTTCGCGACACAAGAATCTCGAGTGTCGTTGTGCCTTGAATGTTAGCTACTTTGGCTATTAGCGGAAACGCGGGCAAGGGTTGCAGCCCTTTCGCGCGTTCAAAGAATATCTCAGGCGAGACTCGCATCACGCCCGGCGAGTCAAAGCCGATTTCTTCTGAAATGCACGTGACCTTGCCAGGGGAGCCGCCGGTGAATTCTGGGACTATCGAACTGGCAATACTGCTGGACACTCGTAGTTGTGGAAATAGATCACGCTTAGGCTCAATCGGCTGACCCGTCGCGAGCTCAATTTTCAACTCGTGAAACTTAACTTCTTTCCCGCCTGTCAACCCATTTGAGACGATCTTAAGGACCAACAAGCCTTTTGGTTCGTCAAGATAATGGTCATCGCCCCACTTGATGGAACTCGTCGAGCGAGGCAGCGTCTGTACATCACCTTCAGTCAACAAATCTTCCAGCCCAAATTTCTTAACGAGGGACCCGTCGGCGCGATAGATGACTACTACATCGTCTCCGTAACCTGCGCTGTGCCAGTTGTCAAAAGTCACTACATAACGCCCACCGTTCGCGACGATAGCATTAACGGGGCTGACCTCGTTGACCAATAGGAATTCCGATTTCCTTGAATAACTTCCATCGGCCCGCATGGAGTAAAAAGCAGCACGCGCACGATTGTTTTTCGTTCCTTTGACCGCGCCGGCATCGTGTCTGCCTTCGACCTTGTCCTCGAAGTACTCAAGTTGACTACTTAGCTTCTTAGGGACAATTTCCAGATAGTGTTTCTTGTTGGGCGAGTGATATTTCTTCTTTTTCGGAAGTTCCCATGTGTCAGCGTTCACGGGAGAAACTGAGATACCGAAGAGAATTAGGAGTAGCGAGAGTGTGAGAGCGGTTCTTTGGCCCATGGTGTTTCTTACGTTGCCTCGTCGCGAATTAACTAGATGTGTGATCACTCGGGTAATTGGAACGCTTGTGAGATGCGTGGGCGCAACATTGGGATTGCCGACGGGGGATCGCTGGTACAGCGGAATCACCAATCGTGACAAATGCCAAGACAGGCCATGAGTTTTATTCGTCCCCAGCCGAATTGGATCATCTTCGCCTTTTCAGGCTTCTCAACCCTTCACGCATTATGGCCTCCCCACTCCCTAGGTTGACCTTCAGCAAATTAACACGAACAGGCGGTACAAAATTCTCTCGTGGGCTGCCGTTAACATGAAATAACTTTTCTGTCGGGAAGTTCACTCCGATTCCTGTGTTCGGCAGCTTGATGCTGGAGGTTGCCCCAACCAGACGGGCCATCTCAGTTCCGACAATCGTCGCACGCTTCATTCCATCCATGCCGATAGCGATCCCTTCTCCCATACTTCCGGTCCAATGATTTACCAAGACGACAACCGGCGCGGTGTAAGTAAACTCACCTCTCGATGACACTAACTCAATCCAACTACGCTTTGTTTCATACTGACGCTCTTCTGCAGGAATACTATGTTTCTGATACGGCATATCACGGGTGATGAACCTGCCCATAATTCCACGTGCCACCGTTGTATTACCACCGCTCGGCGTATCACGCAGATCAAGAATCATTCCACGTGTATTCCTCAGCGCGGCCAATGCAAGATCAAACTGCTTGATTAGATCTGTGTCGCCAAGGGAGTTATTGATCTTTACGTATCCAACATCTTTTTCTATGCGGCGGTATTCCAACAGCGGCTGGGCAGTTGATGCGGCCGGCTGATTATCCAGCGAGTACAACCTCCGCGCTCCTACTAACAATTTCAATACTTCGTTTCTCATTGCGCCGTCCCGCCAGCAAGACTCGGAGGGCCCAGTTCTTCGCGGCCGCATCGATCGAACGCAGAGATTTGCCAAGGCGACGGTTGGCAGCTTCCTCAACGGCAACACCGTTAATGGAAACGATCTCCATTCCTGTTTTTATCCCTGCTCGCTCTGCTTCCGATCCCGGTCTAACCTCCGTCACAACAGCCCTGCCGTTTATCCATTCAGCCCAAATGTCTGTTCCAGTCGGCACCAGCCGCGGCGAACTTGCCGTGTTTGTATTCAAATGTGTGTGGAAGTCATAGAGCTCCTCAAGCACAGATTCCAGCAAT
The DNA here is from genome assembly GCA_035273385.1 of Pyrinomonadaceae bacterium. Lineage (GTDB taxonomy): Bacteria > Acidobacteriota > Blastocatellia > Pyrinomonadales > Pyrinomonadaceae > PSRF01. The sequence goes on along the minus strand of DATEPE010000002.1, from coordinate 206,844 downwards.
GCTACGAAGTCTCCCTGGGTTCTAACCGCCGCAATCCGAGGACGATGAATCTCACGCACCTTGTGCCAGTCAGTCTGCTTTTGATCGGAGTAAGCGTAATTCTCTGCGATGCTTCGCCAGAGGTAGTCAAAATCCTCTTCGTATTGTCGCTTTGTAAAGTTGGTCTGAGGAATAGCAACGACTTCGGCAATTAAACAAAACAGTATTACTAAACCTGAGAGTTTGATCTTGCGCAAATTATCACTCCGCAATGTGTTTGAACCCTTAAGCTGCGCCCACGAAGTTCTCATTAACACCGTGGCTTCAGCCCGGTGATCCAGCCGATCTTAACTCTTCCTAACCGTTTCAACGGTTTACCATGGCGCGAAACCCTTGAAATGGTTGGTCGGAGAAAATAACGACCATCGATCACGGGGCTGAAGCCACGGTGCTAATGAGACGGTGTCGCATAGCTGTCAATACTTACTTCTTTTGAAACACGAATAGATCTACGGGTTCATAAACTGGCTGACTGCCTGGCTGTTCTTTCACCCAATTTTGAAATCGTTGCAGTCCGCTTTGAAAAGCTTCGTCGGCAATCATTATTAATACCGATAGACCCCGCTGACTTATTTTCTCGAAATACTCGTCGTTTGAACTAGCAAACAGCTGATGAATGGTTTGATGTGAAATCAGTTCGAAGGATTCGGCGCAAACCGATTCTTTTAATCCTTCTTGCGAAGGCGTTCGTTCGTCTTCGATCTCGCGAGCGCCGGGAAAGAAACTAAGCCAAGCGAGGTCCTTATTATGCTCGCGTGTGCCGTTACGAATTGCCAGATAACCCGCCGGAGTTAGAACACGATTGATTTCCCGTAATGCTTCTCTCGGTTTAGTAAGGTGATGAAACACCTGCGACATGAAAACCAGATCGACGGCCTGGTCCGGCAATGGGATCTCTTCCGCTCCACCCAGCTTCCACTCGACATTCGGCGCAACTTGGGCCTTGGCGACGCTAAGCATCGCATTGGAAGGTTCCACTCCAATGACGGGACATTCAAAAGTTTTGCTCAGTCCGGTGGTAAAGCGACCTGTCCCACAACCTAAGTCCAAAACTTTTGCAATCGCGTGCTGGGGAAGGGAGTCTCTGAGCGCCTCGAACCATTGAGTTTGAGTTTTTGAAGGCAGTTTGCGGGCGACATCGTAACGGTTGGCCGTTTCGATTTCGCTGTAAGCATTCTTCGTTCTCATGTTTTCGGTAACGCTTTGTTACGGCGTGTGGCGCGGACAAGCGTTCTTCGGGTTGGCGGTCTTAACACAGCTACTAAACCACATCGGCCCTCCCGTTACGTTGACGTACATGTGGTGGATTTCCACATTGTCGATTCTGGATATACCGCTTTCTGCAATCTTGGTTCTTAGCCAGTCGTTAAATTCGCCGCCAAGCATTTTTAGTTCTACAACTTCGCCCGCTTGTATGCCGTTCGATCTTTCAATGGCGTCACAGCCGTAACAAAAAGGGACGTCGGGCGATGCGTTGCCCATCTCGGGGAGAACAACAGTAATTTGAATACTATCGAATCTTTGGCCAGAGATGTTTCTTACTCGAAAGGTAATTTTTCGTAACCAATCATCTGATGCAGTGAATGGTTCACGAACCGTAATCGTTTTTCCGTTCACCGTGATGTCTTCAATTTCCACACCTTCAATCTGCCGGAATGATCGAGTATTGCCTTTTACCCCATCTTCACTGCGACCCAGCGGTGACTTGGACCATTCAATTACTTTGTTCGAGGTTTGTGAGGAAGCAGAGGTGACCGTCAATACCAGCGAGGCTAAAACAGTAATGACAGCAGATAGAAATCTCCGTTTCGATTCCATGTGTTCCTCCGGCGTAGGTTGGCCTGCAGCGAGGCGCCCAGAGCCGCGCGCTAGGGTTTTACGGTTTGGGCGGCCTGATCGGATCCACTCTTCTAATTTCGGGCGTTTGAGTTTGCGGGATCTTCACATCGCGTCTGATTTCCATGCTGTCTGGAACAGGCGGCCGGCCGGGTTCGGCGGCCGTCACGATCATGCGACCGCGCCCGTCGTTGTAAACCTTAAACGTCCAGTACTCCTCGTCGCGGTGAGTACGACTGGGACTGAAAAGATTCGTCAAAGGAGCGAGAAGAATGTCCGGCTCGTCAACGCTCATTTTGCGATCTGCCCACGCACATTCGCCGGAGGCTATATCGGCGCCGGCCTTGCCGGCGCCCTTGATGAACTTGAAGAACACTCCGTCCTTACCGAATGAGGCTCCTTTACCACGGCGGCAAATCAGCGAGTAGCTTTCCGGTCTCGGTCCAGAGCTTTCCGGATATGAGTGAGTGAACATCCAGGTTTCGGCGGTCCAACTGAACGGGTGTTCCAGGATCTGCGCCGCTAAGCCTTCGTCACGGTAACCGGCCACCTCTTTGTAGCTCTTTGCTTCTGAAGGATCCGTCGTGTAGAACTGCGCACCCGACTTTGACAGGTGATAGAGCGGTTTAGTGCCGCCGTCCAAACCTCTCGACACGTAGGCCAGGATTCCCTCCGACGCCCAACCATTGTTGACGAGATCATCAACTTTCGTTTTGCTCGTCGTGTAATACCTCTCAGGCGAATCCCTACCGGCGAGCGGCTTGGATAGACGATAGAGGGGAACTGTGTTTGGCATCTGACGATTGAACACCATACCCAGGACCCGAACCTCGGCTCCATCAAGTTTTCCCAGAGCATTAGCCTGTGAAGGGTCAGCAGTCAGAATTACACTGCCGCCATAAACACCGCCTCCCCAACGGACCCGGTACAGATTCACTGGTTCCACATAACTTTGGCCACGCGCTGTGTGCGCATTTTGCGTACTGAAAAGTCCCCAAAATATGAGCGTGATGCAAGCCAACGTCGAGATTGTCTTAGACACTGTTTATTCTCCCTCTTGATTACCTGCCCGCAACCCTCGGCGAGCAGATTGATGAAACGCATTAAAGATGGACCCTAGGGACATGCTGCAAACATTCTATCGCGACATCAACTTTAAGCGTTTGTAAAAAACTGGAAGTAGAGAGAAGAGGCGAAAGATATCTGCTAAGTTTAAGGTAAGATCTCCTGCTTTGCTGAAGAAGTCGAGGCTTGGTGTTATTTCGTGTGTTTGGTGTATTTCGTGGATCGCTTTTATGCAGTCTAAAAAACAGTCCACGAAATACACGAATTACACGAAACACACGAAGAAAGTAAGATGAAGCACCCAAAACGAGTCCCGGCGACGGAACGTCCGGCCACACGCCGCCGTGCCCGTCTGCACGAGATCATTTTCGAGGCTGACACGCGCGCTGGTCGTCTGTTCGATCTGGTCCTCATCTGGCTGATTCTTCTAAGCGTCGCCACGGTTATTCTGGAAAGCGTTGGCCAAATCAGAGAGCAGTATGGGGAACTGCTCTACGCGCTTGAGTGGTTCTTCACAGTGCTGTTCACTGTTGAGTATTTCCTGCGACTGCTGAGCGTGCGCCGGCCCCTACGCTATGCGACAAGTTTCTTTGGCGTGGTTGATTTGCTCGCCATCATTCCCACATACCTCAGCATCCTCGTGCCGGGCAGCCAATACCTTCTGGTTATTCGCATCCTGCGTTTGTTCCGAGTTTTTCGCCTGCTCAAACTCTCCGAATACGTCACCGAAGCCGAGACGTTGCGACGCGCTCTACGTGCGAGTCAACGCAAGATCAGCGTCTTTCTCTCCGCAGTAATGCTTCTTGTCGTCATCATCGGCGCACTGATGTACGTCATTGAAGGAGAAGAACATGGCTTCACGAGCATCCCTACAAGCGTCTATTGGGCGATTGTGACGTTAACTACAGTTGGGTATGGAGACCTCTCGCCACGCACGCCGCTCGGACAAATGCTGGCGTCAATCGTGATGATTATTGGTTACGGGATCATTGCTGTTCCGACTGGGATCGTCTCGGTAGAGCTAGCGCACGCCGTGAGAGATCAGCAAAAGGTTTCCCCGAGGTCGTGCCCCGAGTGCGGGGCTGAGGGTCATGACCCGGACGCGGTGTATTGTAAGTATTGTAGTGAGACGTTGAAGTGACTATGCGTCACGGTTGGGGAGTGAGCTTTTCAATTTCCCTTTCGAGCATTGGATTCAGCCGCTGGCGTAGTTTCTGAACCAGCGCGTCAGCCTGGCGAAGTTCTTCTTCGAGACGAGTGCGGTGGTCGGCAGTCAGAGCCAGCAAACTCTGAAAGCCACGTCTCTCCGTTTCCAGCACGCGACGACGCGTGTCACGCAACTCGGCGGTACGCGTTGTGCCGTAAGGGTTCAAGGCCCGTTCGACATTTTCGGGCCGCACATCTTCGTCGATCTGCGCGATCTTTGTGCGATAGAGAGTTTCCTTTTCGATTAACTCCAGAAGTTGCCGGCGCAACATCTCGGCTCGCTGTTCCGCCTGAGTCAGCACCGTAAAGCCACGGGAGATTCCTTGTTGGGTTTCGGATGCGGCCGCAGCCTCCCTCGCTCTTATAAACACTGGAATGAGTTTTTCGGCAATGTCGCCCAGGGTAGCGTCAAGCGACTGCACCGACTGCCTCAACATGTCGATCTGTTTAGCGACCGCTTCGGAAGAAACGTCAGTGGCCCTTGTCTGCCCGACGGCCGCGGTTGCGACAATAAGAAGGAAGCAAAACTGAAGTGAAATACTTTTGAGGAAACTCATTACGCTTCTCCTTAGCTTCGTTTTATCAGAGCGGTTCAACTACGGAGTCCAGCCGGGCAGTGCAGCGGCCTGCTTCACCCAGCTAGCCATCCGCGCCTCGTCGATCTTGTCGCCTTCGTATATGTCGATCCAGCGTGAGTCTTTACTCTTAGGCGTGCCGCCAGGCGGCACTGGCTGCAGCAATCTGCCGTTGAAGAAAGTAACCTTAACGTACCGGGTAAAGACGTGAAACGACAGGAACCAGCCCTGGCCTTCGATGCCGTAGAAAGGCGAGTTCCACTTAACTGCCTTCCGCACGTTGGGTACATTGCGAACAATGAGCGCGTCGAAACGTTTCCCCAGTTTACTCTTCCAACCAGGCATCGCGGCAATGTACGCCTGCACCGGGGCGTCACCATCGGCCTTCGCAATCTGCGGATTGCCTCCGGATAGGAGTTTTACGCGTTTGGACATTGTCTACTTTTTGGACGCGCCGTTGTGGGCCACCGCGGCCTTCACGAGCGTCTTGAACGCGCGCGCGTCAACTTTTTCGCCTTCGTGAATGTCGATCGCCCTTCGCAGGTTTCCTTCCAGGCTCGCATTGAAAAGGCGCGAAGGATCAGGAAGCATGGCCCCATGGGCAAACGTGAGCTTCACTACCTTGTTGTAGGTCTCACCGGTGCAGACGATCCCGTTGTGTGACCAAACCGGGACGCCTTGCATTGCATTCGAGGGCTTCTTCCATTTCCGCTCTTCGATCATCTCGGGGTCAGCTTCCATGACTAGAGCACGCATGTGGTCAAGGGTCTGCTCACGCCAATCACTCAGAGACCTGGACTTGGCGGACGACTTTACGGTTGCAGTTGCACTTGGCTTTTTCATCATAAGTTTTTGTCAGTTTAAATAGACGCGAGACGTAGAACTCAGGCCTCTCTTTGGAGTGCGGCGGCCCGACGCCGCTTTTTAATTTTTCGTCCTTCTAAAAACCAGATTCACTTCTGCCTGACCATCGCTCCTGAAAAGCTAACAAAGCGGCGTCGGGCCGCCGCACTCCAAAGGGAGGTCTGACTTCAAAGTGGCTCGTCTACTCAACGCTCTTCGCCCGGGTGATAAGCACGTTCCAGGTTCGCTTTTATGTCTTCAAGCGTAAGCCACGGTTTGAATTCACCTCGCGCGTATAGTTGCGACTGGTCCATAAAATGACGGCTTTCGGGATTGCCGCTGGCTCCGAAAACGTGAACCGAAAGTGCGCGGACTTTGGGCGCGAATTCTACGACACTGATGTAGGTTCCGCCCGCGACTCCGTAGCGTTTTTTCTGTCCACGCGCCGGTGCTGCGTAAAAGGTAAAGACAGCGCCGTCGCGGCCGCCGAAGCCGGGGATCGAAATACTGGGCCGGCCGTCTTCAAAAGACCCTTCCTTGCTTTCGTCACGGCGCTGCAGACGATTGATTTCGCCCCAGGCCACCCGCCAGGTGCCGAAATCGCGTTCCAATGTTTTCAATACCTCGACGAGTGCTGCCGCCTGCGCTTTGTCATCGGCGGTCTGATTTCTTTCGAGTCGATCTCTCCAAAGTGAGAACAGGGTCATGGCAACCGATTCGGGTCCGGTTTGATGATTCCATTTCGACAACTCATCGAACGCGGCCCGTAGATTTTGAGACCCTTCATCATTCGTTTCATTGAGTCGTGTCTTTATCGCGGCGAGCATGGACGGGAGAAACTTGTCCGCCCCCAGCACTGTCGTGTCAAACGCAGCTCGCCGCCATTCCTCAAAAGTGAATCGTTTGTTTTGCGAAAGAATTCGGCGTGACATCTCACCGCGCAGATTGTCACCCTCCTGGACCATGTATTTCGGAAACCGTTTTGGATCAGGATTGCCGTCGCTCGTCAGCAGGAACGGCGTGGTGTTGCAGTTTTGCATCCAGCCCGTCTTCGGGTTAGTCAGTTGCGGTAGTTCGTCCATCCGGTGATAACCCTGCCATTCGGTGGCCGGATCGCTGCCGTCCACAGGTTTCGTCCAATCGAAACTCGGATTACGGCGCGGCACCGCACCGTTGTACAGATAGAACGTGTTTCCCTGCCGGTCGGCATACATGACGTTGCCGAAAAGCATGTTGAGCGGTTGCATAGCCCGCTTCAATGCGGCCAGCGATTTGGCTTTGGTCATCAGGTACCACTCGCGTAACCAGCCGTCGCTCTCAAACTTTGCCATCCGGATTGCCAATAACTTTCCTTCACCCACACCGATGACTGGACCATGATGAGTCGTGATCGTCCTGAAACGCCGCGTTTCCATTCCGCTCGAAGTTTTAACGTGGATCTCTTCCGCCCGTTCAGTCGCCATTCGATAGCCTTTGCCATAGCGATAGGCCAGCGGGCGCTGCGGATCATCGAAAGTTTCCAGGTACACGTCGGTTAGATCAGCGGCATTGTCCGTGCTGACCCACCCGCCGTTTTCGTTATGACCGACGTAAGGGAAGGGAAAACCAAAACGCGTGTAGCCCGTAAAATTCCATCCTTCATCGCTGTGTACGTGACCTTCGTAAACTTGTCCCGAACCGAAGAAAGGCAGATGCGGATTGATAAAGAGCATCGCGTGTCCGGTGGCACTTTTAGAAGGACCAATAACCCAGCCGTTGGAGCCCTGATGTTCTTTCAATTCGTGATCGGTTGCAGCGGTTTGAACGATGGGGAACTTGATGGCCCGATCATAGGCGAACCCATTTCGATAGTAGTTGTACCGAATAAACGCCAGCGGATGCCAGGGTTCAAATTTCGTGATCAGACGCGGTTTGATTTGCGGGTTGCGCTTCAAATAATAGTTCAACCCGGCGGCGAAGGCGTCGCATAGAGCGCGAGTGTGAGCGTCGAGCCGGCTGTATTCCTGGCGGGCCAGTCGCGGTATTTCGAGCGCACGGTTGAGTCGGTCGTCGTTAAAGGTCGCCTCTCCATGGACTTCGGAATCCCGACCGATGGCACTTATGTAGTTAGACTCAAGCCGCCAGAAATTGTCTTCTGCCTGAGCGTAAGCAAAACCAAATACTGTCGCGGCATCGGTCTTTCCGAAGACGTGCGGCACGCCATATACATCTCTATAAATCGTCACCTGGCGGGCCATGGCTTCTGAACTTACTTGTTGAACTGACGCGGCGCCAGCCTTCGCCGCGATGCTCAAGGTGAACAGAATTGTAACGATCAACATGTATCGCAAAGGAGTTAACTTGAACATCATTATGGCGCCTTGTTCTTTGGAGACGGGTGGTCGCGTTTCTCCATGGAACGTCTTTATTAAGGAATTACACGAAACGGATTAATCAATCAGGCGCTGATTATATCCGGCTCTGACAAGTTCTTCGTAGGCGGACCAAACGTCGTCCGGTACTTCCTGATGAATTTGAAAACCTCTCTCCGGGTAGAGTTTGATTCGCTGTAAGTCGCCCACCATGATGCTGATCACATCATCCTTCGACAGCTCTTCGTTCGAATACCCGTCGAGGTATTCATCGAACGAAACGCGGGGTGATGTTACCAAGACCTCTTTCTCGGGCCAGAGTTTCCTGAAGGTAGCGAAGCTCCTGCGCTCCATATAGGGTTTCTGCACCAGTATGAAACGCTGGGGTTCGACCCCATGCTCCGCCAATAGTTGTTTGGTAAAAAGAATATTTTCGCCGGTGTTTGTGGACCTGTTCTCAATAAGTATCCTGTCGCGCGGTACACCCATGCCAATCGCGATCGCGGCGAATTGATCGGCTTCAGGTTCTGTCCACATTCCTCTGGTTACCGATCCCAAACCGCCGGCGAAGATCAGCAACGGCGCCCATCCCTCAAGGTATAACTGCGCACCTGTTTGGGCCACCTTCTTATCGTGACTACAGAGGACGAGAATTGCATCGGCTTTTTTGAGTTGATGCTTCATCTGGTGGTAGTGCCAAATCTTTTCAGCTAGTGTGTGCGTGCGGTGGTCCATCCTGCGCGACGAATTCGAGTGTGTGTTGGACTCTTAGCGTTTCGTGACAACCTCGCGGCGCACGGCCTTCGCCGGGATCGTCCAGAAGTAGATCGGCTGCTCCCCAACAAAGGCTATCTTGTCGTATTTCCAGTCGCCCATGTCGAAGGAGTTGGAAACGACGCGCGTGCCCGGCTTGAGCTCTGCGAGCAGTTTAGGGCGCAGCCTTAGGTTGATTTCTGGCAGGAGGTAGAGCGTGACGACCGTCGCCTCACGGATGTTTGTTTTGAAAAGGTCTTGCACGAAGAACTTGACGCGGTTTTGAACGCCTGCGGTCTGCGCGTTCTCCTTGCTCTCCTTGATGCGCAGCGGGTCGATGTCCACGCCTACGCCGCGCTTAGCCCCGAACTTCTTGACGGCCGCGATAACCAGCCGCCCGTCGCCGCATCCCAGATCATAGACCACATCATTCTTCCCCACGTTCGCCAACCTGAGCATCTCATCAACGATCTCCGGCAACGTTGGCACGTAGGGCACGTCCTTATTGATGTCCTGTCGCGCCTGCTGTGCCTGTGGCGCGTGCTGCACGTCGCCACATGCAAGAGCTATAACTACGCAAGAGGCCGCGCTGGCGAACCTCAACCTAATAAGTTTGCTTTTCCGCATGTTCTCCCGCCAGCAGCGCTCGACTTAATTATTTCACCCATCTTTACTTTACTTTCGTAAATTGATCACTAACCCTCCGCGTTGGTTTGGCGTGGTCCGGATTGCGTAGATAGACGTTCTACCGTGTCAAGTAATACTCTTGATCACATTGCGTGAAATGCTGTAAAGCGGGTGTGGCTCCCGAGTGCAGTTGAACAGGTTACGCTTGAACGCCTGGAGAAATCGCCAGGCGGCAAGCCGGGAAGGTATTTGAGTGATGTTTTGCCGCAGTCCTTTGAGTGCCTTTATAAAATGGTGATCTCAAGAACCTTCTATTTTGAGTCGGCTTCGGCAGTTTGCCTTACCGCTCATTCTGCTTTGTTCAACTCTGGAACGGGGTACTTCTTCAGCATCTTCCAAGCGATTATCACGCTGCCGTCCGTGTCTCTCCTTAAGACGTGAAGGCCGACTAACACGTCGGAGTCTCCGTAATTGATCGAGCGAAGCAGGTATGTGGCGCCTTCCTTCACTGGCACAGTCGCCTTGTAAGTTACATCGCCTTCATCCACGCCTTTTCGGAAACGGCTGTTCTCTGATCGGGCGGACGTTTCGGCGGCAGGCGGCCGATACTGCGAAAGGAATCGTACGCCAGGGCTCTCGAGTGCTAATCCCTCCAGTGGCACCGGACCTATGTTCGTCACCATACCGTAATCAGCCCCGGCAAACCCCACCGACAACTCGCCCCTCTGCAGCTGAACGTCTGATCCGAAGCCGTATTCGTGCGTCAGACGGATGAAGGAGTAATAGGCGCCCCCGCCGCGAATGGTTAGTTTGTCCTTTCCATCGAACTCCTCTCGCGGGAGCAACCGGATCAGACCAGTGTCGGGCTGGCGCAGCAATTCTGCCGCGGCGGCGCGATCCTGCTCCGATGGTGAAAGGAAGGCCTCCTCGCGCTGTTTCAACTGGGCGCGCAAATCTTCGATCTCTTTGAGCAACTCTGAGCGTGGCGAAGGTTGCGCGACGGCCATCGAGCAGCAGAGAGACAAGCATAAAAGAAAGCCGAGCATTAGATAGTTTCTGCTTATCATGATCCTTTTCTCCTTTGTCGTACGGCTGAGTGATTATGCAGGTTGATCGTCGACTGTATGCTCTCATCGATCTACAAGTTGTCTCGCATTCACCCCTAGGTCGCTGAGTTTCAAAGAATTCGTGCAATCGTGGATGGTTCTTGTGTTACCTGGAAACTATCCACGAATTGCACGAAATACACGAATAACAACTAACACCTGTTCAGGGCTTCAGGAACTCAAGGGTGTGAAATATCTGCTTTGCGATCTCAAGGTCCGCGGGACGCGCAGCATCAGCTTGCATCCATAACTTCACATGCCCCTGGGGCCACTCGCCCACGTACAAATCTGCGTAATACCTCTTGCGCCCTTTCTCCAGCCCAGAGTATTCGCACAGATATGCTTTCCTCCCGCCAATTTCAACCACCGACTCTTTGAAGACCTTGCCGAAAACTTTCTCCCGACTGTCATAAGACAGGTGGCCCATTGGCTCGTAGACCACCTTGAATCTCATCCGGCCAACGCGCCAATCCTGATAGTACTCATCAATCCCGCGAAAGCCCGTGTCCCATGCGCCCCGCGGCAGGTAAAACGTGAACAGCCCTCTCGCGTTAACCTTTTTCCAGCCCTCAGGCACACTGAAGCTCGCATTGGTCTGCTGACCTGAGAAGATCGGACAGCACACAGTGAGACTGATAACCAACACCCACAACTTGAATGTCAGAAACTTCATATCACGCTTCCATAGAAGCAACTCGACTGGCTCGTGCTTATCCCTGCACGATCACGATACCTGAAATCCTCTCGGCGAATGACATCCATGCTGATTCAGGTCTGGTGCAGGCCGCGTTAGGGCGCCTTTTTTTGAAACTCCTCGACTAACAGCACGCAATCGATATTAGTTTGGCTGCGGTATGCACCGATCGAGATGAGATAAAGATCGATCTTATCTCCCGGCTTAAGCTCCTTATCAAAGTGTTTCGTGATCGGCTTTGAAGTAGGAAGCCAATGCCCAGTTTCCCCCTCCTTATAGAGGTACTCGCGCTCATAAAGCTCCGCTAATTCCTTCTGCTTAGTCCTGAGCATTCCGAACCACATGTTGACGAAGGTCCTACGTGCCTCGGTGATTGAGCGGGATTCTCCGGTGAAGATCACCTCGACCTTTGACTCCATTTGGTTCTGGGCCAGAAATATAGAATCGTCGGGCCTTACCGCTTTGGTAGTCATGGAGATCACTTCTTTGAGCGTTCGCGGTTTGAAGATTTCCCAGGGAAACCCTTGCGCCAGGGCGCTAGCAGCCAACAAAGCCGAGATAGTTAACGCAGGAATTACTTGCATGATCTAGTTCCTGTAACCGAACTCATCGGCTCCGCAAACCCTTGATAAATTTTTGGACCTGCTCGGTCGGCCTGATGGCGGTTATGTCTTCAGTTGCCTTAGATACTTTGAGACTATCCACGAAATCTTCGCTGCGGAATTTCTTGCGCGCTATAACCGCGGGAGCTTTGTAGTCGAAGACCAAAGTCTCACACTCAAGTGCATATGCCGGGATGGTTTTCCCGTCCGACGTTGTATAGCTGTTTATCCTTCTCCCCTTACTGCAGTTTGTTTGCACCAGGGTGTCGATCTCCTCCACTCTGAGGGCCAAGTCATCTTTCGTCAGCCCGTAAGCCTCGAGTTCATCTTCGTCGTAATCGTAATAGTCGAAACCTTCGAGCGTGTAGCTGCCTTCTTCGCCCTCCACAATCGCCACCTTGCCCTTCACACCGGCCCCAGTGTCGAGCTGGGTGGACGCGGTAAATTTGCCCAGCTCCTCCTTTTTACTGTCAAAATCCAGGATCACCATCGACAGAGGGGTGGCCTTGGGGGTTGGAGTCGGGGACGAGTCTGAATTTGTACTGTTTCTATTGGAAAACTTACATCCGAATGCGATGACCAGCATCAGCGTCACTAGGATCGGAAAGTGTGAACTGTTTTTACGGGACATATATTCTCCTTCGACACAATGCAGCAGCGAGGTTTTGTGATTCAGCTTGTTGTGAACTCATTACGCCGGCCTATTAGTAACCAGACACGCCGCGTGCCCGACAACTCTGTCTCCGTCCTTTAACATTGAAGGCCTCGGTTCCCATCCTGCATTCAATCGAGCATCAAGAAGTTCTTGCGCGGTCGGATAATGATTCCACACGGCAACTGCCGTGATACCACCCATTCACGTCGTGTCATACACGAGTACCAGTCCCGCCCGCCATGGCACAACAACATCATGCGTGAACTCATCTTGAACAATTACGTCGGCAACAACCTGCGGGATAAATGTGCCTGCCGGATAAGACAGGGCCCAGTTCATTACATCCCTGAGATTTTCCTGATGCGCCAGTTGAGCTTCGATCTCGGCGAGCGTACTCGGTGGGAAATTGGCGTGATTTAGAACTCGCATGGGCACATCCACAAACTGGGCCGTCGAGTGCATGCCCTGGTCTGGTCGTCCGGAGATTCAGCCTAGAGAACCTGCCACCGTATCGTTACGGACTCGTTTGGCGTGTAAGCGATGACCACGAGCTTAATGAGTCGTTGGAAAGCTTTATCACGCCGATCAGTGAGACGTACTAAGTAAATGCTTCCCAGCTTGATCGATGCGCTCGCGCTGGATCCGCCTTCCTGAAACAATTGCGTGGACTCCTTTAGTTCTTGCATCATCTGCGACTACGATCTTTAAGCACCACAATCCTTCCATCTTCAATGTGTAGTGAGGCAAAGCCCTGACCGTTACCTACTGTTTCCTCATATCCGTACCTTTGCTTTAGCTCGAGAGCAGTGCCTAAATCAATAATTCGGCCGAGCCGCGCACCCTCTACTCCCACAGTGAAATTCCCGGCATTATAGTTATTGAAATCTATGTCACTGCAGCGATTTCTCACCTCGTAATTCTGGAAGATATGTCCATCTTTCCCGTCAGCAAAGCAGAAAGTTCGGGCTAGTGGGTCAAGCGCATACAAGGTAATTAGTCCCCCCAACACCCTTGCCTCAACCTGTGTTCTTTGGGCGCTTTGGGTGCCACCACCAGCACCACCCGTTCCTTGCGCAAAGACGCATAGTGGAGAGAGTAAGAGGCCGAGGAGAGCACAGCAGTGAGTTAGTGTGTTTCTTTTCATTTTCTTCTCCTGAAGACTTCAAGTTTCTACGTGGATACCTAACGTTCGGCTCTGCCTCGAGGAGCGCGGGCATTCGATCTCTATCGCGAGAAATGATCTCGAGAGCCATGCTACCGGCTACTTCACTAACATCCAGAAGCATAAGGATTAGAACCCAAGTCGGGCTTCTAATTTGTTGCCCATCAGGATTCAATGGGCGGGAGATATCAAACCTGGTTAAAAATGATGTCACTAAGTTGCCGGCTAACAGCACTCGCTCTATGTTCAGCGACATTAGTTGCCATAATAATTACGAGATTCTCATCTTCGAACCAGCGAGTATCTGAATGAAACGCGGCTCCGTCACCACCATGCCAGATGACCTTCGTGTTTCGTGGCGTCTTTTCGATTCGCCAACCATATCCATAAAACCAATTCAGACCGGGCGGACTTGCCGTTTTAACGTATGGAGTAAAATACTTTTCTTTTATTTTTCGCGGCAGCACCCGCTCGCCGGCTAGTGCTTGCATCCATTGGTACATATCGCCGACGGTAAACAACATTCCACCGTTAGCACGGAGATTCCAATATGGACCATCAGCCGCCCAGCGCTTCGATAAGCCTGTTCCCCAATCAGTGTTGCCAACATAATTATGCGCGATAGCATCAGGGTTCCATGTCGGGATTCGATAACCAGTCAGCGACATACCCGCAGGCTTGAATAAATTGTTATACACATAATGTTCGTAATCCTGTCCTGAACGCATCTCCACAATCGCACCAAGCAAGCTGTAACCAACGTTAGAGTATCTATATTTCTCACCCGGCGTGGAAAGCAGCCTGGTATTAAGTGCACGTTTAATATATTCATCACGCGAAATCACTTCATAGTCATCACCGATTGCGGCGTCGTATCCGGATGTATGAGTTAACAGATGGTGAATCGTCATCGCGGCTTTATCCGGCGGCACGTCCTTGAAATACTTGTTAATTGGATCGGTGACGCGGAGCTTACCCTTCATCTCGAGTTTCAGAATCGCAGCGGCGGTAAACTGTTTTACCAACGAGCCAATGTCAAAGACCGTATCGAGGGTGACGGGAATGTTGCGCTCGCGGTTCGCCATACCGTAGCCCTTTGAGAGTATTACTTGCCCGTCTCTCACGACGAGCACTGCACCGGCGAAACCATTGCTGGTGGCGCGTTTCAGATGTGCGTCGAGTTTGTCGCCGAGTTCACCGGCGACTGTTTCGTTAGCGCGCTGTGCGATAACACCACGACCACACAAGCCAGCCAATAAAAGCAGCAGGATTACTTTGCTTAAGGTTTTCATAAACTTCGCGGAGTTGATCGACTAGTTCGCTGGGACAAAGCGAGCGCTCTCAATAACTTTCACCACCTCGATGAACTGAGGTGCGTCTTTTTGGTTTCCGTAGGCTGAGAACAAAACTGTCATCTTGCCCAGATCTACTATTGCAACGAGCATAAACTTGAACTCTCCAATCGGAAACTTCTCTTTGTGCGCAAGTTGAAAATAATAACCCTTAGCACTCGGGCCATTGACTTCGACCAGTTTTAGGTTCTTTTTGTCCAAGCGCTGGCCAACCCTTTCCACCGCACTCCGAAGCCAACGCGGGTCGCGTGCAGATCGTTCTTGTTGTGGTTCCCAGGCACCTGTAACCTTCATATAGAAATCGTTCGAGTCAGGTAGTCGATACGCTAATGTGAAAGCTGGTGGCTCATCGAGGAGACGAACATTCTCCTGCCAGGGTGAGGGGCCAGACATTTCGACGCGGCCGAGGGTTGAGATGTTGTAACTCCTCGGTACGATCGTGCTTGAGGGAGCCTGTGATTGAACGGTCCCGGGGATGGAAACCAGGAACAGCGAAATAAGCAGATAAGTAATGTGTTCTAGTTTCATCGGCGTTGCACAAAAGGCGAATATAAACCTACAAAACGAATTAGAACCTGGGGCGGTAGCGACCGGGTAGTGTGCACTTTGCAAACTACTGCGGGTTTCCCCGGTTCTCTCAAGTACTGCGTAGCTCACGATAGACCCGGTCGCTACCGCCCCGGTTCTAATCCGCGGTTGATCTTGAGTTCTTGTGCGAAGCCGCGCTCTGGTCCACGTCGTTGGGATTGCGGCCTGTCCTTAAAGTCTGCTCACTTCCGATCAACTTTGCTCCCGGCCGGTTCCATAATCATCAGCCGGCGTGAGTAATCAAAAATCACTTTATACCGTCGAAATACTGCCCCACCAAGGTAGCCGTCAAACTCATAATCCAACGGAGCGCGGCGAAACTCGGCTAAGGGACTCACTATCTTTAAACTTCCCAACTGTAGAGCATCAATCTCACCGAGCATCGACTTTTCGTTCATCATTCCAGCTATCCCGCATACAGGCGTGGCAGTCAATCGCTCCATAGGAGGCAGGAGTTGATGTTCGTCAGTAAAACGTCTGCTGAGGGCAATGGCCATCGCGCCGCCGGTATCAACCATGAGTTTTACCGGTAAAGCCTGTCGTCCCTGCGCGAAGACTTGTGCTTTCACGAAGATATGCTGTGGCGTAACTTCCAGCCCGAGTTTCTCGCCTCTACCCTTGTATTTGTAATCACCGGCTTCATAAACATTGATGAGGCGAGATGCATAATCAATCTCGACCACAAATTTGTAGAAGAACTCTGCGCCCAGGATGCCATCCACCTTCCGGCGAGCGCCCTTCAATGATGCCTGAGTGGAGGCAGTGTCTCTGCCGTTTTCATCCACCACGAATACGTCGACGCACTCTTCCACCTTCTTCAGAGGGACGGCCAACAGCCTCTGGTTGGACAGCGTGACGCCCGGCAGACCGAATGACACGTTTTCTGCGCCAAGGAATACATCCTGTTGTTGTTCTCCAATGCCCCCGGTTTGGCCTTTATGGTTTAACTTCACACCGAGTTCCAGTGCGCGCGATAAATCAACGATCGTGAAAGCTCCTGTATCAAGAATAAAGGAAAGCGGTTTGGAGCCATTGATACTGACGGGCACATAGATAAGGTTGTCGTCCAACTCAAACGGAATAGCCAAAGCGCTACGTCCCGAAGAGAAGCGAATATCGGAGCCCCACACACTCGGACAAATGCACGTGACAAGTATCAGCCAGCCTAAGAAACTGAGACGAATTTTTAGAGAAACATTGCAAGTCATTTACCTTTTTCACCCTCTTTGATAAAGCACCGTCGTGTTCTTCATCGCACCTCAGTCAAAGCTTCGAGCGCCACTCCCTCGGAGGCGGTATGAGTATGCACCCGACAGCTTCGCGTTTTACTTCGACCTCCACGACCTCACTTTGCTTAAACTTCACGACCCAGTGATGGCGAAATGAATGTGCTCCCGGCCCAAGCCTCTCGTGATAAGTCCAGGTATCCGGCTTCTTCATGGCTGGTTCTCCCTGGCACTCGATAACTTCAGACGCTGAAAGGCCTATGAGATGGCCGAACAAAGGGTCGCTGCGAGCTATTATTTTCCGTTGTGGTTTACTTAAAGGTGTCGAGATTCTGTGCACCCTCCCACATAAAGTGTCTGCGCTGCTCGTGGTAGAGCCAGCGACTAACAACGTGACGAGTAAAATCCCCTTCATCTGCAATACTCCTTTCTGCTGCGGGGCCTATCGTCGTTCCAGGTCGGCCTGCGAACGCCTGAGTTAACAGGGCAAGCACAGACCGCCAGAAATTGAATCATTGCTTAGCCTCCGAAATCACTCGCTCACGGAGTGCTTTCTCCGCATGAAGGATAAGGTCAGCCGTAAGCGCAAACTTCTTCTTGGGCGATCCCGTTGGTAACCAGGCAAAGCTTCGCCACAAAACCAGCGCGGCCGGACCAACAGCTACCCCGTGCATGCGATGGAAAAGGTCGGCGCCATAAGCGCATAGTGCCAGCTTTTCTCGTAAGTTCGGGTCGTCTGCTATCAACTCAGTTGATTCCTCCGACAGTCGCATGCTGTTCTCCACCGCGACACGGTTAATGACATCAATCATCATCTGCCGCGCGCGCCTTTTGTCCCGCGTAGTCAGCGTCTTTGTCTTGAGATTCGGGGCATCGACCAGCCAACTGCACATGGGGCAAAAACAATGGGCCTCCGGTGAGTACAAGCGTTTACGAGATTGCTCAGCAGCTCAAAGGAGTTTTCCAAATAAGTAGCAAACAATCCGCTGAAGTCCTTCAGATCAGCACGTGAGGGCCTCGCGTACTCCGGAATATTGTGATAGTGCCGTTCAATCCAAGTTTCAGCTGCTGATGATACAGAGGAGTAAGAGTGTGCGGCACTGAACGAAATGAAGCCTTTACCAACCGCCGATGCTACCCATTGGAGGAGCTCATAACTCCTCCTTTGAAGATCTACGGCACGTAAAACTTGATCTCTGGAAAACATAGGCGTTGATCAAACGCTGCTCGGGGTAGCGATCGGGTACGTCACACTTTAAAGCTACTTATCATGAGCGCGATCCACCAGGACGTAGTCACTATGGTCTGCTAATGCATGAATCACGCGGCCGAGGACGCGATCAAATAGTTCGCTTGTCCCGGTTCCACGATGACGTACCTTTGTTCCGCTTCCTCAGTGAGGCTCACTTCAACGGGTTCTGAGCCCGAAGCCAAGCTCACGTTGTAGCCATCCCACCGGCGACGAACTCCGCCCAGGAGGCCATCTTCGCAGCCAGATCGGTCTCCTCCGAGAAGTACGACGTTATATGCACTTGTCGAACGCTCATCGTGTGCCGCCTAACGCTTCTTCATGAGGCTGTCCTTGAGACGCACCCTAATTCCGGTTCGTTGCAAACGGTTGTGATATAGCGCTCGCCGACAGAAGTGAAATCAAGCGATTCTGTTTCTGAAGAGAAAGCGATAACTAACGATACAGACGCCTAAAAAGCCACCCGTGACTACGCCTAAAAGACTGGTAAACACCGGAGCATAGCCCGATGCCATATCAGCCGAACAGAGCATGGTGGCTGCAGTACCAGGATCAATATGTTGGCTTCTTATCCGCCACCGAGTGCTCAAGTA
Source organism: Pyrinomonadaceae bacterium (assembly GCA_035273385.1). Taxonomy (GTDB): domain Bacteria; phylum Acidobacteriota; class Blastocatellia; order Pyrinomonadales; family Pyrinomonadaceae; genus PSRF01. The sequence goes on along the minus strand of DATEPE010000002.1, from coordinate 188,322 downwards.
GATAAAGGCAGCTAGAGCCAGGCCAACCACCCAACCCACCAGAAGCCCAAGGAAAATGAATTTAACAATGACCTTCATAAAGTCTTCTTGCAGGGTGCCGTTATAGGCGTCGCCGCCCCGAGGTCCTATTTGGTTTCAAATCCTTCTCTGTACTTCTCAAACGCCTCATGGAATGACGCTTTCGAGAATCCCGGATACTTCTGACTGTTCGTGTGCGGCTGCTCAGAACCAGCTGGCGCCGCCCCGATGAGTTTTTCTATGTCTTCCAACTCCTTATGAATGGCTCTCCGCGGAGAGGTGGTCTTCTCATACCCCCTCATAACCTTATCTGTCGCCGAAAAGAATCCGGCCCTCTCTTCGATGTATCTACCAGAGGTTAGACGGGCTAACCGCTCTCCAATTCATCCGGGGTGAAGATGGCGTGCTCAATAAAGTCTCCAGCGGCAAGAATTCGTAGGAGCGTCGCATCTCCGTCCCTGCCAGCGTAAATGATTGCCAGCAGAAGCCAAGCGTCTGACCAGTTATATCGGTGGTTATCTTGGACCATAAGTTAGACACCTAACACTGGCGTACGATCATCTTAAAGGTGAAGAAACAAAGTTACTTGAGAAGCGTGCAATCGCGCCGTCTGTATTCGATCACGCTGAGCGATCTCATTAACACTGCGGCTTCAGCCCGGTGACCATCGACCGACTAAAGTTCCTAACCGTTTTAACGGTTTACCGCGCGAAACCGTTCTATGAAAGGGGTTGTCAAGTCAATAGGTTCAACTACTGTTCAATCCATTCGCTTCTGCGACTCAGTGGTCGCAGTATAGATACCCGCGAACCGGATTAAAGCTGCCAATGCCAATCTACTTCGTAGTCAATTCGTTTCGCAGGTGTGCAGACCGGCCTCGACGTAGCCCGCCCAACTCCTTTCTTTATGTCTACCGGCGTTGGAGAGAACGATATAGGTGCGATCACCGATCACTCTCAGCATCCCGTTGTGACCCAACCAGTCCTCGTTACCGCTATGCCAGTACTGTGTGAGGCGTCCGTTCTTAAATCGCAGTTGCCAACCGTACCCGTACGTATCTGCATCGGGCTCGAAGGATGGTTCTTTGGACGCGATCATGTCACCGAGAGTTTTCTTTTTCAGGAGCCTCCCGCTTTCAAGGCCGCGCGCAAACCTGAACAGGTCCTTCGGCGTGGCGTAGATGCCCGACGCGCCGCGGTAGCCCCAATTGGCGACGCTGCGTCCCTTAAGCCAGATGGTTGGTCCGATAGAACCAGGAGCCGGGTTGAGCAGAGATGCCACGGGCGTTTCCTCCGGCTCAAATCCCCAAAAACCGGCGCCCTCCATGCCGGCGGGTTTGAAGACTTGGCGTCGGACATAGTTTTCAAACGTCTCCCCGGATACCGTCTCGATCAGAGCGGCAAGCAGACTGTAGCCGTCATTGGAATATCCGAACTCGCCGGGTTTGCGTCGTAACTTCAGCAGAAGTATCGCCTTAGTCGCTGCGGCCCGGTCAACGATACCGTCGGCCGCGTAAGCGTGGGGCAAGCCGGAACGATGCGAGAGCAGGTAGTGAACGGTAACATTGGCTAATTCGGTTGGCACTCCCGGCAAATACTTAGAGAGCGGTGCGTGGAGGTTGAGCCGCCCATCCTCTACCAGTTTCAAGACGGCTGTCGCCGTTATGGTCTTCGATATCGAGGCGATCCAGAACGCTGTAGTCTTTCCATCTTTGTCAGCAAAACCGTATTCCTTACTCAGAAGAATTTTGTCGCCCTGCGCAATTAATACGGCACCGGAGTAACCCTCAGCCTCTTGGCGTAACAGATAATCTCGCCAGCATGCGATAGGACGACGCTGAGTCATCATTGGAGGGGAGACCTTTTCGGCACTTTGTATTGAGAACCCCTGGGAAGGGGATATAACGAGTAACGCCAGTAATATCCGAGCGCACTTGAGCGGTAGGCGAGGGGCAAAGGTTAGATTATCCAGCATTCGAACCTGCCTTGTTTTCATAGCTGATAATCAACAACTGGAATGAACTGAAAGGCTTTGCCTGAGAAGTCGAATTACAGGACGATTCGTGGTGTTTCGTGGGTTCCGTGTAATGGATCCTGCTTTTAGGCCTCATAAGAACGGTCCACGAAATATACGAACTACACGAATAACATGAACCCTGTTGAATTCGACTTTTGTGCAAAGCTAACATTCTACTAAGTCGAAGATAAAGCGGTGAAGAACAAGAAGAATCTGTAGAGCTGTAAAATTACCATGAGGCTGGCCGTCAGTATTACGCACTTGATGGCATGTACTACCCACGCTTGCCCATATACGCGGCGTAACGCCGGGAGCAGGTAAACAAAACACGCTAACAGCATGATCGACGTGTAAAGCAGATCGCTCTGAAAGGCAGCAAGATTATGAGTGATCCTACGGGCCAGACTTAAGGCAGCGGCGCTCACCAGGATCATCGAAGAGAGGAGCAGTAAGTAGAAAGAATAAAAGTGCGTAGAGAAGACGAGGTGTTCGACGAAGTACCGTCCGGCGCGCCAGTAGAGCGCCTGCATCACTACTGCAAACATCGGTATCATCAAGATTACTAAGGTCTTCGAATGATTCTCGATGATGACATCAAAGCGGGCCTCGTACTCTTTTAAGGTTGTTCGCTGTTCGATGACAGCCTGGTCCACTTTCGCGCGCGCGTAGGCGCTGTACGGAAGCAGCCTGATGTGGACGCTTAGCGGAGTACTCAGGGTTCTAAACTCGGCGTAGGACTGAACGACAAAGAAGGCGATGTTGCAGAAGAGGAACACTTGTAACGGCTTGAGATAGGGTTTACGCCGGCCAGCGAAGTATTCCGAGGTAAGGAGGCCGGGCCTGGTTATCAGCGCACTAAAGCTCCGAAAGAATCCAGACTCAAAGTTTGTCGCGACCTTGAGTGTTTCACCTATCTAAACGCAAGCGGAAGGAGCGCGCCTTTGGCTCGCCACTGCCTTTTCTTACACCTCTCCCAGAACTAGAAATGCTATAGCTGTAGTTGGCTGTGGATATTTCAAAATGCGTTGGATCACCATTATCCGGGACGCTTGTGGCTGGTGAGAATGGAAAAGAGCTTTGCTGACTATTCCCTGAACCTGTAAGCAATAGCACCAAAATTATGGCATTCGTGATTCTGTTTATCCGCATTTATTCAACTCACCTACGCCCAACACTGGCGTTCAGCGGCGGCACGCGATCAGTAGCCGAGATGTCGTGAAAAAGTTACTTGCAGGCATGAAGCGAGTATTGATCCTGTGCCGTGAATGGTGGGCAGGCGCAAAGAACGAGCAAAGGATAGTTGCTCTAAGTTTCATATCAAGTAGTAGCCGATCCAACGACCGTGTTATGCCCAGGCTTCTTGTGGGAAAAGTGCAAAGTCTGTCACGAGACTAGTCAGTTGCCCCTCAGCATCATGGCCCCAGAACGAGACATAGCTTCCGTCACCCCACCCAGACGAAAAGGCAATAAGGTTTGCCTCGGTCGAAACACTTACCGGCACATTGGCCCCACGCGGCAGTTAAAGGGAATTTGCCAAGGGAGGTTTTGTCCATTTCCAAGCACGCCATCGCAAAACTTTTCGAATTCAACCTCGTCAGGGAAAAGTCTTTCGAGAACGCGTGCCGCGTCGATGTCCAGGAACGATCCCGTACCAGCATCAACGCCGTACGCTATTTGATCCTGTGATTGCCGCGGGTCTGGTTCATTGATTGTCGCGATTTCCCAACGCGTTGGGACGCGTTCACTTAGGCGAATGGCAGCACAAGCAACGCGCATGTCACCGATCGGTTGAAAATCAGCAACACTGAGGATCACCGGATAGCGGCCAGGCGGTAAAATTCTTGTAAAAGCGTAGCGAGTGTCGGGGCCGATTAACGGATCGCAAGCCATGATTTGGCCCGACGTTAGGACCAAGTGTCCGATTTCGTGCGTCGAAATGCTAACGGTTTGAACTCCCTGATACTTCCAATCGTAGGTCAACGAGTAGCCGTTCTGTAAGATTCCATCGAGATTTGAATAGGGTGTCATCGATCGAACGTCACTCTGCCTTTCCGTCACGATCCCTTTTTACTCCTATTGGAGGCTCTGCCTCTTCCTGTAGGCATAGCCTCGACCGGTTAGTGACTGATCGGAAAGGCGGAGCCTTTCCACACCCGACGCCTTCAAAGCCGGAGCGGTCAGATGCTGCAGCTGTTAGCCAGCGCTGTCAGTCCAAATGCATATCTTCGACAAACCGTGAATCCTCAGTGAAATTCTTTAACGCGGTTTCATCTTCAATCACACGCCTCAGCACTTCCTCCACCTGCGCTCTCGACCACGCTACCTCCGTACCCTTAACGAGTAACGGCTCATTAGTCACGAAATATTCTGTCAAATCCCTTACGCTCTGAACTTCTGGCGACATAAAACTCAGCCACTTAGGGCGAGACATGGCTGGCCATTTCTTTGCCCCCAGGGCTGAACCAATCTCCTTCCAGACATCCGCCCGATTTTCTTCTGGGACTATCTCTCCCAACGCTGTATCTACTCGAAACTGCCGGCGCGGAAGGGATAGCTGATTAATGAAGCCACGCCGCAACATGTGGAAAGTTTTTTGAGATATGCATGGTAACGGGACTTGGCTTTCATCTACTTGAGTCAATATGAAGTCAGAAACTTTCCTGGGCGTAGTAAGTTCTGCGGCTACGCGGTCAGGTATTTGAATGGAGAAAGTTTCCTCGATTCGTATGACGAGCTCGACCAAATCTAAACCCATAAATTTCTCCCTAAACAAAGAAGCTGTCTAACGATTGTCTTCAGCTGGGCGCGCAATCAGCATTGAAACTGCGAGGAACAGAACTTACTGAGAAACATACTTTCGCTCCATCGCTACAAGGCTTTTGTTGGATGCGGCTGCCGGTAACACGCGCTGTGTCTATAGAAAAGAGCGCGCTCTCATTAGAGCGCGCTCTGTCAATTTTCTCACTCCCTAAAAGTAGTAATCACGGAGCGACCCATCAAATTTTCCTTTACGTAGACAGCATCTCTTGAAATCTACGTCCGGAATTACATGGACATAAATCATTCCTGCCTAGTTTTTCAATCAGCTCTTTTTCGGCATGCACAATTCTCACACCCCTCCTGACTTGTGTCTCGGATGGGTAGCCTTTTCGACGTTTGCTAGTGCGCTCAAAAGGAGTAGAACTCCCCGAAAGTGTTTTTGTTTGCCATGATCGTATCCTCCCTAATCTTTGGTGGACGCATTGTAGCAGATGGGAATCGTCACGATTTCATCTGCAAGCAAACTCCAAAAATCAGATTACGCGTGCGATTGTGCGGATAGTCTCCATACTCGCTGGGCAGACTAAAGAGCCGCATAACGCCGGGACTTAACGGCGAGCTATCAACCTCAAGTGTCAAAGGCTTGGTGATTGCGGGTCCGGCGGAATGACCTGTGAGACATCGCCGAAGCTGAATCACTACTGCTGGGCAAATCTCGACCGCTCGGTTTTTTGCGTAACTCCTATCTCTTCTAAATTCTTGACCGAAAACATGAAGCGATATTTCCCCAGGCGACCGTGCCCTGTGTCATCCCCATAAAATATACCGGTCACTAACATCTCCGTCTCACGCCACTTATTATCACCTCCACACTTGCCGCACAAAATTTGCTCCTCGAGCTTTTCATACAGCTCACCTGATGCAGAGGCTTTTATCGAGATGCCATCAAATTCAACCCAAGTCTGCTTGTCCTTCGCCATACAATTCTGGTCAACAAAGGACGCCACGTTTGAGTTAGACAGGTAGGTCGCACGCAACCTGACTTCCTTCCCATCAAAGATGTCGGGATTATGAACGAGGTCACAGAGCGTGACGTTGAGGACGTCTGACGCCGCATTTGGTTTGTTGGTTTGCGCTTGGGCCGGGAGGATATTCAGCAACAGTGCAAGTAGCAATGCATATATTTTCATATGCGACATTGGAACCTTTTCAGCTGCAGATGTCTAACGACGACTAGGAAGCGGCTCCGGTGGAAACGGATGCTGGGCGCGGGCATACAGGAAAAGGTTATTAGGTGAATTCGTGTCGGAACTGCAGCTTCGACAATCTCCCTCTCCCTTTGGGAGAGGGCTGGGGAGAGGGTCTGACGCGGAATTAGGTTTTTGTAATTTGGAGGTAGCGTCAACTCTATACCTAACGAATCAAGGAGTGATTGGCGGTCTCACCGTTGACGCTTCCACCAGAAAGCAAGAATCTAACTGTGCCTCAGGCCCTCACCTAACCGCTCCCAAAGGGAGGGGAATTCTTTTTCCTCCTCATATGACGCCTGTTGCACTTCTAAACTTGAATTCACGTTTATGTAATTGTCCGAGACTAGTTTTTCAAGTGTCTTTTAAACCATCCTGCCGCTCGTCTGTCTCGATCATCCTGATTGCGTTTCAAGTAGTGATTATCCTCCGCGTAGATGATCAATTCATAAGTCTTACCTGATTTCTGTAACTGTTGGGCCAGATCCAGAGACTGGCTCACAGGTAATTTATCGTGACCTCCGTGCATGATTAGGAGGGGAACATCTAACTGCTCTGGCCAGTAGATTGCTGACCTGGCTTTGATAATCTCGTCTTTTCTGGTGTCGAAATCGGGCCAGAACTGCTTGAGCATTGTTGCTGGATAAAGCCCCAGAACAGGCTCTAAATCGGTAAGCGCCCCAAACACAGCCGCCGCATTCATGGGGAACTTACGTTTGATAGCCAGGTAAGTCATCATTCCGCCGCGCGATTCTCCATACATAGACATGTTGTTCGTATCTATGAACCCGAGTCCCTTTGCCAAAGGAATAACATTCATCAGGTCGTTTACGTCTGCTCCTCCCAATTCGTCTCGCCCCTCTCCGCCATCACTCTGACGGTACATTGGAGCGACAACAATAAAGCCTTCAGATGCCAGGCGATGAAAGACGTGGATGAGTTCAGGCGCGATGTCGCCTCTCATTGCGCTCCCCCGGTTGAAGATGATGACGGGCAATTTCTTTCCTTCAACCTGCTTCGGCTTGTAAAGGTAGGCGACCACCTTCAGACCATCACTCATGTATTTAAGTTTCTGGAATTCAAAACTTTGATCACCCACAGCTTTTTCGTAAACCTGTTTAGAGGTGTACTTTTCCACATCGGTCGTTTCCACTGCCTGCTCATAAGTTGGAAAGGCGTAGGTTTTACGCTCAACTACCGATCCATTATTCGTAACAACGGCCCGTGCTACCTGGTTGTCATTACACAGGGCGACCGCGAGAAGAGCGACAACGATCAGAAATACTTTGGAAGAATTCATAACAGGTCAGCTCCTTTACCTACTTTAATCGATCACACATTTGAAGGCCGGAGGCGAGCACTTAGTGTATGACGTTGGCAATTGCCGTTTTGTTAGCAGGATTTTGACTTTCAGGCCGAGAACAGCGCTAACGCCGGTCTTTCGCTGAGGAGCGTGATCAGTATTCGTGGTTGAGCTGAAAGAGATTACTTGAGAAGCATGCTATGAACGCAATAATTGTTTCTTGCTACTCATGGAACATAACGCCGGTCTTTAGCTCCGGCGCACGATTATTTTGTTTAGGGAATTAGAGAATTAAGAGACATGCCGTCTCGGGGAATTCTAGTAACCAAGCTTTTCACATCCGACACTGGCCTCAGCTGCGGCGCGCGGTCAGCATCCAAGCTGACGGAACGAAAGAAAGTTTCATTTATGGTCGCCTACTCTTGACGGCCCTTAGCTGCGGCGCGCCTACGGTGCACAGTTAGTTGACGCATCGATATTCAGATTGTCCCAATCGCCTCGGTAATCTGTTAGTTGCGGCCCGAGTCATCTTCACTGATCAATTCAGAGAGCTTACCCGGGTGTTCTGCAATCGGCGGTATTGGGACCCCCCGATTTTTGTATGCCATCCAGAGCCCGTTAAGCCATGGGTCTTCGTAGTCGGCTATCACAGCACCGGTAATTAAGCCAAAATCATCTGAGACGTAGGAAGCAAGTTCATGCTGGCCCGTGGCCCTGCTCACAGCCAGGAAAGACTCCCTCCTGATGTCCTCGGCCACTTGATGCAGTTCGTCTTCGACCTTCACATTGCTAACCCGGCTATCGATCTCAGCATGGGCCCTGAGCCAGTGTGCCTCGAAAACTTCATCGCCATCGCGCGCATTAAGCAGGTCATCCCAATCGTAAGCAGAAAGGAGTTGTTTTGGTAGCACCTGCTGCTCTGCGATCATCCGCTTTAGAATCAATAAGGTATCTTTCATTCGAACCATGTTGCACCTAACGCTGGCCTTCAAGGCGCGATTAGTCTTCAAGCCGAAGCTGCAAACCTTTGTTATCTTGCGCGTGTCATCTCGGATACCGTTTTGACGGAAGGCCTATATATCTTTAGTCCTTCATCATTAAGAACATCTTGCGGCAAGTCCTGCGACTTACCTTTGGTGTGAAACCACTTGAGCCTACCCAATTTATAAAAAGCCACGTGAATATCGCCAGCGCGAACATTAACAGCCATGAAACTACTACTTTCGTCACAATTATGGCGCTCGCAACGACTAACTATTACGTAATCGCCAACCACTGACACTGGTCCCATCACATAATAATCCTTCAGCAACCGGCGATAGCTTCTTTTCCCCAAGAGCCGGATTAGCTTTCTTCCAAGCGGCTGAGATCGATAAATGTTCCTGGGTGGTTCGCCCGGTGTACTAGTGGGATACTTACCTACCCACTCTCGCAGGTATCCCAAATCTTGCGCTGAACTCCTTGCGCTGCAACTGACCAAAAATAGAACGAGCAGGATTGGCTTGATTATTCGCATGTAGCATTACTCCTCGATCCGCCGCACCACGGTTATGAGAAACTCGCTACCGCCGCTTCGGTACAACGAGTGGTTGGGCGTTCATAGCTTCGCAGCGGCACGGTGTAAGTCTCTGCGGCCAGGCCGGCGGAAGCGTCAATCAATTTAATACATTCATCTGCAACTTGCTCCAAAACGCAGCATGTACTCAACGCCATCCATGTCCCTGAAATCACTTGGGATGGGGATTAAGGATTCATCCGTGGATTCAAGCAAACCTGCCAAGCGATTTGCCGAGGGTTCGCGGATAGTCCACTTGCGCCGGATGGAAGCCTCATTATCAGTTCGATCCCTGCCATGAGGATCCATGCAATAACGCGACTCCATTGTGATCGTGCCATCGCTGTCCCTTACCCACGTACCTTTGTAGAGACTGAACTCAACTATCCCATTTAGCGAGAGCTGTTGGCTCGTGCCGCTCTTACGGAAATTGCAATTTACAATTGCCAAAGATCCGTCCGGATACAAAACCACAACAGAGCCCGACCCGTCATAGAACGGACCAAATCCTCCACGATTTCTTTAGGAGGCAATTTCCAGGGAATGTTTTTCGTAATGTAGACCCAGCTAGGATCAACTTTGGAGTAGTCCGTAATGAAAGTAACAGGTGTGGGAATTGGGTTACGTGAACGTAAGATCCACAGCGTGACCACGGCAACTCCGACGCCGAGTGTAACCACCGCGACAAGAAGTTTGATGGTTCGCCGTTTCATAACTCCTGCCAGCTGCTGCACGCGATCAGCATTCACAAAATATCTATGCGACAACGCGGAGTGATCCCATTAACACCGCGGCTTCAGCCCGGTGACCATCCACCGATCGGATGCATACCGGTTGTTAGGTGGTTTGCGAATCCGCATGGTCTTTCACTTTCTGACTGGTGGTTTGTATTCGATGCCGAAGTGTTTCAGGTAATCCTTGAGCGGCATCAACCCGACGGACGCACGCCTCTTATCTACATGTTCCTCATCCTCGATAGGCGCTAAGACTAACTTCCCACCCGTTTCGGGACCGGAACGAACTTGAGTCCCGTAGATCTGCTTCTTACCCCTGCCGACTAAAACTCTGTCCTCTAACATCGCTACATCAGCCGGGCGCGCGTCACCTTTCCTCGCAGCCTTTTTGAGTAAGGGAAGGTATTTCTGCTGTCGTGTCAGGTCGCTATGTTGAAGAATAAGGAATGCCGCCTGACTGGCTTCCTTTCCAACTAAACTTTTGCCAGGCCATCCATACTGCTTGATTACCTCTTCCAACCGGGCCATGTTCCTGGCATCGATCTCATCCTGACTCTTGACTGCGGCGACATACTCATCCGAAGCCTTAGCTGTGCCGGCCGAAGCCATTTTTAACGCCTCAGCCTCTATAAGACCTCTATATTTTTGGTCATCCACCCCCATTTTAAGTAGTTCCACCTCTAACGCTTTGTTCAAGGTAGGAGGCTCACTATTGCTTTGGGCAACACTAATGGCCGTCGAAAAACACGAAACGAAGATAAGGAATAGACCTGCAAGTATTTTCATTTTGTCCACGCCTAAGAACGTGTTTGGTAAGTAACTAAACCTTCTTGATAAATGGACGCGCCTACTGTCCGGCCTTCAGCTGTGGCGCGCGAACACCTCAGCTAAAGGGAAGAAGTGATTGGCTTTGCCTCAAAGGTCGAAGCCAACACGCTTCGTGTAATTCGTGTATTTCGTGGATCCGTTCTTTAGGCTGCATAAGAACGATCCACGAACTACACGAAACACACGAAATAACACGAAGCCTCCTGGAGTTCGATTTGAGGCAAAGCCGAAGTTATTGAGAAGCATGCTATCGCGCCGGCACTGCAAGGCTTTGTTACGCCGCCGGGAGCGTCCAGGCAAAAGGATAGTGCTGGTTCGGCGGCGCGGTTACAAAGACTGCTCAATTTCGCCGCACTTATCCCGGAATTCCAGTTGATGCTTCTTTGGGTCTGGTTGCTCACCAACTCTTAATGCCAATCCGGGTTCACGCCAACCGCCGGGCCGTACCCACTCAACAGCGTAATACGTTGGTAGGTCGTTAATCAGTCCGTTGTGTCTTACGATACGCCACGCCACACGCCAACGACTCGTTTCATTGGGTTCAATGAAAATGTGTGAGGTGCTCGTTGCGTCAACGCTGCTGCCCGTCAGTGTCAGATATCCTAATTTTTGCGCGCTCCAGTGTTTCCAAAGAAACATGCGAGCATCGGCAAATGCATCGGCAAATGCAGACGGGCTCTCATTCACGCTTCCAAGATCCACTCTTTCATATAAGCTCAGATCTCGTCCTTGCTCAACTCCATCGACAGTCAACAGTCCTTTGTCCTGTCGCACCGTTACCTTTGTCTCACGACCGCCTTTTCGAGCGAATCGATCATTGGGAAGCTCATTTTTCGGTGCTGGGGGGCAAAGCTTCGCATCGACAGGGGGAGGTGGACGACGAACGATCCCTTGGAACACAACAAATGTTGCGATTAGCGTTATTAGGAGGAATCGTTTGAACATGCTGGCCTCACTGACAACCGCCGCCCAGCGCGGGCCTTCAACTGCCCTCGCGATCAGCATCTAAGCTGAATAGAAATTGGCTACGTGAGAAGCATGGGCCGTCGGGGCCGTAAGGGCTTTGCTAGCTGGCGGTCACCACACCTCTCTCCGGGCGGACTGTACTCGCTCCCAAACTTCATCGGACATGGTATTTTGCCAAACACCACCGAGCACGTAATTAAATGTCGCATCCTGTCTCGCCAGTTGTTCGACCCGTTCGATGAATCTCCCTCCGTGTTTGGCAAGCAGATCTTCGAGAGGTCCCGCTGCTAACACAGAGACCACGCGGTCGGAGATATTTCGCTTATAAGCAATGAGAATGAACGCCCAAAGCAGATCTGCTTCACCGTCAAGAACCCAATCCATGACTTGGCTGACGGCCCACCAATTCCGCTGGCGCTCCAGCGTTCCGTCTTCAGCCTCGTGGCCGGCTATCCATGCGTCAACAACGCGATTCAATTCGAATTCGTCCATGATGGTCTAGACGAGCATTCAAACTTTTTAGCTTAATTAGTTTACGTAGCTAAGATCACTTCCGCTTTTGGATGTACTCCTCTTCGTCTTTCAATGCTAACGCGCCGCTCGCTCCGGTTTGGGTGCATTGCCAACCGCCGGTTTTATGAACAAAGCAATCGTAAATCCGCTTCATTCTTCGTTTTGAAACGGCGGCTCTGTAATCGGTGCAGGTCGCAAAACTAGCTCTCACCGGATAAATCGGTTTTCTCGGGTCGGCTTGTGAATAAGCGTCAGATAGATTAGCCCGCCAGGCGCGTGGCGCGCCGACAACAACCTTTTGGAAACTAAGCGTTACTGTTCCGTCTGAGCCTGCTCTCGCTTCTTTTTCCCACAGGCGGCGGATCACGCCCCGGAAAGTTTTCTCGTTCGCTGTCTTCCCGTCGGAATCATCGCTTGATGCAAAACATGCAACAGCGTTCTTGGCTTCGTCCTTAGGGGGTGTTTGTTCGTTCTTTGAAACAGGCGGGGTTTCGGATCCGTCCTGCTTGTTCGTTTCGTTTTGGACGGCAACACGATTTTTGGTTTTGCAGCCTTCCCTACCGAGGTAGTAGTCCTCGAGGGTAGCGCGAGTACTCGAGCCTTTAAAGCCGCCGCCCGGCGAAAGCTCGTTAATAACAAAAGTTTCACACCTATCGTATTTACCGGGACCGGTGCAGCTTAAAACCTTAAATCTTGCTCTTCCATCGCCGCAGTCATAAACGTGATTGTATTCAATTTTGTCTTGCTTTTGCGCCAACAGCTTTTTGCGAAGAGATTGCCACGCTCGCGATTGCCAGAAATAACACAGTCGTCATTACACCCAAGTTGTTTTTTGTCATTTACGGACACTACGCGTTAATCACTGAGTTGTCGATCTAGTGCTCGTGATTCAAAACATGCGAACGCGCCGCCGGCTATGAGGCTTTGTTGGGCGACTGCGGAAGAAGAGCTTTGAGTTTCTTCAATAACTCGGCGCCGGCTGGACCGTCTGCGTCAAAACCGAAGGATTCACCACCGGTCAGCATTAGATTACTACAGGCAAAACAAACAATCGTCGCGAAAAGCTGCCGTTCTGCTGAATAGAATTTAAGGAGATATGCTGGCGCAAAACAGGCACTCGAACTGCCACGGTTCAATTGACGCCAAGTGGTTGTAAGGCTCCGGGCGTCGCGATCTAGTAGAGTCCTGGTGGTCAACACACGAATCGGTTCTTTATTTTCAAACAATACGACGTCATCTGGCTGAGGGCCCGGAGCCAGCGCGGATTCAATCTGACTAATTTCAACTTTGGAGACAGCAGGCAACGCTCGCGTCAACTTGTGGAACAACGAGCCCTTCTCGGGTTCCCAAGAGTGGACTACGACAGTGACCGTCCGCCCGGCTCTGTGGCGCTTCCTGTTCGTTTGACCGCTGGTGTTGGTGTAGGAGGTAACAATAACCGTGAATAACAGACCGAACACAAGGATTCTTGTCATATTCAACTCCAATCGCCAAACGCGCGCCTTCCGCGATCAGCATTCTAACTGAACGGAAAAAGGGCGACTTCCACACATCATCATCGGCATCATGTGAAACACGGAAGGATTGGCTTCCGAGTTACGTTTAAGACCCTTGACTCAAATTCTGAAAACGTAAGTTGCGGATTTCTCGTTGGATATCATCAGAGGCCATCGCCTGAGCCAAATCCTGCATTTGTGAAAGGAGCCTTCCTACGACTTCAATTGCCCTTTCTATTCGATCGTTCTGAGCATTGAGCCGAGCGGTAAGGGCGGTGCATTCCGCTTCATCCTCGAAGTTTAGTTGGGCCAACTCCAGGTGTATAAGGTTATTGCGTTCCTGCGCCAATGACTCTAGTTCGACCGACAAGTGATCGAAGTATTCTGGAGGCGAAATCTCAAAACCGCAGGTAACTATGATTTCATTTTCAGATTGCAGGCCCGGGTGTTGTTTGGGTGGTTGGTTGGTGCTTTCTATCCATTTCTTCACAGCCCACCCAAGAGTTAGACGCTGGGTCTGAGCTTTACGATTCTCAACGACGCTTTGGAAAGTTGATAAAGATGCGCATATCGGCGCCCTCAGCGCTAGCCCCTTGAGGATCTGTTCCAGACGTTGGAACTTCAGGACGTTGCGCCCTACGGCGTAAAGTGCGTCGATGGTATGGCTCTGCGGCATCTTCCGGAACTCAAAGCTGGGCGTCACCCGCGCCCCAATTCAAGGTTCATAAGAGGCACGCTGTCAGGTCGTCGGGTACATGCGTTATTAAGTGCGGAAGAAAAGCAGCCGCCTGTTCGCTAGGGAGAACCGCTCCCGGAAGGCTTAATCGAGACGAGCACTTTGTTGCTGGCTACGCCCCGCACGCTTATGCTCACCCAGATGTCGCCTGCGCCCTCAAGTTCTCCCGGTATTTTGACGACCAGTTGTGTTAACCAGTCGAAATTGGGAACTCTTCCGACATACTCAACCGTCATTGGATAGGTATTGTGGCGAGAATCTTCCGCCAGAGCCGTGATGCCTGAAATCGAGTCACCTTGTCCCAAATCCACATGAGTGGCAAAGAGGACGAGGCGGGTGCGGCGGTCCGAACTGAAGTTGTTTGTCGCAGTGACGGGGAAAGAGTCGCGCATCCAGGTAGGCGATTCGAGGGCAATCGCTCGCTGGGTGCCTTCCTCAGTCAGCAGATGCGGAGCAGGCGTTGATGATGTGCCGATGGAGAACTGCTGTCTCCGTGCCACTGAGCCGAAGATCTTGATGGTGAAGAAGTATGTTCCCTGCGCGAGTGCACCGAGCTGGTAAGTTTGTTCCGCAAGATTAACGCGTGCCTCCGACTCGCCTGTCCATCGTTCAGCTTTGATGTCGACGGAAAATTCGTTGCCGACGCGTACCACTTGCCCCCAATCTGTCACCCTGTGTCCGGTATCTGGGAAGTAGAGTTCCCCCTCCGTGAAAGTAATGCCTCCAGTCGTCCAGACACTAACAGATACCGTGAGAGAGTCGGGTGGAACTGGTTCCCATCGTTCACCAGCCGTGCTCGGGTCGAACTGCCGGCTGCCAGTTACTACGCCATTGGATTTGAAAGTGAATGAGTACGCACCTGCGGCGAGCGGGCCAAGGGAATAAGTGTGCTCCATCGGCGTGATAGCTTGCCCTGATCCACCGGTCCACCGCTCGACCCTGGCATCAACGGAAAAACTGTTTTCATTTCTCGACACCTGTCCCCAGTCCGAAACCCTGTGGCCGGTAGTCGGAAAGGTCAACCTTACCTCAGCGAAGGTGTTGCCTCCGGAAGTCCAGATCCTGATCCCGGTAGTAAATCCGGTCGAGATGGGCTCCCAGGTCTGGGCCTTGGCAGCATCGTGCGCGCCAAAGGGAAGTAAGACGAGGAAGAGAAACATGAACAACCGTCGTGTAGCAGGTCGGATCATGGAACAAAATTCCTACAGGAAGGGGGCTTTAGTCAATTGCCGCGCAGCACTTTTCATCCAAGTTTCCCAAACTTGACGCATAACGCTAGCCTCCGGAGGCCCGCAATTGAAGCGCCTCCAATACACTCGGCGCCAACCATCCCTTTGATCGCAGCGACTCCCATTCACCCTTTGAGACAAGCTCGCGGATAGCGCTGGAACTAATCTGTTCCAGCGGCGGATCCGAAGACGTTGGCTCGACAATCATCAATTTGACTCCCAGCTCAGACGAGCCAGGAATCAGAACGCTCTCGATGTGCTTTCTCTGTGCCGCCTTATCCGGACCGGGTCGCAGCAAGCAGCAAACCGTCCGTCCTTGCTGCGCTGATCCTCGTGTTCCGCTGCTGTGTTCCATCAGAATCTTGTCAAATATCCGCACAACCGTATCCGAGCCCATTATTTCGACGCCGGTAAGCCGGCGCCCCCGCAGAATGTCCCCACACGCGCGCTCGAGTTCACTGCGTACTCCGCGACAAGCCCAGTTGCTGCTGAACTCTCCTTTCACGCAGACGCTCAGCCAATCAAGCCCATCCACCGCCAACCTGCACAGAGCGATTCGCTCTTTAAGCGACAAACCATCTGCGGCAAGTTTCTGCTGCACCTGAGTATCGCTGGACGGCGCGAGAAACCCGCCCACGACGGCCCATCCAATTATTTCGAGGTACTTCCTCGTCACCACAAGCGACCGGACATGCTGGGTGTGTACTGGGTTAAATGAACCTGACAAGAGCAAAAATGCCAGCTTGGTGCCGCCGCCGCCAAACAGGTCTATGTGACGCGTGACCTTGGCGATGTCGGACTGTTCGCAGAACCGTTCTTCGTTGTCGATATGAAGTGTCACTTGAGTGACGCCGCCATCGTCCGTGGGCCGCATCCGGGACGCTTACCTTCGCTCGCGGTTCTGCATTTGTCGACCACAAACTATTACCTGACTTCTGGTGCAAAGCCACGCCATCCGTTTCCTGCGAGAATAAGCTCTCCGGCTAAAGACCTCTCTTCTTTTGTCAACACCACTTTCCTTACACAATCAGGACATTGCTTTTCGAGGGGGAGTTCGTTTGTCCCGTGCAGCGTGAAAATGGACTCCGTCTCTCCTGTTTCGTATTCAGTGGAGCGCCCGTCAATTGCAACCGGCCGTTCCGGCAGCCACGAGTGGTCCGGCCAATCTAAAATTTCACAATGGGCCGGCGGCTGCGAGTTCAACTTCACAATGCCCTCGATCTTGCTCTGGGCGTTCAGGGCAACAGGATTCAGGATGAATACGGCAGGATGCGATTCCCTCACGATCGCGCAAAAGAGTGCAACATACAGGCTCTCGGTCCAGGCGAGCAGGCGTGTCGGGACATAACTGTGATGCAGAGCGATGAGGTTTGAAAGACCTTGCCCGCTGGTTCTAACCTCCAAATCAGACCTATACCGGTTGAGGATGTTGAGTTCGTTCGCGGCGCCCCCCGGAAACCGGTATAGAGCCGGGACCAGTTGGTGCTGTTGAGCATGGCCGCGGAACCAAATCGAATCCGTAGAGCCCAACTCCGCTATCGCAGATTCGATGCTTCGAAAGGAGTTGGGCAAGACTCTCATTGTTGAATCATCTCCGGGCGCTTAGCTTCTCTAGTTCTGCTTCGAAGTCAACAAGCCGTCGACGCTTCAGACGGTTGTGTTGACTGTTTCACTTAGACCGCGGCAACGCGTGATCAGCATTCAAGCTGAGGAATAGAACTAAAGTTGAGAAATCTGCTGTCGCGCCGTCCGCTGCAAGGCTTGTTTGCCGGCGCGTTGGATTACAACGGGCTTCATTGGTTGATTAAAGTAGCTTGCGAAGCGACGACTTGCCAATTTCCGTTTCGATTCGCAAACACATCTGTGAAACGAAGCGTAACTTCGGCAACTTCGCCCTGATACTCGCCAGCTGCGTGAGTTCTTCCTGTAACAATTGCCCAGGTTTCAAACGGGCGGACGCTGATTTCGTCAATTCGCATTGAAACGATTTGCCGGTCTTTTGAGCCAAACACTTCTTCCAGCACCTCAGCCTTTTTCAGAACGCGCCCGGTAAGATCGGTAACCCTCCAATCGTCAGCAAGAACCTGCTCAATAAACGTGCGGTCGCCTTCAACCCAAGCGGCTGCCAGACGTTCCTCGAGGTGGCGTAAAAGTTCAACGACCTCCGAATCGTCAAGACTCTCTGAATTCTTTGCGGAGTCAGAGTTCATTTTATTTATTACTCGCAACTGCGGCGTTCTCGAGTTTCACATAAACCGCACCCTGGTTCGTTAAGGGATTCCACCGAAGGTTGTAATCCGTGACCCGTTTCGGCATTTCTGTTCTCCTTTGAGGAAGGTTGGAAGATCTCCGAAAAACTTATTATGCCTACTAAGAAGCGCTCAAGGACGGCCCTACCTGCGGCTCGCGATTCGGGTCGAACGCGTCGTTAGGCCTGTGCCTTCTACTGGATGGAAGACACGTAGCTCAATGGCAGGCCGATTCTCTCAGCGAGTTCTCTGAGTTTTGATACGTACTGCGGATTTCGCTCGTCCTCCGAAGGCGGTACAGGAAGATTGAAGCAAAGAGCCGGCGTGATACTCCCATCGGCTAGTTGTGCCAACACAGCCTCCGGGCGGTAAACACTGACCGAATCTTCGGAATACAGAGCATCCACTTCCGCATGGGTCAACGAAAAGAGCACACCATGGACTGTTCGCGCGGCGTTCGGTACCAGTGTGGCGCGTGCACCGATGACCAGGGAAAAGCTCTCAACAGAAGCCATCCGGCGATTCACAGGATTCATGCCTTTTTCTCGCAAGAGGGCATCGTCCATGAACAGCCCGTAGAAAAAAACGTCGATTCTTCTGAGTTTCTTTTCTGTTATAGCCATAACCTCAGTAAAGGCCTTAACCGGGGAGCAATGAACTTCAAAGATAAAAGGCTGCCTATTTGTGAGTCCGGTTGAATGAACTGTTAGACGGCGCGTTTAATGATATTGATTCACGAATGCTTGAGCATCTTCTTTCGTTGAGAATAGATACAGCCCTAAGTTATCGAAGCGCGCGGCAGAGCCATTTTGAGGTACGCCTCGGCGCTCTGCCTGATTTAAGAAGAAGCGAATCTCTTTAGTCCCTTCCGGCACGCGGAAGATTCCCCACATATCAATCCATTCATTCTCGTCTGTAGCCGAGCTACGCATCCTTTGCCCTTGCAGATATTCAAGAATACGTCCGCCATTTGGCTCCCCCTGCTCCATCATATAACCGTGAAGGTAAGGTAGACCCGTAATAGCACCGTCAGAATTGACACGCTCACTTGAGCCACGCCCAATTAGAACAGCATACTGCCCAACCGCATCCTCCGGCAGGGTTACATCTTGAAAGAATGAACCTTTATTGCGAACCACAAAGCAAGGGTTATTGCCTGTTGTCATTTCAACTGTAGTCTGACCTGTCGTTCGCCAATATTGTGTATCCAACTCAGCATTCGGATTCTGCAATAGGTTACGTGATTGTGCATTTGTGAGGGCTGTAGCCATCAGGCATCCAAGGAACAGTACCGTCGCATTCAGAATTTGTTTTGCCATTACAAGTCTCCTTCCGGAAAGAAAAGTCATGTTACGCTCGCGAGTCGCGTGCATTCGGTTGTTAGCTTGTCATCGCCTA
The DNA here is from genome assembly GCA_035273385.1 of Pyrinomonadaceae bacterium. Classification (GTDB taxonomy): domain Bacteria; phylum Acidobacteriota; class Blastocatellia; order Pyrinomonadales; family Pyrinomonadaceae; genus PSRF01. The sequence continues at coordinate 169,274 of DATEPE010000002.1, read as the reverse complement.
TCGAAATACCCTCTCAGACTTCCGGGGGCGGCGTACTCATCAGTGAAGGTGTAGATGTCGTCCAACTTCCACGCCCCGTCCTCATGAACGAACACGAAAGAGCGCAGGCTTTTTTCGCCCGGATACTGATTATCTAAGTTGCCGTCCTTGTTTTCTCCCCACTCATAAAGCACGTCTATCGCGGCTCGATTGTCGTCAGGGTTATCCGCGTCACGGTAATCGTAATGACGTGACCCGATGATCGAGAAGGTCGTCGGATCGTTCCAGACGCCGACAAATGTTTGGTTCGAAGGGTAATCCGGGTTCTCCTTCGGATCGCCGGAACGCTTGACATGGTCTGCGAGTGACTTCCGCAGTTGCCGGGACAGCCAACGGCTTTGAGCCTGCTCATCGATGAGGATGCTGGGCTCACGCTTCTGGACGTACCTGAATAACGCGCGGAACGCAGCTACGCATGCGGACGGCGCCGGTTTCTGAGCGCGAGGGTTAACCCTGACCTCACGTATGTCCGGGACTCGGCTCTCGACTTTGATGTTAAGACTGGCCCCGCTGAGTACCATCAGCAGGAAAATAATTGTAAGTGCCATAAGTCTCATATTCCCATGTAACCGAAAAGCCTAAGGCTGCCTTCAGCTGCGCCGCGCGATCAACATCCGGCTGAACGAAGCGAGTTACTTGAGAAACATCTATCGCGCCGTCCGCTGCAAGCGCTTGTTGGATGCCCTCAATCTTTGGTGTCCGCCACGCGTTTCAGACATTCCGAATAAGTGTTCAAGAACGCGTCCCTGAGTTCGCGATACTGTTTAATATTTTCGTATCTTCGGTTGTTGAGAAAGACAGCCTTTGATTGGTTAAGAAAATAGACCGTCACGACCAGATGGGCCGAATCGTAAAAGAGAACGTGGATTCCCACCTGGTCGCCGACGTCAATCTTGTCGCGGTCCATTCCATAATGCTCGAACCCGTTGAGCATAGTCTTGTCTTCAAAGATCATCGGGTGGGCTTCTTTGATCGATGAATAGTGTTTGAGCTGGTTAACCAGTACTTCTTTGTCCGGGGCATAACTATCGGGAGCCGATTGCTCAATCTTCACATTGGCAAAGTAATAAGTTAGGTCGGGGTACGCGAACATTACACGGTAGCCATCAACAACGGAGACCTTTTGTTTGCCCTTGTCTGTCGTTACCTCGCGAAAGTTGCCGTTGGCAGTCCTGCGAGTAACTTCTTTGATTTTTAGATCGCCGGGGATCTTACAAGTCGTGTAGGGCTTTAACGGATCGGCATTGTTTGATGTTTGGGAGCGAGCGATCGGCAGTGGGGAGGAAACAACCATGATCGTTAGAACCAGCCGTTGAGAAAGACGGAGAATCATATCTGTCCTCTGTTGAATATCGTCCAAACGCGCATGTTCGAAGTATCAAACGCGGCCTTCAGCTCGACGGGCGATCAGCATTCCGGCTTAATGGGAAGGCCTACTTGAGAAAGATGCTATCGCGCCGTCAGCTGCAAGGGTTCGCTGTGCTGCGCTGCGGATCATTAGCTTTGCAAAACGTCAATCAAGAGCCACAGTAGCAACAGCGTCAGCAATATCCCGAAGCCACCGAAAAGGACTTCGATCAATGCTTTCCCCCGCCCCTCAATCTTCCAGCGTTTGTGAGTCCGTTGACGAAACGACGAAGAGAAAAGATAGCGCCAACCCGCAAAGGCATTACCAAACCAATCGAGAATCTCCAGAGCTTCCAGCACGTGTGACGTTCTTCCCGGTAATCACAACGAAGCAATCTAACGTCAGAGTTGACGGGGCGCGGCGATTACATCCAAACCTCGATTCAACCAATCAAGTCGAGAAAAAGGCTATCCGCGCTCCGGTCCAACGATCTGTTGGGCCGGCGACCGCAAAAGTTTTGAAATCACCGACGCGACGAACCCGAGAGCGATCGCGCAGTAAAGATATACGGCCCCAAGTGCAACGAAGAGCGACGCGGCCCGGCGACTGTTTGTCACCGGAATCGGCCCAGCCTGCGCGAGCGTCAGCGTGAGACTTGCCACCCCCAGTGCCAGAGCAGCGCGCCATCGTCCACTGATCAAGCGTCCGACAGTCACAGCGGTGCCAAGCGTGAGCACCAACTCAAGCGCGACTTCCCAGGTGTCGTCCTGTCCGTGAATACCAGTCGCGCGAACAATTACCCCAAACAGCGTCATCGGTGTCAGGGTTGCCCACAACAGTAAGGCGAAGGCCAGAGCGTGGATGACCCCGACATTCCGGGCTGCTTCTCGTCGCTCATAGAACGCCCAGCCAATAGCAAGTCCCGCAACGACTCCGAAGGGAATCCCGCCGGGGAGACTCGTCCAGATCGGGGAAATAATGGCTGCATGTATGACCCCGAATAATGCGACGCCAAGTAAGCCCGTAACTGCACCCGCGATCAGAAACGCGATGAGCCTGCTGGATGGCAGGTGGGTTCTTCTTGTCGTCATGGCCCCCTCGGCTGATCGGCCCAACGCCAGGCATCACCCGCGCGCACATTCAAGATTGACGTTACCACATGCCCGGGCTATGCCCTCTGATGTGCGGTAGAGCTCTGCCCTACCGGCTAACTGTTTTTAATACTCCGGGGCTCCGCCCCCGGGAGATGAGAGTCTTCTTGAAGGGGCGTCGGGTGCATGCCGTTGTTAGATTTCTCTTTAACCTCTTAACTGTGGATATATTCCATATCATTCGCCTGCGGATCATAGCGAACTATTACATATTCTTGCCCGTTTTCAGGCGTTAGGATTACTTCCTTTTCGAGCAATCGCCCGATCTCCGCCATGAAGCGAAAAATCGCTTCTGCCGTTTCCTCTGTATCAACTTCGTTAGGAGCCAGGTCAAGCTCAATCTCATCTGTGCAGAAGAAGTGACAATTCAATCTCACACCTTCGATATAGATTGATAAAAGTTGCCTCACCTCGCCCATGCATTTTTGGATTTCACTAAAATCAGATGGTAAGGGCTTTTCAGTACTATCAAGCTCATAGGCAACTTTATACTTTCCAGAATTCAGAAAGGTAAGCAGCTTTTGCCAATCATCGTTAGTAGTTTCGAGCACATAAATATCCCGCAGGCTACCATCGCGATAAAAAACATCCCTCAAGATGTCCGCGTCATTTGATTCTCTTAATTTTTGGATTAAAGACAACATTAAGAAATCTAACGCCGGCCTTCAGTCTGCGGCGCGCGATCACCATTCACCCCCGGTAAGTAATTACTTGAGAGACATGCTATCGCGTGGTCAGCTACAAGGCTTTGTACATGCCGTTGTAGACGCGCGGGCTACGGTTAAACAAGAAGTAGGATATTGCAATTCTTTTTCATGTACAAAAAAAAGGTCGGGATTGACCTAATGGTCAATCCCGACCTCTTCTTTTGAATAATCGGCGGTTAATTATACAGACTGTTGATGTCTGTTGCGCCTGTGTGAGACCAACTTCATTAAGCCCCAGGACAACTTAATTATCCAGGGACAGCTGTTATCCACTCAAAACAGTTCGAATTTTACTGTCAGGTACTTTCGCGGGTTCTGCCGAAAGTCGTACATCAGTTTCACGCCTTCGGAAGAGAGTTGATTGACGTTTGAGTAGAGAGCTTCGTCCGTTAGTAACTTGCCGACGGTGCCTTCGCCACGTTGAGCTGCGGAGACCATATTATCGATCCGTTCAGCCGTGGTGTTGAAGCGTGCAATGGCTGCACGAGCGTCGTTGTAGATTTGTTCGTCCTTGATCAGTTTGCCAAGCGTGCCTCGGCCGGCGTTGATGTCGGCAATCATTACGTTGACCTGGTCCACAGAACGATCGAGGCGGTCGGCCGTGCGATTGATACGGTTGTACAGCTCGTCGTCGGTGAGTAGCTTGCCGGCAGTGCCGCGACCGGCGCGCAGGTCTTCAGCGATGCGGCGGAGTTGCAGCGTGATCTCGTTGGCATTGTTGTAGAGTGCGGGATCGTTAACGAATCTTCCTGCTGAGCCCTCGCCCGATCGAATCATGCGCATCACTTCTTCACTCTCGCGTACAGTCGCATTCAGGTTGTTGTACAGCGCTTCGTCTGAGAACAGACGCCCGACGGTTCCTTTGCCGTCCTGAACGTCTTTCACAATCACACTGATTTGATCGGATAACTTGCTCAGGCGCTGGGCCAGATCTGTTCCGGAGGTCGCGAAGTCGTTAACAGTGTTTGAGCTCGACGAGCGAAGTATTTCGTAATCTGAAACAGGCGGAGAAAGAGTCGTGCCAGGACTGATGTTAATCAGCATTTCATTCCCCAGCAGGCTCGGTGAACCTTGTTGCGCGGTTGAGTCTTTCCGAATTCTGTCATTAGCAGGACGGCCATCGATCGTTCCGTCAATCACCATCAGTGCTTCAACGCGAGGCGCGTTGGGTTCGGTCGAAGGGGGAAGGAGCGTGATCTTGTCGACTTCTCCTACGCGCACGCCCGAAAGACGAACTTCCGATCCCTCGCGCAGACCGTTGGCGTCGCCAAAACGTGCTTTCAAGTAAAGTTTCTTCGAGAAGGGATTTAGATCGCCAGACGCGTTCAGGATGAGGAAAATCAGGATAACGATCGAGATCAGCACAAAGATGCCGACCCGCAGTTGATTCAAACTTACCTGCTTAGTTGATCGTGGCATAGCTGTTTTAAGGATGAAGGATGAGGGATGAAGGATGAAGGATCAGGCGCCGGGTATCAGCGTTGTCCATCTTCCTATTCATCCTTCATAATTCATCCTTCATCCTTTCTCTAATGTCCCCGCAGAAACTTCTGAATGTATGGATCCTCGGAACGGCGCAGGGCCTCGTCAGTACCGCTGAAAATAATATGGCCCTGGCGCATCATCATCACTTTGCTGTTGATGAGACAAAGCCGTTCGCCTTCACGTTCAAACACTACCTGTCCTTCGTCGTTGACCACGGCATACTCTGAACAGAGATATTCGAGATTGTTCATCTCGTGCGTCACGAAGATAGATGAGACGTCTTCGAGATCGCGCAACTTCATGGCGAGCTCGCAGATGGCGCGCGCCGTCGGCGGATCGAGTCCCGCAGTGGGTTCATCGAACAACACGATCTTAGGGTCACCGACGAGGGCTCGCGCAATGCCAACGCGTCGTCGCATACCACCTGAAAGCTCAGCGGGCATCTTATCGATTGCATCTTCCAGGTTAACGAACCGGAGCATGCGACGCACCTCGGGTTCTACCTGGTCTTCCGGCAATCCCTGTTCATGCAACCGGTAGGCGACGTTGTCGTAAACTGAAAGTGAATCGAAGAGCGCGCCCTCCTGAAACACCATTCCGATTTTCTTGCGCACCGGAATCATCTGCACTTCGTTGTAGTCAGTGATGTCTTCACCATCAACGAAGATGCGGCCCGCGTCCGGCTTTAAGAGTCCTAATACAAGTTTGATGATCGTGGATTTGCCACCACCTGAGCCACCAAGAATGATTCGGGTCTCACCACGGTTGACCTTGAAACTCAACTTGTCCAAAACCACTTTGTCATCAAACGCGAGTACGACTTCGCGGAATTCAATTGCCGGGATGATGCGCGTCCGGTTATCGACTTCAGCGAACGTCGATCCAGCAGCGTTATCGCTAACCCGTTCCGGCGTGATCAAATTACTCGTTTCTGTTTGCGACAAACTCATAGGGAGAACTAACTCATCGGCATTCCCAGGATGTACTGCAGCGCACGGGCCAGGAAGAAGTCAGCAACGATCACTACGATCGAAGCAGTTACCACTGCACGCGTCGTGGCTCTACCCACGCCTACAGTTCCGCCGTCGGTATTAAGTCCTTTGTAACATGCAATCGTCCCGATGATCAGGGCGAAGCAAAGGGGCTTGATGACGCCGCCAATAATATCATCCGACGTAATTCCTTCACGAACGGATGTTAGAAACTCGTTAATCGAAAGGCCGTAAAGGGAAGTTGCCGCAAAAGCGCCACCGCCGATGCCGACGACGTCTGCTAGAACCGTGAGCAAAGGAAGTGTGATTATCAGTGCGAGCAGGCGAGGCGCCACCAGTTTTCTGATTGGATCGGTGCCGAGCGCGCGCATCGCGTCGATCTGTTGCGACACCGTCATCGAGCCAAGTTCCGCTGCGATTGCAGAACCCACGCGTCCGGTCACCATCAGGGCGGTAAGTACCGGTCCTAACTCGCGCACCAGGGCGACTGCTACGAGGCGTCCGGTTTGACCCTGCTGTCCCCAAAAGGCCAGTGTGGGAAATGTCTGGACGGTCAGCACGCCTCCGGTGAAGAACCCGGTAAGCAGAATGATGCTCAGCGAGCCGACGCCGATGGTGTCCATCTGCGCGATCGTTTCCGAAATGTATCGTGGTCTGGAAAAGAGGCTGCGGAAGGCACGTGCAGCTAACAACGTGTTTTCCTGCAGCTCGTAGATAGAGCGCGTAACGAGGTTCATTTAAGGGCTAAACAGGGACCAGCCGTTAAGAGTCGCGCGGTTCGCGGCTGCCGATGTAAAGACGAAGAATGACAACTTGCGGCCGGATTCGAATCGGGACGCAGATTGCGCGTTTTTGGCTGCGATCGAAAGAGCGGCTTATGATGCGCAAATTGAGGCAATGCGTCAAGCTTGAGGGGCTTTTGGCTTCGAATGCCTAAACATCTGGATGGAACAAGGTGTCTCGTTACTGGGACCGCGGGCGGGGACGCCCGCGGTTCCAGTGAGAGGCTGGCTTGGTTTTCTCGACGTGTTTAGGTAATGCCGCGCGGGTCTACGCTACCATTCTTGCGGTCGTTGCTGGTTTGCGTTTCCTTGAGATCCTGGCGGGGGCTGGTTCCGTCTTCGTTCTAACCGCCGCGTCCTTTGTTCCAAACGCCTCTGCCGATCCAGCACGCCGTCCTCGCGTCTGCGCTCGCGAAGCTGGTGCACGTTGCGACGCATCTCCTTCAACATGGTGCGCTGTTCGCTGGTAAGGACGTTACGAATCTTTACTTCCGTTTTGATTCGCATTCGCATCGCTTCAGCTTGTGCGGTCGAAACTTCCTGAATTCTTTGCTCCAGTACGGACTGGTCTGGATTGTCAGAATCGAGAGCCTCTTCCAATGCGCGATTGGTTTCGCGGACGCGCTGATTAATCGTTGCTCGTTCGGCGCGGTTCTGCTCGCGAATCATGCGGATCTGTTCGCGCTGTTCCGGCGTCAAGTTAAGCTCACGGATTGGATCGCCGCCGCCGTTCCTTCCTTGCATTGGACCAGGAGGTTCCGGAGGTGGAGTTTGAGCGCACAAAGGTAAAGCCGCAAGTATTACTAATGAGATAGCGGTCGCTAAAGACTTAACGTTGAGTTTCATTGAGGCCCTCACAAAAGAATCTACTGATTAATTGTATCGCTTAGTAAATTCAGTTCACTGTCATCAGGACTTGAAATTAAACGGAGGTCTGCAGCCAGTTGCTCGCGTTCCCCGCGAGTGAGCGGACGTCGCGGGTTGCTTTGGGAACGAACGACTGCACGGTTCGAGCGTCGCTCAACCGTCTCCTTTACGGGTGCCGGCGCATTATCGACGACTGCAGAATCAGATTGAGCTTTCAGACGCTTCAACTCATCTTCCACACGTTGCTTCACTACCACATTAATTTGATCGGCCGTCGGCGATGTCTCAACCTTCACGACGGCAGGGTCATTCGATTGTCTCAGCCCCCACACTGCTAATACCGCAAACACACAAAACAAAACAGACGCAAAACCAACAGCCACCTTCATCCATGCCGGCGACAGATTGAAAAACTCGCGGAGGGCGGCCATCGCTGAAGGTTTGGTCGCAGGTAAGTTAATCCCGGGTGAGTAGAGAGAGCTGAACGACTCGTCGCGCCAGGCGACAACCGATTTGCGGATATCTTCGAATGAACTAAGTTCCGAGTTGCAGGTCGCACACTGCTGCAAGTGTCCTCGAAAGGCTTTCGTTTCTACGTCGTTCAACTCGCCGTAGAGAAATCCCATCAACTCGTCTGCGCGTCCGCAATCTCGTGAAAATTCCGAATCCATCTCACCGTCCTCCGACTCAGTGTCCGCTAAACTTCTGCAACCTCATTTCCAACTGCCGCAACGCCGTATATAGGCGACTCTTCACAGTGCTCAAAGGTATGTCCAGCGCCTCGGCGATTTCCTTGAAAGTCATCTCCTCGAACTCTTTCATTACCACGACCTGCCGAAACTCAACTGGCAGGCTATTCACAGCGCGTCGTACGGCTGCGGATGTCTCACGCTCTTCAACTACGCGCGAAGGCGAGTAGCGAAGAGGCATCGACAGGTTCGCAGGATGCCTTTCTTCAGCATCATCCAGAGCGCTCTCGCCTCTGACCTTCGCTCGGCGCTGCCGGGTAATGCATTGGTTGATGGCTATCCGGTGCAACCAGGACGAAACTTTTGCATCACCACGAAAACCGCGGAGATTGCGAAACGCTGCCAGAAACGTCTCCTGCGTCGCGTCGCGAGCGTCGTCTTCCCGGCCGAGCATGCCGAACGCCAGGGCAAAAATACGTCTCTCCCAGCGGCGCACAATCTCACCGAAGGCGTCGGCGTCACCTCCCAGGGCGCGCTCTACGATTTGCTCGTCGCTAATGGCAGTTCCCATTCTGTCTGTTCGCAGACTCCGCGCCCGACTTCAGCCCTGTCAATTCAACCCCCGGCTGCCCTCAGGACTTTAGACGTTACTGTTTGCGTTTAAGTCTAATAAAACAAGTCGTTCCGTTACATTGTTTGCGGTTAAAAACATGTTGAACAAACGCGTTGACACTCCTTAGCTTACTGGACATAATGACCTCGCGGCTATTTCGAAGCCGGCTCGCCTCTTTAGACCTCGATTTTCCACCATCAAATCAGCAAAAATACCTTGAAAAAGCCCGGACGCGTTCGCCTTTTATACATTGTGCTTGGGGTCCTACTTCTGGTTGGACTTCTGCCACTCTTTTTCGCCGGAGTCCTCCTTTCCGGACGAACAGCGGCGGAATTGCGCTCGGTCGAGGGTCGATATCAGGCGCAATTGGTACAGGACAAGGCCAGACAGATTGAGCTCTACGGCCAACGATACCGGGACGTCGTGGCAGGATTGGCGCGTGCGTTTGAAATCGCGGGCGGCATTAGCGCCCTCAATGACGCCGGCTACGACTCACGTCTGCAGAAAGCTCTCGAAGAGGATCCCAATCTAATCGGACTAGCCATCTGGCCAGTCAGCGGTGAATTGCACCGTGCCTTTCAGCCTGACGTGATTCAGCGAGAAGAAGTAGACCAGCGGGTGAGCGATGTGCTGGCGAGAATGAGTGGCCGCGGAATCGTTGTGGGACGGCCGCAACTTATTCGTTCTGGACAGGAGATGGCGCTGACGGTAGCTGCGCCGGTCATGGGTGGTCCAATGGGCGATGAAGTGGTGGCGGCGGTCGTTGCGATCATTTCTTTCCAGGAAGTGTTCAAGGCGGTTCATCAACCGACATCGAAGAGCGAACGCGAGCTGTTGGACGCGGGACTACCGGTTGTCTTTGTCGTCGATCAAAACGGGCGCGCGGTTGCACACCCGGAAGAGAACGTGGCGTTCTCAGAAAAACCGATGACGGATCTGAAGGTGGTCCAGGATTGGCAGGAATCAGGTTCGCAAGTACAGTCGGCCCTCGAACCTTTCATTCTTATTCGCGATGGCAAGAAGACGGAGATGCTCGGCTCTTATGCAACCGCGGAGTTGGACAAGAACTCACGTCTCGGCGTGATCGCAATCCAGGACGCATCTGCGGCGTTGTCTTCAGTCACTGACATGAGATGGCAGATTATTCTGATCAGCTTCGTTGCCAGCATGTTGACTCTGGTCACCGGATTTTTCTTCGCGAAGAAACTGACACTGCCAGTGCAGGAACTCGCAACCGGCGCCGATCGAATCGCGTCCGGAGACTTTTCGCAACGGATTGATATCCGCAGTAGAACAGAACTCGGCCAGCTTGGTGAGTCGTTCAACCTGATGACGGACCAACTGGCGACGTACATCCAGGACTTGCAACGTTCAGCTGACGAAAACCGTGAGCTGTTTTTAGGAACTGTTAAGAGCCTGGCGGCAGCCATCGATGGAAAGGACCCGTATACGCGTGGTCACTCGGAACGCGTCTCGAGGATTTCAGTGGCCATTGCGCAACGCCTGGGAATTAGTGATGGCGAATGCGAAAAAATTCGCATCAGCGCCTTGTTGCACGACGTAGGCAAGATTGCGATCGACGACAAAATTCTAAAGAAACCAGCAGCCCTTACTGACGACGAATTCGTAATCATGAAGCAGCACCCGCAGAAGGGTTACAAGATCATGTCGCAGATTGGCGCCATGAAAGAGTTTCTGCCCGGCATGTACATGCATCACGAGATGGTGGATGGAAAGGGCTACCCGCAGGGATTAAAAGGAGACGAAATCCCGCTGATGGCCAAGATCGTGGCAGTGGCCGATACATTTGACGCGATGACCACAGACCGGCCATACCAGAAGGCCATGCAGTTTGAGCATGCGGTTGAAAGAATTCAAGGTTTTGTAGGTACGCGTTACGACGCAGAAGTTGTCGCCGCCTTTGCGCGAGCTTGTGAGGAAGGCCAGATTCGACCCGGCTCGGTGAAGCTAAAGCGCCGCACGGCGGAGCCCGAGTCGCGGGTTCCCGTTGCAGATGCGCCTCCGGATAATAGTCGCGTCTTCGTTTCCTAGGCTCCCGAATACATCCAGTTTGAAAGCAGCAGCCGCGCCGTTTTTGTTCGGGCGCGGCTGTTGCCGTTATACTTAACAATTCAATCCAAGTTAAGAAATGTTGATGGGCCGATCATATGGGGCTTTTCTGGAAACGAAAAAGCGGCGATCAGTTTGTCTCACTGAAACTGAATGAGCCACTGACAAAGCAGGAAACTGCACAACCTACGGCTGCGACGCCGGCGTCACCCGCCATTCCGTTGCCTGAGCGTGAGCTGGAACCTGTTGCCACAGGCAGCGGACCCACGCCTGTGCCGACTGAAACTGCGGTAGCCGACAAACCCAAGCCCGCTCCTCCGCCGATGACCGAACAGCCGGCACGCATTGAGGCGCAGCAGAAACCGGTCCCGTCGCGTTCGCCTTTTGCCACATCCGTGCTCGGACTGAACCTGTCGATGGAGGAGTTGCAGGCTCAGGAAGCGGCGTTAGAACAGGAGTTTTCAGCACGTTTTCGCAGGGCAGTTTCCGCCACACGAGAGTCTCTGTCAGACCGTCTCGATACTGTCTTTCAAAATCTCAAGCAGATTGACGACAACCTGCTGGACGAGTTGGAAGAAGCGTTGATTGCGGCTGACATCGGCGTTGCCACTACGCAACACATTCTTGAAACCGTGCGTCGCGGAGTAGCTCGCAAACAGATCAACGATCTGGATGCGCTGAAGGCTGCAATCAAAGCAGAGCTGTTGAAGATCTTGCGGCAATCGGAAGCAAAGGGTGTGGCGTCGGAAACGAGCGTGCCGGACAACGTCGCGCCTTATGTGATGATGATTGTCGGTGTGAACGGCGTGGGTAAAACCACAACGATTGGCAAGTTGGCCCAGCGAATCAAAGCTGAAGGCAACGACGTGCTCATCTGCGCGGCGGACACTTTTCGTGCGGCCGCATCTGATCAACTCGCGATCTGGGCCGAACGGACCGACGTTCCATTGATTCAACAGAAACAGGGAACTGATCCGGCGGCAGTGTTGTTTGATTCACTGAAGGCTTCGAAAGCACGAGGCTCAGATGTTTTGATCGTAGACACCGCAGGCAGATTGCATAACAAATCCAACCTGATGGCCGAGCTGGAGAAGATGAAGCGAGTGGCGGGGCGCGAAGTTGAAGGCGCGCCACACGAGACCCTGCTGGTGGTCGATGCAGTAACCGGCCAGAACGGCCTGGAACAGGCGCGGCAGTTTCTAAAGGTCGCCGGCGTAACTGGTATTGTGTTGACCAAACTCGATGGCACTGCCAAAGGCGGCATCGCCGTGGCTATTGCCAACGAGTTGAATCTCCCGATTCGTTATGCTGGTATCGGAGAGAAGGTCGACGATTTGGTGGTGTTCGATCCTGAACTGTACGTGAATGGCTTGTTTGAATAACCTCTGTGGCCCAAGTAACTTCATCAACTGTTAGCGCACCAACCGCATCAACGGAGATGGACCACCGCCTGATGACGCGAGCACTCGGGCTGGCGACGCAAGGTGTCGGGCAGGTGAGTCCTGGTCCATTGGTGGGGTGTGTAATTGCCGATCCAAGTGGCGAGATTGTCGGTGAAGGTTTCTACGTTTACGAAAAACTGAAACACGCTGAAACCTACGCTCTGGAACAAGCGGGAACCAGAGCAAAAGGTGCGACAGCTTACGTCTCACTTGAACCCCACGCACATTTCGGCCGCACTTCTCCCTGTACCGATGCGCTGATCAACGCCGGTATCGCCCGCGTAGTTTTTCCGACTGAAGATCCGAATCCAAAAGTAAGCGGCAAAGGAATCCAGCATCTCCAGGCTGCCGGCATCGCGGTATCTGTTGGCTTAATGGCGCGTGAAGCGGAGCGGCTAAACGAGAAGTATTTCCACTACATGAAGACCGGCCGCCCGTTTGTTCATTTGAAGATGGCAATCTCTCTTGACGGCAAGATTGCCACTCGCACAGGCGACTCACGCTGGATAACCGGGCCCGAAGCGCGGCAACGAGTTCACGAACTGCGTCATGAATACGATGCGATCCTTGTCGGTGCGGGAACTGCTTGCACCGATGATCCTTTATTAACCGATCGCTCGGGTAAACCGCGAAGGCAGCCGCTGGTTCGTGTAGTCCTCGATGACGCTTTGAAACTGTCTCCGAATTCCAAGTTGGTCGCGACCGCAAATGAGGCGCCGGTAATTGTGTTTGCAGGGAACGCGGTCAACGATTCGTCCGCCAAAGAACTCGAAGCCCGCGGCGTGCAAATCGTGCGAGATGGCGCAAGAGATCTGAACGCGATGCTTGGGGCGTTGGGCCAACGTTCGATTCAGAGTGTGCTGGTTGAAGGCGGAGCTAGCGTAGCCGGCAAATTATTCGACGCGGGCCTTGTTAACAAGGTTTCGTTCTTCATTGCGCCCCTGATCATTGGCGGCCGTGAAGCCCCTGCCGCAATTGCGGGCGAGGGAGCAGACAGATTGGCCCATGCATTTGAACTCGAGGATCAGGAAGTCGTGGCGCGCGGTGGCGATCTCGAGGTGACTGGTTACCCAAAGCGCAAAGAGCGCGACTGAAGAGCGGCAGATGAAGAAAGACCGCCAAAGTCCGACTGATTCAACTGCCCATCGTCCGCAAAAACGTTTCGGTCAAAACTTCCTCACCAATCAATCAATCATCAATCGAATCATCGCGTCGCTTGACCCAAAGCCGGGCGAGACGATCATCGAGATCGGTCCGGGCGAAGGAGCGCTTACGCATCCACTTTTGGAACATGAATCGCGCGTAGTCGCAGTTGAATTTGATAACCACTTGATTCCCCCGTTGGAGCAGAGATTTGGAGGCGGCGAAAATTTCCACCTGGTTCACGCTGATGCGTTGACCACGGACTTTTGCGAGATCATCAGTCCGGCGACCACGGCCCGCGTAGTTGCCAACCTGCCTTACAACGTTTCGACTGCGATTCTGCAAAGGCTGATCGAACAGCGCGCCTGTGTAACTGAAATGGTTTTGATGCTGCAACGTGAAGTGGTTGATCGCATCACGGCCGCTCCAGGTTCGTCCGAGCGCGGTTATCTGTCGGTTCTGGTGGAAGCATATTGCGAAACGGAGAAGTTGTTCGACGTCGCGCCAGGATCGTTTCGTCCCGCGCCGAAAGTGTGGAGCAGCGTTGTTAGGGTTACGCCGCGTGTTGAGAGCAAGGCGAAAGTGAAGGATGAGAAGCTGTTGTGGCGGGTTGTAGGCGCCGGATTTGCGCAGCGACGAAAAACGATCCTGAATAACTTACGTCACTCGCCGCCGCCACTGCAGGAGGCTCTGAAAGACCACGGCGGAGCCAGCATCGTCCTTTGCCGTGCAGAAGTTGAACTTCAACGGCGCGCTGAGACGTTAACATTGGAAGAGTGGGCGAGAATTGCGCGTGCGATGGAGTGAAGGAACAGAACAGTCTCTTGGCGGATTCTCATCGGTGTGGGTCGCGGAGATTCAGAGTCCAACCTTCAGATTGTTCGCTTTCGCAGCACGCAACCTGAAGGTTGGCTCTGAACATCTCCGCGACCCACCAAGTCTCCATTGCTTAGCGAGTTTCGACTGTTACTGGGATACCGTCTTTCGGCCGCAGAGACATCGCCGGCAACAATTCAACCGGCCGCTGTTCTCCCACTGAAAAATGAAATCTCTGACCGATAGTCGCCATCAGCAGCACGATTTCCATCATCGCAAAATAGTTTCCGATACAAACACGTGGCCCGCCGCCAAAAGGGAAGTAAGCATACTTCGGCAGGGAGTTGGTAAACTCTTCGGTCCAACGCTCAGGCTTGAATTGTTCAGGCTCAGGAAAAAACCGGGGGTCGCGTTGTGTGACCCACTGGAACATGAATAGTTGCGATCCGCGTCGAATCCGGTATCCGCCGATCTCGCAATCCTCAACAGCCTGTCTTCCCAATCCGTAAGCTGGCGGATATAAACGCATTGACTCCTTTGCGATCTTTTCCGTGAATTTCAAGCGTGGCATGTCCGCGGCCACCGGTAGTCTGCCGCTCAACACTTGGTCCAATTCCTCATGAAACTTTCGCTCGACCTCCGGATTGCGCGCGATGAGGTACCACGCCCAGGAGAGCGTTAAAGCCGTCGTCTCGTGTCCGGCAAGAAACAACGTCATGACCTCGTCACGCAGCTGCCGGTTGGTCATCTGGCTGCCATCCTCGTCATGCGCCGCCAACAACATCGACAGCAAGTCTCCTTGATCGATGCCGCTCCTGCGCCGTTCATCAATGATTCGATAGACAATTGCGTCAATCTCGTCGACGTCGCGGTTGAAACTGCGGTGAGTTGATGTTGGTAAACGGTTGTCGGCTATCCACTTCAAAGTCGCTTGCGACGCAAAGGGCATTACCAGTCGTGACAACACGTTGCCGACTTTGTCTGCGTCCTGAGAAACGTCCGCATCAAAAAGAGTTTTCACTACGATCTCTAGTGTCAAACGCATCATGTCGCGATGAATGTCACGCTGCTCTCCGGCTTTCCAGTTTGCGATCATCCGGCGCGTGTATTCCACCATCACGTCGCCATATGCGCTGATACGTTGCCGGTGAAACGCTGGTTGGGCCAAACGCCGCTGGCGCTTCCAGACTTCACCTTCACTGGTTAACAGTCCCTGGCCCACCAGACGACGGAAGAAAGGCGTTCGCAACGACCGCGACTTGATGAAGTTGCGTGCGTTTGTCGAAAGCACGTACTCGATGTGCGTTGGGTCGTAAAGAAAGTGTACGGTCAGGTAAAAGAAACGCATGCGTACGACATCGCCGTGATCCTTCGCGCGTTCGATGAAGCCTAATGTGTCGCGATTAAACTCGGGCATGACGCCGAGTAGGAGTCCGCCTTTTGGACCCGGCGGCGCCGGTAGATGCGCTACCGAGGCGGCCGGCCGTTGTAGATCTTCGATATGGTTCATGACTGTAGAAGATCTGTGTAGATTCCCGGATCGCTATCGGGTATTGCGATGGCGCCCACGGCGTTTTCGTAAAACTGCACGGGTCCGGCTCGCCCGATAATCGCGTAAACATACCCAAGCTCGCGCAGGCCATCGAGACAAGCCAGCAACAGAGCTTTGCCGATACCACGCGATTGCATTTCCTCTATCACTCCGGTTGGCCCAAAGAAAGCTCGTCGCGTGCATTCATAACCGGCGAAACCAACTACCTGACCTTCGAAGGTGGCTATGAAAACAGTCACCGGTTTATTCGCAAATCCAACAGAGATTTCATCGGCCCATGCAACTGAAAACTCGCGTTCAACCATTTCCATCACCTGCGTAATTTCAAACGGCTGTGCCCGGCGAACTACAACTCCTGTTTTCGCGATGTCATCGATGACCCCGCCGACAGGAGGCAGCTTCAGGAGATTGACCAGCATGTCAGGCATGTTGGTTGAAGTTTACGTGTGATGAATTCTTCCGTCGAGTTGATATGCGCAAACAAAAAGGCGCAGGATCGAAACCCTGCGCCTCTATTGTTGTACGAAAAGAGTGTTTGACTCTTAGGGGATCTTTGCACCACCCGCACAACTTGAAAGTATGTCCTTTTGTGCGTCAGTAATAAGCCCCTGTTTTTTCATTTGGTTTAGCAGATGATTGGTCTGCGACACGAACTGACCGTGGTTGCTCGAATTCTCTGCGATGTGGTTGATAAGATCCGAGAACGTACAACCACTCGTGAAGAAGAAGTTCGTGACACCACTGTCGCAAGTGCCAATGACCACCGTTGGTGCGAAGTTCGAATTTGGTTCACAGTCGGTGTCGTCGGGTAGGCCATCATTGTCCGCATCCGCGAACCAACCCACGTCTCGCAGTAGTTCGAGTGTCAGGTCATTGCCGTTGACGGACGAAACATCGTGAGTTAAATCGGCATTGATGTTTGGTTCCATCAACAGGTTCTTGAAGGCGACCTGGTCAAAGTGCGAACCAGATGAACCAGCGATTACCGGGTTTGGCATATACAGGCGAACCTTCCCAACTAAATCGGCGCCGGCACGAATCGCCGGATTCCTTCCGATAATCGCCGTGGCGCCAGGGTTGGCCACAAGGGCCAGACCGTCTACTCGTCTTAAGCTGACGGTTGGCGCCGTCACGAAGGGATCGTTAACGCCGTCTCCTGCCATTCCCGGAGGAGCAGCTGCAGCGTTGGCTGCCTGGTTATAAATAATGACGCCGATCGCCCCTGCCTCAGAGGCGATTCGACCTTTGTTTACGAAGCCACAACCACCGCGTTCGACCAAGGCAATATTTCCCGCTATAGCCGCCGCATTGAGAGGAGCCGTGCAGCCATCAGTGGTCGTGTTTGCAGTACCGGCTCCATCCTCGTCGACATCAACAACCGGGACAACAGTTCCGCTTACGGGTGCCGGCATCGTCGGTATCTGCGGTCCAAACTGAGCAGTGCCAAACTGCTTCACGCCGGCGATCGCGGGAGGTGTCAAAACTCTCACCTCGGGACTGCCAAGTATTAAGACATTCGGCGCAGCCGCAGTCACGTTGGCACCTGTCCAGACGACATTGCCAAAGTTGATGGCTGATGCCTGCCGTTGCGCATTCGTCATCAAGTTCCAGGTTAAACCGCTCGTGTTGTCGAGGGTATGGCGCGCATAGATATCAGTTAAACCGCTAGGTTGCGTGCCACTAGCTTCGTCTACGCGGTTCGCGAAATTCAGACCATGTCCAAACTCGTGCAGTAGTACTGTCACCAGATCGTTCTGCGCCCCGTGGTTATTATCCAAGCCAAGGTAGAAATTGAAATTGCTGCTGAAGTTCGCCACGATGTCCGGAAAACCCGGCGTAGGGTGTATCTCGGTGCCTGCGCGCTTGTCAGCCAGCGTCGCGAAATACCAGGTGAGTGGATACTCCGCTCCTGGGAAGAGGCCGACGCTGCCGAAGTCACGAACAAAATATGTCGCACCAGCGCTACCGAGCACACCAGGGCCCAGGGGAACAAACGCTGCCTGGATGCGGATGGTGACAGGGCTGTCTAAAGTTGAACCCCAAATTTGTGCCGCATGATTGAAAGCGTTGAGACGTTGTTGGCCCAGGGTGGTGCCGGGGTTGCCACCTACGGGAGCTGCGGGTGTGGGATCGTTAAAACCTACATTTGGAGCGTTAGCGTTGACGATGATAATGGTTGCATTGGCGAACGCGCTGCTGGAACAAGCGAGCACAACGACCATTACGAAAAATGGCAGCAATCGTTTTGCATTAAGAATATTTTTTCGCATTGTGGCTCTCCTCTACTCCTGTTCCAGACCCATGAATTCCGCAGCCTCTTCCATGGTAAAAACGCACCGCACTTCGGTGGTTCCGTCAGGCTTAGCTCGTCCGAGTACAACCCCCTGGAATCTGCCTTCAGTCTCCATGAGTGTTCCACCGGTGGCGCCGGACTTTTCCGTGAGACCTTCAGTCGATCGGTTCGTTAATTGAGTGATTTGGGCCACCATCAGATCCGTCTCCGCCTCGGTGGGTTTACGGAGAGCGCCGGTAGCCTGATCGCGGATAACTTCTTTAGTAGCCCTGTATTTCTTAGCTTGGGCGGTCGAGGGTTTCTGGGAGACGCCCATAACACCGACGGCAACGGCCAGTACCAGACCAGTCAAAATTGCCGCGATGGCGATTCGCCGTCGCGACTTCGAACGCGTTTCGGGGGACCCATTTCGCAATGGTTTGTATCTCATTTATAGAGCTCCTTAGTTAGTAGTTGATGGACGTGGCCGACGTTCGATCGGAGCAACGTAGGTTGCAGGAACTACGGTACGGGCCGGATAGCTCGCGTTATTGACAACAGGAGTTGATACCTATTGCCGAATTCAAGGATTGCGGGTATAGCGAACTAAAAATTCGAGTACGGTTTATGAGAACGTCCCTTGCGATCATGAGACACACGCAGAGCCCAACCCCATAAATAACGCGTGTGAATTAAGTGCTGCTGGCAAACGACTAGCACAGCAATCGGAAGCAAAATTCAATTGTGTTGATTGTGACTTTCAACCCAGGGACACCAGGAGAAGCCAACCGATTTATTGAAGCGCGGGCAGTCTATAGATGGCTCGTCAGACTGTCAATAGAATTGGGAGGTGTAAAGGCTAACGACAGGTAACGTTAAATGGTAACGATTGCAGTGGCGCTCAGCGTTTGGGAATCGCGGTCGTTTGTTGTGCGACCAACTGCCAGCCAGCGCCGCCACGCGAATAGATGCGCGTCCGCCTTTCCTGATCGATCGCCTGAGGGGCCTGCGACGGAGTAGGACCGGATGTCTGATAATCCATAAACAGATATTTCGTTGTGATCATGCAGAGAACGATTGCCGTATTGCCGTGCAAACGAATGGTTTGGTCACTCACTGTACGTTCTGGTCCTACGACAGTCGCGGTTGGCACGGACTGTCGCGCACGCGCATTCGAGAGTACTTGCACTTTGTTTGACTTTTCACCCTGCGCGTTTATTTCGACGTAATCGTCAGCCACAATTTTTTCGATAGCCGCGATGTCGTTTGCGGACAACGCTGCTTCCAGTTTCTGTTCAATACGCCTGACTGACGAAACGTCGTCTGGTTCTTTCTGTGCCTCTATGAGTGCCACGGATAGGATGAGAACAGCCAACGCGATAAAGGTTTTAAAGCACATTACGGTCTACCCCTTTCGTCCACATAATAGATGAACGAACGAGGAGAGACTAAATTGCGCTGCGCCAAGCCGATATTTTATGGAGCGTGCGGTTACTTGCAGTGCGCGATACAACGCCGGTACTCAGCCGTACACTTATGCTGATCGCTCTTCGTTGTGGCACTGAAAAAACATAGAAGATTAAGCTGCTGACAGGTGGCCATGCATGTGGGGTCGAATTCGGGCTTATCAACAGCGGCCCGGGTACGCGGTTGACCAACGCCAATCATCATCAAAAACAGCACGGCCAGGAAAATGGAGCTGCGGAAGTACTTCTGCATGAGGAATCCTCCGAAGGCAGTAAATTGTTCAGATGCGAGGTTGAAAACAGGGGGACGATAAACCCGAGAAAGAGGCAAGTCAATAGCTGGAGCGAGGGGGTACGATCAGTTCCGGCTGCTGAGTTCGTGGACGTCGTCCACCAGTGCAATCACATTCTCGACGGGTGTGTTCGGTAAGATGCCATGGCCGAGATTGAATATATGGCCGGGTCGTCCGGCCGCCTGCTCCAGGATTTGTCTGGCCTGTTCTCTGATGTGCTTTTGACCCGCAAATAGCGCCACGGGATCAAGGTTTCCCATGATGCCAAAATTGCGGCCCACCCGGTCCCAGCCCTGGTCTAACGGCACTCGCCAGTCCAATCCAATTACGTCTCCACCGGCTTCGCGCATCGCCTCGAGCAGGGAAGCAGTGCCGGTGCCAAAATGTATTACGGGTGTCCCTGGCTTGATTCCTGCGATCACCCTGCGTGTGTAGGGCAAGACATACCGAACGTAATCAGCCGGCCCCAAGCATCCAACCCACGAATCGAATAGCTGTACCGCCTGTGCGCCCGCTTCAATTTGTGCATTCAAGTAATTGATCAGGCCGCGCGAAATCAGGGACATCATTGCGTGCCAGGCGCCGGCATCGGAGTACATCAAAGTCTTTGCGTGGATGTAATTCTTCGATGAGCCTCCCTCAACAACATACGAAGCCAACGTGAATGGCGCCCCCGAAAACCCAATTAGCGGAACATTGGCGGGTAGCGCAGCTCGCGTTTGTTTGATCGCTTCATAGACGAAGTTGAGTTCCTGAACATCCTCAAACTCTCGCAATTGCTCAACGTCGTTACTGGTTCTCACAGGGTTATGGATTACTGGGCCATCACCCTTGCTGAACTCCAACGCGATTCCCATCGGTTCAAGGATTAAAAGAATGTCGGCAAAGATTATTGCCGCGTCCACGCCCAGTCGCTCAGCGGCAGTGACCGTGACTTCGGCCGCAAGTGAAGGCGTCTTGCACAATTCAAGAAACCCCACCTTTGAACGAAGCTCGCGGTATTCCGGCATGTAACGGCCCGCCTGACGCATCAACCATATCGGCGTGAACGGCGTGGGTTCGCGGCGGCACGCACGCATGAACACACTGTTGTCGAGCTCAGATGTTTCCTTGTTCTCCGTCAATGTTTCGTCCCAAAAATGCGACAGACTATGTCCCAAAAATGACACTTATATTATTGCAACTTTCCCTCAAAACACGCGTTTAGCTTCCTGTCTCGAAGTCTGTCTGCTCGTTATCGATTGTACGACATGCTTCAGTTTGTCGGTGAGATTACGAAGACTCAGGCAAAGTTATGAAAGAGTTTAGTAGCTCGGTTCACACATGATGAAAGCTCTCAGCCTCATCGACAAGCTAAAGCATGTCGGACAAGCAACTTTCGTGGGGTTTTTTACAGTCTAAGTAGGCCTGCAATTGTTGGACGCTGCAAATCGGCAGTCATCGATTAATAAACACGTTAACACCCGGTCTCGCCCCTACGTCCTTAGAACTGATTGCTGCGCTGTGCGCTTTATAAACCAGTCTGCTGGATAATGAAACACCTCCTAGTAATTGCGCTCTTCGCGCTTCTTATTTCCGCCCCGGCGAAGGGCCAATCTGCAAGCTCGGCAGCAGCGGCGCCGAGTCCGGCCGCGTCGCCTGCAATAGTAACCCCTACTCCGGAAGCCGCCCCTTCACCGGCGACGGGCGCTGCAGCGACCAATGGAGAGCCTGCGGCAGCGACAAAAAGCCAACCTGGAGAAACGAGGACCCAGCCCGCTGCAGGCGGCAACGTAGTTCTACCACCCGAGAAAGCAAACCCGGTCACAATCCCTAAGTTTGAGACGCCGCCGGTGATTGATGGAAAGCTGGATGAACCGGTTTGGCAAAGCGCTGCCGTGCTCAAGGACTTCTATCAGATCAACCCCGGCGACAATGCTCCTCCATCTAAACCCACTGAAGTTCTGATCGGTTACGATCCAAAGTTCTTGTACATCGCATTCCGCGCCTTTGATGAACCCGACAAAGTTCGGTCGACGATCGCCAAGCGGGACAATATCTGGCAAGACGACTATGTAGGGTTTTACCTCGACACTTTTAACGACAAACGTAAAGCGTTTGAGATGTTCTTCAATCCGCTCGGCATTCAGGGCGATGGTGTGCTGACGGAAGGGCGCGGCGAAGACATGAGCGTCGACATCCTCATGGATTCAAAAGGCGTGATCACGGAGAACGGTTACATTGTTGAGATTGCCATACCGTTCAAGTCGATCCGTTACGAAGCCGGCAAGGGAAAACTTTGGGGCGCCCACTTCTTCAGACGCATTCAGCGCTTTGAGCGTGAACTCGATTCATGGATGCCTTTCTCGCGCAGCATTAGTGGAAACATGAACCAGGCGGGACACCTCACCGGACTCGAGGGCATTCAGGCTGAACGCACGATCGAATTGATACCGAGTCTTACACTCTCACAGGATGGCCGCTTCGTTCGTACCTTCGGCGTCTTTCCCGGTACCGCGGCAGCGTCGATAGATCCAGGTCGCATCGTTAATGAGCCAGTCCGGCTTGATCCCGGATTGACCGCGAAGTTTATTCCCAGTCCCGCGATAACTTTGGATCTTGCAATCAATCCCGACTTTGCGCAGGTCGAAGCGGATCAACTGGTGGTTACGGCAAACCAGCGTTTCCCGATATTCTTCGCGGAAAAGCGTCCATTTTTTCTCGAGGGAATCGATATCTTTCAAACGCCGGTTACTGTTGTTCACACTCGAGCGATCGTCGATCCCGATGTTGCAGTTAAAACAACTGGAAAGCTCGGTAAGAATACTTTTGGATTAATGCTCGCCAGTGATAATGGCCCAGGAAACATCGTTGGCGATGCCCGGCTGCAGCCTAACAATTTTCGTTTTCTCGATAAGAATGCATACATCGGTGTGCTGCGCCTGAAGCGGGACATCGGAAAAGAGAATTCGGTTGGCATTCTCGCCACCACTTACAACTTTATCGAGAAGCATAATCAACTGTTGTCGATTGACGGACGTTTTCGTCCTGACAAACAGACTACGGCTAGATTTCAGGTGATTGGCTCGACGTCGCGAAATTTCTTCTTCAACCCGAATGATGGTGTTACGCGCTACCGCACTGGTAATGGGTTCGGTTACTCGACTTTGTATAGCGTGTCGGGTCGCAACTGGGGTGGGGAAGTCGGCGGAGACGGGTTTACCCAGGACTATCGCGCGGACGTAGGTTTCGTTCAGCGCACAAATTCCAATTTCAACTTCGCTTACCTGCGATACAACTCCGATCCCAAACCCAAACAAAAAATCATTTCTTATCACGTGCGTAACTTCAGCCATATCCAATATGACTGGCAGGGCCGGATGTATATCTGGGAGTCGGAATTCGGCATGGAGTTGGGTTTGCCGCGTCAGAGTTGGTTTGGCGTTTGGTGGGAACCTGCTTATGAGCGTCTGTTTGAATACGAATTCGGGCCGACGCGGACGGCTCGTCCCTGCAATGCGTTCGGTGCGAGTCCCTGCACCTTCTACGGTGAAGACGATGAGCGTTCAAACATGAAGCAGCATGTTTCAGTTTATGGGGGCTCAAACTTTAGTAAGAAGGTTCAGTTCAACGCACAAGTTACCTACCGCTTCGGCCACTTCGATCTCGATTTTGGTAATTTGCCTAAATACCCGCGTGCCAGTCCGCCTGCCGTTGCCGCTCGTGAAGCAATAGCCGCCGGCCTCTGCAGTGATCCAGATCCGGCCTTAAGACCAGCGCAGTGTTTTGCGCCGCTCGATCCGGGTCCCGGAAAGTTGTTGCAGCTGAGCGGGGGCTTGACTTACCAACCAACCGACGAATTTCGCACATCGATAAGTCTGAACAAGCAACGCCTGGTGCGTAACGACACAGGCCTCGTCGCTTTCGACGTGAACATTCTTACGTGGCGCGGAACATACCAGTTCACGAAAGCCACTTTCGCGCGAGCGATCATCGATTACAACACGCTCAACTCACGTGCGCGGGCACAGTTCCTTGCCGGGTGGACACCGAGTCCAGGTACTTCGTTCTACGTTGGGTATAACGACGATGTGAATTACCAGAGTCTTCATCCCTTCACGGGCCAGGTAGTTCCCGGCTTCCGTCGGAATACCAGAACGCTTTTTGTGAAGATGTCTTACCTGATAAGAAAGAGCTTCGATAAGTAGGTTACGCTCCAGCCAGCAACCTTTATGCGCTCGTAAGTATCTCAGTACACTCCCGTTAATAGAATAAGCAGGCGCATGTTAGACTACGCTAATCGCAGTTTGATTAGCGTATTTTGCGTGCGGCAACAGTGACTGGTTGACGTCATTAAAATGTTCACAGTGATCCGTTCCCTAGTTAAATTCAAAAGCGACGTAAGACTATTGTTGCCGGTAATCGTACTGGCTGTGATGAGTAGTGCGGCATGCAAAAGCGACTATCCGGCTTCTGCACGGCAGAACCGCGGCGGCGACAAGCCTCGCGAAGTGCGAACCGCACGAGTTGAGGAAACGCCATTTGGTGAAGCAGTGACCGTCAACGGCACGCTCGCCGCCTATGACGAGACGGTAGCCAGTGCCAAAGTTCCGGGACGGCTGCGCGCTATTTCCGTTGACCTGGGGACGGTGGTCCGACGCGGGCAGGTTATCGCGCAGGTAGAACCACAGGATTACAACCTGCGAGTTCAACAGGCTGAAGCCGCACTCGCGCAAGCGCGTGCTCGCGTTGGTCTTTCACCGGACGGCCGGGACGACAGAGTTACGCCGGAGCAGACTGGAACAGTGCGGCAGGCTCGGGCGGTATTGGATGAAGCTCGTATAAGTCGGGATCGATCAGCCAGGCTGGTGGAGCAGGGTATTGTCGCCCGTTCAGAATTCGATACTGTCGATGCCAATTACAAAGTTGCGGTCAGTCGCTACCAGGACGCAATTGAGGAGATTCGCAACCGCCAGGCGCTCGTAGCACAGCGGCGTTCCGAATTGGCCCTCGCGAAACAGCAGTTAGCAGACACCGCCGTGCACGCCCCGATTGACGGTGTAGTACAGGAAAAGCAGGCCAGCGTCGGCGAATATCTCGCGGCCGGCGCTCCGGTGGTTAACATCGTGAAAATGGATCCACTCCGGCTGCGCGCCGAAGTGCCTGAGCGCGAGGCGACTGCCGTAAGGGCAGGACAGAATGTCAGGGTAACCGTCGATGGCAACGACAACGTTTACGTCGGACAAATAACCCGACTCAGCCCGGTAATCGCCCAACAAACGAGAATGCTTCTGGTGGAAGCGGACGTTAGAAACAATGGTGGTCTGCGCCCCGGAGCGTTTGCCCGAGCGGAGATCGTGACTAACGACGCCAAGATGGCGGTGACCGTTCCGAACAGCGCTCTCGTAACGTTTGCAGGAATTGAAAAAGTCATCGTGGTCCAGAATGGCAAAGCACTCGAGAAGCCGGTGACAACCGGTCGCCGCACGGGTGAATGGACCGAAATCGTTGCCGGTGTGAGTGTCGGTGATCAGGTTGTCGTCGAGCCAGGCAACTTGCAGAATGGAATGGCAGTCGAAGTTGTGCAGTAGTAATAGGTCGGCCCCCCAAAGAGCGTCGGTTTTTCGCAAATGCAAAAACTAGCCGAGATTTGTATTCGTCGTCCCGTCTTCGCGACGATGATCGTGCTGTCGCTGGTCGTGGTGGGCGCGGCTAGCTTTTTCAAGCTCGGCGTAGATCGCTTTCCCTCAGTTGACCTTCCCACTGTCAGTGTTCGTATCGGACTTCCCGGTGGTTCCCCTGAAGAGGTGGAATCACTCATCACCCAGCAAGTCGAAGAAGTTGTTAATACTGTTGACGGCATTGATGAGCTGCGGTCGATTTCCGGGCAGGGAACTTCCCTGGTTATCGCTACTTTCAAACTCGACCGAAACCTGGAAACTGCGGCGCAGGACGTTCGCGATCGCGTCAGTACCTTAGGACGCCGGTTGCCGGAAGACGCCACACCGCCGGTCGTACAAAAATTTGATAACGACAGTACGCCCGTCCTCTCCATCTCGCTAAGCGCGAACCGTTCGATTCGTGAGTTAACCGAACTAGCCGACAAGACTGCTCGCGTCCAGTTGGAACGCGTCGGCGGCGTTGGTGAAGTTCGCGTTGTGGGCGGACTTGAGCGTGCCATCAACATTTGGATCGATGCCGAACGCTTAGCTGCATACCAGATTCCGATCACTGCTGTTCGCGAAGCGTTGAATCGCCAAAACGCAGACGTACCAGGCGGCAACGTAAATACCGGACGCGAAGAACTGGTGTTACGCACGTTAGGGCGTTACGCAGATCCGAAGTCCTTTGACGATCTTGTTATCGCCACTGTGAATGGATCTCCCATCCGGCTGCGGGACGTAGGGCGTGTCGAAGACGGGACCAAAGAACAGCGCTCGCTCTCCAGGCTGAATGGCGTGCCGACAGTCTCTCTTGAAATTCGCCGTCAGTCCGGCGCAAATACGATTGAAGTAATCGAGGGCGTCAAGAAGGAACTGCCACGACTAACTGCTCAACTTCCTTCGGATGTGAAGCTCGAAATCATTAGAGACCAGTCGCGCTACATCACCACCGCTTTGCACGAAATTGAAACCCACTTGATTCTGGGGAGCATCCTCGCGAGTCTGGTCGTGTTCTTTTTCATGCGCTCCTGGCGGGCCACGATCATTGCCGCGGTTGCCATTCCGTGTTCGGTGATTTCCACGTTCGGCATGATGAGCTTGCTTGATTTCACGCTGAACAGCGTAACCATGCTGGCCCTGGTATTAATGGTGGGCGTAGTTATCGACGACGCGATCGTAGTGCTGGAGAATATTTTCCGTTTCATTGAAGAGAAGAAAATGAGCCCGCGCGATGCCGCCAGGGAGGCGACGCGCGACATTGGTCTGGCTGTTTTAGCCACCACCTTGTCGCTGGTAGTCATCTTTCTGCCCGTCTCTTTCATGTCGTCCATCTCCGGCCGATTTCTATACCAGTTTGGTATTACCGCTGCCGTCGCAATTCTGGTGAGCTTGCTGGTGTCTTTCACGCTGACGCCGATGATGAGCTCCCGTCTAATCCGCGTCGACGATGCAAAGGGCGGACACGGTGCGCCCGCATCTCGCGGCGGCTTTTACCGGTATATCGACGCTTTCTATTCCCGGTTGCTCGCCTTCTCGATGCGACACCGGATCGCAGTGGCGGTTCTGGCGTTTGTCGTCATTCTAACAAGCGTTCCTCTCTACCGATCGGTGAAGCAGGAGTTTATTCCGACCAATGTCGACGAAGCCGAGTTTGAAATAAACATCAACGCGCCAGAGGGCACTAACCTGGCGGTGATGAATGAAGGGATGCAGGCCATCGAGAAAGAGGTCATGGCAACTCCCGGTGTCGATTTCATTCTGACGAACGTTGGCGGTTCTTTCCTCGGGGGCGTCAATCAGGGTGGTATGTACGTTCGCATTAAGCCGCACGAGGAGCGCACGGTGTCGCTCACGCGCATCTGGCGTGAGACCAAGAAGGGCAACCCGCTTAACGCGTTTCGCGGAAACTATTCGCAACAGGATGTAATGCAAGAAGTGCGAAGTCGACTACGAAAATTTGCGCCCCTTCGTGCGGGCGTGCGCAACGCGCCCTCCTTTAATTTCGGTGCGGGCGGTCGTTTCGACATCGACTTCGTGTTGCGAGGTCCGGACATTCAGCAATTATCTGACTACGCCGACGAGCTGGTGAAACGTTCTGAGAAGGTCGGCGGGATTGTCGATGCCGACACTTCACTAAAATTGAACAAGCCTGAACTGCGCGTAGCAATCGATCGCGAACGCGCTGCCGATCTGGGTGTTGATACTTCAGACATAGCGACTAGCTTGCGAGTAATGGTGGGCGGCGACGAGGAGGCTTCACGCTTCAGAGACGCAGCAGTCAATGAAGATTACGACGTGCAACTCCGTCTCATCGACGCGGATCGCAGCGACGTCGGCGCCATCAGCCGGCTCTATGTCCCTTCGTCACGCGGAGGGCTGGTTAGGCTGGATAACCTCGTGAAGATCACCCGCGAGACTAGCCCGTCGCGAATCGACCGTCTCGACCGCGAGCGACAGGTGTCGATGCGAGCATCGGTTGCTCCCGGCTATGCGTTGGCTGATCGCATCGAAGCGTTGCGAGGACAGGTAGCCGAGATGAACCTTCCGGCTGCATACACCACCACAGTTTCGGGAAGAGCACGCGAACTCGAACGCACTTTCACCGAGTTCATTTGGGCGTTCATCCTCTCAATCATTTTCATGTACATGATTCTTGCTTCGCAGTTTGAAAGCACGATCCACCCGGTAACTATTCTGCTTAGTTTGCCGCTGTCCGTACCTTTTGCGATGTTGGCGCTGTGGGCCACCGGAGATACGCTCAACTTATATTCGGCGCTGGGAATACTGGTCCTGTTCGGCGTGGTAAAGAAGAACTCTATTCTGCAGATCGATCACATGAACTCGCTGCGTTCGCGCGGCATCAGGCGCGACGAAGCAATCATGCAGGGAAACCGGGATCGACTGCGGCCAATTCTGATGACTACCTTGGCACTCGTCGCAGGTATGTTGCCATTGGCACTGGGTACGGGTCCCGGTGCTGAGGAGCGCCGTTCAATTGCCATAGTGGTCATCGGCGGACAAACTTTGTCGTTACTGCTCACCTTATTGGCCACTCCCGTGGTTTATTCACTTCTCGACGACATGCGTCACACTGCGCGCTGGAGAAAACTAGCAACCAGGATGGGCGGCGTTCGCGGGAAACTCTCAGGCATGCGTCGCCCCAGACGAGTTTCTGCGGAAGCCACTGCCGAGATGCGAGACGCCTCCGAAGACACCCGGGAACACGCACGCGCAGGCGCCAGCGGCGACTGACAAACCTCACGGAATTCCCTGTAAAAACTACTAGTTGCCTCCTTGATCGGTCAGCATAAGAATCATTTCTGATCACGAAAGGGGCGGACTACTAGAGATCCCCGGTTGACCGGGCCACGATCCCTCCCTCTTGTGCCGCTTTTCTGCACTGACATATACTGCTGACAGGTATTTGTTAGTCACTCTCCCGACGGGTTCAATCAAATCGCCAGCGCCAACGACGCGCAGGCTCCCTGCCCCATAGTTCAACTTCTTAAGTCACAGGCAAAAAGTTTTGCTTTCGCTGAACTCTCCCTCGAGTTCACAGTCAAGACGCGACACCAATCGCGCACGGAGGAGAAACATGACTACATCTCGCGACCATGCCAACCACGTAGCCAACTCCCCATTGTTAAGAGATACGCTTTTACAGGACCGCTATCGAATCGTGAAAGAGTTGGGCCGCGGCGGCATGGGTGCAGTTTACGAAGCCGTGGACCAGCGCCTGGGCATAACGGTGGCGCTGAAGGAAACGCTGTCAGCGGAGCCGTCCATGCGCAAACAGTTTGAACATGAAGCACGGTTGCTCGCGAGCATGCACCACCCGGCATTGCCACGAGTTAGCGATCATTTTGTCGAAGGAAGCAGAGCGTTCCTGGTTATGCAATTCATCGGCGGTGTTGATCTCGCGAGGATCATCTCGCAACAGCCAGGACCGTTCTCAAGTGACCAGGTAATTGTGTGGGCCGACCAGTTGCTTGATGCATTAATTTATCTTCACTCCCGCGATCGTCAGGTAATCCATCGCGACATCAAACCGCATAATCTCAAACTAACAGGCACTGGTCAGATCGCGTTGCTCGACTTCGGTTTAGCCAAAGCGCAACCTGCCGATACATCGATAACATCTTCACGCCCATTTTTTGGTTATACCAAACACTACGCGCCACTCGAACAAATCCAAGATCAACGAACCGATCCGCGCAGCGACATTTACGCTCTGGGCGCCACGCTTTACCACTTGCTGACTGGAACCAAACCAACTGACGCCCTGGTGCGCGCTTCATCACTTGTTAACTCCGAACCTGACCCGCTGAAGCCGGCGAACAAGATTAATCCGGCGGTCGGTCCGGAAATCGCGGCCATACTGCAAAAAGCAATGGCCCAGAATTCAGAAGAGAGATATGCGACGGCAGCGGATTTCAGGGAAGCGCTACGGAAGGTGGGCAAGCCGGCCGACGATCCACAGCAGGCAAAGCCAGTAGGGATGGAGAGCGTGGCCGACACGGGAATCACAAGAGTGCAACGATATCAGGGCGCTGAAATAAATCTCGCGATGGTCGCTTCTGCACGTCACTTTGGTCCGGGTGGACTGACGGCTGTGGTGTTGGCGGTTTGTGCGGTGGCTGCAGGCGTTATTTATGCATCGCCGAAGTGGCTTGATTCCGTCCCGGCTGTGACAACGCCTGCAACCAGGATCGCTGCGCCGGTGGGATTGACTGCCACGCGAAAAGTAGAACGGTCACGTCCCAGTCCCCAACCTACTGCCGCTCCAGCTAAAACGAAGACCCAGTTTGAGTCAGCGATAACTGAAAAGATCGCTGGGAAGAAGGAGTCAGCGGCGAAGCCTACCCCCAAGCCAGTAGTTGACGACACGAAGAAGGAGCCTCGAGTTCGTCGCAAAATCGGCGCACCCAGTATTCGTTTACCGGATCCAAACGTCGGGGAACCTACAGCTACATTAAAGCCAGGGACTCGCCCACTAATGACACTCCCATTTTCCGGGCAATAGACGTCATCAGCGGCCAGAAAAACTGGGCAGGATTTTATTAAAAAAGCGATCCACGAAAACACGAAAACTATTTCGTGTTTCGCGGATCGCTTTTTTCGTTACAGCAGAGGTTCCCGAGCTTCAATCTCGTTATTGGAAAACCTTCTCAACGGGAACAATCACAACGTCTTCCGGTTTCACGTTAATCTTGTAGACTTCAATCACCTTGTCCTCGTCGGTGATTTCTTTTGGCTTCGGCGAGTTGTAGCTCATCGGCGATGGTTTGTTACCAAGGATCGCGTCGCGCAAACCTTCGGCATCCTTCGTAATGATTACCACGCGCATTGAGTCCGATTTAAGGTACTTCTGGATCGCGTTGTTAACATCGGCCAGCGTTAACTTCGCAAGCTGTTCCCGCATGTAAGGTACGTATTCGGGAATCTTGTAGTAACGGCTGTCGAGCGCGTAACCGAGCTGCGCACCCTGCGTCTGCGTCAGAATGTTGTTGTACTTCGTCAGAAATTCTCGCGTCGCTTCAAACGCTTCCTTGGTCATTCCTTCGCGGATGAGTTTGTCATATTCGAACAACGTGGCTCTCAGCACGAAGTGACCGTTTTCGGGAACCACCGGCCTAATCCAGATCTGGAAAATCTGCGTCTGCCGCCCGAGGTTCGGATCGGGCGTGAACTGAAACATTCCGCGCGGAAAGTATTCAATGTACGCATAGTCGCCGTAGTTCAGTCCGCGTGCTTCGCGCAGTTTTTGATAAAGATAACTGTTGCTTGAGCGATGCTGCCCCAGATATGAAGCAACGACGGCGAGCGCGGGCCAGTCTTTATCAGCGCGATTGATGTCAATGGGAAAACCCAACGACAACGCGGTGGCGCGAGTTTCGCGCTTAACCATGTCGATCTTCATGCCCGGCGCCGGCTTCGGAGTTTCATAAACTACACTCCTCGCGGTACCTTGCGGCAACTTCGCAAAATCTGTTTCAACTTTGGCAGTGAAACTTGCCGGATACCCACCCGCCAGGCCCACCACCAGGTTCGCACGCGTGTAGTTGTCTTTGTAAAACTGGCGCACATCATCGATAGTCAATTTTTCGAGCGACGAGAGCGTGCCCATGTTTTGGTGTTCGTAGGGATGGCCGTCGTAGATGAGGTTGTAAAGGTATTCCTTACCCAACTCCTCGTCGTTATTTTCGCGGAGTGTGACCTTGAGGAAGTTCATTGCGTCGGCCTTTAGCCGGCTGAAGTCCTCAGCACGAAAGCCTGGATCAAGCAGCATCTGGCTGATCAACCCGTAATACTTTTCCAGGTTGTCGATGTGGGCCGTACCAGAGAACGTCGTCATTTCCTTGTCGATCTGCCACCCAAAGCCGCTAGCCATGGGATACATAGCTTCGACGATTTGTTCGTAAGTCAAAGAGCGAGAACCGCCCTGGGCGAGCATGGCTGCGGTTAAGGCGGCCACTCCTTCTTTACCTTTGGGATCGGAGGCGGCTCCGGTATTGAAGACAAAACGGAAACTAATGAGTGGCGATCGGTTTGGGATCGTCACGGTGGTCAATTTTGCAGAAGCGTTGTTTTGCATGTTTGCAAGCACAGCACCCGGGCCTAAGAGAAAAGCTGAAACGAGCATGGAGACAATCAAACGTTGCATTAGTTATTTCCCCCCTTCGATTCAGTCTTTGCGGTCTCTTTGGGTTTGGTTGCCAGAGTCACGATGGTTCGGTTGTCGTCCACAAAGTATTTTGCCGCGATGTCGCGAACGTCTTTCGGCGTAATCGTTTCCATCAGCGTGGCCAGCTTATCGATCGTCTCTGGCGTGCGTTTCAACGCGATGAACGGAGCCAGGGTCCCAGCAATGGCGGCCGAGCTGTCCATGGCCATCGCAAAGCTATAACGCACCCGAGAACGCGTCGCGTCGAGTTTCGCCTGTGGAATCGGTTCGGTCGTAAATTGTTTGAACGTCGCGAGAATCTGATCGCGTACGTAGTCGACGTCTTTGGGGTCCTTCACGCGCGCGAGCACAGTGAAGAGCTCGGGGTCAACCTGGTTGCCGAAACTTGGTCCAAACGTGTCAACTTTCTGTTCCTTCAAAACCAGTCGCTGGTAAAGCTCTGAATTAGGCCCGAACGCGATTTGCGCCAGGAAGTCGAGCGCCATTTTGTCTTTCTCGGTGTCGGAGTATGCCGGTCCCCGAAATGCGACGGCCACCATCGGCAGCGTTGGTGATGGAAAATCGAGGTGGGCCGTGCGCGGTCCGGTCTGTTTTGGCTCGGCCGGAATCTTCGCGACATAGGAACCACGCTTCCAATCCCCAAAGTATTTCTTGGTCAAATCGAGAGCGCCCTGCCGTGTCACATCGCCAACCAGTACGACTGTCGTATATTCGGGACGGTAGAAACGGTTGAAGAATTCCCAACTATAGTCGTACTGGTTCGGCATATCCTCGATGTCTTTGATGAAACCCATCGTCGTGTGCGAGTAGGTGTGTTGTTTGAACGCAGTCTCCCGCAGGCGCTCGAACAGTTGTCGGATAGGCGTGGTGCTGTTTTTGTCGTATTCGCCTTTAACGGCCAACGCTTCGGTGCGAAATTCAGGCAGCGCATACTTCAGATGCTTGAAGCGATCCGCCTCCATCTTCATGATCTCGTCGAGATCTTCTTTGGAAAATGTGGCGTGATAGACGGTGCGATCGTCTGACGTGTAGGCATTAGTTTCGGCGCCCGCACGTTTGAAGATTGCTTCGCGCTGATCCGGCGTGTAATTCTCGCTGCCGCGGAACATCATGTGTTCGAAGAAATGAGCGAAACCGGTTTTGCCAGCCTCAATCTCATTGCGCGAACCCGCTTGAACGACGATGTACAGCGCCACCAGGTTTGGATAATCAGTTGGCACTGTTACCAGTCGTAAGCCGTTCGGGAAGTCGTCAATGTGATATGCGTAGGGAAATAGTTTTCGCTGGCCGCTCTGAGCGAAGGCGGCGATCGGCAGACAGATCATCAGCGAGATAAGAACAAGAATCTTCATCTTCTTATTTACTCCAGGTTGAAGAATTTAGCGGGGATCGGGACTAAGTATAACTTGGAAGAGTATTCGGCAGAAGCGACCGCGAACGGGATCAAGAGCTTGTCGGCTTGTTTCCAACGACGAACAAATGTGCAGATTCAACCTTTGAGGTTAGGCCAAGGTTACTTAACACCGGATTGTTTTCCGATGGTCTCACTGACCTTAATTATCTTTTCCAGATCGACCGAAGCCTTTTTTGCGGCGTCGACTTTATAAGCGGCGGGAGTGTCAAACAGGGGATTGGTAAGAAAATCGTAAATGTGTTGGCTAAGTTTCAATATTGAATCAGGGAAGACTGGTTCAACACTCAGCTCCGTCTTCTCTTCGGCTTTGGCCAGGACTGGCAATGCGAGACGTGTTTTTAGCCGCGCAGCAGCCTTTCTTATTTCTGCGACGTTTGCCAGGATCGCCTCGCGCTGAATACCTTCCTTGGACGTCATGGCCAGTACGATGCGATTGTAGTTGTTCTGGAGCTTTTCGAAATCCTGTTTCGCCTGGACAGCATCTGCCTCATTCCGACGGCCGCGAGGCTGCTCCGGCCCGGTTGCCAGTTCGCGCTCTAGTCTGTCGCGTTCATACTCCTCATTCTGGCGCTGCATCCGCTCATTGCGCCGGAGCGCACCGCTAGCCCTTGAATTGACACTCTGAGCGTCAACTGGTCCATCGGTGATGATGATGAAACAGACGATTGAACTACCCGCGACGACGACAGTCTTGCACTTCTCAATAAGACTTCTCATGCTGCCTCCGCGTAATCGAAAAGTTCATTGGCTAAGAACGGATTAGTTAACTTGAAAGGACTGCTCAGGGAAACGTTTGCGCGTAGGATAACGCCGTCGTTGATTGAAGCCAAGATCTAAAGGACGAGCAACGTGGGTGAAGTCCAAGATTTTGGAGTGCGGCGGCTCGACCCCGCTTTGTTAGTTTTTCTCCACATGACGGGAATACAGCGTCGACAAAACTAAAAAAGAGGCGTCGAGCCGCCGCACTCCAAAGGCTTGAGTTTTTTCTTAACCGGTTCGTTTACTGATCACCGACACCGACCACCGGCCACTGATTATTCTGATCGCACTCTGTCCGTTGCATGATCGGGCATCTTCAGAACTTGCTCCCACCCCGAATTATCAGCGCGCATCTGTGCCGTCAGATCGTCGCGCAACTGGCGTAACTTTTCGCTCAGTGTTGCCGGGTAATTGTTGATGTCTTCGAAACGCAGGCGCTGTTCACTCACAAACGACTTCTGCTTTTCGATGGAAGGTATCGCAGCATACTGTCCGTTCTCCCAAAACGGCGCCAGCAATCGTTCGACACGGGTTGCTCCGTCTATCTCGATCTCTTCGTCGTCGAGTCCGGTAACGTCGCCGACGTAGTTTCCGCGGACATCGATGCCGCGAAACACCTGTAAGCGTCCAGGTAGAGTTGTTTTCTCAATCGAGTTGGAGGCTTTCAGCGTAGGTTGGTCATCAATCAGGCATTGTTTGAATATCACTCCGGCGACGCTTTGCACTTCGCTCGACAGCTTGGTGCCAATACCGAAGCCGCCGACTTCGGGAAACTCCGCAACGATCTGTCTGACCTTTTCTACATCGAGATCGCCGGTTAAGTTTGCGCGCAGACCACGCAGACCATTCGCCTCAAAAAACCGCAGACACCATTGTCCAAGTTCTGCCAGATCTCCCGAATCCACTCGAAACCCTTTGAAAGCATGACGGCGCGC
Organism: Pyrinomonadaceae bacterium; assembly: GCA_035273385.1. Taxonomy (GTDB): domain Bacteria; phylum Acidobacteriota; class Blastocatellia; order Pyrinomonadales; family Pyrinomonadaceae; genus PSRF01. The sequence goes on along the minus strand of DATEPE010000002.1, from coordinate 134,112 downwards.
CTCGTTTGAAGTAGCCGCCATGGCGGCGTGAACCGCGCCCATGTAAACATCGATGGTGTCGAGCAACAACGTAGTGCCATTGGGATTGGCATCCAGCCAGCGCTCAAACGCGACCTGCTCAAAATGTTTCGGGCGTCCCGTGCGCGGCTCTATCTCCGGCCGGTGCATGTACTCGATGTACGACTGTTGCCAGTAGTGTGCCTCTGTGCCGACTGCCGGAATGTCCAGCCGATGCGCCGCCTCCATGTTTGACGTGTCGTTAAATCCGCCAATGAACGCATAAACCGCGATGTCCACGGCGCGCTCGATGTCGCCGTTGCGGCGCAACGAAAAGTCAGACAACCAGCGACCCTCGCCCGCAGCCATACGAAACTGCATTGCCAGGCTCGCCGTGGTCATCGGCAAATCGAACGCGTGCTCAAACTTGATCTCCTGTGCCTGAGTGAGGCCGAATGCGCCCGTGATGTCGGCGAAAGGTTGGTTCGCAAACACGATTGTTCCCGGACGAACCGCGCGGATGGCCCCCACAAAGTGAATGTCTTCGATCGCTTTTGCAAACAGTTTTAGACCACCACGATCCTGTTCCAGAAATCTCAGGCGCGGCCGATCGATCTGACTATCCATTAACAGACGAATCAGACGCGCGTGGCCCAGGCAGGGAGCGAATGGAATCTTGCGTTGGGTTACGTAGAAGGTGGCTTTGGCTTGGCTCAGGGGCCGGCCATTTATGGCAGTGACGTCTTTGAAAGACGCGTCGCCCATTGCCGCGTGATAGCGATCGATGTTGAGAGTGCCCATAACCCAGTAGTCACTAGTCAGTAGTCAGGTATGGAGACAGCCTTGCCTTGAAAAGTCGAATCCGCGCTTTCGTGTTATTTCGTGTGTTCGTGTAATCGTGGATCGTTCTTTTGCAGCCTAAGAAAAACCATCCACGAATTACACGAAACACACGAAACACGACAGTATCTCAGCAAGATTTCCTAAGTTGGATGCGAACTATCTTCCTACCGACTTCACTAATTGATCCTTGCGGACAAACTCCGCTCCAGCCGCACGCATCTCTTCAATCGCACGTTCGCCGTCTCCAGGATTCACTTCAACCGCACGCATGCCATCTTCGAGCGCCTTCACTCGAAGACCTTCTTTCAGCGCGTCCAGTACCGTGTTCTTGACGCAGTAGTCCGTTGCCAACCCGCCAACCCAAACCTCCTCAACGCCTAGTTGCCGAAGTTGTAATGCCAGATCAGTCCCGTCAAAAGCGGAATACGAATCCTCGTCACCCATGCCTTTGGAGATTGTGCGGATGCGCTTGTCGTCGATCAGGTCAGGATGGAATTCCGCCCCCTCCGTGTCTTGCACACAGTGGACTGGCCACGTTCCGCCAAATTGTGTGAAGTGTTTTGTTTGCGGTGGATGCCAGTCGCGACTCCTAAAGACCGGCTCGCCGCGACTGAGGAATTCTTCGATCAGCTTGTTCAAAGGCGCTATCACCTGATCGCCTTCGGCCACTGCCAGAGCGCCTCCCGGGCAGAAGTCGTTCTGCACGTCAACGAGCAGCAGCGCCCTTTTATTTTCTGCCATTTGAAAACCCCCACTGCCGGACTCGGCAACTCAGCGCATCGTGCTAGACTGTCGTTGCTCCAAACAATACAACTTATCGTTCTCGGTTGGTCCAGTTCTGATTATGAATGATGCTGGAAATGAAGCCAAGCTGCAGTCGCGGGCTGCAGATAGCGTCCTCAGCGCGCGGCTCGGAAAGTATGCCGGCGCTGTTCAGTCCGCCTTAGCAGAAGCTGATCAAGCAAACATAATCCGTCGCATTTGGGACAAAGACGCCTCGGTTTGGAAGACCGAACCGGCGCACCAAAAAATCATTGCGAATTCTCTGGGCTGGCTAAGCGTCGCGAGTGAAATGTCCGGCAAGACGGATGAACTAAAACAGTTTGCCGATCGGATTCGGCAAGAAGGTTACCAGCATGTGATGGTTTGCGGCATGGGCGGCTCGTCGCTCTGTCCGGAGGTTTTGCGGCAGACGTTTGGAGCGAGCGATGGATTTCCAACCTTACTGGTGCTCGATTCAACTGATCCGGACGTCGTTAGTAACTTCCGAAATCAAATCGATGTCGCGCGTTGTCTGTTTGTCATCGCTTCGAAATCAGGGACGACGACTGAACCGGTCGCGTTTCATCGTTACTGGTACGGCGAAGTCTCGCGCCTAAGCGACTCTCCGGGCGATTCGTTTATTGCCATCACTGATCCCGGTACGCAGATGGCTTCGGCTGCGGAGGCCGAACGCTTCAAACACATTTTTTTAAATCAACCCGACATCGGCGGACGTTATTCGGCGCTTTCGCATTTCGGTATGGTGCCCGCGGCGTTGTTGGGCATCGATATTGGTAGATTTCTGCAAAACGCAATTGCCATGGCGGATTTATGCAGATTGCCGGCCGCACAAAATCCGGCGGCGATGCTTGGAGCAGTGATGGCTGAATGCGCTCTCGCAGGCCGCGACAAACTAACAATCATCGCCGACGAAAAACTTGCATCGGTCGGTCTTTGGATTGAGCAGTTAGTCGCTGAAAGCACGGGCAAGGAAGGGAAAGGCATTGTTCCGATCGTTCTGGAAGAGCCGGCTGCTGTTTCGACCTACGGGGACGACCGCGTATTTGTGTCGATTAGTCTGGGCGAGCCGAGCCCGTTGCTGCAGCAACTTGAAGATGCAGGTCATCCGATCGTTTATCGATCGCTCGGCGACATTGATGAGCTCGGGGCCGAATTCTTTCTGTGGGAGATGGCAACTGCTTTTGCCGGTTGGCGTCTGGGAATCAATCCGTTTGACCAGCCCAACGTACAGGAAGCGAAGGACGCCACGAAAGCGTTACTCGACAGCTACAGCAAAGAAGGGAAGTTAAAGGAACAAAGTGCGGTTGCTCAATCCGGTGAATTGACCGTGTACGGCGCAGGTTCAACAAAGGGATCGTTCGCCGATCTTGTCCATGAACATCTAAAGAAAGCCGGGCATGGTGATTACATTGCTCTACTCGCGTACCTTGAAGAGACGCCAGAAGTTGATACTGCTCTTACAACCCTGAGAGCGACACTCAGAGATCTGACCGGCCGTGCTGTCACAATGGGATATGGCCCACGTTACCTGCACTCGACCGGACAACTGCATAAAGGCGGGCCCGATTCGGGCGTCTTCCTGCAAATTACTGCTCCGGACCATGCTGATTTTGATGTTCCTCAATCGTCCTACAGTTTCTCAGTTCTGAAGCAGGCACAAGCTCAAGGCGATCTCGACGCGTTGTTGGCACACGGACGGCGCGTGCTGAGAATTGATCTGGGCAATGACATTGTCGCTGGGTTACGACAGTTTACTGAGCTTGTCCCCTCCCTTTAGGAAGGTTAGGGTACATCTTATTTCGTGTAGTTCGTGGATAGTTTTTACATAGGAATAAAAACGACCCACGAATTGCACGAAACACACGAAGTAAAACGAAATTTGTTAACACGACTTCTGATGCACAACCCCTGCGCGAGGTAAGGCGAATTCACGGTCGATGAACTTAATTTGATCATCTATAAAGTAAATGTCTAATGCGAACATCGCCATGATCGGCCTCGGAGTGATGGGCCAGAATCTGACGCTCAACATCGAACGTCACGGATACTCCGTTGCCGTTTGGGATCGCGAGCCTTCAGTGTTGGAAAAGTTCGTTAAAGAGGCGACTGGCAAAAAGCTAATCAAGGCTGACACTCCTGAAGCTCTCGTCAAATCCCTGGAGACGCCGCGCAAGATTATTCTGCTGGTAAAAGCGGGAGCGCCGGTTGATTGGACCATCGACTTGATTAGGCCCTATCTGACGCCTGGCGACATCATCATCGATGGGGGGAACTCACATTTCAAAGAGACGGAGCGACGCCAAAAAGATTTGCTGGATCAGCAGTTGTTCATGATCGGTTCCGGTGTTTCCGGTGGTGAAAAAGGCGCTTTGCTCGGCCCCAGCTTGATGCCGGGCGGTGATGCGAACGCCTACCAACAGATCAAACCCATCTGGGAGGCGATCGCTGCAAAGGTTCCTGATGGACCATGCGTTACCTACATCGGTCCGGGCGGTTCCGGTCACTTCGTTAAGATGGTCCATAACGGCATCGAGTATGGCGACATGCAATTGATCGCCGAAACGTATGACGTGATGCGCAGAGGACTCGGCATGGAAGCAAGTCAGATGGCCGACGTTTTCGAAGAGTGGAACGAGACCGAGCTCGAGTCGTACCTGATTGAAATCACCGCCAAAATCTTGCGAGTTAAGGATCGGGAAACTGGAAAGCCGCTTGTCGACCTGGTCCGCGACCAGGCCGGACAAAAAGGCACCGGCCGTTGGACGAGCGAGCTGGCGCTCGAACTCGGCGTTCCAGTTCCGACGATCGATGCGGCCATCGCCGCGCGCACTATCTCATCATTGAGAGAAGATCGGCTCCAGGTCAGTGGGATGTTCACCGACGTGAGATCGAAAAACACCGAGTTCCCGCAGTCCACACTCACGATGCTGAAGGACGCCTTGTACGCGGCGAAAATCTGCTCTTATGCTCAGGGCATGAATTTGATCAAGCGCGGTTCAGAAGAATTTAAATGGAATATTGATCTTAGCGAGGTCGCGCGCATTTGGCAGGGGGGCTGCATAATCCGGGCAAAGTTTCTTGGCCGGATCAAGGATGCATATCAGCGAGATCCTAATTTGAAGAGTTTGTTGCTGGATGAAGAGTTCGCCTTGCGAATTAACGAAGGACAAACGAATTGGCGTGGCGTCATAGGTTTGGCAACGGCAGCAGGGATTCCCACACTCGCGATGTCTGCCAGTCTCGGCTACTTCGACATGTACCGGTCAGCTCAACTGCCGCTGAACCTGACGCAGGCTCAGCGCGATTTCTTTGGGTCTCACACCTACGAACGAATCGATAAACCGGAGCTGGGTTTCATTCACACCGAGTGGGAGTAGGTTTCGTGTTGTTTCGTGTAATTCGGGGGTCGGTTTTTCTGCAACTCTAAAAGCGATCCACGAATTACACGAAACAGACGAAACTAAGCGCATGCCATCATCAACAACTGTTCGGGTGTTCAGCACTGCGCAGGAAGTAGCGGACGCCGCCACGCGGCAGTTTGTCGAATTCGCTACGGATGCGGTTACTAAACGCGGTCGGTTCAGTGCTGCGTTAGCTGGTGGAAGTACTCCGCGTCGCATGTATGAACTACTGGCGGGCGATCAGTTGCGCAATCGCGTTAACTGGCGGGCGGTTCATTTGTTCTTTGGCGACGAGCGTTGCGTACCTCACGACCATCCGGACAGCAATTACCACATGGTCTACGAAGCCCTCATTTCTCGCGTTGATATTCCTGCCTCAAATATCCACCCGATCAATGGCGAGGGAGAACCAGAGAGAAACGCTGCTCTCTACGAAACGGAGCTACGTGAGTTTTTTTCCGGCGGTTCAACTTCAGCATTTGATCTGGTTCTGTTAGGACTGGGTGAGGACGGACACACTGCATCGCTGTTTCCAAACACGAGCGCTTTAGCCGTGACTGACAAGTGGGTCGTGGCAAACTGGGTTGAGAAGCTGGCTTCTTACCGAATAACGCTCACGCCGGCCGCGATAAACGGCGCGGCCCAGGTGATCTTTTTGGTAACTGGCGCCAACAAAGCGGCTGCGGTTACAGCCGTCCTGGAGGGACCACTTCAGCCGGAGAATTTGCCCGCTCAGTTGATTAAACCTGAAGCGGGCACTCTCACATGGTTGTTGGATTCGCAGGCAGCTTCGATGTTATCGAAGCATTAACAATTCACGTAGCCCAGCGCCCAGAAAACAATAATGAAGATTAAGATAGTTGAAATGCAGCCACCACCAAATTTCCAGGCTGCTGCGCCGGCGAGTAGTCCTCTTAAAGGTCCTTGCATAGGTTGTCTCCCTCTTTCTATCTGAACTGCAATTAACGTTTCTTCGAGCCACCAGTCTTACGCTTCGAAGCACCGGAACGCTGAGTTGTCTTCTTCGAAGCACCTTTAGTAGCGGATGAGCCGGCGCCGCGACCTTTACCACCTTTAGCGGATTTACTTGCGGACTTCGTTGATTTCGTCGACTTCTTAGCGCCGGATTTTTTGGCTGCGGCTTTGCTGGAGGATTTTTTGGCAGCGCCCGCTTTCGAAGCTTTTGCCGCCTTCTTTTTTCCACCCTTTGTACTGCCCTTGGCTGATTCCTTTGAACCTCCGAGCCCTACGAAGCTAGCCAGTCGACTTAGCACACCCGGACTGTCCGCCTTCTTTCGGGAGCCGGCTGATTTCGCCGCGCCGCGCTTGGCCGCACCTCGTCCTGCGCCTGGAGGTTTCTGACCCAGTTGGCGCGCCTTTTCAGCCTCCATCTCTTCACCAAGCCGATCGAGGTCCTCGTCGCTCAAAACATCGTTGGCCTTGTCAAATAACTCGCCTTCCTCTTCCTCCACGTGATGGTCGACGTTTTCGCGAAGCACCTTCAACTTCGCGTCCCACTCCTCATCCGCAGACGACCCGGCTGCCAGCTCTGCAAGCAGGTCTTTAACAACCTTGTGTTCCTCGTAAGCTTCAAGAGTGATCTCCCGCGATTCCTTTTTGTTTTCCAGTGCGGGGTAGAAAACTTTCTCTTCGATGAGTGCATGGACATCCAACTCGCTTTTCAAACGAGTAAATAACTGAGTTTTAGCCTGACCTGATGACGACTCGATTTGATCAAATAGGCCGGAGACTATCTGGTGATCGTTCTTGAGTAGTTGGAAAGCGTTCATGAATTTCTCCTGTATACGGGTCCGGCAACGCGATTGCGCACGTTATTCGGACATGAAATTGGATTCTCTATCTTCAGGGCAATAGCAGTGCCAAGAATGGACCACTCATTTGCCGGCTCGTTTCAGAAGATTAAGCAGGGATTTTTCTGCTGGATGATGTTTGCGCCCCCGATACCGGGTTAACTCATTCAAGGAGCCAAAATATTTTTTTACACACTGGCCCGTTTCAAAGTTGTTGATTATGTCCGGGCACACATATGAGCTTCTACATACAGCAGGAGTGTTGCCCAGAAGTTCAGATGTTTCCTTGATTGCCTGCACGATCTGTCGCTTTCTGGCTCTTGTGTTTTCAACAGGTTCGCTATTGACACGCGCGAGCGCAGAAGCGCACGTCAGGGTCCCAGCCCACGTGCGAAAGTCTTTTGCGCTGAAACTCTCCCCCATTACTTCGCGGATGTATTCGTTGATATGCCGCCGCTTAACGTCGACAAATTCTCCGTTGCCGTTTTGGTACTTAAATACTTCGCGTGAAGGAACTTTTAATAAACTCCTAATGACCTGTGCCACAGCGCGATCCTTAACCATCCTCACCTGTTGCACGCCAGACTTACCTGGGAAATCAAACTCGACCACATCTCCTTTGACCTTCACATGTTTCGGCCGCAACGTGGCGATCCCAAAACTTCCATTTTCGCTCGCATAGACCTGACTGCCTGGTCGAAGAAACGACATCGACAAGACGCGAAGGATCGTTGCCAGCACGCGTTCTCGGCCTAAGCCAGGTTGTCTCAGTTGCGAAGAAATGGTGCTGCGGAGCTTTGGCAGCGCTTCGCCAAACTTGATCAATCGTTTGAATTTTTTTGACTCGCGCTTCCGAACTTGTTTCTCGTGATAGAGATACTGCAAACGTCCAGCGGCATCTTTGCCGATCGCCTGAACCGCTCCGGACGACGTGGCACTGATCCACACGTCATTCCATGCTGGTGGAATCTTGAGCGCGTCGATTCGCTTCCTGTCCTGAACACTGGCTTTCTTGCCGTCGGCGCGCACGTAGCGGAAGCCGCGCTTGGGCGTACCAAGGCGACGAATCCCGCTCCGCTGTAGCCTTTCCAGAGCTGTCATTGGGTGTTAAAGAGAAGGGAGTACTGTGTAGTTTCGTGCGATTCGCGTGTTCGTGGATCGCTTTCACCGGGCAGAAAGAAAAGCGACCACGAACTGCACGAAATACACGAATAGAACTCGACTATTTTTTGCGGTCTCCGCGATCACCTTGTCCCGGCTTTGCGACAGTCTTCGCTTGACGCTTCTGGTCTTGCGCTAACGACTTGCCCACATCGTCGGATTCCTTGAATTGTCCTGCTTCGTCCCGACGGACATATCGTTTGTCAGTACCGGTATCAATTAGTTCGCGTTTACTGCTCCCACGTTTTTCTGGCATTTCGTCCCCCCCTGCCTTGTGTAAGGTTCCTGTACATCAGCTTGACGTACTTGTTTAAGAACAGACCACTCTTAATACGTTTTCTTGAATCGCAACCCCACCAAGGGCAATACGGATGCCGCGTTTTTAGGTGGTAAGACTCCCGGAACACCGGCTGGTCCATTCTGAAGTCACTTATGGGCTCAGTATTTGCACAAGCAGGAGATGAATTTCATCCCAAAAGGAAGGAGAGCAGCGATGCCACGCGGAGACAAGGGGAGTTACACCGACAAACAGAAGCGCCAGGCCGAACATATTGAGGAAGGTTACGAGAAGAAAGGCGTATCGAAAAAAGAAGCCGAAGCTCGCGCATGGGCAACCGTGAACAAGGAAACCGGGGGCGGCAAGAAGAGCGGTTCCGGGAGAGGTAAGAAGACGACCAGGAGCGCTTCCAAAAAAGGCGGCAAGAAAGCCGCAAAGAAATCGGGCAAAAAGAAAGCCGCGAAGAGGAGTGGAGGCAAGACTTCCAGGAAGAAGTAGCGAAATTAGCAAATGCCGACTAAACGTAAGACAACATCAAAACGAGCGCCGAGCAAAAGGGCAACACGCGGGAAAGAGATGGGGCAACTCAAGGAGCCTAAATCTCCGATGCCCGCACAGCACCAACGCAAGCCCGGTCTCGAATGGAAACTGGATCCGCGTCCTCGTTATGAGGCGCCGCATTACAAAGGCGCCGACAAGCTTAAGAAAAAGGTGGCGCTGGTCACCGGTGGTGACTCAGGAATCGGACGCGCGGTGGCTGTGTTGTTTGCGCGGGAAGGCGCCGACGTAGCAATCACGTATTTGCCCGCTGAGAAAAGGGACGCAGAGGAAACGGTTGCCGCGATCGAAGCCGAGGGACGCAAGGCCTTCGCTATTGCAGGTGACGTGCAGAAGCCTGCCTTCTCACGACGTGCCGTGGAAAAGACCATCGACAAACTTGGGAAGCTGGACATTCTCGTCAACAACGCTGCGTTTCAGCAGCACCAGGAAAGTCTCGAAGAGATTACTGAGGAGCAGTGGGACCGCACCTTCAAGACGAACATCTATGGCTACTTTTATATGACCAAAGCCGCGCTTCCGCACCTCGAAAAGGGAAGTGCGATCATAAACACCGGCTCAATTACGGGACTCGAAGGCAGCAAACATTTACTCGATTACGCTTCGACCAAGGGTGCGATCCATTCCTTCACTAAATCGCTCGCACAGAATCTTGTGGAGAAAGGTATTCGAGTGAATTGTGTTTCGCCCGGTCCAGTATGGACGCCTTTAAATCCGTCAGACAAAGACGCCAAGGATGTAGCTGAGTTTGGAGCGGACACGCCGATGAAACGACCGGCGCAGCCCGAGGAGATTGCCCCTGCGTTTGTTTATTTTGCTTCAGAAATTGATTCGAGTTACGTCACCGGGGAGGTATTAACACTTCTGGGTGGGGAAACTACAGCAGCCTAATTCAAAGGAGAACATTATGGGAGACAACGGTGGTGGTGGTAGTGCAGGAGTAGTCGCGGTGTTGGTCATTTTCGTGATCATAGTCGTCGTCGCGCTATTCATGTTCGGCGGACGCCTGTTCGGAGGCAACAAGCAGGTTGACGTGAACATAAGTACGCCGGCGAAGTAATAAACACTTCTAAATCATTAAGGTGCAACGGTTGGTATCGTAGGACGAATGTGTTCTCGGGTCTTTCCCCGCCGACACTTGTTACCGCGTGACTTGGTCTCATTGCTGCTATCGGGCGATGAAGTCACGCGGTTTCGTATGACCACCGACGGAGAATCATTATGAGAGACTTATTCCGGAAATTTTCGATCGCGATGGCTAACGCGCTAGGCGCCCCATGGATGTTTATTGCTAACGTCCTGCTGATCATGATCTGGGCGGGTGCCGGGCCCTTCTTTGACTACTCAGACACGTGGCAACTAATCATCAATACGGCAACCACCGTCTTCACTTATCTTGCAGTGTTTCTGATTCAGAACACCCAAAACCGCGACGCGCTGGCAATCCATCTCAAACTGGACGAGTTGATTAGAGGGGTCAGCGGAGCCAGAACCCGCCTGGTGAACTTGGAAGGCCTAACCGACGAAGAATTGTCGGCGTTACAGGAAGAGTTTACGCGGTTGCGCACGCACACCACGAAAAAGCATGCAGAAAAGATTGAGGCCCTGGAACAGGAAAAATCAGATCGCGGAGACTAACGGTTGGTTGCAGGAATTGGAAATTGCGTGTGATTAGGAGTTCTTTAAAGATGATCCCCTATCGATTATGAAACAATTCGCACGCAAGCAAGCCTCTTTATCTCTGGTTCCCACCACGCCGGAACAAAATCAGCCCGCGAAGACTGCGTCTTCATTCAACGAGTTTTTTGACGGCTGGCTGACTTCGGTCAGTCCCACTCCTCAGCCGCAGTCCAGAACAGTTTTAGGGAAACTGCCGCTCAGCACCACCGACATAATGCGAGTAAATCGCGCGACAGTCCGTGAAAGCCGGGAGCATCGCCATTGGCCACCCGAAGTAGTTCAAACCTTCATGCAAGCCGATGTGATCAAGCGCAAGAGCTGAAAAGGCAGAAAGCAGAAAGCAGAAAGCAGAACGCAGAACGCAACGGCCGGTCAGAGGTATAAGCGATCCTCGACGGCGACTCAGTGCGCCTTCTGCCTTCTGCTTACTGCGTTCTGCTTTCTGCCCTCCGCTTCTGCTCTTTAGTCCGCCGGTGCGGCTGCTGCCTTCTGGTTTTCAGTATCCAGCCACGTCTTCAACGGTGCAAAGTAATCGATGATTGCGGTCGCATCCATCTTGTCTTCGCCGGTCATCGCTTTCAATGCTTCAGGCCAGGGTTTGCTCACACCCATCGCCAACATAGCTTTTAGTTTCTCGCCCGCTTTCTTGTTGCCATAGATCGAGCATTGGTAAAGCGGACCCTGGAACCCAGCTTCGCGACAAAGTGCGCGATGAAACTGGAACTGAAGGATGTGTGCCAGGAAGTATCTCGAGTATGGAACGTTAGCCGGCACGTGGTACTTCGCACCTGGATCAAAGTCTTCTTCTGTGCGCGGCGCCGGAGCAGAAACACCCTGATACTTCTCGCGTAGTTCCCACCATGCGCGGTTGTAATCGTTAGGACCAACTTCACCTGAGAACACCTTCCAACGCCACTGGTCAACCAGATAACCAAAGGGCAGGAAGGCTACTTTGTCGAGTGCTCGCTGCAATAGAAATCCCGTATCGGCGCTCGCATCCGGCACAGCGTTAATCAGGCCCAGTTGCTTCAGATAAGGCGGCGTCACAGACAATGCCATCGTGTCACCGATGGCTTCGTGGAAACCATCGTTGGCGCTATCGCGATAAAGGAATGGCTGCTGCGCGTATGCCATCTGATAGTAGTTGTGTCCCAACTCGTGATGGATCACTGAGAATTCCTCTTCAGTGATTTGGATACACATCTTCAACCGGACGTCCTTTTCAAAGTCGATGTCCCACGCGCTGGCATGACAAACCACATCGTGATCGACTGGTTTGCTGAAGAGCGAACGTTCCCAGAATGTTTGCGGTAGCGCTTCGAAGCCTAATGAGGTGAAAAATCCTTCGCCGTACCGGACCATCTGCTTGGGATCGGTGTTTCGTTGTTTTAGGGTTGCAGTTAAATCGAAACCTCGGTCGCCGGTTGGCGGCGCCAGAAGTGGATAAATGTTGCCCCACTGCTGCGCCCACATATTGCCCAGCAGGTGCGCGGGAATCGGTTTGTCGAGAGGCACGACGCTCGGTCCATACTTCTCCGACAGTTTTCGGCGCGTGTATGTGTAGAGTGAATCGTAAAGAGGTTTGACCTGGTTCCAGAGGCGCTCCATCTCCGCGGCGAAAGCGTCCGGCTCCATGTCGTACTTCGCACGCCACATCGCGCCGGTGTCGGCGAAGCCCATTTCCTTGGCGCCTTTGTTGCTCAGGTCAACGAAGCGCTGATAGTTCTTGCGATAGGGTTTCGAGATCTGATGCCAACCCACCCAAACGCGCTTTAATTCTTCCGGGTCGCGGCTGGTCGCCATCAGCTGGCCCAGCTCGTCAATGCCCATGCATTTTCCCTGATCACCGTCCGGGCAATACTTACCTCTGCCGTAGTCACCTTCGAGTGAGGCAGCCAGTTTCGTTATCTCGTCGCGCTCGGCGGGATCCTTGGGCGCCGGTAAAACCAGCGCCAGCTTCAATAGTTTGATCTTGCGCGCTGTATCCGGCGACAACTGCAAACCGTCAAAACGTTTTGACTGTTCGGCGAGTTCCGTCGCAGCCGTAATCACCTGCTTGTTGGCTTCAGCGGAAATTGCTTCCGTGTCGTCCGTGATAAATGTGCTCTTGACCCAATCAGCTCGCGAGTATTTGATGTTGAGATCAAATAGTCGCTGTTCGGCGTCCGCGATGAACTTGTCCGCTTCGGCTGCAGTTGCCTGACCACCTGACATGTTTGGACCTCTCGAGCAAGATGACAAAACTGCGAGACCAACACTCAAAATAAGAAACGTTCCCAGGAACAGATGACGACTACGACAGATAAACTTCATGCTTGACCTCCGCTGGCCGCTGATGTTGTGTTGAACTGGTCCGTTGGGGAATGGCTGAATTGTAACCAGCATGGACCTTGTTGCAAAGCGGCGGCATAACGAAGTCCGCACATGGGTCGCGGAGACGTTAAGAGTTCAACCTTTAGGTTGCTCGGTTGCGAAGCCGCAACCTGGAGCTTGAACTCTGAACCCCACGATTACCACCGCAGGCTGACGGGGACGAAGTGCCTGGATTAAAAAGTGTATTTCGCATTTGATCGGTTCGTGGTAACGTGCGCGGCATTAGGAGGAGTATTGCCCATGAATTTTTCTTCCGATTCACTCAAACATGAATCGAAGACACAAAACGAAGACTTCAGTTTTGACCTCGAAACACCTCGAGGCCATTTTTTTGCAGTCATCGATTTCGACAGTCACGACTTCGCCAATCTCAATGCCACGCTGAAAGGAAAACTGGAGACCATCGTTAATTCGTTTGTCTCGCTGTCCCGCTTCTCAGCGGATCTGTTTCTCGGCTTCCTTGCCAAAGAAATCAATAATTTTCTTTATAACCTGCGCGAGCAGGCGGGAGGACCACAACTCGTCGGCAGCGCGGTTTTCTGTTTGGTGAGTGGTAATCGGCTGAATTACCTGTTGTGCGGAAACATCGCTATCCGCACCTGGAATTCAGGGAAGGTGACTACGCTTGGACCGCCCCCCGAAAATAGTCTGCAAAAACTGGGACGCACATCTCTGGAATCGCCGCTGACTGAATCGGTGCAAAGCTTCACGCTGGACGACGAGGATGTTGCATTGGTGATGACAGCGGGCGTGACTTCCTCGCTTGACGCGCAAATTCTGAGCAGCCGGCTGGAAGGACTGGCTGATGCCAAGGCAATTCGCGACGCATTAATGAAGGCGAGCGTTACCAGCAAAGACGATCGCACGGTCCTGGTAATCACAGGACCCTACGAGCGTTACGTTGACCCGATGGTGTTCGACCTGACGAGAGCAGTCGCAGCTCTGGAAGCGCGCGTTGATGCGCTGACGCAAGCCCAGCGGCAAACGGTCGACTCGCCAGTTGCAACGTTCGACGAACCATTGCGGCGAGTGGAGGATCGTCTTGCTGCACAAATTGCGTCCGTCAGGGAAGAAGTGCGTGGGAAGGCTGGTTCGATCGATTTTCTCGAATTGGACGAAAAGATGAGCGCCTTCGCTGCGTTGGTTGAAGGCAAAGCTGACAAGGCGGACGTGTTGGGTCTGCAAAGCGAACTGCTGAAAATGAGTGTTGCCACTGGTGTCCCGCCTGCGAAAGAAGATGATGATGATGAGGTCAAAAGCGCGGCGGCGACCGATCCAGATGCGCATCGCTCGCTCCTAATGAAAGTAGCGGGCATAGTTTTAGTGGTTGGATTGGGCGGTGGGTTTTTAGGGGCCTGGCTTCAGTCTCGTTTGATGAGAAGACTGGTTGCTGGGCCCGCACAATTAGCTGCACAAGCTCCTGTTCCCACGCCGCAGCCAACTGCATCTCCGGTTGCGACTGCAACTCCAGGTGTCACCGATCATGTTGTGCAAGCCGGTGATTCGCTCAGGAAGCTGGCCCAGCAGTACAACGTGCCTGAACAAGCGATAAGGGATTCGAATCCAACCGTTGCCCGGTGGGAGACAATTCAGCCGGGACAGAAAATTGTTGTACCGGCTACTCCAGTAGCGACGGCTTCACCCGCTACAGCGACAAGTCCAGTGCCCGGGACGGTTGAAGTCATCGTGGGCCCGGGTGATTCGATAAACCGGTTCGCTCAACGTTACGGAACTACACCTGCACGAATACGCGAGTTGAACCCTCACATCACAAACTGGGCTTCAATAAAGACGGGACAAAAGGTGTTACTGCCAACACCTCCCAGTGGCTAGACATTAGTGAGTCGCTGACGCCGCCAGGGGCTGAACAGCCACTTCAGCAGAAGCGGTCAGGGAAGGTGCAGTTGAGTCTGATCCGCGAGAGGTAAATCGGGTCTTCAGTTTGTTAAAGCGCGCCTCAACCAGATAATACGACGCTGCTGAGATTCCTATCGCGAGCATAAGCTTAGCCCACGACTCCCAATAACCGAAGAAATAAAGAGTTGTAGTTTGAATCACCAGCCAGTGCCAGAGGTATAGGCCGTAAGAAATCTTTCCAAACCAGCGCAAGGGAAACCAACGCAACGCTATTGAAAGCGGGCGCGGTGGAGCGTTTGCTGCGACTGCTATCACCAATCCCGCTATCACAGCTATCAGCGTGAAACCGCCTCGATACAACCACTCGTCAGTAAATTTCACCGCCGTCGTTAAATAAAGAAACAAGCCGGCGCCAACTATTGCCGGCGCGCGTACAAACCAACTCCTGGTGATGCGTTGCAATGGAACTACCGCAGTCAAACAGCCGACGAGGAGAGCATCAGCGCGCGTGTCGGTGCCGTAGTACAACCGTGTGAGAGTTGTGCCTTCAGTTAAAAGAGCATTACGGTGCAGACAAATTGCGACGATCACCGCCACCAGTCCCAGCGAAATGAACTTCCGTTTGAGTCGCAGCGCTAAACAGGCAAACAACAGCAGGGGCCAAACCAGGTAAAACTGCTCTTCGATCGATAGCGACCAGATAATCGCGGTCGGATCGAGCACCGGATCCCAATCGAAGGCCATACGCCAGTTGGTGGAATACAACAAGGCATACGCGATCAATTTCAATTGTCTTTGGACGGTTATCTGCTGCGTGTGGTAGGCGACGATCACGCAGGCAATTAGATAGAGTGCGAGCGCAGGGCCGAGTCGCAACACGCGTCTCATGTAAAAGCTGGGGATGGAAATCGAGCCAGTCTGCTCAAACTCGCTGAGCAGCCATCCGGTGATCAGAAACCCACTTAGTACAAAGAATAGATCTACCCCGAGAAAGCCACCCGTGAGAGAGAAGGTAGTGAGTTGGTGGTGGATGAGCACCACGATGATCGCAATACCACGCAGCCCGTCAAGTTCAAGGACATGCCGGGCGGCTAATTTAGTCATCTGTGGTTTCGTGGGGCTATTCGATAAAAATCCAGGGGCGGCGCCGGAAGTTCTAGGGCTCGACCAAGCCCTTTTTTATGTTTCGTTGCCAAGCCTCGTAGTTTCTTACTCGGCGTTTGGCCTGTTTTCGAGTCAACCTTAATTCCTGGGCCACGGAATCTATGCGGGCAGTGCGGTCTTTCTTCTTGTCGTAACGGTCTCCCGGAGCGCGCAAATAGATCTGATAGGCGCGAGTCCACTCTGACTTTACTTCTGCGGTCGCCTGTTTACCGCGTTGTTCGGGCATACGTTGTTCCTTAGTTGAATTTTAGAAACGGGGATTTTATCAGCGATGGGTTGTCGGTGGTAGCAGAAAGTTGACAATGATGCACTTGACACACCCAAATGAGCGGAAACGCGATTTGTTGGGTTTTGAACGTTTTGTGACTAGAGCGGTTTTACGGGCAGGAGTATCTTATGCGCGTGGCGAGCAAACCCTTTAACACTAACTTTACGATAAATCTCCCCGATGGAATTGTTGTACTCAACGGCGACCAGGTAGCAAGAATTGAGGCAAAAAAACCGGCCTTCAATCCTTATCGCCCGGCCCCAGCAGAAGACGACTGGATAACTGTGTTTTATCTATCGGACGGCGGTACTTACACAGTGCAACCAAGCGACTGGACTAGATCGTTTTATCGGGAGACTTTTGGTTTAGGGTAGTACGATGAGTGAGGAAGAAACCAAAACTTTTAGAACGGATCGAGAGGTACTTGATCAGGTCTTAATCAAGATCGAGGCTATGGACTCACGTTTACAGCGTGTCGAGTCGAAGATTCAGGAACGCGGGTTTGATACTAAACCTATTTGGGAAAAGGCACTGGCAGCAATTATGGAAGTTAAGGACGAACTTTCTATGGTTAATCGGAAGATAGCTCTTTTCAGCGATGATTTGTACGCGGTACGAGCCGAACAATCGAAAACCGAAGAACGGTTACGGCGGTTGGAATCCGAAGAAGAAGGCGGGCGGATGATGAGAGTAAATTGATTAAATCTCACTTCTCCCAAGAAATAAAAAGGGCGTCACCTCTCTAACGAGATGACGCCCTTTTCCCAGAATATTCCGAATTGTGATTCAGACGGCAACTAAACTATTGACACGGGAATTAACAACATCGCGTTTCCGCTCATTTGGGTGGGTCTAGTGCCTCCGTGTCAGAGAGTTAGCGGTGAAAATTGACGCAGGCGCTCGAGTCTCTTTTTGGCCCGAGCACCCGCGCTTACACAATTAAGGTTAACGTTTTTTAGCGGACTTTTTAGCAGGCCGCTTTTTTGCTGACTTGCCTTCTGAGTGCTGAACTGGATTGATGCCCTTAGACGGACTCTTCCCCCCTGAGCGGGCGTCGCCAATCCCTGTTGCCTTGCTACCCGCTTCAGCTGCGCCCGAGACGGCGCCTTTGGCCGCACCTGCAGCAGCGCCGACTAACACAGCCTTAAGCGTCTTCTTCGCCTTTTTCAAAATGCCAGGCGAAGAACGTTTACCACCCTTTTTTGCTCCACTTTTCTTTTTTCCGGATTTCCGCGCTGACGTTCTCGCTGCCATATGCACACCCCTTTTAAGCCACATGAGGCAACGCTCCCCCTTGCGAAGAAGCGTTGCCTGCTGTGGACAATGCTTTGGCTCGAAGCCAAAGCGTGTTTAGAAGACGCCGCCAGTGATGGCAGTGCTCCTAACTTAGTCTCCGTGTTTAGCGGAATGACTCGTCGCCCTTCAATAGTGAAGGGGAATAGTGGACGTTAGCGCGTCTAGACGGCGCGTCGGCCCGAAACGAGATTGATGATTAGAATTACCAGCGCGATTACCAGAATTAAGTGAATCAAGTTGCTGGTTACAAAACCGCCCAAAAACGAGATCAACCAGATGACCAGCAAGATCACAAGTATCGTCCACAACATAAGGTGTTTCTCCTTTGTAAGTTAAACCGCAAGTCTTCAGAACTCCTGGAACACTGCGAATTGGAGCAACGTTCATGCCCAAATACGTTAAAAGAGGGGAACCCTTTTGTTTTAAGGCATTTAATTCCCAGAGACCCGTGAATTCCGCCAACTTTTTTGGCTTATTATGCATCAGAATAGTTCGGACAGGAATTGGCGCTAATGCACTGAATGTGCGGATTCAGTTCAGGATGCAAGGCGGGCCGCCCTGAGCCGTTCATAGTCGTCGTGAGTGTTGACAAAATGCCCAACTGTAACTATATTGGTTACAGACGAATACCGGTATTTAAATATAGATGTCGACGAGTAGCCGATTTGCCGTAGCAGTTCACGTCCTTACGCTCATGGCTTGGGCGGATGAGGAATCCCTCAAATCAGAGCAAGTTGCTGAAAGCGTCAATACGAACCCAGTCGTAATCCGGCGCATGTTATGCGAGTTGGCCGAGTCGAAATTGGTAGTTTCCCAAACCGGCGCCTTTGGTGGATCACGCCTGGCGCGAGACCCCGAAAAAATTACATTACTGGACATCTACCGAGCGGTCGAAAGCCCGGGCGTTTTTTCGTTACATCGTCATCCGCCCAGCAGACGTTGCCCGGTGGGTGTGAACATAGGAACTGTGCTTAACAATGTGTTGGGCGAAGTGGATTCAGCCGTGGAGCGCGTACTGTCAAACATCACCATTCGAGACATGGTCGCCCAGTTACGACCCTGCGCGAATACCGATGTGGTGAAGAAGAAGAACGGAACCAGGGCACAGGTATTAGCAGTCAGAAACTAGCGAGCGATAGCGCTCGTATTTTGAATATGGTCGAGGGTTGGCGCTGCGAGACTCCCGCGACAAATTCTTGAACTCGCATGAAAGGATGGACTTGAATTGAGCAGGCTTCAGAAAGATCAGGACGGCGTTGAGCCGATGGATTCAGTCAAGCCTAGTTTTTCGGGCGCTCATGAGGACCTTGAAGATGCGGTGTCCATCGAAGACATCGATGAGGTCCTGGAAAAGCTCGCGACTGCCGGAATCGCCGGGACCGAAACCGATGAACCGGTGATCGGTGAAGCATCCTCCGCCGCAGCGCGACCCGAAGACGAAGACGCACCCGAAGAGATGGAGCTCGATCTCTCTGCGGGCGAATTGGACAAGACTTCCGACCCCGTTCGCGTCTACATGCGCGAAATGGGGGTAGTGCCGCTACTCAAGCGCGAACAGGAAGTGTCGATTGCCAAGCGCATCGAGTGGGGCCAGAAGCGCGCCCAAAAGGGAATCACGCGTTCGCCCGTCGCAGTCGCAGAATTATTGAAAGTCGGAGCTGATCTGGCGGCCGGCACAATCGGTATTCGAGACGTCGTGGTGTTTTCGGACCAGATGGAGACCGAAGAACACGAGGACAAGACAGAAGAGTACCTGGCATGGACCATCGAAGGCATTCAAAATATCAGCAAGCTCTACAAGCGCGGCATTAAAGAGCTCGGGCAGATGCGTGCCGAACAGAAACTGCGTCGAGGCAAGCCCTCGAAGAAGTTAATCCGGTTGCGTCGTAAGTTGGCGCGGACGCGCCTCGAGATCGTCCAGGAAATCTCCGGACTTCATCTTAAGGAAGCGGTTCGTCAACGTTTGATCGGCGCTATCGCGAATGTTCACAAAGAAACACGCAGTCTGGAACGCGACATTGAGGCGTACAACGCAAAGCTGACGAAAAAGCGGATTAAGGCTGATGAAGTCAAGGAAATCAAGAAACAGATTTCCGCGGCCAAGCGGCGTTTGAAGGACATTGAAACCGAGCAGTTCGTTTCGCCGCTCGACATCAAGCGTTCACATCAAATGATCGTGACTGGTGAGGCTCAAGCGGCACAAGCGAAGCATGAGCTGACCGAGGCCAACCTGCGCCTGGTGGTTTCAATTGCCAAGAAGTACCAAAACCGTGGGCTGCAATTCCTCGATCTTATTCAGGAAGGCAATCTCGGTTTGATGAAAGGCGTCGACAAGTTTGAGTGGCGCCGCGGATATAAGTTTTCGACGTACGCAACGTGGTGGATTCGCCAGGCGATCACGCGGGCCATCGCGGACCAGGCGCGAACCATCCGTATTCCGGTGCACATGATCGAAGTTATTAACAAACTTCGAAACACTTCGCGTGAGCTGGTGCGCGAGTTGGGACGTGAACCAACTACGGAAGAAATCGCCAAGAAGATGGGCATGTCGGTGGAGAAGGTGAGCAAGGCCCGTAAGCTTGTGCAACAACCGGTATCTTTGGAAACGCCAATCGGCGAGAGCGGTGACTCACAGCTTGGTGATTTGATCGAAGACAAGTCGAGCACCAGTCCGGCTGAGCGCGTCATCACTTCGAATCTCCGGGAGATTACTGGAGACGTGTTGCAGACGTTGAGTCCGCGCGAAGAGCGCGTTATCCGGATGCGGTTTGGTCTGGATCGGGAAGGACACGAGCGTACCCTGGAAGAAGTGGGCCAGGACTTTAACGTAACGCGGGAACGCATCCGGCAGATTGAAGCCAAGGCTCTGCGCAAACTCCGCCATCCATCGCGGGCGCGTGTCCTGAAGAGCTTCATCGAGGGACATCGCCAATAGTGCCTAAAAGTGTAGACAGGCTTTGCAGCCTGTCCTGTTATCAATAGTTTATGAACAAGGGAAAAGAAGAGGGTCAAATGAGTGAGCAAGTGAAACACATAACAGACAGTTCTTTTGAACAGGATGTTTTGCAGTCAGCCAAACCTGTGCTGGTAGATTTCTGGGCTGAGTGGTGTGCGCCCTGCCGTATGATCGGACCGATCATCGATCAGATCGCATCCGAATTCGCGTCCAGCGCGACTGTGGTCAAGTTAAACGTTGACGACAACACGGCTAGCGCGCAACGGTTCGGTATCAAAGGGATCCCGACGTTGATTCTTTTCAGTGAAGGAAAAGAAGTCGAGCGCGTGGTGGGAGCCACCAGTAAAGACGCGATCACGCGGATCATCGAAAAGTATGTGAGCGTGTCCGCTACGTAACAAACGCAATAAACACGCAAAAGAAATGCATCCGAAAGGGGAACTCGTCGAGTTCCCCTTTTCTTTTGCGGTATGGGCCTTGCGAATAACCAAGCGGTAGACAAATTACTGAACGGTAACAAAACGGGTTGAAGCGAGTTATGCGGGAAAACAGCGAGGAAATAGGTTTACGAGAGAAGGCCATGGAGGCTCTCAAACGGTCCACCACCATGCTTAAAGTGGCTGGTAAGCTACTCGATCAGGGAAACGTGGAAGAAGCTACCCGGCTGCGGGACCAAGCGCGGGCGCAGCGTAATATTTCCGTATGGTTAATGGCTAAAGCGAACACTCTTGAGACATTCGAGCCTGGTTTCCCGGTTGAACCGTATAGCTCGCTCAATGCAACTAATCACTAGATCGTCCTCGCTAGATCAAACGGTCACCCTCCGACTCGACCGAATCACTCCGATAATGACAACCGCGACTTTGACGATTGTGTTGCGCTGCTTGCGCGATAATCAGAGCAACTTCTACAGCATTTCGTAACCCGATCAATCCGTCCGAAAGTTTCGTAGTTCTATAGAAAGTTTCAATTTCGTTCCAAAGATGCCGCAGTTCGCGAATGGCTCGTGACAATCGTTCGTCGTTGCGCACTAGTCCGACGTAGTGCCACATGATGTTTTGAATCGTTTGCATGTCGCCCTGAATCAGGGCCGGATCAGGTTCAGCGGTCAGATCACTTTCATCCCACGACGGAACGTCCTTCAACGTTGTGTGCCTGGGCGTGTCACGGGTGGTCGTCCATGTTTCCTCAATGTATCTCCCCGCACGATCTCCCCATACTAATCCTTCCAACAAAGAAGTTGACGCCAATCGATTCGCGCCATGCACGCCGGTGCAACTGATTTCGCCAACCGCGAAAAGGTTCTCGATGTTGGACCGTCCCCATTCGTCAACCAGAACTCCACCGCAGAAGTAATGCGCAGCAGGGACTACTGGAATTGGCTCGCGCGTGATATCGAATCCGACTTTCAAACATTGCGCGTAAATGTAAGGAAAGCGTTGACGAATATCTTCCGCACTCATGTGCGATGCGATATCGAGCATGACGTGAGAGTAACCATGAGTTTCCATCTCATGATGAATTGCACGGGCCACAATGTCGCGAGCAGCAAGGTCTTTCCATTCCGGAGCGTAATCAGCCATGAATGCTCGACCGTCCGGTGTGAGCAATACGGCCCCTTCACCTCTGACAGCTTCGCTAATGAGCATTCCCTCTGCGCCGGGAACTTTCAGTGCGGTCGGATGGAATTGAACATACTCTGCGTTGGCGATTCGCGCGCCTGCACGATGGGCCATTGCCAGCCCATCACCGCGCGCGCCTGTGGGATTGGTGGTGTTGCGATAGATACGGCCGAGTCCGCCGGTGGCGAGAATGGTTACGTCTGCAAGATAACGATGCACCGTTTTTTCTTTGCGATCAAAAAGATAACAACCGTGGCATGAGATCGGTTGATAGGTGTCCAGCGGATCGCGCGAATGGTGTGGAAAAGTGATTAGGTCGACCGCAGTTAGATCAGTCTCAATGGTTATGTTCGGATACCGGCGCATAGCAGCGACCAATCCCGACATGATTGCCTGGCCAGTCAGATCGCCGACATGCAGAATCCGCCGTCGCGCGTGAGCTGCTTCATTGCCCCAGACCGGTTCACCAGTAGCGTCGTGATCGAATACGACCCCACTTGTTTCCTCGAGAATCTCATGCAAAAGCGGCGGGCCTTCATCGGCCAGGATCTTCGCCGCGTATGGCGAGCTGGCCCCGGCGCCCGCAGCCAGTATGTCGGCCAACAACAGCTCGGCGTTATCGTCGGGACCGCGGCCAATGATGCCGCCTTGAGCGTAACGTGTGTTTGATTCGTGTGGGTCAGTCGCTCGCGTAACGACTGTGATACGCCGCTGAGGGTTGCGCGCGAGCCGGATCGCCGCGGTGGCGCCGGCGATTCCGCAACCAATGATTAAGACTTCAGTTTCAGCCAATTATTTGATCCGCGTTTCGAAGATTCAGAATCGAAAGCCTGGCGAGTTTAGTTGGTCTGTTCTATTCTGCCACTCTCGGCCACAAACTGACGCGAATATGTTCATATGGGTAAGACAGGTTCTCGTTGATCAATGGGACTAATCGCATTCTATTTTTTGACTGGGCTGGTGGCAACACAAGAAAGAAGTTTGATACTGAGCCAATCGTTCAGATGAGGTAAAGAAGATGAAGCTAACAGAGTTTTTGCTGGCAGAATTTGATCGTGAGGTAGGGCGTTCGCGCCGCGCTTTGGAGCAGACGCCCGAGGGCAAGTACGACTGGAAACCCCACGAGAAGTCGATGGTCTTTGGATATCTGGCAAACATGGTGGCGACTATTCCTTCATGGATCGCCCTGGAGATTAATCAGGATGAGTTGGATATAGCACCGGTCAACGGTCCGAAAATGGAACAGAAGCGAATGGACACCAGCGCTGAGTTATTGCAAGCGCTTGATAAGGCGGCGGGCCAGGCTCGTTCGGCATTCGAGCAAACCACCGACGAGCATTTGATGACTTCCTGGCGATTGCTTGCCGGCGGACACGTGGTCGCGGAGGATTCTCGCCATTTGATGATTCAAGACACAATTAATCACTGGTCTCATCATCGCGGACAAATGACGGTCTATCTGCGTTTGATGGGCGCGAAGGTTCCCGCCCTCTATGGACCATCGGCGGACGACAAGGAGTTTAGGTGAGGGAAAACATCAAAGTGACAACGTCACGCGTCACACTTCATAACCCAGGTCTTCCAGCAATGCCCCCGCGATCCTTTTGAATGTTGCGCGCTCATCTTCAGTCAATTCCGATTTCCAGCGAGCGACCCGTTCAGGCCGCGGCGGTTGCGTCGTCAATCGGTTTGTTTGTTGGCGCGTCTCGCGAGTGACCAGGATATTTCCGCGGCGGTCGCGCGTCGGTTCAAGCTCGCTGATACGTAGAGGCGCACTCTTGTAGTACTCCTCCATACCTGCATCGTAATCTAACTCGGTGAACGCGCAGATCTTTCGCAGAACTGTTGTTGTATCAAGGACAAGATCCTCATACCTGACTTCAAGGTAGTGGGAGCAGCGGCGCGATTGAAGCCGGGCAGCGGTAATAGTACTTACCCAGTGCGACGCGAGGGTCTCCATGTCGTGGCCCGGGGCGAAGTGCAGCCCGCGAACAGAAAGGGAGGCATCACGGCCGTCGCGAATGATATGGATAAATCGTGTTTCAGGCAGAATCTGCGCAATGGTTCCCAGGTGAAGACAGTAGTTCGGCGTCTTATCTCCCCAACGCGGCTTATCAAAGCGCGCGGCGTAAAGGCGAAAAAAAATTCTTAATCCATCAGAAATGTTGAATGGTTCAAGTTGTGTCAGCGACTCGCGAAGCTGTTCTCGGTGTATGTGAAAGTCATTCCAATTCGGTTGACTGGTCAGCAACCGAATAAACTCTTCGCGCAGACTCTGGGTCCACCCGTGGCCCCGGACCGCGGTTTTCAATCTCGAGTAAAAACCCAAGTGTAGAGGGGAACTGAGACCCTGCATTGAGGGGATGAAGCCGGTCTCGTGCGTCATCGCGAGGTTGGGGTGTGCATCGAGCATTAATCTCAACAGCGTTGTGCCGGAGCGGCCAACGCCGACCACAATGGGCATTGGCGCGTGTTGGAGCTGAGCAGAGTCCTTCGGCGAGACAGTTGTAGCTTTCAATGATGTGGTTTCGAGATTAATAATGAAGATTGCCTAATGGACTATTCGCTGACTGACAGAACGCTGAGTGGCGCACGCTGGATGGCGTCGTCCGCCCTCGCGGGTCGGATCATCGGTTTTGTCCGCGCGATCATACTTGCACGATTGCTGGTGCCTGACGACTTCGGCGTCTTCAGTATGGCGGTCACGGTCGTGGGCGCGTTCGAAGCGCTGACCCGCCTCGGTCTTGAACAGTCAGTCATAGCCTCGCGATATTCTAACAGCGGCGCACTAGGCCTACATCTGGACACGGCCTGGACTGTTGAAATAGTCAAACGCATCGCGATGGCCGTTGTACTGACCCTGGCAGCGCCTTCCTCCGCGAGATTTTACGGTGTGGACGAGCTGCGAGTAGTCCTCCCCGTCTTCGGAGCAGTTCTAATAATCCAGGGTTTGCAGAACATTGGTCTCTTCATTCTGCGAAGGCAGCTCAGCTTCAAAAAGATTCTCTGGCACGAATCGATAACGCTCACGATCACTGCGCTCGCCAGCATACTGCTCGCTGTATTCGTGAGGAGGGACGTGTGGGCGTTGGTGTGGGGAGAACTCATAGGCGCGGCCGCGGGTGTGTTTACCTCTTACGCTCTTTTCCCGCGTTGGCCACGGTTGGCCCTGGCACGAAGTGCACTGAGCCGCATCTTTGGGTTTGGTAAACACGCGCTCGTAATCGGCATCGCTGCCTACATCACAACAACGGCAGACAACATAGTAGTAGGCCGGTTACTTGGCGCGGCGGCGCTCGGAGCATACGCTCTCGCCTACAACGTTATTAGCATGTCATCGATTGCCGTAGCCGATGTTTTCAACAAGGTGACCCTGCCGGCATACGCCGAGCTGAGCGCGGAGCGGCCCGAAAAGATTGCTGACGCGTTCGCGAAAGTTTTCGCCTGGAGTGCCGCTGTACTCGCGGTCATCACCGCGATGCTTTGGGTATGCGCGGAGGAGCTCGTGGCAGTCATGTATGGAGAAAAGTGGGCGCTGGCGGGCACGGCGCTGAAGATACTTTCTGTTCTCGGTTTTGTACGCGGTATCGTGCTGGTTATTTCCTCACTACTGCTGGGGATCGGTCGTCCGGAGCTGGTAGCACGAGGAAAACTTTTTGAAGCCGCTCTCTTCGTCGCCATCATCTACCCGCTCGTATTATTGCTAGGCGTAACAGGCGCAGCCTGGACAGGTGTGATAGTTTATTCTCTCGCGCTTATCATGCGTTTGCGTCTGCTCAATGTGGCTGTCCCGGAGACGGCACGCACAGTGGGACGGAGTGTGCTAACGTCAGTCGCTTGCGGATTTTGCGGAATAGTATTGGGCACTTTTGCTTCCTTCTCGTTCGATGGCGTGTATTGGCGGCTGGTCGTGGGTGCCGCGTCGTCAGTTACGGGGACAGGTTTTGCGTGCTGGCTGTTAATGAAAGACCTGCACTACGATACAAAGAGATTGTTTCCACCCTGGCTATTGGAGCGACTTCCATAAGTCTTGAGGTATTGAAGCCCCACCAATAATTAAGTCTCCTATGCAGCCCTTAAATACTAAAAGAGGCGCGTTGGTCGTCGCGCATCCCGGCCACGAGCTGCGCGTTTATGGTTGGCTGGAATCGACCCGGCCCCGGGTTTACGTGATGACTGACGGGTCCGGCCGCACCGGACATTCGCGACTCGGATCAACCGCCCGCATTCTCAATGATGTTGACGCGACGACTGGAGCAATGTTTGGGCGCTTCACAGATCAGGGTGTTTATCAGGCGATACTGCGGCACGATTGCCTGTTCTTTACGGAGATTGCGCGCGAGCTCGCCGACGAGTTCGTTCGGGAGGGGATTGACTACGCGGCCGGCGACGCTGAGGAGGGCTACAACACCACGCATGACATTTGCCGCCTGGTTCTTAACGCGGCCGTCGAGATGGCCTCCGCCCAACGCGGTAAGGAGATCGGTAATTACGACTTTTTCCTCATGGGCCGACCCGCGCAGTGCCCCGACGGGCAATGCGATCGCGCAATTTGGTTTCAGTTGGACGATGCAACCATGAATCGAAAACTGACGGCAGCGAACAACTATCCGGAGTTGGCTGCTGAGGTCGAAACGGCAATCAAAGAAAGCGGCGAGTCAGCGTTTCGGATCGAATGTCTTCGTCCAGTCGAAGGTGCTAGTGAGCGCTTCGCTACGGAGGAACCTTATTACGAGTCGTATGGACGCCAACAAGTGGCAGCGGGTCATTATGAAAAAATCATTAGTTACGGCGAGCACATCCGGCCGATAGCTGAAGCCCTGCGAGATTACGTTCGGGGAGCGAGGCGGTGAAGCCCTTGAATATTCTTATCGCTAACGACGGACTTGATCGCCGCGCCGGCACGGAGGTTTACGTGCGCGACCTGGCGCTCGGCCTGCTTCAGCGCGGCCACAAGCCCATCGCGTTCAGTACGGTGCTGGGTGAGGTGGCGCGGGAACTGCGAGCTGCCACAGTACCCGTGATTGACGACCTTAACTTGCTGGCTGTCCAACCCGACATTATCCATGGCCACCATCATCTCGAGACAATGATGGCCCTCCTGCACTTCCCGAAAACACCTGCGATTCACTATTGCCACGGGTGGACATCGTGGCTCGACGAGCCACCGCACTTTCCGCGCATACTGCGATACGTTGCGGTCGATCAAACTTGCCGCGACCGTCTCGTGCTCCGAAGCGGCGTATCCGAGGAGCGCGTGAGGGTTTTGCTAAATTTCGTCGACATGGATCGCTTCCAGTCGCGATCCCCGCTACCACCCCGTCCGAAAAAGGCGCTGCTCTTCAGCAACTACGCCAGCGACGAGACTCACCTGAATATCGTGCGTGAGGCATGCTCGCGCGGTGGCCTGGAATTTGAAGTAATTGGCTCCGGCGTAGGAAGACCATGCGCTGAGCCTGAGAAAGTGCTGGGCCAATACGACATCGTTTTTGCCAAAGCACGGGCCGCACTAGAGGCGATGGCGGTCGGTACTGCGGTAGTGCTCTGTGACGCAACCGGAATGGGGCCGCTCGTGACGACTGCTGAACTCGAGCGGCTGCGCGCGTTGAACTTTGGAGTGCGGGCGCTGAGTCAGCCACTCGATGCCGATCGACTTGCAATGGAAATCAGAAGATACGATGCGGCCGACGCGACCGAGGTCAGCAGCAGAATCAGGTCGGACGCTGGGCTTGAGACGGCGGTGAGCGAACTAGTTGAACTTTATGATGAAGTAATCGCCGAATACCGTGCACAAAACACGATAGACGACGCGGGCGCCGCGGAAGGACGCGCGGCAGCCGCCTATCTGGGTCGGCTAAAGGCCGAGATCGCGTCTCACGGAGCCGCAACCATCAGGATGCGCGAACGCGTGCGTCGCATACCGGTACTCGGAAAGTTGGGCGTTCAGTTGGCGAGACTGTTGGCAGGGTCCCCTGGTAATTAACATGGCGACACTGTTGAGTGACGAAAGACAAGACGAAGTGGGAATCTTGAAGGCCAGCACGCGTTCACGTAGCAAAACTTCGCGCGCGAACATCTGGCGACTTCTACTTGCCGCCGCGTTTATTCACATTGCAACCACCATCGCGATTTTCGTTGCCGGCCGTTACCTTCTACTACCGCAATTTTTCGACCTTGACGGAGTTGCGAGCTCTTTCGCACCTGATAGCCGGCTCTATATGACTGAGGCGCGCCTACTCGTCGAAGAGCTCAAGCAAGGCAGATTCGGTGCGTGGCTCGCTGCGCCTTATCCATTGCATGCGAAACTCTACTCGTTGTCCTTTGCCGCACTCAGCTGGTTCTTCGGATATACGATTCTTAGTGCCGAACTTCTTAACCTGGTTTGCTATTTATCAATCATCGTACTCGTTTACCGCTTGGGCGTGGATACCTTTGACGCTCGCGCCGGGTTATTTGCCGCAGGAGTCGTCGCGCTGTGGCCATCGTACTTATTGCACAGCACTCAGTTGTTAAAAGATCAGTTCTTTATCATCGCAATGCTGGCACTCGTGTACGCGGGAGTACGGCTTCTGTCCGTCCACCTTACTTTGCCCGCTGGCTTCAGAGCCGGCGTCGCGGGTGGTGTTGCTGTAGTCGCTATTTGGTTGATCCGGCGCGAGATGTGGCAGCTGGCGTTCGCGAGCGTCGTGATACTTGCATTGCTCGTTGTCGCTTGCTCGCTCTACGAGAAAAGATTGCGGGCCGGAACCGCGGCAGGCACTGCGGTTCTTGTTTTAGCACTCTGTATCCCATTCGCGGTTCGACCGTACCGCAATCCCAATCCAGATTCGCCGGCTGGTAAAGCGATCCAGGCCAAGCCCGAAACGCCTGAGTGTCAGCGGAGGCTCGCTCTGGCTCAGCTCGAAGGTGGCCACGACCGGGGTTTCCGGAGTTTGCGTGGACGTATCGTTCGCTCGCGTGTGGCGGCAACGTGCGCACCTTCTGGTTCGAACATCGACGCTGATTTGCAATTAAACAGAGACAGGGATATTGCACTCTACCTGCCGCGTGCATTCGCAATAGGCATGTTCGCTCCGTTTCCAGGCATGTGGTTTTCGACAGGTGAGCTGGTGGGTTTGAAAGGACGAATGCTTAGCGGTGGCGAGATGCTGGTGACGTACCTTATCGAACTTGCCGCACTCTTGGGACTTTGGTTTGGGCGCGGACGGTTAACGACCTGGATGCTTACGCTGTCGGTTGCCGTCGGAATAACGGCGTTGGGGCTGGCAATGCCAAACATCGGCACGCTGTACCGGTTGCGTTATGCATTCTGGATGATGCTGGTGGTGCTGGCCGCGGGCGGAGTTTCACAACTACTTTCGGCGCGCACACATAAAGGCGGTACAGCGGGTGATTAATGGTGATTAATTCTGACAACGGACACCTTGATAGGATTAGAGTGACGGCACTTACTTCGGGCTGGCGTGTCCCGTCAAGCCGTTTTCGTGTCAGGCAGTTCATTGCACCGTTAAAGCGTCTTGGCGTCGAAGTCCTCGAACGCCGACTTCCATTCAGTAAGTATGCGCTGCGCCGCACCGGCCCACTCTCCGCCTTCGCGCGGCTGCCTGCAGTAGCGGCAGCGCGTTTCTCCGATGTCACATGGCTCGAACGCGAGTTGGTCGCCGGCCGACGCTCGCTTGAACACTTCGCGGGAAGCAGAAGACTCTTCGACATTGACGACGCCCTGTGGCTGCTGGGTCGCTCGAAGTTTTCGGAGCGTATCGCTGCTGAGAGTTTCGGCACAGTCGCCGGCAACGAATTCATTGCCGAGTACTACCGGCAATACTGCTCCAGAGTTTGGGTAGTACCGACTTCTGTCGATACCAGCGCGTGGAAGCCGCCGGTGAAAAGACAATCCGGGCCCTGGACGATCGGCTGGATCGGCACTTCCTCGAATCTGCCACACCTGCTAACGCTCGAAGGGCCAATCGCGGCGTTTCTGAAGCGACATGACGACGCACAACTGTTAGTCGTCTGCGACAAACGACCTGGGTTCAGCAGTATCCCAGAGCGAAGTCGACGCTTCGTGCGCTGGTCACCCAATAATGAGATCGGGTTGGTCCAAAGTATGGATGTTGGACTAATGCCACTGCCTGACACGGAGTGGGCACGTGGAAAGTGCGCGCTCAAGATGTTGCTCTACATGGCGGTCGGTATTCCGGTAATCACAAGCCGAATCGGCGTTGCTGCCAGTCTGGTTAGTGGGTCCGACATAGGTATCACCACCAACTCACAGGATGATTGGTACGATGCGCTACAGCTACTCTTCGATTCGAGCTCGGTAGGACGAAGCATGGGAATGGCCGGCCGGCGCTTGGCAGAAGAGAAGTACTCAGTGCTCGGTAATTCGCAAAAGTTGGCCGAAATTTTTCGTGAGGCGGCAGCGGCGTGACCCCCACCATTACACTCCGTTGCTCAGTTTGAAATCTTGATATAGGACGACCCAGATCGAAAATGGTGGTTTCTCAAATTGAAAGAAGTACGGATCTTCCAGTCGCGGGCCACAGGGCCGGGGAAGATCTCCTGGCACGACGTAATGGTAACGAGCCGCTAAAAATCGTGCATATCATCAGCGACCTGGTGGTCGGCGGTGCAGAGATGAACCTCTACAGGCTGCTGTCGGGTATAGATCTCGCGCGTTACCAGACAACAGTTGTCACGCTTAGGGATGGCGGTGAGTTGCGCGAGCGCATTAAAGCCCTGGGCGTGGAAGTTTATAGTCTGGGAATGCGCCCGCCCGCGCCATCGCCGGGTTCCCTCGTCAGATTGATTCGATTAATGCGCCGGTTGGATCCTGACCTTATCCAGGGCTGGATGTATTACGGCAACCTGGCGGCGCAATTTGCCGCCCCCCTCTTGTCGCGCCGCCCGGTTACGGTGTGGGGTGTTCGTCAATCGATCTATTCGCTTACCCGCGAAAAGCCCATGACCGCACTCGCCATCTGGCTCAGCGCGCGCCTTTCGAAACGACCAGCCGCGATCATCTATAACTCTACCAAGGGCGCCGTTCAGCACGAGTCGATCGGCTACGAGGGTGGTAAGTCGCGCATCATCTACAACGGCTTTGACCTGGAAGCTTTCGCTCCTTCGCAGAAGGCTCGGCTCAGTGTCCGGGCCGAACTGGGTTTGCCTCCTGACGCGATGGTTATCGGATTAATTGGTCGTTACCATCCAGCTAAGGATCACGCTAACTTTCTCAGCGCCGCCGCCATACTTGCTAAGGATCACCCTGAGATCCATTTTGTGCTTTCAGGCCGCGGAGTTCACCGTGAAAACCGCACATTAGGAGCTGTCATGAAGCCGCTTGGATTTAACGGTAACGTTCACTTGCTCGGCGAACGCAAGGATGTGGCGAGGCTGATGGCTTCGTTCGATATCAGCGTTTCATCGTCAGCCCGCGAAGGCTTTCCCAATGTTGTTGGTGAAGCGATGGCGTGTGGAGTGCCGTGCGTGGTGACCGACGTGGGCGACTCCGCGAAGCTTGTCGGCTCAACCGGTTTAATTGTGCCACCACGGAATCCTGAAGCGCTGGCGCAGGCGTGGCGTGAACTAGTGGCCATGGGTGCGAGCAGTCGCACACAACTAGGGCATGCTGCAAGGGAGCGTATTCGCGACAACTTTCAACTGCCGTCTATCATTGGACAGTATGAAGAACTCTTCACGTCAGTTTTGCAGAAGAGACGTAAGCACCTTCATCTATGTGATAGTTAGCGACCTGGAAGACGAGTTAGGCTTCTGGACTTAAAGCTTGCGTTGGATGTTAGAGGCGTCGATCGGTAGAACCCGATGAACAGTCAGACGTCGCTAAATTACCCGCGACAGCCCTTGAAACGATTAGTTGTGCCCACCCGTGCAAGCCTTGCCAATCATTGACGTGATGCCGGCAAGCCGCCGGCCTCACCAGAGATGCTTTTCCTCAAGGCCGATAAACGACCAGGTCGGGATGGTCTCTGAGGAACGACTGCGCTATGTAACAATCCCAGCAAACTGGCTGGTGCGTTTTTAACACCAACGACAGCTTATCGATCGGAACTTCACTCCACTCTACCAACTTACCTGCGGGAGACCTCAGGGCAGGTTTGTGGTCCGTCCAGTGAAGTTCTTGAGCCGACTTGCCACAATAGACACATTTCTTTCCAACATACCATCTCATTAGCACGCCGCTAACTAAGCACTCTCCGGGCGCTACGTCTAGATTAACAAGGCACTCCTGTCCACACTGGCTTTTCATGGGCCAGCGCGAGCAGTTTTCCAGCCGGATATCAGGTTGAACCACGATACCAGTTAACGAAGCGTGTAACGCGTCGACTTCAACTATCGCTGGTTCTCCTGTTTCCGGACAACTCACTGTTCTCTTCCCGCGATACCTGGAAGACGCTCTCACCAGCCATCGGACGCCGAAGTAGAGGACCGTAGCGCTTGTGATTATTACTATGAAGTAAGCTGCGGTGGTCATCTTTAACCTCTTATCCTGGGTCAGCGACGGCTGGTTCTGAGCGCTTCTCTTCAATCTCGCGAATCCTGGCACGAAGCCAGTCTTTAACTTTCCGCTCAAGCTTCGCTTCGTTGTCCTCAAACTCAAGCGACTCGACTGTCTCGCCAGCTTCATTCAACGGAATGAAGTGGCAAGGAACTTCCTCGCTCTTGTGCTCAGGACTGACGAAGTCGAGTAATTGGCATTCGTTGCACGGGTGGGCACGTTTGGGATCGGCGTAGTTTATGCAGGTCAGGGAGTCCTGAAAGATTGATTTGGTTTGCCATGGTGTGCTGACAGACCGTCCATACCCGCCCTTCTCGATGAAGTCCAATTCACCTTTAAGGATATCCAGTATGTCTCGGTCATCTTTGGCCATGGTAGCAACCTCAAGCCCTGACCTGCTCACCTTGCCCGCCGCTGCCCACTTTCGATTTCGCTTTGCTGTATGACCTAAAGGGCAAGACTTATACCGCTCGCGAAGGTCATGTTCTGCTGAAAGATTGGTAGTTCCTGCCGGGATTGTTGAGGAAACCTACGCAGAGATATGCGCAAAGCTGCTCAACAATCCCGAGCGAGTTTTCCCGCATGACAAAGGAACCGTTGCACAGCCGCAAAATCCTGAGCACACACTAACCGCACCCCCCGGTACGTACCTTGCTAATTCAACAATCGAGAATTGGATGTTCCCTGGTTTAGGTACGCCCTCGGTGGGCAGTCCTACAGAAGAGGAGAAGTATGAAAGTCAAAGAAGTTATGACCGAGAGCCCGAAGGCCTGCACATTGACTGACAACCTGGCAAAGGTGGCCCGGTTGATGTGGGAGGCCGACTGCGGAATCGTTCCTGTAGTCGCTGAAGGCGGAAGAGTGGTAGGCCTCATTACGGATCGCGATATCTGCATGGCGTCGATGACCAAAGGGCGAAACGTATCCAATATCGTGGTTGAGGATGTTGTGTCGGGCAAAGTTTTCAATTGCAAGCCTAACGACGACATTCACATCGCGTTGGACACTATGCGCGAGAACAAAGTGCGACGCCTTCCGGTGATTGCTGCTGATGGGACGCTTCAGGGCATGCTGTCGATGAACGATGTCATGTTAAGGGCGGAAGAGACGAGAGACAAAAAGGCCCCCGAGGTAAGCTACGGCGACGTCGTGAACACCTATAAGTCGATCTGCCAACACCGTCTTCCAATGCAGCAGTCACAAGCGACCGCAGCAGTCTGAGCTAATCGGCGGCGATACGGTGTCCTCGCAATCTGCGATCGGACGTTCGGGGCAGAGCGGTGAGAGTGTGTGTTCTTGACGGAAAGGAAGTGAGGCATGAACAAGAAAAGTGACGGTGAGATCAAAAATCAGGTTTTGCGCGAGTTGAAATGGGACTCGAGAATCGGTTGGTCCAAGATCGGAGTCGAAGTCGTGAAGGGTGTCGTTACGCTCACCGGCGTCGTGTCCAGCTATGCGCAGAAACTGGCGGCTCAGGACGCGGCCCATCGCATTAGCGGAGTTTTAGACGTCGCCAACGATGTTGAAGTGAAGCCGGATGCCACCCTTGTCAGAAGTGACGCCGATATAGCCCTGGCTGTGCGTCATGTTCTCCTCTGGGATGCGCTAGTTCCCGATGAGCGAATTAAATCAACGGTATCCGACGGTTGGGTAACGCTCGAGGGTGATGTCGATTTCTGGCATCAGCGGCAGGATGCCGAGCAGACGGTGCTGCGACTCGAAGGGGTCATCGGAGTGACTAATCAAATTAAGGTGGCTCCAAGAAGAGTGGATCCAATGGAACTGCGAGAGGAGATTGAATGCGCGCTCGAGCAGCGAGCCGATCGCCAAGCTGAACGATTGCGGATCGAGGTCCATGAGGGTGCTGTCGATCTTTTCGGGCGAGTGCATTCCTGGCAGGAGAAACGTGCTGTTATCGGATCTATCAGCCATGCCCCGGGAGTGACGGAAATCAGGGATCATTTGCGGATAGATCCCTACTTTTAGTTCACCGGCAAGCCAAAGCTACCCGTTCGCTTTGCTGACACCGGTTTTATAACGAATGAGAGGAATGAAATTATGAAAGAAGAAACGAAGAGACAGTCAACTGAACTAGCTACCACGGAAGCAAAACCGGCTGCGGCCCCAACGCCGTTTGGTTTTATGCGCCGGTTCGCGACCGACATGGAGAAACTCTTCGAAGACTTTGAAGGTTTTAAGTTTCCCAGTCTTTTCGGCAGAGAGTTTTTCCCGTTCACCAGGGAGTTTGAACATGTGGATTGGTCGCCTGCAATCGAAGTGCGGCAGGACAATGGTCAGTTTATCGTCCGCACCGATCTTCCCGGCTTAAAGAAGGATGACGTCAAGGTGGAATTGTCCGATAACCTGCTGACGATCTCCGGCGAACGAAAGGAGGAAAAGGAAGAGAAGCGGGAAGGCTACTATCGCAGCGAACGCAGCTACGGCAGCTTTTATCGCCAGGTGCCGCTGCCAGAAGGGGCAAAAACCGATACGGCCAAGGCCGAGTTCACCGATGGTGTATTGCAAATAACGATGCAAGCACCGGAGCGTGAACCGAAGCCGCGGCGTTTGGAGATTAAGAAAGGTGAAGAGCACGCCAAGGCAAAAGCGGCAGCCTGAGCGGGTAGATTCCCCCTGATCTAAGAGCGCCGAGAACCACATTCTCGGCGCTCCATCCACTAGCTACAAAATCCGAATGCACACAGCTACAAATACCAATGGCGGCAAAGGCAGGGTACCAAGCCTCAAACCTGAACTGACCGGTGGGGGAACTGCGGAGACTGATATTACAAAGCTGGAAGCACTGATCACCGAGCTAAATGTAATACGATCTGAAATGCTGGATCTTGAACAGTATGGCTTGGAGGGCCTTGAAAACTTACACCAACCGCACAAACAGAGCGCAAAAAATCTGCTGCATTACCTCGCCTTGCGGCGCCATGATTTGCGGCCCATACAAGAGAGGTTGGCTTCTCAGGGACTCTCATCTCTCGGTAGGGCCGAAGCGCACGTAAAAGCCAACATTGATGCGATTGCCTCCATTCTTTACCGCCTCACCAACAATCACGGTGGCAAGCCCGATGTTCCTGAGGCGGAGGAGTCTGACGCCTATGGCGAGGGCATGGCGCTTCTGAAGAATCACACGGAAATGCTATTGGGACCCACGCCCGCGCGCCGGAATGTTCGCATTATGGTTACCATGCCGTCCGAAGCGTCCGAGAATTATGCCCTCGTGCGGGACCTGTTAAGCAGCGGGATGGACTGCATGCGCATTAACTGCGCTTACGATGATTCCGAGAGTTGGGCCATGATGATTGACAACTTACATCAGGCGAGCAAAGAGACCGGTAGGAGTTGTCGCATCATGATGGACCTTCCGGGACCTAAGCTGCGCACTGGTCCAATTGAGCCCGGACCCGAGGTGGCGAAATGGCGACCGAGACGCGATTTATTCGGAAGTATCAATCTGCCTGCGCGCATCTGGCTAACGCCAGCCGAATTAAACAAGCTTCCGCCTGTCACGCCGGACGCGATACTGCCGGTACTGGACGGTTGGCTTACGAATGTCCAAAGCGGGGACATGATTAAGTTCTTCGATACTCGTGGGGCTTCTCGGTCCATGAGGGCAGTTGAGCGCGTTGGTAATAACTGGTGGGCCGAGTCTAATCAAACAGCTTACATCGCTAGTGGCACTCCACTGCACATCTTCCGAACCGGAATGCCGCGGGGCATTCTCACTGAAGGTAAGGTCGGAAAACTGCCAGCACGCCAACAATGGATTCACCTTAAAGCCGGGCACACTTTGATCTTGACGCGCGGATCAGAACCGGGCCGGCCGGCCATCTTTGATGAGTCGGGTAGGTTGCTAAGTGCGGCACGAATTGGCGTCACACTACCTCAGATTTTTGATGATGTCCGCCCCGGCGAAAAGATCTGGCTCGACGATGGCGTAATCGGCGGAGTCATTAAGGCGGTAACCAGAGATCAGATTAACGTGCAAATCACGCACACGCGTCCTAACGGAAGTAAGTTAAGAGCGGACAAAGGAATTAACCTGCCGGACACCGAATTGCACTTGCCGGCATTAACCGAAAAAGATATCGCCGATCTACCGTTTATCTCTCGTAACGCCGACCTTGTCGGCTATTCCTTTGTCAGAAAGGCCGAAGATGTCATCGAGTTACAGAATCGGTTGGCTGAAGTCGACGGTGAACACGTCGGAGTGGTACTAAAGATCGAAACACGTCGTGCGTTCAACGAGCTGCCAAGTCTGTTGCTGGCGGCGATGCGCAGCCCGAGTGCAGGAGTGATGATCGCTCGCGGCGACCTGGCGGTCGAGTGTGGGTGGGAACGAATGGCGGAGGTACAAGAGGAGATTCTTTGGATCTGCGAAGCAGCCCACATGCCTGTAATTTGGGCAACCCAGGTACTGGAGAACTTGACCAAAGAGGGGGTACCATCCCGCGCTGAAATAACCGATGCCGCGATGGGAGAACGCGCCGAGTGCGTGATGCTCAACAAGGGTCCTTACATTATCGAGGCTGTGTGCGCTCTCGACGATATCCTGGGGCGCATGGAGGAACATCAAAGTAAAAAGCGGTCGATGCTTCGACACTTAAGTCTCGCCGACAACCTTTCCTGGTTACGAAAACGCCCGTCACGCTTAGCCTGAAACAGGCGCTGAAGTCAGTGATAATGAAATCCGTACCCGCGAATCGCGACTCCCGTCTCCTCTAAGCGGTGAGGCTTTGCAGAAAGTAGATGGTTGAGTAACAGTGTGGGTGTATTGAACGCGGGTGGGTCGACAAATACCGAACCGCGAGCGGTAGCGAGCGGATGCATATCAAGTTTACTAGTTTTTTAAAGCTATTCTGCTGAGTTGAGATCTGGCAACCGCTCGCGGTTCTGCATGTGTCGACCCACGACGATTAACAACTGAATTCACTTGTGCAAAGCGAAGCCGAGACGTGTTAGGTCTACGGTCTCAGTTGCGGGATATTTCTCAGGCTCACGTCATTTCCCTCAATCAACGTCTACATTAGTCTCTCCTGGCCTCCAAAACGTTAAGGTTTCTCGCATCCGACCTGCTCCCCCGGCGGCACAAACCTTGCACCTCACCAGGACATGATTCGCCATATAGATCTAACGCAAACGTCGGCTAGAAACGCTTCAGCGCGGTCGCTAAATCCGCCGGCGAAGGCCGCGAGGAAATGGCATGCAATGACACTTCCGCCATTCCCGAAATGTTGGGTGTCAACCCAAAGGTTGGGCTAATGCAGTCCGAAGTGATCACACGTCGTCTCTGGTTTGGTGTTAATAACACGGAGGGCCGGGAATCACGACGCGTAACAGTACTCCTTCTCTTGTTGTTCTTGAGCGTCATTATCGGCTTCCTGATGACGGCCGCCATTCTTAACTCTGCGGTTACCGATAGCGGCGAAGCATTTTCAATTCTTGCTACCACAACTCTGGGCGCGGTTGTTGGATTTGCATATTTGCTGAAGTCGGCCCGTGCTCTCGATCGCATGACTTATGCGACTCGGACCAACGCATGTGTGCAGCGAGGAGGCCAGAAGATTTACATCAATGCGGAAGAACTTGTGCCCGGCGACATCATTTTCATTAAAGCTGGAGAATACGTTCCTGCCGATTGTCGATTACTGGAATCGGATCAACTACGAGTGGACGAGTCTGCGTTGACGGGAAGGCGTGGCGCCATCGAGAAAACTACTTCGGCCGTTCCCTCAGACGCCGATATTGTCCAAAGACGTTCAATGGTCTTTCTCGGCACCAGGATCCTGTCGGGAACCGCGCTGGGTGCCGTCGTCGAAACAGGATTTCAAACTGAGCTAGGGGAGAAGGCGACTGGCGGTCGATGGATGATCTTCTATTGAACGCCATCTGAAAGGAAATAAGATCATGATTAACAAACAAAGATTAGGACTGGTGTTCGGAACGTTTCTGGGCGCCTGGCATTTTGTTTGGGCCGTGCTTGTGCTCAGCGGAATAGCTCAGCCGCTGATGAATTTGATTTTTCGACTCCACTTCATCGAGCCGCCTTACACCATTTTGCCGTTCGATTTTGGAGTGGCGGCAACACTAATTTTGGTTACCTCGATGACAGGTTACGTGAGCGGATGGATGCTGGCCGCAATATCGAATTGGCTCCGCGCTGAGACGTCATCTCTCGGTTCCACTCCGGCAGTGCACCGCCGTCAGCCTGCGATCAGGCACTAACTGTTAAGTCCATGCTTCCTAATGCAACTGATCGGATGGCACAGAGATCTTCACCTCAAGCGCTCGCGAGAAATTGCCGGCGTGCTGATCGGACACGGATGGAATTCTTTACGTGAAAACCTTCGACTCGCCGGCCCTGGCTCTGCCCAGCGCAAAACCAACAGAAATGCTCTGACAGGCCCTGAACATCTGCGTTCCGCGCTCGAAGAGCTTGGCACTACGTTCATCAAACTTGGACAGATCCTCTCAACGCGTGCTGACCTCTTACCTCCTGAATACCTCGCGGAACTGAGTAAGTTGCAGGACGCCGCGCCATCGGTGCCGTTTGAATCCGTGCGAAACGTTTTGGTCGCCGAGTTAGGGCAACCGGTTGAGCAAGCCTTCCTGAATTTCGATCCGAAACCTTTGGCTGCCGCGTCGATCGGACAAGCTCACGCAGCCACGTTGATGGATGGAACTGAAGTAGTAGTGAAGATTCGCCGCCCTGGAGTGGTCGAACAGGTCCACGAGGATCTGGAGATTCTCAAAGAGGTGGCCACCACCGCGAGTCATCGCTGGGAGTTTGCCGATCGATATGACTTAGTTGGCATTGTCGATGAATTCTCGGAGACGCTGCGAGCTGAACTTGACTACATCCGCGAAGGTCACAACGCCGAGCGATTTGCTGCCAACTTCGCGGGCGAACACAGAATTCACATTCCACGTGTCTATTGGGAGAGGACCACTTCACGCGTGCTGACGCTTGAACGAATCCGCGGCACAAAGATTAACGACCTGTTGAGTTTGGATAAACAGGGAATCGACCGCTCAGAGTTGGCCGCGTTTGCGACGGATGTGGTGATGAGAATGGTCTGCGAAGAGGGGTTCTTTCACGCTGATCCTCATCCAGGAAATTTCTTTATCGAGCCTGGGGGGACTATCGGCTTGATTGATTTCGGGATGGTCGGCATTCTGGATGAGCGCACGCAGGAGCATCTCGCGGATCTGCTGATTTGTATCAACCGTCAAGACGCGGACCGGCTCGTTGATGTGTTTCTCGATTTAGGCGTAACAAAGAAACGAATGGATCGTGATCTGTTTCGTCGCGACATTCAGCACTTGCTAACAACATACTGGGGTCTGCCGTTAAGCGAACTACGAATATCCGCGCTACTTAACGATGTGTTCGACATAATGCGCCAGCAGCACTTACATTTACCCTCAAACCTCGCCCTATTGCTCAAGACCGTTATCATGGTAGAAGGACTCGGTGTGAATCTCGATCCTGAATTCCGGTTAACCTCGGCGCTGGAGCCTTACTCTAATCGTCTTGTAATGAAGAAGTACTCGCCACTCAGACTGGCACGCAGTTTGGGCCAGGCGAGTTTGGATCTGGCGAGGTTGGGCGTGGAGATGCCACAGCAATTGCGCAGAATTGTGAATGGAGTCGAGAACGGTAGTCTGCAGGTAGGCGTGAGGCCTGAAGGGTTTGAGCCTGTCCTCGACCGAGTTGACAGCATCGCCAATAAAATCGTACTAGGAGTGATTACCGCAGCATTTATTAACGGTCTGGCCGTTTTGCTGTGGGTTTATCACCCACCTGGCCTGGAACGATGGGCTTGGGCTGCATTTATCTTCGGATTCGCGTGTGCATTGTCCCTGGGAATCTATCTCGCCTCGCGTATTCTGCGCTCCCGGTGAAAATCGTAACGACCGGTCCTATAAATTCACTATGAAGGTTGCGGCAACAGAGACGTTTTGTCAGCGAGTCGTCGCCGCGGCCAGCATTCGTCCTGACAAAGTAGCGATGACGGTCATCGAGGCTGATGGGCAGGAAACTGTAACCTTCGGCTCAATGCTGGCCCAGATACGGAGCATCGCGTATCGCCTTACGCAAGCGGGGATCGGCTTTGGCGATCGCGTAGCACTGATTGGCGAGAACCATCCCAACTGGGCCATGGCCTACCTCGGCATCATTTATCGAGGGGCAGTAGTCACACCGATGGATCCGGCAGCGACGACACAAACGATCGCTGCATTTCTTAAAGGCTCAGAGGCCAAACTCGCGTTTATCTCGCCGTCTTCAATCGATAAGTTCCGCGCCGCTTGCGAGCTACTCGGGAATAACATCCCTGCGGTCGCTCTCCGTCCGCTTATCCAACCTGATGGCCTCGGTACGTTTGAAGACTGGGCCGGCACGCCCACCACGCAGGAGTTTCTCGATACTCAACCACCCGCCGGCCCGGAAGACCTGGCGGTTCTGATTTTCACATCCGGCACAACTGGAACTCCCAAGGCCGTGCCGCTTACTCACGGAAACATCAATGCCGAGAGCACCAAAGTCCAGGAAGTGATGCGGATCAGCGATCGCGAAGTGATCCTCAGTCTACTGCCTCTTTTTCACGCCTACTCTCAAATCGTAAATCTTTGGCTGGCCACGATCATAGGTGCACGTGTCGTTTATCTCGATGAGCTGACCAGCACGGGGATCGAACGAGGATTAAAAAACAGCGGAGTTACGACTTTAACCGGTGTGCCGCGTCTCTGGTACTTGTTTCACAAAAAGATCTTTGATGCTGTGCGGGCTCAGGCGGCTCCAGTCAGGATCCTGTTTAGATTTTTGCTGGTTTTGAATGGCTTGCTGCGTAACCTGTTAGGCCTGAACACCGGACGGTTCTTTTTCAAAAAAGTTCACCAGTCGTTTGGCGGGAAACTTAGGCTAGCCGTTTCGGCAGGCGCCAGCTTTGATGAGAACGTCGCTCAGGACTTTCATCGACTTGGCTTCACAATCCTGCAGGGATATGGGCTAACCGAGACGAGTGGCGCCGCGACGGTTACGCGATTTGAAGACAACAAGATTGGTTCAGTAGGGAAACCGCTCAATGGTGTGGAGGTGAAGATCGATGCTCCCAGTGATGAAGGAATAGGAGAGGTCTTGATTCGCGGTCCAATAGTGATGTCCGGCTATTATCGGAACCCGGAGGCCAATCGCGAAGCATTCACCACTGATGGGTGGTTTCGTTCCGGCGACCTGGGCAGGTTTGATAAAGAGGGACATCTATACATCGTTGGCCGTAGGAAAGACGTAGTTAAATTGCCATCCGGCAAGAACGTTTTCCCAGAAGATGTGGAGGCACATTACGAGCACTCTCCGTTTGTTAGTGAGGTTTGTGTGCTGGGGGTCAAGGACGAATCTAGTCAATTCAAGGGAGCGGAAAAGCTTTCTGCGGTGGTGGTGCCCAACTTCGAATACCTCAAACAACAAGGCATCGCTAACGCACGTGAGTGGGTCGTTTGGGAGTTGGAAAATCTTGGTCGTGAGCTACCGGAATACCAGCGCGTACATGATTTTGTACTTCGCGCCGAGCCGTTACCGCGGACGACGACGCGCAAAGTCAGGCGGTTTGAACTCAAGAACCAACTTAGTGAAATTAGAGAACTCGAGGCACGAAAAACAAGGGCCATCGTCCTAGACGAAGTAGATCGGGGGCTGATGGATTCCCCAGCGGGTCAGGCCGTGGTAGCGGCTGTAAGACAACACGCTCGCGATGCTGAGGTGATCGGACCAGGGATGAATCTTGAAATTGATTTGCATCTCGATTCTCTCGCACGCGCGGAATGCGTCGTCAGCGTCGAGCAGCGGCTCGGTATCGAACTCAAGCCTGAAGAAGTAGCGACTGCGCAAACTGTTGGCGAGTTAATACAGCTGGCTAACACTAAGACGTCGGGCACAATCGCGGCGGAGACGGTTCGCGAGGAATTCCACTGGCATGACTTATTGGCGGGATCCTCGAAGGAAATGCCCGAGTTGGCGGACCTGCTCCGGCCCAAGCCAGCGTTGGTAGGGCTCGCGTATATAGCACTCCAGTTGATTTATTTAGTCGCCCGAGTTTTGTTCCGTATGGAAGTAAAGGGCGGGGAAGTGCTTAAGAAACTCAAAACGCCTTATCTTATTTGTCCGAACCATCAAAGCTACATTGATCCGTTCCTCGTATGTTCAACGTATCCGCGCAGTGTGCTCCAAAACAGTTTTCACGTTGGGGCAAGCATGTATTTTACGAATGCCGCCATGGCCCTGCTGGCCCGCCTGATTAACGTTGTCCCTATCGATCCGGATGCGCAGCTGCTGCGTGCGATGCGTGCCGGCGCCGCCGGGCTTCGGGCGGGAAAGATTCTCAATATTTACCCGGAGGGCCAACGGTCTTTTGATGGAAAACTGCACGAGTTCAAGAAGGGTGCTGCAATCCTGGCTACCGAATTGGATCTGCCGATTGTTCCGGTGGCTATGGATGGTCCATATCGTATTTGGCCGCGAAAGTCGTGGCGCATTCGATTTGCGAAAGTAAAAATAAGGTTCGGCGAACCGATTAACGCTCGGGAGCTGGTAAAGGACGAGCCGGATGAAGACGCCGGCTATCGAAAGGTGACTTCAGAGCTAAAACGACGCATTCAACAGATGCTTGATGAAATGCGGACAGGCAATAAATAGCAATCCATCAGCGGCAGCAATTCGGATTTTGCCAGGAAAAGGGCGATGAATAAAAAACAACTTCACGAGAAACTACAGCAGTTACACGCTGAACTCGATCAGGTGGAATGCTCTGATAACCAACGGGAGATCCTTCAGAAAGTAGCCAGCGACATTCAGGTCCTGCTGGCGAGGCAAGATGAAGGGGCGGAACACTACCGTGACCTGG
This sequence comes from Pyrinomonadaceae bacterium, assembly GCA_035273385.1. Classification (GTDB taxonomy): domain Bacteria; phylum Acidobacteriota; class Blastocatellia; order Pyrinomonadales; family Pyrinomonadaceae; genus PSRF01. The sequence continues at coordinate 90,633 of DATEPE010000002.1, read as the reverse complement.
GTGAGCGTTTAAAAGAGGCTGTGGCGCAACTGGAAGCTTCTCATCCGGAAGCGACGTTGCGGATACGACAAATGATTGATCAACTGGCTTACCTGGGAATTTAATCAGGTAAAGTCGAACCTGCCAACGAGTCCTCTACTGCTTAACAACTGCCACCGAACAGAGCGCTTGTCCAGTCACTTTCGCTGAAACGCTTCCGAGCATTTTGTGTTTCATATCGTCAGCACCAGAGGCCCCAAGGACGATAAGGTCGTAGTCACCCTGTTCCGCTTGTCCCAAAACCTTAGTGGCTGGATTCCCTTCGGCAATGACGGGTGTTACATCAAGGCCGTGTCGAGTAAGTTGTTCCGTCGCGTCATTGATGATTTGGTTGGCGTTGCTCTGCAGCGCTTCTTCCAACTGAATCTCTGAGCTCTTTTGCTCTCTCGTTTCTCCACCCTCCTCAAACCAATCCCGATCCAGGCTGAGATTTACCCAGGGGGTTTCTACTACGTGCATGTGCGTGACTTCAGCAGATTCAGTATTGAAATAAGTCGTCAAGGCACTGAGAGCTTGCTGCGACGCTCGTGAACCATCAACACAGAGCAAGATACGTTGGCTGCTTCCTCCACGTGGTTCCCGGCATCCAAGCACAATCCCCGGAGCGTGTTCAACTACTCTGCTTGCCACAGAACCAATGCCTGGCCGGGTCGTGTCGTATTGGCTGGTGGCTCCAAGGACAGTAACGTTGTAATTATCAGCGAGGCCCACTATCACTTTGCCTGGCGACCCAGTGACGGCGAGTGCTTTTGCAATGACTCCTTCCGCGCGCAGGTTTCCCGGGCACGGTCCAGAATCATCTCGGTCTCTCGTGCCATCCGTTTAATGTAGTCATCCCGGCAGGCCTTCGTTTTCAACAATCTGATCGATTGGCTCCTGCAATCCCCGAAGCATCGCCGCCGCCCGTCTGTAAGCGCCGACGCGGAAAACGTTTGCTCCTTGCTGCTCAAGTATGTGGCCTACTTCATCCAGCCGGCTTGCGACCAATGAGTTCAAGCCGACGACATTGGTTTTAACTTGCATAAGTTTGGTGTATCTCCCCTTAATCGGACGTCGGATTGACCCTTATCGCCAAACTACCGAAACTCAAACACTGCTACGAACCTTTGAGGGCGGCGTTGATAACCCTTGCGATACGACAGCGAGAAGCCTGACGAACTCTCCGGACGGTTAACACGCACTTTAATCCGGTGCCATTTCTTACTCGACACATCGCTTGGGTAGAAGCCGAGCGTGTATTGCTCGCGTAGTTCCAGTGCTATTTGTGTGCAAATGCCGGTGAGCTCGGGTTCGCTTTCAGTTTCAGGCGTATAAGCTGTCCCGCCACTCACCCGCGCTATTTCACCGAGGACAGCGCGTCCCATATCGGCTTCCGCGTTGAGCAAGAATGCACGGCGGCCCGTGGGTCGAGAAAGATCTTCAAATACCCAGCGACGATATCCCTCAAATTGAGCTAAGCCGGAATCGGCAATTCCGATCGTATAGATTTGCGCATCAAACTCGCGCAAACGATTGCGCAATTCAACGTAAGAATGCTGGCTATGGTCGTCCTGACCATCAGAGATTACGAGCAGTGCCCGCTTTAGGTTAGGGGATTGACGCAGCCGCTCCGCCGCCGAATACATCACATCGTAAAGCGCTGATGGCCCGCCGGGTTTAACGGTCGACAGATGTTCAATGACCTGGTTTGCAGAAGGGATAAATTCAGTTGTGACGCTGCCGTCAACGCTGTAGGCAGTGAAGAAAAAGTTGTCGCCTTCGCGGAGGGCCGCGACAAACTGTTTCAATGCAGCCAGGGAGGCGGAAACCTGAATAACTGATGCTCTACGAACTTCGTAGACGATTCCGATTGAAACGGGGCCGCTTCCAACGGAGAAGTGTGAAATCTTCTGCCTGGCGTTTTCGTCATATATTGAAAACTGATCAGATCTGAGGCCTTTCACATATCTGCCGTTTTTGTCCGTGACGATAACGTTGACGGTGACAAGGTTGGAACTGACAACGATCGGTTCTTGCTGCGGTGAAGCCAGCGAAGACTGGCCCAACGCCGGAACCAGCGTTGCCAGGATTAACGCGATTAGGAGGGTCGTGCTCTTAATGGTTTTTGGTTGCATTTCTCGACCTCCAGGACATTTCAAATACACCTGATGACGAGCAACGCATATGCCGCGAGGTTTTGCCGGATTCCGCGAATTCTTAGCCGTGCAGAAGGAGACTTTGTGTGAGTTTTCGCAGAGTGTGTGGAAAAGAGCGCACTGCAGCAACGGCCGAAATGACAACCAGCTCTAGAGTGTCGGGTGCGACTCTATCGATCGGAGAGGCTGAGCGAGGTCACACAAACGCGATCGCCCCGCGTGTTCACTTCCGAAGGCCCGGGTATGGAAGAACTGCTTTGCAACTTCAGAAGCAATGGCGTAGACCACGGTTATTAAGCAAAGCAGAAGCAGGGAAGTGATTGGCAATGGTGTGAGACCGAGTATTCCGCTCATTGGGCTGTAAGGCAGCATGAGTGTTACTACGAGTACGAGAACCATCGCTATAAGCAGCGGCCGACTCGGCAGACTTGTATAGAAAGGATTCCATGTCCGCATCACCAATATGATTAAGACTTCGGTCATCACCGACTCGACGAACCAGCCAGTCCGAAACTCTTCCGAAGTAGCTTTGAGGAGGAAGATCAACGCCGCAAAAGTAAGAAAGTCGAAGACCGAACTGACGACACCAAAAACAATCATGAAGTTTCGGATAAATTTGATGTCCCAGGGTCTGGGCTTTTCGACTAATTCAGCGTCTACGCCATCGGTCGAGATCGCCATGGCTGGAAAGTCAGTGAGAAAATTATTCAGCAGTATCTGCTTGGGAAGAAGGGGCAAAAAAGGAAGGAACAATGCTGCTCCGGCCATGCTGAACATGTTTCCGAAGTTCGCGCTGGTTGTCATGTAAATGTACTTGAGTGTATTTGCAAACGTCTTCCTGCCTTCCCTCACTCCCGCCGCCAACACACTCAAGTCTTTTTCCAGCAACACGATCGTTGCAGCCTCCTTGGCTACGTCCACGGCGCTATTGACTGAAATTCCGACGTCGGCAGAATGAAGCGCTGAGGCGTCGTTGATACCATCACCCAGAAAGCCAACGGTATTTCCGCATTTCTTCAGCGCGAGAATAATCCGTTCCTTCTGGCTAGGTTCAATCTCGGCGAACACGTCAATCAGGGGCGCACGGAAACGCAAAGCCTCATCGCTCAATTGATGGACCTGTTGGCCCGTCAAGGTCTTCGGTTCGAAGCCCAACACGTTTCGCGTCACACTTGTGGCCACGTGGATGTTATCGCCGGTCACCACCTTGAGGACGACACCAAGCTTTCTTAATTGATCTACAGCTTTAACGATTCCCGCTTTAGGCGGATCGAAGAAAACCAACAGCGATAGGAAGGTCATTCCCGTTTCCTGATCCTTGTCGAGTCGAGAAACGCTACCCAGGTGTTTGTAGGCCAGCCCGAGAACGCGAAAGCCGTCGTTACTTAAGGACTTGAATCGTCGTTCTATCGCGGCGCGCTCCTCACCGAGATCCTGACGTTGACCAGACAACTCAACCGAGGAACACAGATCTATCACATTGCTAAACGCACCCTTGGTGATCATCAGGTGCGCCCCATCCTTCTCCACCAGAATGCTTAATCGCTTGCGCACGAAGTCGTAAGGCACTTCGTCAACTTTCTGATATCCAGTGAGATCAAAATTGCCTTGTGCGCGAATCGCCTGGTCAATGGGATTGGTAAAACCGGTTTCATAGAATGAGTTGAGGTAGGCGTAGAAGAGCGCTTTCTTGCTCGTATTTCCGTTTGCATCGACGGCTCCGTGAAGCTGCACCGTTCCTTCCGTCAGCGTTCCCGTTTTGTCGGCGCACAGGACATTCATACTACCCAGATTTTCGATCGAAGCGAGTTGTTTGACGATCACCTTTCGGCGGGCCATATGCACTGCGCCCACCGCCAGATTGATACTGATAATGGCCGGGAGCAGTTCGGGAATGATGCCGACAGCGATTGCTAATGCGAAAAGAAACGAGTCAATCACCGGGCGCTGTAGATAAACGGTAATGCCAAACATCACTACCACGAGAATTAGCGTTACTTTAGTGAGCAGGTAGCCGAAGCGCCGGACGCCGTGCTCAAACTCTGTCTCGGGCGGTTTCATGCGCAAACGCTCTGAAACTTTGCCAAATTCAGTTGACGTCCCGGTGAACACAATCAAAGCACGGGCATTCCCACTCACCACGTGTGTCCCCATGAAGAGCGCATTGGTCCGTTTTATTAACGACGGTTCTCCGACGACTATTCCCGGGACTTTCTCTGCAGGAAAGCTTTCACCAGTCAGAGCTGCTTCCTGCACGAAGAGATCTTTTGAATCGAGAACTAGAGCGTCACCAGGAATAATATCTCCCGCGTTGAGCACGCAGATATCACCAGGCATAACGTCTTCTGCGGGCACATCCTTCTCTGCGCCATCGCGTATGACACGCACATCAATTCTGACGATTGCAAGCAGATTCTTTACTGCATCGGCTGCACGCTTCTCCTGCCAGAATCCAAGCACGCCGCTTAACAAAACGATCGCGATGATGATCGCAGCATCGACGGGTTCGCGGAGAAAGAACGAGAGGATTACCGCGCCTAAGAGAATCAGAATGAGCGGGCTCCTGAATTGAGCCAGGAGTAGCGTCGCCACGTCGGTAGACTTAGCGCGGCGCAAACGATTTGGTCCATAGATCTGGAGTCTGCGTCTTGCCTCGGCATTTGTAAGTCCGATTGGACTGGTGTCCAGGCGTTTCATCAGGCTGTCAGGGGACAGACTCCAAAACTCTTTTATGTCTTTTGCGGCCACCATTAGTCAGGCCTCGGACTCTTCTAAGCTGCGAAAACATACCCACAAAATGCGCGAACCTCCGCAGTAATAGGCGTGAAACTGAAATGAACCAACGCGTAATTAGCGAAAATCTGTGATCACTCCTTCGGTACACCTATTGCCAATTCTCTCAATCAGGTAGAAGCAAATTAGTAACCGTGCCCGGCGGGTGACCTGAGAAGGTGACCGGTTGACGAAGAACGGTTCGGAGTGAAAGAACATGAAAATCCTAATAGCGTATGACGGCTCCGATTGCGCGGAAGCAGCTCTTGACGACTTACAGCGCGCCGGCCTGCCGGCGGACGCGGAAGCACAAATAATTTCCGTAGCTGAAGTTTGGTTGCCGGCACCCCCACCGTCGAGTTACGAGATTGTCGAACAGGCCAGACAGGTAAAGGTGCCTTCCGATCTGAGGCGCGTCTATTCGAAGGGCTGTGCGGCTGCCAAAGAAGCGCTTGCTATGGCTGAACGCGCCAGGGATCGTGTAAAGGCCAATTTCCCCGGATGGAAAGTATCTGCGGATGCATCCTGCGGCTCGCCTGCATGGGAGTTGGTGTTCAGGGCAGATGAGTGGAAACCCGACCTAATAGTGGTTGGTTCACACGGGCGCACCGCACTGGGTAGATTTGTGCTGGGTAGTGTGTCGCAGCGAGTCTTGACTGAGGCCAAATGTTCCGTTCGCATCGCACGCGGTCGAGTCGAGGAACCAGGCACGCCGGTACGAATCATTCTTGGTATCGATGGCTCGCCGGCTAGCGAAGAGGCAGTGCGCAGTATTGCGGCTCGCCCGTGGCCACTCGCGAGCGAGGTCAAAGTGATCATGGTAGACGACCCGTTTGTGCCTCCTATTATCGGAGACGTTATTCCAGCCTTAGGGGAAGACCTCGAACGGTCCAGTGCAGAAGACGAGGCCTGGGCTGAACTGATGTTGACGCGAGCTGCGGGAATGTTGAGCGGATTGGACGTCAGCGTTACGACTGAAATAAGGCAGGGCGATCCGAAGAAGGAATTGCCTCAAGCCGCGGAAGAGTGGGGCGCCGACTGCATCTTTGTCGGGTCGGCCGGCTTCAGCAACCGCTTCGAACGATTTGTTCTCGGCAGTATTTCAGCGGCAGTTGCTGCCCGCGCACACTGCTCCGTGGAAGTTGTTCGCAAGGCTCTTGAATAAGAAACGAAACACCATGACTGAGTCATCTTCACAACTGTTACCAGCTCTCGAATTCCGAAATGTGTCTGTTGCCTTTGATGATAAGCCTGTTCTGAGAGATATCAGTTTCGAGCTTCACAAGGGTGAGATGATTTTTGTTACCGGCGAGTCTGGATCGGGCAAGTCCGTCCTGCTCCGGCTTGCTATGGGTCTATTGAAACCGGACGCCGGCCAGATTTTTGTCGGCGACCGCGAAATCGAAACGCTTGATGAATCGAAGTTGTTGGCAATAAGAGGCGGCGTGATGGGGATGGTGTTTCAGGAAGACTCTCTCTTCACCGGGCTGACCGTCTATGAGAACGTGGCATACCGGCTGGAAGAGCACGCTTGGAAAACAAAGGATATTGAAAAAGCCGTGACTGAGGTTCTGGATTTTGTGGGCCTTGCCGGCGAGGAGGACAATCTCCCGGAACATCTCTCGGGCGGTATGAAACGTCGTCTTGAAATTGCGCGCGCCTTGGTTGGATGGCCATCAATTATGTTGTTTGACGAGCCTACAATGGGTCTGGATCCGATAGTGGCCTTGCAGGTTCTCGATTTAATCATAAGAGCTCGTGACATCAATAAAATTTCGTCAATCTTTGTAACCAAAAAAGTTTACGAGGTTCCCTACCTTGCCAATTATGTGGCGATGAAAATAGGTGACCGAATCACGATCAGTGAGGCTGCATCAGACAAGTTGCCAATGACCCGGCTAATGGCTCTTGAAGCCGGGCGAATCGTGTTTACGGGTAGTATCAAGGAATTCCAAAACAGCGAGCTGCCGGCGGTGAAGAAGTTGCGAGCATTGGACCAGCATGATCATTCTGCAGATCCCTATTTTTCAGATCCCTGGGACAAATCGCGGCGGCCGCTGGAGAAGTTTCTGTAGGAAGCCATTTTCCCCTCCCTCTGGGAGGGGTGAGGGGAGGGAATGAGGTCGAACAATATTTCTTTAATTGGAGGAGGCGTCAACGTTGTTTCGATGATGAGTACGGCTCTTGAGTTTTTGAAGTCAACGTTGACGCCCCCTTCAAGAACAGCATAAAACGCGTCACAAGCTGTTAATGAACTTAATCAGAAGTTTCTTTAATGGGCAGTGAACCAGCAACCGTCGATGTGTGAAAAAAATGGCTAACGTTCTCATTTTAGGTGGAGGGTTTGGTGGCGTAGTAGCTGCCGAGTCGCTTGCCAGGCAATTATCGAAGGAACATCAGATAACTCTGGTGTCTCGCAGCTCGAAGTTCATCTTTTACCCTGAGCTCGTGCGACTTGCGTTTGGCAAGTGCAAGCCAGAGGACATCTCATTCGATCTGCGCGAGGCAATGCTTGATCGCCGCGTTCGATTTATCAACGCCGAAGTAGCTCGAATCAAAATTGAGTCGCGCCGGGTAGTGCTCACGCACGGAGAGGTTGAAGGCGACCTGCCATACGATTACCTGATCTTTGCGCTAGGCCGGCGTCTCGCCACCGAACGGGTTACCGGTTTTTTTGAGCATTCAAACCATCTGCTGAATGTGGAAGGCGCACTAAAGTTTCGCGAAGCACTGCAGAATTTTCATGATGGCCGCGCGATTATTGGCCAATGTCCGGGCGCTCGCTTGCCGGTTCCTGTATATGAGACAGCCTTAGCTTTGGCTCGTTGGTCCGAGGAGCGCAAGGAAACAGATAGAGTGCAAATAACAGTTATTAGTCCCGATTCGTCGGAGCTGCAATTAGGCGATGGCGATCTTGCGCGTGCGCTGGGACACTCACTCGAAAAACACCAGATTGAATTCTTACCAGACTTTCCTATTAGTAGAGTGACGCCCGATGTCGTAACCACCAGCGATGGTCACGCAATCAACTATAACTTGTTAATGCTCTTGCCTCCGTTTCGGGGCCCGGCGCCAGTTATTGGATTGGGTATCACCGATGCCGACGGGTTTATCGGGGTCGATTGGGCCATGCGGGTCCAGGGAGTTGAGAGAATGTATGCGGTCGGGGATTGTGTAAATTTTGGCGGGCCAAAGATGGCGCACATGGCCGTGAATCAGGCCGAAGTGGCTGCGGCTAACGTGGCATTGGAAATCGATGGGTTCGACGCTTTGTCACGATACAACCATGAGATGATGATGGTGATCGATGAAGGCGATGGAGACGCCATCTATCTTCATCAAGGCTTGTGGGACAAAGAACCGGCAATCGTCAGACAAGGGAGATTTTGGAGCTGGGCCAAACGCATTCACGATCGATACTGGGTGGCCACCCACTCGTAAATCCCCACAGAACCGCTCACTACTGAGATTGTGTGAAATTAGAGGAGGAGCGACGAATAACGCTGAAAGCGTTCGCTAATTTCAGCCCAGGGTTTGCTTTGAAACCCTGAGTTATTAGTTCTCAACTCTTTCAGAGTTGCGTTGACACCATCGGATCTACATGTACCCAGGGTTGCCAAAGCGCGACCCTGGGCTGTAATCAGCGAACGCTTTCAGCATTAAGCCAGCTCGTAATTAAGAAAGTCTGTTCAGATCTGATTCACGACCCGCTGGAGCTTTTCGTTTACTTCACTAGCGACCGCATCGAGAGTCGCATTGCCGCCCACGACTGACAGCATCGTCTTTGCGTCTATGGCCGCCACTACCGACTTTCCGGTTTCATCGCTCTCGTAGACAATCACGTTGCAGGGAAGAAGCAGTCCGATGTCAATCTCCTGTTGCAGAGTTTTGTACGCCAGGGGTGGATTACAGGCGCCCAGAATCACATAGTTGCGGAAGTCCACACCCAGCTTCTCCTTCAATTTGTCCTTGAGATCGATTTCGCAGAGCACTCCGAAGCCTTCATCCTTAAGAGCACTCCGCGTTTTTTCGACAGCCGCGTCGTAAGGAAGATTAACCGTCCTACTGAATCCATATTTTGAATGTTGCAATTGCTGAGCACTCATTTTTTTCCTCCTCGGTTGACCAAACCAGCTTTGTCTTAGAAGTCGAACTCCACGACGTTCGTGTTATTTCGTGTGTTTCATTTAATTCGTGGATCGTTTTTAAGGTGGGCTAAGAGCGAACCACGAAACACACGAAACACACGAATTAACCCCGTTTTGTACTTCGGCCTTTGCGGCAACCAAACTTACAGGTACCGCTCTGTGTCACTCGAACTTGTTGTCTTGCTAATTGCGTTTGTCGTGGCATTGTCCTTCATTGCTTCCGGTCGAGACTCGACACGGCACGAGTTCGCCATTCAAGTCTGGATCCCGAAACGCGGCAGCACCCAGCGCATCAGCACGATGTAAGCGGCAAAAAACACCACCAACCATAACCAATCTGCCATTTGTCTTAACTCCTTACTCCGGCCATCACTCGCTCATGGAGCTGACCTCAGGATCAAGTCGCGTCTCAGATTTGATTGAATTGGATATCAGGCAGTTCTTTTCTGCCTTCACCAGAATGCGACCCCCACGCTCGATATCGCGGGCATGCGTAACGAGGAGTTTGGGATGCAGTACGACCTCGGTCATGATAAAACCGCGCCCGTCCAGCTTCTCCAACGTTCCTTTTGCCTGCGTGCTAAAGCTGACGAATTCCAGTTTTGAGTTTTCAGCAATAGCCAGGAATGTGGTCATGAAACACGAGTTCACCGCTGCTACGAAAAGATGTTCCGGTGTCCACACTCCCTCGTGTCCTTTGAACTCGGGGGGAGCGTCAACTTCCATGTCTGGCAACTGAGGCGCACTCAAATCTCCCCGACGCTCTCCGGTCCATGCAACCTCGGTTGAGTAAGTGTATTGGTTCTCCATAACTATTCCTCTTCTTTAACGGACATTTTTATTTCTCATTGCGCCTCCTTACTCCTTCCCCTTTTTCGATATTTTCTCGCGGCTAGTTTTTCGACTTGTACCGCAGTGATTTTGTATTCAGGGGTCTTGACGTACCTATCACGATGCGGGCTGGTCACGTTGTTTAGTGACTTCCCGGCATCATGAAACGTCGCGAACAACTCACCCGGCCTGACTGACGGCGTAATTCGAATCGGAAGCATTGCCTCACCATAAGCACTGCGAACTCGGACCCGGTCGCGATCGTGGAGATCGAGCCTATTCGCATCCTCCGCAGAGATATCGAGAAGGTCTGTTGCCCTAAGCTCGGTGTTGGGGGTGCGCATCGTCATAGTGCCGGCGTTAAATTGATAGAGAGTCCTCCCAGTGACCAGCAGAAATGGAAACTCGTCGCTTATAACTTCTTTTGTTGGCCGGTAAGGAATGCGGCGAAGGGTCGCCTTTTTGCCGATTGGAAAACTTTGGGTGTGCAGGATTTCAGTTCCCGGCTCGTCCTCGTTCGCACAGGGCCATTGCAAGCCACCATCATCCAATCGCTTGTAAGTAATGCCGCGACCTGACGGCCACACGGCGCGAACCTCGTTCCAGATTTCTTCGACGGAGTTGTAGTTGAATAACTGCAATCTGCCCATTGCCTTAGCGAGCATGCATATGATTTTCCAATCTGGCTTCGAGTTTCCGACCGGTTCGATTGCCGTGCGAATGCGCTGAATGCGGCGTTCTGCATTCATGAAGGTGCCGTCTCTTTCAAAAGAAGAAGCTGCAGGAAGAAACACCGAACCAAATTGCCGGGCTGTCTCGTTGAGAAACATGTCCTGGACGATAACGAGATCGAGAGAGCCTAATGCACACGCTGTTTTCACAGCATTAGCGTTAGTTAAGGCAACGTCATAGCCGATCGCCCAGAGGGCTTTTAGATTGCCGGCCTCGGCGGCGTCCATCATTTCCAGCATGTTTAGACCACGTTCTTGTGGAATCGGTGTGTTCCAAACGCTCTCAAATAGTTCCCGCGCTTCATTAATAGGAACACTTCCAGTGAGAATGCCCGGATCGCAGCCCATGTGGGCTGCGCCCTGCACATTGTTCTGGCCGCGCAGAGGATTGATGCCAGAACCGGCCCTCCCGATGTTGCCGGTCAGCAGCGCGAGATTAACTAAACACATCACGCCTTCGGTCCCTTGCGTGTGTTCGGTAACACCTAACCCGTGGAAACACATCGAGGGTTTTCCGGTTGCGTAGAGTCGCGCTGCTTCGCGAATGAGATTGGCTTTGACGCCGCAGATGCCTTCAACCCGCTCGGGTGGAAATTCCTGAATGAAGTCACAGAACTCGTCCCACTCGCTTACGCGTTCATGGGCAAATTGCCCGTCGCATAAATCCTCCTCAAGGATGGTGTAAGCCAACGCATTCAGGAGTGGAATATTAGTTCCGGGTCGCGGTTGCAGGTGGATGGTTGCATATTGGGCCAGCTCGATCGTTCGCGGGTCGATGACAATCAAGTTGGTGCCATTCATCGCCGCTTGTTTAATTCGCGCACCGACTATGGGATGGTTCTCAGTGGGATTCGCGCCGCAGATGAGAATTGTTTTCGCTTTCTCAATGTCATTGTAAGAGTTCGTGGCTGCTCCCGTGCCAATCATCAACTTCATCGCTGCAGCTGTAGGCGTGTGGCAAACTCGCGCACAGCAGTCAACGTTGTTGGTTCCAATTACAGTGCGCGCGAACTTCTGAGCCAAATAGGCTTCCTCGTTCGTTCCCCTTGCTGAACCCAAAATGCCAATGCTGTGTGGTCCATTTTTTTCCAACAGGCACCGCAGCCGCTTTGCTAAGTAGGAGATAGCGTCGTCCCAGGTTACCTGCAGCCACCCATCATTGGTACGGAGCATTGGTGCGGTGATTCGATCCGTTGCGTGAACGAAGTTGAAGGCATAGCGACCCTTGACGCAAAGATGTCCATGATTCACCGGAGCTTTAAGTAGGGGTTTTATAGAGACGATTTGATTCTGGTTCGTGCCCACGCTCATTTCGCAACCAGTGCCGCAGTAGGGACAGGTTGTTCTGGTCCAGTTTGAGGCTGGTTCATTGATCAGAAAGGACTTATCTTCCAGCGCACCGGTAGGACAAGTGTCGACGCACGCTCCACAGCTTACGCAGGAGCTTTCCCTCAGAGTGCTCATCGAGGATGGGACAATGGTCGTATCATGCCCTCGCTGCAACACCATCCAGGCAAACTGGCCTTGCACCTCCCCGCAGATTCGGGCACATCGATAGCAGACAATGCACTGAGACATGTCCACATGAATATAAGGATTGGAATCGTCAATCAGGTGAGCTTCATGCGCGCCATTAAAGTCGCTCTCTGTTAAACCGTATTGCAGGGCGTAGCGGTAAAATGGTTTTTCGGGAGTTTCCTCCAGACCTTCACCGGGATGATCCTGGGCAAGCATGCGCACCAAAGAGCGCCGCTCGTTTTCAATTGTGGAACTATGGGTGAGGATGAACATGCCATCCTCGAGCGCGGTGTGGCAGGCCGTTACCGGATGTGGTTTTCCGCTGACTTCAACAAGGCACATTCGGCAACTACCGATCGGTTTTAGTCGATCGTCATGACAGAGGGTGGGAATATCGATGCGCAGCCTGCGGCAGGCTTCGAGAATGGAGCAGCCCTCCTCAAACTCGTGGGTCTGATTGTTTATCGTGGCGTTGATCACGCTTTAGTACTTAACCTTCGTCGGTATAGTTCGAACATGTGTCCGAGGGGTTATGATTAAGGAATTACGAAACAACGACTTGTGTGGGCTTTTACGCACGCCTAACGGAAACTTCCGCAGCGGAGTGCTGTGGCCCTAGAAATACCCCCAAAACACAAGACACATCCTTTGCCCCGCAACATTTAGGCCAGTAAGCTTTGGACAAGCAATCAAGCAAAAATATGGGCTTTACCTCAAATATCGAGTTCAACAGCTTTCGTGTTGCTTCGTGTGTTTCGTGCAATTCGTGGATCGTTCTTTGACTGCTAAAAAGCGATCCACGAATTGCACGAAACACATGAAATGACACGGAATAGGACGACTCGTCTCTGTAGTTCGACTTCTGAGGCAAGCCAAAAATATGAGTGAACCCGGAAACACATCCACGCCGGCAGGCGAATCACAAGGCCCGCAAGAATCAACTGAGCACGGAAGGACCCTTTACGACAGGGCTCAGGTTTCGGGCAGTCGCGAGGGGGACGTGGTGTTGCGCGATGGTTCCACCGTTCACATCCGCGTGATGCGTGCCGCAGATGAGCCTCGCCTTCTTGCGTTACTCCAGTCTTTGTCCGAAGAATCGCGCTGGCTTCGGTTTTACTCTGCGGCTGCCGGATCGGCTCTGGCTTCCGAGGCGCATCGCGAGGCCACTCTCGATGGAACATTCGGATTACTTGCTTTCAGTGGTGCCGAAGATCGCGTCGTGGGCCACGCGTTTTATGCAGTCGTCGACGACCAGCGCGCCGAGGTAGCCTTTACCATCGCCAACGATTTTCAAGGACGAGGACTCGGCACCCTATTGCTCGGTCAATTAGCTGAAGTTGCAGCAGCAAACGGTATCCAGGTTTTTGAAGCAGAGGTGGTGGCGGCAAACCACACCATGCTCAACGTGTTCCGGGCATCCGGTTTTCCGATTGAGGTAGACGCAACTGCCGGCCAACTTCACGTCACCTTTCCTACTTCTTTTAGTCCCCAGGCAATTGCCCGTTTTGAAGAACGCGAAACCATGGCCGCGGTTAACGCGCTAAAACTTTTCTTTAACCCACGGGCAGTGGCAGTCATTGGTGCTTCACGCCAACGTGGAACTATCGGGGGCGAGATATTTCATAACCTGCTGAATTATGGGTTCAATGGGCCGGTGTATCCGGTGAATCCCACAACGGATGTCGTTCAATCAGTTCCGGCTTATCCGTCTGTTGAAGCGATTGCCGGGCCTGTTGATCTGTCCGTGATCATTGTTCCGGCCCTGCGCGTGGTTGAAGTAGCCGAGGCGTGTGGGCGCAAAGGTGTCAAAGCTTTGGTCGTCATCTCGGCGGGATTTTCAGAAACGGGAAGGGAAGGACAGGAACGCCAGACTGAGTTGGTTCGTGTATGTCGTGCTGCAGGAATGCGGCTGATTGGACCAAACTGCATGGGGATTGCCAACACTGATCCCGCTGTACTACTTGATGCGACATTCGCGCCGGGTGTGCCGCCGCAGGGACGCGTCGGTTTTTCTTCTCAAAGCGGCGCACTCGGATTAGCCATCATCGAATACGCAAACTCACTGGGTCTCGGGATTTCGACTTTTGTATCAGTCGGCAACAAAGCAGATATTTCCGGAAATGATCTGTTGCGTTATTGGGAAGCCGACGAGGGTACCGACGTAATTCTGCTCTATCTCGAATCATTCGGTAACCCAAAGAAGTTTTCCCAGATTGCGCGACGCGTCGGGCGAAAGAAACCGATAGTAGTTGTAAAGAGCGGCCGCTCTGCCGCCGGTGCACGAGCTACGTCGTCTCACACCGGCGCTCTCATCGCCGCGTCTGATGTCACGGTTGATGCACTTTTCCGCCAGGCGGGAGTAATCCGCACGGATACGCTGGCTGAGTTGTTCGATGTCGCATCATTGCTGGCCAATCAACCTCTGCCTCGGGGAAATCGGGTTGGCATCATTACCAATGCGGGGGGCCCAGCAATCCTCTGCGCCGATGCATGTGAAGCCAGGGGGCTGGAAGTGCCCGTCCTGGGCCAGCCAAGCCAGGAGCAGCTGCGTGAGTTTCTGATCCCTGGCGCCAGCGCGAGTAATCCTGTTGACATGATCGCGTCCGCGTCTGCTTCAGACTACTCAAGAGCGATTGAAATTGTGGCTAACGATAACAACATCGATGCGATGATTGTGATCTTCACTCCACCCCTCGTTACGCGCGCCGAAGACGTCGCCGGGGCAATAGTCAATGCTGTTAAGAGACTCGGTGCTACTAAACCGATAATGGCAGTTTTTCTTTCGGCGCGGGGCGCTCCCGAAGAGTTGAGGTCCCCAGATTTCCGCATTCCGTCTTACGCATTTCCGGAGACGGCGGCGATTGCGCTAGCGCGCGCGGCACGTTACCGCGAATGGCGTGAGCGTCCGGAAACGAGAGCGCCGGCATTTGCGGACGTGCGTAGAGATGAAGCTGCGGCAGTCGTGGCAGCGGCACTTTGCCGCGGCGACGGCTGGCTTACCGCGGAAGAAATTGCGGTGCTGATGTCCTGCTATGGGCTGCCGTTAGTCGAACAAAGAGTTGTCTCAACCGCGGAAGAAGCAGGTCTGGCCGCCGCAGAGATCGGCGGCAACATTGCGCTGAAAGGCATAGCTCCGGGGGTAATTCACAAGACTGAAGCCGGCGCGGTTCGTCTTCAACTAACAGGCGCGGAACAGGTTCGTGCGGCAGCGCACAAGATGTCTGAGCAACTCACAGCGGCTGGACAGTCACCTAGCGGATTCGTGGTCCAGCGTATGGCCGGGAAAGGCGTCGAGATGTTGGTGGGGGTCGTACATGATCCCCAATTTGGTCCCGTTGTAGCGTGCGGCGCCGGAGGAGTACAAGTTGAATTGTTGCGTGACGTTTCGGTCCGTCTTACGCCGCTGTCGAAAGAAGACGCTTCCGAGATGATTCGCAGCTTGAAAACTTATCCGTTACTTACAGGATTTCGGGGAGCGCCCCCCTGTGACGTAGCTGCGCTGGAAAACGCATTGCTGCGCGTTAGTGCAATGGTCGAAGATATTCCTCAGATCTCGGAACTGGACTGCAACCCCCTGGTGGTCCACGAGCGAGGAGCGACAATTTTGGATGCGCGGGTTCGAATAAAAGCTGTTGACCCCCCTCCCTTATTCGGTGTGCGTTGTTGAGGTTTGGTGATGTTTCGATGCGAAGTTCTCCTCCCCGTGGGAGGGGTTAGGGGAGGGTCTGAGGCCGAACAACATTTCTATTTATTGGAGGTGGCGTCAACACTGTTTAGATAATGAAACCAGCATTTTGAGTGTTTGTGGTAACGTTGACACTTCCTTCAAGAACAAAACATAAACGCGCCGCAGGCCCTCCCCTAACCCCTCCCAGAGGGAGGGAAACTTTCGTTCAACGCATCTCGTCCTAGTCGTCGAGATCCTCGCAAACCTCGCAGCGGAATGGATTGTCGAGTCCCGAACTCATTTCATCGCTACCGAAGCGATAAGTTTCTTTGTCGACATACATCTCCCGAGCGCAGATACCACAACGCACCTCAACCTCGTTTCGCTCAGTCATGAATGAAGTTGGGCCCGTCGCCGGTTGTTGGTCCGGATCAAGATAAGATCGTAACGTTGTCATAAGCCCTCCGTTATTCCCCTGCCAATAAATGAGTCTTCTGGCCGCAGACCCAGGCCGCGGCTATGTTGAAAAGACTCGAAACTTTCTGCCATCTAAGCATAGTGTTCGAGCAAGGTACGTGCCGCCTATTTCACTCCAAAGCGCGATGTAATTCGTCAAAGCCGGGTCAAAAGTGCGAGAAGTTCCCCAGTGAAAAGCGCGGAAACCCACGGCTTTGACGCCCGTTCGTCTGAGCCCAATCGTGTAACTCCAAATAATACGTGGCTTGTGGGATGTACTCTCGCAGGTATAGCTGTTGCACTCACCTCAAGGTGTTGAAAAGCTCACTGTGAGGTTACGAGCATGAGAACTGAAGAGGTCACCAGCACAAAGCGGGTCACCCGGCGGCACTTCTGTAACAGCGTAGTCCTTGCTTCCAGTGCTGTCGTACTGCAAGCGAAGAGTCTTACATCGGGGGCAGCTTCGTCGGCCCAAACGACTCTTGAGTATCCGCCGATGAAGATCGCGGGCGCCGAAGCCCTCATGCCCGGTTCCTTTCTGTACTTCCGTTACCCCACCCGTCGTGATGAAGCAGTGCTGTTTCGTGCCGAGGACGGCGAATACTGCGCATATAGTCGAAAGTGCACCCACCTCGGATGCACCGTTGACTTTAAAGCTGCGCGTCGACGACTCGATTGTCCCTGTCATCACGGGGCTTACGACCCGCGGACAGGCATCAGAGTTTTTGGTTCAACTCAGCGACCTCTCGATGCCATCGTCTTGCGAATGCGCGCAGGTGGAGAAGTTTGGGCAGTGGGAATGAGCATTAGTCAGGAGAGGGAAGACAAAGCTGATTGAAACTGGCCGCCGGCGTGCGGCCAATTGATTTTAGGAGGGAAGGAAATGTCTGCTACAAGACTGAACATTACGGCGATATGCGTGGTCCTTGTTCTGTTGGCGATCGGATTGAGCGCCAGCGCAAACGGCCAGGCGCGCAAGACAGCCACCGCGCAACTACGGGAGGGCACCGTACAGCACCCACTTTTCACCGAGTACAAATCTGTACGGCTTGGAATGACGGCTGCGGAGGCGCGTGCAAAACTCGGGGATCCGGCGCTGAAAGACAAGGATCAGGACTATTACGTTCTTTCAGACAATGAAACAGTCCAGATTGCTTACAACTCAGCAGGCAAGATCGTGACGATTTCGGTCGACTTTATGGGTGGAGTCGGAGCTCCGGATCCCAAGACCGTAGTCAACGGCGATCTTCAACTAAAGCCGAGTGGCGCTCTTTATCGAATGGTACGTTACGACGCTGAAGGCTATTGGGTGTCGTATAACCGCTCAGCTGGTCCCGTTGTCGTAGTGACAATCACACTGCAGAAGCTTTGAGGCCGTTACCAGGGGTTTAAGGCGAAGGGCTAAGAGAACCGTTGGCGCGTTTGCACGCGTTTGTGCGCGCTGGCGCAAACTTCCGGTGCGCGGAGCATCCTCATTAACACCGCGGCTTCAGCCCGGTAGTCAGAGGGCCAAAGAACTTCTGCTAACCGTTTTAACGGTTTGCGGGTGAAACCGTTAAAACGGTTGGTAGTGCACCAGTCATGAGATGGTCACCGGGCTGAAGCCGCGGTGTTAATGAGAAGCTTGAAAGATTGAGTCGGAGCTGAAATGAAGACACTGACTAAAGCATTCATTGGGTTATCAGGATTTCCGTTCGGCAATCCCGGCTCGTTCGGTATGCCCGGCGCCGGTGGCGGCCCCGGTTTTGTTCGTGTTGTTTCGTGTGTTTCGTGAAATTCGTGGATTGCTTTTTTACGGTGCAAAAGAACGATCCACGAATTTCACGAAACACACGAAACAACACGAAGCTCAAAGCGGCGATAAGTTGTTAGACACCCGAAGCATGCGTGAACGGCTGATTACCAAATATCACAAGACCCTTACCGCAGACGACTCTCTAACGGCGGAGTTTTTCGCTTACCTTAAAAACCAGATGCATTCGCGCCGTTTGTCTTACGGCGGCCGCGAAATCAGTGCTGCCCTTCGTCCGCATTTGCTGACTCAAACGCAGTACAACATCCTCGCCGGCTCAGCTCAGGTGCTGGCCGCAGCGTTCGAAACAATAGCCGAAGCGCTGCTGAGTGAACCTTCGCGAATGCAGAGTGTTGGGCTGACGGACCGCGAGATCAAACTAGCGACTGTTAACCCAAAGTACTCGAGATCAACAGTGACATCCCGGCTCGACGCTTTCGTTCACGGTCGCGCGGTTAAGTTCGTTGAGTACAACGCGGAAAACCCTTCCAGTCTTATGGACCAGGCCAGTCTTAACGAGGTTCTTGGTGAAGTGGGAGCCATGCAGGACCTCGCAGAACAGTATCAACTGCGCCAGTTCTCCCCGGAAAAACATCTGCTGCACGAACTGATGAGCACCTTTCAAGAGTGGGGAGGGACTGGCGTGCCGAATATCGCAATACTTGACTGGGAGGATCTGCCCACTGCTAATGAATTCGTCCTCCTGAGAGATTTCTTCATCGCTAGCGGAGTTGCAACGATCATTTGCGCGCCTGAGCATCTTGAGTACGAAAAAGGGAAGCTACGCTGTGGCGCCTTCCCGATCGATCTTGTCTACAAGCGGGTCATCATTAGCGAATTGCTTGCGCGCTGTGACGATTCACACCCGCTAATTCGCGCCTACGCGGCAGTTAACGTTTGTCTCGTTAATAACTTCCGTTGCAAGTTGGTCCACAAGAAGGCAGCGTTCGGTTTGTTGACTGACGAAACGCACGCGAACTGGTTCACCACTCGTGAGAGAGAGGTGATTCGCCGCACCGTGCCCTGGACGCGGCGCGTTGTTCAACGCAAGACCCATCACCGCGGGGTTGAAGTTGATCTGATTGAACATATCCGGAAGCAGCGGTCTCAATTCGTTCTCAAGCCAAATGACGATTACGGCGGCCGCGGCATCACCTTTGGCGAAAATTCGACTGGATCAGAGTGGGAGTCTGCGTTAGCTGAAGCGCTAAGAGGCGACTACGTAGTGCAGGAGAAGATAGAACTCCGAAAAGAAGTCTTCCCGATCTTCAACGAACACCATTGGGCTTTGCAGCCAATGTACGTTGACACGAATCCATTTCTTTTTGCCGGACGGGTCGAGGGCGCGCTGGTGCGTTTGGCAGACGTACCCGTGGTTAATGTCACTTCAGGAGGTGGGGAGACAGGTTTCATGGTCATCGAGGGTAAAACACGAGGCAACGGCTAGGAAAGTGCGCCCGCAACTTCAGGACCCGTGTAGTGGCCCCGGTCGGTCGGATAACATCCGACGCGTTCACCAGTTGCTCCAGATCACGAAACCAATCAAGGCCCCGCCCAGGACCAGCCAAACCGAGTTCACCTGCCAGCGCAGCAGTAGCAGTGCGCTGGCGATCGCCAGACAGAGAGTAGGAAGATCAACCAAAGCCGCCTTGCCGAGCTCATAGGTGACAACGAGCATCAGGGCCAATGAAGCAACGCTGACGCCGTCGAGGAATGCGCCGGCATCCGGCGAGCGGCGAATCCGCGGTACCAGGGGACCACTGATCGCGACGAAAATGAATGCCGGCAAAAAGATTCCTATCGTGGCAACTACCGCTCCGTTAGTGCCAGCGAGCAGATAGCCTATGAATGTCGCCGTCGTGAACACCGGTCCCGGTGTAATTTGGCCCACTGCCACCGCGTCCAGCAACTGCTCATTTGTTAACCATTGCCATCGTTCGACCAAATCTGCGCGGAGGAAAGCCAGTAGCACATAGCCGCTGCCGAAAAGAACAGAACCAACTTTTAGGAAAAAGAGAAACAGCGGCCAAAGCCCGACTGCTGGGGCAACTGTTGTTGCTGTTGGAATCACTGTTTGGGCGAGGGTAACGAACGCGCCGGGAGAAACCAGCGCCGTGATTGAATGGCCGCGGGAACGCTGCTGAATGAGCCAGCGTAGTAATACAACTAAAATTCCGGCAAGGAAAAGCACCAGCAATTCGTTAACGCGCAGCAGGTTCAACACTAACGCCACAACGCCAACCACCGCCAGCGCCTTTGTCTTTATCGCGGCCCGTCCAAGATGCCAGAGTGCTTGCAACACGATGGCGATGATGACCGGCTTTACGCCATAAAGAGCATGAGCGGTTTGCGGCAGTGATCCATAACGAACGTAGGCCCATGCAAACACCAATACGATCGCGGCAGCAGGCAGAATGAAAGCGGCGCCTGCCATTAGCAGTCCTGGCCAACCGCGCCGCTTATAGCCGACGTGAATCGCCATCTCAGTGGAATTGGGACCGGGTATTAAATTGGTTGCGCCGAGAAGGTCGAGGAATTCTTCATGCGAGAGCCACTTGCGACGCCGGACGACCTCCTCCTCCATCATCGCGATGTGTACGGCAGGCCCCCCAAAGGAGATGGCGCCAAGTTTGAGAAATAGCAGCGCCAGTTCGCTGAGGGAAGTAACGGTTCGGGAGCCCTCGGTTTTGCTGGAGTTGTGTTTACCCATCTTCTCTTGATCTTCGACTGAGTCGAGCGTCAAGCGACCACGCGCCGGCGCCGACCAGTAAAAGAAAGAGCGAGCCAAGCAGCATGGCGAAGTCAGTCCTTGCCTCGTGGGCGAATCCCCAGAATCCGTAGTACGGAAGACTTCGGAGGCTGAAACCCCAGAAGCCGTGACCAAGCAGGATGGGAATCTTCGTTGAAAGAATCGCGACCAGCATATTGATGATGAGTGGTATGGCTGCCAGTCGTGTGAGTAGCCCAACCAGGATAAGCGCACCGCAGAGGATCTCAACCACGCCGACGAAGGGCCCCATCACGTCAGGATTAGGAATACCAATTTTGGCGAAGCGACCCGCGCCAACTTCGTTTGGGTAGAGAAACTTCTGAACGCCCTCCGCTAAAAACACACCACCGACCAACATGCGAATAAGCACGACGGAACGCGGAGCATGTGTGGAAATGATTCGCCGCCAGAAGTTCATGGATCCTCCTTTAGAACGGGGAGGTAGCGACCGGGTTTACTTCGTTTGGATGGCAATTATTTTACTGACGCCTTGTAATGAACGACGTTGATTTTTTCGAGAGTGACTAGACCATCCTCGATCATAGCGTCCAGCGCCGGCAGGAACGCTTCTACTTTTTCGCGACTATCAACTATCTCGATCACCATCGGCAAATCTTCTGAGAGACGGAGAATCTTGGCCGTATGCAAAATGCTGTTCTTTCCAAAGCCCATTACGCCACGCAGCACCGTAGCGCCTGCTAACCCGGCTTCACGCGCCTTCAACACGATAACTTCGTAAAGCGGCTTGTGTCCTACCTTGTCGCTCTCACCAACAAAGATGCGGAGCAAATAACCTTCTTCTGGAAGCGTCATTAGATCAGTCCGGCTAACTTGTAGCCGCCCCAAAGGAAAAACAAACCAACAATATTTGAGATTGCGACGTTGAGCAGAGCCAATGCCACTTCGCCGTCGCGTAAGAGAGTAAATGTCTGCAAACCGTAGGATGAAAAAGTAGTGAATCCACCCAGGAGGCCGAAGAAAACAATAGCCCTGGAAGTTGGGCTGGTGAGAAATCGCTCATACATGAAGTAAAAAAGGAATCCCGCCAGGAAACAGCCAATCAGGTTCACAATCAAAGTTCCATACGGGAAAGTCTCCCCGTACCGCTTCGCCGTTTCGCCCGACAGCCAATACCTGATTAAGGTACCGGCGAAACCTGCGACACCGATCAGTATCACTCTCTGCATGTTTAAGTCAGACCGCTAGTTAGCAAAGCTCTGCCGAAACAGCGCCGCCAGAAATTCATAGATCCTTCCTATGATCGAGAACATGTACCTATAAGTTATATCTTAAACGCTACGCCCCCAAATGAAAGCAAGCTTTAGCTAATCCGCTGAGCGTACACCGAATGTAACCGGTCACAAATTGTGACGGGTTCCCGACGGCATTCCGCAGGCGTCGTCCAAGCATACCGCGCTGACGGCCAGCAACATTTTGTTGAATGATTTACTGCAACAAGTTTGGCATTCCGTCTGATCAAGCTCCGCGATTAGATGCGGATAGATGGATGAGTGTGTGAAAAAGCTTAAAGACGTGATTTTGAATATGAGGCGAACCTGGCGCAACGATTTATGATTACATGCCTGCTATAATCCGAACGTAAAGATGAAAACAGTTCAGGTTAGATCGAGAGAACGAGTAGCGGATCACGGTGAGGTTTACACCTCCTCGCGCGAGGTCAATGCCATGCTCGATCTGGTAAAGAACGAGACTGAGCGCATCGATTCGCGGGTTCTAGAACCTGCGTGTGGGCATGGGAACTTCCTTGAGGCCATACTACGACGGAAGCTCGATGCTGTTGAGCGACGCTACAAGAAGAGCCAGAGAGAGTTTGAGGCGCAGGGACTTCTTGCGCTGGCATGCATCTATGGCATCGATAAGCTGGAGGACAACGTATTTGAGGCGCGGCGACGGTTATTTCAAACCTTTCTCGACCGCTACTCACGGCAGTTCATAAACTCAGTTGATGGCCGGTATCTCGACTCGATCCGTTATGTCCTGGCGCTAAACATTATTCATGGCGACGCTTTGACGCTTAGAACTATTCCGAAAGAGCTTGGTCCTGAACCGCAAGACGTACGGCCTACGCTGGAGAGCCTCAGGAACGAAGGCAAGCCGATCGTCTTTTCGCATTGGTCGCTAATCGACAGTGCTCGGGTCAAGAGGCACGATTATCTTTTTAAGCACTTAGTGAACCGAATCGGTGACGGCCCTCTATATTCTGATCAGGGCGATGAAGTCTTTATTCCTAAATCCGTGGCTGAGTTTAAGCCGGTTCATTATTTAGAAATATCCCATGCTTACGGGGACACAGTTTAATCCCGATGTTCTCTCGTGTCTCGCGAACTTGTCGAGTGACGAGGTCTTCACGCCACCGCGCCTCGCGAACGAAATGTTAGACCTGCTGCCCCCGAAGCTCTGGTCTAACCAGAACGCGAAGTTCCTCGACCCCGCTTGCAAGACGGGCGTTTTCCTTCGCGAGATAGCCAAACGTCTTTTGAAAGGGCTGGAAAAGAAAATCCCTAATCTCCAAACACGGATCGATCACATCTTCAAGAACCAGATCTATGGGATCGGCATTACAGAACTGACCTCGTTGATGACGCGGCGGACGCTTTATTGTTCTAAGAAAGCGAATGGGAAATATTCGATCTGCAAATTCAAAAATGCAGAGGGAAACATTCTCTATCAACGCATCGAGCACGCGTGGAACAATCGAAGGTGTTACCGTTGTGGCGCGAGTCAAGAGGAGTACGATCGCGATAGTCAGCTAGAGACGCACGCGTATCAACTCATTCACACCGACGAACCCGAAAGGATATTCAACATGAAGTTCGACGTCATCGTTGGCAACCCGCCGTATCAGTTGAGTGACGCTGGTTTCGGCGAAAGCGCGAGCCCGCTTTATCACCTGTTTGTTGAGCAGGCAAAGAAGCTCAATCCTCGTTACCTCACGATGATTATCCCGTCGCGTTGGTTCGCCGGTGGCAAAGGGTTGGATGAGTTCCGGGAGTCAATGCTCGCCGATGACCGGTTGCGCTCCATTGACGATTATCTTAGCGCGTCGGATGTCTTCCCGGGCGTGGGACTTAAGGGTGGCGTTTGCTACTTCCTCTGGGACCGCGACAATCCAGGACCCTGCCGAGTAACTACTCACTATAAGGACTGGCCGGTCTCGACCGCCAGCCGGCCGCTTCTCGAAAAGGGCATTGACGTATTCATTCGCTTCAATGAAGGGCTGGGGATCCTGAAGAAGGTTGTAGCTGTCGAGACAGGCAAAATCAGCTCGCTCTCCCTGCCTCAAAGCAGGCGTTTCGATCGATTGGTCAGTTCTAGCAGACCCTTCGGACTCCGCACCTTCTTTCAGGGCAAGACTGCCAAGTCGCGAGGTGACGTATTGGTCTACCAGAACGGCGGCAGCGGGTACATCGCCAGGACTTCCATATCGACCGGCCAGCACCTCATCGACAAGTGGAAGGTCTACGTTGGTGCGGCTGCGCCAGGCACCGGCAACAAGGATACCTATCCTCACAGGATCCTTAGCACGCCATTTGTCGGGGAGCCGGGGACTATTTGTTCAGAGACTTACCTTTGCATTGGCCCGTTCGAGTCCAAGGGGCAGGCTGAAAGCGTTTTGTCATACCTTTCATGCCGGCTGACTCGCCTCCTCATTCTTCTGCACAAGCCAACGCAACACACCGCGCGCAAGGTCTACGAGTTCGTGCCATTGCAGAAGTGGACGAGGCGGTGGACGGACGAGGACCTTTACCAGAGATATGGACTTACCAAAACCGAGATCGCCTTCATCGAGAAGGTTGTGCGCCCGATGAACCTCGACGATGTTGACGATGAGTAAAGAATTCTTCCCGCCTCAGCCCGAAGCGACGCCAACGATCTACGCCTACGAATCGACCCATCCTCAGCACAAGGGAATGCTGAAGATCGGTTACACAACTCACGATGCTGCGACTCGTGTTGCCCAGCAGTTTCCAATTAAGACGCCAGGTAAACCGACATACTGCATTGTTCTGGAAGAGTCTGCGATCCGCGATGATGGGACTGTTTTCACTGATCGTGATGTCCACCGGTACTTGCGCGATGGGAAGGTGAAACATGCCGCCGGTGAGTGGTACGTTTGCGGCGTCAAAGAAGTGCGGGCCGCGATAAATGCGCTTAGAGAACGAAAGAGGTACGAACTAGCGCGCGACCAGAGCTTCAAACCGCGACCCGAGCAACAAGCTGCTGTTGAAAAGGCCGCCGAATACTTCAAACGAGCCAAGAGCGAAGGCGGTAGAGTTCCGCATTTCCTCTGGAACGCCAAAATGCGTTTTGGAAAAACCTTCGCGACTTATCAACTGGCAAAAAAGATGGGCTGGAAACGCCTGCTTGTTCTTACATTCAAACCGGCAGTCGAGAGCGCTTGGGAAGAAGATCTTAAATCGCACATCGATTTTGAGGGATGGCAGTTTGTTTCGAGAGACGTTCTGTTGCGTGGGGGGAAACCGCAACGCAGAAAGCCGTTAGTATGTTTTGGTTCGTTTCAGGATTATCTACAACCAAAGACCTTGATCCGCGGAATAAAGACCTTTGTTCCTAAGGATCGGAACCTGTGGGTTCACAAGCTCAACTGGGATTGCATCGTCTTTGACGAGTATCACTACGGCGCGTGGCGAGACCGAGCTAAAAGCCTTTTTGAAGAAGAAGAAGAAGGGGAAGTCGAGCAGGAGTTTACATCCGACGAGCAAAAAATCTTCGAGGAAGAAACACTACCGATCACCACAAGCCATTATCTCTATCTATCCGGCACACCTTTCCGCGCAATTGCGACTGGCGAGTTTTTGGAAGAACAGATCTACAACTGGACCTACTCTGACGAACAACGAGCGAAGACCAAGTGGAAAGGAGCTAAGAATCCATACACGTCATTACCAAGAATGGTACTGATGACTTACAAGCTGCCGGAGAATATTCGGCAGATCGCGTTAAAGGGCGAGTTTGAGGAATTCGATCTGAACGTGTTCTTTTCGGCGGAGGGCGAAGGCGACAACGCCAGGTTCATCTATGAAGAGTATGTGCAGAAATGGCTTGATCTTATTCGTGGGCAATTCAGCGAAACCCTTATTGACGATCTCAAAATGGGATCGCGAAAACCCGCGATGCCATTTTCGCACGTACCGCTTCGAAATCTGCTCAACCACACTGTCTGGTTCTTGCCGCGAGTGAACTCATGCTTCGCAATGCGAAACTTGCTCGAGCAGCCACAGAACATTTTTTACCATGAATACAAAGTTGTAGTGTGCGCCGGCAGCGGCGTTGGAATTGGGAATCAGGCGTTGCCACCGGTGTACGCAGCAATGGGGGATCCGCTCACGTCAAAAACGATCACCCTTTCGTGCGGGAAACTTATGACGGGCGTTACCGTGCGACCTTGGACCGGCATTTTTATGTTGCGCAGCACATCCAGTCCCGAGACATATTTCCAAGCAGCTTTTCGAGTCCAGACCCCATGGACGATCAAGAATCCCGACGGCAATTCGCCCAATAAAGAAGAGATCATAAAGAACGAATGCTACGTTTTGGACTTTGCTCCCAATCGTGCTTTGCGACAGGTCGCGGAGTACAGCTCTCGGTTGAACACAGATGAGCGAGACGATGAGAAGAAAGTTGCCGAGTTCATTCAATTTCTGCCGGTGATTGCCTATGACGGCTTCACAATGCACCAGATCGATGCGGCAGGAGTGCTTGAAATGGCAATGAGCGGATCGACCGCCACGCTGCTCGCGCGACGTTGGCAAGCCGCAGTACTGGTGAATGTCGACAACGATACGCTGAGAAAACTCATGGCAAACCAGGATGCTCTCGCCGCGCTTGAAAAGATCGAGGAATTTCGAGCACTGAATCAGGACATCCAGACCATCATCAACAAATCGGACGCAATTAAGAAAGCTAAAACGAAAGCCAACCAGAAGGATCTGACTGCCAAGGAAAAGAAACAACTTAAAGAAGATGAAAAAGAGCTTAAGTCCAAACGCGAGGAGATCAGGCGAAAACTGTTGAAGTTCGCCACGCGAGTTCCGGTATTCATGTACCTGACCGACTATCGCGAGCGTAGCCTTAAGGATGTCATCGCCGAGCTTGAACCCGAGCTTTTCCGCAAAGTCACAGGTCTTGAGAAGAAGGACTTCGAGTTGATGGTAAGCCTGAATCTCTTCAACGAAACGAAGATGAACGAAGCCGTTTTCGGCTTCAAACGATATGAAGACGCGAGCCTCGCTTACACCGGCGTTTACAAACATAAAGACATGCCCGTTGGGGGCTTTAGCACAGTGCTTCAACGTCCGGAGTTTGATGAAGTATTCGTGAACCGACAAGAGGTTCCAGGAATCTAAGTCAAACTTGATGGCAAACACGGCTTATTTGACTAGTGGACCGACTGTTTTGTCGCGGTTCGTGGCAAACTAAGCTCTCGTAAAATGATTAGCGACGAGCCTGCCAATCCTGCGACCAGCAGCCGTAGTCTTAAATCACCCCGAACAAACTCGCTGACACTCCAAGGAACGACCGGGCGAATGGTATAGGCACGATAGAGAGGTAGAGTGCGGTTGGTTAGAGCCCTTATGCTGAAGGTGCCAATCGTTCTCAAGCGGCATCCTCAACCGACGTACACCGACTTGCTATCAGGTGTAACTAAACTCACCCATCAGACGCCGTCATCGCGGTTTGAGTGTCTCGGAAGATAATTAGCGACGAGCCTACCAATCCCGCGACCAGCAGTCCGTAGTCTTCAATCATGCCAAATGAAATCGCGGCGGATATACCAAGCAACGACCAGGCGAAAGGTATTGCCAAGAGATAGAGAGGAACGCGCAGATTGGTCCAGAGCAACATACCGAAGGTGAAGATCGTTGTGGGGCAGGGAAGACCAAAGGTAGGCGCGGCAGGATAGCGATGGCCCAGCTAGTAGCTGAGCGCGGGATAGATTACGAGTGCATAGATGAGGAATATGCCGCCGGTAACTCCGAATAGATCTGGTCTGCACTGAAAACTAAGAGTGTTCTTCCAAACGCCTGCGATGAGAAAGAGAATGCCTTGCAAGGCGAAGAATGCCGCGAAGATCAGAGCAGCCTTGTTAATAGTGCTAAAAAACCAGAAGTGATAGACGAAACCCATCCATATCCAGAGCATTGAGAGGATAAGGCTAATGCTCCTACTGAAATCAACCTTTCGCTGGAAGGCCATGCAGATGGCGAGTGCGCCGATCGCGTAAAGAAATAATTGAGCCGGCCAAACGGCAACGTTGTATCGCTCAAAGACACTCAGGAATTGATCTACGGTGAAGGGAATCATTCTTCATGTTTGCGCACACCCGCCGCGGGACAAATGGCAAGCGCCCGCGAGCTTACGCGAAAAGTCATCTTTGCCAGCGTATATCTCTCGCAGCCTCCGCCCGCGTTATCACGCGGGAGCGTTCTCATTAACACCGGGCTTCAGTCCGGTGATCAACGGGCCGACGCTGGAAATGCAAACCGTTTCAACGGTTTCGCGGTACTGGTAAACCGTTAAAACGGTTCACAGAGGTTGAGCGCTTTATCACCGGGCTGAACCCCGGTGTTAATGAGAACGCTCCGCGAACCTCGCGACCTGATCTTTTGTGCAAAGAGCGCCATCGCGTCGAGTTTCAGTTCTGCGCTTGCGCGAGTGGATTCACACCTCAGGGAGAGTGATTGTTCAGCTAGTCGGAACTTCCCGAACCATAGGCCCGCATTATTCGCTCCCGGATTTGAGCCGTTTTTAATCCCTGGCGTTGGAGGTTGTAGGCCATCACTGCTTCACCCAATGCATATCCCGCAGTTCTCGCCGTGTTCATCTTCAAAGCAGCTATGGAGACTCCGGTGCCCTTTGCTCTTATCGCAATGGCAATAGCACGGTAGCTGCGCCAGCGTCTGCGGAATTTCTTTAGCCGCACGATAGGCCAGCTGCACATTACCGGTAAACAATTCCGGCGCGAGCGTTCCTCGCAGCTTATCCAAAGGCGGAGCGACGTCGTAGTGCGCAGGTATGGAATTCTTTGCCGCGTGGTTGGGCGTAACAGGTGGCGCGGCGTGGCGAGGACTCTGATCTGCGATTGGATTAGCAGATATTGTTTTCCGGCGTTGTTGCTTATTTGACCAAGCCGTAATCGCTATGGCAGCAATGGCGAGGGTCGTTAATCCGATAATTAAAATCCTTTTCATCACAAGTTCCTTTCTGATCAGCTTGGCCGAGCCTGGGACTACCATTGGCAGACGAGGTCAGAGTAAGCCAGGTAATGATCCGGGACCGCTCGCCGGAGAGGAAGATAATGAGGTTTCCACATCTTGCCGCTGACAATTACGTCCAACTCTTCCAGGTCTACCTCAGCCAGTCCGGCACGCTGCGCCTCGCGCGCCACCTCCAGCGCCACTTTGAATGAAACCTCTCGCACTCGTTCCAGCGGTGGATATAGCGGTCCTGCCGGGTCCTGCAACACCGGCGCGAATTCACTTAGCACGCGCGCGGCAGCGACAAACATGGCATTGGTCACGCGGCGCGCCCCCGATGCGATCACACCCAGGCCGACACCGGGAAAGATAAACGAGTTGTTGCACTGGCCAATTTGAATCACGCGATCACCGTAAGCGACGGTTGGATAGGGGCTGCCGGTAGCAATCAGCGCTTTGCCATTGGTCCACTCAAGGAGGTCGGACGGTACTGCCTCACTTTTTGAGGTCGGGTTCGAAAGCGGAAAGATTATGGGACGGTCGACATGTTTTGCCATCTCGCGAACGATCTCTTCGGTGAACACTCCCGGCTGCGCCGATGTGCCAATTAGAACCGTGGGCTTTACGTTCATGATCACATCGGTGAAGTTAGCTTTTGCAGGATCGTCAAGCCGCCAATGCCGCGTTCCATCGACTGGTTGAGCGTATTTCTGTTTGAATGGTTCAACGGTACTTCGTTCGTTATGCACCAGACCTTTACTGTCAACTAACCAGAGTCGCCTGCGTGCCTCGAGTTCGGTAGTTCCTTCAAGAGTCATGGCAGCAACGATCTGATCACAGATACCGATCGCCGCGGAACCCGCGCCCAGAATCACTATTCGCTGGTCGCTGAGTCTCGTATGGGCCAGCCTGGTTGCGGCCAGCAAACCGGCAACAGTGACTGCCCCGGTCCCCTGTATGTCATCGTTGAAAGTACAAACTCGCTCGCGATAGCGCTCGAGTATTTTGGGACCGTTGTACTTTGAAAAGTCTTCCCACTGCAGTAGCACGGTTGGAAATTTCAACTTTACGGCCGATACAAAGGCTTCAATGAAGTCGTCGTAATCTTTGCCGCGGACACGTTCATGCCGCCAACCGAGGTAAAGCGGATCGTCAAGCAACTCGCGATTGTCAGTGCCAACGTCAAGCAGAATGGGCAACGTTTTGGCAGGATGGATTCCGGCGCAGATCGTATATAGCGAGAGTTTACCCACCGGGATTCCCATACCTCCCACGCCAAGATCACCGAGCCCAAGGATTCGCTCCCCATCCGTTACCACTATTACCTCCGGGTTTTGTACGGGCGAATTGTTGAGCAGTGAAAGGATCTCCTCGCGAAAGGGGTATGAAATGTAAAGACCGCGTGGACGCCGAAAGACGTGACTGTATTGGCGGCAGCCCTCACCAACCGTCGGCGTGTAGACGATCGGCATCATCTCAGTAATATGTTGCTGTAGCAGCGCGTAGAAGAGTGTCTCGTTTCGATCCTGAAGCGCGGTGAGAAATACGTAACGCTCGATGTCGCTATCCTTGCGCAGGTAATTTTCGTAAACGCGCGCCAGTTGTTCTTCGATGGTCGAGGTATGCAGGGGCAGCAATCCTAAAAGCCCTAATTCGCGTCGTTCTGTTTCTGAGAAGGCGCTGCCCTTGTTTAGTAGTGGATCATCTAGCAACCGTTGGCCCGCAACCGGCGTGTTCTGCAATTCTGGTTCAGCAACGTCGAGCACTGACATGGCCATTGTTAACTTCCTCTTGTGACTACGCCATCACGGTAATAGGTCCGAGGGTAGGGACTTTTCAGAACCAGCCGGTCGTTATCAGTTGATGAGTTAACCCCTAAGCCACGTTAAGCCGAAGCGCCAACGAGGACTGATCAACAGTGGACCGGAAGTAATACTATGGCGCGACCTTCACGTGCTCAGCATGTTGAGTCACCGGTACGAGATGGCTCTCGGTGCTGCCTGCAAACTGATACTCCTTTAACTCATACACTCCTGGTGAAATCATTGATGTTCGTACGGTAAAGGACTCAGCTCTAACGCGCACGGCGGGTATGCAGTGAAAAGACGCAACCAGGTTCTTTCGTGCTTCACTGACGCCTTTATATATGTATGTGCAGGCTTCTCCGCGCGCCATTGCTTCGTCGTCGTGAACAAACAGGTATTCACCTTTCAGCGAGACGTCCATTAGAGTGACCGTGTAGTTGAATTTCATAACGGCCATCTCCTTTTTAGAACCATCGGCTGCGTTGGTCACCGTTGGCGCTGAGCTGTTTGCCAGAGTAAACACAGCAAGAACTGCCAGGAATAACAGAAAACTCTTCATAATGATCTCCTTCTATCGTCTACAGTTGGGCCATACCCAGTAACTGCTCTTGAGTTGGCAAGCGCCGTGCCGAATTTATCCCTTCGCTTAAGCCCGTATTTGGCTCGTTTTCTGAGATTGTTTGGCGTGCAACCGTGGCAGGTGAGGAAAGTTCCGCAGCGGGCAGGAGAATGTCGCTATCAACTCACGAGGACATCTTGATCACGGCCATCTTCTCGACGTGCCGAAGGTCTCTTGCGCTTGTGACTCTAAGACGAACGCCTCTGCCTTCCGCGTACTTCTTTGCGCTGTCAATGATTTCTAAAACTGAATTCGGCAGCTTGGCTTCATGGGCTGCCTTAACTGCCTTTTCGCCTAACGCAAAGGACGCCAGAAAGTGGCCCTCACACTGCGTCATGTAGAGAACAGTTCGATCTTTGTGCTTCAGTCTCAATCCCCAACCGGTTGTTTTGCTGCTGAAACCCCATTCGAAATTCAGCGATGCAAATCTCGACGCAATTCGTTCTTTGAGATCGTTCCAAAAAACAAACGAACCTTTCAGCGCTCGCTCGAGATCAGCATCTTTTGGCTGACGCTGTTTATCGTCAAACACGCTTAGAGCCACGCTCACCTCCTACGCTTCTAGCGTCTGTACCCTTTCCCAATTACGCTTTCCATTCCTGGTCGTTCTTATCCATCACCAGTACGCCCGCGCCGCGTATCGAATCACTCTTCAACGCAATCAGAGCTTCGTTCGCTTGATCGAACGGGAACGTCTGCGTGTGCGTGCGCACAGGAATGCGTGCCGCTTCTGTCAGAAATTCGCGGCCGTCTTCTCGTGTGTTGTTCGCCACACTGCGAACCGTGCGCTCACCATAGATCAGCGAATAGTCAAAGGATGGGATCGAGCTCATGTGAATGCCGCCGAGGACCACCGTGCCGCCCTTCCGAATTGCCTTGAGTGCAATCGGTACTAGTTCACCGGCCGGTGCGAAGATAATGGAAGCATCAAGTTTGACCGTGGGTTCGTCCATAGCATCGCCGACCCAGGTTGCGCCGAGTTCGCCAGCCAGAGCTTGATGTCGTTCACGATCGCGAGTGCAAACGTAGACGTCCGCGCCTCGAGCGCGAGCCAATTGAATGCAAACGTGGCCCGCAGCTCCAAAACCGTAAAGTCCAAGCCGCGCACCCTTCCATTCATCCAAACTAAGTCCGGTCAGTCGCAGGCAGCGATAACCAATAATGCCGGCGCAAAGAAGTGGCGCTGCCTGGATGTCATCGAAGCTGTCGGGCAGGTGATATGTGAATTTCGCCGGCGCCACGGCGTATTGAGCGTAGCCGCCGTCTACGGTCCAACCGGTAAACATCGCCTTTTCGCATAAATTCTCCCGACCCGCCACGCAGAATTCGCACTGTCCGCAGGTCCGGTTTAACCACGCAACTCCGATTCGATCACCAATGTAAAAGCCTTCAACCGCCGAGCCGACTGCAGCAAGGCGACCAACAATTTGGTGCCCAGGAATCAAAGGCGAACGACGAACTGGAAGCTCCCCTTCAACAACATGCAAATCTGTCCGGCAGATGCCGCACGCGTGAACGCGCACTAGTAGTTCGTCTTCAGCGGGATCCGGTCTGGACACTTCAGTGAAGTCCAGAGGGTGTTGAGTAACATCCGCAGGTCTATCCAAAATCCAGGCTTTCATTCTTATCTCATCGGAGAAAACGGAGTAGAAAAGGAAGTCCCGACAGCGTTGTTGCCAGCCACAGGGGCACCGTACTCTCCCTCTTATAGAACGCACGCATTATCAGTCCAATCCCCAGAACCGCTTGTGCCAGACTGGCCCAGCCTATTGTCGTAGCGAGATCTTCCCACCAAACATCCGATAAGTGTTGGAAACGAAGCAACATTCGGAAGGCCCAAATCACTAGCAGGTAAGCGATTGGGAAACACGAAATAGCAAAGTACGCTCGGGCAGGTTGGTAGAACGTCGACAATACAACAAATAAGAAGACCATCGACGGTATCAGCACTAGAGCCAGCAGTAATCCCGAAGGCATATTTCATCCTGTTTCAGCCAGGGAGGCTGAGAGTGAGCGCTCCGCTTAGATTCACATTCAGCCTTGAGGCAACCTTTAAAGATCCGTAAACGTGAACTCCTTCACGCAATTACCGAAGCGCCGGCCTGTGTGTTCATTCCAACGAGGGCCAATTCCGGTTTAAGCGGCAGGTCTATACCCAAGTGTTTTTCCTCGTCGGCGATCACCAGTTGAGTCCTTATTGCCACATCGGGATTCAACGAGATCGAAGTGATGCCCTGTTCAACCAGCCATCGGGTAAAGTCTGGGAAATCTGAAGGCGCCTGGCCACAGATACCGATCGGCTTTCCGGCCCGTCTGGCCTCGTCAATAACCCGCGTAATCAAACTCAGAACAGCACGATCATTTTCATCAAAAAGGTGCGAGACGGTGCCGGAGTCACGATCGATTCCCAGTACCAGTTGGGTGAGATCGTTTGAACCGATCGAGTAACCATCAAAGACTCTCAGGAACTCGTCAGCTCTTTCCACGTTCGAAGGGAGCTCACACATCGCGTAGATCTCCAGTCCGTCGACGCCCTGCTTCAGTCCGTGTTGGGCCATGACTTCAATCACTCGCTTTCCTTCTTGCACGGTGCGGCAGAATGGAATCATGATTTTCACGTTAGTCAGACCCATGTCTTTGCGTATGCGCAACAAAGCCTCGCATTCCAACGCGAATCCATCGGCGTAGCGTGGATCGTAGTAGCGAGATGCGCCTCTGAATCCGAGCATGGGGTTTTCTTCCTCCGGCTCAAACTCACTCCCACCGAGTAGTCGCGCATACTCATTAGTTTTGAAATCGCTGGTACGAACGATGACCGGTTTTGGGTAAAACGCTGCGGCGATTCGCGCCACGCCTTCGCTAAAACGACGAACGAAAAATTTGCGCGGATCTTCGTTACCGATGCAAGCTGCAATCTGCCTGACAGCATTCTGATCTTTTAGGTTGGGGTACCGGGCCAGTGCCATCGGGTGAACACCGATGTGGTTCGTGACGATGAACTCAGTGCGTGCGAGGCCGACCCCGGCGTTTGGAATGAAAGAGTTCTTAAAAGCCTGCGCTGGATCGCCGAGGGTTAGCATGACTTGCGTTCGTGTTTGAGGTACGGCCGTAGCGTCGATTCTCTCAACTTCATAGGGGATGCGACCCGCATACACATGTCCTTCCGGTCCCTCTGAACATGCGACCGTTACTTCATCGCCATCGTGAAGCAGCTCCGTTGCATTACCGCTGCCAACAATGCAAGGAATCCCAAACTCGCGGGAGACGATAGCCGCATGCGCAGTGCGTCCCCCCTGGTCCGTCACTATGGCAGCTACTCGTCGCATTACGGGTTCCCAATCAGGATCCGTAAGTCTTGCAACCAAAACATCGCCGGCTTGCACTTTTTGCAGGTCCGCCGCCTCCTGAACCAGCTTGACGCGACCGGAGCCGATCTTTTCACCCACGGCCTGTCCTTTTACTAGCGGTGATCCGGGTTGACCTTTCAACCGATAACTTTCCGCAACCGCCGTGCGCGGCCTGGTTGAATGAACGGTCTCTGGTCGAGCCTGCACAATGAAGAGCTCGCCGCTGATACCATCCTTGGCCCACTCGATATCCATTGGCTGCCGATGTCCAGCGCGTTCAGAGTAATGATCCTCGATCAGGCAGGCCCAGTTAGCCAGCTTCAGCACTTCATCGTCGGACAGCGAGAACTTGCGCCGTTCTTCTTCGGGCGTGGCTTCGCTGCGCGTGGTCCGGCTGCCGTCTCCGTAGACCAGGCGCACTTCTTTTGTGCCAAGTTGACGTCCAATGATCGCGCGGAACCCGGTTTTAAGAGTCGGCTTGAAAAGGGCCCACTCGTCGGGTGTGACCACACCTTGCACCACTGACTCACCCAATCCGTACGAGCTGTTCACGAGCACGACGTCGCGAAATCCTGATTCACTGTCGAGAGTAAAGATCACTCCGGCGCTTGCCATGTCCGATCGGACCATCGGCTGAACCCCCACCGAAATAGCCACCTTCAATTGGTCGTAACCCAACCGGGCGCGGTAGCTGATGGCGCGATCAGTAAACAGGGAAGCAAAACATTGATGTACCGCCCGAAGTAAAGCCGTGTGACCTCGAACATTAAGGAAGGTCTCGGCCGCTCCGGCAAAGGATGCTTCCGGCAAGTCTTCGGCTGTCGCTGATGAACGAACAGCTAACTCGGGCTCTCGCCCCAGGCGCGCACAGAGTTTGTCGTACGCACTGGTGATCGCCTCTCGCAATTCTTCCGGCAACGGCGAGTCCAGCACAGCAGCCCGTGCAGCATGCCCTCGCGTACTGAGTTCGTTTACGTCTTCGGTATCAAAGTCCGAAAGCAGGGACCTCAGCTCATATTCAAGGTCATGCTCCGCCAGCAGCGCGCGATAGGCATCCGCGGTAGTAGCAAAGCCGTCGAGTACGCCAATGCCCTTCGACTTCAAACTGTTGAAGAGTTCACCCAGGGAAGAATTCTTGCCGCCGACAAGCGGCAAACTCTTAAGACTGATTTCGGAGAAATCTAGTGTGTAAACCAATTGGCTTTTCATAACCTGGCCCTTCTCTGTGATCGTTGCGAGTGAACACCTCTGGCACCTTCTGCGAAACCTGTTCACGCGGGAGCGCTCTCATTAACACCGGGCTTTAGCCCGGTGATCCACGGCGATGCCTAAAAGGCGAACCGTTTCAACGGTTTTCGCGGACCGATAAACCGTTAAAACGGTTCACATAGGTTGGGCGCTTTACCACCGGGCTGAAGCCCGGTGTTAATGAGAACGCTCCGCGAAACCCTCAGAATCCCGGTAATGACCTGACTTCAAACGAGCAACGCCTATGCCTTTAACCGTTACTGGAAAAGCACCCAGTTTCCGAACAATTCGCCGAGATTTCTATCTTCATTGCTTTGAAAATTCACAAGGAGGTGAGGGAAAGTTCGCAGCCGCATGTAGGTTTCCTACAAAAAGTCCAAACAAAAATTGGGCACGAAGAATTGGCATGCTTCCTGCAACTCTGACTGTGAAGTGGCGAAGCGCGTAACCTCCGGTCTGGGGCGGAGTGTGGATCACCGGAATGTGCTATGAAAATCTTGCTGGCAGTTGATGGTTCAACTTACAGCGACGCAGCGATCGAGGAAGTGCTTCGTCGTCCGTGGCCACCACAAAGTGAGGTGAAAGTTATTACGGCTGCTCAAATACCGACGATGATCGGCGCTGAGCCATGGGCATTACAACGCGACTACTTTGACCAACTCGAGGAGTCGGTTCATAAAGCGGCGCAGGGAGTCATCGACGTCGCCTTGCAAAAACTGAAATCGAGAGAAGACAAGACGTTGACGATAACCAGCGAAATAATTGAAGGGGCGCCTGGTCAGGTAATTGTAGAAGCGGCCGAACGTTGGCCCGCCGATCTAATCATCATGGGCTCCCGGGGATTAGGCGCATGGAATCGACTGGTATTGGGCTCAGTATCAAACGCCGTGGTCCATCACGCGAAATGTTCGGCTGAGGTTGTGCGACGGCATCCGAATCATTGAGGAGGAGGCGCAGTAATTTTATGCAATACGAAAATGTCGAACGGATGGCCTTGGAGAACAATAACTTTCGGAAAGTTCTCTTTACAAACAAATATTCCCAGGTGGTCTTGATGAGTATTCCTCCGGGTGAGGATATCGGCAGCGAAGTCCACGAAAGTGTCGACCAGGTGTTGGTATTCGTAAAAGGCGAAGGACGGGCAATCGTCGCAGGTGAAAAGCATGACATTGGCCCCGGCGATATGTTTGCCGTGTCAGCCGGAACCGAACATGACTTCATTAATACTGGAGACGGAGATCTGAAACTGTTTACAGTTTACTCGCCGCCTGAACATCCGGACGGGGTGGTCCATGCCACAAAGGCGGACGCTCTCGCCCATCCGGAAGAGTAAAAGCCCCGGTGGGCGAGCAGGAGACTAACTGCCCAGTCATATGGCTCTGACCTATCAAGGAGACTGAAATATGCTGTGGACATTCTTAGTAATACTGCTGGGCTTGTGGTTGCTCGGATATTTCGGCCAGGTCGGTGGCGAATTTATTCATCTCTTCTTGTTCGTGGCCGTAATCGTATTCATCTACCACCTGGTCACTCGACGGCGAGTGGTCTAAGGACCAGCGGATTCAGCGCCCAAGGCGCGTGACGTAAGAGCCTGGGCCAACGGCCCAGGTTAACCTGGGAATTCTGTTCGAAGCGCTGAAGGCGCGTAATGAGTACTAGTGCAAAAAGAAGTTTTGGCTTTGCCTCAAAAGTCGAATTCCACCAACTGCCGTTGGTGGGATTTCCGAGTTTTGCATGTGACCGTTAGAGGTTAGGTCGGACCTGAACCATCCTATCGCAGTCCGGTGAGCAGCTTTCCGCGTTATGAGAGGGAGAAGGCTCGTCGAAAGTGGCACGGTGCCCCGTAATTTTCTCGATATGTATTCGATAAAAGATGGGTATTAGCGAGTGGGGCAGGTCTCGATGTTGTTGTGAAATGTAGGCCGGCTCCCACCACATTATCCGCTCCTGCAGGTACCTGTGCGCCTGAATTCGCGCTCCCTGAAATTTCGGTTGATCAGGTAGTTCCTCATAGCGGCCAAACACGATCACACTCATCCATTCGTTGGGACCCTTCACTTCGTCCATCTCAAAACACACCAGCGGGTTAGAACGCATCCACTCTATTTTCTGTCCCAGCGTGGTGAATCCGTAGAGGTACGTCCCGTCGAATGCAAAGTTGATAGGGACCAGATAGGGTTGATTATCCCGCGCGCACGCCAATCGTCCGACCTTCGTTTTTTTCAACGCGTGGATACATTCGTCAATAGTCATCTCATGGATATACATAGTCCACAAATCTCAATCCATCCAGATATGCCACTGTTCATCTGATAAGGTGCAAACAGCGTTCCTCCAAGCGATGGGTTCGGAATCGTATTTCCTTCGTCCATTCAACACATCGACACTGGAAATTAGTCGCAGGTGCGTAAACTCGCGCAGGTATTGCGTTAAAGCCCGCTGTGTCCGCTACTCGATTCAACTTCTACTCATTCGCACCCTGGTAAACCCTATTGATTTCAGCAGCGCTGGGCAGACAGTAACGTTCGCAATGTCTCAACCCAGTGGGCACAGCCGTTGCTAACTCAAACGGTGAAAGTGAAAACTGCCATGCCCAACAAGAAAAAATACACAAACGCCACGTTTACCAAAAGAGTTGATCACGAAGCCGGACGTCATCGAACCGCACGCGCAATGAGCGAACCTGCACTCTGCAAAGAGTGTGGAGCTGTTTATGCCAACCGGCGTTGGACCACCGCAGATTCAGTTCCCGGAAACGAACTGAAGAAAGCCTGGGGGCCGGCACATGAAACCGTTTGTCCTGCCTGTGAACAAAAGCGCAGCGGCGAACCGCGTGGGTTTGTTTATCTGGATGGCGACTTTTTCGTCGCACATCGTGAAGATATCGAGCAGCTTCTGAATAACGAAGCCGAAAGGGCCGCCGTGGACAATCCGATGGCTCGCATAATGGAATCTAAGCGCGGAGATGGCCACAAGCTGACCGTAAGCACTACCACGGAGCATTTGGCGCAGCGCCTGGGTCACGCGCTCGAGAAGGCATACGGGGGCACCGTGGAATACGACTTTTCGCACGAGAACAAACTGGCACGTGTGAACTGGCACCGTTCATGAGGTCAGTACCACCTCGGCAGAGGGTGGGTATGGTTCTTTAGAGAAGTGGAAGGGACACGAGTGATGTCCGCGAGAATAGGCACCAGAGTCCTGGATGCAGGTGATATTCGGATTGAGGCCGGCGCGGTCCAACTTAATGGCGAACTCAAGGTGCCGGAGAAGGCAACTGGAATTGTTTTATTTGCGCACGGCAGTGGCAGTAGTCGTCATAGTCCGCGCAACCAATACGTCGCCCAGATAATTCGCAATGCTGGTGTCGGTACTCTGCTGTTCGATTTACTTACCAGCAGCGAGGAAGAAATAGACAACTACACTCGCGAACTTCGCTTTGACATCGGCCTGCTGGCGAGGCGACTCGTAGTGGCAACCAACTGGCTTGCTGCACAGGAGGAAACCAGGCACTTGTGTCCTGGGTACTTTGGAGCGAGTACGGGGGGTGGCGCGGCTTTAGTGGCTGCTGCTCACATGGGAGAAAAGATCAGGGCTGTCGTCTCTCGAGGCGGCCGCCCCGATCTGGCGGGACCGGCGTTGAATCATGTCAAAGCTCCCACACTACTGATCGTCGGTAGTCTTGATGGACCAGTTATTAGGATGAACGAAGACGCTTACGCACAACTCCGGTGCGTGAAGGAGTTGAAGATCATCCCAGGGGCGACGCATCTGTTTGAGGAGGCTGGCAAGCTGGAAGAAGTTGCCGAGCTGGCTGCATCGTGGTTTGTGAATCATCTGCATAAGAACAAGGAGTGACCATGCAATTCGCAAATAGAATTAGTGCGGGACGCGCATTGGCGAAAAAGCTCGAGACTTACGCTAATCGCCCCGACGTCACAGTGCTCGCTCTCCCACGGGGCGGCGTGCCGGTCGCTTATGAAGTGGCGCGCGCTCTCAATGCTCCGTTGGATGTGTTCCTGGTGCGAAAACTCGGCGTGCCGGGACAGGAGGAACTGGCAATGGGCGCCATCGCCACAGGTGGCGTGCGCGTAATTAACGATAGTGTGGTGAATTATCTCGATATCTCTGAACGCCAAATCGAGGCGGTTGCCGCAACAGAACAGCGTGAGCTGGCCAGGCGCGAGCGCCTCTATCGGGGCGACAGCCCGCCACTCGATGTTCACGGGCGTACGGTGATTATCGTCGATGACGGTTTGGCAACGGGCTCAACTATGCGTGCAGCGGTGATGGCACTCAAACGACTGGGTCCCGATCGAATCATCGTTGCGGCCCCGGTGGCTGCAACGGCAACGTGTGAGTGGTTTGAAACGGATGCTGATGCAATGTGCATTTGCGCTATGACGCCTGAGCCGTTCCAGGGAGTTGGTCTATGGTACCGGGATTTCGGGCAAACGACTGACGAAGAAGTTTGCTATTTGCTGGAACACGCTAAAGCGCGATCACGCAAGCACGCCGCTTGATAGTCAGGCGTTAAGGATTCGGCCATGCTGAACGAAAGCACTCTCCTATTAACTGACGTAGTTCAAGAAGCCGCACACCCGCTGGTTGGCGAGATCGACGACTATGACCCACTGATGACGCTCATCGGCGATGCACCGCTGGTTTTAATCGGAGAAGCGTCACACGGAACACACGAGTTTTACCGGGAGCGCGCTCAAATCACAAAAAGACTAATAAAGGAAAAGGGATTCACGGCGGTCGCGGTTGAAGCCGATTGGCCCGACGCCTATCGAGTTAATCGTTATGTTCGCGGCCTGAGCTCCGACGCGGATGCGGTTGAGGCCTTATCAGGATTCAAACGCTTTCCTTCCTGGATGTGGCGCAACGCGGACGTGCTGGACTTTGTTGGTTGGCTGCGAACACACAACGACGATCTCCCCGCTTCGGCGGCGAAGATCGGGTTTTATGGCCTCGATCTCTATAGCCTTCACACGTCGATCGAAGCGGTACTTGATTACCTCGACCGCATAGATCCGGAAGCTGCCGGCCGCGCCCGCGCACGGTACGCCTGCTTCGATCACTTTGGCAAGAATGAGCAAGCTTATGGATACGCAACAGGCTTGGGTCTTTCCGAATCCTGCGAAGACGAAGTCGTCAGTCAACTGCTCGAGATTTACCAGAACTCGGCCGAATACGCCTGGCGCGATGGTCGCTTCGCTTCCGACGAACATTTCTATGCGACGCAGAACGCTCGTCTGGTGGTGAACGCTGAACGGTATTACCGATCAATGTTTCGCGGACGAGTTTCGTCCTGGAACCTTCGGGATGCGCACATGGTTGAGACCCTTGAATCGCTACTCACTTTTCTCCGGTCTCAAAACTCCCATTCAAAGATTGTGGTTTGGGAACACAACTCCCACCTGGGTGACGCTCGTGCTACGCGCATGGGCCAGGAGGGAGAGTGGAACGTCGGTCAACTTGTGCGCGAACGGCATTCCGGTAATGCGAAACTCATCGGGTTCACAACTTATGAGGGTACCGTAACCGCCGCCTCAAATTGGGACGCGCGGGCAGAACGCAAGCGAGTTCGCCCCGCGCTGGAAGGCAGTTATGAAGCGCTCTTCCATGACGTCGACATCCCTCGGTTCCTGCTGACCTTTGGCGGCACAGATCATGCAACTGCGGCGCTTCGCGAACCATTACTGGAACGTGCAATCGGTGTGATCTATCGCCCGGAAACTGAGCGCGCCAGCCACTACTTTCAGGCCCACCTATCGGCACAATTCGACGCAGTACTGCACTTCGACGAAACACGTGCGGTTGAGCCTTTGGAACGCACGTCGGAATGGGAAGCCGGCGAAGTGCCTGAGACATTTCCCACAGGAATTTAGAAGGAGAGGGAACAATGAAAACCAGGACAATACCCAGGAGCGATTGGCCGCAGTTCTTTGACAGCTTTAGCCGTCAGCACGAAGGCTGGCTCGCCACACTCGAAATTTTCGCAACCGAGATCGGGGCGCAAGTTGAAGAGCATGAGATGGCCTTCGAAGGCATAGTCGACGAGTGGAACGAAGCTCTGGGCAATCAAATTATCATCATGATGGGCGCAAAGCGCGATGATCACATCACGCATACGGTGGCCCACCCAACCAATGTAAGTCTGGAACAGACAGACGAAGGCGCGGATGTGGCGCTTGCGATCACCTCTGAAGGTGGAGCTGTCACGCTACTGCGTTTTCGTTCGCCGACGTTGCCTGCCTTGGTTGATGGCATTGTGGAAGAGACGACACGACCGTCCGTGTGAAGACGAAAAGAAGGTCAACCATGCTCGCCGAAAAAAGAGAAGCTGGTGGGGACCGTCGATGGAAGCAGCTCCTGATGCTCTGTGTGCTGCTGGTAATCACAGCCAGTGCAAAAGCAACTGTGCCGGACATTGACGGCCCCAGGCGCGCACCGCGGCAGGAACTTTCGCTTCAGGAGCGAATAGAAACTGAGCAGCTGCTGGCAAACCTTGGGTACTGGACTGGACCTGTT
The DNA here is from genome assembly GCA_035273385.1 of Pyrinomonadaceae bacterium. Lineage (GTDB taxonomy): Bacteria > Acidobacteriota > Blastocatellia > Pyrinomonadales > Pyrinomonadaceae > PSRF01. The sequence goes on along the minus strand of DATEPE010000002.1, from coordinate 47,978 downwards.
GACGGCGATTTCGACGGCGGTTCGCGACACGCGTTGATCGCGTTTCAAAAAGTGGAGGGTCGTCAGCGAACAGGTAAGTTAACCAGGGAAGAACTTCAGGCCATGCGCGTCGCTGTCCGACCCGTGCCCCGGCACCGGGACTACGCTCATATAGAGATTGATCTGACGCGACAGGTTTTATTCATCATTGATGCGACGGGCTCGATTACGCACATTCTTCCGGTTTGCACAGGCAATGAAAAAACCTATGTGGACCATGGTCAAACTCACCGGGCTCACACGCCGAGGGGCACGTTCAAGGTATTGCGAAAAATAGCTGGGTGGCGCCGAAGTTCGCTGGGTTCGCTCTACTATCCTAACTACATTCATTCAGGCATTGCGATTCACGGCAGCCTGGCAGTGGCGGTATATCCAGCCAGCCACGGCTGTGTTCGCATACCTATGTTCGCCGCAAGAGAACTTAGTGAGATGACGGCGATAGGGACCGAGGTGATCGTTTACGAGGGTGAACTTGCGGCGTCTCACCCTTTAAACGAACAAGCTCAAAATTGAGTGAACGAAAGGAGAACCGGGATGCGAACTAATATTGAAAACTCATCATGGAACGCAAAGTTGGCAGCCTTTGGCACGCGCAATCATCTGCGTCCTACAAGACTGGAAGTGTTGGGAGCCGACAGAAATATCGATTCCGATTTCTGGCTGGAAGATGGCCTGCTACTCGCGGGGATCGATCTGGACACCAAGGGAGAGCGAGGTCCTTCCGTAGAAATCATGCTTCGAGTGTCAAAGACTCCATCCCTGGATCATATGACTCACAGCGTAACGGAAGTAAAACGAATCGCAGTGGACACAGACAACAGCCAGGATCAAGGTCTGGAGATAGAAGACGCAAAAGGAACCATCACAATCATGCATTTCGAAAGTTAATGACGAATGGTGAGGAATGCTCAAGGAAATAAAGCCATGCGAAGAATAACGATCGCGCTCCTTTTCATGATCACACTTAGCATCAGTGTGAGCTCCCAAACGCAAACATTCACCAGGGAGAATCTGGACTACACGTTAGAACTGCCTTCACCTTCGTGGCGAGCTGTTTCACGCGTGGACGTGCATGAGCATTTTGAATTCATCAACGGCGGAGATTACAGCAATGGATATTTGCGGCTGCGCAAAAAGCTGGTAGCGCCAGGCACAATTGCTGACGTGATATTCCGTGAAGATGAGAAGTGGGAACTATCGAAGCTCCCTGGTTACATAGTTTGCGGCAATGGGAAGGGAGCTGATTTCAATGGCCAATTGAGTGGAAGGATGTTCTCTTACCAGTTCGTTGATAAGGGGATGAATATGGACGGTCGCGTTTACTACCTGCAAATAGATAACCGCACCTTTTATGTTCTCCACTTCACAGTCGCCAGTGACAAGCTTCATGGGCTGCAAGATCAAATGAGTTTCATAGCGCGAAGTTTTCGTTTGAAACGACGATTATTTAAACAGGAGGTCGCTCGCAATGACGATTACCTTGCGGCGATAGAAGCACGTGAGTCAGAGCACAGCAAATATTATCGACAGTAGACCAACTCTTACGGCAACTACTTTACCTGTCCCAGTAGCATTGGAACTTCCGGGCCGTGGAGACAAAGCGAAAACCTTTCCCCGTAACTTCGCACGAGAGCTGTTACATGGGGTCTTGCTGGTCAGCGTGGCTGTTCTTGTTAGCGGTGGGTTCTATTTAGGGCACTCGGCGCTTCAACGTTACCGAGCTCAACAGCAGCAGACTCTCAACCAGACTGAAGCGTTGATCAAGAGAATGGATGAGCAACAGAGGTTAATTGCGCAGCTAAGCGAACGACAGGATCAGCTTACCCATCAGACTTCAGGTATTACGAAAACTCAATCAGATATCAAGCACAACAACCAACCTGCTTTCTACGGTCCAGCCTTACCCACCAGGATCTGGAATTCATACAGCAAAGGTATTTGTCTCATCGCAGGTTCGTATATTTTGATTGACGACGCCACAGGTCTTCCGCTCCGTCACCCTGAAGTTGAGGTCAGTCCGCAGGAGCGGCTACTTACTACCGGTACGATGATGCCACTAACCCCAAAGGGTAATGGAAAGATCTTTCAAGTGGAGTTCGTAGGAACGGGCTTTCATGTAGGAGATGGTTATCTCTTAACCAATCGTCATCTTGTAAGCGAACCCTGGCTAACAAATTTGCGGGCGCAGGTTCTGATTTCCAATAGCAGCGCTACTGCGCGGATGGACAAATTACAGGCCTTCTTCCCGGGTCAGCGTGAGCCAATAGCGCTGAAATTCAGAACGGCTTCTGTCACTACTGACGTCGCTGTCTGCACGCTAAAAAATGTGCCGTCGACTGTTCCTGCTCTCCCTCTTGACGAAAATTTGGGCGCGGTCGAAATCGGCAGACAGGTGGTGATGATGGGATATCCCACCGGACCTGAGCGCATGTTGGCGTTGTTGCCTGAAGCAGAAGCAATCGAAGTGGAGAATGAGTATGGGGGTTCGTTAGTCACACTGCTGTATCAACTGGCAGAACGGAAACTCATCAATCCGCTGACAACGCAGGGCCATATTACGGACCTCTACAAAAACCGCATCGTCTTTGACGCCGCCACGGCCGAGGGTTCTTCAGGGACACCGATGTTAGGTGAATCGGGAAAAGTAATTGGAATTACTTTCGCAGTACTGGTGGACAACAGATCTTCGAGTTTTGCGGTACCGATTGCTGAAGGTGTTGAAGAGCTAAAAAAGGCCGGGTGGAAACCGCAGAGAGAAAGTGATTAGCGCGACATAGCGGGCGTGTTACTGACACCGCGACTGCCAACCGGCGAGATGCTTCCATTTCCTGTTTGTCATGATGTCCCGCCGTGCTTCAGCCTGTCCTGCCCAAATTTCCTTGAGCCTGGCAACACTTACATCAGCCTCGCCGTTGAACGGATTGCTGTGAGCTACCTGTCTCATGGAAGTATCGTCCGGCGCGTATTCGTTCAGCGGGATGAGCGTAACAGAGCGCAACGATTCAATCGGCCCGGACCATATATAGCCATCAGTGAAATCAACAAAACGTAGTCCGGGATGGCCGTACAAATAATAGTCAGCCGGTTCAAAACGCAGGTCGGCGAGCGGTGAGCCTTTGACGTCGAACCCGATGGGGTGACCGACCTTCGTAGCCTCACAATCAACTTTGCCGCCGAATGGTAAGCAGTACGAAGAGGACGAAGCTGACGGACTGCCACACCAGATCGGCTTGTGAAGCGTTATCAGGAATACCTGTTCTCCAAATCGGCGCGACAGTATGTTACCTGTTCGGTCCATGTACGCTCTCGCACTTCCATCTTTGTTCAATTCAGCCTGATAGTAGCGAGTGAATGCATGATGGTGACCGCAGTAAACGACCACACGCCGGCTCGTCTCACGAACGTGTTTGGTAACCAGATCGGCCATGAATGAATCGTAAGTTTCGCCACGCGGTAGCAGTACTTTGCGCCAATCGTCTGACGGTGCCAGCCCCAGGACTTTGATAGGCCTTTCCGATCCGTGGTTCACGGACCAGGCTGCGCGCAGAAGGTCTCGATACTCGCGGTACGGCCATGAAGCGGTGCGCATGATTGCGTTCGCCTCCAGTTCGTCCCACTTCGATCCCGCAATCAACTTATCAATGCGGGGCTGTTCTGACGCCGGCAGGAGCTCGGTGGCGAGATCGATGTCGGCCTTTTGTAAAAGGGGAATGAGCGCTTCAATAAGCTCGACGTCCTGCTTAAGCCAGTGGCCTTCCCCCATAATCGTAATGCGGTGAGAGACGGCTTTCGATATCACGTAGTTGACCGGTGTCTGGGAGTGTTCGCGCAAATATGCAGCTGTGGGCGAAACAATCTGTGAATCAGCCGTGAGAACGCAGGTCACGAGCCAGAGCCCCGCAATAGCAAACTTCATCGTCGACCTCCCGTCGGTTAATGCCTCGAAAACTAAGGCGTCACGCGATAGGGTTGCATCATCTCGTTGTCTTCATGCTCAAGAATGTGACAGTGAACAACATATTCCCCTGTGAACGATTGATCGAAAGGAACACCTGCAGCTGCACCGCCGCCGAAAGGTACCAGGATTCTCGTGATCTCGCCGGGATTGGCCCTCACCGTATCTTTCCATCCTGCTTCGTTTGCGTCCGGGGGACGCATTGAGCCGCGTGTAAAGCTGTCAGCCGAGGGCACTGGCCACGGTCCAAACCCCGCACCGTCAGTATCAGGTAGTTCGGAATAGTTCGTTTCCATGTATTCCTCTACATCGAATTTTTGACGTCCGAGCACCTGGAACTGAACCAGGTGCAAGTGAATTGGATGTGTGTCGCCGGTGGCGTTGATGATGTTCCACTGCTCAACAGAATCGACCTTGGGTGTTTCAATTTGCTCAGTCATAAAGGGCAGATTATTGACGAGCGCCATCACAGGAAAGCCGGTTTCCGGATCCATAATTTCGACCAACGATAGATTCCGGACTGTTTCTGGTGCTGGTAACGATTGGATCGGATTCTCTCGAATGGTGTCCGGCACTGCGCCTTCGAAGCCGGCGCCACTCTCAACAGTGAATTGCATGATTTCTTTGAGAGGCACACCGCCTCGTCTTGTGGCGCGAGGTCCATTAGGAAACGGTACCGGGGCAACATTTCGTAAAACTATTCGCGCACCGGCCGCAAATCCGGAAAAGTCGATCAGTACATCGGCGCGTTCTCCCGGAGCAATCACCAATTGATTCAATAAAACCGGTGAATTCAGCAGACCGCCCTCCGCGCCAATCTGAAACATCGAGTGCCCACTGGAAAGCCGCAAACTGTAAACGCGAGCGTTTGATCCGTTGAGAATCCGAAATCGGTACAGCCCACGCTTAACGTTCAGGTTGGGCCAAACCTTACCGTTTACAGTAGCCACGTCGCCAAAACACTCAGGGGCCCAGATCGAACCATACTCACCGAGCGGATATGCCAGAGTACCGTCGGAATTAAACATCTTGTCCTGGATTACAAGTGGAATTTCATATGGGCCCGTAGGCAGGCCAATTGGACCATTGGGTTCACCGGTATCGTACTGGTCACGCAGCATGTAAAAACCTGCAAGGCCGGCATAAACATTTAATCGGGTAATGCCGAGTGCATGATCGTGATACCAGAGCGTCGTGGCTTCCTGATCGTTGTGATAGTAGTAGTTTCGATTGAAGCCGGAGGTGAAGGTGTCCAACGGGAGGCCATCGCTGGCAGCCTCGGTGTTGCCGCCGTGCAGGTGGACGGCCACTCTGGGATCAGTTTTGTCAGATTCGACAGCGCCATGAAGATTGGTATCAATGACACTTGCCATGGGATGGTCGCCGAGCGAGTTGGTAGCGTTCACCTGAATAGGCACGCCTCGCAATGCTTGAATAGTCGGTCCGAGATATGCTGCGCCACCATAGCCCCAGGTTGGCGTGTTGGGCAGGCTACTGTGGAACGAATGCATGCCAGCACCCATTGGCAGATTGACCAATCCGCCGCCTCGCGCATCAATCACACGAGGGATGGGCAATTGCTCAGTGAATTTGCTGAGATGAGACGGCTGGCCCACTGCCAGCCATGAAGGTGATTTTGATAAGGTACCGGCCCAGGCGGCGCCCAATGTACCGGCGCCGATTAGTTTCATAAAGGCGCGGCGCTCCAGATTGTTGGGATCGCTGGATTCATTACTCTTCATGGAATTCCTCCTGAGAGGCTGTCGCGGGATAGAGTGCGACGACGTTGCTCGCCAGACACCATGTACCGCGGTAGCGGAAACTTTGGACAATTACTTAAGACCCCATTGGCAAGGGCTATTCCGCTGAAGGTTTTCCGACAGAGCGCCTGAATTTGGGTGGTTTCTTGCTGAGGTTAATTGGGAGATAGGGATTATTTCGCAGGAATGGGGTAACACTCCACAGGCCAAAGAGTTTTTACAAGGTGCCACTACTTCAATGATTACCTACAGGAACAGAGGCAGACCACCCACACAACCATCGAACTGGGCACCCCATGGCAAAGAGTCGCTAGCCTCTACCGCTACACGCGGACTGCGCGCAGCGACGTTGGACCATCTTCAGATGCATTTAATTGTGTGAGTGAGTTGTTTGGAGGCGGCGATCGGAATCGAACCGATGAATAAAGGTTTTGCAGACCTCTGCCTTACCACTTGGCTACGCCGCCCTAAAGACAAGTACGAAGGATGAAGGCGGAAGGATGAAGTTAAAAATTGCTGATGAAAGCCGTGCTTTCATCCTTCACCCTTCCGCCTTCATCCTTTGATTTTGGAGCGGGAGACGAGATTTGAACTCGCGACCCTCGCCTTGGCAAGGCGATGCTCTACCACTGAGCTACTCCCGCTTTAGAGCAGGACGATTCTAACTATTAGATGAATGTTGTCAAGCGAGCCCCTGATCCCAATTCTGCCGCGGATCCCGCACGGATCACCGCTGATCAGGTTCAATACGTTTTGTGTATTTCGTGTAGTTCGTGCTTCGTGGATCGTTTTCCACCTGGGCAGTAAAACGATCCACGAAGAACACGAAATAGACGAAACACACGAAACTGTTGAGTGTTAGTCGTAGTAGCGATCAGACCAGACGCGCTTCTTCAGTTGGTCTTCACGCCAATAGCTCCGCAGTAATCGAATATCGGGTGAGATGCTGGGCTTCAGATCTTCCGGAATAACCAACGTAACTACATCGTAGCGGTACCGTGCCTTCTCCAGACCAAACATGCGGCGGTAAGCGCGGGCCGCGCGCGCGATCTGCCGGCGCTTGCGCAGATCGACATTCACTTCCGGCTCCGCAAACCACGCCGAGGCACGGGCCTTCACTTCGATGAAGCACAACACGTCCCCGTCATATGCGACGATATCGATCTCGGCAACGATGGGAGTGCCAACTCTGTTCCGTCCAACGGGAATTGCGAAGTTTGTACCGACGATACGAAAACCGAGTCGCAGCAGGTAGGCGAGGGCAAACTCTTCACCGCGTCGGCCGAGATCGATGTGCTTGGCAACGGAAGTCATACGAAAGTGAAGTAATGAGTAATGAGTGAGGAGTGCTAACACAATGTTCAGAGTACAAACTTTAGTTTGCGTTGTCGGAGCGGCGGCAAGCTAAAGCTTGTACTCTGAACATTGTCTTACTCATGACTCATTACTCATCACTTTATCCCCGAGTTCGACAAACAGGGCCAGCGAATCATCCGAACTAGTCACGCGGGAGTTGTGTCCCTTTCCCGAAGTATCTTCCAACAGCACGACGTCCGTCGGTGAAAACATTCTCTTCTCGCCATCGCTGACTTCTATTTCCCATTCGCCCTGGATTACGACGAAGAGGTTGCGACCCGTCGACTGGTGCCACTCACCCTGCCAACCGGCTGGCCCGCCGAGGAATGCTGCACGTATGGCAGCGCCCAATTCACACAGCCAAAGCGGGGGCGCCGGTGGTGCAAAAGGCACTTCGCACAGTTCAACGCCTACGTCGTCAAAATGCGACTCTCCATTCGAATCCACATATAGACGGCAGTAACTCGCGTTCATTTGGTAACGCAAACTGTTAGTTTGCGGTCGCGTTGAATGCCATTCAACCATCGCAAACTAACAGTTTGCGTTACGACGTGGCACTGGCATCATCGCAATATTACTCAAGCGACTGGCGGAGTCTATCCAGTGCGGCAGACCAATAGGTCTTCAACTTAGCTGCATTTTTTGCATCGCTAATCTTACTGTGCTGCACAACGATCTGGCTCTTGTTATCGCCTTTGGGATAGAAGTTAAACTCGAGACTCTGTTTCCCGTCGGACCAGGTTACGCGCATTGATTTGTTGGGCGTGGACTTCCGCACCACCAGGTCTTCTTCATCCAGCCACGCGTTGCGAGTTTTCTCGTTGGCCATGGACTTATACAACTTGGTTATTGGTACGTTGATGGTTCGGCTAACGCTGATTTGATACCCATCTGGACGTTGATGTTTGTCGCGCAGGCCTGATTGCTGCTCGTAGGTGACCGTCACCATCTGCGTCCACCAGGGAGGCACAGAGTGCTTCGTGTGCAGGTAATTTGCAATTTCCTGATGCGTCATCTTCTTCGCGCCGGCGCGATCGAGAATGGCAAACCATTCTTTCCATGTCTTGCTTGTTTTTGCTTTGACCGCCTGATCGCTCATCCGCGGACTCGCCGCTTTCGCTGTCCTGGTTGCAGTTGCCATAAGTCTCCTGTAACGCAAACTGTTAGTTTGCGTACGCTGCGTTATAGACCTGTTTGAGGTGTGCTTCTCCCACCATACGCAAACTAACAGTTTGCGTTACGGTTACGCGTCGCGATCGTAGGCGACTTTCATCCAACGCTTAACCTCATCGTCAATCTCATCCAGTGACGTGATTTCAATTCGATGGGTGATTCGATCTTTCTTCGCGAACCCGCCGGTATCGATCAGTCGTCCTTTTGCTTTCGTATCACCGAGCGCAAATCCCATATCGATTCTGGTTCGCGTAGTGGGTTTTATTTGCGCAAACACGTGATTGCGATAGAGCGGAACGATAGTTTGACACGGGCACGCCTTCGCCTCTTTACCAATGCCCAAACCGAGTTTCAGCAATGCGTTGTAAATTGGCCGGAGACCGGCTTTCGATCCGGAGAACATTGTTTCAACGTAGCCTTCGGCCGCCTTCAGATATGTATCGGGATCTCCCGACTCAGCGCCCTTACCTTCGGCGCGCTCAGCGAGCCACCAGGCGGTGTTGGTTCCAAGGCTATGTTCCGTCTTCAACCATTCGCGACGTTCTTTCTCGTCCCTGGGGCCATTCTTCTTTAGATACTTCATCCACTCATCAAGCGAACGCCCAGTTTTCTGCTTAAGGTCTTCAATCCATTTCTGGGTCATCGCCACGCCTGGATGGACTGAATAAACCGACTTGAGTTTTGATTGGGCCATAATGGTCCTCTTAAAAACGAGCCGCTCACGAACAACCCAAAAATTTGGAATGTCTCTGGGTCGGGAAGGGTAGCTTGCTCCCGCGTCAAGATCCGGTAACTTCCAAGGTTGAGTGACTCTGGAGTTGAGCGGGAGCAAGCTACCCTTCCCAACCCAGAGACATTCCAACTTGTGTAAGTCATCCGCGCTGACTAAATTTTCAAGCCAAATTTAGTCCAGATTGCGGTGCTGGTGCTTCTCCAAAATTGCTATCGGTCAGGAATCACTAGCCAACCTGCGCGGTCTTCAAAAACTTCGGTGGTCTTCGTGCCTTCGTTGCCTGCTCGAAAGCGTAGGCATACTTGATCAACTTCGGCTCAGTCCATGCACCTGCAAAGAACGACAGGCCAACCGGCAGACCATGTACATAACCAGCCGGAACCGTAATGTGCGGATATCCTGCGACCGCCGAAGCCGACGAGTAACCCCCGGTGAAGTGATCGCCATTCAATAAATCGGTCGGCCACGCTGGACTGCCGGTGGGCGCAATCATCGCGTCCAGGCGGTGTTTGCGAATCACAAAATCAATTCCCTGACTCCGGCTCAGAAGGTGGTTCTTCCTTAACGCGGCGAGATACGCACGGCTCGTGAGCGGCCCTTTGGCCTGCGCCTTAACGAAAAGGTCCTGGCCGAAGAAGGGCATCTCGCGGTCGCGATTCTTTTCGTTGAAGTCAATTATCTCTTTAAGTGAATGAACGGGGACGCTGCTGCCGGCCGCGGCGAGGTATGAATTAAGGTCGGCCTTAAACTCGTATAACAAAACTTCCAACTCCGATTCGTCAAACTGGCCCGCCGTGGGGATGTCTGTCCGGTCCACGATCACTGCGCCCATCTGTTTCATCGCAGCAATTGATGCGTCCATTAATTTATCGACACCTTGGTTGAACCCCATGTACTTACGCGCCACACCGATGCGCGCGCCGCGCAGTCCGTCTTTGTCAAGAAACTTTCGATAGTCGTTCTCAAACTTGCCTATCGCGGATCTGGTAGCCGTGTCGCGCGAGTCAACACCGCTTATCGCTCCCAACAGGATGGCGGCGTCTTCCACAGTGCGTGCCATGGCACCAGCCGTGTCCTGGCTATGTGCGATGGGAATGATCCCGCTACGGCTGACCAATCCGATAGTCGGCTTGATCCCGACCAGCGAATTGGCAGAAGAAGGACAAACAACTGATCCGTCAGTTTCAGTTCCGATTGCGGCCGCGCAAAGATTCGCTGCCGGGGCTACGCCCGATCCTGAACTGGAGCCACATGGGTTGCGATCCAGTATGTACGGATTTCTGGTCTGTCCACCGCGCGCGCTCCAGCCACTTGTCGACTTGCTGGATCGGAAGTTGGCCCACTCGCTCATGTTTGTCTTACCAAGCAACACAGCGCCCGCTTCTCGAAGTTTCAGAGCGACAAACGAATCGCGTGTGCGGTGCGAGCCGAGTAGCGCCAGTGACCCGGCGGTCGTAGTCATCCGGTCGGCGGTGTCGATGTTGTCCTTTATTAGAAGAGGAATTCCGTGCAGCGGTCCTCGCACTCGGCCGGCCTTGCGTTCGGCGTCGAGACGTTCTGCTATCGCCGATGCTTCTGGGTTCAGTTCAATCACCGAATTAAGCCTTGGCTCATCGCGATCAACGTCTGCAATGTGGTCAAGGTATTTGCTGACCAACGATTTTGAACTGAACCTGCCTGACGTCATTGCAGCCTGAAGCTGAAGAATAGTCATTTCCTCCAATTCAAAATCAGGCAAGAAACTTCCGCGTCCAGCGCTTCCACCCACAGCCGTTGTTGGTTTTGTAATGGCAACGACTGACGCTAACGTGGCCGTTTGTAGGAACTTTCTTCGTCTCATTTGGGGCTCCGTGGTTTCTGACTAATGTCCGACATGCTTAGCTTGTCGGTGCTTTATCACCTGGCTTGATCGGTTAAAGGGTTATCTAGTCTTATCAATCTCACGACAAGCTGAAGCATGTCGCACATGGCCACTACTTTTGGACTTCGCTTCTCAACGCCAACAGGTTTCCTTCAGAATCGGAGAAGGCTGACATCCAGAGTTCGTAGGTTCCCATGTCTGCGACAAATGTTGGTTGCTCGCGAAACTCAACACCGCGTTCAGTCAGAGTTTTGGTCGCGTCGTGAATATCTTCGACGCCGAAGTAAATTATCGAACTTGGATGATCAAATTCTTCAGTTTCGGGGAGGGACAACATCAGCATGATTCCATTGCAATCGAAGAAGGCCATCTTCGGCGGCACGGAAAACAGATGTTTCATGCCGAGCTTGTCTCGATAAAAGGCAACGGCGCGGTCGATGTCGTGGGCGTTGACGGCGATCTGGCGGATTTCAGAGAGTCCGAAAGACATAGGTGACTCCTTCTGGCGGATTGTATTGAGGTGGTGTTACGGGGCGAGAATTTACCTCGCGGCGATGTTCGTGTAAAGAAAACTAATGAAGGGCTTGCCCTCTGATGTGCGGTAGGGCTTTGCCCTACCGGCAAATTGTATGGTTCCCGGGGCTTCGCCCCGGAGGGCACAGCCCACAAGCGAGAGGGGCTCCTCGGAAGGTCACAGACCTTCCGCACATCAGAGGGCAAGCCCTTGTAGGTCATGAGTCACTAAGCTTCGACGACAAGATGAACCATGTCGCACACCTTCTCAATTGGCAAATTTCAGAGACTTGTCCTACGTTAGTTGTCGAAACCTGAAATGAGCGCCGAGACTACAGACAAAATAGAGCCATCGACTGCCCAGCCTGGAGGGGCTCTACCTCTCGTCGCTGTCGTTGGCCAGCCGAACGTTGGTAAATCGACGTTGTTCAATCGACTGATCGGACAGCGGCGTTCGATTGTTGGTGACGAACCCGGCATCACCCGCGACCGCATCTACGGCGAGGTGGACTGGAGCGGCCAGCGTTTCTCGATTGTCGATACCGGCGGCATCGTCCCTGACGACGAAGCGGTCATTCCTGCAAACATCTTCAAGCAGGCAGGGTTTGCCATTGATGATGCGATAGCCTTGATCTGGGTGGTAGACGCGCGACAGGGAATCACGCCGCTCGATGAAGAACTGGCGAATCTACTGCGGGCTACCGGCAAGCGAGTTCTGGTTGCGGCGAACAAAACGGAGGCGGCTCGGGTTGAGCATGAAGCTTCCGAATTTTATCGATTCGGTTTTGACGAAGTGTTTCCAGTATCAGCGGAGCAGGGAACCGGGCTGGGTGATCTGCTCGACGCGATTGTGGAAGATCTTAAGGAGTTACCAAGTCAAACTTCCGAAGCGGAAGCTCCTCCCGAAGCTCGAGAGCTTCGACTGGCGATCGTGGGCCGGCCAAACGTAGGGAAGTCTTCTTTGCTTAACGCATTGATCGGTGAAGAGCGAGTAATCGTTTCCCCGGTTGCCGGCACAACACGCGACGCGATTGACTCAGTACTCGAAACTCCCGACCAAAAGTTTCGTTTGATCGATACGGCCGGAATTCGCCGAAAGGGTAAAACTGGCGAGATGGCCGAGAAGTTATCGGTCGTAATGGCGATGAAGAGTCTTGAGCGTGCCGACGTCGCGATTGTTGTGATTGACGCAATCGAAGGAGTTACCGCACTCGACGCTCACATCGCCGGTTACGCTCACGATGCCGGATGCTCCATCATCCTCGCGGTCAACAAGTGGGACGCTCTCGAGAACAAAGAAACAGGCACCCCGGCCGAATTTGAACGCAAGCTTCGCGAGAAGATGAAGTTTCTCGACTTCGCTCCGGTGGTAACGATATCGGCGCTCAGCGGCCAAAGGGTGAAGAACCTGCTGCCGTTGGCCATACGCGCGAATCAAGCGCGCAACATGCGTATCCCCACGTCAACGCTAAATACATTCTTTGAACGTAATGTTTCACAGCCTCGTGGTGGCGGGGCCCCGGCGCCGGTGAAGGGTGGCGTTTCGCGTCTACATGTTCAGTACATGACGCAGGTTGGTGTGCGACCTCCGAAATTTATCGTTTTCACTTCAGGCGGAAAGCCAGGTTTGCATTTTTCTTATGAGCGTTATTTGCAAAACCGGCTACGTGAAGAATTCGATTTCTTCGCGACACCCGTAAAGATTGTGGAGCGACACAAGAAGCGGAAAAAGCGATAACCGTGGCTATGCCACCTGATGTGCGGAAGGTCTCCGACCTTCCGCAAAGCTTTTTCAAAAGAGGGCTACGCCCAACACTAGTGGGCATAGCCCCAATAAGTTATGCGACTAACGGAAGGCCGAAGGCCTTCCGCACATCAAGCGGCATAGCCGCGGATCCTCTAAGTGAGTACTAAGCCTCCAATAAAGTTTGAAGTCACCGCACGCGATGGCGACGCGCGTTCGGGTGTAATCACTACCCGGCGCGGTGAGATCGAAACGCCTGTATTTATGCCGGTGGGTACCGCCGGGACGGTGAAGGGAATGCGTTTCGAAGCCCTCGAAGCGGAATTACACGCTCGCATCATTCTGGGAAACACTTATCACCTTTGGTTGCGGCCCGGCATTGACGTTATCCGCGGTTGTGGCGGTCTACATCGTTTCACTAGTTGGCAGAGGCCATTGTTAACTGACTCCGGGGGGTTTCAGGTTTGGAGTCTCGGCGACTTGCGCAAGATCAGTGAGGAGGGAACGGAGTTTCGGTCACACGTGGATGGCAGCCTCCAATTCTTGTCCCCGGAAGTGTCAATGCAAGTACAGGCCGCGCTCGGATCAGACATCGTGATGGCGTTTGACGAATGCGCGGAAGGTGACGCCTCAATTGAAATCGCGCGAACGAGCATGGAACTGACCGCTCGCTGGGCGCAACGCTCGCGCGCTGAGTTTGATCGTCTGCAGTCCGATGGTGCAGACACGGGACAAACTGACGTGAACGAAACCCTTAGTGGCCATCAAGCATTATTCGGCATTGTGCAGGGAGCTTCACATGTCGAACTGAGGCGGGAAAGCCTCCAGCGCACGATAGATATTGGTTTCGATGGTTACGCAATCGGTGGTCTGAGTGTTGGCGAGGCGAAATCCGTAATGTGGACGGTTGTGGATGCAGTGACGCCGCAAATGCCCGCCGATAAGCCGCGTTATCTGATGGGTGTCGGCACGCCTGAGGATCTACTCGAAGCAGTATCGCGCGGAATCGATATGTTTGATTGCGTGCTACCCACCCGCAACGGAAGAACAGGGCAAGCCTTTACATCTCGCGGCAAGGTGAATGTTAAAAATGCGCAGTGGGCGGTCGACACCAAACCGCTGGACGAGGACTGCGAATGTTCGGTCTGCCGGCGACACTCTCGGGCATATCTGCGTCATCTGTATCAGTCAGGCGAAATGCTTGCCGGGGTGTTGCTTACGCACCATAACTTAGCGTTCTTCCTTGACACTATGCGACGTGTCAGGCAATCTATCCGGTCTGGCGAATTCCCGAAATTTCGGCAAGCGTTTACTGAGAAGCTGAACGAGCATGAGCGGAAGAATGCGCTCATCAATGCCTGATTCGTTCATGTGTTCCGTGTGGTTGCCGATGGTGTAGAAGGCTAAAAGATGCTGAGCTTATTCATAATGTTTCAAAGTGGCTGGGGAAGTCTGACTGGCTTCCTGCCGATCCTGTTAATCATCGGCGTCTTCTATGTCATGCTTATCCGCCCTCAGCAAAAGCGCCAGCGAGAACTTCAGGAAATGATATCGACACTTAAGACCGGTGACCGCGTTGTTACCACAGGCGGCGTCATCGGCACGATTACGAGCGTGAAAGATACCAGTTTGCTTATCAGGAGCGCCGACAAGTCAATTCTGGAAATCGCCCGTTCGGCTGTCGCCGGCATCGAAGGCGAAGAGAAAAAGTAATCCGTCTTAATCTGCTTTTAGTGAACATCGGTCTGCAATGAAAAAGAAGAACGTGCTCCAGCGCGCGATCATCATCCTGATTGTGACGCTGGTAGGTATCTACATCGTCATTGGCCCACGTCGTCGTCCCAACGCAAGCGACTTCACCTGGTCGGGCATCAAAACCAACCTCGCTCAAAACATCAAACTCGGGCTCGACCTGAAAGGCGGGTCGCATCTGGTGATGCGCGCCAAGGTTGAAGATTTCCTAAAGAAGCTTACCGAGACGAATGCTAACGCTATCCGGAAAGCTGTAGAGGATGCAGGACTTCAGGTGAAAGATGTGAGACCGGAAATCGCATCCGGTTCCTACCGAATTGTCCTTGATGCCAACGATGCTTCGCAGCTTTCAGCGATTCAGGATACCGTGACTCAAAAAATTGGCCTTGATGAGTGGAGCGTATCAACCAGTGGTAACTCCATCGTCTGGACTCTATCGACCACGAACCAACGCGCTCTTGCCGATCAGGCGACGGAACAGGCTAAACGCATCATTGAGAGCCGTTTAGATGCGGTTGGCGTTGCTGAACCACTTGTACAACGGCACGGATCGCAGACGGCCTACCAAATTCTGGTGCAGATGCCCGGTATTCAAGATCCGGAGCGCGTCAAACAGCTTCTCAAAGCTGAGTCCCGTCTCGAGTTAGTCAAAGTAGTAAGCCCGCCGAATCCGAATTTGGCAACTTACACCACCGAGGAAGAAGCGAAGGCGACATTGGGAGGAAACGTTCCAGCCAATCGCCGTGTTTTGCCCTACACGGAGCGTGCTGAGTTGGCTGCAGCGACTCCTGGCCAGCCGCAGGGACAAAAGAAATGGGTTGTGATTGAGTACCCCGCTGTCGTAGACGGAAACGAGCTACGCACGGCTGCCGCCACCGCTGGACAAGGAGGCGCTGATTACCAAATTTCATTTGCGCTCAAGCCTGGTGGCGCTCAGAAATTTGGCGCCTGGACTGGTGCAAACATCAATGAGTACATGGGTGTCGTACTGAATGATGAAGTCCGATCGATCGCCTACATACAGTCTCAGATTTTTGATTCCGGTCAGATCAGTGGAAGGTTTACAAAGGAGTCTGCGGAGGATCTAGCGCTTACCCTCAGGTCCGGGGCGTTGCCGGTGCCCATCGAGTACCAGGAAGAAAGAACAGTCGGACCCAGCCTCGGAGCTGACTCGATTCGCTCCGGTGTTCGCGCGTCAGTAGCGGGCCTGATTTTCGTGGTCGTGTTTATGCTCTTTTACTACCGCGGGTCGGGGATCAACGCGGTTGTGGCTCTGGTGCTGAACATGATCCTGATGCTGGCGGCACTGGTCGTATTCGACGCCACGCTGACCTTGCCAGGCATCGCCGGCATTATTCTGACTATCGGTATGGCCGTGGACTCCAACGTCCTCATTTTTGAGCGCATACGTGAGGAGCTGAAGACTGGAAAGACCGTAGCTTCTGCGATCGATCAGGGTTTCCAGCGTGCGTTTGTGACGATTATCGATACTCACGTCACTACAATTATCTCGTCCCTCTTCCTATTTGTTTTTGGTACCGGGCCTTTGCGCGGTTTCGCCGTGACGTTGGTGTTGGGTCTGGTAATAAACCTGTTCTCGGCCGTTTACGTTTCCCGAACAATCTTCCTTTGGCAGTTGAATCGTAAGAAGAAACTCGAAACGCTCAGCATTTAAGTGGCCGGCGGCTGTCCGTTGATTGAATATGATTGAAGTTTTCAAAAACGTTAACATTGATTGGCTGGCCAAGCGTCAGATATTTATCATTATCTCAATTGTATTGATGCTTGCCGGACTCGGTAGCGCAGTCGCCCGCCAATGGTCGCCTGGCGGCCATGATGCGTTTAATCTCGGCGTCGACTTCAAAGGTGGCACCGTAGTTACGGCTCGCTTCAAACAGCCTCCCTCAGCGGAAGATATCCGCGCGACGCTCGTTAAAGCGGGCGTCAATGACGCGATCATTCAACCCGTTCTCGACAAGCCCGACACTTTTCTAATCAAGATTCCACTTGAAGGTGGCAACGAGGCTTCACAGGAACAACTCGATCAGGGAAGGGCTCGCGTAACGACGGCGCTAAATAACTTTGGAGTTGAAAGAGACGCGTGGGAGATTATCGGAACTGACGCCGTCGGAGCGGTCGCCGGCGCGCAGCTGCGTAACAAGGCAATCGCGGTAACGCTGGCTGCGCTCGTGGGGATGTTGATCTATATCGCCTTCCGTTTTGAATGGACCTATGGCGCGGCTGCGGTGATCGCGGTTTTCCACGACGTGCTCGTCACCCTCGGTTTCTTCTCAATCTTTCAATGGGAAATCAGTCTGACGGTTATCGCAGCGCTGCTGACGCTGGTAGGATTTTCGGTGAACGACACGATTGTGGTGTTTGACCGCATACGTGAAAACCGCCGCCTGCACCGTCGCGATTCCCTGTACAAAATCACCAACGACGCAGTCAACCAAACGCTTTCGCGCACGGCCATTACGAACGGACTTGTGTTTCTGTCTGTGCTGGCCATGGTGTTGTTTGGCGGCGAAGTCCTGCGCGGGTTTTCACTGGCGCTGTTAATTGGTGTCATCTTTGGAACATATTCCTCAGTAGCGATTGCCAGTCCGATCATGGTCTGGTGGGAACAGCGGCTTGAGAAAGCCGAAAAATCCGCGGCTGCAACCATAGGGAAGTCGAGCGCACCAGCGCATGTCGCGTCCGCCGGGCGCGGTCGAACTGTCGCTGCCGGCACCCGTGGAAAGCGATAGCGGGAAGGGCGTCAGGCGATACATTTTGAGCCCAACAAACGCGAGTGTTTAGACCAGTTTGCGCGCGTTGTTATGTTTAAGTTTGCGCTTGACTTTGCCGCTAGTTGCGGAATAGACTGCAGCCCGTTGCTGGCCAATTTAATACTCAAGAGTTGACCCCGCGTTGAGAAACGTAACGTTGGGCGCGCGGCAGTCTGTTGAGATGGCCGGCGAGTTTTTTCTCGCACAGCGGCTTTTTCATCGATTCGCAATGCCGATCACTGGCTGCTGTTTCCCCTTCATTAGTAACGAACTCAAGCGGACGTGGGTTTACGTTTGGGAGTAGTTATAGAACGCAATAATTAGTTCAATTACAGCTTTTGCACCCCTGATCCATTTGGCACCGGAATAGGGAGGATTAAGATGTTCGATAATCTCGTAGAGTCTGGTTCGCACAAGGAAGATCTGTCGCGAAAGGGCTCGTTTCTTTTGGCCACACTGGCCATCTACGGAGTTCTCGGTTTGGCCTTAATCGTCGGCAGCATCTGGTTTATCGATGCTTCGCTGGACAGCCAGGATCTCGAGTTAACGACGTTGGTTGCTCCAGTGCCGGTTCCACCCCAACAGACACCAGAGAAACCACAAGAGGCGAAGCCGCAGAAGGTTGAGCAGCAGAACGTCGACGTCCGCAAGGAATTAATTGCTGACGTAACGCGGACCGAGTTGGTCCCTAAAGAGGTATCTGCTAAAGCCAGCAACGTCCCGCCGGTAAGGCGCGGCGTCACGACGGTGCTGGGCAGCGATGACTCCAATGCTGCTGCTCCGGTTGCTGCTGGTCCTGGCACGGGTACGGGCCTCGTCGCTGGTCCCACCAGCGTGAATATCGCCGGTGATCCACCGCCACCGCCACCGCCAAAACCAACACCTCCCCGAGCTCCGATTTCCGGCGGCGTGCTAAATGGTAAAGCCATCAGTCTTCCTAAGCCGGCTTATCCGGCAATCGCTAGACAGGCGCACGCATCTGGCACCGTCGTGGTTCAGGTGACCATCGACGAGAATGGTAATGTAATCTCTGCGACACCCGTCTCCGGTCATCCTCTTCTCAGAGGTGTGGCGGTCCAGGCGGCGCGCGGCGCGAGATTCTCTCCCACGAAGTTGTCCGGGCAACCGGTTAAGGTGACAGGCGTCATCACATACAATTTCGTGGCTCAATAACTGCGGAGATTCAGCGCCGTGCGGGCCGTGTGCCGGCTCATTCTGCGAGTTCCCTGCGAGCTATCAATGTAAGAAAAACCTTTTTGGAGGGTCTATCGTGACTATTTTAACCAGTCTTCTAGGATCGAAACTTTTCAGTTTGATGGTCTTCATGTGGCAGGAAGCCGCACCGGCTGCGACTCCGCCGCCCGTCGATCACTTCTCGTTGATGACGATGATCAAGAGTATGGGAGCGGTCGCGATCGCGGTCGTCGTCATACTTCTGATTATGTCGGTCTATTCGATCGCGATCATGGTCGAGCGTTATTTGACCTACACCGCTGCCAAGAAGCAGTCGCGTGAGTTTGCTCCTCGTGTCGCCCAGGCTTTGAAGAACGACCGCATTGAAGAAGCGATCAACATCAGCGACAAGCATCGCAAGTCTCACCTGGCTATGGTAGTGAGCAGCGGTTTGCAGGAGTTTAGGGCACACGAACAATCGTCTGAAATCTCGGGCGACGAAATCGACGCCTCCAAGCGTGCGCTGCAACGCGCCATCGCTATCAAGACGGCCGAGTTCAAACGCGGCTTGTCTGGTCTTGCTACCATCGGATCGACGGCGCCCTTCGTGGGACTGTTCGGTACGGTGTTCGGAATCATCAACGCGTTCCGCGCGATGGGTGATGCCGGTCAGGCTGGTATCGGCGCTGTGGCCAGCGGTATTTCGGAAGCGTTGTTCACCACCGCACTCGGTTTGTTGGTGGCAGTGCCCGCAGTTTGGTTGTTCAACTATTTCACCGGCAAGGTCGATGGCTTCGTAGTCGAGATGGATAACTCGGCGTCAGAATTGGTCGACTACTTCATCAAGAACCGGACGAAGCAGTTGAAGCCATAGTGCACCACTTGAGGAACACCGTGCTGGTAGGCGGTGTCTAAGCCGGAGACTGGTACAGGAATACGGGGTCGCAGTCGGCGGCCCCGGCGAAAAGTTTTAGAGGAGATTTAGCTATGGGAATGTCAGGCGGCGGTGGAAGTGGCGACTTCAACTCCGAAATTAACGTAACGCCGATGGTGGACATCATGCTCGTGCTGCTGATCATCTTCATGGTGGTCACGCCCATGTTGCAGCACGGCGTCACAGTTAACCTCCCGAAGGACCTTAACAATCCCGAGGAAGATCCGCGAATCGTAAAAGACACCTCGGTGGTGATTTCCATTCCTGAAGATGGCAAGTACTACATTGGTAAGGACGAGATCCGAAAAGATCTCCTGAAGGACAAAGTTCAGAAGATGTTAGACGCCATTAAGAAGGAAGAGGATAAGGTCGTCTACATCAAGAGCGGCACCGGCGTGAGTTACGGAGACGTAGTGACCGTCATCAATGAGGTGCGCGCACTTGGTGTCGATAAGATCGGGCTGGTGGCCGATAAGAAGAAGGGCGGTGGTGGCGCAGGTGCGCCGGCCGCGCCGGCACCGGCCACGCAGGGAGC
Organism: Pyrinomonadaceae bacterium; assembly: GCA_035273385.1. Lineage (GTDB taxonomy): Bacteria > Acidobacteriota > Blastocatellia > Pyrinomonadales > Pyrinomonadaceae > PSRF01. The sequence continues at coordinate 27,679 of DATEPE010000002.1, read as the reverse complement.
TTAGAGCATCCAGGTAGTTCTTTAAGGAGCAAGTTTCATGTCGATTAGACATACAAGTTTAGAAGGCGACAGCGGCAAGCCTGATAGTGGCGCAAAAGCGGTCCCGTATATCAACGTTACGCCGCTGATCGACGTTCTGTTAGTGGTGCTGATCATCTTCATGGTCATCACGCCGCTCAAGCCCAGTAAGTTTCAGGCGGACATTCCCACTCAAAGGGATCCGAACGAAGACCTGAGCAATCTGAAACCAAATCCACTGACGTTGGTAGTCTCGATTGGCGGTGACCTGCAATTGAAACTGAACCAGGAAGACGTCGGTTCAGTGAACGACACGACGATGCTGAGCCAGAGACTCGCCAGTGTCTTCCGTCAGCGTAGAGAACAACGCGCCTACAAACCCGGAATGGAAACGCGCACTGATTTGCCCGAAGATGAAAGGCTCGAAAGAACGGTCTTCGTCAAAGCGCCGCGTTCTTTGAAGTACGGGGACGTAGTAAAAGTCATCGATGCAATCAAGGGTGCGGGCGCGAGCCCCGTCGGATTGCAGGTAGACGATTTACCTCAGTAGATCTTGCAGTGTGATCGTTTCGGATTGTTGGGCCAGGATGTCTGGGCACGATCACTGAAAATGGAGCTACCAACACAATGAAACTCTCTCATACTGGAATCGCCATCGCAGTGGCGATTCTTGTTGTGACCACTTCGGGTTGCGGCCTGGTTAACCGAGTGCGCGCCAAAAACGAGTTGAATGAGGCCGCGCGTGCCTACCGCGAAGGAAACTTCACCGAAGCCGAACAGTACTCGCGGCGGGCCCTCGAGCTCGATCCGGAAAGCAAAACTGCTCCGGCTTTTATCGCCCGGACCATCCACGCACAGTACCGTCCCGGTGTGCAGACTCCGGAGAACCTCGCCAAGGCGAATGAGGCAATTTCTGCTTACCAGCAGATTCTCGCCAAGGACCCGAAAAACGATGAGGCCTACAAAGCCATCGCTTATCTGCTGGGTGCGATAAAAGAAGAAGAAAAGCTGAAGAGTTGGATCACCGCGCGGGCCACAGATCAGAATCTCGATGCATCTAAACGCTCTGAGGCGTATGTGGTTCTCGCCAGCAAGAATTGGGACTGCTCCTTTAAGATGACGGAACTTCCCAGCAACAAGACAACCACCATCACCGGAGGAACGCGTGCGGTGGTGTCTTACAAAAAACCTGCCAACCAGCAAGAGTTTGCCACCGCACAGAAGTGCGTGAAGGAAGGCCTGGAGCAGGTTGAAAACGCGATTAAGCTCGATCCAAACAGCGAAGCAGCCTGGTCTTACAAGACCAACCTCTTGCTGGAGGCTTCGAAACTCGCTGAGATGGACGGCAAGACAGATCAAAAAGCCGAACTAGACAAGCAGCGTGAGGAAGCCCAGAAACGTACCAATGAATTAGCGGCCGCAGCGCAAAAGAAGAAGGAAGATGAGGCGGCGGCCAAAGCTTCTCCTGCCAAGTAAGTAAAGTTGTTCCTTTTCACCTTTTTTGGTGATGCTCGACTAGCCGGTCGGGCATCACCTTTTTGTTATACTGGTTGATATGTATCGGCATTATCGAAGGCGTAACGCAGTAAGCCTTTGCACAAGCAATGGGCTGCTGAATGCCCAATGATGTGGGTCAACAAATACGGAACCGGGAGCGGTAGCGACCTGATGCTACACTCAACTTTTCGAATTGCTCCAGAAACACATCCCCCGACTAGAGAGCTAGCATCCGGTCGCTACCGCTCCCGGTTCTGCATTTGTCGTCCATCAAAGATCGAAACATATCAATGGGTCCTTGTTAACCCTGACTTTTTGCAAAGCCACGCAGTAACATGATTCGCATCGAAGAGATTGTTGATACCGTAGCGATAAACCATCCGCAAGCGAATCTCGATCTGTTACGTCGCGCCTACCTTTTCTCCGCCCGCGAACACAAAGGACAAAAGCGAGCATCAGGCGAATCGTACCTGGTCCACCCGCTCGAAGTAGCTAACATTCTGGCGACGATGAAGCTGGATGAGGTTTCGGTCGCTACCGGCCTGCTTCACGACGTAGTGGAAGACACGCTCGTTGACCTCGACACGATTCGAACTTATTTCGGTGAAGAGATAGCCCACCTCGTAGATGGCCTGACCAAGATTGCTCAAATCAGCAACATCTCCCGCGAAGAGCAACAGGCGGAAAACGTTCGCAAGATGTTGCTGGCGATGGTCGACGACGTGCGGATTGTGTTGGTGAAGCTGGCTGACCGGTTACATAACATGCGTACGCTGCAATACCTGAACCCTGAAAAGCGCAAGCGCATTGCGGAAGAAACGATGGAGATTTTCGCGCCCATCGCCCATCGTTTAGGAATGGGTAAACTGCGCGGTGAGCTGGAAGACCTGGCGTTTCGTCATTTGCATCCGGAAGATTACCGGGAACTGGCGGAACAACTTGAAAAACGCCGGGCCGAAAACGAGGCTTTTCTCAAGGGCGTGACGGAACGGATCGAAAATAAGTTACGCGAATCGGAAGTGCCGGTGGTGCGAGTTGAGGGACGCGTCAAACGACTTTATTCGATCTGGAAAAAGTTGCGCCGGCAGAAAATCAATCTGGACCAGGTTTACGATTTAGTCGCCGCTCGCATCATCACGCCAAACGAGATCCGCCATTGCTACGCCGCGTTGGGCGTTATTCATAACACCTGGCGGCCTGTTCCTGGCCGCATCAAGGATTGGATCGCTACTCCACGAGATAACCTCTACCAGTCTCTTCATACCTCCGTCATCGGTTCTGATGGCCAGTCGTTCGAAGTTCAAATTCGAACGCAGGACATGCACCAGATCGCCGAGGAGGGTGTGGCAGCCCACTGGAAATACAAGGAAGGGAAGCGAGGCGCTCGCGACGACGATAACGCTTTCCAGGCGCTGCGATCGCTTGTCGAGTGGACCCAGGAAGTAAAAGACTCGCGCGACTTCCTCGACTCGCTGAAGCTGGATCTCTATCCCAAAGACGTTTACGCGTTTACTCCGATGGGGAAAGTCATTCAGTTGCCACGTGGCGCCACGCCGGTCGACTTCGGATACATGATTCACTCCGAAGTCGGCAACACGTGCACCGGCGCGCGAATTAATGGCCGCATCGTTCCGCTGCGCACGCAGATTCAAAATGGAGACGTGGTTGAAATCCTGACGTCTTCCAACTCGCATCCGTCTCGTGATTGGTTGAATTTTATTGTCACCTCGCGTGCGCGCAATCGGGTGCGCCACTGGGTCGCTGAACAGCAACGCGCCGAATCGATCGATATCGGGCGCAAACTCTTCGAGAAAGAAGCGACTCGTTTCCAATTATCCACCAAAAAACTTTTTGGCGATGGCGATGCCGAGATGAAGCGAGTGGCCGGCGAATATGGCTATGGTCGCGTGGAAGATCTGCTGGCCGCGATAGGGTATGGAAAACTGATTCCGCGCAACGTGATTGCGAAATACCTGGGGCCGGAACAGTTTGAACAACTTGATAAGCAAAAAGAGTCGCGACTGCGCAGCGGGGTGCGGGCCGTCAAGCGCCTGATCCGGCTAGGTGATGATTCAATCGTGGTTCGTGGCGTCGACGACTTAATGGTTACGCGCGCGCGTTGCTGCAATCCGCTTCACGGCGAAGAGATTGTCGGATACGTGACTCGTGGCAAAGGTGTCGCCGTTCACACGAAGCGTTGCAAGAACGTCGCGTCGTTAATGGTCAACCGTGAAAGGATTGTCGAAGTGGAATGGGCCGGGCGTCCGGAAAAGACTGCGTATGCTGTGAAGCTGCTCGCGGTTACAGAGAATCGCACGGGAATGATCGCCGGGATCACCGGTGCGATTTCGGACATGAAGACCGGAATACGGGATGCGCGCGCTTCAGTGGCGTCTGATGAAAAGGGTCATATTGAGGTGACCGTTGAGGTTTTTGACGTCAAGCACCTGGATAAAGTGATTAACTCGATCAAGGGCGTTCCCGGCGTCCTCGATGTTGAACGCATGCAGGGTGCTGTTTAATGTGAGGCGCGAAGCGCCGGCAGTGTAGCCGCGGCCGTGAGGCCGTGGATCACGGCATATTAGGAAGAGTGAGGTCCGCAGGACCGGCAGGGATTTTGTAGTTAATCCAACCTCGTTTCTACTGCCGGTGCTTCGCACCTCGTCATCACAATGGAAACCAACCACGGCCTAACGGCCGTGGCTATTAACTTTCGGCCCTTCGGGCCTTAGTCATGCTTTTGCCCTGATTCGAGCCTTTCTGCTAATATCTCGCTTTTCGTTCGCATCGACATTTGCGGCTGATTCGCTCCGTGAGACAAATCGTTCAAACCAAACAGGCTCCTGGAGCCATCGGTCCGTATTCGCAAGCCGTAATCGCCAACGGTTTTGTGTTTACGTCCGGTCAGATACCGATCGATCCCGCGACCGGTGAGTTCGTATCCGGCGGAATTGCGGAACAGACGCGACAGGTTTTGAAGAATCTTACGGCCGTGTTGGAAGCAGCGGGAACCGATATGCAGCGGGTCGTAAAGACGACAGTTTATCTGGCGGACATGCAGGACTTCACGGCAATGAATGAAGTCTACGCCACATTCTTTGGTGCTGAACCGCCTGCCCGGTCCACGGTGCAGGCAGCTCGTTTGCCCAGGGATGCGCGAGTGGAAATCGACGTAGTGGCCCTGGCAGGCAAATAAAAACCGGCGTCGAGGGCATGACCCCGAACGCCGGTGCAGATGTTAAAGAGAGTTTATTGGCTAAGCCGCTTTTGCTATTTTCCCGGCCTTGATACAACTCGTGCAGACTTTCATACGTCGCACGCCTCCCTGAGGAAGTTGTACCCGGATTGATTGAAGATTCGGATCAAAGCGGCGCGGAGTTCGATTGTTAGCGTGTGAAACGTTATTTCCGAACTGGGGCCCTTTACCGCAGACTTCGCAACGTTTGGCCATGATTTGAATATTACCTCCAGAGCTAAATAATTGCCGCAGGCTCACAGACTGAGTAAAGGGGCAATGTCGAAACGGAATTTATAACAACCGTTCTCAGGATCGTCAAGTGAGCGGCTGGACCCCTGGACTAAACGGGCAACTTGTAAAGGAGCATCAATTTAAAGTGCAACGAATCGTAAAACTAAGTATCACATCGACCCTCTTGGCGATGGTGTGCGTATTCCTCGGCGCGTGCAACCGTAATTCGACGGACGCGAAAGATAACACTGTCGCAGCGACGGTTAATGGCAAAAAGATCATGATGGTGGAAGTGGAGCAGGCTGTAAGCCGTCAAGCCGGGGGCCAACAGGCCAAGCTGTCCCCGCTCGAAATGGCGCAGGCGCGGTTGCAGGTGTTAGGGAGTCTGATCCAACGCGAAGCTCTGTTTCAGCGTGCGGAGCGCGAAAAAGTCCTGCCCAGCGAAGACGACATCAACAAGTTAATTAATCAGCAGAAACAGCAAAGCGGCATGACCGACGACGACTTCCAGAAAAGCCTGGCGGCGCAGAATCTGACCGAGTCGGCTCTGCGAGAGGAAGCTCGCAAGGACATCGCGATTAAGAATCTTCAGGAGAAATACAGTTCGAAGATCGCAGTCAGCGATAAAGAAGTTGAGGATTTCTACAACAACAATCGCGAGCGCTTTGTCAGCTCACGCGGTGTGGCCCTGGCGATGGTGATGGTTGATCCGGCTGACAACAATGCGACCGGTATCGCTAACGATGCCAAGAGCGAAGCGGAAGCGAAACTGAAGATTGACAATATTTCACAGCAGCTTAAAGGCGGCGCCGACTTCGCGACTGTAGCAAGGTCGAAGAGTGAAGACATCAACACACTAGCGCGCGGCGGCGATATTGGGTTTGCCACCGAAGAGGATCTCAGGCAGAACGGATTTCCGCCTGAGCTAACCAGCCGCTTCTTTAACATGCAGCCGGGTGACATTACTGAACCCGTACGTTTTGCCAGCGGTAAGTGGTATGTGTTCAAACTGGGTGAGAAGCGTTTGCAGAACGAGAACCTGACTCTCGAAAGCCCGAACGTTCGGCCTCAGATCACTCAGGCGTTGGTAAACCAGCGCAAGGAGATCCTGAACGCAGCATTGCTTGAGACCGCTATGAACGATTCGAAGATTGTAAACAACCTGGCAAACATGATGGTTAGTAATCCCGCGAACCTGGGATTGAGACCGGCATCGGCCACGTCCGTTCCTGGCGCCAGTCCGGTAGCGACCACTCCGGCAGCGGCCGCTCCTGCAGCAACAGCTCCGGCCGCAGCGAGCAGTCCGGCAGCGACCGCGTCGCCGCAGTAACGTTTGAGAAACGCTTACGCGCGGGTGCAGGAGGCTACCACAGCTCCCGCACCCGCATTATTTTGTCCGGCAAACTTCAGTTTGTCGGTTGACCGGCAAGTTAGAGCATTTCGAACATGAACCACTAATGTTGTTTCGCCTTTCAGATGTGTACAAGTCTTACGGCACGCAGGATGTACTGCGTGGCCTGTCGATGCAGGTCAACCCGGCTGAGCATGTTGGTTTGGTTGGCCGAAATGGTTCAGGCAAGACGACCATGTTTCGTCTCATCGCCGGGGATGAACAAGCGGACAAAGGTGAAGTAATACGCGCGCGCGGCGTCAGGCTCGGGTTCCTTGCCCAGCACATTCATTTCGAGCCCGGCTCGACCGTTCATGAATCGGCACTGGCTGCCTTTGGTCATCTGCAGCGTATCGAACATGAAATGCACGAGCTCGAGCATCGCATGGCTGACCCTGATGGAGATCTCGAAGCAGTGTTGGAGCGCTATAGCGATCTACAACATCAGTTTGAGCGGGAAGGCGGGTTTGCCTATGCCGCCAAAGCCGAAGCAATTTTGCAAGGTTTGGGATTCGACCGCGATACATGGTCCATGGAGACCGAAAAGCTTTCGGGTGGACAACAAAACCGGCTGGGCCTGGCCAGACTGCTGTTAGCAGAGCCAGACGTCTTGTTGTTGGACGAACCCACCAATCACCTTGATGTGAATGCAGTCGAGTGGCTGGAGGAGTTTCTGCAAGCGTCGACTGCGGGTTTCGTCATTGTCAGCCACGATCGCTATTTCCTCGATCGCTGCTGCCGTCGAATTGTAGAAGTTGATAACGGTCGCGCGTCCAGTTACACCGGCAATTATTCTGACTATCTAGTTGAGCGCGAAGAGCGGCGTGAGATTCAGCAGCGGGCATACGACAACCAACAACAGTTAATTGCCAAGACCGAAGAGTTCATTCGCCGAAATCTCGCGGGGCAAAAAACCAAGCAGGCAAAATCCCGCCGCACCATGTTGGGGAAACTCGAACGCGTTGATGCTGTCCGAGTCGATCGGGCGTCCGGCGACTTTCGTTTACAGAAAATTGAGCGCACCGGTAATCACGTGTTGATGGTCGAAGACGTGACGATCGGTTACTCCGATAAGGTCCTGGCGCGCGATATCTCATTCATACTCCGCCGCGGCGAATGTCTGGGCATCATCGGTCCAAACGGCTCCGGTAAAACCACCTTCCTGAAGACGATTCTGAACAAAACACCTGCTCTTTCGGGTGAAGTGCGCTGGGGCACAAAAGTACAAGTTGGTTACTACGCGCAACAGCTCGACGATCTCGACGACCGAAACGAGATCATCATGGAGCTGCGGCGGGTAGCGCCTTCTACGGCGACTGCCGGCGAGTTGCGCACTTTTCTCGCAAAGTTCCTGTTTACCGGCGACGATGTCTATAAACACGTACGCGATCTTTCCGGAGGAGAGAAGGGAAGACTGGCGCTCGCGAAGTTAATTTACTCCCGCGTGAACGTGTTGGTGCTGGACGAACCGACGAACCACCTCGACATCCCTTCGCGCGAGGCTTTGGAAGAAGCGCTGGATGCCTACGAAGGAACGATCATTACGATCAGCCACGATCGTTACTTCCTCGATCGAGTGGCCACGCAGATTCTGGCGCTTGATACGGACGAACTGGCCGTTCATTACAACGGCGACTACACGGAGTATCACGATTGGCGCGCCGCGCGACTGGCCCAGGGCTTACCGCTAATTGAAGACAAGGAATTCGACGTTAATAAGATGCGAACTTCCGAACCGGATACTGTAGCCAGGGAACCTCAGCAAACTGCTCAACCTTCAAAACAAGCCAAGGGCAAGAAAGTCACCGCACCAAAGTCTCCGGTTGTAAAGGTAATCAAAAAGAACAAGCCAGCGGTAAGTCCCGAATCACTAGAGTCAGAGATTGCCCGGGCGGAGAAAAAGCTTCAGGAAATTTCGGAGCGAATGTCCCAGCCGGAAATCGCACGCGACGCCACCGAATTGATTAAGCTTGATGCAGACTACAAACAAACTGAAGCCCAGTTGTCGTCATTGTACGAACAATGGGACGAGGCGGCGGCCCAGAGCCAAACATGAGGTTTAGAAGCCAACGATGAAAGTAAAAACTGTAGCTGAAAGCCTTCTTTTGTGTTCACTGTTTATTGCTGTTTGTGTGGCTGGCGTTTCGATACCACAAGACAAACACTATCTGCAGCAGACGACCGCCCAAACTGTTCAGGTGAAGCCCGAGGGGGATTGGGAAGGTACGCTGGACGCCGGCGTCATGAAACTGAAGCTTGTAATTCATGTCGTGAGAACGGGTGAACAACTAACGGCGACCCTTGATAGCCCGGACCAGGGAGCGACTGGTCTTCAGATTGACTCGATTATTGTTAACGATGGCTCGATCCAACTCGAGATGAAGTCGTTAGGAGCAACGTACAAGGGTAAGTTCAGTAGCGATGGTTCGCGCATCGAAGGTGAATTCAATCAGGTTGGACAGGCGTTTCCTCTCAACCTAACGCGTATCGATAAAGGCAATATCAAGCCAAGCCTTCTGCGATTGGAGAAAGTGGATGTTGGCGGTCATAAGCTGAATCTGTTGATCGGTGGCCAGGGATCCCCTGCCGTTATCTTCGAGGGAGGCATGGGGGTTGGAATAGCTTCGTGGTCCGCAGTTCAAAAAGATGTCGCTACCTTTGTGCAGACAGTTTCATACGACCGTGCTGGTTTGAGTCAATCGGAGCCCGGCCCAAAGCCGCGTTCGGCAAAACAGATTGCCAGCGAGCTGAAGGCGGCGCTGCAAAAAGCTGGGGTCAAACCGCCTTACGTGCTGGTGGGCCATTCGTTAGGTGGCATCTATGTTCGTGTGTTTGCCGACATGTATCCGAAAGATGTGATCGGAATGGTTCTGATCGATCCGTCTCAGGAAGCATTCAACGACTGGACCAGGACTAACCTTCGTGATCTCCGCAAGGAAGAGGAGGCACGCCTCGCCCAGGCAGGTGAGGGTATTCGAGGCGAGTCGGAATCACTTGAAACGAGCTATAGCCAGGCGCGCGCGGCCAAGGTTCCGCCAGGTATTAAAGTGACCCTGATAAGCGCAATGCAGGATGAAGGCATGCCTGCTGAAGCCAGGAAGGTGTGGATTCAAAAGCACATGGAATGGATCGCTGGCGTGCCCGACGGTAAACACATCATCGCCAAGAAGAGTGGGCACTTTGTCCAGGCTCAGGAACCTGCGCTGGTGATCGAAGCCGTTCGGCAGCTGGTGAAGAAGGTTCCTTAACAGTGAGGTACCTGTTTCGTCTTCGTTCGTGTAATTCGTGGATCGTCTTTTAGGTTATTATCGCTTTGTAAAGTTAATAATGTGCACCATAAGTAGCTTGTTTTGAGCGTCATTTGACACATCAAAAAAATGTTTGCTACTTTGCACATCCCTTCTGTAGGCGCGTAGCTCAGGGGTAGAGCACTACCTTGACACGGTAGGGGTCTGGGGTTCAAATCCCCACGCGCCTACCATTCCTTATGTCCGTAGCCCTCAACGAATTAACCACTTCGTGCAGATCGTAAGGTTCCCGTCCGTTTTCCGGTTTGGCAGACTTTTGGCAGACTGCCGAATTTCGAATAACTTGCGAGTCTTCTTTCAAAGCTAACCAACCTTCCTGACTTCTTCGATCTCTCGCAGATTTCCAGCGACAACAAAGCCGCTTTGCTTGAGTGGTAAAGGCTCCTCAAGCATCGCAACTGCCGCGACTATCGTGTCCCAGGTAGCGTGCGCGTAACCCGGTGTCATGCGAGATGCGAATCCAAAGCCGGTCATTGGCGTCGCATGTCCGAGCAAGGCGGAAATCACAAAGTGATGAACGCCGCGTTCGAGCAAGCGCGTCGCGAATGTGTGTAGATCATACGTTCGCAGGTCTTCGATTCCAGCCCTCACACAAGCGGCGGCAAAACCTTTCTTGATCGCTGTGATCGGTTCATTGTCGCGGTTTGTGAAAAGCCATTCACCCGTTGTCTGATCGGCAACAAGGATTTTGAAGACGCCCTGAGCCGTCCGATTCAACGGCAAAACCCTTGGCTTGCCATCCTTGCCCTTGGCAATCAGCACCGCTTTGGGCGGAATCAGCACATCACCCTGTTCGACACGGCAATAACGCCCTTCATCGCCAAGATTGATGTGCGCCTTCTTGATCGCCAGCACCTCTTTAGGAGGTCTGATGCCGGTGTTGAGTACGATGCGAGTGATCGCCGCCAAGTGTTCGCCCTGCTCGTTGAAGGCCGCAAAGAGCCGGTCTTCCTCGTCTGGAGCGTACTTGTTCAGCCACCGCTCGCGATTTCGCCACGCCGGAAGTTCCTTCAACACAGTGCGGCTCACCAAACGACAGGGATTGTCGTTCATGAGACGTTCTCGATTCGCCATGTTGAAGAGTTGGTTAAGCATGTTGTAGTGACGCCGCACAGTGACCGGAGAATGTGGCCGGTCAAACCGCGTGTCCGTCTTGAGCAGTCTGATCAGATAATTCTCGATCATGCGTGGCGTGATTTGGTTCAATGTCTTCTTACCGAATTCTTCGACCAGCCGCTTGCCCCAGCGTTCATCGAACTCTGTTGACAGCGGCGTTTTGTGCTTGCGGGAATAGTCCATGTAGATCTCGTCGAAAAACTTGGCGAAGTTCTTCAGCTCGGAATCTTTAAGGATGGTTCCCAACCGGATTTCTCGTTTTAGTTCGTGCTCATGCTCCCTTGCTTGTTTCTTGGAAGTGATCAAAGGCCGTCCGTTCTTCCCGTTGAAAGTGAATTGATAGAATTCTCCATCCATCCAAAACTGGGATTCGCAGATGCCCTCCCTTCCACGTTGCCTGATTGTCATACCGCTTTCTCCTTTGCAGGTGAAAAGCGGCTAGAGAAGTCAGCCAAGTTTAAGACTGTCATGATCGCAAAGCAATATTCACGCAGCTTCATGTTTCACCATCTGCAAGTGGGGTGAAGGGCTCGCCCACCGCAAGAGCAGCTCACGAGGAAATACCGTGACGCCTTCCATATCGACAAAGGGAATCGGTCGACGAGACTTGCCCTTGCGAGTCATCATCACGAGCTTGCGAATGTGGCTTTCTGAACATGATAAGAGCAAAGCGGCCTCTTTGACTGTCACGTGGTCTTTGGCCTTGATCAGTGCAAGTTGCTGACGCAGTCTTTCGGATGGTTCATCAAACGACGGCAATGAAGTGGAAGCGGCACGGGTAGCTTGAAGAACTTGAAGCGCGATTTCTTTCATGCGTTCGTTGAGTAACGCAACAAAATCTGTGTCTGTCATGCCATGTTGCGAATTCAATCAACGTGCCATGCGGTCTTGCTCCGTGTCTTTTAGAGGGGATCGGTTGGAATATCGCCGAAAAGGTGGGTATTCTTCAGTGTGGAGAGGATTACTCACAAGATTCTAGAGCTCAAAATGAGAGACCTGTGTGTAAAACAAAACAGGTAGACACAACACTCAGGAAAGGATCGGCTCAAGATCCGAGTCGTTCAGATCGAGGGTGGCATTATCCTCGTCGTCAGGCATTGGCTGGGCACTTTCTTGCTTGCTGGATTTAGCATCTTCGGCATCCATTTCGGCTTTTATCTCCTCAGCCAGTCCGTAAGAGTAGTCTTTGCCGTCCTCAACATAGGTCTCAACGAGTTCGTCAATTTCGACAGGACTCTTGCCGCGCTCTCTCAGGGCCGGTGCAGCAAGCGTTTCCCAAAGCATTATTCTTCCGATGCGTGCCTCGAGCAGCGCCTCCTGAACCAGTTCGAGTGTCACGCTTAACATGTCAAACGTCACTCCTCCCTGGGCAATCAGTTTGAGAAGTACAGCTTGGGTAGTATCGAGCTTGGAACCGAGGTCTGGATCAGGTGGCGTCGCTGCCTTCGTCTCGAGCGCGGTCGATCTACGGCGGCGAGCGGCAAGCGCTTCATCAATCAGGTCCCGGATGATTGGCGCTTCTGATTTCTGGCCGAGAGAATCCATCAACTCATTGATAGCGGTCACCTGATCCATCCAGGGGTTAAAGCCGTAGACTTTGGTCGTCAAAAGTGTTCGCTTCTTCGTTCTCATTTTGTTCCCAGATGCCTCCTAAGCTTCTTAAGAAATGTTGTCGCGCAAAGTTGCTGTCTTAAGACGTAAGTGCTAGTCCGAGTGAGCGTTTCGGCGACTCTTAAGATCTTAAGAATCTTAAGTTAAGAATCTTAATTCTTAAGTTGTTGAGCATGTGTCAGTTCCGGCTAAATCGAAACTCCTCAAATCCGCTCTATCTTGTCTGCCCTCTTAACATGTCGTCTTAAGACGCTTTTCCTCGACTTTCCCTTACTAAGAAGACGCGAGAAATAGACAGAAATTCCGGCGGTCAAGAAAAAGCAGTAGCGGAGTTTTCCGGATGGGGGACGACCGTCGTCATGGTCGAAAGGGACGGCGGTCTCCGGGCAGCGTAGGTAGTCTGATAGTCTTCCAACGGTTGCAAGGGTGCTCAATGAACGAGATTGTGAAAAGGTTTGGCGGTTGTTTTGCGAAAGTCCGCGTTCCGCTCAAGCGCCCTAAGCACGATGGAATTGAATGAGGCGAATCGGCTGCAAGTTAAGGGTTCTTGGCTCTGGGGTTTGTTATAGTATCTTGGATTGCGAACATAAAAGTGCGTGTAAATAGCCGAGATATCTAAGAGCGCCTTAAGCAGATGCGAGATGTCAAGAACGAGGAAGCGAGTCTCCCGCCGAACCAGCAGTTAGCCGCATCATTGAAATGGCCAGTCATGGGGGAGAAGTCACCGCGCAACAGCACAGAACCATGGCTCGTCTCGATAGGTGGACTCGTTGCCACGCCGATGAGCTGGTCTCTGGAAGAGATCACGGCGATGCCCCGCGTTGAGCAGATCGTAGATATCCATTGCGTAACGCGTTGGTCTAAAACCGGTGCCCGTTTTTCAGGCGTACCGCTGTCACGACTCTTGGAGCGATGCCGTCCCTTGCCAGAGGCACGCTTTCTCTCGTTTAAAGCGCGTAGCGAGGTGGACCATAGCACGTCACTTCTGCTCGATGAGGCTCTTCGAGTTCGTGCCCTCGTCGCCTTGGAATACGAAGGAAAATCGCTCGATGATCCGCACGGCGGACCAGTTCGCATGGTTGTCCCAGAGAAGTATTTTTACAAGAGCGTGAAGTGGTTGGAAAGAATAGATGTTCTGGCGGAAGACCGATTGGGTCGTTGGGAGAGAGAAGCCGGCTACCATAACCAAGCTGATCCGTGGCTTGAGCAGCGCTACATCGTCCCTAGCCTCGATAAAAGGACAATACGCGACGCTTTGGCGAAACGCGACTTTATAGATAAAGATTTCCACAGTCTCGATGCTACGGGGTTGGACCTCGCTGGGCTGAAAGCGCGAGGGGCGTTACTACGAGCGACAAATTTTCGGCGCGTCAATCTGGAGCACGCTTGCTTCGACAGCGCCAATCTTTCAAATGCTCATCTGGAAGGCTCGAACCTTCGGGGCGCCACATTCCTGAACGCGGACGTTGAAGGGGCCAATTTCTGCGGAGCCGATCTACGCGGCACAGACTTCACAGGTGCCTCACTCTTCGGTAGCACCTTTTTCGCTGAAGAAAGCGGCCCGAACTCTTTTGGGCCATCCCGGATTGACCGCACAACGCGCATTGATGAGGCCGGAATAGAGGCACTTACCCCAACTCAGCAGATGTTCGTCCGACAAGCACTTGACGAAAAGAGGCTTTGATTCGCGGATGCTGAATCGTCTTGAGATCCCACTCGTGAAATAGATCCTACCCGTATGTCGAAAATGGTTGCTATATGAGGGAGCAGTTACCGGTTGAGCGAACCGTCTCACGTGGACTCAACATAAGAACAAGCGCAACCTCGGCGCGACGTGTGATTCTCCTCATACTGACGGCTTTCAGCCTTGTAAGTTATGTGCAGAGAATGAATATTTCGATTGCAGCGAAGTACATGATGCCCGAGCTCTCTTTAAGCGATATACAAATGGGGCAGATTTTTAGCAGTTTCATGCTCGGTTACGCCTTGTTCCAAGTTCCTGCGGGCATCTTAGGTGACAGACTTGGACCGCGCTTCCTGCTCACCGCGTCCACTTGTTGGTGCGGAATCGCAACCTTGCTTACTGGGGCTATTCCTGGCCTTGTGATCAAAGATGAGGTTGCCATATTCACCTCATTAATAGTCTTACGCTTTTTGTTGGGTGTCGGAGCTGCGGCAACTTATCCGGTAGCTGCGCGCGCCATTGCTAATTGGATTCCGGTATTGAAACGTGGCGTATCGAATGCAATTGTGGTGGCCGGATTGTCTGTGGGTGCTGCGATTACACCGCCTTTGATTTCATTCTTTATGGTGAAGTTCGGTTGGCGGGTCTCGTTTTATGTGAGCTCTTCCTTCGCTTTTTTGGTCGCCATTGCATGGAGATGGTACGCGACTGATCACCCGAAGCAAAATCCAAGGGTAAGTCAGAAAGAACTAGACCTTATCTTAGGCGCTCAAGGTCAAGCTACGCCTAACGGATTGGACCTAGCAGGTTGGCGGAGGGGGCTTCGCAGCAAGGCTGTATGGTTGTTGTCGGTTAGCTATTTCTTCAGTGGCTATGTGCTATTCATATTTGTTTTCTGGTTCTTTCTTTATTTAGTCGAAGTTCGCGGGTTCAGCATATTGAGCGGAGGGTTCTTCACAAGCCTACCCTTTGTCATATCCACAGTTCTCACTCCTTTCGGCGGAACGCTCAGCGATTTCTTCTCCGCAAAACTGGGGCGTCGCTGGGGACGACGGATTGTTGCGATAAGTGGCTTCGGTCTGTCTGCAATCTTTCTCTTTTGGGGACTCAAGGCGGATGATCCTTATCTCGCTATTGCGGCTCTATCCTTGAGTGTGGGTTTCGAACAGTTTACTGAAGGAGCCTTCTGGTCGACCGCGATAGATATTGCCGGGCCATATGCAGGTGCCATAGCTGGCTTGATGAATATGGCCGGCAACCTAGGTGGCGTTGTCTCCACTGCACTCGTACCAATTCTAGTTAGCCAATTCGGCTGGACGTTTGCGCTAGGGACTGGCTCAGTTTTAGCGTTGGTTGCGGGATTGATTTGGTTCGGAATTCAATCAGACCACGAAATAAGCAGTCAGAACCCAAAGCTGTTGCACGCAGCTTAATCAAACGGTTGTGTTAAGCTTGTCCCAAGCAAGACCCCCTCAGTCTTTCAATGAATTTTGGCTGAAACCCGAAGACCATGAAGGATGAACTAATTCGAAATACAAAGTCGGAGCACAGCGATGAAATCTCAACCAATCCTGAACCACTTAAAAGGAAATGGAGAGCGTCACTGGAGCAGAGTCTAATAGCGGGTGTTGCGGTTGCGAGTGTCTCCATAGCCGTTCTGGATTTTATGGGCTTTTTGCACCAAACATTCCTGCATGACCGAATCGGAGCTATGACCCTCCTGATAATCGGCATCATCGCGGGATATCTTGTCTTGGAACGACGAGCTTCGCTTGAACGCTTAGACGAGTCCGTTCGTCAACTCAGTGCTTCCTTTCGCGAGTTCGCAAGCAAAGTCGAACCTCTTGAGAAAGCAGCCTCGCGAATGACTCTCTTATTTGAAGGGTTCGAGGGCGAGCGTTTTTCCGAGCTCAGGCTACTCTACGGATTAAGAAGCTACAATTCCCAGGTGACAAAGAACGAAATCAGAGCGGGAAGAGATCAGGTATTCGATCTATGGACAGAGTCTCTTCGTGAGGCAACCACATTCTTGGCATTTAACTATGTTAGTGCAGATGAAGTCTGGGGAACCAAGGGTTGGGCTTTTAAGGTAGCTCATGCTGCTCAACTCGCGCGTTTGCATCTCGGATGCGCTATTAAGAGAGTGTTTGTCATAGATGACCCCGCTGAGTATGCCAAGATAAGGGATTTGATGCATGTACAAGAAGCTGCCGGCATTGAGGTAAGGTGGATAATGAAGAGCGAGATCTCAAACAAACGCATATTAGACCAATATGTGCGGGAGCTGGGAACCTGGGATTTCGTCGTTATTGACCAAGATCTACTGTTCCGGGTAGACATCGATGGTAACAGACAGATGACTGGCTGCTCTCTCGTGCGAAATCGAGACCTCCACGAGAAAGCTTTACATGTCTTTCGTGAGGCCGTGCAACTTGGCAACGCTGTCAAGAAAGCACCCAATCGCGGATAGCCGTTTCCAATAGGCTCTTACGTGAGAGACAAGATTGATCAACCGTCATGGAACGGCAATGTGACGACTTATCCGGAGCTATACGATTTACTTCACTCAGATACCAATGGCGACGTATTGCTTTATCAGCGCCTGAGCGCGGGATGCGATTCCGTCTTAGAATGTGGCGTCGGTACAGGTCGCATTGCGATCCCTCTTGCGCGCCAGGGAAAAATTGTGTACGGAATTGATAAGTCACCGGAGATGCTAGGAGCATTACGGGAGAAACTAAAGGGCGAGCCAAATGCAGTCAGAGACCGCCTTCATATTTACGAAGCGAACATGTGCTCGTTTGACTTGGGTGTTTCGTTCAAATTCGCGTATGTCCCTTTCATGACATTCAACTATTTGCCCGACATCAGATCTCAGCTCGCATGTCTAAGGTCGATTCACGCACATTTGGAGAAAGCGGGCACGCTCGTACTTGAACTCATATCATTCTACCGAGAGTGGTTTCACAACGATGGCATCGCCAGATTTGTGGCGGAAAAGACTGATTCAGATACGGGCAAGAGGATACGAGTGTTTCGTGTGACTCGATTTGATCCATCTACACAGGTTCTCGAACATGAACGCCACTATTATTTCTTGGACCCCATGGGGCGAGTTGAAGACGAGCAGATTGTCTTGTTGCGCAACCGATTTTTCTTCCTTGGGGAAGCGAGTTTGCTCCTCAAAAAGTCCAGTTTCACCCTTGAACATGTTTGGGGAGATCACAAAGGCGGGCCATACACATCGGAGAGTCAGGTGATGATCCTGGTGGCGTCGAAAGCGATTGGACAGAGTCGATCTCATAAAGATGCTAGAGTTAAGAAGGTGAAACACAATGAGTACACGAATTGACAAATCATCCTCTGTCATTGGGAACAAGATAACAAATGTCGTCAGAGAAGCGACGGGTGTGGATCTCGAAACCGACCTACAAACATTTCGCTTTCTCATCCAACTTTCGAACGGTCTCATTTTGGAGATGTTGCCCGGGGATATCCGCCAATGCGATTACCTTCCTGGAGTTGGAAGTGCTGCCAATCACGAAGTGGTAATCGATGCCCGACCAGACATTGTTGGCGAGAAAATAATTACTATCGCAACATATGTGTTTGGTTCGTCGAGCGCGTCATCCGAACAGCCGTTGAATCCTATGCCTCCCCATCCTGCTAGTCGCTTATATGACGTTCCGCGTCACGTGGCGCTCATATTTTCTAGCGGACGTGTAGCAATAAACGTTTATTTGTGTGGAGGTATCAGCGAGCTTCATGTCGATTCTCTGGAAGGCTTGATCAAGCACTTCGGCAAACCTTGGCGCGACTATTGGACTGACGAAATTCTTGAGTTAGAGAGGCTTCATGTCACCGCAAAGTAGGCAGCCTCGTTCTTTCGGAGTTGTGGGTGGGATGGGGCCAGCCTCGACAGTTCGATTTCTTGATTTGGTTATCTCAAAGTACCGAGTGGGTCAAAGCGCGACTCTGAATTCTGACTTCCCCCAAATCACAATGTATTCGATTCCCGATTCTGACCATGTGTCCGGGTCGCCGAATCGACCGATCGTGCGGAGCCTTAAGCGAGCCTTTGAGGTTTTCAAGTCTGCAGAAGTTACGTTCGCGGTTATGCCATGCAACACCGTCCACCAGTTCATTCCAATTTTTGGCGAAGATTCAGAAGTTCAAGTGCTAAGTATACCAAGCGCCGTCTCAAATTCGCTCAAGGAACTATCAGCGGAAAAAACCCTCTTTCTTGCGACACGACAAACTCAGCAATCCGGTATCTATGACTGGGTCTTCTCCCGAAACCAGTGTGAGCCTGTATCGCTCGAAGACCCGGATCAAGACGCGCTTGACGATATTATTCGGCTGGCAAATCCAGGAGGGGCAGTTGATAGCCTTTGTGATCGATTGTTAGCTATTATTAAGAGGTATCCTTCAAGTAAGACTGTGCTTTTTGCGTGTACAGAATTGTCACTATTGCTTCCATTGATGAAAAACGTCACAGTCGTGGATAGTCTAGAATCGCTTGCTGATGCGACGTACCTTGTATCCTCAGGCCAAAGGGAGCTGACCTCTTATACACAACGACCATAACAGTGCAGAAGACCGAAATCTCACGCTCACCAATTGTCAATCTCCTACTCTTAATTACTCTCGTTCAGTTCCAGCACCACTGAGTGATGCAGTGGCCTAATTAAATGGATCTTGAGCAGTCATCAAATACATGCCCAAGGTCCGTATCACAGCTTGCGCACAGCACCTAGGTGTGAGGTTATTAAGTGGCTAGTATCGACTTTGAAGACGTCCAACAACATCCTGTTCGGACGGTAAGTTATTGACGCCACTCTTCATCCGTCTCGGTAACTGGTCTCCATCGACGCTCCCATGCTGTCACACAGTTTCTGAGAAACTATATTTCTCAGCTACTATTATTACTCTTAGTTGTGATAGGCGAAACAATGGACTACGTTGACGTGTCAGAGCTGGTAGTAGATACGGGATTCGGGATTTACGGCTGCCCTGTAGGTATCGATATGTGCGTTTGGAATGACTGCGTCCAATGGAATGAGAGTGACAACGAAGCCCAGACCCAACAAGAAGAAGGTACTAGGCTTTGGGAGATTCTGTACGTGGGAGGTGCGAAACTCCAACTGGATCCTGACGAAATACTTCGGAAGGGGTTCGTTACGTTCCAGATTCATTGTATTACGCGCGATGGAACGTCAACTGAAGCCGCTCACAAAGATTTTAAGATCGAACAGTCGCTGATGAACGGGACTCTTGGGTTGATTATTCGGTATCTTGATGCGGAAAGTCCGAGTTCAGAACCACCTAGGCTTGGTGACTTAGGGCTAGTCGCTTAATGGAAGTTGCGGAAGTTGTACAAATGCCTTTGGAGGCTTGTCATTAGCAATCACTCAACCAGGTCTGGCTGTCGACCCATTTCCTTCATCTCGAAAGGGAAGCTAAGGCCCAGCGAATGGCTGTTTTTCGTTCTTTACATGCAAGAAACAACTCCCTCAGTGACATCGAACTACGGCACCTTTGGTTGCAGATGAATTGATGCTGCTCAGTCTCTAAAGAATACGTCTCGGCGCAAACAGAGATGAAAGATTATTCTTTGGCAAAAACCTTGAAGGCTGGAATTAAGTGAGCCAAATTATGCCGAATTCGATGTCCTCCACCATATACGCGACATTTACACTATAGCGGATTCTGCGATAAGTATGCTTTATTTTCCTCGCATCTATTTGATAGTGACCCCAGTCTGATTTTGGTCGAAATCAAATCTCTTTAGGAGTACAAAGATGAAGACCAGACAACTCACAGCTCTCAAAGTTAAGCAGTGGATGAAGGATTGGGACAAAGTTGAATTTGATCCCCAAGAACTTAGAAGGAAACCAGATCCTTTTTTCTATTTGTTTACGATCTCGGCTGCAGACTTGCGAGCCTTATCTGGCATATATCGCCGCACAACGGAAGGTGGGCTTCTGCGTTCTTCGGACTTATCGATACAACGTCGGCACGATGAGGAACGATCGCGACGAATCAGCGAATTCATCAAGTACGGATATCCATGGTCGGAATTAAATGCCCAAAAACGGGCGAGCGGAGAGTTTGACGATTTGCGAAAACCGGGATGGCTTCCAACAGCGATCGTAGTCAACATTCTACGCTCCGGCGATGAGCGTAGAGGCAAGCCTGTCCGGGATGCGGCACTTGTCAAAGTGACTGCAAACAGCAATGGATCCGCCCTAATTGAGCTGCCGACCTCATTCGCTGACTCAAGTTGGAAAGTGAAAGAGGGAGACGTTCCACCAATCGAGGTTATCGACGGACAACACCGACTGTGGGCATTTGGCGAATCTCTCAAGTCGGATTTTGAGCTCCCTGTAGTTGCCTTTCATGGCTTGGATATCAGTTGGCAAGCGTATCTTTTCTGGTCAATCAATATTACTCCGAAGCGCATAAATGCTAGCTTGGCGTTTGATCTTTATCCCCTGCTTCGCACGGAAGATTGGTTAGAAAGGTTTGAAGGGCATTCAGTCTATCGGGAGACCCGTTCACAAGAACTGGTAGAGGCGCTGTGGTCCCATCCCGACAGTCCATGGTTTCATCACATTAATATGTTGGGAGAAACCGGGCTGCCGCAAAAAATGGTGAGTCAAGCAGCTTGGGTTCGCTCGTTGATGGCTTCGTACGTCAAATCATACGAAGGTAAGCGGATCTCGATTGGAGGACTGTTTGGCTCACGCATGGGACAGGCAAAGGAAGTACTCGGGTGGAGTCGTGCGCAACAAGCCGCGTTTCTAATTTTGATGGGCCAAAAATTTCGCGATGCATTAAGAAATTACAGAGGCGAGTGGGCACAGTCACTCAGGGCTGGCAAGGCCAAGCCTAAAGAGGGAGAGATCGATCCTGCATTCTTTGGCATACATACACTTCTGAACACGGATCAAGGAATACGAGCGCTGCTTCATGTCACCAACGACTTATGTGTCCTTCGAGCGAGAGACCTTCAATTGGATGAATGGATCACAGAAGAGGACGCGGGAGCCATAGATGAAACAGCCGTGACGATGGCCTTACAATCGTTGGCGACCCAACGCGTAGCGCAGTTCTTAGAAGAAATTGCCGCCGAACTTGTTAGTTACGATTGGAGAACCTCCACTGCGCCAGACCTTTCGGAGGACGAGAGACGGGAAAAGTTAGTCTTTCGGGGCAGTGGTGGATACAAAGAATTGCGAAGTCAAGCATTACGTCACTTGGTCCAAACACGGAAATCATTATCAGGACTCGCGGCTGATCTCCTGGGGATTCTCGGCTACATCAAATGACAAAACCTACCCTCACCAACAATCAGAAAAGAATCTTACGCAAGTCCTCGAGGCAAGCTGTAAGTGAGAGCTTTAATCAGCTTCGCGGACACGTTGTCCACAACCGTTGGTTAGGCCTCCGGAATCGGTATTCCGCAAACGCTGTTAATACGTTACGTCGAGACTTAGCCCCGGGTGGAACGGTGAACAGCAGACATTTAGCTCAATACATCGCGTCATCAGCACCTGTGCATTGCACAGACGGATGGACCTATCTCGGACGATCGATCAATTGCCATGCGCGTGGTGACTCTCAAACTGCTTTACACCTAGCTTACTATGCAGAACTACGAGCGGCCATGTCTCTCCTAGCGTCAGAAGGCGTCGGTATCTTTTCGAGGCACCACGTTATTGTTGATGAACAATCACATTGTCAGAAAATTCCTAACCCTCAAGGCACTCACGTTATTACTTGGCTCGCGCTGGAGCATTGGGCCGATCTGAAACGATCCTCAGAGCTGTTAACCGCCATCATCATTCCGGGAAACCTTCCGCTGTCTGATTGGCTGGATCAGTTTGGAGCGAGTGTGACCACGGGTCTAGTAACGAGCCAAACGCTTAAAGGTTGGGGCCTTGATTTGAAGCATCTTAGTGAAGATCGCGAGGCGAGAAATGCAGCAAGTTATCGACCAGATCGGCTGATAACTAGGACGAATGTAGATGCCAATACCGCCTCCGAATTCCTCCGCAACTTTTGGGGCCTTTTCGAGCCCTTGCCAGCCTCTCGTTTTGAAATTCTAGATCGGCACCTCCTACGAGCAACGCTCGAACAGACCTATGAGGCAATCACGGGACGCCCCGTATCAGCTGATCAGGTCGGTTTTGAATCACGTTTGGATCAAATGCTTTCTGGCTTGTCCCCTTCCGGACTTTCAATGAGCGAATGGAAGCAGTTCTTATTAAGGGCGACTGCTCCAGAGACGCCGTTCGTAATTGAACAAGCTGCACTGAAAGCAAGTGCTGGGGCTCCGCTTCATCATGTGCAAGTAATTTCGCGTGCGAGTCTACTACTCCGCGTCGCAACTGGAGCTTGTAACCAGCTAATTCACAACGCGCCCTTTGATAGTTCGCAGTTGCAATTTTGGTGGAGTCAGATTGGAAGGGATCTTGGAATTTGGGACGCGGCAACACCTCCGGTGGATCTGATAGATCTTTGGGCTGACGTTGAATCGGCCATTGACGAACTACAAGTTTGGGAAGATACAAATCCGAGCCCCACTGGCTCTCTCGCAGATTGGTGGGTTCAACTATCAACCGCGGCCTCCTTATTAGGCACCAGTGAACGCGTCGGTTTGTGGGGCCTTGGATTCTGAAACCCAATGAAGCAGGGAAGTCTTGCCGCAACCTCGTAATGCGCCCGGAGTGAAATATCCTTAGTTGAAGTCCGGATCCGCGCACCGAAATCTGCCCCCGCACCCCTTGACAGGTGGTGCTGCCACTAATAAAGTACGCCCGCAATTCAATAGTTTTCTTCGCTTCACCAAGAGCCTCAAGGGGAATCCTCATGCCTCTATCGAAACACCTTCGAGCTGAAATAGCTTACGACACTAAACGGTGCCCTCCGTGTGGGTGCCTAACGAGAAGGACAAAGCATGCTTGACTCTGTTTTGGGCGCAGGAGGAATTTTAGTATCTGTATTACTTTTCGCATTCGGGTATCGGCAAACGGTGGGCGCAAAAAAGGAGCGGATTCGCCTCGCCAACATTGATGTCGAAAAAATCGTCGTTCGCCGGATTATTCTCGAAGGGTACACCCCTACAACATCGGACATTTCACGCCTGCTACAAGGCAAAGCCCGAGATTTTCGCGTCGCAGACAATGACTTGTTCTCGGAGGAGCAACTTCTTAATACGGTGTACACGCGTATCGTGGAGAGCGATCTCATTCCTACAGATCAGAGAGAGCAAATCCTACAACGAATCGTTCCAGCTTTAATTGAGGCCGAGGCCAATCCGATCGACGAAAGTCAAGACCGCGGAACACCCGCCTCCTCATTACTAGGATCGACTTCACGGCGTCTAGGATTTATCGCAGGCGTGGCATCGGTGGTCGGTGCCATCGTCAGTATTATCCCCGAACTCTCAAGTGCCACGCTTAATTTACGTGACATCGTGGTTCCGGCTCTTGCAACCTTGACAGCAAGTCTGATTGTCCTTGGGGTCTTGATAGCGTTCCACCGACTCCGGACCTCGCAGGAAGCTGTTACCACGAAAGCCGATGCAATACACCGCTACATTGCTTTTGAAGCCGAAGTATCTCGGATGCTCAAAAAGCTCGGTGTTAGAAGCCGCCCAACTACATCAAATGAACCAGGTGATTTTGTTTTGGACATGCCGGATGGCCGCATTCTCGTCGAGGTAAAGAGCTGGAAATCTATGATGCCAAAAATGATTATCGTGCAGCTTGCTGAAAGGCTGACTGAGGCCATTCAACGCAGCCGAGCTGCGGAGGCCATTGTCGTCACGCCAGAGCCTGTGCGATATCCGCCAGCCATTCTCGCAGATAAAAGCGTGAAGCTCATGACTCTCCCAGAATTACGAACATACCTGGGGGAGCGAATGACTAAACCCAGGCCGGGGACTTGAAACTCAACCTTTGCAAGGACGCCAGGTTGTGGATTCTCCAAGCGGACTATGACTCCGAAAAATAGAGGCCTTTGAGGAGTGGTCTACGGAGTAACATGAATCGAATCTAAGTTTGCAGTTCTGCGAGTTGAATATCATTTATGAGTAATGATTGGTATACGGCAGAGCAGCTTGCAAAATTCTTGAAAACGACACCGGCTGAAATTTACCGTCTTGGACGAGCAAAGAAGCTGGAGCGTACAAGGATCAAGGGAAAACTTTATTTTCGCTATGATCCGCAGGTGCAAATCGGCGATGCAGGTACCATCACGCGGCGAGCCAAGTTTCTTGGTGCAACAGATCGA
The DNA here is from genome assembly GCA_035273385.1 of Pyrinomonadaceae bacterium. Classification (GTDB taxonomy): domain Bacteria; phylum Acidobacteriota; class Blastocatellia; order Pyrinomonadales; family Pyrinomonadaceae; genus PSRF01. Next base: position 3,287 of record DATEPE010000002.1, on the reverse strand, counting down.
CTAATTGAAAAATATCACAATCACCCGTGGGTGTTATCCATAGCCGCAATTTCTTCAATTATTGGATTGGTGTGGGCATTTATGCCCATGAAAAAGGCTGAGCATCCTCCCTCGATCTCATCTGAGATCACTCAAGTCAATAACCAGAATTTTCAGGACACGCCTAATGTCAGGGCAACTTACTATCGCATCGAAGGAGCGATCTTACTGGATCGTGCCATGAATGGGTTTGGTTTCTCCCCGGCAGATGGTTTTGCGCTTAGACCCGTCTGGCTTAAGAACGATGTCTATCAAAATCTACAAGGTTTATCGAGTTGTGTAAGCGGGATGCGGAACAAACAGACTATCAAATGACCCGGTGGTATGCGGGCACCCAGGACGGGAAAGAGCTTTGGTACGCGGATGTCGAGACATACGCAGAGAATGTTACGGAATCAGCTCCCCGGTCTGCCAAACGAGCGCACAATCCTAAGGAGTTTTATCGCGGTAGGAAGGTGCGAGATCCGCTTAAAGACCACATTGCATCAACCTTGAGCATTGATGACTTGATGTTGCGAGTTCAAACAGATCCACATTGGTGGGTAATGTCAGAGTCTCAAGCTCCAATCATTCCGTTTGATCAATTTCAAATTTTTGGACCGCTTAATGCTAGTGAAGCGTCGCAACACACTAGTGATCCCATTACGAAAGCAATAGCGACAGCCAATTCGCAAATAAGAGACCTTGCTTTTTTGACCACTTATTTCCAACACGACGGATATCAAGACCTAACCTCGGTTCGGGAACTCAAGATGCTTGTTCTCGACATAGAAAATGTCGGCGATAAACCTATTGGACTGGTGGCGCTCAAACAAAAGGTTGCCCAAACTGATCAGGCCTATAGGTTAGTGTCGAGAGCTGAACAACAAACGACCCTATCCAAGGCAACGATAGCGGAAACTGCTTTACCTTTAGAGTTACTCCGTCCAAATGAACACTTGTTTGTTCCGCTGTCTATCGAATTTGGCTTTGCCACAAATCCACTGAACCGAGAAATTTGGAATCAGGAGCAGTACATGGAAAAGAGTAGGTTGCCTAAGGATTGGTGGACAAGTCGAGTCGAGGAAGCGATTCCCTTTGAATTGGTAAGAGGCGCAGATCGTCGAGGTTATCCTATCATTTCGATCGTAACCATCAGCAAATCGAATTTGGACAGCAAACCCCCATTTGAATCTCATATCGAGCCTACTTATTTCATAGGTAGTTCTATAGACGTACAGGAGGTTGTATTTAGGACGGGCAACGGAATTCCGACGCCGTGGAAAGTCCGAAGGTTCGAACCTAACAATCTAATCGCGAGGGGAGCATTCGAGGGAGGATCGTGTCCAATATTATTTTACAAAGGTGGTGTGAGCGGCACCGTAAAACGGATAGGGCCCATTTTGATTAATGCAGTAACGCGAAGTCGTCAACAGACCGTGCAAATTTTAGTTAATGGGAATGTTGACACATTCGTCCTCGAAGAGTCGCAGCCGGAGACTTCCTTCATTGATCAGGTGTCATTAGAGGTAACAGACGAGAATGGCCGACGGTCGATAGTAAGCGCCGAAGAAAACACTCTAATTAGGCGGTTGGACAGGCGATTCGCGATCTTGCGGCAAGGCAGCAAGTTGCACATAAACTTCCGGGTCCCAGAGCACCTTAAGAAAGCAAACCGGCAACTTAAGATCTCAGGATTCTACATTCCTGATTCGATGATAAAAGATTGAAAGAGTCGTTTAAGGAATAAAGTAATGTTTGGTGCCTGGGAAAAAGCTTGTCGGGGCCACGACCCTAGCAGTCCAGCGATCGCGGCCTTCATGATAATGTTTGTGCTCATCGCGTGTGCTGGAAGTTCAAGGCATCCGCCATCTCCAGGCAACGTCATTAAAACTGAAATCACTGTTCAACCGGAAAAGAAGGGACTCGGAAGAACACCTGATGAAGTCTTTTACCAGTATTCTCTACCGTCAGACCGCTGGGTTCAGACCAACATCGCAGTTCTACCAAATCAGGAGGTCATCGTTCACCATTTCGCCTTCAAAGACCCGCTAACAGTCAACTTGGGTGGGTATCATTGGACGCTCAACCAGCCGGGTACGGCGCTTCCCATAATGGCAGTCATTACTTGCCCTACGAGTGACTCGGTTCCGGTTCATTACAGGTGTATCGAACTTCGTGAACCCGAAACCATAAAGCTTTATCGATCGAAGAGTAAGAGTCCAATGAAAGTTGGAGTGTTAATTAAAGACAGGAAGTAATAACGACATTCGCTAGGCGGCACGCGAGTCGAAGTGAGCGTTTACTTTTGGCAGACTTTTGGCAGACTGCGCCAAAAACTTAATCAATTTATACAACGTGAGCGTGACTTCTCTAGCCGCCCGAGTTAATGGTTACGGTCTCAGGAAGGGTTACGCGTTATACGTGGTGGCTAGCGATGGCGTTGACACGGTAGGGGTCTGGGGTTCAAATCCCCACGCGCCTACCATTCCTTTCAATAACTTACGCCGTACATCCACGTTTTCCGTAGCTCCAAAACGCGCCTTAACGACGACTCTACGTCCGCCTAATTCCGCTACCAAATGCCTTGTGGGGACCGCTGGTCTCTTTTTAAAAAAGGAAGCCAAACACTTGTATTTCCAGATTAACGGTTGCGAAACTTTGTGATTGACAAACTCGCACGCCCCTCACTAAATTGTGCGCGCTCTCTCAGTTCTCATTAGCTCACGCGTTGCCGTAAGCCTTGCGTCGACGTACAGCAAACCCATATTGCTCGCAATCGCTTTACTTAATGTAACGCGCGAATTTAACGCGCGACCATTAGAACCTTGCTTTTGGATCTGCCGAATCCTCTTAAGGAGATCAGAATGCCTCATACATCTTCAGTCCTTTCGAGTTGGTACAGACTAATCGTCAAAAGAGCTTCGTCCTCGTCCAAGACGTTGCAGCGCGTGTGGGCTCTAATTCTGATCACGACGTTGCTAACAGTGCCAGTGCAGCCGGTAGTTGCAGCTTCTCTAGAGGGAAAAGGGATCCAAACTTCGAAGTTTGCCCTGGCAATTTCGGGGAAACTGGCCGGTCTATTGCTCGCTCTCGGATATCAGTCTGACGGCATGCCTGATCGCCCCGCTGCGCCTGAACGTCACGAGCCGAAGCCGCCACCCACAAAAGCAGAGCGGGAAGCGAAAGTGCATAAGCTTCGACTTAACGTGAGTAACGATATGCCCATCGGTTCACGACAGGAAATCGCACTGGGTGCAATCCCGCTC
>DATEPE010000001.1:0-186503 GCA_035273385.1 Pyrinomonadaceae bacterium | reverse complement strand
ATCGTGATGCGACGACATTCGGCTGAGGAGAGAGTTAGGCAGTTGTCAACTTGATAGAAGCTGCTCTCGAATTTTAGAGCACCGGGTGCGTCGCGTTTCGCTCGAAGGTAAGAAGCTCCCCGCTTGCATCTGCGATCTTGTAAGACCCGCGCTTCATTCGATCTAAAGGATAAAAACAGACATGGGTACGAAACTTTATGTGGGAAACCTCTCGTTCCGCACAACCAGCGAGGAACTACGCGAGGCTTTTGGTGCAGCAGGTACAGTAGAGTCGGCGTCGGTAATTGAAGACCGCGACACTGGCCGCTCTCGAGGATTTGCTTTTGTAGAAATGGCAACTCCGGAAGAGGCTGCCGCAGCTATTGAGCAATTTAACGGTAAGGATTTCGGCGGCCGTAACCTCACGGTCAACGAAGCCAAGCCAAGAGAAGATCGAGGCCGCGGCGGTTATGGCGGTGGCCGTGGCGGTGGTTACGGTGGCGGCGGACGTGACCGCGGCGATCGTGGTGGTGGCGGCGGTGGCGGCGGCTACGACCGCGAGCCCCGCTGGTAAGACAAAAGTTCAGAGTACAAGCTTTAGCTTGCTCTGTCGCAAGAAGGCAACCTGAAGGTTGTACTCTGAACGTCTTCGCTAATCGTTACTTCCTCGCTGCTGGCGTGATCTTCAGCGTCAGTCGTGTAGTTCCTCGCATCACTTCAACTTCATACTCGGTGTCCGCTTTCATCTCGCTTAACGCGTGCGTGTAATCGTAGACGTTGCGAACGTCGCGGCCTGCCAGTTTCACAATACGATCGCCAACCTGTAGACCCGCTTTAGATGCCGGCGAATCCTCGCGCACACCATCCAGCAGCAACCCGTCATTTGAATCCGAATAGTTTGGAATCGTTCCCAGGTAGACTCGAAATCCAGTCGAGCGTCCCGTGGCCGGGCTCTTGGTCACCGCATAGGTGGGCCGTTTATCCGCTGAATCAACTTCGCGAATTATCTTTGCTACGACTGCGACAATTCGGGCATGGTCCGCATAGTTGATCTTGTCTGCCGTATCAGAAGGCTTGTGATAGTCGTCGTGTGTGCCGGTCCAGAAGAACAAGACTGGGATTTGCTTCGCATAAAACGAAGAATGATCGCTTGGTCCAAACCCGTCCTCGTTCATCGTGATCACAAACTGTTTTGTGCTGTCGCTTGTCACGATTGCGCGGCCGTTGCTTGCTACCACCAGAGGATAGTTTCTGGTGGACGCCGGCGTGCCAGTAGCGGAGACGGTGACACTCTGCAAGAGATTTGCGGTTTCGATTATGGGGCGCCATTCCGGCGCGGTGCCGACGCCACCGATCACGAGTTTGTTATCTTTCATCCGCCCGATCATGTCCATGTTGATCATGGCAATTGTGTTGGCCAGAGGTATGGACGGATTGTTGACGTAGAAGTTCGAGCCAAGTAGTCCTTCTTCCTCGCCGCTGAACGCTGCGAACACAATCGTACGCCTTGGTTTTTGAGCAGAGAAAATTCGTGCCAGCTCGAGAAGACCCGCAGTCCCAGAAGCGTTGTCGTCAGCGCCGTGGTGCACGTCGCCTTCCTTTGGCGCCAGACTCCCTTCACCGCCACGTCCGAGATGATCGTAGTGTGCGCCGATGACGATAGCTTCATTCTTCAGAACTGCATCCGAGCCTTCGATGATCCCGACTACGTTATGTGCGGGCACCTTCTGGCGAACGACGTTAGTCGAGAGAGTAATCGCCGATGCAGCTTTTACCTGGTCAGCAGGAGTACCTTGACCGGGAGCTATTGGGGTTGTGGTGTTACGTTTAATGTTGGATTCCAACTCCGTCAAAGCCGCGTCATTCGGCAGGGCGAGCAGTTTTATCGCTGCCTGGCGCGATATCGCGATTACGGAAATGCCGGCGTCGCCTGCGCTGTTGTCGAAGTGCAGTCTGGATAGATGGGCCTCTTTGAAATTTGCCGCTCTGACAATCAGGAACAATGCCTTGGCGCCGGCATTTCGCGCGGCTACCGCACGCCACCTCGGATCTTTGTAACGGGAAAAACGTCCATGCGGATTGTCTTCGTCAGGAGCAGCAGCAAACGCGATTGCCACTTTGCCGGCAGCGCTTGCCCGTGAGTAGTCGTCATAATTCAGGTCTGCTGCAGTGATGCCGTAGGCGACAAAAACTGCGGGCACGTCTCCAATGCGGCTATTCAAAGAAAATCCCAGCGGCATCCAATCTTCGCCGACTCGCAGCTCTGATTTACTGAATGACAAACTATTTCCTTTACCCAGTGTGACACCAGCTACGAAAGGAAATGGTTGGAGGTAAGACTTGAAACCTTTGTCTTTCGGAGCACGCAAACCAAGCCGTTCATACTCGCTGGCAATGTACTTAGCCGCAGCCTCCACACCATTAGTTCCCGTACGCCGGCCTTCAAGTTTTTCGGAAGCAAGATAGGCCACATGCTCACGCAACTTGTCGACGCTGGGGGCGGGGGCGGCTGTTTGAGCAAATGCGTGCGACGATAAAGCAACTAGGAGGATCGTTGAAGAGAAGAGTTTGTAAAACATTTACATACCTCGTGGAAGTGAGCGAATTGGAACCGGGAACGGTAGCGACCGGGTTCCTAACCATCAGACCCGGTCGCTACCGCTCCCGGTTCTAACCCGGAGAATCCGAAATCCGAAATCCGAAATCCGAAATTCGTTAGTCCACCCAATCGGCAATGAAGATGTTGGTATCTCCGCGGGCCGCAGCATTGCGATTTGACGCAAACACGAGTTTTTTGCCATCCGGAGAAAACATGGGGAAGCCGTCAAAAGTTTCATGTGTTGTGATGCGTTCTAAGCCGGATCCGTCTACATTAATTTTGTAGAGATCGAAATTGCGGCCTTTCGGATCGTCCATGTTCGAGGAAAAAATTATCCGCTTTCCGTCCGGAAAAAAGAAGGGTGCGAAGTTGGCTTTCCCATTGTTTGTAACCCGACGTTTATTTGAGCCGTCCGCATTCATTACCCAGATGTCCAATTTGGTTGGCCGGATCAGATTCTGCTTTAGTAGCGCCACGTAGTCCGCTTTTTCCTTTTCGTCCTGCGGGTGGTGAGCACGATAGACAATCTGCTTGCCGTCGGCCGACCAGAATGGCCCACCGTCGTAACCCAACTCATTCGTCAGCCGCCGAACGTTCCTGCCGTTTGCGTCCATTGTGTAGATATCGAGGTCGCCATCTCTGTTGGACGTGAACACTAATTTCCCATTTCGCGAGATTGTTGTTTCGGCGTCGTAGCCCGCCGTGCTGGTTAGTCGCTTTAGATCTGAACCGTCAGCACGCGCTGTGAAAATGTCGAACTCTGGATACACCGCCCAAACGTATCCTTTTGAAAAGTCGGGACGCGGTGGGCACGCTTTACCGCCCAGATGCGTGGATGAATACAGCGCGCGATTGCTTTTGGGCAGGAAGTAGGAGCAGGTGGTGCGACCTTCGCCCGTCGAAATCATGCGAACGTTCGAACCATCGACGTTCATCGTGTAGATCTGATCGCACTCCCGACCGTCGCGAGTTGATTGAAAAATCAATTGTTTGCCGTCGGCAGAGAAATATGCTTCCGCGTTCTCGCCACCAAAGGTCAACTGTTTGATGTTTCTGAGGTGTTTCTCATCAGGGCCTGACGAAGAAGCGGGCTGTTGTAGGCCGGCAGTTTCGCCAATTGAAAACAGCACACAGATGAAGGCTGTAATAGTTGCTAAGCTAAGAATTGTTTTCATGAAAGGGTTGATGGTTCGTGTGATTGTTGTATTTCGTGGACAGTTTTCTAAACGTAGCTAAACGAATTACACGAAATGACACGAAATCTGATTAGAGTCTTGGATCTAGTCAGTCTGCGGTTGCGGCTTGGCATCTTGCTGGACCGCTGCTGATTTCTCGGAAACCCCAAGTGCGTCTGACAACAGCTTCTCTTGTTCCACCTGGTGAATCGCGTACGACCCAGTTGCCGGGCTCGCCGATGCGGCGCGACCAACGTAACTCAATTGCCCGCCTTGCGGCAGGACGCTTTCCAGCCGGTCCTGTACAAACGTCCACCCGCCCATGTTTTTCGGTTCTTCCTGGGCCCAAATAAAGTGTTGCGCTCCGTGATACTGAACTAGAAATTCCCGCAGACTCTTTTCCGGAAACGGATAAAACTGTTCGAGTCGCAAGATGGCCACGTTTGTGGAGTTCGATTTCTTACGTGCTTCAAGCAGGTCGTAATAGACCTTGCCGCTGCAGATAACGACGCGATCAACCGAGCCGGCGTTAGCTTCCGCATCAGGAATCACCGGCTGGAAACCACCGCGCGTAAAGTCGTCCACCGACGATGTCGCGGCCGGCAGACGCAGCAAGCTCTTCGGCGTAATTACAACCAGTGGACGTTCCATGCCCGGTCTTACCTGCCGTCGCAGCAGGTGAAAATACTGTGCCGGCGTTGTCGGGTAGCAGACCTGCAGGTTGTTTTCAGCACACAGCTGCAGGAAACGTTCGAGACGCGCGCTCGAATGTTCCGGTCCCTGGCCCTCGTAACCATGCGGGAGCAGCAGCGTCAGACGAGATGTTTGTTTCCATTTGTCCTCGGAGGCCGCGATGTATTGATCGATGATGGTCTGGGCCCCGTTCACGAAGTCGCCAAACTGTGCTTCCCATAGAACCAACGCTTCACGAGCATTCACCGAATACCCGTACTCAAAACCAAGCACGCCTTCTTCTGAAAGTGAACTATCGAAAACTTCGAAGCGCGCCTCGGGATGTTTCTCGGACCGCAGCTCAGATAGTGGCGCCCAGGACTGGCCGGTTTGGGTGTCGTACAAAACAGCATGCCTTTGACTGAACGTGCCGCGTCCCGAGTCCTGACCGCTGAGACGCACGCGCGTACCTTCCAACACGAGCGTGCCGAATGCGATGGCTTCGGCAAACGCCCAATCGATCGGCACTTCGCCCGCCCCCATCTTCGCGCGACGTGCAAGTTGGCCCACCATTTTAGGATTGATGTGGAAGCCTTCAGGCACGATGGCAATCTTTTCGCCGATGGACTTGACGACATCGGCAGTAACGGGCGTATCAACAATGTCGGAGCCATCGAGTTCCGGAACCACATTGACTCGGCTGGGTTTCTCTTTTTTCGACACCAGCTCTTTCGCTCTGGCAAGTGCGTCCTCATAACGTCGAACACGCTCGGCGATAAGCTCGTTCAATTCAGCTTCAGTGATTACGCCTTCTTGAATTAAGCGGTTCGAGTAGACGGTCCGGACGCCGGGATGTGCCTTTACGCGTTGATACATTAACGGCTGGGTATAACTTGGTTCGTCCGTCTCGTTGTGTCCGAGTTTGCGGAAGCCAACCACGTCGAGCACAACGTCTTTGTTGAACTCCTGCCGGTAGTCGAGTGCAATGCGGAGAGTTCGAAACGCGGCCTCAGGATCGTCACCGTTGATATGAAAAATTGGTAACTGGGTCATGCGCGCGACGTCAGTTGAATAGATCGTCGAACGTCCCGCTTCAGGCGATGTGGTAAATCCAATCTGGTTGTTGATGATGATGTGAATCGTCCCGCCGGTGCGATAACCGCGCAGGCTTGCCAGGTTAAGCGTCTCCATGACGATACCCTGACCCGCGAAGGCGGCGTCACCGTGTAGCAGCACCGGCATTGCCCGGTCGATTGATTCTTCTCGAGGCAATCCCACGCGGTCTTTGAGATCGTCCTGTTTAGCGCGCACCATTCCTTCAACTACAGGATCTACGGCTTCGAGGTGACTAGGATTTGGCGAAAGAGTCAGCACAACGCTCTTTCCGTCGGGTATCTCACGCTGGCCGACCGCACCCTGGTGATACTTTACGTCGCCTTCATCCGCAGGAAAATTTGGATGGGTCGAGCTTTCGAAGGACGCAAAAATCCGTTCACAAAATTTTCCGATTACATTGGCCAGCACGTTGAGACGCCCACGATGGGCCATCCCCAGGGTTATGTCTTCCACGCCCCGAGCAGCCGCGCCGGTGATCAACTGATCCAGCAGCGGGATTATGGTTTCGCTGCCTTCGAGGGAAAAACGCTTTTGACCGAGATACTTCGTGTGCAGGAAGCGCTCAAACTGTTCCGCCGAAATCAGTTTCCAAAGCATCTGCTTCTTGATCTCGACCGGAATAGGTTCAGGACTCACGAACTCGCGCCGTATCTGTTCACGTAACCAGGTTTTCTCTTCCTTGTTTTGAATATGGCGGTATTCAATTCCCACCTTCCCACAGTAGGCCCGCTGGAGGATGTCGAGGATTTCGCGCAGGGTGGCCAACTCAATTCCGGCGAGACCGCCGGTCATGAATTCGCGATCGAGGTCCCAGATCGTCAGCCCATAAGTTTCGATGTCCAACTCGGGGTGATACAGGACGGGCATTGCGTGAAGGGGATCGATGTCCGCGATCAAGTGGCCACGTACGCGGTACGCGTTGATCAACTCAATGACGCCTGCTTCTTTCCGCGACTGATCGCGAATCTGATCGGCGGGATCAAACAGCGGATTGCGATCCGTACTCCATCGATAGGGGACGTTGACGATCCCCATATCGGCAAACACGTCGTCATAGAAGCGATGCTTCCCGATAATCAATTCGTGTACGCGCGCCAGAAATGATCCGGACTCTGCTCCCTGTATGACGCGGTGGTCGTAGGTACTGCTGATCGTGATGCCTTTGCTGACGCCCAGCTGTGAAATGGCCTCGGGCGTCATCGCGTGATACTCCGCCGGATATTCGATTGCTCCGGTCGCCACAATCAATGACTGTCCAGCCATCAACCGCGGCGTTGATGCGACCGTGCCGATGGTGCCGGGATTGGTGAGCGAGATGGTCGTGCCTTGAAAATCAGGCATCTGCAACTTGCCGTCGCGGGCGCGTTGCACGACGTCGTCGTAAGCTTTGAGAAATTCGGAGAACCGCAGCTTGTTCGCGTTCTTGATGTTTGGAACGAGCAGAGTGCGCGTGCCATCTTTCTTTTCCAGATCAATCGCGATACCGAGGTTTACATTTGCGCGTTTCAGACGCGAAGGAGTGCCGTCCACGACTGCATAACCGTCGTTGAGCTGGGGATACTCATCGAGCGCGCGCAGGATGGCCCACGCGATCAGATGCGTGTACGACGCTTTGCCTCGACCGCTTTCCTTCAGATGTTTGTTGATCAGGATTCGATTTTCGTCGAGTAACTTAACGGGTATACGTCGCTGAGAAGTGGCAGTCGGAACCGAGAGGCTGACCTCCATGTTCTCAACGATCTTCAAAGCCGCTCCTCGAATGGGAACGATTTCGGTGCCGTCATCCACGGCTGCCGTCTGATTTGGTTGGGCAGCGGCTGCTTCCGGTTTTGCGGCCGTCTTTGCCTCAGGCTTTGCTCGCGCAGGAGCCGCAGCTTCCGCCGCCGGTGTTTGAGTCTGAATTGCGGCCGCTCGTGCCCCGTTGTCTGTTGCAGTAGTTGGTTCTACAGGCGAGCTGGAAGCTGCACCATCACCCAACAACTCGGTGAAATACGCGCGCCATGACTCGTCCACCAGGTCAGGATTGCTCCGGAAGCGGCTGAGCATTCCCTCGACATAGGTGGCGTTGGCACCGAAGTTTTCGGCGATTAATGCGGATAAATCGGCTGGCACAGTTTGACCCAAAACTCTCGCCTCTTTCAGATAATTCGCGCTATTTTGTGCGGCGTTGGCTTGATCTAGATTATCACCTTCCAAATCGGTTTGCATCCGAGGCTTTACGGCTTGCCGTCTGATGTGCGGAAGGTCTCTGACCTTCCGGGAGACGACTGACCGGATCGGGGCTCTGCCCCAATCCTGGGATGCCCGATAGAGGGCGTAGGCCGGATTCAAGCGATTCGAGCGGAAGGTCAGAGACGTTCCACGGCAAAGCCGACGTTTGCGGTAGCGCCGCACTCCAAAGGCTTGACGCTTTGTAAGGGTGTCTGACGGAACCAAACAACTGAAACGAAACCCGTGTTATCTTAAGCGGCCATGAAGTCACCTACATTCAATCTATTACTTCGTTATGCCTTCGTCTCGCTCTTCATCGTGGGGGTCAGCTTAATGGCTCCGTCCAAACTGTTGGCCCAGACGCCGCAACCCCCGCTTACGGTCATCCTGGCGCGGCACGCGGAAAAGGAAGTAGTGCCACCTGAAAATAAGGATCCAAACCTGAGCATGGCAGGTCAGACGCGAGCGCAGGAGTTGGCGCGCATGTTTGGCGGCGCGGGTGTTACTTCGATCTATGCAACGCAGTTCAAGCGCACGCAACAAACAGTAAAACCACTGGCGGACAAACTTGGCTTAACCGCCACCATTGTCGAAGCACAGAAGACTCCGGATCTAGTGAAGCTGCTTCGTGCGTCAAAGCCAGGAGAAGTGGTTTTTCTTGCTGGACACAACAACAGCGTTCCCGAGATCATTGCGGCGCTTGGTGGTCCAAAGATGCCTATAATTCCGGAAACGGAGTATGACAATCTTTTTATCCTGACGGTGCAGGGTGATGGGTCTGCGAAGCTGCTAAAGATGAAATACGGCAGCCCGTTGCCGTCCAGCGGCGCCGGGATGGAAAGGCCGTAAGCTTCGTGTTATTTCGTGTGTTTCGTGCAATTCGTGGATCGTTTTAGGCTGCTGAAAATCGATTCACGAAATACCCGAAATACACGAAGCCCGAAAACGGCACAAACTGAGCTGAGGACAAGAGCATATGGATAGAGACACAATTGAAACCAAACTCGACTGCAGTACTGCTCAACTCGATCGCCGCTCTTTCGTTAAATTTATTCCTGCTTTAGGCGCGGCCGGTCTGGTCGCCGTCAACCTTCCCGTAAGTAGCCCGGCTCAGACCCCTTCTGCTTCTCCGACACCGGTTCCCTCGCCAACACCAGCGCAGCCTTCGCCGCTGGCCGAGGCTTATGCTGAAGTGGCACGGGTCCGTTTCGGTAAGCATCTCGAAGACAGTCAATGGGACCGCGTTAAGCGAGACCTGGAAGGAAACGTTCGCACGGCAGACCGCCTGCGCGAATCAAAACTAAAGAATAGCGACGAACCCGATTTCACCTTCATTGCCTGAGGACAAACAACCCCCATGGAAGAGGATCTGGATCTCTTTTCATCGATAACCGAACTCGCAACTTTAATCCGCACCCGCAAAATTACTTCGGTAAAACTTACTGAAGGATACCTTCAGCGTCTCGAGAAGTATGGCCCACTTCTAAACGCGGTCGCCACGGTCCTTCATGACTCTGCACTTACGGAGGCAGTAGCAGCGGATCGCGAGATTCAACGTGGCCGCTACCGTGGACCATTACACGGTATTCCATATGGCGTGAAGGATCTGGTGGCGACGCGCATCGGCAAAACAACGTGGGGCGCCAAGCCATATGAAAACCAGCAATTTAATTTCGACGGCACGGTCGTTGAGAAGCTGCGTGATGCGGGCGCAGTGCTGGTTGCCAAGTTGGCGATGGTCGAACTGGCAGGCGGGATGGGCTACAACGAAGCAAGTGCGAGTTTAACTGGCCCGTGCAAGACGCCCTGGAACATCGACTACTGGAGTGGCGGTTCATCATCAGGTCCGGGCTCCGCAACTGCCGCGGGGTTAGTTGCGTTCAGCATCGGTTCAGAAACTTCAGGTTCCATCATCACGCCGGCTGCGTTCTCAGGAGTTTCTGGTTTCAGGCCAACTTACGGCGCAGTATCACGCCACGGAGCGATGGCTCTTTGCTGGACACTCGATAAGCTGGGGCCAATGTGTCGCTCAGCAGCGGATTGCGGAATCGTCATGAAGGCCATCGCCGGCAAGGATCCCAAAGATCCCACGTCTAAGGACTTTCCAGGTGCAGATTTTCCCGATGAAGTCCGTCGCCGCGGCAGAGAGATCGGTCGTGACGTGCAGCGTCTGTTTGGTAGAACACCGGCAGCGGGCATACGGATCGGCGTCATGAAGGATTCGTATGACAAGGCGCAGCCGGAAGTGAAGGAAAACTTTTTGAAGTCGGTTGAGGTGCTGCGGAAGTTTGGCAAGGTTGAGATGGATGTGAAGCTGCCTGACTTTCCGTACGGGCCGGCGGTCGGAACGATCGTGGATGCGGAGGGCGCCGCTGCTTTTCGTGATTTGATTGAGTCAGGTGGAGTTCAACAACTGGCGTCGCCAAATGGGCGCGTGGGGGGTTATGCGGCTTCGCTCGTCACTGCGGTTGATTATCTTCACGCGATGCGACTGCGAATACCGATGCGCAAAGCGTGGACCGAGATGTTCAAGAAGATCGATGTGTTGGTGGCTCCTTCGCGTTCAACTGTTTCGTATCCCATTGAGAAGAACTTCGATCAAGCGTATCCGGGTATCACCGCTGCCAGTCCGATTGGAGCCAGCAACCTGGTAGGCGTGCCGGCCATCTCGATTCAGAACGGATTTGGACAGAACAATCTTCCCACTGGAATTCAGTTTGTTGGACCAGCCTGGAGCGATTATTCATTGATTGAGTTGGCGATAAAGTTTCAGCAGGCAACTGACTGGCACAACCGAAGGCCAGCCTTGGACTAAATTTTCGTGTATTTCGTGTAATTCGCGAATCAGTTCTTCCCGGCACTTCGATTCGTCTAATCACGTTCGGAACGCGTCAGTAGCCGTTGCAGATCAAGCACGAGCGCAACGGAGCCGTCTCGTAGTTCAGTTGCTCCAACTACGCCTGTCCAGCGACCGCTGTGCCGGCCGAGGTTGCGAACCAGCACTTCCTGATTTCCCTCAACCTGGTCCACCACAACACGCACCCGCTTCGGAGTGTTTCCATTTTCCGGATATTCATAATTGAGTAACGTTTGACAGTCGTTATTCGCCGCAGGCTGGCCGAGCAACTCGCGCAAACTAACCTCGGCGCCGGCTTTCGCATTCCTGTCAGTGCTGGCTCGGCTGGATGGAATGCAGTAGCGGTTTCCATCGGAAACGATCACAGTCGCGGAGAGGAGTCCAAAAGTAACCGGGAGCCGTATCTCAAAAGTCGTACCGGCTCCGGCTCGACTGGAGATCCGTAGCTGACCCCCTGCCTGTTCAACCGACGTCTCTACAATATCCAAACCGACTCCACGGCCCGATACGTCATTTGCCATGACTGCTGTACTAAATCCCGGCCGAAAGATGAGCCGCAAGCTTCGCTCTAAATCCAACGGTCCGGAGTGGCCCTGGATTCCCAGACGACTGGCAGCTTGAGAAATTAGCTCGGGATCAATCCCTCGCCCATCGTCAATCACACGGATCACGGTTTGACTGTCGTGCTCAGTGGCTTCGATGCGAATTGTTCCACGCGCGTTTTTGCCCGCGCGCAAACGCTCCGCCGAAACTTCAATGCCGTGATCAACGGCATTGCGCACGAGGTGGATCAGTGGGTCGGCGATAGCGTCCGCCAGCATTTTATCGACACGTAAATCGGAACCGATGATTTTGAAATCAATCTCTTTTACTGAAGCGCGCGCCACCGCGCGTCCAGCTCGCATAGCCCGTTGCAGCGTTGGCCCCAATGAGACCATCCGCAAATTGATCAGCTCGTCCTCGAGACCTAAGAACGATTGACGTACGCGATTACTGCGACTTACCAATTCCTCACGAATCTCAGGCTGCCATTGATGCTGCGAGAGCGCGAATTCGAGCGTGTTCGTGGCAAGTCGGAAGAGTTCGTGAGCCGATGAGATAAGGCTATCCAGTCTATCGAGATCGGCTCGAACAAAGTTTGATTGAGAAGAAACTGAAGTAATGGTGTTTGACTGCAAGGGCGGGGGAGTCGAGCCAGTCAATACTGACTCAAAGTGAGCGTTGCCCACAGTAGAAGTCGTATCCAATCTATCGGTGGTGTAAATCAGGCGGAACTTGATCGTGTCCGGGTTGGCGGGATCTGCCGCGGGGAAGGTGGCGATTATTTCTCCTTCGTTATTCAGCTGCTCTTGTAACTGCGCAAAAACAGTATTCAGGTCGTCCAGTCTGAAACTGGCACGAACGACAAACAACGACCACCCTTTCTCCAGCAGCTTTGCTAGCCGCCGCTTCTCCGTTTCATCCAATCCCTGCAGAAGTTCGGCAGGCACCATCTCCAGTGTTGCAGGTTCCGACTGGCGTTCTGGACGGGAACTGGCGGCCGCTTGTAGTTGCTCGAAAAGTTCCTTGTGGGACGATTCAGAACTGCCCGACGCCGCCAGGCTCAATGATTCGGACAGCGCGTCCATTGCCGCTTCAGATAAATCGATCACGTCAGCATCAACTTCAACATTCCCCTCTCGTATAGCGGCCAGTAGACTTTCAAATTCGTGCGCTACCTGGCTAACGCCGGTTAAACCAAACGTTGCTGCGGAACCTTTGACGGTGTGTACTCGCCGGAAGATGGTGTCTATGAGTTTTCTCGGTGGCCGGCCCTTGCTTGTCGCGGCGCGCAGCTCGTCGAGATCGAGAGCGGTTTGTTCAACCATCTCTTCGAGGCCTACGAGCAGTTCGTGTTGTGATTGGTCCACGAAACGAATAGTAAATGGTGATTGGTAAATCGTAAATGGAAACTTGAGAGAGATGTCAGATGTGAGATGTCGGATGTGAGTTTCGGGCATCAGATATCAGATGTCAGATGTCAGATGTCAGATGTCAGATGTGAGACGTCGGATGTGAGTTTCGGGCGTCAGATGTCAGATGTCAGATGTCAGATGTCAGATGTGAGATGTCGGATGTGAGTTTCGGGCGTCAGATGTCAGATGTCAGATGTCAGATGTCAGATGTAACTATGTTGGTGTCGGATGTGATTATGTTGGATGTCAGAAGTGATTATGTCGAATTTGACTTCTCAGATCTCAAATCTCAGATCTCAGATCTCAAATCTCAGATCTCAAATCTCAGATCTCAAATCTCAAATCTCAGATCTCAAATCTCCTAGGCTGTCGCGGAGCTCTCGTCGTCGGATTCCGAGTCAGCATCTTCCTCCGACGCGGTTACTTCCGCTTCCGTTTCAGACTCCGGTTCCGGTACGACATGAGTTTGAGGTTGTTGCTCGTCGAGGTCACGCTTGATCGCGTCCAGGATTCCGTTGATGAACTGAGTGGCTTCGTAGGTTGAGAACCGTCGGGCTATCTCGAGCGCTTCGTTGATGGCGACCGTGCGAGGCGTCGGTTCGTAGAGGAATTCATAGACCGCCAATCGCAAAATATTTCGATCGACGATGGCCATTCGTGGGATGCGCCAGTGTTCCGCTCGTGAACGAATGCGCTCATCAAGCGCTTCGAGATGCGCAAGCGTGCCCGCCGCCAAACGCGAGGCAAACTCGCGTGCAGCGTTTTCGGTTTCCGCTTCACCAAGCTGCGCCCAGTAGGTGCGAACCACCTCCTCGGGAGCAGCGCCGGCAACGTCGGCCGCAAAGAGCATTTGCAAGGCGCACTCGCGCGCCTTACGTCGCGAACCCATAAAACACCAAAGATGAAGGGTAACTGGTGAGCGAACAGCTCGTTACTGTAAGCGTCGTGTCAACCTTATTCATCCGATCCTTTTTCAAAAGCTTCCTTGTAAAGATTTGCCAACTCTACGGCCACCGTAGCAGCCTCAAAACCTTTGTTTCCTAATTTGACCCCGGCGCGTTCAATTGCCTGGTCAACGTTGTCGGCAGTTATCACACCGAAAATTACCGGCACTCCCGTTTGCAAACCCGCTTCGCCAATTCCGCGTGTAACTTCAGCAGCGATGTAGTCGAAGTGTGGTGTTTGTCCGCGAATGATTGTACCGACACAAACGATCGCGTCAAACTCTCCGGTGTCTGCCAATTGTAACGCGAGCAACGGAATCTCAAATGCACCGGGCACTCGGTAGACGTGAACGTTTTTCTCGTCTGCGCCCGAACGCTCCAACGCATCAAGCGCGCCGTCGACTAATCGAGAAGAAATAAAGTCGTTCCAGCGGCTGGCGACAATCGCGAAACGGAATCCACCAGCATTGAGACTTCCTTCGTGGACGACAGGCTGCAATCGTTGCGACTCCGAATTTACGTGATCTGTTTAGGGGGCGTTTCGAGTATAGGTTATTTCGTGTGTTTCGTGTAATTCGGGGATCAGTTTTTTGGGCTGCATTAAAAACGATCCCCGAATTACACGAAACACAACCAAATAACGCTTCTACTCACCCTTAAAGATTGGCGCTCGCTTTTCCAGAAATGCGCGCGTGCCTTCTCGCATGTCCTGCGTCGCAAACAAACTCGCGAATAGATCGGCTTCGAGTGCCAAACCTTCGGGCAACGGTAGCTCTGAGCCCTTCGTCACTGCCTGAAGACAAGCACGTATAGCGAGTGGCGCCAGACCCGCAATCTCGTGGGCCAGCCGTATCGCCTCCGGTAACAAACGATCAGCGGGAGCGATACGGTTGATTAGCCCGATTCTCAAGGCTTCCTCACTGTCGACTGCCCGCGCTGTTAGCATGATCTCGAGCGCGCGGCCATGTCCAACCTCGCGCGCCAACCGTTGTGTTCCACCGTATCCGGGAATACTGCCGAGCTTAAGCTCAGGCAAACTAAACGACGCGTTGGGCGATGCGATTCGCAGATGCGAGGCTAGCGCCAACTCACAACCTGCTCCCGCTGCGATTCCATTTATCGCTGCGATTACCGGGACCCCACAGTTTTCCACGTCATTGCAAAGTTGCTGGCCGCCGTCTGCAACTTCTCGCGCCCGTTCGGCCGGCACATCGATAAGCTCGGAAAGATCAGTTCCTGCGGAAAAGGCTTTGTCGCCGGCGCCAGTAAGTATGATTGCTCGCAGGGAGTTCTCATCCGCGAGAGTTTTGAAGATCTCCGTCAACTGTCCCAGCATCGCGCGTGAAAGCGCATTCAGCTTCTCCGGCCGGTTTAAGCTTACGATTGCGATTTCATCGCGCCGCTCTAAGCGAATGGTTGCACTCATACAAGGACTGCTTGCCTCAGAAGTTCAACACAGGGATGCTTGGGTTATTTCGTGTAATTCGTGTGTTTCGTGGATCCTTTTTATTCAGCGGAAAAAACAATCCACCAAACACACGAAATACACGAAGTAACACGAAATGTGTTGACTGCTGGTCTCTAACGGAACCGACTTCTAAACAAGATTCATCGGCGTCGGATTCTTCGGATCTTTAGTGTAGTCATAAAATCCTCGTCCCGATTTTCGCCCGTACAAACCTGCCAGGACCATTCGCTTCAATAGTGGCGGCGGCGCAAATCGTTTCTCGCGAAACTCGTTGAACATGATTTCGGCAATGTAATAAGTCGTATCGAGACCAACGAAGTCGCCGAGGGTGAAAGGACCCATGGGGTATCCGAGACCGAGTTTCATCGAGGTATCAATGTCGACGATTGAGCCAACGCCTTCTTCGAGCGCGCGAATAGCGTCGAGCATGTAAGGCACCAGCAAACGATTCACGATGAAGCCGGTCTTATCACTCGCCTTCACGGGCACCTTGCCGAGTTTCTTCGCAAACTCAACAGCTTCTTCATAAACTGTTTCGTCAGTCAGAATTGTTTTCACCACCTCGACCAGCTTCATGATTGGAACTGGATTGAAGAAGTGCAGCCCAATAAACCGCTGCTGCCGTTCCGGAGAAGTAGCTGTCATCATCTCAGTGATAGAAATGGACGAGGTGTTGGAAGCGAAAACCGCATCCGGTTTGCAGATGCGATCCAGCTCCCCGTAGACCCTTCGTTTCTCGTCGATGTTTTCGATGATGGCTTCGATGATGATGTCACAGTCTGCCAAATCTTCGAATGATGTCGTGCCACTTAAGCGATCGCGGATGGCCTTTTGTTGCTCGCCGGTGATTGTTCCTTTTTCGGCAAACTTTGCCAGCGACTTCTCAATGCCTACAAAACCTTTCTGAATCAAGTCGTCCGAAACTTCTCGCACTATGGTCTCGAATCCCGCGCTGGCTGCGGTTTGAGCGATACCCGAACCCATCAGTCCGCATCCCAACACTCCTACTTTCTTAATCTCCATTGTTTCTTTCGGCCCTTTCAAGATTTCTATTTTTTTGTCGGCTTTACCTCACAAGTCTAACTACAAGGATGAGTCGTCTTATTTCGTGTGTTTCGTGCAATTCGTGGATCGTTTTTTCTCAGGCAGAGCAAGAAGAATCCACGAATTCCACGAAACACACGAAGTAACACGAAAAGTGTTGAACTCGACATATGAGGCCAAGCCATTTTGCCTCTTTTTGAAACTGTGCACTTTAAACGCGAACCAGAAAACTGCCAAGTTACGGCTGCGGTGACTGCCCTTCAGTTGCTTCCACCAGACCATAGTTTCGGCCGCTGGTGGTCAGCCAATTACGGTAAGCTTTAATCCACTCAAGAAACTCGTTAGTTAACGCGTTCTTCGCCTCAAGTTTCTTATCAGGCGCACGCGTCTCCGTCTCCAGCGCCTTGGCTCGTGAGAGAAACGAGGTCAGTTGATTACGCAACTCATCAGCGGTCGGATCCAGTTGCGGCGCTGACTGAAGATTACTCACAGCGCCATCAATCGCACTGACGTCGTGTCGGCTCTGCGCGAGGTTGAACGCCTCCTGCGCTTCGTTCATCACTTTCGCGTAGGCAACAAAGTTGTTCACTTCGTCAGGCACATCTACTTCGCGCTCCTCAAGCGCAATCTTTTGCTCAGCCAGATATGCCGGGAGCGGATCGCGGAAATGCTGCGCAACCTTAATAAACCCGAACAAGCTCAATGCAATGCAGGCGATCTGTAGGGCGTGCCACGTGATAGCGATCCCGGATCGTTCCCCCGGTCGCCGGTAGTCAATCATCAACGCCATAAACGCGCCCGCAACCAGTCCTCCCAGATGCGCCGCATTATCGATTAAACCTCTGCCCACGAAACCGATGAACAGGTTCAAGCCGATCATCGGTATCAACCCGGTGCCGAACGCACGTTTAAAACCTTCGGGCAACTCGCGGCGATACTTGATTCCGAAAACGAACAGGACGCCAACAAGTCCGAACAACGCGCCCGACGCGCCGGCCGATGGCACGTCCATAGTTTTGAATAGAAAACTACCCAGACGCCCAACTTGTCTGTCGGGGGGAAGGACTGTGAGGTAGCTCGCGACTATCGAAGCGATACCGGTAACAATCCAGAACACCACAAACTTCGCTGACCCGTACAGTTTCTCGACGTAAGGCCCAACCACCCAGAGGCTGTACATGTTCACCATCAAGTGCAGGAGGTTGATGTGGATAAACATCGGCGTGATCAGGCGCCACCACTGATGTTGTTCGCGAACCAGGTAATTAACCTTGGCGCCATAAGCAACCAGAACGTCATAGGGAAAGAAATTCAGCACACTGAAATTCATCCCGCTCGATTGCCACATTAGAATGAAAACAAAAATATTCGCGACGAGAAGTGCGATGGTGAACTTGTAAGGGCGGTTGAGGACGGCACGCGCAAACCGCATCGCCTCGTTGTCTTTGTGTGCGGTTTCTACTGAAGGACTTGCTGCGGACCCGACGCGCGTCCCGCAAACAGCACATTGCTGTTGGCCCGCACCGATAATTGAACCGCAACTACGGCACATCGTCGGGCGACCCATTGCCGCGTCATTGGCTGGATCCTTAGGCAAGGTGTTGGATTCGTTCCTATGCTAACGAGCGTGATGCTTCCTGCCGGAAAACATCACGCTCATATCTAACAACCGGGTTTTTGATTTCACACGGACCGTATTAGTGGCCTATATCCTCAAGTAAGCTCACGAGGTCATCCGCGTGCTCTTCTTCCATTGCTAGAATTCCTTCCAGCATTCGGCGAGAGGTCGGGTCATCGTTTCCGAAATACTTGATCATCTCGCGATAACTATCGATGGCAATTCTTTCGGCAATCAGATCTTCCTTGATCATCTCCGTGAGCGTTGTGCCCTCGACATATTCAGCATGACTTTTACTTAACAAACCCTGTGGATTTAGATCCGGTTCGCCATTCAACTGAACGATGCGAGCAGCAATTTGATCGGCGTGTGCCTGTTCCTCGTTTGAGTGTTGCAGAAACTCGGCGGCCACACCTTCCGCGTGAATGCCCGAAGCCATGAAGTAGTGTCGTCGATAGCGCAGCACGCACACAATTTCTGTTGCCAGCGCTTCATTCAAAATCTTGACTGCCGTTTCACGATTTACTTTGTAGCCTTCGGTTACAGCGCCGTCCTCAATGTGCTTGCGCGCGCGTTCCCGCAACGTTTTTACGTCGGTTAGGAAAGGCCCATCGCCCACGGGCTGCGCGCCTGTTTGATCAGCCATAGCTATCACTCCTCGATGATTAAGTTGGTTAAATTGATATTACTCGTTGAAGTTATCGGGAGCAAGGAAGGGTCGCGTTGTCTTATTTCGTGTATTTCGTGGATCATCTTTATGCTGCTAAAAAACGATCGAGAATTATACGGATTACACGAAGACTCGATTACGATGCCTCGAGTTTTGCGTCCAACTTGATCTCACTGGTTCCTGAGCTTCCCTGCACGACTTCAACCGGAACACTCCACGCGAGTGTCTTGATGAAGCAGGTGCCGGTGTTATCTTCGCGGCAGTAATAGAGCGTGAGCGTCACACGGAGTTCGGCGGCGCCTGAGGACGATGGTTTGAGAGTTAATCGGATCGGAAGGCTAAATTCCTTCTTGCCTTTAACTTCGACAAGTTTCTCCGTGGAAGTCGTGCCCGCAGAAACTAACTTCAGGTTCGCATCGCCCGCCCTTACTTCCGCCCGGAATCGATGAGTCGCGGAAGGGTTCAGATGATAGCCTGCCGGAAGAGTCGCATTGACGACCAATGTCGCATCCTTGTTCACCGCCAGGCGCTGACCAGTTAACCGGCTTTCATCGGCCGCTGGACCACCATCAATATCGTTAGCCGTGGAACTCGCGACTGGTGGTTGAAGGCCCTTCAGATTTAGCGTGGATGCTTGTCGGGTTTTCAAATCCACCACACGTATCGCATGGTTGTTTGTGTCAGCTACGTAGAGTTGACCGTTAGCGATGCTTAGACCGCCCGGTTCATAGAAGGCTGTATTTGATTGCCCGGGCTTGCCGATCCCGGCGAAGCTCTTAACAGTTCGCTTTTCAGGATCGAGTTCCTTGATCTTGTGATTGTAAGTATCGGCAATTAGGATCTTTTCACCGTTGTCCACCACACCCAAAGGATGCTGCAACCGGACATCATCGCCTTCACCATCGACGTCACCAAACTCAAACAAGTCACCGCCGACAAGTGTCTCCACGCGACCGGTCGCGGTATCAATCACGCGGATGATGTTTGATTCACTGTCGGCTATGTAGAGCTTTTTCCCGATAGCCGTGATGCCTGAAGGCTGTGCAAAGCCTGCTTCCAACAACGGACCATCTTCTCGGGCCTCGCGTCCTGAACCTGCAAACGTGGACACTTCGTCCTTCGTCAGATCCATCTTCCAGATCTGATGCGGACCCGCCATCGCAATGTAAAGCTGCCGATCAATCAACTCGAGGTCCCACGGGGAACTGAGTGCAATAGAACGTGCCGGTCCTTGTTTGAAGTAATCACGGGTTTGTTGCCCCGTGCCCGCGACGGTTTTGACTGACTTCGCTTTCAGATCGACCAGCCGGATTAAATGATTCTCAGTGTCAGCGACATACAGACTGTCGCCGTCCAGCGCCATCCCCTGGGGCCGGTAAAAGGTTGCCTTGTCGAATGGGCCATCAGTGGCGCCGCTGCTTCCGGCGCCGACGGTTTCAATTAGCGTTCCATCGAGTCGGGTAATCACAATTCGATTGTGATTTGAATCTGCGATGAAGAGGCGGTCGCCCCTCGCATCCGCCAGAACCTTACCCGGAAACGCCAGCGGCAAGTCACCAACCTTGGCGCGCTCGAGGGTCAGCTTCAATGGGCTCTCATTTAGCTCCCCGCGCTTACGTGATTCTGCGATCGCTTTGGCAATAACCTGGTCTATTAGTTCGTAGTTTCCTTCACCTGATACACCCCCGATTACATAACCGGCCGGGTCTATCAAAACCTGAGTGGGCCATGCTCGCACGCCGTAACTTTTCCAAACCTTGAAATCAGCATCGTTGTAAACCGGATGCTCGATCTCGTAACGCATGATGATGCGCCGGATATTCTCTGTTTCCTTTTCGTTATCAAACTTGGCGGAATGAACACCGATGACCACCAGTTCATTGGGATACTTGGCCTCGAGTTTTTTTAGATCGGGAATGATGTGAATACAGTTGATGCATCCATAGGTCCAGAAATCAAGTAACACCACTTTGCCTTTGAGAGCCGCGAGCGACAGCGGCTTGTCAGTATTTAACCAACCGCGTCCTCCCGTGATTTCAGGTGCGCGCACACGCACGTTTTCCTGCGCCGGCATAAATAGCCTCTTCGTTTCTGTTCGGAGGTTTGGTGCAACAGGCTGCCCAACTACAGAGACAGCCGTGAGCAAAACGATTAATGTGACTACGGAAATTCTGGAAGTTAGCGTTTGTTGCACGGTTAACAAACTATCCGTGCGCATGAGGCGCCGGTTCCTGTGCGTTTCCGCTGAGGGTTTGATCAAGACGGTCCACCGCGCGTCGAAGATGGGGAATGGTTATCGAGCCTCCGACGACGAGCGCCACATTGAACGCATCAAGAAATTCCGGGCGCGTCACCCCTGCGCCAGCGCACTGTTTAATGTGGTAAGTAACGCAGTCGTCACACCTGAGAACGATGGAAGCGACCAAACCAAGCAGTTCTTTCGTTCGTTTGTCGAGCGCGCCATCTTCATAAGCCTGTGTGTCCAAAGCGAAGAAGCGTTTGATTCCCAGGTGATTGCTCCCCAGCAACTTTTCGTTCATCTCGGATCGATATCGGTCGAATTCGTCCATCGGGCACCTTTCTTCGCGACCAGTCGAACAATAAAAAGTTTAAGCTTGTGTGAGACATTCTAGCCTGCCACTAGCAGCGTTACAAAAAACCACCGATTCCGATGCTGCCGTCCAGCGGGGCTGTATAATCTAAAGTATGTCGGAAGAGCATCAGAGACTTCTGTCGTTCCGTGCCGGATCGCGGCTGTTCGGCGTCGATGAAAGCATGGTAGCGACAGTTGCTGCGTGGCGGCAGCCAACTCCGTTGCCACACGCGCCGCCGGCGGTGATGGGCATCGTTAGTTTGCAGGGCCGCATGTTAACTGTACTAGACTTGCGCAAACTCACAGGCGCTGAAAGCGCTGACAACACAACTCCGCAACACGTAATTGCGTTGCGCGGTGACGAGCAGCTCGCGTTGGCAGTGGATGAGGTTGAGGGCAGTATCGAATTACCAAACGACACTAACGGCTCGCAAGTCGAAGTCATAAACGTAAGCGCACTCTTCTCTTTAGCCATTCAAGGGCGGGAACGTCGTCAACGCAGGTTTTAATCCAGTCAGCATTTTTGCCAATTCGCAGCGCCTTACCTCACAATGTAGATGCATTCCCGCGTCAAAGAAATGCACGATCAGGCTTTTCGAATTCTGGAATACGACCAACTTCGCACGCTCATCCGTCGCGGTGCGCAGACGGAGATGGGACGGAGCCGTGTCGATGCCCTCGAACCACATTCCAACCTTTCTCCACTTCAAAACGAATTAGCGGCCTTAGCTGAGTGCGTCGCAATCAGAAGCAGAGGCGCCTCGTGGCACTTCAGCGAACTGGACGATCCAGCAGAAAAGCTGGCGTTACTGAAAGTGGAAGGCGCACTTCTCGAACCCACGGCGATTCTCGACTTGAAGTCGCTTATTGAACAGGCGATGTCGGCGCGTGCTTCCATTCTTGCCGAACGTGATGCATCCCCGATTCTGTGGCGCATGGTCCAGGAACTACCAGCAGAGATAAATAGACTCGTTGCGCGCATCGCTAACAAAATTTTGCCTGGTGGAGAGCTCGATGACCGCGCCAGTCCCGAGTTGGCGCGCATCCGGCACGAGATCACAAAACTGCGTTCGCGCATCACGCGCACGCTCGAATCGTTGATGCGAAACTCTGGCGAGGCGATCCAGGACGAACTCGTGACGATCCGCAATGACCGCTTCGTTATTCCCGTCAAGTCCGACCATCGCGCGCGCGTGAATGGTGTCGCGCACGGTTATTCTTCATCAGGCGCTACTGCTTTTGTCGAACCACTGGAAACTATTGAGGCTAACAACGAGCTTCAATCGTTACACGAAGCTGAGTTGCGCGAGATCACGCGAATTCTTTTGAGTCTGACGGAAGACTTGCGATCGCAGTTGCCGGCGATCGAGATGGCCGTCGACGTGGTATCTAATCTCGACTTCATAAACGCGAAGGCTGTTTTCCATCAATCGTTTAACTGTGTGATTCCTCGTGTTGGTGTTGACCAGCTCGAATTAGTTGAAGCGCGCCATCCGCTGCTTGAAGAGAATTTGCGAGCTGCCGGCAGTTCAGTTGTACCGGTAACTCTTTCGCTGGATGAAAACCATAACGCGATGGTTATCTCCGGAGCCAACGCCGGGGGTAAAACAGTTGTACTCAAGACAGCGGGTCTACTTTCTCTAATGGCGCTGTCTGGTGTGTCCGTCCCAGCCGTCGAGGCGAGTTTCCCGTTCTACAAAGTGGTACTTGCAGACATAGGCGATCACCAGTCAATCGCGGCAAATCTTTCAACCTTTACATCGCATGTCGCCAACATCTCGCGTATGACAGCGTTATGTGAATCGCCCGCGCTTGTTTTGTTGGACGAAGTTGGAACCGGAACAGATCCCGAAGAGGGCTCCGCGTTGGGTGTGGCAGTGGTTGATTACTTTCGTAGCGTATGTAACGCGCAAGTGATGGCCACTACACACTACGGCGGACTGAAGATGTATGCGGGCAACGAAGCAGGTGTTATCAATGCGAGTGTTGAGTTTGATGAAAAGACTTTACGACCGACTTACCGGTTACTCGTCGGACTCGCCGGTTCATCTTCCGGTCTGGAGATTGCGCGGCGGTTTGGAATTCCGAACGAAGTGATTGATACCGCTTTGACATCAGTCAGCGATTCCACGCGCCAGGCCTCGGAGTATCTGCAGCGCATCAAACAAGAGTCACAAGAAGCTGCTGAGTTACGTCGCGCGCTGGAAGAGGAACGTCAGGCGGTTGCTGAAAAGTTTGCTTCATTGGACAAAGAGGCGGAACGACGAGAACGCGACCGGCAACGTGAATTTGAAAGTGCGCTGGCGCAACAAGTGAGTGAATTCGAAAAGCGTTCAAAGGACCTGTTGTCTAAGGTGGCAGATCGTGCGGAGCGGCTGAAGGTTGAACGAGAAGCGCAGAAAAGAGCGGGTGAGCTAAAGAGGGAAGCGCAGCGCGCTGCATCAACTGTAGGCGGACCGAAAGTGAATGCGCCAACTGCCGACGCGGGAACTCGCGACATCAAAGTTGTGAGAGCGGGAGTGCCCTTATCGAAAGAACCAGAGAAAGAGGAAGCCTATAAAGCAACACCGGGGCGGGAGATTGCGGTTGGCGACAAGGTGAAGTTAAAGTCTTTCGGTTCAATCGGGATAGTTGATGCAATCAAAGATGGCGTAGCAGAAGTTCGTGTGAAGTCGTTACGCTTGCGGGAGCATCTTGATAATCTGCAACTGGTTGAACTCGCAATTTCCCCGAACACCAAAGGTGACAAACTTGCCAACCTTCGGCGATCTTCCGGCACCCAGATTAAGGTTCAATTAGACGACCCAGCCACCAGTGAGTTAAACGTCATCGGCAGAACTACAGACGAGGCAATTGATGCGGTTGATAAGTTTCTCGATGAAGCGTCAATGGAATCAGTTTCTCGCATACGAATCATTCACGGGCATGGCACCGGGGCACTCCGCAAAGCGATTACGGAAATGTTAAAAGGCCATCCCCACGTTGAGCGCTTTGCTCCGGCGCCGCAGGACCAGGGTGGGAGTGGAGCCACGCTGGTGGAACTAAAACTATAAAAGAGACACATGAAGATCCGAGTTAATTTTTTAAGTCTTTTGTTAGTGAGTCTTCTCAGCGTACTCGCCGTCTTTGGCCAAGGGCTCGACGGTGAACTTGATTCACAAGGACGGTGGATAAACGGTGTAACCGAACCGTGGTGGTTTCCAGAAAATATGCCTGCTGAAGACATTAAGGCGGCACAATTACTATGGACCAGTATCGGAAGCCAGGATGCGGTGAATGATTGGGTTGGCGATTACTTTATAGGAGGAGACACGCACGGTAGTTACTTGCGTTGGATGCCCGGACGCTACGTTCTGTTCCACATAGATAAATGCCAGGCAAAGGTCATGGCCTTTAGTTACGGTACGGTGGCCCTCAGTCCTGACCTCGTGCAATTGATACCCGAAAAGTCGGCTAGTGAACGGACTAAACATAGCTATAGCAAGGAACCAAACGAACGATTTCTAAAGGTGACGTGGCGTCAGACGAAATACCTGGTGCCTGAGGAAGAAATAAAAGAATTTGGGGATTATGTTGCCGGACTAGGTAAATATAACTCGTACAATTCAACGCTTTTTCTTGAATACTCACAGTTCTTCTCCAGGCTTTCGAGCCCGCCGTCAACCACTGTCGAACCAGAAGTGGCAAGTCAGAAGCGCGATTTGTTTGTCGCGCCGTTAGTGCCGGCGGGTTATGAAAAGTTTATTAAGCGACCAATTGACGGAAACATTACTGCGATTAATAAAGCCTACGTTCGACCTAATGCTGAGAACGAATGGTGGAACGACCGGATCATTCATGTCAGCATCAACGTAGGCAGCGCTAACGGTTTGAAAGTAAAGATGGCCCTTCGTTTAGTGGGCACCGAAGGATTTGGCGGCGGTGAAGAGTATTTAGAAATAACTAAGGTGAGTCTCAAGTCAGCTCAAGGAATTGTTGTACGTCCTGTTCGCAAGGTGCCGTGCGTTAAGTTTGCTCCTGATGATGACTGTGAAAGTCCGAACTATACGGCGATCAAAGTTGGATCGAAAGTGACCACCAACCCCATCAGAGAGACCACAAGTTCTGACAACTGACGTGCTGCTCACCCGGTAATCTTGCTATGCGCTATCCCCAGACTTTCATCGACGATCTGAAACGCCAGGCAGATATTGTGCGGGTCGTCCAGGACTATCTGCAGTTAAAGAAGAAAGGTGCCAATTGGATGGCGTGTTGCCCTTTTCACAAGGAAAAAACGCCGTCGTTTTCAGTCAGTCCTGCCAAAGAGATCTTTTACTGTTTTGGTTGTCATAAGGGCGGAACCGTTTTCAACTTCGTGATGGAGATTGAACGCGTCTCTTTTCCGGAAGCGATAAAACTGGTGGCCGAGAAATCGGGTGTGCCCTTGCCGAAGTTAATTGACGACAGTCGCTTCGAAGCCCGCCGCCAGGAGTCTGATCAGGTCATCGAGCTGAACAAATGGGCACTCGAATGGTGGGAACAGCAGTTGATGTCGAGCGCCGAAGGCCGCATCGCGCGCGACTATCTGAATCGTCGCGAGATAACTGACGAGACGCGTGAAACTTTTCGACTCGGTTACGCGCTGGATAGCTGGGACGCTCTGTCGATTTACTTGCGACAGAAAGGGGCGACGCAGGAACAGATTGAAAAGAGTGGCTTGGTCGTCAAAAAACAAGAGGGTGGCTCGTATGATCGCTTTCGCGGGCGTTTGATCTTTCCGGTGTTCGATATTCAGGGACGTCCGATTGCGTTTGGTGGCCGCACACTGAAAGATGAAAGCGCCAAGTACATCAACTCACCTGAGACTGCTGCTTACGTCAAAGGCCGAAATCTTTTTGGTCTGAATCTAACGCGCGACGAGATTCGCCGAAACGGCTTCGCGATTTTGGTGGAAGGATTTCTGGATCTGATCGTTCCGTATCAGTTTGGTATTAAGAACGTGGTAGCGAGTTTGGGAACCGCCCTGACCAATGATCAAGTAAAACTTTTAGGGCGGTTTGCCCGCAAAGTTGTCGTGAACTATGATGGCGACCCTGCCGGTGTGCAGGCCGCAAAAAAAGCAATTGAAATACTCCTCGCAGAAGACATCGAGGTCAAAGTTTTAGTCCTTCCCGATAACTCCGACCCCGATGAATTTCTCAGAAAGTTTGGCGCCCAGGAATACCAACGGCAGCGCGGTGAGGCTCAACCGCACATCCAGTTTGTGATCAATCAGGCAGTCCGCGATCGAAAGTTAAGCAATCCTGCTGACAAAGAAGCGGCGATTGACGAAGTCTTGCCGTACATCCGGGCCGTTACTAGTCGATTGCAGAAGCGCGAATACTTCGATATCGCGATGGATTCACTACGGATCAGCGACGCTACCGTCAAACGGGAGTTATGGCAGTCGATTCGAAGCAACGTCGGTACCCGCGTTCCGGTAGCGCGACGAACGCAATTGAAACCGACCGTTGCTGAGCGGCAGTTATTAGAACTGGTTTTGAGCGACCAGGATTTTCGACACGAAGTGTTTTCGCGACTCGAATCGGAAGACTACGAGGGCCTCGCTACGGCACCCATATTTCGCGCGTTAATAGCTGCAGATAAAAATAAAGAAGTCTGCGATTACGATTATTTGGCGAACGCTCTTTTAGATGAGCCCATCGCGGAGTTGCTGCCCAGTTTGTTGATAACTGAGTTTGAAGAAGCGGACGAGCAGGCGCGCAGGCTGAGTGCCCAGCGAAGCTTGGATCAGTTGAAGTTGATGAAAGTGGATCGCCGCCTTAGTGAGTTAGGTTCGGAGATAGCAGCGGCTGAACGCAACGGAGAAACCGAATTACGCGATCGGTTAACTATGGAACGATTGGACCTTTCCCGGCGCAGAATTGATTTGCTTCCAAAAGTGGAAGCGTTGCAAACGGCAAGTTAGACTGGCCCAGATCTTGAGTCCCAGCTGTTGTTGGCAGTAGTTGAAAACACTCACCACCTCGCGTTTTAATTTGAATCCCACGGTGAAGTTTAGTGAGCACTGAAGAAAAAGATCGTGACGATGTAATGGAGCGTCTGCTTGAACTCGGCGGCGACAAGAAATACCTCACATTCGATGACCTCAATCGTGAACTCCCGGACAATGTCGTCTCACCTGAGGACATTGAAGACGTCCTGCAAAAACTTGAAGGCTCCAACATCCCCGTAGGCGACTCTGACGAACGACTCCTCGAACAAGCAGCTGCAGCAGTTACCGACGACGAAGAAGTAGACGAAGAAGACGTCGAGCTGGATCTGTCAGCCGGGGCATTGGAGAAAACCAATGATCCGGTACGGCTATATCTGCGCGAGATGGGTGTGGTGCCACTGTTGACGCGCGAGGGTGAGGTCGCTATCGCAAAGCGAATCGAGCGCGGCCAGCTCAAAACTCAAAAAGCGATCGCGCGCTCACCGATCGCAGTTAAGGAACTCATAAAGATCGGAGATGAGTTAGAGAGTGGTGCTGCAAATATCCGGGACGTGGTTATCTTTTCTGAGCAGGCCGAACTTACCGGAGATGACGACAAGGCCGAAGAATATAGAGCGTGGACCATTGAAGGCATTCAAAATATTCGCAAGCTTGCCTCACAAGGCTTGAAAGACTGGGAGAAATTGCGTGTCGAGCAAAAGGAGATGCGCGGCAAGAAGAGTAAGAAAATTATCCGCATGAGCCGCAAGGTGGCGCGATTACGACTGGAGATAGCCCAGGAGATCGGTCGCCTGAACCTAACGGAGCGCTCACGTCAACGGTTGATCAATGCGATTCGCGGAGTTCAGAAAGAAGTCCGCGATGCGGAGCGCGAGATCGACAGCTTCAACGAGAAACTCGGCCGCAAGCGAATAAAGATTGAAGATCAGAAGGATTACAAGAAGCGAATTTCGGCTGCAAAGAAACGGCTGCAGCTGATCGAGATCGATCACCACATTAATCCGGTTGAGATTAAACGATCCCTTCAAGCCATTGTCATTGGTGAACAACAGACAGGTCAGGCGAAGCGCGAATTAGTCGAGGCGAATCTGCGGCTGGTTGTTTCTATAGCCAAGAAATACACCAATCGTGGTCTGCAGTTCCTGGATCTGATTCAGGAAGGAAATATCGGTTTAATGAAGGCCGTGGACAAGTTTGAGTGGCGCCGCGGTTATAAGTTTTCGACTTACGCGACGTGGTGGATTCGGCAAGCGATCACCAGGGCCATCGCGGATCAGGCTCGTACGATCCGGATCCCGGTGCACATGATCGAAACAATCAACAAACTAATTCGGACCTCGCGTGCGCTGGTTCAGGAACTGGGAAGGGAGCCGACAAGTGAAGAGATCGCGCAGAAGATGGACATCCCGGTTTCCAAAGTACGGAAAGTTTTGAAAATCGCGCAGGAACCAATCTCACTGGAAACTCCGATTGGAGAAGAAGAGGATTCACATCTCGGCGACTTTATCGAAGACAAATCGATTCTAAACCCAGCTGATGCCGTCGTTGCTTCTAATCTGCGGGAGATTACTGACGAAGTTTTGGCCACGTTGACTCCACGCGAAGAGAAGGTGATTAAGATGCGATTTGGGCTGGGCGTCACCGGGTCAGAACATACGCTGGAAGAAGTTGGTCACCATTTCGCTGTCACGCGAGAACGTATTCGGCAGATCGAAGCGAAGGCTCTGAGGAAACTGCGCCACCCCTCACGCTCGCGTAAGTTGAAAGCATTCCTCGACAATACCCAACATTAGTCATCGCCAAAACAAAAAGACGCAGCATTGAACTGCTGCGCCCTTAGTGTTCTTTAAAAACGATTGCTATTTGCTCAGAAACTCCGTGCTTCGGGCGGTGTGGTCGAAAGTGTATTCGTAAATGTAGCCGGGAAACTCTATTGGCTTCGTATACTGGACGTGTACTTCGACGCGTCCATCTCTTACGGCCGGACTGATTTCCGCATCGGTGGGAAGATCGTATTCGGGCGCACTCTTAACCAGCTGTTCTTGCACCCAATTAGCAGGGTGCCCGAGCGCTGCTGCTGTGTTTACCTTTTGTTGCATCAGATCTTTGAAGAGATAAGCATTGTAAGAGACGGGAATATACACGTATCCGGCATAAGCCACGACCGCAATCACTATTAGGAACAACAGTAATTTCAGGCGGGCGCTGCCGCGTTCACCCTGACGGTTCTGAATTTCCATACTTACCTCATTCACTCAATGCTGAGATCGCTTCAGTCAATGACTCTTTTATCAACCTTGGATTGATTTCCCTGGCGCTGACAACGCGAGCTCGACCGATCCGTTCCAACAGCACCCACTGATTATGATCCCCCGCTCGCTTCTTGTCGTACTGGATCGCTTCGATAACTTCGCTCTGATCCAGGTTGGCGACGCGCGGCAATGGGCCACATAGCCGCACCGCGTCGATTAACAATTCTAACTCCGATTGCTTGAGCAACCCGAGATTTTTTGATATTGCGCCTGCCGCAGCCACGCCGTAGCCCACGGCCTCTCCGTGACGAAAGTAGCGGTATCTAGTAACTGTCTCCAGCGCATGCCCCACAGTGTGTCCGAAATTCAGGATTCGCCGAGAACGATAGTCGGTTCGTCCAGCGTCCTCACGCTCATCCTGGGCCACGATAGACGCTTTAAACGTGCAATGTGCGAGCACCAGTTCTTCCAGATCGCGTGAGATGCGAATCGAATTTGACCCGGATGACTGTAAAAATCCAACGGTTTGTGTGAACAGTTTTCTGCTGCCAACCGCCCCCTGTTTAACCATCTCGCAACAGCCGGCTACGACCTCCCGCACGGGCAGTGTCGCGAGAGTGTTAACGTCGATTAGGACAGCGCTCGGTTGGTGAAACGACCCCACCAGGTTTTTTCCATCCCCAAGATTGACTCCGGTTTTCCCACCAATCGACGCGTCGATCTGGGCCAGTAGAGTGGTTGGAATCTGGATAAAATGAACACCCCGCAAGAAAATGGAGGCCGCGAACCCCGCCAGATCACC
Source organism: Pyrinomonadaceae bacterium (assembly GCA_035273385.1). Taxonomy (GTDB): domain Bacteria; phylum Acidobacteriota; class Blastocatellia; order Pyrinomonadales; family Pyrinomonadaceae; genus PSRF01. The sequence continues at coordinate 156,574 of DATEPE010000001.1, read as the reverse complement.
CACTACCCCTCCACCCAAAGCCACAACTCCATCCGTGCGTTCAAGCTTGCTGATGGAAAAAAACTGAAGGAGCTTCTCTGCTGTCTGGGGAGATTTGTACCGCTCGCCATCCCCGACCATCACGTGGGTAACTGTGAAACCGTTGCGTTCAAGACCTTTTAGTGCGGCGTCCCCATACAACGAAAACACTTTCGCGTTCGACACTATCGCGACTTTGCGGACTGAGTCGCCAAGGCTCGCCCGGGCGACGCGCCCGGCGTCACGAAGAGTGCCGCGACCGATGGAAACGTCATAGTTTGTTGCTTTGTTTTGTGTGCGAACCCGCAATCTCGGCAACAGCAAACTCCTCAGCAGGAAGCAATCTGAAAAACCCAGAAAGCCATCTTAACATGCAGAAAATTAGTGATTTTAAGGCGGCGAGTGCGGCTTGATTGTGAAGGATTAAAGGAAGGGTGGCTCCAAATAAAGCGAATGGGCGCGACAAACGTGGGAGTACGTCGCGCCCATTCATATTTGTGGTCACTGTCCTCACCCCAGCAACCACTGAGACGGAGGATTCACCAACCGTCTCTCTTGCCCCACAATATAACTCGCAAAACGCATGCCCCGCAAGAGCCGCATTTTCACGGATTTACACGTCCCAAATTGTCAGATTTTGAGGGTTATTCACGTGGAGCGGGCGGTAAATTGGCTATGATTGAATGTAAAACTTTCAAGGCGTTTAGTAAAACTTTCTACACCATCACCCCAGGTATTTCTTAATAACGTCTGCTAACTCATAAGCAAGTGTGTCGATTCGTTCTTGCTGTTCGCCTTCAATCATTATTCGGGCCAGTGCTTCTGTACCCGAATAGCGAAGCAGCAATCGTCCGCGCGTGCCGAGCTCATTTTCTATTCTCTTTGCTGCGTCGGTGATTTCCTGAATTTCGGCGAAAGGTCGTTTCTGCTTTACATGAACATTCACGAGGATCTGTGGAAATATCTGAAGACCCAACGTTAATTCGGCAAGAGACTTATCCTCATCAACCATTGCACGCAGAACACACAACGTTGTGATCAGACCGTCACCAGCTAGACTCAACTGCGGAAAAATAATGTGTCCGGATTGCTCCCCACCGAGTGAACTACCACTCCGCAAGAGTTCATCGAGAACAAATTTGTCTCCGACGTCCGTTCGCACGAGTGCAATGCCTTTTGATTTCAGTGCTATCTCAAGACCGATGTTGCTCATCACCGTCGCGACTACTACGTTGTTAGCGAGTTGTTTTCTCGGTTGCATATAATTGGCCAACACCCACAACGCAGCGTCGCCATTAGCGAGTTGTCCGGTGGCATCTACGAACAGCGATCTGTCAGCATCGCCATCGACCGCCACGCCGATATCTGCTTTCTGCTGTGACACCTCATTCTGCAGTTTGTCTGTGTGCAGGGAACCACTATTGAGGTTTATGTTTCGGCCATCAGGTTCGGCATTGATCACAGTTACCGACGCGCCCAGTCGTTCAAATAATTGCGGCGCAATGTCGGAGGCAGCTCCGTTCGCACAGTCAACAACCATTCGGATTCCATTAAGAGATAACCCGCGCCCTACGTCGTTCTGCAGATATTGCAGATACCGATCCCTGAGCACACTCACTTCTTCTTGAAAGGGTTGGATGGCGGAGCCTTGGCGAATGGATTTGGGTTCGCTGCCACCGGACGCGATGTCCGCTTCGATGCGTCTTTCTGTCGCTTCGTCCAGCTTACGACCTGAAGGCGAAAACACCTTTATGCCGTTATCTCGATAGGGATTGTGTGAAGCACTAATGACAATGCCCGCATCTGCGGGCAAGGTCCGAGCGAGATAAGCGACTCCGGGTGTCGTAATTACCCCGGCTGACTGCGAAAGACCTCCCGCCTTTGTAACGCCGGTGCGCAATGAGCCTTCGATCCATTCGCCCGATTCACGAGTATCTCGCCCGATCACGATTACCGGTGGCCGGCCGAGTTGCTCTGTCAGGTGCGTAACGAGCGAGACTCCGATTGTCTCGACGGTGGGTGCGTCGAGAGGAAATTTGCCTGCTTCTCCCCGTATGCCATCCGTGCCGAAGAGTCTAGTCATTTGAGGTTGCGTGTCGCGATAAAACGCAGGAATGGTAAGGCGTGGGCGATTAGCGAGTTGGCCGCACGCTGAGATAAAGGATCAGCGCCGGAATTCTTTTGCCCTATTTCAACCTGAACCGCGACAGTCGTATCAACAACTTCCACCTTTGGGTCTCCTACGATGACGGCGACATTTGGTAAATCGAAGCTTCCTATTCGGTCGTCCAGCGACACAGATTCAGTAACTACCTTCTGCAATGGAGTAACGCGATCGGATGGTCCACGCAACTTGACCCGTGAAGGCGTAACGCTAACGCTCTTGACTTCATAACCGTCGGGTAATTTTCCGTCAAACTTTACTTCCACTTCGGCAACAGCTTCTATGATTGGTTCCAGTTTTAGTGCCAGTGTGGCCGGCCGGAATCCTTCGATTGATACGTCTGAGGGTAACTGCAATTGCGCTTTCTCCTGCAGTCGTACCACGCGTTCTCCTGGCTTTTGGTTCGTTAAGTCGATAGTAGCCACTAAAGTCGGCCCGACGCTGTTGAGCCGGGATGGACTGCCTCGTAACGTAACTTCCACCGAACTCGGCACATCATTGCTGATTTCTATTCCTGCAGGGCGCACGAAATGAAGTTGGACAGCAGTTCTTTGTGTGACTGGCTGGTTCTGACCGGTGACCGCCATCCAAAGAGCCACGGTGACTCCGGCGGCCAGCAGCTTCAGTCCCCAATCCTCCAGCAATATTTTTCGCCCCCAACGTTCGAACGACGTGGGATTACGCGAAACTGGTGCTGTTGCTTCGTCGTCTACGTCCTGATAAGGCATCGCCCGGCATCCATCTAAATTGAAGCTACTTCTTCGGTTTCGGCTTCGGGCTCCGTTTGTTTCTCGACCTTCTGCTTAGGCCTCCTGGTCGAAACATCCAAAGCTTCGGAAATGATTTCTCGCAATTTAGTTGCGTCTAAGCCACGCTTAATCTCGCCGCTTTGTACTACGGAAATTAATCCCGACTCCTCTGAAATAACAACTGCAAGTGCGTCTGTATCCTCAGTAACACCAAGCGCGGCGCGATGGCGGGTTCCCAGATCACGTGAAAGCCTCGGATTCAACGTCAGTGGTAAGAAACAAGATGCAGCTGCAATGCGGTGACGCCGTATCACCACCGCGCCGTCATGTAGTGGCGACTCGGTATTAAAAATACTAACGAGCAGATCGTAGCTGAGTTCGGCATCCAGCTTGACGCCGCCATCGATAATATTCTTTAAGCCGACGTTTCTTTCGATCACAATCAGCGCGCCGGTCTTCGTTGAAGCGAGTGTGGTCGCTGCGAGTATTACTTCGTCGTAGACGCCCTCGCCAAACTGGCCCAGGTGTCTACGGACAAACGGCATCCTGAACCGATTTCCAAAGGTGATGAGAGCCTGACGAATCTCGCTTTGAAAAAGCACGATTATGGCGACGCCGATGTACAGCAAGGCACCGCGTAAAATGAATTCGAGTGTGGCTAGATTTTGCCTGGCAGCGATCCAGTAAAGGAGGGCAAAAGCACCGATGGCGGCCGCCATTGGGGCCGCGCGAGTTCCTCTAACAAGTTTCAAAACTGCATACACGAGCAAGAAGACCAAAACCAGGTCCGCGATGTTTCGCGGCTCACTGAGTCTTCCGAGGTACTCCGTGTATGGCAGTAGTAACAGCATCTAACTCAAAACGTTGGGCTTGAAATTTGCGCTTCAGAGGCTGCAATTTAGTTTCACCAAATCGTATTCGAAAAAACCTTCAGCGTTGCGTAGCCTGTGTGTAGCAAGAGACGTATATCCTGAATTCCTTGATTCCCGGATAGACGTTTGGTCCAACTAATGACTGAAAGCTCCGCTGGGATTATCGCGGAAATCTACACCGCTGGCAATGGCGATTGCGTTCGCTTTTGATGCCAATTTAGCGTTGACGTGGGTTAATGAGTGGTGGGTTTGGAAACTCGCTTAATTCGCCCACTTTGCAGGAAGCCGACCAGTGCGCCTTGGTTATCTATCACGGCAACTGAGCCTACGCCGTTTTGCTTCATAAGTTCCGTTGCCGACTCGAGTGTAGTTGAAGATAGAACAAAGAAGTTTGGTCCGATCGGATGCATTACGGACTTAATAGCAGTTTTTGACCACTGCTCGCGCGGCAATGCCTTCAGCGCAGCCAACGAGAGGATTCCATGAAGCTTGCCATCAACGGCCACCGGAAAACTGGTGCGCCGATGGAGCGGCAACACTTCATCAACAAGCCGCGTAACCGTCAGATTGGGATCGAGTGCCATAGGCGCGGACATCACATCACTCACCGAGACCAACTGGGCTTGTTGTGCGGATTTAACGACCTTCCACGCAGCGTCTAGCAGAAATATTCCCACGACAATGGACCAACCACCCATGAAGTAAGGTTGAGTCGGCCGCCAGTTGGGCGCGACCATGATGTAGACGCCAAACAGAATCAGGACACCGCCAATCAGAATTCCACAGAACCCGGCCATGCGGGTAGCGTCCTTGATATTGCCGCTCCGCCGCCAAAGAATCGCACGCAACACGCGGCCTCCATCAAGTGGGTAACCAGGAAACAAATTGAACAGCGCTAGAAGAAGATTTCCTGCGGCGATCAAAAAGAACACCACTACGGTGCCTACATAGTTTCCGCTCGCCGCCACACGCGCGCCGCCAAAAGCCAGCAACGCAAACAGAAAACTGGCGGCGGGTCCGGCCATAGCGATCCGCAACTCAGCGCCTGGATTCTGCGGTTCCATTCGGAGACGCGCCAGGCCACCAAACGGGTGCAAAACAATTTCCTCGATTTCGATTCCTTCAGCCCGGGCCATCAATGCGTGGGCAAGTTCATGACCGAAAACTGAAAGGAAGAGTCCGACGGTGGTAATGAATCCCAATACCCACGCTGTCGCCGCTGGTAATGGTGGCAGGTGAACATTGCCTAACTGTAGGTCATGACTTTGGAGGTTGCTGGCAATCAGCCAAACGCTAAGGGCGACAATCGCAAACCAACGATAGTCAATGCGGATAGGAATGCCGTATACGCGAGCGATCGTGATCTGACGACTGAAGAGTTGAGTAAAACCCATAACCCCCTGGTTGATTACTACGGGGTGGAAGCTAAGGAGATTAAAATGCGCCGCTTGCGCGCTGCCAATCGACTTCCCAAAGAACGACAGGTTGTTCACGATTTTTGACGGTGATCGGATCTCGCGTCTTTAGTTTGTAGCGACTACGAGCGGCTTTTGCGGTTGCATCGCTTACCAAAATCTCGCCCCCACGCGCATTTGATTCCAGTCGGGATGCTGTGTTGACCGTATCGCCGATGGCGGTGTATTCAGATCGGCGTTCAGACCCGATGTAACCCACCGTCGCCTCTCCAGTGTGGAGGCCAATGCCTACACCGATCTCATTTAGCCCTTCCTGGTGGAGTTCAACATTAATTCCCATGACGCGACGTTGCATAGCGACCGCCGCGTTCAGGGCGTTTGATGCGTCCTGCGGCGTAGCTGAGGGAGCACCGAACAAGGCCATTAGACCGTCACCCAGGTACTTATCCAACGTCCCGCCATGCGCAAAGATGATGTCGGTCATCGCAGAAAAATATCTGTTGAGCAAACCGACAATTTTTTCCGGGGGTGCATGTTCCGAGATTCTGGTGAAGCCGCGGATATCCGCGAACAAGACCGTAATTGTCTGGTTCACACCACCCAGCTTGAACGACTCAGGATTCTCAAGCATCTGCTTGACTACATATTCCGGAAGAAATCGACTGTAGTTGGCTCGAGCTACCTCTTCACGCGCGAGCCGTTCGTGCGCGCGGGCGCTTTCGACGGCGATTGCAGTTTGTGACGCGACAGCGCTGATCAGTTCCAGATCATCGGGCTTAAATGCTGCAAACGGATCAAGACGGTCTGCATAGATCGCTCCATGCACTCGCGACTCACCAACCAGCGGGGCGCAGATGGTAGACCGCACGCCCTGGGAAACAATCGAATCGACGCCGGCAAATTGCTCATCTGAGGCGGCGTCTTGTGACAACAGCGCCACGCGATCTTTCATCACTTTCCTCGTGATGGTTCGCCCAATAGTCAATCGGCGCGCGTGATTGGTAAGACTCTCGTCTCGAGCTCGAGTAGCAATTGGGTTTAGTACAACATCTTCGGGATTTTCACTCCCATCGCCCTCAGCAAGTAATGCAACAACGCGGTCAGCAGGTGTTGATCTGAAAATAATGTCGGTGGCTTTCGCAAAAATGGCGTCGAGATCAAAGACGGATCCCAGCGTTTTACTCATCTCATATAACGCCGTCAGAATGTTGGCTTTCTTCTGTAGCGTTTCCAGCACTTTGTCCCTGGCGGCCGGTGTGACAACCGGTTCGCCGGGCTTGGCCTGCAGCACGGACTCCATTACGTCGTTCGCGGAGATCAACAGCTGGGTGTGACCTAGGGGTTTGTCGTCGTAACGAACGTCGGTGGTTCGCTCTTCCCGGGGCTGGTCGAAACGAATCGTGCTTGCCCCGATTGTGATTCGATCGCCGTTCTTCAGCTGGTATTCAAGCTGGGGGCCGCCATTGACGAAGACTTTGTTTGCACTGCGACGCAGCTGCCCATTAATAACGGCGCCGTCGACTAAGGTAAACACACCGTTATCTGAACCGTTGATGTGGGCGTGATAACGAGAGGCCCGCGGGTCATCGAGGACGATTGTGTTGTCAGGAGCACGACCAATTGACGACGTTGTCGATGATTCAAGATTGTGCTGCCACTGGCGGCCGCTTGCGTCGGTGATCTTCAGGAGGGCCATAGGAGGGTGGTCAGTATCGTAGTTCTGAATCCGCAACCAATATGACTGGCGGAATCAGCGATCGCGCGAAGATATCGGAATTCTAATCGGCGCGATCCTAACAGCATGATTTACTTGTGACAACCAGGCACATCGTTAGTCTTCCGTAGGCAACACGGAAAGCGCAGCCGAGAGCCTAGCTCGTCAGCTCGAAAGCGTTGCGTACCTTGTTCTCTTTTTCACGACAGTTGCATCATCTGTCGGAAACCTTGACGCTCCCAAGAGCCCTTGTTAGACTTCAAACACTTACCTTATAGACCCCGACGCGATTACTGCGTCGCTCGGTTTTCCCCCAGACCCGCGCGTGCGGCGCAGTCTGATTTTTTCCAATCGATGGAGGTGGTACGGTGGGCTTCAAAGTCGGCCAAAAAGTGGTTTACCCCAATCACGGTATCGGGACCATCGAGCAAATCGAACAAAAGCAGATAGGCGCGAACTCACTCCCTTTCTATACCCTGCGTCTTGCTGCAAACAACTCCCTGGTACTCGTCCCTGTCTCAAATGCAAGTGAAGTTGGTCTCCGTTCACCGATTTCCTCAAGCGAATGCGAAATGCTCTTCAAGGTGTTAGCTGAAGACTTCTCGTTTCCGGCAAACGACTGGAAAGACCGTTTCAAGGACTTTTCAGAAAAGATGCGGACCGGAAACATTTTTGAAGCTGCGGATGTTCTGAAGCACCTGACTTACCTAAGTCACCTGAAGCCGCTTTCATTTCGCGAACAACGTATGCTCGAGCGCGCAAGGTATTTGGTGATTTCGGAATTGGCCGCCGTCTGCCGGCAGCCGGAATGCAACATCGAACCCCGCGTCGAAGAAGCTCTTACACGTGCGTGCGCGAAACATGACCGCAAGCCTGCGAAGGTGCGCGCAGTTGGAGCGGCCGCAGGACACTGATACCAGCACAGCAACTGCCAGATGTACTGCGCGCGAGTCGCTCCCGCTCGCGTGTTATAATCCCTCCATGCCTTAACCTGCGCTTCTTTATTTAAGTCGCAAGCGTTCCTCCCGCCGATTATGAACGACATACCTGGTTACGTTTTGCTGTTGTTTATCGAACCCGAAGCTGTAAGTTCAGTCGGCTGGCCCATGACTGTGCTCAAGTTGTTGGTCGTTTTGGTTCTGGTATTGATTAACGGTTTCTTCGTCGCTGCCGAGTTCGCGCTGGTAGGAGTACGTCGGTCCCGAATTGAAACAATGGCCGCATCAGGGAGTGCTGCGGCCAAACGTTTATTATCACTCCTTAACAATCTCAATGCTTACCTCTCGGCGTCACAGCTCGGGATAACTCTCGCTTCGTTAGCTTTGGGTTGGGTCGGTGAGCCAACTGTGGCTAGCCTTCTCGAAAGGCCACTCGCTGGATTTTCTGATGCCTGGCGTCACGGTATCGCGTTCGTAATTGCTTTCTCCATCATCACCTCGCTGCACATTGTGATCGGTGAGCAAGCTCCAAAACTTCTCGGACTTGAACTCTCTGAGAAGATTGCTTTGGCCGTCACGCTACCGATGAAAGCGTTTTACTGGGTGTTCCATTGGCCCATCCGCGCACTTGATTGGGCCAGCGTGAGCATCGTCAAGTTGTTTGGGTTGAAAGCCTCTCTCGAGCATGTCTCCAGTTACACGGAAGCTGAAATTCGGCAACTCGTAGACACTTCTCGCGAAAGCGGGCATTTACGCGCGGAAGAACGAAAGTTGATCCACAGAGTGTTTGAGTTTTCCGACACATTGGTTCGGGAGGCGATGGTTCCACGAACCGAAATGGCGGCTATTCCGGCAACTTCGTCGCTTGCTGAAATAACTAAGGCGTTTGAGAAGTATAGGTACTCGCGCTTGCCCGTCTATCGAGAATCGTTGGATGACGTAATCGGTTTCATTCACAGCAAAGATGTAATGCCGTATTTATTGCAACCAGAGAAGTTTGGGCTGGAAGACGTGCTGCAGCCTCCGCTTTATGTCGTAGATACAGCCCGCCTGGAAGACGTATTGCGGCAAATGCAGAAGGCAAAAGCACACTTTGGTTTTGTCGTTGACGAGCATGGGGGCCTGGAAGGAGTCATCACGCTGGAAGATCTGTTAGAGGAGATTGTCGGCGACATTTCCGATGAGCATGATGAGGAAGTTAACGAGCAGATTACTCAAGTGGATGACCGCGAATACGTTTTGGCGGGAGGCCTTGCCGTCCGCGACCTGAACCGTCGTTTGAGGCTTAACCTTCCAGAGTCCGAGGCCTACACAACAATTGCCGGGTTCCTCATGACCCAGGCGGGTCACGTCTTAAATCCGGGCGAAGTCGTTAAATACAATGGGTTGTCTTTCGAAATTGATCGCGTCGAAAGGCGCCGCGTAATTAGTGTCCGCCTTAAACTGCCGGAAGTACTAACCGAATCTGAAACACCGGAAACAGCAGAAGGCGCCCGAGCAGGCGCATAGTAAGGCAGTTCCCACCTTTTAGTTTCCAACAAAGGGGATGATAAAGTGTGCATCTTTAGCCGGCGTATGCTTGCATCACAACTTAGCTGGAGCCAAACGAGATGAGCTGGATTGAGGACGTACGTGCGCGAGAAATTCTTGATTCGCGTGGCAACCCCACAGTGGAAGCGGAAGTTACTCTTGAGAGCGGTGAAGTTGGACGGGCCGCAGTGCCGTCGGGTGCGTCTACTGGAGAGCATGAAGCCGTTGAGCTTCGTGATGGCGAGGAAAAGCGCTACCTGGGAAAGGGCGTTACGCAGGCTGTTAAAAACGTCACTGAAACAATAGCTGCGGAAGTTGTTGGGCTTGATTCGCTGGACCAGGCAGAAGTTGACGCCGTAATGATTGCGCTGGATGGCACTCCCAACAAATCAAAGTTGGGTGCCAACGCCATCCTGGCTGTATCACTCGCTAACGCACGGGCAGCAGCCGCACATCTCGAAATCCCTTTGTATCAGTATCTCGGTGGTCCAAACGCTCGTACGTTGCCGGTTCCCATGATGAACATCGTCAATGGTGGAGCACACGCTGACAATAATGTGGATTTCCAGGAGTTCATGGTAGTGCCGGTCGGCGCTCCTAGTTTCAATGAGAGTTTGCGGACCGGCGCCGAAATTTTTCACACACTGAAGTCCGTTCTCAAGAAGAAAGGTTATGCCACCAGCGTTGGAGATGAAGGCGGGTTCGCTCCAAACCTTCGATCAAACGAAGAAGCAATTGAGACAATCCTCGAAGCGATCACTCAAGCCGGCTATTCTGCAGGCACTGATTGTTTGTTGGCCCTTGATCCTGCAGCCAGCGAGTTTTATGACGGTTCACATTATGTTTTTAAAAAGAGTGACGGACGAAAGCTCACCAGCGATGAGATGGTGCAGTTTTGGACGTCGTGGAGCGATCAGTATCCGATTGTGTCGATTGAAGACGGTATGGCCGAAAACGATTGGACGGGCTGGAAGACATTAACTGACGCCCTTGGTAGTCGAGTTCAACTTGTGGGGGATGATCTCTTTGTAACTAACACTGAATTTCTGCGAAAGGGAATCGAACTCGGCGTTGCTAACTCCATTCTGATCAAGGTCAACCAAATCGGCACACTGACTGAGACACTGGATTGCATTGAACTAGCGAAAACAAATAAACGCACAGCTGTGATCTCGCACCGTTCCGGCGAAACCGAAGACCCGTTCATTGCAGATCTTGCCGTTGCCACTAATGCGGGCCAAATCAAAACAGGTTCACTTTCGCGTACGGACCGTACGGCAAAATACAACCAACTACTCCGAATTGAGGATGATTTGCGTGAGGCAGCGCGATATCCAGGTCGCAGTGCTTTTTACCAGTTGAGCCAATCGAGCAATGGAGAGGTACGTGCCGCACGAAAATAGGCCCACCGAAGGCATGCTCGAAAGTACGGAGGAGGTTTGGCGAAAAGGTGATTACCTCATCAGCACTGATCCGACCCGCCTCAATCTCGCGCTAATTCACGACTTCATTTCCAACCAATCCTACTGGGGACAGGGCCGCAGGATAGAGACGGTTAAGCGCGCGCTCAGCAATTCCTTAAACTTCGGCATTTATAGAGACGACCAACAAGTGGGGTTTGCCCGAGTCGTCACCGATTACTGCACGTTCGCATGGTTGGCTGACGTCTTCGTTCTCGAGAACCATCGAGGAATGGGACTGTCGAAATGGTTAATGGAAGTTATCATTAGTCATCCGCAACTGATTAACATGAGACGGTGGGTGCTCGCGACTAAAGACGCGCATGGACTGTATGCCCAATTTGGTTTCAAGCCACTGCTACAACCGGAACGATGGATGGAATGGTTCCAGGAACAACTTTGAAGCTGGAGATATCGCGTGACGACTAAGCGGCCGCTGGCATTGATCATTATCGATGGATGGGGTTACTCGCCTCGCCAGGAGGGAAACGCGATTGCGCTCGCCGCTACTCCGTACTACGACGAACTCTGCGAGCAATACCCTCAAACTTTGCTGGTCGCTTCAGGCGAACGGGTCGGATTACCGGCAGGTGTTATGGGAAATTCGGAGGTTGGGCACCTCAACATCGGCGCTGGACGCGTGATTAGAATGGACGTTTCACGCGTGGATTATGACATTGCCACCGGTGAGTTTTTCCGTAACGAGGTATTGGTAACTGCGATGGACGCCGTGAAGCAGCGAGGCGCGCTTCACTTGATGGGTCTGTTATCCGATGGCATGGTCCATTCATCCATTGAGCACCTGTACGCATTGTTAAAGATGGCCAGAGACCGTGGTGTCCTGCGGGTCTTCATACACTGCTTCCTCGATGGTCGCGATACACCTCCAACCTCGGCGGTGCATTACCTTCAGGCTTTACAGAACAAACTTCAGGAGATTGGAATTGGCCAAATAGCAACAGTAATTGGCCGCTATTACGCTATGGATCGCGACAAGCGCTGGGAGAGGACTCAGCGTGCTTATGAATTGTTGGTCGAGGGCCATGGAGAACCTGCGACCGATCCTATTGCCGCCGTGCAGAAGTCTTACGAGCGGGGTGTGACGGACGAGTTCGTTGAGCCAATAGTGATCGTCAACGAAAATGGTAGTCCCATTGGCACGTTGAATGATGGCGACTCGGTAATTTTCTTCAACTTTCGTCCGGATCGCGCGCGACAGTTAACAAGGGCCATCGCGGTGCCAGGGTTTGCCGAATTTAATTTTTCTCGGCGACCTTCCGTAGCTTTCGTATGTTTTACTGTTTACGACCGAACGTTTCCGGTGCCGATCGCCTTTCCTCCGCATGATCATAACAATGTGCTGGCCGAAGTTTGGGACAATTCGCGCGTTCGAAACTATCGATTAGCCGAGACGGAAAAGTACGCGCACGTAACTTATTTCTTTAATGGAGGAGTTGAACGCGAACACGAGTATGAAAGAAGGCTTCTCGTTCCATCGCCAAAGATTGCCACCTATGATCTTCAGCCAGAGATGTCCGCGTTTATTGTTACGGACAAGGTGTTGCGCGCCATTGACGAAGGCGAAACAGATATCTTCATTGTTAACTTCGCTAATCCGGATATGGTGGGCCATACGGGAAAACTCGATAAGACGATTGAGGCCTGCCAGTATGTAGACACCTGTCTCGGCTGGATTACTAAAAGTATAAAACAGGCTCGCGGCATTACGCTTATCACAGCCGATCACGGCAATGCTGAACAAATGATCGATCCGCAATCGGGCGGGCCACACACGGCGCACACGACGAACCTGGTCCCGTTCCATTTAGTTGACGAAAATTCGAAAGGTATTAAGCTGCGAGAAGGCGGGGCGTTGGAAGATGTCGCGCCTACCGTGCTGGCCTTGATGGGGACGCCACAGCCGCAGGAAATGACCGGTCATGATTTGCGCATTCTCGACTCGTGAAGCAGTAACAGATGTTTGACCCGCGAAATATCCTGGTAATCGATTTTGGTCAGCTAGGTGATGTAGTGCTGAGTGTGCCCGCACTCCGCGCGATTCGAGACCGATTCAGGGACGCGCGCATTACTGTTGCAGTAGGAAAAGCCGGCGCCGACATAATCTCGCTTTCCGGTTATGCGAATTCGACGATCGTTGTGGATCGCGTGGCTCTTCGTGACGGACCAAAACTTGTCTCCATCGCCAAAATTCTGAAGTTGGTCAAAGATGTCCGGCGTCAACAGTTCGACTTCGTCATTGACCTCCACAGCCTTTCAGAAACTAACTTACTCGGGTTTTTCTCCGGAGCGCCTCAGCGCTTATATGCGCGGCGTCCCGGTCGCTCGCTGAACTTCTTGTCGAACTTCCGCCCGCATCCGCCCGCGGAAGACAACACCAAACACTTTGTAGAACGATATTTGGATGTACTGCGACCGCTTAAGATCAAAGATGTTTCCTCTATCCCGATTCTGCGAACGCGGCCGTCGGATGACGTGGCTGTCGAGAAGATGCTGCGTAAGCAAAAAGGAAACCTCGAAGCGCCGCTAGTTGGATTGTTTCCTGGCGCTGGTCACCCTGGGCGTAGGTGGCCGATGGAGCGATTTGCAGCGCTTGCTGATCACTTAATTCGAAACGAGCGCGTTCGTGTTGTAGTGTTTGCCGGTCCTGAGGAAAGGCAACTTATCCAGGAGATAAAGTCACAATTCCCCCCTTCTGTGATCTTGTTTGACCGGCTAACAATCCCTCAACTTGCGGCGGCGCAAGCCAAGTTGTCCGTATTCGTATCAAACGACACCGGACCTTTGCATTTAGCGGCCGCGGTTGGTACTTCAGTAGTCATGTTGATGGATCGTCCTACCCCCAACAGTTTTGTGCCCCTCGAACAACATCACCGCACCGTTTATGGCAATAAGGTTGGCGAGCTCGAAGTATCAGAGGTTTATAAAGTTACTTGTGAGTTGTTGGCCACGCGACGTACCGCTGCGCTTTTTACACGTTAATCATGAAACAGTATCTGCGACCAGGCGTGGCCATCATTGGCCTCGTTTTACTTTTAATCGGCGCCTTTCGCCTCAGCGACCCCTCCCCATCCGACTCGTTAGCTAAGGCACAACCTTCGCAAAGATTAAACGCGCAGGCAGCAACCGCTACCAAGACGTCGGCGGCAAGTGAAACGATCCGCAACCAGGAATTTGCACAACATATTGATCGACTGATTGATCAGAGTCCTTTTGCGGCGGCGCGTTGGGGCGTCAAAGTTGTGGCGGTGGCTAACGGAGCGACGGTTTACGAAAGGAACGCACGTCAGCAGTTCATCCCAGCTTCGAACATGAAGATATACACCACCGCGGCGGCACTCGATCTCCTCGGAGCTGATTACCGGTGGCAAACGTCTGCGTACGCGCTGACTCGTCCGGACGCAGCAGGAACCATTGACGGTGATTTGATTCTGTATGGACGTGGAGCACCCGATCTTGTCACTGATCGCACGGAAAATTCGTTGGCTAAACTTGCTGATGCAGTTCACGCCCGCGGCGTAAGGCGGGTGAAGGGAAGTGTAATCGGGGACGAAAGTTACTTTCGAGGAAGCCCAATTGGAGACGGATGGCAATGGAACGATTTGCAGTGGTACTTCGGGGCTGAAGCCAGTGCGCTTACTGTTAACGGTAATGAGGTCGATTTGAACTTGTTGCCACCGGCAAAAGGCAACGCTACGCCCGAAGTGAGAAGCGGCGATCGGTTTGGTTATGTGCAAGTAGATAATCGGATGGCTCCGGGCAATCGAGCTGCGCGTTCCACGATTGGTGTGGCGCGTGGCCTGAGCGATAACCGCATAGAGGTCTGGGGCGAGTTGGCCCCGGGCGCCAAGGGGTTCGGCGTCAGATTATCAGTTCACAATCCTGCTCTTTGGGCGGCGAGGACTTTCGTCGCCGCGCTCAAGGATAGAAACATAACAGTCGATGGAGGAGCGTCAGCTCGAAGTTCAAGGTCGGCATCGAGCCAGCGCTTTGAGCCAACCCAGGCTTCAGAGATAGCCTCGGTAACCAGCGCGCCATTAAGTGATATCGCCAGGGCCACAAATAAGGAAAGTAACAATCTTTATGCAGAGTTAATCCTTCGGACGCTAGGCAGGGAAAGACGTTCCATGCTTTCAACGCCGGAGCCTCCTGATCGCGAACGGGGCGACGAGGAAGCTGGGACGGAACTGATTAGGGTCTGGCTCGAGCGAAATGGGATTGCGACTAACGGCACTGCTTTCCGCGACGGTTCAGGGTTGTCGCGGCTAAATCTGGTGACACCTGAAGGCACCGCGCAAATGCTAAACGTGATCTCCAGATCCGGTAGCCAATCCTTTCGGGAGTCGCTGCCGATCGCTGGAAAGGACGGAACTCTCGGCGGCCGACTAAAAACCCTAACTGGCCGAGCTTTCGCCAAGACAGGCTCCCTGATTTACGTAAACTCGCTATCCGGCTACGTGCTCACTGCCAACGGGGAAACGCTGGCATTCGCAATTTTCTGCAATGACTACGTGGGTCGATCAAACAGCTCCCGTTTGATTGATGATATCGTTGTCGCGCTCGCCGCGTATCCTGAAACGTCTCGTTAAACCTCGAAAACCCAGCAAATTACGCCAGAACCCAGTAAATGTTGGCTCTGGACAAACATCGTTAAACTATATATTATTGCCGCTGCCGAAATTGGGTTGCGGCAAGCCACCCTCAGTCGGTGCCTCCACTCGATTCGAATCTGTCCCACCTACAACGTCCGGAGTGAAAATCATGCAGACATTGCTTGTGAAGCTTTCTCTAATCGCGCTAGTCACCCTGACGCCAGGCGTAAGCGCGCTCGCCCAAACTAACCTGACTGCCAAAAATACGGATCCGCGTGGTCCGGCGCCTGTTGCCGAAACAGACCGAATTCGCGACGGGTTGGTAGGTCCGGTAAGACGAGTGCGCACAGCAGTCGCGAAGTTGTCTACCGAAAATGGCAAGTCGGTGGAAGGCAAAGAATCGGTGATTGAGATCGTAGCTTACGATGTTAAGGGAACGAAGGTCGAGAACCAGTACTTTCCCATCGCCGGTTCAACCTTAACCGGCAAAGAAGTCTATAAATACGACGACAAGGGCAATATCAGTGAGATGACGCTTCTCAACGAAGATGGTTCTCTGCTGGGCAAAGAGATTTACAAGTACGAGTTCGACTTTGTCGGAAACTGGAACAAGATGACAACCTCGGTCGCGGTGATCGAGGGTGGAAAGATGTCGTTTGAACAGACGGAAGTAACTCACCGGTCAATCATGTATTACCTGGATGAGAAGATGATGAAGATGGCGCAGCCCGCAGTCGCTCCATCATCCGTTTCCCCCACCAATTCTTCAGTAGCCAACAACGATGATAAAGCTGGTTCACCTTCCACTAAGCCGGCTGACACCAAATCCCAAGCGTTGCCTTCTGTGACATCGCGCAAACCCGTGACGTTGGACTCGAATGTAGGTGCTCAGCTTGTTGCATCCAACGCTAACACGACGGCCTCGCCGTCAGTGCGTTTCGATGCCGAACCCCCTGCGGCCCCGGCACCCCGCCCAATTCTTAAACCAGTTTCCGGAGGTGTTCTAAACGGAACCGCCATTAATTTGCCCTCACCTTCCTATCCAGACACCGCCCGACGATTGCGGATGGCGGGTGTCGTAGTTATCCAGGTGGTCGTTGACGAAACGGGAAAAGTGATCTCAGCGGAAGCTGTGAGCGGTCCCTCTCTCCTGAAAGATGCAGCTTTGCAGGCAGCATTGAAAGCCCGCTTTTCGCCGACGAAACTTTCAGGACAGCCTGTGAAGGTGTCGGGAGTGATCAATTACAAGTTTGGACTTCAATGAAGACGGCGTAGCAACATATCCGGGTTATCTGCAATAGGAGCGACATTCAAATGGCTTTAACTGGACACCTCAGCGATCTATCGCTTTCTGAACTAATTGAGTTCTTTTGTAACCAACGAAAAACCGGACAACTGAAAGTGCTATACCCTGACGGTTATGGTTACTTTTATTTACAGGCTGGTTCCGTGATTGATGCGCGCATTGGTGTGCTACGGGGAATCGATGCCGTTTACTACGCCTTGACATTGCCGAACGCGAAGTTCGAGTTTGGCCCCGCCACAGAGGGGTTGGAGCGAACTATTAACCAACCGTGGACCCAAGTTGTGCTGGAGGGGTTGCGAAGGCTTGATGAGGGTGTAATACCAACACCCGCATTTCCGCCCGATTACAAAGAGGGGGAATCGCAACCGAAAGACGACAGTGCATCTGACAGTTCAGATCTTGAAGAGCTACGCGTTCCCAGTTTCCTCTCATTCATTAGCAAAGAGTCAGTGAGTAGGCGCAAATACATTGCGGTGGCCGTTGCGGTGGTTGTCGTAATGGCGGTCGCAGCTATCGGTGTTCCGGCTGGTTGGTATGGATCTCGGGTTAATCCGGTTGTGAGTCAACCGAACACAACTGAGGCCCCCGTGGCACCAGCACCTGTTCAGGAAACTTCCACCGTCGCTGAAGTGACCCAACCGACTACAGAGGATTCGGATGCCAGTGACGCAACTAAGCGGCAGCGGGAAAGGGATAGAATCAAAGCCCGTGAAGAGCGCGAACAGAAAGCGGCTCTTAACACGTCGCCAGCAGCTCCCAACCCCGCAGGTTCGTCGGTAAGTATGGTTGAGTCGCCGAAGGGTGGCCCAAAGAGGGTTACTGTTACCGTTACTTACGATGAGTCGGGTCGCGTGACACAGGCATCGGGTGGCGATGCGACCGCCGTGCGCATTGCACGCCAAAAGCGGTTTCCGGCAGGTAAAGCCGGATCTACAACGGTCACGATTCCTATCAACTAAGCAGCACGGCCTTTCAAAACTTTAAAGCGCAAAGGAGCAACACTCCTTTGCGCTTTTTGTTTGACTAGGTTCTGGACGATGTTATGTCTCAACAACCCCAACCATCGCAAGAGTCAGTAACACTGCACGTTTCAGACCAACGTCTCGTCCGCGCGGATCGTACCACTCCTCAAGTGTATGTGAATTGCCGGAGGTTCCACCGCCGCCAACGGTAATAGCTGGAATGCCGAGCGAGATTGGCAAGTTCGCGTCAGTCGATGCCTGATTAAGTCGAGCGCGGGCACCCACAGCTTTAGTTGCTTCGAGGGCCGATTGAACTAGTGTTGAGTCGGTAGACGTCTCGCCGCTTGGACGTTCCCCGATTAATAAGACCGTTAACTCTAAAGGTTTATCGCCCGCGCGACGTACTCCGTTCTCGTCCTCTGTTGCCTCCCTTACCGCCCTACGAAAGAAGGCATCAAGCTTGAGCAGTTCCGGTGCACTTTCCGATCGGAGATCAACCTCAATGGTCGCTTCTTGCGGGATTGCGTTGACACTACTACCACCCTCGATGCGGCCCACGTTAAACGTAGTTCGCGGTTGTTGTGGAAGTGGATACGATGCCAGTTTTGTAATTGCGCGACCGGCAGCATGAACCGGGTTCGGCACTCCGAAGTCCCCCCAGGAATGTCCGCCTTCTCCGCGGAACGTGACGCGATAACGTCTGGAGCCAAGCGCCTGATTAGTGATGCGGTCGATCTCGGCGCCGTCAAAACTTATGAATGCGTCAATCCTGTTTCCCCACCTCGGCGTAGTCATCAGATGTCGAACGCCACGCAAATTACCTTCGCCTTCTTCTCCCACCGTTGCCACGAACAGGATTGAACCCGCAGTCTCAACCTTGCCCGACCGCAGGGCCCCAGCGATCGTCGTCAGCGCGACTAAACCACAGCAGTCGTCGGCTATACCTGGCGCCATCAACTTTTGACCAACACGTGACACCGTAACTTCGGTTCCTTCCGGAAACACGGTGTCCAGATGAGCGCTGATCACGAGTAACGGGGTCTCGCGGCGCCCTTTTCTGAGACCAAGACAATTGCCTTCTTGATCGATGTGAACGTCGGTTAATCCAAGCTCGTTGAAGCGACGTTGAAAATAAAGCGCCCGTTCGTGTTCGCAGAATGGCGGCGCGGGTATCTCACAGATCCTGATCTGCTCGTGAGTAATGTTATCGATCTCAGAATCAATAAACCTGAATGTTTCCTGAATCTCCGGTTGATTCAGCAGGGTCCAGACGTCGCTATTAGTTTTAATTACCTGCGCGGAGCTCACAATTCAATCCTGTCAACTAAGATGGTGATGAAGAAAACCGGCCGCTTTACACTAGCTGCATAATCTCTTCATCGGGTAGTACGGCGGAAGCCTGTTTTGCCCGATCGTAAATGCGGCCTACGCGGTCCTCGCTAGGTTCTATCCCACGGCGTTCAAGCCAATAGATCACATTCGATTTCCCGCTCATTGGCCCAATCTCTACGACCTGCTCCAACCCAAATTCGCCTGCCGGCACTCCTGAGTAAACGAGATCGGCCAACTTCCGGTCGCCTTTCTTGTAGCTCTTGATTACCGCTGCGGCATGTACGCCCGTCGCTGTGCGAAAAGCGTCGCGACCGAAGACCGGATAGTTATGGGGTATAGGCCATTCACATGCGTTCGAAGCGACGGTGCAGTATTCTCCCAAACGCGAAAGATCGTTATCTATCCAGCCCATCAGTTTTAGATTAACCAGCAACTGGTCCATCGGTGTGTTGCCAACCCGCTCACCCATCCCGAGTGCTGACCCATGGACTTGATCGGCGCCCCCTTGAATGGCTGCAATGGAATTAATCACACCTAAACCTCGGTCCTGATGCCCATGCCAGTCCAGGCGAATACCACCACCCTGTGCTTCAATGATGTTCTTTACAAACCTAACCACGGAGCGGGCTCCATCCGGTGTCGAGTGACCAACTGTGTCGCAAACGCAAACTGCTTTCGCACCGGCTTGAATGGCCGTGGTGTAGAGCGCGCGAATAGTTTCCGGATTTGCTCGAGTTGTATCTTCAGTCACATACATCACGGGGACACCTTCGCTGACTGCCAGCGAGACGGCTTCTTCCGTAAGTTTTAAAAGTTTGTCGAGGGTCCAATCCTCTGCGAAAAATCGGATGGCGGACGATCCAATGAAAGTGCAAGCCTCAATTGGAATACCGACGCGTTGAGAAATTTCAACGATCGGCATGATGTCGTTCCTGTGCGTTCGAGCAGCGCAGTTGGGACGGATTTTCATTTTCTTATCAGCAATTTCACGTGCCATGCGCTCGACGCCTGCCGCGTGAGTACCGCCTGCCCCTGGTAAACCGATATCAGCGGTATCGATGTTCAGCGCGTCCATTAAGTGAAGAAGTTCAATCTTCTTCTCGACGGAAGGCTCACACACCGAAGGCGACTGGAGTCCATCGCGCAGTGTTTCGTCATCGAAGCCAATGTGCCTACCGGGCGCAATTAAGTCTGGTTCGATTGTGTTCCAGTCGTAAACGAGTTCTTCTAACGACACCTGGCAAACCTCCAAACGGTACGCATTAAAGTTTAATAACTCTAGTTTTGAACCTGGCAAGGTGGTTGTCAAGCGAGTCATCCCGCTACAGATCGATCGCCGTTAACAATACTGCCAAAGGTCTGTCCATCCAGCTTTTGACGACTAGCACCTACGTGTTATAGCCTCGGTGCGTTTCGCCTGACCGTTGTTCCTGTTTCGACTCTGTCGGCTTTGACCCAGCACGTTCCGGCCCAAGTTAAAACTGTTGCTTTGGGATCTGATCGCGCCGCTAAGATTATGGCGGTGCGCGCGAGCATTGCCCGCGTCGCGTCAATTGATTCTTCCTGGGCGGAGGCTACTGTCCTGGCCCGGCCGGTGGAGATTAATGCGCCGGCAATGCCGATGAACGATTGGGAATTGATGCAGGGAGCACGCGAGAGAGCATTGGCCGTGCGGGACTTACTTCGGCAACAGAGACGGGACGCGGACATCTTTGTGGGCCTCGAAGGCGGCTTTCATTCCATTTCAATTGAAGGCGAGTGGCACATCTTCCTGCGAGGTTGGGCTTATGCCACCGACGGCAAATCCGGTGCGTTCGGCGGTACGCCTTCGATCAGTGTTCCCGCATCATTGGCGAAGAAGGTCATCGAGGGTAAGAGGGAACTGGGGTTGGTGATCGATGAAGTTGCCGGTGTTGCTGATGTTCGCAGCAGACAGGGTGCCTGGGGCATTCTTTCTAGAGACCTCGTCACTCGGGCAATGAGTTTTGAGGTAGCGCTGGTTGCCGCATTTGCGCCGTTTTACAACAAACGCATGTACTCCGAAGAGAAGTAAGCGCAAACTAAATCTATTCAAGGATCGAAAATGGAAGAACTAATCGCGCAAGTAAACGACGGTGAACCAACGCCACACCCGCGCGCCTCGTCAGGTTGGGTTGAAGTAATTGCCGGATCTATGTTCTCGGGCAAGTCGGAAGAATTAATTCGTCGATTGCGTCGCGCGAAAATAGCTCGCCAGAAAGTCCAGGTGTTCAAGCCGCAAATAGATTCTCGTTATTCCAACGACCACATCGTTTCACATTCGGAGATGCGACATGAATCGGCAAACAGTAAGAGCGCGGATGAGATTCTCGCCAAGGTAGATGCGGACACTGAGGTGGTCGGGATTGACGAGGGCCAGTTTTTCGACAACGACCTGGTGGGCGTCGCCAACGAGCTGGCCCGGCGTGGGGTGAGGGTAATCATTGCCGGTCTAGATCAGGACTACACCGGGAAACCGTGGGAACCAATGCCGCAATTGCTGGCCATCGCCGAGTACATCACCAAGACTCACGCGATCTGCATGAAGTGTGGTCAACCCGCCAACTACACCCAGCGCACGTTTGAATCAGAAGAACGCGTCGCGGTCGGCGGCGCCGGCATGTACGAAGCGCGCTGCCGTGGTTGCTTTGTTCCGCATGCGGACGCACCGACCGTGCATGAGGATTAAGGCGACCACAGTCGTGTGAGTCTCAATAGCGTTTTCGACTAGTTGCCAACCCAGCATTCTGCAGGCTCCCCTTCTTTACAAAATTGAGCCGCTCTTTCGCGCTGTTACTTAGAGTTTTCTGAGGCTGGGTGAGTCAGCCTCAAAAACGTGGGGACTCGTTTTTTACGAATCGACTGGGGTGAGTAAGCGGCAGTAGTGAAAAATCTATTAGTCTCAACTTTTAATGACTTTAGAGTTAAAAACGTTTCATCCAGGATGAGGAACTTTTTCGTTTGACATCGCCACTCTTGGACTTTAGGCTGCGCCCTGCCTCGACCCTTGATGACCGGTCCGTCGCGACCGAGCCTCTCAAACCAGTCGAGACCGCTTATCGGCAGGCTGTTTTTCGGGAGCCTCGATTCCGTCCTTCGAATCTAATTAGCTAATCTGGAAAGAGTTTCAGCGTTGCCTGGCCGCTGTTTCTTGTAATGAATAAAGATTCCTTAACTGAGGAAGCCTTAAACAAGCTTCTCCATTGGCTGAATCCGGATCGCGATCTGGCAGGACAGCTCTACAATAAAGTCCAACTGAGGCTGACAAGGATCTTTAATGCACATGGTTGCGGGGATCCGGAGAAGCTGGCTGATGAAACCTTCGACAGGATCCTCTCCAAGATAGATTGGCTGAACGAAAACTATGTGGGCAACCCCATGCACTACCTCAGCGCTGTAGCACGAAACATAATCAAAGAAGACTACCGGGAAAGGACTGCGGCCAGGACACTGCCACAGCCCGAACCAGTTACTTCAGATGAAGAGTCGGACCGGCGATACGAGTGTCTTGATCTATGCATGGCAGAGTTCAGTCAGGATGGCAGAAGACTCCTCATCGCATATTTCGAAGGACAAGGAAGTGAAAAGATTGCGAATCGTAAAAAATTGGCGGCTGAATTAGGCGTAACCCTTAGAGCCCTGCGACTTAGGGTGTTTCACATGAAGGCGCAATTGAGAAGTTGTCTGGAAATTTGCCTCGGGAAGGGTGCTGAGTATGAAACGCTTTGATTGCAGAATACATTGCTAGTAGAGGGGTCTCCCGAGGCCAGAAGGATTTACGATGCCATTTATTGATCATGACCAGGAGACTGCTAGAGAGTATTTGCTCGGCAAACTCAACGACGATCAGCAGCGGGATTTTGAACAGCGCGTACTCGTCGATGATGAATTTGCCGAGGAGTTTGAGGTTGCCAAGGAGGAACTGGTTGACGACTATCTCGCTAATCAGTTAAGCGGCGAAGAGTCGGAGTGGTTCCGCCACCACTTTTTAGCCTCGCCGCAAGGAAAGCAGAGTCTGGAGTTTGCTACCACTCTCCATAGCTACGTTTCAACTAATCAAACGAAACCAGCAAAGAGAAGCCGGCTTGAAAGTTTAGTCGCCTTACTCAACTTCCAGACGGCCCCGGTTCGTGCCGTTGGAGCATTTGCCCTGGTTCTCATCGTGGTTGGCGTCTTATGGTTTTCATTAAGTTCAGGTCCTCCGTCTTATGCAACCCTAACACTTACGAACACTGCGGCTACTCGTTCAGCCGGAGCTGCGACACCAAGCATCAGGCTCGAGAAAGACATACTCAGGCTCACATTGATGTTGCCTGGACCACTGCTGGTAGGCCCACATTACACGGCGGAAATTAAAAACGCTCGCGGAGAGGTAAAGATGATGGAGGGAGTCTCGCCAGACGGTCAATCCGTTATTCTTGAGATACCTGCTAGCGAATTGCCGTCCGGGCAATATGCCATAGCGCTTTACTCGAAGAGTGCTGATGGCAGTAGCCACAGAATCCGAGACGGTTACCAATTTGCGGTTGAATGATTAGTTGGTACGAGCAGCCAAAGCTCGACGTCGGAAGTACAACCACGCCATACCAAGCAAACCTGGAGCTATCAAGACAAGGATGATCGGAGTGATGTTGGGGAAAGTCTGTCGAGACGGAGACGGCACAGCCTGCCTGTAGTCGCCCTGCAGAGTAAATGCCGCCCAGTAATATGGAGAGCTCCATTGAGGTTGCTGACGGATGCTGTTTTGGGCCGCCCTCAAGGCCGCCGAAGGCGGCATACCCTTCTCCAACATGTTCGAGTAAAAGTGCTTCATGAGCTCAGCGGTAGCTTCATCATCGACCCTCCACAAACTGGCGACTACACTGGAAGCGCCGGCGTACATGAAACCGCGAGTCAGCCCGATCAAACCCTCCCCTCGCACGTCTTTCCCGAGGCCCGTACGACATGCGCTCAAAACAACCAGGTGAACCGGAGCGTCCAGAGCGTAGACATCCTGCAAACTCAAAAACCCGTTCGTCGCTTTACCCTCCCGGTCAATCATGGTTAGGAAGAGACCCGAGTTTTCCGGACGTTTGGGATCGAGTATGCCGTGCGTCGCAATATGAAGAATCGCGTACTGTTGAAGGTCAAGTTCGGCAAGCCTTTCACGGGTAGCGTCAAAACCCGTGGCTACGAAACTATCTTCACCTGCCACCGAGCGCAGGTTCGCCAACTCAATTCGAGTGAAGAACAGTGGTTTCAGAGCAGAAGAATCTAAGGTGTCGTTGTCGAGTTCGATATCGCGCAAGGCATGAAGCCACGTTTCATCCTCAGAAACCTTGAGCGCCGCAATCTGCTTGTTTTCCTTCGTTGAGGTTTCCTGAGCATAGTTCGAAACGAAGACCGGATCGCCGAACGCTGCCAGCGACTTTGATGGGACCTTGCGCCGCGATGTTTCCTGACGTAACTGTCCAAGGATAGAGGCCGATGGACCGTTACTGACCTCACGGCCAACGACTAGCGGCTCATCTCTATCGAGCTGAGGGTAAAGAATTTGAAACGGAGTGTAATTCAGAGCTCCGTCAGCAACTACGATAACGCGCGGTTTGTTGAGGTGATTGGCAATCGGGGCCAAAACCATCGAACTCAGCTTCTTAATAGCTTCCTTTAGTTTGCGATCCAACTCTGAGTCGGGCTTGGAACTCGACAATGCGTATACATCTTGCGCTGCGCTGTTAATTTCTGGCTCGGGCGGCAGCTCGTGGCTGCTGAAGTGGTCCCGTGTGACTACCCAAACGTAGCTCCGGTTGGCCCCCAGGCTGAACTCCAGGAGGACAGTTTCATCATCCGTCACGACCTGTTCTTGTATCTGGCGTAAATCCCAACTGGTTGGTCGGTTGATCTCTTCAAAGGACGGATTGCGAGCGATGATCTCAGTATTGACTGCCTGATATTCAGCGCCCAGACGCGCCAGTTCTGAGTTCAGAGTATCGAGTTCTAACTGGTCGTACTCCTTCGCCAACAAACTAATTCTGTAATTCTCCTTCACTCTTAACGACTGTCGAAGAGACTTCTCGCGCTCGGCCAGTTGCGGGTCGATACCGGGCGCGAGGTTTGTTTGTGTGCCGCGCAACAGATCTGACAATGAACGACCTCTTGCGGATTCACTCAACTCAAAGGCCCGAACGTCGTAGCGCTGCATTGGGTTCACGGAATGCTTCCGCATCAAACACTCAATGTAAGTCTCATAGCGATCGGCCACTTTCTCTGAGAAGGCAGCTGTCAAGTCGCTGCTGGACGATACTCGGCGCATTTCTTCGGTCATCTCGATCGACTGCTTAAGAAACTCCTCGGCTTGATCAAGATTGTTAACTTGCAACTCAAGCGTGCCAATCGCATACAGAGTGGCCGACTCATTGACTCGGTCGCTGAGAGTGTGAAAGGTCTCTCTTGATTTCTGATAATTGTCTTTGGCTTTTTGATAACGGCCCTGCTGTTGGTAAACCAACCCCGCTCGGGCCTGAACCCGCGCCGCTTCCCGGTGGTTCTTGGTTTTCAGGTAATCATCATAGGAGGACTGAAAATGCTTCAGGGCTGCCGCATTGTCGTTTTGGGCATGATAGGTTCGGCCCAGGTAGTCGTCGCAAAAAGCGCTTAGTGTTGTATCTCCACGGGATTGAGCCTCATGGCGAGCTGTTTGCAAACTATCAATCGCTTCTTGATATTTACCCGAAAAGAAATGTGCCCGTCCGATGGACCACTTGAGAATTGACATCGCGCGCTGATTTTTGGTGATGCGAAAGTAATCCAGCGACTCTTGATATTTCGGCAGGGCCAGCTCCGGGATTCCACTCTCCAGGAAAGCGTCACCGAGACCAATCGTAATCTGTCCCATCTTGTAAGGCTCGGCTTGTTTATCAATCATCGATTGAGCCTGCGTGAAATAAGACAGTGCCTTTTGCCAGTCGGCATTTCGATACTCGATGTATCCAAAGAAAATAAGGACTTCAGCTTGTTGCACGCTGTCATTGAGTTCTCGAAATAGGCTCAGCGCGGTATTCAAACTTTGGGCACATTCAGCGAGGTTGTGTAGCGTCATTTGGTAATGAGCAATAGCCAGGTTTGCCTCGGCCATGCCCCGCTTGTGTTCGATCGACCTCCAGAGAGCGAGCGATTCTTGCGCGGTTTTGAGAGCTATTGAGTGGTCACGAAAATTTTGGCACTCGCCAAGGATCAGCAAAGCTTCAGCTTCACCAGCTACGTACTTATTCTCACTGCTGACTGTTCGTGCCTCATTAGCGTGGGGTTCAGCCAGGTCGCACTTACTAATTTTGAAGTAGCTGGCCGCCAGTCCATTTAGACTATCGACTTTAGTCTTAGTGTCAGGTTGTTGGTCGAGCAGCTTGAGAGATTTCTGAAACGTAGCGGCCGCCGCCGGGGCATCAGACATTCGTATTTGAAAATGGCCCACACGATTGAGCGTGCGGGCCGCGTCGATCACCTGGCCTGATTTGCTGAGTTCGTCAACGGTACTCAGAAGACTCTCGACTTTACGTTGACGCTCATCGACACTGGTAATTCGATAGTCTTCCTCTGTGATCTGCGTATCTTCGGTACCTTGCGTCTGAGTCAGGAAAGCCAGCGCAAGTACCAACGCAGCAAGCATCCGATGGCGGCCAATCATTACCTACTTCCTTTTGGATCCGTATTATATCTCCCCCCGCCCCCCTGCTTCCCCGGCTGTGCTTGAGCGCTCTCGGGAAGATATGTAGTGTCACGGGATGTAACAAACTTACCTTCGGGCTCCGAGAAGTTCTTGATCACGGTTTGGCCGAAGAGTCCTCCAAACTCGCCTCCAACCTTCGACATTTCGCCTCCGACTTTTGACAGCTCGCCACCTACTTTGCTCGACAGCTCCCCACCTACTTTGCTTGACAGCTCGCCACTGACTTTCGACAGCTCACCTCCAACTTTCGATAATTCGCCTCCCACTTTGCCCGATAACTCGCCGCCAACTTTTGAAAGCTCCCCACCTACCTTAGAAAGATAGCCCACCAATTTCGACAGTTCCCCGCCTACTTTGCTGGCCATCGGGCTATTTCCGTTGTCAGAAAGCTCGCCGCCGACCTTCGATAGTTGGCCCAGAAGCTTCGATAACTCGCCTCCTACTTTCGAAAGCTCGCCCCCCACCTGGTCGGATAGTTCAGCCACCTTAGACATCTCACCGCCTACCTTCGACAGCTCTCCTCCCACCTTGGTTAGTTCGCCCCCTACCTTGCCTGACAGCTCGCCGCCTACCTTCGACAACTCGCCACCTACTTTGGACAACTCGCCACCTACTTTCGATAGGTCGCCTCCCGCCTTCGACAGGTCGCCTCCCGCCTTTTCCGGCGGCGGGCCGAGTGATAACAGTTGCTTGTCTGAAATTGTTCTGAGCAGGTTGTCGCTTCCTTCCCATCGGATGAAATTGACTACCTCCGGCGCAGTATTCCTTGGGTATCTGACGTCCCTTACTGGCCGTTGCGTGTTTATGAAGTACTGTCTTAAGAAACTCAGCCAGGAATCCGGTCCATGATCTTGCGTGAACTTGTACGAGTCATAGCTGTCGGTTACTGTCTGGGAAGGACTCTTCCAGGGAAAATATATCGACAGACCATTCGAATACTGGTAAGCCGGTCCGTGGTAGTCTGAAGATATGACCAGCCGCTTGAAGTCTGTCTTTACGAAATCCGCGTTCCTTTCCTCTTCATTGCGGAGTGCTTTGATCACATCTGTGCAGGCTTGGTTAATCTCTGTTTGAATTTTAGTCCGCCCGTTGCAGTTCCGCGCGAGACACTCACAAAAGTCGATCAGATCAGTGTAGTTCTCCCCGAAATAGCTTTGCGATTCCAGATGCGCCAACTGAATACAATTCTTAGTAGCGGGTTCATTGATGCCGGCCTTCAACGCTCGCGATAGGTTCGTGATTGCGTTCCGCAGATTCGCAATTTTCTCGGATTCCAGGCTGCAGAGAGCAATGTCCGATGAAAAACCGGCCAGCCCGAAGTCTTCGGTATTGTAGTAACTTAAATCCTGCATACCTCTGAGAATACTCTTGAGGAGCTCGTCAGGCTGCTGCGTCGGGCCGCCATTCCTTCCCTGAACCCTTCTTCGCGCCCCGTTGCCGTTTCTGGCGTCGACCGACTGGTCTATAGCTAGAAGAATCTTTTTGAGGAGTTGACGATATGGCCAACTGCCTGGAAAGGCTGGGCCCTGCGTTCCGATCATGTATCGGGCAGACCCTTCGAGCTCGTACAACAATTCCACTGAGCTCATCGAGCAACTGTGAAAGCCAACCAGATGAAACTCATCGTTCTCGGCCCTCACTTTTTTGCCGAAGTTCGTGAGAATCCAACCGAGATCGGTGAGCGTTATAGCGGATTGATCGTCGGGATCGGGGAGGAAGGCATCATTACCCACAATGACGCCGTGACCCACCAAAAACAGCATGTAGTTCTTTGCCGGGTAATAGGTTCTCGCATACTCGAGAAAGTACCGCAGTGTGATGGCGGCGGGAATTTGAGGTAAACCCGGAAGGTGAGAATCGTCGGCGATGTCTCGTACGTAGGGGTCGACCCCATCACCGATGATGGTTTTTTTATGCGTTTTTGGGTGACTGTATTCTTTTTTACGCCGCGCATTGACGTTGAAAATTCGGGCGCGTCGGCCATTGCAATTGGGGTCGAAATAGACCAGCACGTTCGTGTGTTCCTGAAATCCCGCGTCAGTTATGCCCTTGAGTTGGGAAATCATGCTCGACGAAATAAGCCCATCTCCCACGAAGTAGCAGAGAATGCTCCATTCACTTTTAGGCTCGGGAACTGGGCGAACCGGTCTTGATTTCTTCGCGGGGGGTCGCGACGGCGATGAATTTTTGCTAGACATGAGGCTCTCCTGGGTAATGAGAAGACGAGTAGGGAACAAGTTGATGGCCCGCTCTCAACGGACCTGCATAGACACTGCGTGAAATTGAGAAGATCGGGTGCAATCGAGGAGCGCATTTCCGCGAGCACTTTCGGAAAGTTCGAGGTTGCGAGAGGCTATTCCTAAGCTTCGACCCTGTCAACAGGAATCTCCATCCTTAACCGGAATGCCCCAATAGCCGGTCGATAACTTTCTCTTACATCTTTATATGCGGAAGATCGCCGAAATGTTTCAATAGGGCTTAGGGAAATCATTTGCCGTTAACATTGGCCAGTGCGGTTTAGCACCCTGCCCGGTTAGAAGTCTTCAATCTATTTTAGGGCAACCAATCTCTAAGTCTGTTCAATCCAACCACGCAAGAAGTCTCCTCAGCCTCGTTCTACCGACAGCGTTACTTTCCAGGGGTTCTCTCCCGAAGGATCAGGGGGCGATGAACGGAGAGGACCAGTGGGGGCAGTTTCGCTGGTGCCGGCTCTCTGAAGTATCTACCGTCTCCCTAATCAAGCGGGTAAATGGGAATCGAATCGTCTCTGCTGTTCACCGATGGACGGTGAGCGTTGGTAGTAGTGTGCCATGGCGAGATAGGGGTTTCCTTTAGTGAGTTTCCCCGACAAACCACAGCTTTGGGTCATTGAGATGGACCAGAAGAACGAAACAACCGACTACAGAATAGTCCGCGCAAGGCGAACGAAGCTTTTTCGGCTTCGCCTTCGAGCGAGGCGGTCGCGGCGAGCGCGCGCCGGTGTGCGAACCAAATTAAACGTGCGAACCAGTGCGCGTGAAGTTGTTACAGCCCAACTGAATTGTTTCTGCATGGCCCTATTCCCGAGGCTCTTTGAACGTAGGAGATAAGACAATGAATGTACAAAGGTTTTTTCTCACAGGCTCCCTTATCTTAGTGGCTGTTATAGCTTCTCTGGTGGTGCTCCTAAGCGCTCAAGGCCAGACGCCGGCTACAACCAAAACCATTCAGGCAGGCGACTATCGTCTCTCCGGGCCGTACACGCACAAGAACCTGACTATCTTTCTGATTCACGGTAAGAGCATTGTGCTCAGCAAGAAGTTTTTGACGCTGCAGGAAGCGCTCGAACAGAAGAAGGTGATCGTTTACGAAACCAAGACGGTAAGCGAGCTGGCGATCGAAAATATTTCCAATGAGGATGTTTACGTTCAGGCAGGCGACATCGTAAAGGGCGGGCAGCAGGATCGCATGCTGGCGACAGATTTCATCGTGCCTCCGAAGTCCGGGAAGATGCCAATCGGCGCATTCTGCGTTGAGAGTGGCAGGTGGGCCAAGCGCGCCGGTGAGCGAGCGGAAGTTTTTTCCAGCTCTGCCGAAGTAGCATCTACCAAGGAATTAAAGCTGGCTGCGAAGCGCGCGAGGTCGCAGGGCGAAGTCTGGGAAAACGTTAAGGTGGCACAGGATCGGCTTAGTGAAAACGTTGGCGCGACGGTTAACTCTCCGGTATCAGCATCCAGTCTGCAGCTGGCCGTCGAGAACGACAAGGTGCGCGAAACTGCCGATGCTTACATCAAAGCGCTGAGCCAGATACCAAACGCGAAGGATGATGTGATCGGTTATGTGTTTGCCATCAACGGAAAAGTGAATAGCGCAGATGTCTATGGCTCAAGCGTGCTGTTCAAGAAACTCTGGCCGAAGTTATTAAAAGCCAACGCAGTCGAGGCGATTGCCGCACAGAAAAAAGAGGAATTTAAGCCGGCGACGACTGAGGCAGTTTCATCGTTTTTGGTCGATGCGGAAAAAGGGCGGGCGTCAGAGAAAGACGTTACGCGCCGCGTGAAGTTGGTTACGCGCGAAGATGAGAAAAACGTTTTCTTTGAAACTGTTGACGTCAGCCAGGGAGCCTGGGTGCACCGCAATTACATAAAGAAAGAGTAAAGAGTGAAGTGTGAAAAGTGAAAAGCAAAGCCGGACCTAACAAGGTCCGTGTTCTGAAGCGCTCAGTAAACTTGAAAGCGGTAACGCGAGATTCCTGTTACCGCTTTCTAGCTTTTCACACTTACTTTCCGGCTTTACTGTAGTCAGTGTACGAGCTTCGTCGAGTAAAGCACGCCGTACATCGCATCCTGCTGCTTCTCAAATCCTCGACCGTTACTGGAAACCATCACATTAACCAACTGCACCTGGCCCGCATACTTGCGATAGGCCATCCAATGCATTCGCCTGAAGTCCTCGGGCTTCTCCGGATTCGCTTCGCGAAACTGCAGGCCTTTCAAGCCGTCGATCTCCACCCATTTCACTTCGTCGACTTCGCCGTTCTTCATGCGAGTCTTCGCACCGTCATAAAACGCCTTAATGCTTGTCTCTGTGGGAAAGCTTTCATCCATCGGCGAGATACTGACAATTAGATTAGCGGCATCTGAGCCCCCCGGCGAACGCCAAACCAGCATCTTCGACTCATTGCTGGCTTCCTTCCAACTTGCCGGAACCGTCCATGACATTCCCTGAGTGTCCCATTTCACATTCTGGCCACCCGCGATAGCTTCCATTTGAGCGGCGGTAGGGTTGGCTTGTTCGACCGTTTCCGTCGAATCACCAGAGGGAGTGCCGCGCTGATCGGAGGCGCCGCCGCCTCCTCCACCGAATCTACTGCTCAAGTTGCAAAGGGAGAGTGCCAAGCCGAGAGTTAAGAGAATCAGAATCTGTTTCATGGGCCACACTTTCGATTGATGAAATTGGAAAGCAGAGCGCTTCTATTCCAAAACAGGGTCGGAAGTCAACGGCGAAGGATGAAGGCGGAAGGATGAAGGCGGAAGGATGAAGGACGAAGGATGAAGGATAAAGGATGAGAGTCGAGGATCTGAAGAAACTCAGTTAAAAGCGGGCCAGAACTAATGAATGATTTTCATCGGCCAGCTTTCTCCTTCATCCTTCCGCCTTCATCCTTCATCCTTTCTCCCTGTGCGTGTTATCCTGCAGCTTCCCTCCAATTAACCCCCATGAATAACTGAGCCAAAAGCTCATTACCTGCGGAGACCTTTATGAGAAGCGTCAATTCAAAGAAATCGCTATTAGTCTGTTTCATTACCACAGTTTTGCTGGCCAGCGCCGCCTGTCAACGAACTGCCAACTCAAATACCAATGTGGCTGTCAATACCAACACAACACCGGCAGTTAACTCGAATAGTTCGCCCGTGGCTGGTTCCACGATCGTAACTCGCGAACCTGAACAGTATCGCGCGACGCTGGTATTCAGTGCGGAAACCGAAGGTGGAGAAAAGACGATTGGTATTCCATCGTTATCGGCTGAGATCGCGCGCAGCGGCGCGGATCGACGCGTGGCGTTTAAGCTTCCCGACGGTTCAGATTTGATTTACCTCGAGACTGGCGGCAAGCACATTGTGGTTGCGCCCGGTCGCAAGCAATACGCGGAGCTCACACCGGAAGCTACCGGCGTGCAGTTACAAAAGTTGATGACGCCGGGGCAGATCGCTTCCTATCTTGACAAACTCAAAGGTGTCGAACGCGTGGGAGAAGAAACATTCAATGGACGCACGGCCGAGAAGTATCGCTATGCGACTACGGCAAATACATCGACTTCCGCGGGCCAGGTCAGCGCCGAGGCATTTGTGTATGTAGACAAGGAAACGGGCTTGCCGCTTCGTTCTGAGTTGTACACTGAAGCGACCGGTGATGTGAAAGGCGTGAAGGGAGCCAAGATTGTGGCCGAAATGCGCGATATAAACACCACGGTAGATCCAACGCTGTTTCAGGTTCCGGCGGGGCTGAACAAAGTGCCACCCGAGCAAGTACGCGCGCAAATCGAAGCTGTCACCAAAGCGATTACAGCTGGTCTTCAGATTCTGTTGAGCAATATGAACTCTTCAACCCCTGTAACGACGACGTCACCGGCAACAACGGCGTCACCGGCCACAACAGCATCGCCGGCGGTGTCTCCTTAGGGGGAGGGCACGTAAACTACAACGACTATGAAATACATAATCACTCTTATTGTTGGACTGGTGATTGGCGCTGCAGCCGCCATTTTTTTGCTGGGAGTGCCACGTGCGAAAACGCTACCGGGATCGCGCGTTGGTCCACCCCCGGGCTCACCTGAGGCGCAGACAGTGGTCGTGTCATTACCCGATGAATTCCTTGATGGCCTGTTAACGACAGTCTTTAAGGATCTTGGCCCACCGACTTTCAATATTTCTTCAGGCCAGGACTTGTCCGGAGCACGGATCGAGCAGGCTGCGTTTCAGGGTGGATGCGGCGGCGTGACCATCGCACCGGAGTCGGGCAACGTTAAAACTGAAGTTGAGTTCGATGCCGGGAAGATACTGGCGCCGCTGGTTTTCAGTGGTAGTTACGGACTGCTCGGCAATTGTATGCAGTTCAAGGGTTGGGCACAGACCAGCATTCAACTGTCATTCGACCAGCCGTCGCAGACGCTGTTTGCACGTGTCAATGTCGAGGGAGTAAACCTGGAAGGAGTTAACCCGATCGCCAACAACTTCGTTACGGTGTTTGTGCGTAACGCGATCGACCAACGCATCAATCCAATTGAAGTCTTGCGCCCGTCACAGTTGCAACTGGCAATTCCGGTAACCGGTTCTGGTGGAGCAGTGCAGGCAAAGGTGAAAGAGATTCATTCCGAGATACAGGATGGCGCGCTACGGTTGCACATAAGTTACGAGTTCAGCGGCGCGAAGAATCAACCGGCAGGGTAACGCAAAGCTAGTTGGCGTTTTCGGCAAGTAAGAAGGCGCTAATCAATTAAAAGAAGCAAACTAACAGTTTGCTTTACAACAAAGCCGTCCGGGATTTAACCCGGACGGCTTTATTAGTCTATGCAAGTTGGTCGCCGGTTTACCGGAATACAACACCCACACCGATACGGAAGTTGTGTTGGGTTCCGCCATCGAAAACGCGAGTCGGATTGTAATCAAACTGGAACGCGCGAATGTCGACACGGTCGCTGGCTCGAATATCCAGGCCACCGCCGAGCGCGGCCGCGAAGCCCGTGTCACTTTCCTCGAAGTCTACCGGACAAGGTGACGGGAAGACTGCAATGCAAACGTCGTTGCTAAAGTTTCCATTGACCTTTGCATGTGCCCCACCCACCAGCGCATGAGCGAATGGCTTGAAGCGAGTTTCCTTCGAGTTGTCCTTTATCTGTACGCCACCGAGAAAGTTCCAGAGACTCGAATCGAGCTCGACCGAGGCAGTCGTCCCGATTGGAAACGTTTTCTTTTTCCAGTGACCAGAGAGGTCGCCCTTCAATCCGACGTACCGGCTGATGTTGCCCGTGACGGAAGCGTTGAAGCCATGAAAGCCTTCACGTTCGTCGAAGACGTCATCGAGTTGTGGATCGTTGTCGCCGATGCCGGTGTCGACTCGGTTGTGGGAGTAACCGACAAAGATCTCGTACTTGTTGTAATCGTCTGACTGCGCTAGCGAAACGGAAGCGCAGGCGGCAATAAGCATTGCCAGAGACACTAATCTACGCATGATATTTCTCCTATTTGTATTCATTGATTATGAGGGTTATTGATTAAGGCTTGAATGTATACCTGTTTCATCCCCCTGGTTCGTCATTCTGCTTAAACTGCAAATTGACCCGGGTAAGAGGGCAAAGCAACGTGTTGAGTTGCCTTCGGGCCACGCCGGGAAAGTTTCCCCTCCCTTTGGGAGGGGTTAGGGGAGGGCTTGCGACGTTTTCAGTTTTTGTTTTGGAGGAGGCGTCAACGTTCGCATCAACACTCAATAGTTTCACTTGCACTTCACAACGAGAGTTGACGCTACCTCCCAAGTACAAAAATCTTTTTGCCTCAAGCCCTCTCCCAGCCTCTCCCAGTGGGAGAGGGAGCAAGTCTGAGGCCACTAAAAACCGCTGAAAACCCCTGAAAATTGTGAGAACGGTGCGATAAAGTGCCCTAAAAATCCGACACTTGATTGAGCGTTTCTACTGAGGTATTGGGGAATAATTCGCTCTCTGGCTGACCCTCTGCCAGGGCGCGTTGCCGCGCGAAGTGGTCAACGATTTCCTGTGCGGTTTTTTTACCAACGAACGGAATGAGTTCCGATTCGGTAGCTTCAGAAATCCGGTGGATGGATCCGAATTGTCGTAGAAGTCTACCTTTTCTTTTTTCACCCACACCGGGAATAGCTGACAACTCCGACGTAAAGTCGCGCAGCTCACGACGCTTGCGGTGATAACTTAGTGCGAAGCGATGAGTCTCATCGCGAATCATTTGTAACAGACGTAGGATCAGTGAATGCGGATCGAGATAGACAGGTTCGTGCTCGCGCCCTTTCATCAGCAGATAAGACACCTGATTGTGGCGCTGAGGAGGTTTCACAATTCCGACCATCGGGATGGCTTCGAGATCGAGCTCGCGCATGGCGTCAGCCGCCGCGGCGAGTTGTCCTTTGCCGCCATCGATCATCACGAGGTCAGGCAAAGGCTTTCCTTCGGCCAGCCGGCGTTTGTAACGACGCAGCACTGCCTCGCGCATTGAAGCAGTATCGTTCGCACCCTCGACTGACCGAATGCGAAACTTGCGGTACTCGGAACGATTCATCTTCCCGTTTTCACTAACAACCATCCCGGCGACGTTTTCCGCGCCCTGGATGTGTGAGATATCAAACGACTCGATGCGCGCGGGGAATCGTGGCAGCTCGAGCGTTTCCTGCAACTCCTCGAGAACCAGCTTCATATCAGGCTTCAACACACGGAAGCGTTGCTCGAAAGCAAGCTTCGCGTTCTTTTCGGCCAGATCGATCAGATCTCTTTTCTCTCCGCGTTGCGTGTGTTGGATTCTTACTCGACGGCCTTTCCTTGCGGTAAGGGCTTGCTCCAGTAGTTCGCGGTCTTCAAAGTCGACGGGTACATGGATCTCCTTCGGCACGTAATCGCTCGAATAGTACTGAGCCAAAACGTCACTAAGAAACGACGCAGGATCAAATTCGTCTTCCCGCAGATCTTCCCAGAAAAATTCCCGGCGTCCGACAATGTGTCCTTCTCGCATGGTAAAGAGTTGCAGCGCGAGTTGGCGCCCTTCGCGATAGTAGCCGAAGATGTCGACGTCGCGTTCAGGTGACGTGGCCATCTTCTGCTGTTCCGAAAGCTTTATTACTGTCTTGCGCAGGTCTCGATACTTCGCCGCCATTTCGTAACGCAGTTCTTGCGACGCATGGTCCATGCGTTCTTCTAAAATATCCGCGAGTTCTGTGTTTCTTCCCTCGAGCAAGAGTCGCACGTCGCGCACGGCTTCCTGATATTCTGCGGGAGTGCACAGTCCTTTGACGCACGGACCCAGGCACCGCTTGATGTGATATTCAAGACATGGACGCGGAGCCTTGCCGTCGATTTCAATGTCGCACGTGCGAAGTTGGAAAGTGCGGTTGATGAGGTCGATTGTCTTGCGCGCCATGCTGGCAGGCAGGAATGGACCAAAATACAGTGCCCCATCCTTTTGAATACGCCGCGTGATGACGACCTTGGGGAAGGGTTCGTTGACCGTCAGTTTTAGATGTGGATATGACTTGTCGTCTTTAAGGTTTACGTTGTAGCGTGGCTTATGTTTCTTGGTGAGTGTCGCTTCCAGTATTAAAGCTTCGACTTCGTTGTCGGTAACGATGAATTCGACGTCTGCGATTTGTCTAACGAGTGCATCTGTTTTGCGGTCGAACGGCCGGGCTTGAAAGTAAGAGCGCACACGACTCCGCAGGCGTTTGGCCTTGCCGATATAGATAATTTTGCCGGCGCTGTCTTTGTAAAGGTAGACGCCGGCAGAAACTGGAATTTCCTTAAGTTTTTGTTCTAGTGACACTGCTTTATACAGACTTTACAGTTAACACGTACATTCTAACGCACGGTTTCATTCGAGAACACCGGCGGTTAGATTTCGTGTTATTTCCTGTGTTTCGTGCAATTCGTGGATCGTTCTTGTGCTGTCTAAAAAACTATCCACTAATTGCACGAAACACACGAAATAACACGAAAAGTGTTGAACTCGACATTTTGAGGCAAGCCGGGCATCAGGATCCTCCAGCATGCTCTTTCCTTTTTCACTTCCGCAGAACAAGTCATTCGACGCCACTGGCTTCGGATTGAATGCAGTCGATCACCTGGTCGTGGTGCCGGAGTATCCGGTATTCGACAGCAAGATCCGTTTACTGGAACACAAACAAGCGGCAGGGGGACAGACGGCGAGCGCCATGGTCGCCCTTCAGCGGTTAGGGATGAGAACAGCATATGCCGGCAGATTCGGTTCTGATCCGGAAGGACATTTCGGTTACCAGGAGATTAAGAAAGAAGGCGTCTACCTTGGGCTGGCGCAGATTGTGGAAGGCGCGCGTAATCAAATTGCCTTCATCATTATCGATGCTCGTAACGGAGAGCGTACGATCATTTGGGATCGAGACGAACGACTCGCGTACCAACCAGAAGAAGCTCCGACTGTGCTCGCGCCGCTCGGTCGAGTTTTGCATCTTGACGCGCACGATCCGCCGGCTTGCGTGCGTATGGCCCAGGCGGCGCATGCTGATGGCGGCGTCGTCTCCGCCGACATCGACAACATTTACGAGGGTCTTCCCGAGTTGTTGCCTTTGATCGATGTTCTGATCACTTCACGGGAATTTCCGCATCGCTTGACCGGGATCGCTGACGAACGTGCGTCCCTGGTCGAATTAAAGTCGCGCTACGGTTGCGCGGTGGTGGGATTAACAAAAGGCGTGCAGGGCGCAACGATTTTGTGTGACGGTCAGTTCATAGAGTCGCCGGCGTTTCCGGTGCCAAATGGTTGTCGCGACACAACTGGTTCGGGTGACGCATTCCACGCAGGCTTCCTTTATGGTCTGCTGACCGGTGAAGAGATTGAGACCAGCCTGAAACTCGCGAATGCAGTGGCGGCTTTGAAGTGTCGTCAACTCGGCGCACGCACCGCCTTACCAACCAGGAAAGAGCTCGCGGATTTCGTTGGAGGTGAAATGCAATGACCAAACTATTCATTCCAGTTTTATTAGGCACGAACCGCAAAGAGCGCATTAGCATTTATCCTGCGAAATGGTTGGTTGGTGAGATGCAAAAGCGGGACGACATCGAAACGCTTCTATTCGATGTCGCGGAGTTCGCATTGCCACAGGACGACTATGGGCAGGGCCTGAAGGATCAGTTTCCGGAATGGAGAGACGCGATCATTCGAGCTGATGGACTGGTGATTGTTTCGCCGGAGTACAACCATGGGTATCCGGGTTCATTGAAAGCTGTTCTGGACTTGCTCTTGAGGGAATACGTTCATAAGGCCGTGGCGTTTGTCGGTGTCTCGGCTGGTCTATGGGGCGGCACGCGAGTGATCGAAGCAATGGTACCGATGGTGCGAGAATTGGGTTTAGCCGTGACCTTCGCAGATCTTAATTTTCCGAAGGTGCAAAACACCTTCGACGCTGGAGGAAAACTTTTGGATCCAGCTTTCGAGAAGAGAGCTAGTGGTTTCCTCGACGAACTAGTATGGATGAGTACGGTGCTTAAGTGGGGAAGGGAAAACGTCCCGTCGAAGTTTCACGTTAAATAAAGGATGAGGTGAGGAATAAAAGATCCACGAATTACACGAAACACACGAATTAACACAAAATTTTCGTGTTGATTCGTGTATTTCGTGCATTTCGTGGACGCTTTTTATGCGCCGGTAGGCACAGCGACAGCCAGGTGCTTGCGGAACAGGTCCAGCACGCGTCGCCACGCATCTGCTGCTGCATCCGCGTCGTAGACTTCAGGGCGCGTGTTGTTAAAGAAAGCGTGGTCGGCCTCGTACACCATCACCTCAACCGGCAAGTCGTGCTTCTTCGCAGCTGATTTCAACGCGTTAACTTTCTCGGCATTTATCCAGGCGTCCTTGCTGCCCGCGATGAACAAAGTGGGAGCCTTTAGATTCTTCAGTACATCCTCAGGCGGAATGTCTCCATAAAACGGCGCGGCCGCTGCGATGTCGTCAATTTCACATGCTGCACGCAGCGCGAATGTGCCGCCCATGCAGAATCCTATGACACCAAATTTCTGCGCTTTGTATTTGATCTTCGCTTCCGAGATTGCCTCGTTGATGGTTTCTACTCCGTCTTCAATCGCGAGTCCATTCATTAACTTCGACGCTTCTTCGGTGTTGCTTGCCGTCTTTCCTCGAAATAAGTCTGGCGCAATACAAAGGTAACCTTCGTTCGCAAAACGGTCGGCGATATCGCGCATGTGGTCGTTGATGCCCCACCATTCGTGGATGAGCAGTACGGCCGCCGCCGTGTCCGTTTCTGGTAGCGCGACGTGGGCAGTCGTCTTGCCTCGCGAAGTTTCCAGGTTAAGTGTTTCTGTCTTCATGACGGGTGTCTCCCTGACCGGTGTAATTGCAACTAAATTGGTTTTTGAATTGTCGTGATTATAGAGTGACTTCAACTTAGAAGTGCAACGGCAACGCCCGGGTTATTTGTGCATATGGCTTGTACGCCGAAGGCGTTCGCTAATTTCAGCCCAGGGTTGCGTTTTGGCAACCCTAGGTAGGAATGTCGTCATACTCTTCGCAACTCTGAAAGAGTTGCAGCGGATCACGCCCGCCCTTCGACAACCCTTTCAGGGTTGCGTCCATCTGTGCGCCTGCAAACCCAGGGTTGCCAAAGCGCAACCCTGAGCTGAAATTAGCGAACGCCTTCGGCGTACACGATGGGGGCGGGTCCGCGCTCTTAGTAAAGGACTTGTGATATAAATCTGTCGCTCTGCAGTCCATCTTCCCGTTACGATTTAGCCGAACCAATGAAATTCTATACAACTGCCCTGATCGTAGTTCTGCTTGGCGCGCTCGGTTTTTCCAGCGTTCCTCAAACCAGTCAACCTTCTGACCTGGTACTCAAAAACGGCAACATCTACACGGTTGATGAGCGCAGACCCAAAGCTGAGGCGGTAGCTATCAAAGGCGATCGCATTGTCTTTGTGGGCTCCAATCGGGACGTACAAAAATTCATAGGCCAGACCACGCGCGTCGTTGATCTCAAAGGACGCACGGTCGTGCCGGGACTAACCGATTCACACCAGCATTTGTCAGGCGTTGGCTTTCGAGAGATGACGCTGAACCTTGAAGGTATCAACAGTCTCGAAGAATTCCTGGCTAAGGTTAAAGCGCGAGTCGAGCAAGCAAGCAGCGGCGAATGGATCACTGGGCGCGGATGGATCGAAACGTTCTGGAAGCCTCCGGTATTTCCTACGCGCGCTCAACTCGATCAAATCGCACCCAATAATCCGGTCATCCTAACGCGCGCCGATGGTCACGCTTCAGTAGTGAACAGTGCAGCTCTGAAGCTGGCTAATGTCGACAGAAACACTCCAAATCCCTTCGGAGGTGAAATCTCCAAAGGCGCTGACGGTGAACCAAACGGCATGTTGATCGATGCCGCGCAGGGTCTGGTCCGGCGACACATTCCTGGAATTACACCAGCG
Organism: Pyrinomonadaceae bacterium; assembly: GCA_035273385.1. Classification (GTDB taxonomy): domain Bacteria; phylum Acidobacteriota; class Blastocatellia; order Pyrinomonadales; family Pyrinomonadaceae; genus PSRF01. Next base: position 116,100 of record DATEPE010000001.1, on the reverse strand, counting down.
GAAGCGGAACGAGCCGTGGTCCTGGGGGTACAACGCAACATCCAACTTGGCTGGACCCAGATTCAGGATGCGGGCGGGAGTTACGCAGAGGCTGAACTGTTCCAGAAGTTGTACGGCGAAGGAAAGATCAAACTGCGAATCTATAAAGCTGTTCATGGACCAGGCCCGAGCGCGTCGCAACTGTTGCAGGCGGGTCCGGTGATCGGAGCTTATGGAAATCGATTTACGTTCCGCGCGATCAAAGTCGTATCTGACGGCGCCTTGGGATCTCGCGGAGCAGCTTTGATGAAACCGTATTCAGATGCGCTGAATACAACCGGGCTGATGACTGTGAAACGTGAAGAGCTGGCTCCGATGCTGGCGCTCGCACTCCAGAAAGGCATTCAGGTCGAGACGCACGCCATTGGAGATAGCGCGAACCGGTTCACACTCGACGAATACGAGAAAGCTTTTAACTCCATTCCGGAGGCGCAAAGAAAAGTAGCGGAACCGCGATGGCGTATTGAGCATGCTCAGATCCTCGATCAGGCTGATATACCTCGTTTCGCGAAACTAAATGTGATTGCATCAATGCAACCCTCACACGCGATCGGCGATTTGCATTTCGCTCCCAGCCGGGTTGGAGTTGGACGTCTCACGGGTGCTTACGCGTGGCACAGTTTGATTAAGTCAGGCGCAAAGATCGCCGGTGGTTCCGATGCCCCAGTGGAACGCGGTGAGCCGATGATCGAGTTTTATGCTGCTGTCGCGCGCAAGGATCAGAAAGGGTTTCAGGGCGTGGGCTGGCATCCGGAACAAGCCGTTACCCGCGAGCAGGCATTGAAAATGTTTACGATTTGGCCGGCGTTTGCTGCCTTTGAAGAGAAACTGCGCGGTTCAATCGAAGTGGGAAAACTTGCTGACTTTAGTATCTTCTCAGCCGACATCATGAGTATTCCGGAAGCTGAGATACTGAAAACGCGAAACGTGATGACTATTATTAACGGTGAAGTAGTTTACGAAGCGAAGTAGAGAGCGCACATCATAGCCCGCGAAGCGGGCGATAGCGTAAAGCCTGGGGTGGAGCGTAGCGCAACCCCAGGTTTAAGGAACCGAACGGATTCCCAAGCCCGCGGCGCGGGCGACAGAGGAAAGCAACAACTTGAGCCGGTGCTAGTTGCATTCCGCTCAGGCCTTTCACCCGCTCCGCGGGCTGATGATCTTTTAACCCTTTCTTTTCCTGGGGTTCCGCTTCGCTCCACCCCAGGCTGTATGCTGCCGCCTGCTCCGCAGGCTTTTTGTTAGAGCACTCGCATCAGGATGAACAAGTCGCCCAAAACTCGAAGAGACTTTCTCTCGATCGCCGGAAAAGGTTTGGGACTCGCGGTTATTTCTTCGTCGACGCTTGCCACGTTGTTGAAGGAAGTTACGGCCGCATCGAACAGGATCTCGCATCTTTCGCCCACCCAGGCGGCGATGGATGAAGACTATTGGTCCATCATTCAGAAATCCTTCTCGGTCACCCGCGGTATCATCAACCTCAATAATGGCGGAGTCTCACCCAGCCCCCGAATAGTTACTGAAGCACTCGTCCGTTACATCTGGCAGCAGGAGGACGCAACAGCGTACACGATGTGGCAGATCCTGGAGCCGCAATCAGAAACGATTCGCACAGGTCTCGCCGAGATGTTTGGCTGCGATCGGGAAGAGATCGCGATAACTCGCAACGCTTCGGAGTCGCTGGAGACTCTTTTGATGGGAATGGATCTGAAGTCAGGCGACGAAATTCTCACCACCACGCAAGACTACCCGCGCAATCTGACAACGCTGCGACAGCGTGAGCGACGCGAAGGTTTGGCAGTCAAGCTGGTTCAGATTCCCATTCCGCCGAAAAACCTAAACGAGATTGTGTCGGCGTTTGAAAGAGGAATTACAAATCGCACCAAGCTGATTCTGATGTCGCACATGGTAAATATCACCGGCCAGATCACGCCCGTGAAAGCAGTTTGTGAGATGGCGCGTGCACGAGGTATTGAAACAATAGTTGACGGCGCGCATTCGTTCGCTCAATTTGATTTCAAACAGAAGGACATTGGCTGCGACTACTTCGGAACGAGTTTGCATAAGTGGCTGTATGCGCCGAAGGGAACTGGTTTGTTGTATGTGAACCGTTCGAAGATTGGAAAAATTTGGCCGTTGATGGCAGCCGAAGCTAAACAGGCGACCGACATACGCAAGTTTGAAGAGATCGGGACGCATTCAGCCGCACCGCGGCTGGCGATTGGCGAAGCGCTGCTTTTCCACCAGGGTTTGGGGGGCAAACGAAAAGAGGCTCGCTTGCGATATCTTTCTCGCTACTGGATGAACCAATTGAAGGACGTGCCTAAAGTTCGCCTTCATACTTCGTTTGATCCGGCGCAGTCCTGTGCGATCGCAACGGTTGCCATCGAGGGGACAGATCCCGGGGCCATCGGAAGTTATCTATTCAACAAGCACCGGATTTTCGTAACGCCAATCATCCATCAGGAGTTTCAGGGCCTTCGCATTACGCCCAACGTTTACACCACGCTGCCTGAGCTCGATCGGTTCAGTGACGTGATGGAGTCAATTGCGCGCAAGGGGCTGCCTGCCTAGTACGAGAAAGGGAATCGATAAATGTCGGAACTAATTTCGCGAAGAAGTTTGTTGGGACATGGTTTAAAAGCCGGAGTCGGTCTAGTTGTACTTAAACAGTTAGGACCGATCGAAGTTGTTGCTTACTCCGCTCAGACGACCCAACAGCCGCCCAATTTCAACGCTGCCTATCAAAAACTCGACGAATTTATCGCTCGACATATGCAGGAGACGGGCGCACCCGGATTGACTCTGGCCCTCGCGTCGCGCGACGGACTACTTCGTGTTTCGCAGTACGGCTTCGCCGACATCAAGGCCGGACAACGCGTTAGCCCGCAGACACTGTTTGAGATTGGTTCCATATCAAAATCGTTTGTCGGCGTTGCATTGTTGCAGGCTGCGGAGGAAGGAAAAGTCGATCTCAATAAACCAATCACAAGCTACCTGCCGTGGGTAAAGATTGACTCCTCATTTCCACCCATAACGGCTCATCATTTGTTGTCACACACCGCGGGTTTGTCGGGTGTTCCGTTATTGATGCGAGTGGCGGCAACTCCTCTGCGAACCGGTTGGGCGCCGGGCACGCGTTTCCTATATTCCAACATTGGTTACGTGCTCCTTGGTTACCTGCTTGAGGCAGTCGACAAAAGACCGTTCGCGGAGTCCATCCGCAAGCGAATTCTTGAGCCCCTCGACATGAAATCAACTGAGCCAATCATCACCACTTCCATCCGTGAAAGACTGGCCATCGGTTACGCTCCGTTGCATCCAGACAGACCTTTTCCACTTCGAGGCAGACTCGCAGAGGCGCCGTGGACCGAGGTCTCCGAGGCCGCCGGCAGTATTGCTTCGACGCCGGGTGATATGGTGGCGTACATGAAGATGCTGTTGAATCGTGGCGCCGGACCACGCAGCCGGGTGCTCTCGGAAAAGAGTTTTGAGTTACTTATTCAGCCGGCAATCAAAGCGCCGTTTAGAGGCGAGGAGGCCACTTACGGTTACGGTTTATGGACCAGCGTCGTGAATGGTCATCAACTACTTCGGCATACAGGAGGCATGGTGGCCTTTTCGTCGTCGATGTATGTGGATACGACCTCTGGACTGGCGGCGTTCGCTTCAGTGAATGCGAACCTCCAGGGTTATCGGCCCGTGATCGTCACTCGATATGCCCTCGACCTATTAAACGCTGCGGTTGCCGGTGCGGAATTGCCGCCACTGCCACCGCCTCCTCCGTCTCCCGAGATAGTGAAGAATGCGACAGACTATTCCGGTACATTTACGTCGGCAGATGGTCGCAAACTAACTCTAGTTGCAAACGGTGAACGGTTGTTGCTGGAGCACGACGGCCAACGGATTGTTCTTGAGCAGGCGGGCCGCGATCGGTTTATCGTTAAGCATCCAGCCTTTGATCGTTTCATACTCGGTTTTGGTCGAGAAGGCGCGAAGGTTGTCGAGGCGTTTCATGGACCAAACTGGTGGATCAACGAACGTTACACAGGCCCGAAGACGTTTGACTACCCGAAACAGTGGGACGCATATGTCGGCCGCTTTCAATCCGACAGTCCCTGGTATGGCAGCACGCAGATAATTATTCGAAAAGGAAAACTCTTACTCGAAGGCGAAGCGCCGTTGGCGGAAATCGAGCCGGGCATGTTTAAGTTTGACGGTAACCCGATCGCACTCGAGCGGATTACCTTCGATACGATGGTCGACGGTAAAGCCATCCACATGAATTTTTCAGGAATTGATTCTTATCGAACATACGCACCCTAGTGCTCCCTCTCCCCTTGGGAGAGGGTTGGGAAGAGGGCTTGAGGCGAACACCCAATTAAAAGTTTTGAAGGTAGCGACAACCCTCGTTGTAAAGGGGCCGCTAAAACAATTGAATGTTGAACTCTACGTTGACGCTCCCCTTCAAAACAAAAAAGAGCAGCCGCGTAGGCCCTCCCCTAACCCCTCCCAGAGGGCGGGGAAAAATTCGTTTAATGGGGAATTATCAAATCAACAGTTTGCGTTACGTCAAATTCTTTGGAGGAATCATAAATGTCCAGTTCACCCGCACAACAACAACCATCTCCCGTGCTGTTCTTTCAAACAATCAATGCGTATCAACGCACCGAAGCGTTGAAAGCGGCGATTGAGCTGGAAGTGTTCACCGCGATTGGTGAGGGAAACACTTCGGCGGACAAGATAGCTGAACGCTGTAAAGCATCAGAACGCGGGACGCGCATACTTTGCGACTTCCTGACGATCATGGGCTTTCTTACAAAGGAAGATAATCGATACGGCCTGACCCAGGATTCAGCGATATTTTTGGACAAACGTTCTCCTGCGTATCTCGGCGGCACAATTGAATTCATGGCCACCGAAAAGCTCACGGGCAACTTCAAAAACTTTGGCGACGTCGTGCGCAAAGGCGGAAGTCTGGATGAGGAAGGTGGCACGGTTGCTCCTGATAATCCCATCTGGGTGAAGTTTGCTCGCGGGATGGCGCCAATGATTGCGATGCCGGCAGAGATCATGGCGAAGCTGGTTGACCCTGAAGGTACTGACAAGTTGAAAATCCTCGACATCGCTGCCGGCCATGGTCTGTTTGGAATAGCTTTCGCCAAAAACAATCCGAATGCAGAGATCGTAGCGCTCGATTGGCCCAAAGTGCTTGAAGTGGCGCATGAAAATGCCGCTAAGGCAGGCGTAGTCGACCGCTACAGCACGAAATCGGGGAGTGCCTTCGACGTCGACTTCGGTAGCGGTTACGACATTGTTTTGTTAACAAACTTCCTGCATCACTTCGATCCGCCAACTTGCGAAACACTGTTGAGAAAAGTGCACAGCTCACTTAATGAAGGTGGACGCGCTGTAACGCTGGAGTTTGTACCGAACGAAGATCGCATCTCGCCGCCGGACGCAGCGGCGTTTAGTGTGATGATGCTGGGAAGCACACCGTCCGGAGACGCTTACACGTTTGCGGAATTGGAAAAGATGTTTGCCAACGCCGGTTTCCAGCGCAGCGAAATACATCCATTGCCGCCGTCAATCCAGCAAGTGGTGATCTCGCATAAGTGAGTTGAGGCTCGGGTGAATTATTGCGTTGCCTTATCGTGCGCTAAGGCAGCGGCAACTGTGCTTAACAAGTGCTCCGTGGCAAACGGTTTGGAGACGTAGGCGGCAAATCCCTTATCAATTGCGCGGTTACGATCGAGGTCGGCGTGAGCTGTGAGCACTATGCACGGAATCCCTCGCGTTCTTTGATCTACTTTCAATTCTTCAAATAGTCCCCACCCATCAAGCACCGGCATGGAAAGGTCCATTACAATCAAATCGGGGATCTCGGCGCGCGCGAGCTCCAGGCACTCGCTGCCGTCTTTGGCCTCACGGACTGAATAACCGGCGCCGCGTAGCACCAGGTGCAACAACTCGCGGTTGTCTTCGTGGTCGTCGGCGATGAGAATTGTATGGCCCATGTTATTTCGTTGCGAACGCCGACTTATAGCCTGCCGCGGAAACCCTGTCAATTGTCATGCCCGTTAACAGTGTGTGTTTACAACATTTAGATTGTCTTCGATCGCAGCCGAATCACATCTTGACTCACTCATTCACACACGTACATAATCGCTGAAGAGACATCAAGCCCCCGCAGTCTCCGTATGACGTTCTTTTCCGTAAGACGCTCACCTGGAACGCGCACCTAATATCCCGCAGGAGGAACCCGCTGTGGTTAATGGACAATTGGAAGAAAGCTTGCGCCACGAGATCGAGAGCTATATTGAGGGGCGTATCGGCGGCATTAAACAGGAGATTGCTGCGCTCCAGAGCCAATTGAACGAATCGCTCACCCGCATGCTTGACCGGCAGAGCGAAGTTCAACTGGATGGCGGCGTCGCAGCCTCCATTCAGGAACACTTGCGCGCCGCTCACGAGGGTGGCATTGACCTGGCTGCCGCAGAATCGTCGCGAGCCCAGGCATCGAGCGACATGGCGATCATCAAGGCCGCCATTGAAGAGATAGACGAGCAGAAAACGCAGTCAGACATTCTCCAGGTGCTGGTGAATCGCGCTGCAGCCTTCGCACCGCGAGTGGCTTTCTTTGTTATTAAAGGCGATCAGGGAATTGGATGGCGGGCCCGCGGCTTCCAGGGGACGGTGGGCGACAACGCGATTCATCAAATGTCGTTCCCGCTATCAGCCGATACCGCAGTTGGGAGCACGGCACGATCACGCGAAGTCTGGAGCGGGGGACCTAACACTCACTCGGAAGACCACATAATTCTAAACCGGTTGGGCGACGAAGCGCCGCCCCATCTCGCGGCGTTGCCTCTGGTAGTCAGACAACGCGCAGTCGCAATTCTGTACGCTGATTCCGATCGCCTCGACGCTGAAGCGATAAACCTCGAAGCTCTCGAAACGCTGGTTCGGGTTTCGTCTATGGCGGTCGAACTGTTGGCCGCGCGAAGTGCGCCCGCCCCCGCACCGTCGCCGGCAGTTGAAGAGCAACCGGCACGAGTTGAAGAACCTACTGCTGAAGCGGCGCCCACTTACACGCCCACTGTTGAGTATGACGAGATCACTCCCGTTGTAGAGGGCAGCACACCTGAAGCGGCGCCAGTTGAAGCTGAAGCAATCGCGGTTGAACCAACGCCAGTGTCAGCCCCGTATGTTGAGCCGCAAGTAGAACCAATTGCGGAACCTGTGGACACTATGCCGCTGCCTGCGGTGGAAGCAACGCCGACGCCGCCAGCAGAGGTGAGTCCGGCACCGTCGGAGCCATCGGCTCCCAAACGTCGTTATGGGATGGACGTGGAGTTGCCGGTCGAAGTTTCCAGTGAGGAGGAACGCCGGCTACATAACGACGCGCGCAGGTTTGCCCGACTGCTGGTATCCGAAATCAAACTTTACAACGAGAGCAAAGTGGCCGAAGGTCGCTCACAAGGTGATTTGTATGGCCGCTTGCGTGAATACATTGACCGTTCTCGTGAAATGTACGATAAGCGCGTGAAGCCCGAAGTGGCGCAGCGGTACGACTACTTTCATCACGAGCTGGTGAACACCCTGGCCGAAGGCGACCCAGCGAAACTCGGCAACGCATATCCTGGAGCAACGGTTTCGGCCTGAAAAGCGACTAAATAATTCGACATCCGATTCGCGGTCTTTTTGTGACGCGTAGGGTGTCAAATAAAATCTCCTACCCTGAAGGTTTGACATCGCAGTCACCATCCCCTTCAGGGTAGTTGTGTTTCAAGACGCGCAACGGCGCACAAATAAGGGGAATTCTAAGTTGGCACTTGATTTTCGTAATTCGCGATTGATTTTGATCTTAGTCGGCGTCGTTATTTTGGCCGGGGCTTCGATACCGGCCTTCATGACCGCAAGTTGTTTGACGAAGCCGCAGACGTCGGCTGAAGTCAGGGCGCTGGAAAACCTGCGAACGATGACGCGCGGCGGCGTGCTTCCCGCGGAAGATGTGCTGGTGCGGATGGAGTCAGAGTTTCCGAACTCCAAAGCGGCAGCACTCGCCCGGCTGGTGCGCGCACGCGTCAAACTTGATCAGAAAGATTATGCCGGGGCGGCGTCACTGCTGGCTACCGACCTGATAGCTGATAACAGTGTGCTGGGTGACTACGCGTTGCTGATGCGAGGGAATGCGTTGGAGCAGATCGGACAAACTCCGCAGGCGCGCATCGTGTATGAAAAGCTAGTTAACGACTATCCGAATTCGATGCGCGCGCGCGATGCGTCTCTTCGTGCCGCGAACATCCTGATGCAGTCAGGCGACTCAAAGGCCGTTCCGCTGGCGTTGAGGAACTTGATTGCGAAAGACGATCCCGGGGCATTGTTATTGGCTGCAAAAGCGCATGAACGAAACTCCGACCCGGGAAGGGCTATAGCTTCCTATCGGCGTTTGTATTTCTACGCGCCAGCCTCGTCAGAAAGTGCGGAAGCCGCGTCGGCGTTGAGCCGGCTCGGTTCGTCCACGTCGGCGAATTCAGCGGAAGAGGCGCTCACGCGTGCCGAGAAATTTTATGAGGCGCGTAAGTTTGCTGAAGCAGCTCAGGCTTATGGCGACGCGTTCTCCGGCTTTCCCGCGACATCTTCTCCACAAACACAGCTGCGACGCGTGATCGCGGCTGCCACCGCCAGAAGAACACCGGATGCAATCAGCGGTTTGAATTCCATTCCGAATTCGGCCGGTGAATTGCGGCCTGAAGCACTGGCCGCCGTCGCGCAGATGTACGCACGCGGACGTCAATGGGAGCTCGCGCGTTCGACGATTGAAGAGCTTCGCCGGAGTTTTCCTAATAGCCAGTTTACGCCGCGAGCAATGGTTGCTGTTGGGCAGATCGCTAAAGAAGCAAAGAACGACGCCGACGCTTCGTTTTTCTCACGCACGGCCGTGAATAGTTACAAAGACTCGATCGAAGTGGCCCAGGCCCAGTTCGATTTAGCCTGGGAAGCACATGAAGATGGGAACGTCACCGAGTCTTCAAAATTATTGACGGAACACCTGGCGTACTACGCGAATCGCAATACCGACAATCGTGGGCGTGCAGGTTACTGGGCCGCGCGTGATTCGGAGCGCGCGGGGAAACTCGCGGAAGCGCGAGCTCTTTACCAGGCAATGCTCGGTCGATACGATGCCAACTGGTATGGCTATCTCGCCAAGCAGCGGCTGGACGCCCTGGGCAACAAAGCACCGGCGAAGAGTTTTGGAAAGGACACTATCGTCGGCCGTGCTATTGCGAATCTACAAACCGTAACCGTGGCTGAAGAGACTGCCGGACCGGAAGAAGAAAAGCTGATCGTCAAAGCGGACGAACTAAACAACGTCGGGTTGAACGAATGGGCCCAGGATGAACTGGCGATCGCATCAGCCGCAGCCGGCAGCAGTCCGAAAGTTAACCTGGCGATCGCAAAGATTTATCGTTCTTATGACGACAACGTTCGCGCGCTGAATACTCTGCGAAAGAGTTTTCCGGATTATTCACAAATGAAACCGGAGGAAATGACGCCCGAAGAGTGGGACGTCTTCTACCCGCTTGCCTACTGGGACATTATTGTTCAGGAGTCCAAAGCCAAGAACCTCGATCCCTATCAGGTTGCGGGATTGATACGGCAGGAGACAGTCTTCATGCCGCGCGCGCGTTCGTCAGCCAAAGCTTATGGGCTGATGCAGGTTTTGGTACCGACGGCGGTGTTAACGGCGAAGAAGCATGGCGTAAACCGGGCGATTACGGAAGAAGCGTTGTATGACCCGCGCTTGAGTATCCAACTGGGCACCGCCTATATGAAGGACCAGTTAGATAAATTCGGCCGCATTGAGTATCTGGCTGCAGCCTACAATGCCGGCCCTCATCGCATGGTTCAATGGCGGACCTCGCTACCTTCCGAGATCGACGAGTGGGCAGAAGCAGTTCCTTTTAGAGAGACGCGTGGTTATGTGCAGGGTGTCGTGCGAAATCGTTTGCAGTATCAACGGCTGTATGACCAGAACGGGAAGTTTCGGCCCGAAGTTGGCAGTCGCGCGATAACGCGCAAGCGTGAAGTAAGTGCAACTCCGGCTCCTGATCAACAAGACCCGACAGTGATCGAAAGGGCGCTAAATGGTAACGAAAGTGGTGGATGACGATGGCGATTTACAAAGTTTCAGCAAAGTTAGTCATCACGTTATGTGTCTTGTCGGTTGCGGTTGTCGGCCAACGACGTGCGGTTTCCAGTTCAGTTGTCATCAACACTGAGCCGAACGCAATTGTTTGGATTGATGAAATCCGTCGCGGCACCACCGACGCTTCAGGACGTATCGAGCTGAAGGTTTTGCCGGGACGTCATGCTGTTAAAGTTCGGGCGAACGGGTTTAGGGAGGCCGCCGCGCCGTTGCTTCCAGGCAGACGAACCCTGGCAGTGAAATTGGTGCGCACAACCGATCAAGCGGAACTTCTGTTTCAGCAGGCCGAAGAAGCGCGCGACAAAGCGCGCGATGATGCCGCGAAAGAAGAGGCTGCAGAGTTGTATCGCAAGACTCTCGAACTTCGTCCGGCGTTTCCCGCAGCGCGAGTCGGTCTGGCCCGCATCCTACTTGACTTGAACCAGTATCAATCGGCCCTCGCCGAAATTGACGCGGCGCGACGTACTCGCCGGATCTATCCCGAAGCATCGGCGGTCGAAGGACGGATTCATCGCGAAGCTGCATTCACAAACGAGGCGATTGCATCGTTTCGCAGGGCCATCCGCGAAGCGAAAGGATTTCAACCTGAAGCGCATGTGGGGCTCGCCAGAGTTTTGGAAGAGCAGGGAAACTACCCCGAAGCAGAGGCTGAATACCGCAAGGCAATTGCGCAGCTGTCAGACTCCGAGCCAGTGATTTACCAGATGCTGGGTGCGGCTTACGAGAAGCAGCGAAAGAACAAAGAGGCAGTGGCTGCGTACGAGAAGTATCTCGCGTTGGCACCCAACGGCAGCCTGGCGCCGGCGGTTCGATCCATCATCGACCAACTTCGCCGCGAGGCCGAAGGCGGTCCGGAAATCATTCCCTAGCCTACGACTAGTAACAAGAGGGTTTCGTGTTAGTTTGTGTGTTTCGTGGATCGTACCTCTTGCAGTCTAAAAAACGATCCACGAATAACACTAATTACACGAAACATTTTGAATTCGACCTTTGGGCAAATCATTTGGTAGCTCTCTTGTTGTGCCCTTCGACTCTCAAGTACCAAATCATCACTGCGGTGATGAGACCGCACACAAAGGTTCCCGTCCATACTGCTGATGCTCCAAAGCGTTCCATGACAGCCGTACCCAACCATGGACCTACGGCCAGAGCCACACTAAAACCCATCGAATATAGACCCATGTAAGCGCCTGCCTGTTCGCGTGGGGCGACGTCAGAAACGTATGCCGCGCTCGCCGGCAGGAAGATCATCTCTCCGAACGTCCATATCACCACTGTAATCGCCGCGCCGACGACCCCGTCAATGAGGATCAACGCTCCGAATCCCAGCCCGATCAATAGTGCGCCCAGGGCGAGTGCATGGCGATGCTGCCAATTAACCATCGCCATGTTCAAAGGGACTTCGACGATGATGATGATTACTGTGTTAATCGCGAACAGAAGCCCTATCCCGGCTTCGGTCATCTGCAACTCTCGCACTAGGAACAACGGCATGGCCGCCAACGGCTGAAAGAAAACCAGCTCGATCGGAAGCATCGCGAGTAAGAAGTAAGTGAAACGACGGTCTTTTAAAACATCTGAATACCGAAGCGCAGGTGTTGGTTCTTCGGTTTCGTCTCTCGCGGCAGCCAGCAGATCCTTGTTGCTGCGATGGAGGGTTCTCCAGGGCAAAAGCGCCAGAAGCAGTCCGGCCAGGAGCGACGTCGAGCCGTCAACGAAAAACAGCAGTTGGTATGAACGCATGGCCAGGAACCCGCCGATCACCGGTCCAATGCTCATGCCCAGATTGATTGCGAGACGGCTCAGGGCGAAGGCAGCTTTGCGTCGTTCCGGGCCTGCCAGGTCGCCGATGATGGCCATGCTTGGCGGGCGAAATGCTTCACTGGTGAATGCCCACAATCCACAGACGACAAATATCCCAGTGAGCGAAGTGACAAATGGAAAGACGAAGAGAATGAGGCCGCTCAGAACGAGCGACAACTTCATGATGCGCAGCCCGCCAAACCTGTCGGAAAATCGGCCTGCCAATGGCGCCGTTACAATGGCGCAGATTCCGTAGACGGTTAGCACCAACCCGGCAGAAGCTGGCTGAAACCCACGCTCAATTGTCAGATAAAGGGTGAGGAACGGCAGCACCATTGTGCCGGCGCGATTGATTAGAATCGCCAGACACAAATACCAAACCTCGCGCGGTAATGAGCCAAGGCCGCGCCAGGGATTCACGATGAATTCGTCTCCGTCGCCACTTCGCGGTAACGAAAGCAATCATGATCGTGATCGTTGACCATGCCGACTGCCTGCATAAACGAGTAACAGATAGTTGTCCCGACAAACTTAAACCCGCGCCGTGCCAGGTCTTTGCTAATCGCATCCGAGTCTGCGGTGAACACCGGAACGGGTGCGCCTCTTTTCCGTCGCTTCGGGATGCCATTGACGAACTGCCAGATGTAAGCGTCGAAGCTGCCAAACTCTTTTTGTACATCAAGAAAAGATTTCGCGTTCAGAATCGCCGACTTGATCTTCAGCCGGTTGCGGACGATGCCTTCGTCGGACAACAGTCGATTGATTTTCTGGTCAGTGTATTTCGCTACCTTTTTGGGATCGAAGTTGTCGAAAGCACGACGATACGCGTCCCGCTTTCGCAAAATGATCTCCCAACTGAGACCGGCCTGCGCGCCTTCAAGAATTAGAAACTCAAACAGAGTGCGGTCATCGTGAACCGGCACACCCCATTCTCGATCATGGTAGGCGACTGCCAAATCGGTTTTGGCCCATGCGCAACGCTTCGTCATGTGCGGATTGTAGCAGGGAACTATGGTGAGGTTTCGAAAGGCAAACGGATTAGAACCGGGAGCGATAGTGACCGGGTTGGGCTGGGCGGAATCGATAACGTAACCCGGTCGCTACCGCTCCCGGTTCTAACTCGCTATCCCTTACCTAAGCGTCCGGCCAGACTGGCGACCACCGTAATGAGTTCGGTTGCTTCCACTGGCTTAGCAATGTGTGTGCTGTATCCGGCAAGCACCGCACGCATCCGATCCTGGACTCGCGCATATGCCGTAAGTGCGGCCGCCGGCAGTCGAACATCAGTGCCGATCTCACGTTTTCGCAATTCACGTATTAATTCATAGCCGTCCATCTCCGGCATTCCAATGTCACTAATCAACACATCGAATTTCGACTTCTCCAGCAATGAAAGCGCTTCCGCAGCGCTGGTGACGGCCGTGACATCCCCGCCATGTTGCGCCAGCTCAACGTTGATCAGGTCAAGCGTATCGGGCTCGTCATCGACCAGCAGAATTCTCAGTCCATCCAAAGTGGGCGCATCCTGAAAAGCCGCGGCTGCGATAGCGGCTTTCTCGAAATGAAGTTCACCACTAGGCAACGGCAAACGCACGGTGAAGATTGCGCCCGTCCCATCCGTGCGGTTCTCAGCGGCAATGGTGCCGCCATGAAGTTCCACCAGGTGACGCACGATCGCCAGTCCAAGTCCAAGTCCGCCATGCGTGCGAGTGGTCGAGCCATCGGCCTGACGAAATCGTTCGAACACGTGTGGCAAAAACGCAGGATCGATACCAGGTCCACTATCGGAGACGGTAATTTGAACGTGCGTACCAGTCTGGTTTACGACTATTTGGACCTGGCCGCCGGCGGGCGTGAATTTCGCCGCATTTGAAAGAACGTTCCAAATGACCTGCTGTAGACGGTCCACGTCGCCGGAAATCATTTTCAAGCTACTGTCGATAAAGGTCTCGATCTTAATGTCTTTGGCTTCCATTGCCGGCCGGACCGCATCAAGTGCAGCGTCGACAATAGCAACGAGATCCACCGGACCTAAATTCAGTTGCAGTTTGCCGGTGATTACTCTCGAGACATCCAGGATGTCCTCGATGATTTGTTTCTGCGCCCAGGCGTTCCTCTCGATAACTTCCAACGCGTGCTGCGCATCTTCGCGATCTAAACGACCAGAGCCGAGCATTCGTGACCAGCCGATGACGGCGTTCAATGGAGTGCGCAACTCGTGAGACAACGTGGCGAGAAATTCATCTTTGAGACGGTTGGCTTTTTCTGCTTCAGCTCGGGCGGCGCGCTCTCGCTTAATCAACTCGTGACTTTCTTCCTCAGTCCGTTTGCGCTCAGTGATGTCCCTTTCAATCGCGACGAAGCACACTGGTTCGCCCGCTTCGTCTCGCATGGGGAAGGCGCATAGCTCAATCTGTTTTGTCTCTCCGGATTTTGTTTTACTGAAGACTTCGCCCCGGTATTCGCCGTGCTCAGTTAAGGCGCGGAGCATGTCTTCAAGCACTTCCGGGCCTAAATGTATTGCCGGGGTCTGGCCGACCAACTCCTGATCGTCGTAGCCGAGCAATTGAACGTGTGCGGCGTTTTGTTCGAGATAAGAGCCATCCGGGCCAATCAATGCGATGGGTTCCGTCGAGAGGCTGAAGATCGCGTGATACACGTCGGCCGGTAGCTTTTGCCTGCCGGCAAAACTGGTAGGCTCGTAATCGATGGATACTTTGCTGACCATAGAGTACGCGCGGGGGAGACGGATTTTAGGGGGAACGGGATAATAGCATTATCGCGTTAACGGGCCGAAACGGAGTGAGGCGTGCTTTGCACAAGACCCGTGTCCTTTCGTGTGGTTCGTGTTATTCGTGGATCGTTCTTGTGCAGTCTAAAAAACGGGTCCACGAATTACACGAATTACACGAAACGTGTCCGACTACACCACCCGGTCGCTACCGCTCCCGGTTCTAATTCGTTGCTCGTAAGGCTGGTATTCGACTTTGTGCCGGGTCTCAGCCGGAATGTTTGACTTGGCTGAGCCTTTGGATGTAAAAGCCTTCAGACTCAATACACGTCACAACCCAAACCCCCCTTGAACAATTTCGAGGGAACCGATTTTTAGTGATTTAGCGGAAGGAGACTCGAAATGGCTTTACGTTTAGGCGACATCGCACCCGATTTTCAAGCAGACACTACCGACGGACCGATTAGCTTTCACGAATGGATTGGCGATAGTTGGGCCGTGTTGTTTTCACACCCGAAAGACTTCACCCCCGTTTGCACGACCGAGCTGGGCTACGTAGCAAAGTGCAAGCCTGAATTCGATGGCCGGGGTGTTAAGGTGATCGGCTTGTCTGTTGATAAGACTGACTCGCATGCCAAATGGGCCGAAGATATTAAAGAAACACAGGGTACTGCGCTTAATTTTCCGGTCATTGCCGACCCCGATCATAAGATCGCTGAACTCTACGACATGATTCACCCGGAAATCAGTGATGTGTTTACCGTGCGGTCCGTCTTTGTGATCGGTCCGGACAAGAAGATCAAATTGATGATCACGTACCCGGCCAGCACCGGACGCAATTTCGACGAGATTCTGCGAGTGATTGATTCGCTGCAACTGACCGCGAAGTACAGTGTGGCCACGCCTGTAAACTGGAAAGATGGCGAGGACGTAATCATTGTGCCGTCTTTATCAGACGAAGATGCGAAGCAGAAGTTTCCCGGTGGTTGGAAGGCTCCCAAGCCATACCTCCGTATCACTCCGCAGCCAAACAAAGGCACGTCAGACACTGCCGCCAAGAGCGCCAGCTGACCTTTATCCGCAGATTTCACAGGTTACGCAGATTCGGATCCAGCGGTCTTGTTGAGCTGTTGGATCTCATCTGTGTAATCGGCGTAATCTGCGGATTACTTTCTTTCAAGACATGCGCCAGATAGTTACGACCAAGAGCGGTGGAGTCGACGTGCTCCGCGTGGAAGAAAAGCCTGATCCGAAACCGGGTGCGGGCGAGATTCTGGTCGACGTGCGAGCGGCCGGGCTCAACTTTGCAGACATCCTCGCGCGCCAGGGTTTGTATCCCGATGGACCAAAGAAACCTTGTGTCATGGGATATGAGGTGGCGGGGGTTATTTCAGCGGTCGGGCAGGACGTGGATTCTTCAATCGTCGGTACCGAGGTGCTGGCGATGACTCGCTTCGGCGGCCAGTCAGACAAGGTGGTCGTGCAAGAAAAGCAGTTGTTTGAAAAACCTGCATCGTTGAGTTTCGAAGAAGCTGCCGCAGTTCCGGTCAATTATCTGACTGCCTGGGCGCTGCTGGTGGTCATGGGCGGATTGCGCAAAGACGAGTCAGTTCTGATTCACAATGCCGGCGGCGGCGTCGGACTCGCCGCCCTGGACATTGCCAGGCACATCGGCGCAAAGACCTACGGAACGGCAAGTCCAGGCAAACACGAATTTTTGCGACAGCGTGGTTTGGACCATCCGATAGACTATCGCAATCAGGATTGGCTGCCGGAGTTAAAGAAGTTAACGAACGGTCGCGGCGTTGAGCTGGTAATAGATCCGATTGGCGGCGACCACTGGAAGAAAAGTTTTGCGGCGTTACGTCATACTGGCCGGCTCGGGATGTTTGGAGTGTCGGTCGCTTCGGCAAATGGATTGGCCGGGAAACTAAAAATGGTGAAAGCCGCGCTGCAGATGCCAAGATTCAACCCAATCGCGTTGATTAACAAAAACCGGGGAGCGTTTGGCCTCAACCTCGGTCACATGTGGCACGAACCAGAGAAGGTTGAGGAGTGGGTAGAAGCAATCGTACGCGGCATCGAAGAGGGCTGGATCAAACCTCACGTTGATAAAGCATTCCCCTTCGCACAGGCGGCAGACGCACACACCTACATGGAGTCGAGGAAGAACATCGGGAAGGTTGTCCTAATTCCGTAGTCGGCTTGGATGACTCGCGAACTCGTGGGTTGAATGGTCGGATCATTTACCATAAATCATTTCACATTTTTCATTTGCCATTTGAGGACGCGCTGCGCGCGGCGTTTCATTAAGAGCGGGAGCAAAGATGCCCCCCGTCCCTGAGACATTCGAACGTGATGACGCTCAGCACTCACGTTGAACACCAATGACAAATGAAAAATGTGAAATGATATATGGTAAATGATTCGACCATTCAACCGTCGCAGTTCAAATAATCTCGGACGACTCTTCACTGCGGCGTTTGGCGAGGATTGAGGCAATCACCGTCGAGTAGATCAGGCCGAAGAAGAGAGAAACGAAGAACAGGCCGGCGTAGGCAAATACAGCCGCCTGCCACAGCGGGCGGCCTTGCGCAATGCCTTCGCTCATCAGCAGTTCCGGACCCGCTACCAGATACTCGATCATAAAAAACAGACAAGCGGAAACGGCATAGACCAGGGAGATTGCCATCCCGGTCTTCACCCCCTCTTTAAACCCCAGGCTGCCGTTGAGTTCGCGCTTGCGGGCGCTCATGCCCAGAAAGATCGCGATGATGGCGGTAATATTGAAAAGAATCGGCGCAATAATATTTGCCTTTGATTCTGGTTCAACACCCATTCCGAACCGAACAATAACAATCCACGCAGCAACCACGGCCGTAATCAGCAGCCCGTATTTGATAGCTATCTTTGTCATGGAAGCCTCACGAACGGTGCCCTAGCCGGCGTCGGTGATCAATACCACATCTCTGGAAACTGTCCCACGTGAAACTGCCAACTGTTTTCCATCCCGCGATAGATCAAAAATAAAAATCAAATCCGATTTGAAGTTGGTCAGTTGTTTAGGTGCCCCACCAGTTATCGGCTGGCTCCAAATGTTAGAGACGCCGTTACGCGTGTCAACATACAGAACCTGGGTGCTGTCGGCGCTCCAATCAAGAATGTTGTTGGTGGGCGGAATGTCGATGGTCTTTACAGTTTGGCCCGTATTGAAATCAATTAACGCCAACTTAAACGGACTCAGATCCTGCTCCCGGTAGCGGCAGGCGATCAGTTTTCCATCCGGCGAGATTGCATGTTGGCTCGTAAGCTTGTCGGTAACCCTTTCTGCTTTGCCGCCGTCAATTGGCACTTTCCACATGCCGGTGTCGGAGATACCCTGGTAAACAATCCACTTATTATCCGGGCTGATAACGGGCGTCACTTCGCCGAAGCCGTCGGTGATTTGCTTCGCGTTCGAACCGTCGCTATCCATTCGCCAGATATGAGGCGGACCTGTACGCGTTGAAGTGAACGCGATGTAGCGTCCGTCAGATGAAACAGAGGCGTGGGCGTTTAGCGCGTTCGTGGTCAGCTGTTTCTGATTGCTTCCATCCGCGTTGACAATGAAAAGGTCCGACTTGCCAGGCCCGAATACTGTGTAGACGATGCGCCCGTCTGGCATCACCGCCAAACCATTACTGCCTTCGTTATTCCCGGATCCAAGTTTTGCTGCTTGATTCGCATTGGTGTTCGGCGCCACCCAGACACTAGACGTGACCTGAGTCTGCACAGTTGCGATCGACCGGCCGTCGGCGCTAAGACTTACGCCGTTATAGTTATTGAGGTCATTGGTAATTCTATCGACCTCGCCGCCTGGTTGGTGCAAATACCAAACCTGGTTGGGCTCCGCGTTCTGTTCCTGCGCGGTCAGAATAATGCCGCCGCTGTCGGGGGTCCAAACCAGCTGCTGCAGAAACGACCAACGGTGAGGCGACGCATCAGTTTGCGTTTTGGAATTTACGTCTACCAGGGAGATGCGGTGGCGCTCGACACCGTTCTCGGGCGAGACCACCGGGCAGGCGATCATATCGCTATTGGGTGACCATGCAGGTCCTACCGGCGCGCCCGCCGCAAACCGGGTGGGACGCTGCTGCGAGGCAATCTTTTGTTCGTTGCTGCCGTCGATGTTGGCCACTAAGAGCGCCGTCTCGCCTGACTGCGGAAAATTGCGTATCCACGCGAATCGCTTACCGTCCGGCGAAAAAGTGACAGGCGTATCTACATCCTGCGCAATCTTTTCTGGTTGCCCGCCAAGCGCGGGAATCCGGTACACAACCCCCATGGGACTGTTCTTTTCATAGACTACGTAATAGATGTAGTTACCGTCTCTGGAGAACGTGACCCCGATATATCTTGATTCAGCCGGCGGTACGATCTGTATGTTGCTCGACGTCGCGATCTGGCGCACCCACAGACTGGAGTTGTTTCCGTCGTTGGCCACGTGGACCACGTAACGCCCATCCGGCGAGATCGTAGCAATGTTCGCGCTACCGCTGTTAGTTATCTGCGATAAACGAATCCGGCTAAACGTTGACGGCGCCGTTCTTCCCAACTTTGACCAGAGTGCCATGCCGGCGACACCGGCTCCGATTAGTAAAAACAGCACGATACTCGCTGCGATCTTGTGGCGGCTGATCCCCTGCACGATGTACTCGGCGCTTGAAGTGGTCGGCGCCGGAGGCATGGCGGCCGTACGCTGATGCAGTGGAAAGCCGGACATGGTGGAACCGCCTCGCAGGGCGTCCGTGGTTATGTGTGGACTAGTCCCGTCGGGCGCGATGGAGCGTTCAATTTCGGCGCCGACGTCGAGCCGCTGCTTCAGACGCCTTAAGTCTGTCAGCATTTCACGCGCAGTTTGGTATCGATCGTCGCGGTCTTTGGTCAGCGCTTTAGTGATGATCCACTCGAGAGCTTCGGGGACATCAGTCAGGAAGCGAGCAAGCGGTGGTTGTTCCTTTTCGAGTATGGAAACGATTACGTGACTGGGCGTCGGACCTTCAAAAGGCACACGGCCGGCGACCATTTCATAAAGCACCACGCCCAGGCTCCAGATGTCGGTACGCGAGTCCACAGTGTGTCCCCGGGCCTGTTCGGGCGACATGTAATTCACCGTGCCCATGACCGAGCCGGGATTGGTGTTTACGAGGGCGCGCGTCGGAGCCTCGTCCTCGGTCGTTTCAGGACGCTCGACGAGCTTCGCGAGACCAAAATCTAACAGCTTCACATAACCATCACGCCGCAGCATGATGTTTTCCGGCTTGATGTCCCGGTGAGCAATACCCGCAGCCTGTGCCGCGGCCAGCGCGGAGGCGATTTGGATGGCAATGTCGAGTGCTTCATGCAGACGGACCCCACTGCCTGAGAGTAGGCCTTCACCAGATTGCGCAGCTGTGCCCGAGAGGTGATGGCGTAGGGTTTCGCCTTCGACGTACTCCATCGCGATGAATCGCGATGAATCTGAATGCGCGATTTCGTAGATGGTTAAGATATTCGGATGATTCAGCGCAGAGGCGGAGTAGGCTTCCTGTTCAAATCTGCGTAGACGGTCCTCATCCTGGGTATAGTTTGGAGGCAATAACTTTAATGCTACGGGGCGGCGCAACTGTGTATCCTGAGCCAGGTAAACCTCGCCCATACCGCCCGCTCCGATCAAGGAACGGATTTCATAACGCCCTAAAACTGTGCCTACAGCGATAGCCATATCGTGGAATTGTATACGCCTGACATTTTAGCCGCGTTTCATTTTCATGTGCTAAGGGGCAGAAATGATCGGCGCGATGTTCAATCGATCAGATGTAGATTGTCTGATGCGGGGAGGGCTGTAGAAGCAGCCCGCGAAATTCCCCTCCCAGTGGGAGGGGTTAGGGGAGGGTCTACAACAGCTTAAGTTTGGCTTTTTGGGGGAAGTCTCAACGTTCGCGTGATCGCGCAGTCTTTGTTACCAGCATAATTCAAACGTAGGGAAACTCGATTGACTGAATCTTGACGCTTCCCTCAAACGAAAAATTTAGAGCGCCCCGCCAAGCCCTCCCCTAACCCCTCCCAACGGGAGGGGGACAAGAATAAGGGGGTTATCGTCTACTGCCACGCGGGGATTATCTGTCCCTGTGAGTCGTGCCAATAAGGCGTCCAGGCCAGACTTAACAGCTGCACATTGATATTAGCCTTGGTGGGCTTCATGGTGACGGTTTCCAGCGCGTAGCTTTCAGCGTCGTACGTCCGTTCCAATGCCGCTGTTTCTGTTTTGAACTGTTCATCGAGTTCGGCGAGTTGCTGGTTGATTGCGGCTACAGTCTCCTGCGCACGACCGACGTCCTGCGATTCTTTCATCGAACGTCCGACCCCACGAGCCGCCGTCGTAGCTCGACCTAGCGTCGTCAGACTGACGGCCTTGCGACCCAGGAACGACGAGAGCAGGGTCGTCCCAAACGAAATCGCCGTCTGCATTTTCTGATCCGAGGCCTGCTCCGATTCGCGTTCCACCGCTTGCTCCGCCCGCCGTCGTCTTTCTTCCAATGCCGCGATCTTCGGCGCATATTTTTGGCGAAGTTTCTCTACTGCCGCGTCGCGTTGCTCGCGCGCGTGCTGCTGCAGCCGCACGCGAAAATCGCGTTCTGATTCTCCGGGATTTGAGCTTTGCTCGAGACGTGGACTCCTCAACAACTCCAATCTTTGTCCGCGGTAGAGCCAGTTGGCGAAATCCTTCTGCCACTTGTCGTAGTTCTTAGGTTTGGCTGCGGCAGCCGGCAACTCAGCAAACTGGCCCCCTTCTGAGGGTTCCTGTTCCAGATCTGATACCGGTATATCGACGTGCGATGCGGCTTCCCAATCGATAGCGACCACACCGGCGGAGGCAATAGGCGCCAGTACCGAAAGCTGCTTCGTAGTCTCCACTCTCTTGTCACTGAACCGAACATCCGCAGCGCCGATCACCATCGGGTGATAAACAAGTGTTCCATTGCCGTTGTTCCTGACCGGGACAAAAGAACGCGGTACCTCGGGCGGCAATAGAGGCTCTTGTGTCTTTGGAGCAGGCCCGGTCGCCGGGCTGGCAGCGGTAGGCGCCGGCGTGCTGACAGGTTCTGACGCGGTCACAGTGCCGGTTGAGGATTTTACTGGCGTCATCAACGTCTTGATCTGGTTGCGAGTCAACGGACCACGCAGATACGACATGGCCCAGCGCGATTCGAAAACTTCGGTTCCTTCTTCGTGCACGTTGTTCAGTACAAAGATCCGACTCTCCAAACCCGCCAGTGTTTGTTCCATGTCTTGGCGATCAAACTTCAAACCGGTTCCGCCGGCCACGCCTTCCAAACCCTCGAGGATGCGCGCCTTGTCGCGCTCAGTCTGCAAGCGTCCAATGATCCAGGTGCCGGTGTTAGCGAGGCCTTTGTAATCCAGGTCGACAGGATTTTGCGTAGCCAGCACCACGCCAAGTCCGAATGCCCGTCCTTGTTTCAGCAGTGTCAACAGCGGCAACTTCGTCGGCGGGTTTGCCACCGGTGGAAAGTAACCGAAGATTTCATCCATGTAGAGAATGGCGCGCAAGCTGGTTGTTCCTGATTGCGTTCTCATCCACCCCATCATTTGATTCAGGAGCAGGGAAACAAAGAACATTCGCTGCGCATCGTTAAGATGTGCGATCGAGAAAATCGCAACGCGCGGTTTGCCCGCTGGTGTGTAAAGAATGTTTTGAATATCGAGTGGCTCACCCTCCATGTATGCCGCAAACGCGGGAGCTGCAAGCAGGTTGTTCAGCGACATGGCCAACTCAAAACGATCTTTCGGCGGGAAGAACGAATCAAGATCCATGACGCCGATCCTGGCGAGGGAAGGGGACTGAATCTGCTGAATCAAACCAGCGATATCAAGAGCACGACCGCCAGACCATTCCTTGCTGAGAATATTTGAGAGCAAAATATGCTCGCGACTCTTGATCGGATCCGCGTCGATACCAAGCAGACCGAACAAACTGGTAGCCGTAGTGTTTACTCGTTCAGTTAAGAGCTCATCGTCTTCGATAATCTGCGGCGGTGGCGCCGCAAAAGATTTTAAAATTGAAACCGGTATGCCCGCGTTGCTACCCGGCGTGTAGACGCGAAAGTCCGCCGCTTCTCGCAATCGTTTAATGCGCGCTCCATCCTGTCCCCATTGCGCAAGGCCTTTTTTCCAGAACTCTGCCTGTTGGGCCGCGTAGTCGGCGGCGGAAAGTCCCTTCTTTTGTGCATCTTCTTCATTAACCCAGGGCGCGAAGTCTTCCGGGCGCAACTCGGGAAAGGTGAGCAACAAGTTAGCCAGGTCCCCCTTCGGATCGATGATGATCGAGGGAATTCCGTCCAGCGCGGCTTCTTCAATCAGGCCGATACACAGGCCGGTCTTACCGCTGCCAGTCATTCCGACGCAGACCGCGTGGGTGACGAGATCTTTCGAATCGTAGAGTAGTAAACCATCCTTTGGTTTCTTCTCTTTAAGGTCGTAAGGCCTTCCTAGGTAGAAGGCGCCGAGCTTTTCGAAGTCTTCCATATGCAAGCCCCTATTTGGTTACAACGGGCCACCCAGGCTTCCTGGTTGCGGCGCCCGTGGAATCGAAAAATTGCTGGTAGAAAAATCGGATCGCCATTATAGTATCAGGCCTTCGCGGACCTGGGTTCCCCCATTTCTTGGGCATTACAATCAAATTAGGGAGATACAGATGAAAAAGTTCCTCATTTCTGGTTTTCTGATTGCACTGGCCGTGGCTTTTGTTGCCGTGGGCTTTCACCTCGAACCGGTTGGCGCTCAAGGCCGTCCGGAAGATCCGGGCTCACAAGCGGCCGAGCGTTCAAACGGTAGGGTAGTCGCGCCGGACGGCGTCGTATTCGAATCGAAAAAGGCGTTCATTGACGCGGGCAGAAAATGCTCGACACGTCACGTTGACGATATTGAGCTGGAAGAAATCGAAAACACTGTCAGGGGTAATCGCGGTCTTGCCGGCGGAAGACCCGGTGGCGGTGGCGGTGGCGGCGGAGGTCAGGACGATGGGGCCCGCATTTATAATAATGGCCAAATTACGATCCCTGTACATTTCCACGTGGTCTATAGATCCGACGGCGTCGGTAACATTCCCGAGAGTTCATTGGATGCTCAGATCAACGCGATGAATGAGCATTTTTCCGGTCTTGATACACCGGCGTATCGGACCGCGGCTGCCAACACATCATTCCGCTTCGTGAAAGCGAGCGTTGATAGAACTCAGAACAATACCTGGTATGCAGCTGGCCCGGGATCTGCTGCTCAGGCGCAAATGAAGAACGCGCTTCACACCGGCACTGCCGACGATCTCAACTTTTACACTAACAGCGGCGGCGGGTATTTGGGTTGGGCTACGTTCCCGAATGAATATGCAGGTGCGCCGCTTCAAGATGGCGTGGTTTGTTACTGGGCTTCACTCCCCGGTTCCAACTACGTTCCCTACAACGAAGGTGACACAGGAACCCACGAAGTGGGCCACTGGCTGGGTCTCTATCACACATTCCAGGGTGGCTGCAGCGGCAGTAATGATGGTGTAGCAGATACACCGGCCGAGCGCGGGCCAACATATGGCTGCCCAACGAAAAACCTGGATACTTGTAAAGGCCCGAGCAACCCCGGTGTGGATCCATACGAGAACTTTATGGACTACACGGACGATCCGTGCATGTACAAGTTTAGTTTAGGTCAGGCGGATCGCCAGGACACCATGTGGTCCACCTATCGCGCCGGGAAGTAAGCGCGAAAGGTAGTAGCAACTTGAAGGAGTGTTTCTTCGGAAACACTCCTTTGTTTTTTCAGAGGCTAGACCAGGCAAGATTGGGAGGGCAGCGCGCGGAGCGCGCGCTAGCATAAAGCCCGGGGCGTGAGCCCCGGGAACAGGCAGAAAAGATTCGCCAAGCCCTCGAAGAGGGCGACAGCTGCATAACGATCCTCTACTATCGTTTTGTTTTAAAAATGGGAACGCTGTGATTCTTTCTAACGCGCTATCGCCCGCTTCGCGGGCTTGCCACATTTTCCTGGCTCGATCCTGGGGCTAACGCCCCAGGCTTTATGCTATCGCCCGCTTCGCGGGCTGAGAGTGTTCTATGCGAGTTGTCGTACTTCTAATAGTTCTTCTGGTGCCCGCACTCAGTGAGGCACAGGAGCGCAGGATCGGTCCGCCAGCCTCTCTCAGGTGCGACCGCAGCGAGTTGACCTTGTATGACGGGCAAGTCTTCGGTTACCGGCGGCGACGAGGGAAGACGTTTCTACGTGTTCGCACCAGCTTCGATACCACGGAACAAGTCACCATCCGCCATCAAGATACCGACGACCCGTCGAAGTTTTTCCTGCTTAATGGCGATCCATTCACCCCGGGAGATTGGAAACGAATTGAAAAGCGGAAAGGTGTATTGAAGACCGGGATGCACGCAAACATCTGGGTTTGCCGGGACAATCCATCGATCCAGCCGGTGGTTGACTGGAGGCTGCCGTCTTAAGCCTCACTCTCCTTGTAGAGAGATTATTCGCCTCCCTCTGGGAGGGGTTAGGTGAGGGCCTACGACGCGTGTGCTTTTTGGTTTTGGAGGAAGCGTCAACATTCGCAATAACACTTAGTTCAATGCGCATTATCCAAATCAAGGTTGACGCCACCTTCAGAGTAAGGAAGAAGGGGTTCGCCTCAAACCCTCCCCTAACCCCTCCCAATGGGAGGGGAACGTCAATCAAAAAGAATTTTCCCAAGGGGCGGGAAACCTAATTAAAAACATCGATGGTTCCTCCTCACAAGGAAGGACCGGAAATTAATCAATCAACCCGGTAGTCATCGCGGCTCAAGCTCCAATGCCACACCTCACCATCATCCGGATCGTTAACGGCACCCACAAATTTCATCCCGACCTTTTCCAAAACACCGGTTGAAGCATTCTTCGTCGGTAACGTGTGCGCATCAACGCGAGTAACGTCCGGATGTGCGAAAGCATGTTTGATCATCCCGCGCGTAGCTTCGGCAGCGAGACCGCGGCGTTGGTAACCTGGCGCAATCGCATACCCAAGTTCGACCATGCCGTCGTCATTTACCGGTCCCTTAAATCCTCCGAGACCAATCAACGTCTGATCAGGTTTGTGAACAAAAAGGTAGGTCCACCACCCCAGAATCTCCGGATGTGATTTCAGGTGTTCATAGCTCGGCCGCATGGCTTCTTGTGCAGCGTCGAAACCAAGCCAACCATCCACAGGTTTTACACGCAGTATTGACGCGAGTTTTTGTTGATCGTTGAGAATTGCTTCGAAGTGGTGGAGCTCGCAGGGAATTAACTTCAGTCGTTCAGTTTCGATCATAGAACAGGGTTTCTAGTTCCTGGTTCAAAGTTTCAAGTTTTGATATACCGCTAAACTCGAAACCAGAAAACCAGAAACTAGAAACTGATGTCAATCACATCTTCCGGCCGACGGTTGAGGCGATCGACATCACCAGTGTTTCCGGTTCGATCGGCTTGGCAACGTGCATTTGAAATCCCGTTTCCAACGCGCGTGCCTTGTCCTCTTTAGTCGCGTACGCCGTCAGAGCCACTGCCGGCAACTTCGATCGTTTCGATCTTAGCTTCCGCACTTTCTTGATCAAACTGTAGCCGTCTTCGTTTGGCATTCCGATGTCGCTGACCAGCAAATCTGGTTTCCACTCGCGGATTGCCTTCATGGCTTCTGCCGCGGATTCACAACAGTTAACTTCACCGCCGCATCTGGTGAGAATTGCCCGCACTAGTTCGCGCGCATCGGCTTCATCATCCACGACCACAATGCGTAGTCCTTCGAGAATTCTTGAGAACCCTGCCGGCACCGGATCCAGTTCAGCTTCCCTGGAAGACCCATTAGGTGACACCGGCGTAGACGACGCGGACGCAAGAGGAAACTCTACCGAGAACACCGCGCCCTGGTTCTGACCGTCACTGTGAACTTGCACCCTGCCGTTGTGCATCTGCACCAGATGTCTCACGATGGAGAGTCCCAGTCCTAAACCCCCATGAACACGCGTGGTCGACCCGTCAGCCTGCCGGAAGCGATCGAAGATAAACGGCAGAAACTCCGGCTTGATGCCAATGCCAGTGTCGGTCACTGATACGCGGACCATCGGTGCCACCCGCCTCGCCTCAATGCGTACGGTCCCCGATTCGGGTGTGAACTTGACAGCATTACTTAATAGATTCCAGAAGACTTGTTGCAGACGATTGGCATCTCCCATCACCACAGCATCGGGTTCAATCGTAATCTCAAATTTGATCGATTTCGCTTCGAACGACGGTCGCACTGCTTCCACTGCGGATTCGATTATCGAACCCAGGTCGACGGCGCGCGGTTCGATCTGTAATTTGCCTGTGATAATGCGAGAGACATCCAACAGGTCATCGATCAACTGTGACTGTGAACGCGCGTTGCGCTCAATCGTTTCAAGGGCGCGCGCAAGCTGCACCGGTTCCAGTTTCCCCGTCCGGACGAGATGACTCCAGCCGAGAATTGCGGTCAACGGGGTGCGCAATTCATGCGACAGTGTCGCCAGGAATTCGTCTTTGGTGCGGTTTGCCTGTTCTGCCTCAGCGCGTGCAGCTTGTTCCCGCACCAACATTTCGGCACGCTGCACTTCTGCCTGCTTTCGTTCCGTAATTTCCAATTGCAATTTGGCGGCATGTGATTGTGCGTCCGTGTACAGCCGGGCATTCTCGTAAGCAATCGCCACCTGCGTCGTTAAAGTCGCTGCCAATCGTTCGTCTGCTTCGCTGAACTCACTGGCGTTCGACTTGTTCAGCATGTAAACCCAACCGCAAACTCGTGAGGCGGAAAAAATTGGCGCGCCGAGAAACGACCGGATCGTGGCTGAGGTGGACTCATCGTCCTGCAACAACTGATCAGATTCGTTGAGCCGTATGGCCCCTCTCTTTGTCACTACTTGCTTCAGCGCTTTTTTTACTACCCCCGCAATCTGGTTTCCAGATCCGTTTTGTTCAAGGGTCGTGCAACGGAAAAAATAACGAAGGTTGTCCGGTTCATCTCCAAGCACGCCAACCGCCGATTCTTCTGCATCGATGATTTGTCGCGCCGACTTGCAGAAGTTTTCCAGCACACGCCACGGATCACGTTCTGACGCCAACTCCTGGCCCAACGCGATCAGCATGTTCAAGCGGGCGAGGTTCGCATTTTCCAGCTCGAGATTTTTTTCCCGGAGTAGTTCAGCTTGTTGTTTGACCTCCTGCGTTTTCTTGAACAGCTCGACAAAGACGGCGACTTTGGAACGAAGGATGTCCGGTTCTATTGGTTTAACTATGTAGTCAACAGCGCCGAGCGAGTAGCCCCGACTGAGGTGGCGGCCGCCTGTGCTATCGGCCGTCAGAAAGATAATCGGAATGTTTCGAGATTTGTCGCGCCCGCGGATCAGCTCGGCCGTTTCCAAACCATCAAGGCCGGGCATGTAAACGTCCATCAGGATAACGGCAACTTCATTGGTCAGTAGATAACGCAGCGCGTCTTCGCCGGACGAGGCACTCACGAGATTTCTATCTTCCGCCTGCAGGATAGCTTCCAGCGCCAGGAGATTGGTCGCGCTGTCGTCGACCATCAGGATATTTATTTTCTCGTCAGGTTCCATTAGTTGACAGCTACCGTTTCGCAGAGACTGTTTAGCCGGGATGCAATTTCGTTCAACGGCAAAACCCAATCCGGATTCGCGCGAGCGATTGCCGCTTCGGGCATCTCGCGGTGTGCGGCCGTTTCCGGATCCTCAACCAGGGTCAGCCCACCGTGCGTTTTAATTGCCGCTAGCCCGTTTGCCCCATCACTATTTACCCCCGTCAGAATCACGCCGATGGTGCGGTCTTTGTATTGGTCCACGGCCGACTCAAACAACACATCGATCGAAGGCCTGGCATATGCGACCGGAGGATCGACTGAAAGCGCGAAACCGGTACCTTCAATCAGCAGGTGATAATCGCGCGGCGCAAGATAGACGTGACCGGGCAGAATTAACTCTTTGTCTTCAGGCTCGCTAACCGGCAACGGGCTGGTGCGATTCAGGTAGTCACAGAGACTGCTCTCATCTTTGCCACGATGCTGGACAATAACTATCGGCACGGGGAAGTTATGCTCCAGGCCCGATAGTAAAACCTGCGAAGCCTTTAGGCCGCCACGGGAAGTACCAACTACCACAATCTCACCAGCCATTAGGTTAACCTACAGAACCTTCCGATAGAGTTTGTCGCTGTGGTTGATGTTCTGATAGAAAGCCGCCCGCGGCGTAAACTTCAAACTCTCTTTGTTCCCCAGCCCGAATACTCCAAACATACTCAAACTGTCGTAGAACAAGTTGTGCACGCGAGCCTGTAATTCCTTGTTGAAATAGATCATTACGTTGCGGCACATGATGACCTGGAACTCGTTGAACGAACCGTCAGTCGCCAGGTTGTGCTCCGAAAAAACTACGTTGTGCCGAAGAGTGGGGTTGAAAATGACATTATCATAGTGTGCGGTGTAGTAGTCAGAAAACTCCTGTTGACCGCCGGCCTTATGATAATTGTTCGTATATTCGCGCATTGCCGAGAGCGGAAAAATTCCCTCGCGGGCCCTGCGTAAAACTACCGGGCTGATATCGGTCGCGTAAATCCTACACTTCTCGTAGAGATTTTCTTCCTGCAGCAGAATGGCAAGCGAGTAAACCTCTTCGCCGGTAGAACAGCCGGCCACCCAGATCTGGACGGTTGGATAGGTTCTTAACAGGGGCACCGCTTTGCGTCTAAACGTGGAATAAAAAGTCGGGTCACGAAACATCGCGGTAGCGTGGACTGACAGCCCGAGGATGAAGCGTTCAAGACAAGCCGGTTCGTGCAGTAGCTTGTTTTGAAATGCAGAGACCGTGCCGAGCTTTTCGAATCGCATCAGTTCGATGATGCGCCGCTTGATAGAAGCACGCGAGTAATCACGAAAATCAAAACCGTGCGCGCGGTAAACCCCTTCGAGAAGCAAACCGATCTCGATATCTTCCAACTCGGTATTTGCTGACCCGTTTATCAAACTTCGTCTTCCCGGTACAGCCAAACCCTGAGTAGCGACAGCAACTGATCAATATCGAGTGGCTTTGATATGTAGTCAGAAGCTCCTACTTCAATACAATGATCGCGGTCGGCTTTCATCGCTTTGGCGGTCAACGCGATGACGGGCAGGTTTTTAAACTCATCCATCTGCCGGATGGCAGTGATGGCTTCGTAACCGTCCATTTCCGGCATCATGATGTCCATCAACACCGCCTCGATCCCCGGTGTTGACTTCAACAGATCAATGCCTTCCTGACCGTTTTCCGCATGTACAACTTCCATGTTGTGCGCTTCCAATGCGCTGGTGAGCGCAAAGATGTTGCGTACGTCATCGTCGACGATCAGCACTTTACGTCCCGCTAACACAGGATCGCTGCGGTGGAATCTCTCCAGCATCCTGCGCTTTGGCTCGGGCAGATCAGCTTCCACGCGATGCAGGAACAAGGCCGTTTCCGCCAGCAGGCGTTCCGGTGAACTGGCCTCCTTGACGATGATTGCATCAGCCACTTTCTTCAGATGCATCTCCTCTTTGCGAGTCAATTCCTTGCCGGTGTAGATGATGATTGGCAAGTCGTATCTTCCGAGATCAGTTTGCAGTTTCTCGATTAACTCGAAACCACTCATATCAGGAAGTTTTAGATCCAGGACCATACAATCAAAGCGTTCGTCCTTGAGTAGGTTGAGCGCTTCCTCACCGGTGGCGACGGCAGTCGTGTGAACATCGCCATTGCCAATCAACTCGACCACGCTCATTCGCTGAACGTCGTCGTCCTCCACGATCAGTAATCGCCGGAACGAACGTTCAGCGAAGCTCTTGATGTCGTCAAAGGCTTTGCCCAGGTCCTCCGTGGAGGCAGGCTTTTGGACGTGATTAAAGGCGCCTTGTTGGAGTGCACGCTGGCGCTGTTCCTCGACGGTGATGATGTGCACCGGAATGTGACTGGTACGCGCATCATGCTTCAAACGATCGAGCACGGTCCATCCGTCGCGGTCCGGCAGACGAATGTCGAGGGTGATCGCCGAAGGCGTGTATTTCTGCGCAAGCGCCAGGGCCATCGCGCCGTTGGTTGCTACCAGCCCTTTGAAGCCCTTCTCCCGCGCCAGGTCCAGCAGAATGGACGCAAAATGAATATCGTCTTCGACGATCAAAACTGTTCGATCGCCCTTCTCGATTTCGTTACGGTCGTCCTGGATAGCGGCTGACTGACTCGACAGCAAAGCGAATGCTTCGTCGTCGTAGTTTTCGACCGGCGTCCAGGCTTCTACGACTCTCCTGGTGTCTGCGGATCGTGTCTGGCTCGGTGATGTCGCTGCCCTGGCCGGTGCGTAATTCCGCGGCAAGTAAAGCGTGAATGTACTTCCTTCGCCCGGCGTACTGAGTACGCGAATCTCGCCGCCCAGCAGCTGCGCTATTTCGCGACTGATGGATAGCCCCAGCCCGGTGCCACCATATTTGCGACTGGTAGTCCCGTCTGCCTGTTGGAATGGCTCGAAGATAATCCGCTGTGTCTCTGTCGGTATACCAATGCCCGTATCGGTGACGGAGAAGGCGATCACATCGCCGGCTCGCTTCAATGATTCCAGGTGATAGCTTTCATCAGCGGCCGCTGGTCCAACACGCAGCGTTACCTTTCCTTCTTCCGTGAACTTAAACGCGTTCGATAGCAGGTTCATCAGAATCTGCTGCAGACGTTTATCATCCGTGCGAATCACCGGATCCAGCATCTCGCTTTTTTCGACCACAAATTCCAGGTTCTTGTCCTGGGCAAGCTGATGGAAGCTCCGTTCGAGTTGTCCGACCACGTCGTCAACCGCGACATCGGAAACCTCTATTCCCATCATGCCTGACTCGATCTTCGACAAGTCGAGGATGTCATTGATGAGCGAAAGGAGATCCGAACCGGAAGAGTAAATGGTCTCCGCGAACTGCACCTGTTTTGGTGACAGGTTGCCGTCCATGTTTTCCGAGAGCTGGCGAGACAGGATCAACATGCTGTTGAGCGGCGTTCGCAGCTCGTGAGACATGTTGGCCAGAAACTCTGATTTGTATTTCGAGGTCAGGGCGAGCTGTTCCGCCTTCTCTTCCATCTCCCAACGCGCTTCTTCCACCTCGCGGTTCTTGGCTTCGACCTCCGCCTTCTGTCGCGCCAGCAGTTCCGCTTTTTCCTGCAACTCTTCGTTGGTTTGTTGTAATTCTTCCTGTTGGCTCTTCAGCAGCTCTTCCGACTCTCGCAGTGACTCTGCCTGTTGCTCGAGCTGCTCATTAGTCTTCTTCAGCTCATCCTGCTGGCTTTGTAGCTCTCCAGCCAGTGATTGTGACTGTTGCAACAGGTCCTCAGTTCGGGTGTTCGCCTCAATCGTGTTGAGAACGATGCCGATACTTTCTGTTAGCTGATCGAGGAAGGTAAGGTGGGTATCACTGAAGGTGCTGAAGGTAGACAGTTCAATTACTGCTTTGACGTCACCTTCAAACAGCACAGGCAACACCACAATGTTGTTTGGTGGCGCTTCGCCCAAACCGGATGACACGTAAACATAGTTAGTGGGAACGTTGGTCACGAGAATGCGTTCACGTTCCACCGTACACTGCCCGACTAAACCTTCGCCGGGATTAAACTCGTTCGCCAGGTTCTTGCGTTTCTTGTACGCATATCCACCCAGCAGCTTCATTACCGGCTGGCCATTGGTGCTGTTGTTTACATAAAAGACACCTTGTTGCGCATCGACTAGCGGAGCCAACTCAGACAAGACCATCTGCGCAACGGTTGTCTTGTCGCGTTGACCCTGCAGCATGCGCGTAAACCGGGCCAGATTGGTTTTGAGCCAATCCTGCTCCATGTTTTTCTGTGTCGTGTCCTTAAGATTGAGAATCATCTCGTTGATGTTGTCTTTTAACTTAGCAACTTCGCCCTGGGCTTCGACCGTGATGGACCGCGTCAGATCGCCTTTGGTCACCGCCGTCGATACTTCAGCAATCGCGCGCACCTGAGTAGTTAAGTTCGCAGCCAGCCCGTTTACGTTGTCGGTAAGATCGCGCCATGTGCCGGCTGCACCAGGCACGTTTGCCTGGCCGCCCAGTTTTCCTTCGACGCCTACCTCGCGCGCCACCGATGTCACCTGATCGGCAAACGTCGCGAGTGTGTTGGTCATGTTATTGATGGTGTCAGCCAGTTCGGCAATCTCGCCTTTGGCTTCCACGGTGAGCTTGCGTTCCAGGTCGCCATTTGCGACCGCGGTAACGACCCGCGCGATACCGCGCACCTGGTCCGTCAGGTTGCTCCCCATCGAGTTCACGTTGTCGGTGAGGTCTTTCCAGGTTCCGGCTACACCCGGCACATTTGCTTGGCCGCCGAGTTTTCCTTCCGTGCCTACCTCACGCGCCACGCGCGTTACTTCTGAAGCGAACGAGTTCAACTGGTCCACCATCGTGTTGATGGTGTTCTTAAGCTCGAGAATCTCGCCCTTGACGTCCACCGTGATCTTCTTCGATAGGTCACCTTTCGCGACTGCGGTGGTAACTTCGGCAATGTTACGTACCTGGCCGGTCAGGTTGCTGGCCATCGAGTTCACATTGTCGGTAAGGTCTTTCCACGTTCCGGCTACACCGCGCACATCCGCCTGGCCGCCGAGTTTTCCTTCCGTACCTACCTCGCGAGCCACACGAGTTACTTCAGACGCGAATGAATTCAACTGGTCCACCATCGTGTTGATGGTGATCTTGAGTTCGAGAATCTCACCCTTAACGTCTACCGTAATCTTCTTGGACAGGTCGCCGTTGGCTACTGCGGTAGTAACTTCGGCGATGTTACGCACCTGACCGGTAAGGTTGCCGGCCATGAAATTCACGTTGTCGGTAAGGTCTTTCCACGTTCCGGCAACGCCCATCACCTGCGCCTGACCACCGAGCCGTCCTTCCGTACCTACTTCACGCGCCACGCGCGTGACTTCCGAAGCGAACGAACTCAACTGATCGACCATCGTGTTGATAGTGTCTTTAAGCTCGAGAATTTCTCCCTTAACGTCTACCGTGATTTTCTTGGAAAGGTCGCCGTTAGCTACTGCCGTAGTAACTTCGGCGATATTACGTACCTGACCGGTAAGGTTGCCGGCCATGAAATTCACGTTGTCAGTAAGGTCTTTCCACGTTCCGGCTACACCGCGAACGTCAGCCTGACCCCCAAGTTTTCCTTCCGTGCCTACTTCGCGCGCCACGCGTGTAACTTCCGACGCGAAGCCGTTAAGCTGGTCCACCATCGTGTTGATGGTGTCTTTGAGTTCGAGGATTTCGCCTTTAACGTCTACGGTGATCTTCTTCGACAAGTCACCGTTCGCGACTGCGGTCGTCACTTCGGCGATGTTACGTACCTGGCCGGTAAGATTTCCGGCCATTAAGTTCACGCTGTCAGTCAGGTCCTTCCACGTTCCGGCTACGCCCTTAACTTCCGCTTGCCCGCCCAGTTTTCCTTCTGAACCTACCTCACGCGCCACGCGCGTAACTTCAGACGCGAAACCATTGAGCTGGTCCACCATCGTGTTGATAGTGTCTTTGAGCTCGAGAATCTCACCCTTAACGTCAACGGTAATCTTCTTGGAAAGATCGCCGTTGGCTACCGCGGTAGTAACTTCGGCGATGTTGCGTACCTGACCGGTAAGGTTGCCGGCCATGAAATTCACGTTGTCAGTCAGGTCTTTCCACGTTCCGGCGACACCTACCACGCGTGCCTGGCCGCCGAGTTTTCCTTCCGTACCCACCTCGCGCGCCACACGCGTTACTTCCGATGCAAACGAGTTCAACTGGTCCACCATCGTGTTGATGGTGTTCTTCAATTCAAGGATTTCGCCTTTAACGTCTACGGTGATCTTCTTGGAGAGGTCGCCGTTGGCCACCGCGGTGGTGACGTCAGCGATGTTACGTACCTGGCCGGTGAGGTTACTGGCCATAGAATTCACATTGTCAGTGAGGTCTTTCCACGTTCCGGCGACGCCGCGCACATCAGCCTGACCGCCGAGTTTTCCTTCCGTACCTACTTCACGCGCCACGCGCGTAACTTCCGAAGCGAACGAGTTCAATTGGTCCACCATCGTGTTGATGGTGTTCTTCAGTTCGAGAATCTCACCTTTAACGTCGACCGTAATCTTTTTGGACAAGTCGCCATTAGCTACCGCCGTGGTAACTTCGGCGATGTTACGCACCTGGCTGGTGAGGTTGCTGGCCATGGAGTTCACACTGTCAGTCAGGTCCTTCCAGGTTCCCGCCACGCCTTTCACCTTGGCCTCGCCGCCGAGTTTTCCTTCCGTGCCTACCTCGCGCGCAACGCGGGTTACTTCCGACGCAAAAGAACTCAACTGGTCGACCATCGAGTTCACAATCTTGACGGTGCGCAGGAATTCGCCTTTCAGGGCTCTGCCTTCAACCTCAAGTGCCATCCTTTGCGAAAGATCACCGTTGGCCACCGCCCCGATCACGCGAGCCATTTCGCTGGTGGGGCGTGCCATGTCGTCGATCAGCAGGTTGGTCGAGTCCACTAGTCGCGACCATGAACCCGTCGCGGCCGGAACAGAAGCACGATGCATGATCTTGCCTTCTTTGCCGACCACGCGGCTAACGCGCTCCATTTCCTTGGTGGTCTTGTCGCTCAACTCGATGATGTCGTTGAACGTGTCAGCGATCTTCCCCGCTTCACCGGTCCATTCACCGGGAAGCCGGACAGAAAAATCGCCGCGTTTGAAGGCCACAAGGGCCTTCAAAAGCAGCTTGGTATTCAGGGATTCATTAGTCGAGGTTTGGGTACGCATCGTTTCCTTCCCGTTTGTTTGTGAATGGAGAGAGGATGGAGCAAAGATTGGCCATGGCGTCGGGGTTGTAATCTACAGACACGATGGCGCAATCAACACAAGCGCCGTGTCGCCTTAGTAACTGGGGAGCTTTTCTTAATTTGGGGGATGCAGATGCGCCGTCAACGCAGCTGTAAAAGGCATTTTACACTTAAAGCCCGCGGTAGTGTAAATATAGATAGCTTCGTGTTATTTCGTGTAATTCGTGGACTTCGTGGATCGTTCTTAGAGCGCCTAAAAAAGCCATCGACGAATTACACGAAATTACTTAACCCACACCATTTTTACATTCACGAATTCTCGGATTCCGAACTCTGCCAGTTCACGTCCATAGCCGGAATTCTTGATTCCGCCGAAGGGAAGTCGCGGATCCGACGCCACCATTGCGTTGATAAAAACACACCCAGCTTCGATCTCCTCGACGAACCGTGCCTGTTCCCCCGCGTCGTTTGTCCAGGCGGATGCGCCGAGGCCGAAGGTGGTGTCGTTAGCAATGGCTATCGCTTCATCAATGTTCTTCACGCGGAATAGCATTGCCACCGGCCCGAAGACTTCGTCTTTGTACGCAGGCGAGTCTTTAGGGATGTTCGCGAGTACAGTCGGTTCATAGAAATTACCGGGACGATTTATCCTGTTTCCGCCAGTCAACACGACCGCACCCGCAGCGACCGAAGTTTTCACTTGTTCGTCTATATCCTTCAGGATTTGTTCAGTCGCCAGGGGTCCAATATCGGTCGACTCCTCCAACGGATCACCGACTCGCAGTGACTTCATCTCCCCAACGAATTCACGTTCAAACTGATCGTAAATTTCGTCAGCTACGATGAATCGTTTGGCGGCGATGCATGACTGACCGTTGTTTATGGTTCTTGAACGAACGGCGGTTTGTGCAGCGGCCCGGCAGTCAGCGGAAGGCATAACTATAAAAGGATCGCTGCCACCGAGTTCCAGGACCGTCTTCTTAATTTGCTTGCCGGCAAGGGACGCAACGCTTCGTCCCGCGCCCTCGCTGCCGGTAAGTGTGGCCGCTACTACCCGTGGATCTTCAATAACGTGCTGCACAGCGTCCACGCCGATGAGCAGAGTTTGAAAGGCGCCTTCCGGAAAACCCGCGCGTCGAAAGATGTCTTCGATAGCCAAGGCACATTGCGGAACATTGGACGCGTGCTTTAGTAGACCTGTGTTGCCAGCCATCAGCGCCGGCGCCGCGAAACGAAAAACCTGCCAGAATGGGAAGTTCCAGGGCATTACTGCCAGCACCGGGCCGAGCGGTTGAAAGTGAACATAACTGCGGGTCGCATCTGTTTCAACCATCATGTCGTTCAGGTGCCGTTCAGCATTTTCAGCGTAGTAACGACAGACCCAGGCGCATTTCTCTGCTTCACCGATCGCGCCTTTGATTGGTTTGCCCATTTCCATAGTCATCATTCGCGCGAAATCAGTTTTCTCAGTTTCCAA
Source organism: Pyrinomonadaceae bacterium (assembly GCA_035273385.1). Lineage (GTDB taxonomy): Bacteria > Acidobacteriota > Blastocatellia > Pyrinomonadales > Pyrinomonadaceae > PSRF01. The sequence continues at coordinate 78,911 of DATEPE010000001.1, read as the reverse complement.
AATCTGCGCCGCGCGAACCATCCATGCAGAACGGTCTGCGAAAGATGTGTTGCGGTAGCTACGAAAAGTTTCCGCCGCGCGTTGAAGCTTCTGTTCGAGTTGCTGAGAGTCGAGCGCTTCAAATGTCTTGATCGTTTCGCCAGTTGCTGGATTGATAGTGGCTATGGGCATCGTATTCGTTTCCTCATTTTGTTAATGTCGGGATTATAGAGAGAATCTGCGTAAGGTGTGCCGCTCAAGAGAGCGGCTTTGCCGCATCCGGTGCGGAAAGGCTATGCCTTTCCGACATGTGCCTCTCCAGTGTCTCCAGGCTACGCCTTCCGGCTTTTCCACTTGATGTCAGCGATATCCATCATGAGAGGCTCATCTTCCCGAGGGCATTTCATCCAGCAACGAATGCTGGACCATAGATAATCTTCTGCACGATCAACTAGGCCGGCCCGTACCGGATTATTATGAATGTAATGCACCTTCTGCATGAAGACGCCCTCGTCCGTTATTCGCTTTAGATTTGGATGATGATCCCAAAGCGAGTAGCGGTGTCGGCGCGTCCCTTGCTCGCGACTGAGCTTGTTCAAAGACTCTTCGAAGTTCCCTTGTTTCAAATAATCGATTACCCGTCTACTAGATATTCCGTTGACAAAGCGCAAGACGTCTGACGGATCCTTTAATGAACCGAGTAGCAAGTGATAATGGTCGATCATCACAACGTAAGCAAAGAGTAGGAGGCTAGCGGACGTGCGTGCTTCATCCAGTGCGTCGCACATTACATCCTTCATTTTAGAAGTACGAAACACAGGCAACCGGTTATTCGTGACTGAAGTGATGTAATAAGCAGGAGTGTCCTTGGAAATGGAAAACATTAGGCGCAGCCTCCATGATCAATAGAGTCCTTTACGGAAAGGCAGAGCCTTTCCGCACCGGATGCGGCAAAGCCGCCGTTAGCGAAGCAAATTGATTCCTATGTTAGGTTTGCCAACGCGTCTTTGGCAGGGCAATGGAGGAGTACCAGTAAATCGACTTTTACAAGAAATTAAGCATCCGTTAAAAAGTTGGCAAAAGATTCTCGTATGACTTTTTCAAATGGGTAAACCAAAACAAAAACTGGACAAGTTTGCGGTTGCTGCAGCGCTGCAGGAAATTGCGGCGCTGCTCGAACTGAAGGGCGGCACCGATCGATTCAAGGCCCGGGCATACCAAACAGGAGCGCGCGTTATTGCTGCTATGCGTGAAGATCTCGGGGACGTTATTCGCGGTAAATCTTTAACTTCCATGCGCGGCATTGGTAATGCGCTTGCTTCCCAAATTGAGCAACTCTACCTCACCGGTGAGTCGTCAGTTTTGCGCGGGCTGAGAAAAGACTTTCCGCCAGGCATCGTTGAACTCTCGAGCGTTCCAGGCCTTTCTATCAAGAAGATTCAGATCCTCCACGAAGCTTTGGGAATATCGACGGTGGCACAGTTGAAAGCCGCCGCGGAAACAGGACGCATTAGCGAGCTCAAGGGTTTTGGACCAAAGAGTGAGCAGCGTTTGCTTGACACTCTTTCTGCAAAACGGCGCAGTGAGAAACGGGAACGCCGGTTACACATACATCACGCTGAACGCATCGCAGAGCCCATCAGAGATTACCTGCAAATGGGCAAGGATGTGAGCGAGGTTGAAATTGCAGGCTCGCTGCGCCGGCGCAAGGAAACAGTCGGCGTGATTAGATTGGTGGCGGCGGCGAAAAAGCCCTCAGCCGTTATTAAGCATTTTTTGAACTTCCCCTTGATCATCCAGGTGGTTTCCCAATCAGAAAGCTCTTGTGACGTAGTGCTCGCAGAAGGCGCAAAGGTTTCTGTTACCGCGGTTACGCCAGATGACTTTCCACTTGCGTTGATCACGGAGACTGGTTCCCCGTCCCACGTCGCCAAACTTCTCAACCTCAAGACCCGGAGAGGAAAGAAAACCACGACTCGCGCGACGCTTTCGCCGAGTGAGGAGAAAGAAGCCGTTATTTACAAACGGCTCGGTATGCAATTCATCCCGGCTGAACTGCGCGAGGACCACGGCGAGATTGAAGCAGCTCTGGCAGGAAAACTTCCTGAAGACCTAATTACTTCGGACGATATCCAGGGCATGGTCCACTGCCACACTACTTACTCCGATGGCAAACATTCGGTTGAAGCAATGGCGATGGCTGCCGAAGCGTTGGGGATGAAGTACATCACGATCACTGACCATTCACCGACTGCGTTTTACGCCGGCGGCGTTACCCTGGACCAATTGAAACGGCAGTGGGATGAAATTGCAGAGGTCCAGGAAAAAGTGAAGGTAAAGATTTTACGCGGGACAGAATCAGACATCGTGGCAGACGGCCATCTCGATTATCCGGACCAGATTCTTGAACAGTTTGACGTCATCGTGGCCAGCATTCATTCCCGTTACAAAATGGACTCCGAAAAGATGACTAAGCGAATCGTGACTGCCATGCGGCAGCCGGTTTTCAAAATCTGGGGCCACGCTCTCGGCCGTTTGATCGAACGCCGTCCGCCGTTTGAATGCGACGTGGAGAAGATTCTGGACGTAATCGCCGAATCGCGCGCTGCCATCGAGATCAACGGCGATCCTTTTAGACTCGACATGGAACCTCGTTGGATACGCGAAGCGCGCAAACGAAAAATCAAGTTTGTGATTTCCGTCGATGCGCACTCCGCCGGCGCGCTTAACAACGTGGTTTATGGCGTCGGAATTGCGCGCCGAGGCTGGGTTAGAAAAGGTGAGGTGCTGAACGCGTTAGGCGCCAAGGCTTTCACCAAGGCCGTGCGTCCTGCGGAGTGAATGCGTCGGCTATTGGCGGCTTTGCCGCATTCGGTGCGGAAAGGCTGTGCCTTTCCGCAGAGGCACTCTTGCAATTACGGAGGCTGTGCCTCCATGTTTTGGATTTCAAGATCGGAGAGTAAGACCCAAAGGCATAGCCTGGAGATAGTAGAGAGGTGCATCGGAAAGGCAGAGCCTTTCCGCACCGGATGCGGCAAAGCCGCGAAGACTCTTGTCATTGCTTGAGTTCACTGAAAACCAGCACGTATCCGTTCAAATCTTTTATCTCAAACTCCCAGTCCCCATACGGCTGTTGGCGCAGGGTCATCAGTACAGTCACGCGTTCTTTTACCTGAGCGTAAAACTCCTCAATGTTCGTTATCCGAATGTAGGCGTCCCACACGCCGCCGTTCCTTTGCGAATACAGTTCAGGCTTCTCATATCCTTTAACCCTCTGCAGCATGATCTCGACAGTATCGCGAACCAGAATGCCAAACACGTATGGCGGTTTTGCAGGAAACGGATAACTGGTGAACCCAAGTTCTGTTCATACCACTCAAGGGTCTTATCTACGTCAGCAACAGGGAAACACGCGGCTAAGCTCTTAAAGTTAGTCATCTGCTCGACCATACTTGGTGTTATTTCGTGTAATTGGTGTTGTTCGTGGATCTCTAACTGATCCACGAACTTCACGAAGTACACGAAACACACGAAAAATGTACTACTGCCAAGGTAGCGTCACCTTGCCGTTAAATCTTTCATTCAACTCTTGCACGCGTTGCTCAAGACTCTTCTTTGCTTTTGCCACCGGTATCTCGCCCGCTTTTAACTTTGCCGACGCCGCCCAACTTTCCCACGACTCCAAGACCTTCGCATGCGCGCCGCTCTCCGTATGAACTTGTCGCGAGTGAATCAGCAGCCTCCGTTCTAATATTCTCACTGACTCGCTCAACTCTTTTCGAGCAACCGTGTCAATCGTTAATTCGTCGCTACGCACGGAACCGGTCTTCTTAAGGAGCTTCAGAACCTTCTGGGGAGTGTCGGAAAGGTTGCGCATCTGCCAGGGCTCTTTACTCGTGCCTACAGCGAGCAGTGCGGGCCAGAACTGCCGGTGGATGAACGTCACCTTGCCTGCAAGAAGTTTTGCAATAACTACGTCCTCGTGGTCATCCAGCCGCTCATTAACTTGGAAAATTGTTTGTGCCATCGGGTGAGACCACCACGAACCCTTCATCGGCTCACCAGTAATGATGGTGCAAACACTTGGAAGCTTAGGATCAGACTCCAGCAGCAGGCCCCACTTCTTTAGTTCGCCGAAGACATCCTCGTACTGGTCTCTGTTTTTGGTACTCACTGGATGAATACTATCTTAGAATGCGCGTCTGGTATCTAAAGGCTTTGCCATAAGTCGAACTACAGCACGCTTCGTTGTTTTTCGTGTGGTTCGTGTTATTCGTGGATCGTTCTTATGCAGCCTAAAAAAAGATCCACGAGTAACACCAATTACACGAATGGATTGCATATTTTGTAAGGTCGTCAGCAAAGAACTTGCTGCAACGACCGTTTTCGAAGATGAGCTGACCATGGCGTTTCTGGACCATCGGCCGCTTTTTCACGGACACTGTCTGCTCGTTCCAAGACAACATTATGAAACGCTGAGCGATCTTCCGTCTCCGCTCATTAAACCGCTGTTTGAGAATGCCCAACTTCTGGCCGGCGCCGTGGAAGCTGCTATGAAGGCCCAGGGGACCTTTGTGGCGATGAACAATCGCGTTAGTCAGAGTGTGCCGCACCTGCACATTCACATTGTTCCACGACGCAAAGGCGATGGTCTCAAAGGCTTTTTCTGGCCTCGCACTAAATATACGAGTCAAACAGAAATTGAACAGGTCAAGGACTTGATTCAAGCGGAATTAAGTAGGTTGAAGGAATAGGCCAACCAAAACCACAGATCCACGAAATACAAGAAACTTTCGTCTATTTCGCGGCCGCTGTAAACCGAGTGCGAGGAAACACATGTTCAAACATTTAACAGCTTTTTTTCTAGTCACACTTGCAGTTGGTAATTCAGTCCAGGCGCAAACAAAACCGTCTGTGGCTGATCTTTTCTGGCTCAGTGGCTGTTGGCAAGGCCGGCAGGGAGATGCAGTGATTGAGGAAATGTGGTCAAAACCCGCCGGCACGACGATGCTCGGTTTGGGACGCACAGTAAAAAACAATCGCACGGTTTCTTTTGAATTTATGCAGTTTCGCGAACAAAACGGCACCCTGGCATTCCTGCCGCAACCGCAGGGCGGCGCTCAGGTAACGTTTCCCCTCAAAGAATCTACGCGTGCAAAGTTCGTTTTTGAAAATCTGACCCACGACTACCCGCAGCGCGTAAGTTATGAGCGAAAAAACAGTTTGCTGTTGGCGAGTATTGAAGGAACTGAGAAAGGAAAGTTTTCTCGGCAGGAATTTGTTATGAGAAAAGTGCGTTGCAATTAAGGAAAATGCGAGTCAAGTTTTTTCTTCACAAAAATCAAAAAATAAAACACACAAAAAATTGATCTTAAAACTGCACTCGCGTATAACTCTCCCCGTCACGAAGGTCACGGTCTTCGAGACCGACGAAGGGATCGGCAATCAGTGCGGTGACGCACAGTGCGAGAGAGTTAGCAGCGGTCTGTTGATTCTAATGACGCCCTAAGTCGAAGCCGAAAGGCTTTGCTAGAGAAAGTCGCGAGGCTTTCTCGAGCCACTCGAATAAAAACGAGTGGCACCCTTAGGAGAGGACCCGCCGAAGGGGGCGAATGATTCAACGCAAGTTGAGTCGACGTTGCCGGGTCGTAACCGGAGGTGGAGGAAAAGCCACCACAAAAAAAACCTAAAGGCACCGCGTTAGCAATAACGCGAGAGTTACGAAAGTAATTCGTGTGCTGACCGGAGATCGGGCTGACCGCCAGTTGATCCTCGGGATACAAAATCGGCAGCGTAGCGTGTACATGCGAAACTGCCATCCTATTTAAACTTCGGTTTCTTTAGGACAACGGATTGCGCTACTTGCAGCTTGCTGTAGGTAGCGCTTTCCGTTTTTGCACGTCAGCGTTATCATCCACCCAATCGTTCCAATCATTTCCATCGCGCAACGCTCTCCCGGTCTCCCTTGAGTTTTTTGCGCGCCCTGCTCAAGGAGATAAAAGCTATGTCTGAAGCAAGAATGCAGGAAACCCCGGATTACGCCCCCGGCACTTTTTGTTGGGTAGAGTTGGCCACCAGTGACAACGAGGCCGCAAAAAAGTTTTACACCGAACTGTTTGGATGGACCTTTGTCGATGACCCGATGGGTCCTGACATGGTCTATACAATGTTAAAGAAAGACGACAAGGAGATTGGGGCCCTTTACAAGATGATGCCGGAAATGAAAGAGCGTGGCATACCGCCAAACTGGATGTCCTATGCGTCCACGCCAAACGCCGACGATTCTGCTGCCAAGGCCGAGTCGCTGGGCGCCACCATCATGCAGCCCCCGTTCGACGTTATGGAACATGGCCGAATGGCGGTGGTTCAGGATCCGACCGGCGCTGTTTTTTCTCTGTGGCAACCGAACCAACATAGAGGCGCCGGCCTGGTAAACGCGCCCGGTTCACTTTGCTGGAACGAACTGATGACAACCGATACCAGCAAGGCGGGCGACTTCTACAGCGGACTATTCGGTTGGGGTAAGGACGTTCAGAATTTTGGTCCGATGGAATACACCATGTTTACGAACGAGGGCCGGCCCACGGCGGGCATGCTGCAGATTACCCCCGAGATGGGACCTATTCCGCCGAATTGGTTGATATATTTCGCAGTTGACGACTGCGACGCAACGGTCCAAAAGGCATCTGGGCTCGGCGCAAATGTGATGAAGCCGGCGGACGATATTCCCGGTATCGGACGCTTTGCCATTCTCACTGATCCCCAGGGAGCAGCGTTTGCAATTATTAAATTGGAGGCGCCTCCGGAGTAGAACAAAGTTAATCTGCAGATTACACAGCTTCCGCAGATTTCAAATGAAGACATTTGAGTTTGCGTTCCTGAGCCTGTTTGAATCTGCGTGTGTAATCTGCGGATAAACACCTTATGAGGTCAAAAATTGTATGGCTGCTGCTATGCCTCATCTGGGGTTCGACCTGGGCTTTCATTAAACTCGGGCTTGAGGATCTTCCGCCTTTTACCTTCGCTGGTATCCGCTTTGTAATCGCTTCAATAATCCTTTACGCGTTCATTACCGCGCGTAAGATTCGGTTGCCGCGCACGCGCAAAGACTGGACGCTGTTGGCTGTGACCGGCGTCTTATCTTTCACACTAAACTACGGACTGGTTTTCTGGGGCGAACAACATGTTTCGTCCGGGTTGGCCGCATTGCTGCAAGCCACTATTCCTGTGTTTGGATTGGTGATCGCGCATTTTTATTTGCCAGACGAGCCAATGACGCCTGCGAAAATTTTTGGGGTGGTGTTAGGCGTCGCGGGTGTCGGTGTGATCTTTTCAGATCAACTCAGCGTCGCAGGTCCAAAAGCCCTCGCCGGAAGCGTCGGTTTGGTCATCGGTTCCGCCTGCGCCGCTTATGCAAATGTGCTGGTGAAAAGTCGTGGTGGAAAAATGGAGCCGGCGACTCTGGCTTTCGGTCAAATGATTTTTGGACTGGTCCCGTTGCTGCTGATCGGACTTGCCACCGAAGGCAATCCGCTGGACTTTCGATGGTCTGGGATGGCAGTCGTGTCGCTGTTCTACCTGGCAATCGTGGGAACGGTGTTCGCGTTTCTCATGTATTACTGGTTGGTTCAACACATGGACGTGACTAACACGATGCTCATCGCGTTGGTAACACCAATCATCGCCGTCGCCCTGGGAATCGTGGTGCTGGATGAAAAACTGAACTGGAGAATGGTGATCGGCGGCGCCATGATCATTTCCGGCATCGCGATAATTGTGTTGAAGCGAAGGGCAATGCGCGGTAGCGCAAAAGAAGTCCCGACCGGTTAAAAGCAAGAGGCCCGAAGGGGCCGTCAGTGAATAGCCACGCCCGTGAGGGCGTGGAAGAGTCGCCCTACATCCGAGGCCCGAAGGGCCGGCAGTGGCGGCTTCAACTGCCGGCCCTTCGGGCCTCAGTCCGATTCGAATCTATCCACGGCCTTACGGCCGTGGCTATTCACTGACGGCCCTTCGGGCCTGATGCCGACCAAATTCTTGAATCTTCACACTCTGCGCCGACAAATAACTTTCCACCGCGTGTCTCACAAATCTGCTCTCGTTAGACGGATAACACTCCGGCAACAACCTTAGTTGCTCAAGCTGTGTGAGGGTCAACCAGTAGCCGCCGATGTATGGTCCAAATAAGTTTGGGACAGCGAGCTCGAGGGCGGTGCGGTGAACTGCACGAAGATACTTTGCGGATTTAGGTTCTATTTCAATAACGCAGTCAGTCAGCGCAAACGCGAATAGCGACACGTCAGCAGCCTTGATTTCCGGATTTGGATCATCGTCGGTGGCCATCGCATCCTGTTCACTTCGATGTGTTCGACTGATAGTTCCTAATCAGTCCCCGTACCACACCCTGGATCTGCACGCGACCCGGCGTTTTGATAAAGATTGGTTTGAATTGAGGATTGGCCGGCTCGAGACGTATGAATTCCGGTTCGCGGTAAAACTTCTTCACCGTCGCATAACTCCCATCAATTAACGCCACCACTACCTGGCCGTTCTCCGCTGTCTCTTGCGACGAGACAACGATGATGTCGTTGTCCTGAATGTTTTCGTCAATCATCGAATCGCCGCGCACTCTTAACGCGAACATGCGCCCGCGACCCAACATGTTCTGCGGAACGGAAACCGTCTCGTGCGAGAGAATGGCTTCGATTGGTTGGCCGGCTGCCACCTGACCGAGCAAGGGAACTTGGTTTTCTTCTGAGTCGCTTTCCTGCGGGACTAATTCAATTCCACGACTAACGTTAGGGATGCGCTTAATCAGTTGTTCGCGTTCCAGCGCCGACAGGATGCTATGAACGCTGGCTGGTGAAGACATCTGAAACTGCTTCCCAATCTCGGCGATGGTTGGCGGTTGATCGTTCGCTTGTTGATAACGATAGATGAAGTCGTAGACCTGCCGTTGCCGTGCAGTTACTGCCATCCGCACTCCTTTCGCTAACAAAACCTTGCTTTGGGTCCGCCGAGCGTGTTATTTTCGCTATGAACCGAAAATCAAGCGAATATTAGCGAATGGATGAGCAGGCGTCAAGTGGGAAAGTGGGACAGACATTCCTGTCTGTCCTGGTGGGACAGACATCCTGTCTGTCCTGGCGATGTTGATAGGGGCCCTGGACAGGCAGGAATGCCTGTCCTACTTCATCGCTGCCGCGAGTTTTTTCAGGTCGTTGACGAAGTAGCGATATTCAAGCCGCCGCGTTTCATCGTCTGGCGCGCGCAGGATAGAGGAAGGATGCACAGTGGCCATTACGTATGGAGCAAGCGTGGATTCGAAGAGCTGGCCGCGTTGTTTAGTAACGCGAAACTTCGGACCGAGCAACGCCTGAGCGGCTGTCGCACCCAGGGCCACGATCACTTCAGGTTTGACTACCGCAACTTCCGCCTCGAGCCAGGGGCGACAGGCGGCAATCTCCAGTGCGTTTGGCTTTTTATGTATGCGTCGTTTTCCGCGTGGCTCCCACTTGAAATGTTTGACGATATTCGTGACGTACGTTTGTTTGCGATCGACGCCGGCGTCTTCCAGCGCTTTATCGAACAAACGGCCGGCTGGCCCAACAAAAGGTTTGCCTGTCAAATCTTCTTCATTGCCGGGTTGTTCACCGACAAACATCACTACCGACCGGCGAGTGCCTTCACCGAAGACGGTTTGTGTTCCGCGTTTCCAAAGATCGCAACCTTTGCAATCAGCAGCAGCAGCGCGCAACGAAGGCAGAGTTATTTTTGGTGGGAAGAAGTCTGCGGCTGATCGTTCTGGAGGTTTACGTGGCATATGTAACGCAAACTGTTAGTTTGCGGCGTCTATGCAGGAAGCAAGTTACGAAACGAATACGCAAACTAACAGTTTGCGTTACGAGTTTGCGTTACAGGATTTATAAAACATGAGAGCAGCCATTTCAAAAGCAGAAATTGAGTCGGCCATCAGTTCGCGATTCAGCACCGCGTTTAAAGTCCATGAAAAGCGGCCGGCTGAAGTTACGCCCACAGGTATTCCACAAATCGATGGTTTCACTGAAGGCGGACTTCCACGCGGCGCAATCACAGAAATTTTTGGCGCCGCCTCATCAGGACGAACAGCGTTTGTACTTTCCAGCCTGGCCCATGCGACAACGCATGAAGAAGTTTGCGCCCTGGTTGATACCAACGATGTCTTCGATCCCACGACTGCCGCAAGGGCGGGCGTTCACCTGGATCGCTTGCTGTGGGTCCGTTGCAATAACAACCTGGAACATGCCTTCAAAACTACCGACATGCTTTTGCAAGCGGGCGGCTTCGGAATAGTGACGTTGGATCTGGGAGACGTGCCGGCTAAGTCTGCTAAGCGAATAATTTCTTCGTGGTGGTATCGCTTTCGACGCACGTTGGAAGCAACGTCAACGGCATTGCTGGTGATTACGGAAGAGAGTTGCGTGGGAGCGAGAGCAGCTTTGGGACTGGAACTTAATCAGGAAAACTGTTTGTGGTCCACACCTAGTCAAACGCCTTCGACTTCTCAACTTCGCCGCGGTTTATCAGTCGTCGCTCGTAATCCCTCACAAGCGAAACCGGAACAGACGTTATACCCACATGCAAATCTGTTAAGAGGTTTGTCGTTCGAGGTGGAATGCCGTCGGCCGTTGTACCGGGATGGCGATGTGCAGGTAAGGGCGGGAGCGTTTTAATTACTTAGTGGGGTCGTGCCTCTGATGTGCGAAAGGGCTCTGCCCTCTGATGTCGGTGGTGGCTCTGCCCCACCGTCAGAGCTACCTAACGATTGGGGGCTCCGCCCCCGATTTAGGGCGTAGCCCAGACCAACTTGCTAACGGAAGGGCAGAGCCCTTCCGCACATCAGGGGGCAAGCCCCTTTACTCGGCCACATCCCCGTCTTGACAGTTTTCGTTAATTTTCGCTAATCTTCACCTCGGCGAATTTAAAACTCCAAACGACCGATAAAGTGCGATGTTTGCGGCGATTTATGGCCAGTCAATTAAGCCCGGGGTGTCTCTGGCGGATTTTGCCTACGCCTTCTCACCTGCAGTTGAAGAAACAGCTGCCGACACGGTAGTCATCGACGTCGAGGGTTGTGAGCTCTTGTTTGGTTCGGCTTATGAGCTTGGCAAGGATGTTTTAAAGACGGCCTCTCAATCACCCCACCGGGGTGGTCTGGAATCGAAAGTTAATGTGGCGATTGCTGCTAACCCGGATGCTGCGATACACGCCGCGCGATTTTGCAAAGGCATTACCTTTACTGCTCCCGGCGAAGAACTAACCTGCCTCGGCGATCTGCCAGTCAAATGTATTCAGTATTCGTTAACCGGCCTTGAAGAAAAACGCGCACTGGAAATTATCGAAACGCTAAAGCTTTGGGGTGTGCACACCTTTCGTGATTTTGCCCATCTACCAGTAGCAGGTGTTTCCGAACGGCTGGGTCAGGACGGATTGAAGTTACAGCAACTGGCGGCTGGGAAAACTGAACGCTCTCTCAAAATTAAGACTGCTGCTCCGCAGTTTGGCAATTCGATCGAATTGGAATATCCGATCGGCGAACTCGAGCCGCTTTCGTTCATTCTCGCCCGCTTGCTAAATCAGATTTGCGCGAGCCTTAACGCCTATGGGTTGGCCACCAACATGGTTAAGGTCGAACTCAAACTGGAAAACAAACAAACACACGAGCTGGAACTTAACCTGCCGTATCCGATGCGAGATCACAAAGTGTTTCTGAAACTGTTGTTGTTGGAAACTGAGGCGCATCCACCGGCGTCCGCGGTAGTCGCAATTGCCATAAATTGCGAGCCGGTTAAGCCGCGCTTGTTGCAATCAGGATTGTTTATCCCGCTGGCGCCGGAGCCGGAAAAGCTCGAACTCACGTTGGCGCGACTGGCGAAGCTGGTGGGCGCCGAAAACATTGGTGCGGTTGAGTTGTTAGATACTCACCGGCCGGATGCGTTTCGGATAAAGCATTTTGTGCTCAATGAAAAGCGGGCTAAGAGCAAAGGGCAAAGGGGAAAAGGCAGACAGCAGACCGCAGACAGCAGACGGCAGACAGCAGGTGCGGCAGAGTCCGCAATCAGCAATCCGCAATCGGCAGCACTCGGTTTCCGGCGGTTTCGGCCGGCACTGCGTGCGGTCGTGCAGACGCAAGGTGGGCGGCCGGTGGAAGTTAACGCATGGGATAAAAATCGAAGTGTCTATGGAAAGGTAGTTGGTCTTGCTGGTCCATGGCGAACGACGGGGGATTGGTGGCGTGCGGACATGTGGGCGCGAGATGAGTGGGATGTGGCGATTGACTCGAAAGTGGAGCGACATTCGCAGACGCTGTATCGCCTATACCGTGAGTTAAAAAGTGGCAACTGGTTCGTTGAAGGAACCTACGATTAACGGCAGGAGGCAGGAGGCAGGAGTAAGACGGTTAGCATAAAACTTGAAGGACTGACTGGACACGTCGTGGGTTGTCAAGATTTCTGCCTCCTGCCGACTGCCTCCTGCTGTATTTGAAATCTGTGGATAAAACATCGATGGATTACATTGAACTTCATTCGCGATCCGCCTTTAGTTTTCTCGAAGGCGCATCTGTGCCGGAAGAGCTGATTGCGGCTGCGCTGGAATATGAAATGCCGTCGATGGCTTTGCTTGATCGCAACGGCGTTTACGGCAGTCCACGGTTTCATCTGTCCGGCAGGAAAAATGGAATCAAGGCGCATATCGGGGCCGAAATCGATGTTCAATGTCCAACGTCCCCAGGCAGTCCAATGTCCAATGTCCAATGTCCAATGTCCGCTTCACAAAACGGGCTTGGCCAAAACGATGGTACTTCTATGGGCCAAGCCAGTGACGATAAACAGACATTGGACTTTGGGCATTGGACATCGGACAAACAACTCGATACTCGACAAAAGGCAACGTTCTCGCTTCCGGTCCTGGTTGAGAACCGGACGGGTTACCAAAATCTCTGTCGTCTGATCACATTAATGAAGTTACGCGTGCCCAAGCACGCCAAGCCTGGTGAGTGTTCTGTAACTCTCGATGAGTTGGCGGCGCACGCGGAAGGTTTGATTTGTTTAACCGGTGAAGCCGATGGACCACTCGCCGCCGCCTTTAATCAAAGAGATACCAGCGGCGCACTGCGGATGGCGGAAATGCTGATCGAAGTCTTCGGGAAGGGAAATGTCTATGCCGAGCTGCAAAGACATTTCACACGCGATGAAGAAGCACGCAACCAGGCTGTAGTCGATCTGGCGCACCGTTTACATTTGCCGTTGCTGGCCACTAACGGCGTTTGTCATGCGACGCGCGCGCAGAGGGAAGTCGCTGACGTCTTCACCTGTATACGCAATCACGTGCGACTCGAAACAGCGGGCCGTTTACTGGCCGGCAATTCCGAGCGCTATCTGAAGCCAGCAAAAATAATGCATCAGATTTTTGCTGACTTGCCGGAAGCGATTCACAACACAGTTGAGTTGTCTTCACGTTTGGAGTTCTCGCTGGAAGATCTTGGTTACGAGTTCCCCCGTTATCCCGTGCCGGCGGGCGAGACGATGACTTCGTTTCTGCGTCAGCGCACGGCTGAGGGTGCGCGACGCCGTTATGACGGCCTCCACGGCAGACCTGCTTATGAGGCTGCCCGGCCGCAAATTGAGCGCGAGCTGCAGTTGATAGAAAAACTCAAACTTGAAGGTTACTTCCTGATTGTTTGGGACATCGTTGAGTTTTGCCGGCAGCAGGGAATTTTGATCCAGGGGCGCGGGTCGGCAGCCAATAGCGCGGTCTGTTATTCACTCGGCATTACGGCCGTCGATCCGATCGGTATGGAACTGTTGTTTGAAAGGTTTCTTTCGGAAGAGCGCGGCGAATGGCCGGACATCGATCTCGATTTGCCGAGCGGCGATGAGCGCGAACGCGCCATCCAGTACGTCTATGAACGTTACGGCAAACTCGGCGCGGCGATGACCGCGAACGTGATCACCTATCGCGGTCGTTCGGCCGCACGCGAGGTAGGGAAAGCCCTCGGGTTTGACGACGACACCCTCGGCCGCCTGGCCGGGTTGGTCCATACGTGGGAATGGAAAGATCCGAAGGATTCAACTGCACGGCAGTTTCGCGATGCCGGTCTCGACTTGCGAAACCCGCGCATCAAGAAATTCTTCCAACTGTATCAACGCGTCCAGGACTTGCCACGCCATCTGGGGCAACACTCCGGCGGCATGGTCATTTGTCAGGGACAACTGAATTCGGTTGTTCCACTCGAACCCGCATCTATGCCGGGACGCGTGGTCGTCCAATGGGACAAGGAAGACTGCGCCGATCTGGGCCTGATCAAAGTCGATCTATTGGGTCTCGGCATGATGGCGGTGCTGAAAGACTCAATTGAGTTGATCAGTGAAGCTTATAAAGAGGATGTGGATCTGGCGCATCTGCCGCAGGACGACGCGCTGGTTTACCAGACACTGCAGAAGGCGGACACGATTGGAATGTTTCAGGTTGAAAGTCGCGCCCAAATGTCATGTTTGCCGCGACTGCGGCCGCAAAAGTTTTACGACATCGTGGTGCAGGTAGCGATTATTCGTCCCGGCCCCATTGTCGGCAACATGGTCCATCCATATTTGAACCGCAGGCTGGGCCGCGCGGAAGTGGTTTATCCACACCCGTCCCTGGAGCCAGTACTGAAGCGCACTTTGGGCGTGCCTTTGTTTCAGGAACAACTGTTGAAGATGGCGATGATCTGCGCCGATTTTTCCGGCGGGGAGGCGGAAGAACTGCGGCGCGCGTTTGGTTTCAAACGTTCGGAGGCGCGCATGAAGGAGATCGAAGTGAAGCTGCGTCGTGGGATGGAGCGCAATGGCATTTCACGCAAAGCGCAGGATGAGATTGTGCTGGCCATCACGTCGTTTGCGCTTTATGGCTTTCCCGAATCACACGCCGCCAGTTTCGCTTTGATTGCTTACGCCAGTGCGTATTTGAAGTGTCATTACCTGGCGGCATTTACCGCAGCCATCCTGAACAATCAACCGATGGGTTTTTATCAACCGTTTACGATCGTCAAGGACGCACAAAGGCATGGACTGAAAGTTTTGCCGGTTGACGTAATGCAATCGGATTGGTTGTGCACAGTTGTAAGTCCCAAATCTCAAGTCCAAAGTCTCAAGTCTACACACGGTGAACAGACTTTGGACTTGGGACTTGAGACGTGGGACCAACGTGCGATGCGGCTGGGACTTAAATACGTAAAGGGTTTACGGGAGGAATCGGGTCAGGCGATTGTGCGCGCCCGGGCAGAAGCTCCCTTTACGAGCATCGACGATTTACACCAACGTGTGCCGGAGCTGCGTAAAGATGAACTTCGGAAACTGGCCGCGGTGGGAGCGTTGAATTTTATTCAAGACGGTCCAATGTCCAAATCGGACGGTCCAATGTCCAATGTCCAATGTCCAATGTCTGCGTCACCAAACGGGTCTGATCAAAACGGACATGATTATCTGGACCAGACTGGTAACAATAAACAGACATTGGACATTGGACATTGGACATTGGACAAATCGGTCGGTCGTCGCGACGCGCTGTGGCAAGTTGAACGTGTGGCACGTCCGGCGGGTGAGCTTTACGAAGAGTTACACGAACAAGACGGTAACTCACCGCTGACACCCATGACTCGTCCGGAGCGTATGGACGCAGACTTCCGTGGCACTGGTCTAACGATTGGCCGTCATCCAGTCGCTTATCACCGGCCGCAGTTGAACACGCTCGGAGCATCGCGCGCGATCGATATTCAACACGTGCCGGACGGAACTCGAATTAAAGTCGGCGGTTGGGTGATCGTGCGGCAACGTCCCGGCACGGCGAAGGGGTTCGTGTTTCTGACCCTGGAAGATGAAACAGGAGTTGCGAACATCATCATCACGCCTCAACTGTTCGAAAAAAATCGACTGGTCCTGGTTGACCATCCATTCCTGTTGATTGAAGGGACCTTGCAGAATCAGGATAATGTGGTCTCAGTTAAAGCCAAACGAATTCATCCGTTGTCGTTTACCGTTGCTGCAGCACCTTCACACGACTTTCACTGAACGAGATGTCAGATGTCAGATGTCAGTAAGAATCACTCAACATATTTCGTGGTGTGATTCGTGGATCGCTTTTTCAGTCGAGTACAGACGATCCACGAAATACACGAAATAACACGAAAATCGAAGGCTTAAAAAGACTCTAACTCCCGAAACCCCTAAAGGAGACCTTATGAAGATCAATTACCTGGCGGTAATCGTCGCTGCCGTAGTCCACTTCATGATTGGCGGTCTTTGGTATGGGCTAATCTTTGCCAACATCTTCGTCGACATCGTCGGACGCGAACAGTTGGAAAGGATGGCGGCTGACAGCCACTGGAGCCAATACCTCATCGCGTTTATCAGCTCGCTGGTGCTGGTCTACATTCTGGCCCACTTCGTGCAATTCACCGGCAGCAAAACGGCGGGCGGAGGTTTGCAGACGGCGTTCTGGCTGTGGCTTGGCTTCATTGTCACGACACAAATCTCAGGCGTCATCTTCGAGCAACGGAAACTCGGCCTCTACCTCTTGAGCATTGGATACCAACTCGTGGCTTGTCTGATCTGTGGAGTGATACTGGCGGTGTGGAGACCAAGGGAAGCAAGCGAACCGGCAGTCGAAGCGACTTGAGCTTTTGGACTGCGCGGCCCTGTCGGCGCTTTTCTCGGTTGCTACCTGTCTCACCGCTTTGCTAAATGAAAAAGCGGCGTCACACCGTCTTACTCCAAAAAAAGTAATCTGCGTAATCTGCGGATCGAGTTGGCTCGTGTAAAATTCTTGCAAGCTTCTGGTAATTAAGTAAACTTCTGCTAAATGTCGAAGGCAATCGTCCCCGATCAGTTGTGGGCCGAGATGACCGACGAGCAGAGGATCGACGCTGTCGTCACGGGCCGCGCGACACTGAAACAGATGAGCCAGGGCTTGCTCGACGGCTCTGAAAAACTGCGCCGCGCGTGTCAGGAGTCGCTGGCCCACCTGCCACCCTCGCTTGAGAACCTGGCCGTCGAAACCACTCAAGAGCTCGAAACAACGGTGGAGCACATCGAACGACTGCCGCTTTCGTTACCCCGCTCTCAAAAACGAACAAAGAAATTAGTAGTGCGGAAGCCGCGGTTTGGTTTACCGGAGAACTTCGTTCCCCGGTTACAGCGGTTCGGTAGAGGCGTTTTGTTGGAGTTGAATATTTATCGCCTGCCGGACGGCCAGGAGTTTATTCCGACAATTCCCGTGGGAACGCTGGGACAACGTCAGCATCTCTACGCACTACTGACAACTGAACAGTATTTAAAGAGCAAGCGAGGTTCGGTGTACGTGCGGAGTGACGGTCGAATCTTCGATTACAGTATCGACAGCATTAATTCCGCCACTGACTTCTTCGACACTGGCTACACTATCTACGACCTCGAACGCACCGGGCATTACGCGCCGCCTCTGCGGAAAAAGCGAAAGAAAAAGCCGCCACCGTTAACGCGTGCTCACGCGGGTTAATTCGCCAGGTGCAGTCGGCAGGAGCAGTCGGCACGGAAAACTGCTCTAATAGCGCGCTCCTGCCCCCTGCTCCTGCCGACTGCAGCTGGTAACCCGAGGCAGCGTGTAAAACGTCCGAAACATCAAATACACTTTCAATAGATACATCATTCTTATGGAGAGATTAATCATTATGAGAAGGAAACTTACAAACGTCGCCTATGGACGAGGTCTTATTGGTGCACTGTTGCTCCTGGTGTCCATCAGCGGTTGTAGCGGACAGAACAAACTCAATGCTTCAACGAGTGGCGCCCCACCAATCAGCGCCCCCCCGGTAGCGCTGCAGAATTCTTACGCTGATGTTGTCAGTAGAGTCTCGCCGGCGGTAGTGACGGTCAGATCGACGCAACGCAACAGACCATCGCAGCAGTACCCATTCATGGATGATCCGTTCTTTCGCGATTTCTTCGGCGACCGTATGCCGCAGCAGCAGCCACCGCGGCGCGCCGAAGGCCTGGGCTCGGGAGTGATAGTGAGCCAGGACGGATACATTCTGACCAATCACCACGTGGTTGATGGAGCCCTTGAGATACGAGTCGAGCTTACCGACAATCGAGTCTTCAACGCGAAGCTGGTGGGTTCAGATCAACCGAGCGATCTGGCGGTCTTAAAACTCGACACCACCAACCTGCCGGTGCTTGGTTTAGGCAACTCGGATCAGGTCCGCGTAGGCGATGTGGTCCTTGCGGTCGGCAATCCGCTCGGAATCGGTCAAACAGTTACCTCGGGAATCATCAGCGCCAAAGGTCGCGCCACCGGGTTGAGCGATGGCAGCTTTGAAGACTTCCTTCAGACTGATGCTGCCATCAATCGTGGCAATTCAGGAGGAGCGCTGGTCAACACCAACGGAGAGCTGGTCGGGATCAATTCGCAGATACTGTCACCGTCCGGCGGTAATATCGGGATCGGTTTCGCGATTCCTTCAAACATGGCGCGCGCAGTGATGGACCAGTTAATCAAGACTGGCAAAGTCAGGCGCGGCATGCTGGGCGTGACGATTCAGACTGTCAGTGCGGACGTGGCCGCTAATCTGGGTCTACCGGCTGCTCGTGGAGCGATCGTCAGTTCCGTGGCGCCAGCTAGTCCGGCAGAAGCGGCGGGCATAAAGCGTGGCGACGTCATTGTCGCGTTGAATGATCAGCCGGTGGTGGATAGCAACGCACTGCGGAATCAGGTTGCGAGCACGGCCCCTGGCTCAAACGTTTCGTTGACCTTGTTGCGCGACGGACGCGATACCAAAGTTCAGTTGAAACTTGCGGAGCTGCCCGCGCCGGCGGCAGAAGGTGGCGCTGAAGGAAATGTTCCAGGTGGCGCAGACAGTGGCAGGTACGGATTGACACTCGAACCGCTGACACCCGACGTGGCTTCACGTTTAGGACTGGGTGCGAACGAGCAGGGCCTGGTGGTGACCCGCGTGGATCCCGCGGGTTCGGCATCGGAAGCCGGAGTGCGTCAGGGCGACGTAATACAAGAAGTCAATCGTCAGCCTGTGCGTACGATTCAGGAATTCAACGCCGCCACGCAACGTTCTGGCGCGCGTCCGGTGTTGATTTTGCTGAACCGCCGGGGCAACGTGGTTTACCTGACACTGAGACCGAGGCCATAACAGCGGCTCTGCCGCAACCTTTGCGGAAAGGCTTGCCTTTCCGTCGATGTCTCTTTTATTAGCGGCGAGGCTGAGCCTCGCCGCTTCTTTTTGAACCTCTGAGGCAAAGCAGAAACTTTACTTGACGGAGTTTGGATTCAACGTTACGTTGCGACGAATCTAAATATGACTACCGAATCGCCTAAACACGAACAACGACCGTGGGGCTCGTTTACCGTCCTCGATGAAGCGGATGGCTTCAAGGTTAAACGAATCGAAGTGCTGCCCGGCAAACGTTTGAGTTATCAAAAACACTCACAACGTGCTGAACACTGGGTCGTGGTCAACGGGACGGCGAAAGTCACGCTTGACGATCAGGATGTGATAGTGGAAACCGGCAAGGCCATCGATATCGCCGTCGGCGCTGCCCACCGGGTCGAGAACCCGGGCCAGGAAGTGCTGGTGTTTATCGAGGTCCAGCGTGGTCCATACCTGGGCGAGGACGACATCGTGCGTTTGCAGGACGACTTTGGACGCGCAAAATGAAATGAGGTCAGATGTCAGTGAAATGATTCAACAGGTTTCGTGTTAGTTAGTGTAATTCGTGTAGTTCGTGGATCGATTTTTAGTTAGATACAAGACCCTGACCTAACCAAGGGGCACTGTGCCCCTTTCATTGTGCCCGCAGGGACCGAACCCTCCCGACTACGATTGCGTAAACGTAACCATGCCCGATACCGAAGCTGGAACGATAGAGCCGACTGACTCGGAACTAACCGCCGACCAAATCAGCTTATGGACGGCGATAAGAGAATCGCTGCGTGGCGGGCATCACCATGACTACACCAGAGGTCCGATCGGGCGGTCCATTATTCTCCTGGCTATCCCAATGGTCCTTGAGATGTGCATGGAGAGCGTGTTCGCAGTCGTTGATATCTTCTGGGTCGCGCGTCTCGGTCCCGGCGCAATCGCCACCGTAGGACTAACGGAGTCTCTTTTGACTTTGATGTACACCGTTGCGATCGGGTTGGGAATTGGCGCGACGGCCATGGTGGCGCGCCGGGTGGGAGAAAAGGATCCGGACGGTGCCGCTCGCGCAGCAGTCCAGGCAATCGCGCTAGGGTTAATCCTGTCTGTTGTGTTTGCGGTCCTCGGTGTCACATTCGCGCGGACACTACTGCAATTAATGGACGCCCCAGCGTGGGTACTTCAGCACGGAGTACCGTTCACGCGGATCATGTTTGCAACCAATGCGACGATCCTTTTGTTATTCCTCATCAACGCAATATTTCGTGGCGCCGGTGATGCGGCCATTGCCATGCGCGTCCTCTGGCTGGCAAACGCAATTAACATTTTGCTTGGGCCATGCTTCATTTTCGGCCTTGGCCCGTTTCCGGAATTGGGCGTAGCGGGAGCCGCCGTCGCTACTTCTATCGGACGCGGCACCGGCGTGCTTTATGCTTTCAGCAAGCTAATCAGATCCGGTGGCCGGTTCGATATTCGCAGAGAGCACATCCGTCTGGAGCCGAAAATTATGGGAACGCTGTTGCGCTTGTCAGCGACGGCAATGTTCCAGGTGTTCATCGGCATGGCTAGTTGGATTGGATTGATCAGAACCATCTCCATGTTTGGCGCCAATGCTTTGGCCGGATACACGATCGGAGTGCGGGTTCTGGTGTTTGCACTATTACCATCGTGGGGAATGGCTAACGCTGCGGCAACGATGGTGGGGCAGGCGCTGGGCGCCGGTAAGCCGGAACGCGCAGAGAAGGCGGTATGGATTGCCGGGTTCTACAACATGATCTGTCTGGGCTTCGTCGGTTTAATGTTCGTAGTTTTCACTCGGCAGATCATTGGTCTGTTCACAGACGATCCGAACGTTGTGTATTACGGTGTCGACTGCCTGCGCATTGTGGCGTACGGCTTTTTGTTTTACGCCTACGGGATGGTGATCACTCAATCCTTTAATGGCGCAGGTGACACGTGGACGCCCACCATCATCAATCTCTTCGTGTTCTGGTTATGGGAGCTGCCGCTGGCATATGTGCTGGCGTTCGTTTTTGGCTTTGGCCCACGAGGAGTTTTCCTGTCAATTATGATCGCCTTCTCGACTCTGGCGATTATAAGCGCGTTGGTCTTTCGTCGCGGCAAATGGAAGACAAGAATCGTGTGAACGGATTTCAAAGTTCGCCATATGTCCTTCCCGATGTCCAATGTCCAATGTCCAATGTCCAATGTCTCTTTAGTGTGAGAGGCCAGGCACAATAGTCAGGACCGTTTTGATCATTCCCGTTGGGTGACACGGACATCGGACATTGGACATTGGACAGTTCGAAGGATATTCAACATCGCGTTTTAGATAAAACGCGCCTCCTTTGTTTAGTGGCTGCATGCCGGTGCTAAACTACACCGTTTATCTATGCAGCCAACGATCATGAAATTCGGTGGCACGTCCGTCGAGGGCGCGACCGCTATCCAGAACGCTGCTCGCATCGTTTTTGAACGACGAGAATTGCGGCCCGTTGTGGTTGTGTCTGCCATGTCAGGCTTCACCGATGCACTGCTGGAAAGTGTGAGAGTTGCTTTAGATGCAGGTCCGGCCGAAGCTTTGTCCCACCTCGAGAAACACTTCGAACGACACGAGCGAGTAATCGATGCCTTGCTCGCGAACAAGGCGCCGAGAATGCGCGAGCTGGTTGAGCAGCACCGAACGCAGCTTGCCGAACTGCTGAAATCAGCCGCATCGGAAGCCGCAGAAAATAACCAGCGTCGCAAATTCTTCGATGATGCAGTTGTGTCTCACGGGGAACGAATGTCAGCGGAGATGTTGGCTGCGGTGTTATTGGAGAACGATGTTGTTGCTGAGGCGGTTGATGCGCGTCGCTGCATCATCACCGACGATCAACACGGCTGCGCTACACCGCTGATGGACCAGACGTTTGGCCGCACCAATCAGGAACTGGCGCCACGATTAATAGCTGACTGCATCCCCGTGATGGGAGGCTTCATCGGTTCGAATGAAAACGGACATACGACCACGCTGGGACGCGGTGGTTCAGATTACACGGCGGCAATCGTGGGCGCTGCGCTCGACGCGCAAGAAATTCAAATCTGGACCGATGTGCCCGGCGTGTTAACAGCCGATCCGCGTGTGGCACCGAAGGCGCACACTGTTCCGCAGCTGTCGTTCGAGGAAGCTGCCGAACTCGCGTATTTCGGCGCCAAAGTCCTGCACCCGAAGACACTCTACCCAGCGATCGAGCGAAACATTCCGGTGCGTATTTGTAATTCGCGTTCGCCGGAAAGTGGCAGCACGTTGGTTCTGGCAGAGACACAAAAGTCTCCGCAGACGGTGAAGGCCATTGCGCACAAGACGGGCGTGACAACGGTGCAGGTGACATCGGCGCGCATGCTTGGCGCATATGGGTTCTTGCGAGCATTGTTCGAGATATTTGATCGTCATCGAACGGCCGTCGATGTAGTGACCACTTCTGAAGTTAGTGTTTCCTTGTCACTCGACGACACGACATCGTTGCCTGCGATCGTAGAGGAGCTGAAACAGCTCGGTTCGGTGAGCGTCGAAGGTAAGCGCGCAATTCTGTGTATTGTTGGCGAGGGACTGCGCAGCACGCCTGGCATCGCGGCGCGAATATTTTCAACTATCAGCACCATCAATGTCTCGCTCATTTCGCAGGGTGCGTCGCGAATAAACTTGACGTTTGCGGTGGAAGAGTCGCGCGCTCGCGAAGCCGTCATGCGTTTACATAAAGAGTTTTTTGAACAGGTCAACGAGATTGTAGAAGTAGAGCACCAGGAAGTTGCGTCTGAAGCGACTACCTGATCTCAAATGACTGTTCGAAGATGACTCGAACTGGTGAGGACGTTTCGTGCTATTTCGTGTATTTCGTGGTTCGTACTTCCAGCCTAAAACGGATCCACGGATCATACGAATTACACGAAACGTGTTGAATTCGACCTTTGAGGCAAAGTGTTAATGAGGACGATGAATACAATTTAATGAACGTTTTTGAACTAACCAGAAAACTGATCGATATCCCCTCCGTCACCGGCGATGAGGCGAACGTTGGAGAGTTCCTGGCCGGCTACCTCGAGAGTCTTGGTTATCAGGTCGAGCGTCAGCTTGTCGCCGATGGCCGCTTTAATGTCATCGCAACGACGCGCGACAAACCTCGCGTAGTTTTGTCCACGCACGTGGACACCGTCCCGCCTTACATTGAATCCAGCGAAGACGACGAAAAGATTTACGGACGCGGCGCTTGTGACGCAAAGGGAATTATCGCCGCGCAGATTGTTGCTGCCGAACGCCTGCGCGCTGAAGGTGTGAATGAGATCGGACTCCTGTTTACGGTCGATGAGGAGACAGGCAGCGCCGGTGCCCGAGTTGCAAACACTGGCAAGCAGCCTGGCGAAACCTACTTCATGATCAACGGCGAACCCACCGACAATAAGCTGGCCGTCGCTACCAAAGGTTCTCTGCGATTCGTGATCTCCACCGGAGGACGCGCGGCACATTCTGCCTATCCAGAACATGGTGAATCGGCTATTGAAAAGCTACTCGACGTGTTGCAGGACGTGCGGAGTGTTCAGTGGCCTGTCGATGATGTCCTGGGCGATACCACCTGCAACATCGGCGTTATCGGCGGAGGCACGCGGCCCAATGTAATCCCCGACAGTGCATCAGCGGAGCTGCAAATGCGTTTGGTAAGTAATGCCGCCGAGATCAAAACTACTTTGGAACAGACGATTGCGAATCGCGCGCGAATTGAATACCTGTCGGAGAATGAGCCGGTGCATCTGCATGTCGTTGCCGGAATGGACCAATGTGTGGTGCGATTCACGACCGATATCCCTTACCTGTCCGACTGGGGAACAGCGCTCCTCCTGGGACCTGGTTCGATCTTTAACGCACACACTGCTCATGAGTTTGTCCCGAAAGTTGAATTGCAAGAGGCCGTTGAGTTGTACGTCACTCTTACCCAGTCGCTGCTTGCAGACAAATCGCTTGTCGGGCACGGCGTGAGTGAAGGAGCTCTGCGATGAGAGTGGCTCTAATCGGGTACGGCGCCATGGGCCAACTAATCGCGCAGCAGGCGAAGGCAACGAATGATGAGATAGGTGAAAACTTCACATCGAAAGAGGCGCAGCTGGCCATTGAGGAAATGGCAAAACGTTTGAGCGGTCACGATGTGGCGGTGGATTTCTCAAACGGATCCGCGGTTACGAGAAATGTTGAAGCCTGTGTCCGTGCTGGTGTGCCGCTTGTTGAAGGAACTACTGGTTGGAAAGAGAATGAAGCGCTTGTGCGATCAATCGTGAAACAAAACGACGGCGCGCTGGTTTACGGCGCCAACTTTTCCGTTGGCGTGAATGTTTTCTACCGCATTGTTGAACGAGCGTCAGAATTGTTTGCTTCACTTTCTCAGTACGAGGCGTTTATAGAAGAGCAACATCATTCCCGGAAAAAGGATGCGCCTTCGGGGACTGCCCTCAACCTCAAGAACCTGATGGATAAAGGTGGAAAACCGCCGGTCTCGGTCGCCTCCACCCGCGCCGGCGAAATTCCGGGTACGCATCGGGTTGGTTTTGATTCGGCAGCGGATCAGATCACAGTGACGCACATGGCAAGATCGAGAGAAGGTTTCGCAGCGGGCGCATTGATGGCTGCGCGTTGGATTAAAGGACGGAAAGGCGTTTACGAATTCAGCGAAGTGATTAATGAGATACTGGGAAAAGACAGTGTTTAGAGTACAACCTTTAGGTTGCTTTTATTCGCAGCCGAGCAACCTAAAGGTCGTACTCTGAACTTATGCCGGAAAGTGGTGGGAGGATCTAGCCATGACGATGAAGATTGACTGGATGCGCGCGTGCGCGACTGCGTTGGTAACGCCGTTCACGTCTGACGGGTCCATCGATGAACCTGCACTGACACGTCTGATCGAGTATCAGATCAGTAATGGTGTAAAAGTTCTGGTTCCGTGTGGCACGACCGGCGAAAGCGCCACCATGACCGAAGCCGAGGATCAGCGCGTCATCAGTATTGCCATCGAACTTGCGAAGGGGCGCGCGCGAGTAATCGCGGGTGGAGGCAGCAATTCAACTGCGGTAGCAATCGAGAATTCAAAAATAGTACGCGACCTGGGCGCCGATGCAGTCTTGCAAGTTGCTCCTTTTTACAATAAGCCCACGCAGGAAGGTCTTTACGCACACTTTAGTGCGATCGCAGAAGCGGTTCCCGATCTACCCATCGTGATCTACAACGTACCTGGGCGCACCTCTTCAAACATTGCGGCGGAGACGACGCTTCGTCTCGCGAGGGATTGCGAAAACATCGTGGCGGTTAAGGAAGCGTCCGGCAATCTGTCGCAGATTATGGAGATACTGCGGGAAAGGCCTGACGGCTTCCATGTTCTCTCAGGAGACGATGCTGTCACTTTGCCGTTAATCGCGCTCGGCGGCGATGGCCTCATTTCAGTTGCGTCGAATGAAGCGCCCGAATTGATGTCGCAAATGGTGACCCTGGCTCTCGAAGGCAAATGGAACGAGGCGCGCGAGCTTCATTATCGTTTGCTACCCCTCATGGAAGTTAACTTCATTGAGTCGAGTCCGGGTCCAGTGAAGGCGGCGCTGGCAATGATGGGCATGATCGACGAGAACTATCGTTTGCCACTCGTGCCGATTCAGGAGAAGAGCAAAGCGAAAGTGCGTGAAGTGATTACCGAACTTGGTCTGTTACAGGAAGCCTCTCGTGCCACTACGCGAACAAATTGAATCGCTCAGTGCGAAGCAAGCCGGCGATTTCTCAGCCGACGATCGAGCTGTTTTTGCCGAGTTTAAAGCAGCTTTGAATCGCGGCGAGATACGCGCGGCCGAACGCTCCGACGACGGAAACTGGCATGTAAACGCATGGGTGAAACAGGGGATTCTGGTCGGCTTTCGCATGGGCCGGCTGGTTGACATGTCTGGTGACGGACTCCGTTTCTTTGATAAGGATACTTATCCGATCAGGCGCTTTACGGCTGGCGATAATGTGCGAATAGTTCCCGGTGGATCCAGCATACGCGATGGCGCCTATATAGCGCCGGGCGTCGTATGCATGCCCCCGATGTATGTAAACGTAGGCGCGTATGTTGATGAAGGAACCATGATCGACAGCCACGCTCTCGTTGGTTCATGCGCACAGATCGGAAAACGAGTTCACCTGTCCGCAGCGGCGCAGGTTGGGGGCGTACTGGAACCAGTAGGCGCGGTTCCGGTTGTTATCGAGGATGACGTATTAGTTGGAGGTGGCTGCGGAGTTTACGAGGGTACCATTGTCCGCGAACGCGCCGTGTTGGCATCGGGCACAATGCTGACAGGCTCAACTCCGGTTTATGATCTGGTGCATGAAAAAGTTTACACGAAGACTGCCGACGCGCCCTTGCAGATTCCCGCGGGTGCAGTCGTGGTCCCCGGTTCGCGAAAAGTGCGTGGCGACGTGGGAGCGGCATGGGGGCTTTCAATCTACGCACCAGTGATTGTTAAGTATCGCGACGAGAAGACAGATCTCTCCGTTCAACTAGAAGACTTCTTGCGGTGAGTGCGGATCAGAACCGGGAGCGGTAGCGACCGGGTCATTCGGTACGCTTTCTGTAAGAGAAGACCCGGTCGCTACCGCTCCCGGTTCTAATCCGTAATCACGAAACCACACGAACCTTAATGAACCCATTTCAGCCGCCACCCTTCCTCAGCGGGATCGAGAAGAGCGTCATTCGCCAAATTTCCGACCGCGCCACTCCCGAGTGCATTCGCCTCGGTCTCGGCGAGCCCGATCTGCCGACGCCACAATTCATTCGCGATGCAGCTACACGCGTAATTCAACAAGAGCAGAACGGCTACACGCTACAGGCGGGACTACCCGGACTGCAGGAATTAGTCGCGTCATCTTATCCACAATTAAAGCTGTCGCCGGCAGACGTGATTATTACCGCCGGGTCGCAGGAAGCGATGTATCTGGCGTTGATGACGCTGGTGCGGCCCGGTGACGAAGTGCTGATTCCTGATCCGGGATTTGTTGCTTACCCGACGATTACCCAAATGGCTGGAGGTCGTGCCGTCTTTTACCGTTTGCCGGCGAGCGACAATTTCTCTTTTGACAGAGATGCGTTTCGCCGGGCGATTAATGAAAAGACCAGAGTTGTTATTTGCACGAGTCCGTCTAATCCGACCGGTCGTGCATTCACCAACGATGAGCTAGAGGAAATCACGAGCGCTATTGAGGAAAGCAGCTCCGGCGCATACATCATCAGCGACGAGATTTATAGAGATCTTTACTATGGCCCTGCCCGTCCCGCTTCAATTTCCGAAAACTACGCAAACACGATCGTTATCAGTGGTCTTTCGAAGTCACTGAGCATGACGGGGTGGCGCCTGGGTTGGATGTGCGGGAACCGGGATGTTATTTCTAGTGCCCTCGTGTTACACGGTTACGTGACGACTTGTGCTTCCACTGTGTCACAGAAGACCGCATTAGTTGCATGGTCTGATGAAGCGGAGTCTGCTCGTGCGCTCCATCGCGAGACTTTTGGCAGGCGTCGCGATCATCTCCTGCGACACTTGCGCGGTGCAGGTCTAACGGCGGTAACGCCGGACGGGGCGTTCTACACCATGGTCGATGTTCGTGAATATGGGTCCTCGATGGAGGTGGCGGAAACACTTCTCGAATCGGGCGTAGTCACTATTCCCGGCAGCGCTTTTGGAAGTGAGAGCGAAGGATTTCTCAGAGTGTCATTTTGTGCAGACTTGCCGGTGCTTGAAGAAGGAGTGAAACGAATGGCGGCGGGGTTAAAGAACAGGAGCAGAAATGGTTAAGAGAAGGGTCGGCATTCTCGGCGCCACCGGCATGGTTGGGCAGAGGTTTATTGAACTGCTGCAAGAGCATCCGCAGTTTGAGATCACCGCGCTCGCGGCTTCGGATCGATCGCAAGGGAAGTCGTTTGCAGAGGCGTGCACCTGGCGGCTCTCCGGAGAAATGCCGCAGGCTGTCAGATCGTTGCAGGTTCAGGCGCCGCAACCGCCGCTCGATTGCGAATTGGTGTTTTCGAGTTTGCCCGGCGATATCGCCCGTGAATGTGAAGCGAGTTTTGCGAATGCCGGTTATGCAGTCATCAGTAACTCTTCTGCGTTTCGCATGGACGCTGACGTGCCGCTACTGATCCCGGAAGTTAACAATACCCATCTCGATCTGCTGGCCGTGCAACGCTCTAATTCAGGCCGGCAACGTGGGTTCATTGTTACGAATCCTAATTGTTCAACGATCATGTTGGCGTTAGCACTGGCGCCGTTACATTTGAAGTTTGGCGTGGTAAGTGTGGTGGCGACTACGATGCAGGCGCTCTCCGGCGCCGGCTTTCCCGGTGTTCCATCATTGGCAATTAGCGACAACGTGCTTCCGTTTATCGACGGCGAGGAAGAGAAGATTGAAAAAGAGACGTTGAAGATTCTCGGTCACATTAATCACGGACAGGTTGTGGATGCGCCGATGAACGTTAGCGCGCAATGTCATCGCGTGAACGTTTCCGATGGTCACATGGCGGCCGTTCGGGTGAAGTTGAATAAACTCGCGTCCGTCGATGAGATAAAGGAAGCGTTCGCGAGTTACAAGGCATTGCCGCAGGAAATGAAACTTCCGTCGGCGCCGGAGTTTCCCATCATCGTGCGAGACGAACACGATCGGCCACAACCACGCCTGGACCGTGACGCCGGCAACGGCATGAGCGTAACCGTAGGCCGTATAAAAGAGGACAACGTTCTCGATTACCGATTTGTCGCGCTCAGTCACAACACAATTCGTGGAGCGGCGGGTGCGGCTATTCTTAATGCGGAACTGTTGATTGCCTCAGGACTAATGTAATGAAGCGTGTTTACACCCTGATCTCGTTGTTAATGCTTGCGTCGATCATGTTTGCTCAGACGCCCGGCAAATCATCACCTATCACCACGATGGTTGAAACGGAGCGCGCGTTTGCCAGAGCCTCAAAAGAGAAGGGATCGAATCCGGCGTTCCGGGATTTCATTGCTGACGATGGAATTCTGTTTCGTCCCAAAGCTGTAAAAGGGAAGGAATGGTTGATTGCCCATCCACCGCCGGCTTCGGATAAGCGGCCCTGGTTACATTGGGAACCGTCATTCGCGTTCATGGCCAAGAGCGGCGACATGGGCTACACCTTTGGACCATGGGAATACAGAGCAGACATCAAGGACGCGGAACCAGGCGCCTTCGGACACTTTCTAACGGTTTGGAAGAAGCAGTCGGACGGCTCATGGAAGTTTGCGGTTGATCTTGGAATTTCCCATCCTAAACCGGGCAGCCCCACACCGCCGTTGAAGATGTTGGACCATTACATTGCCGCCTCCCGATCTGTCAGCGCAAACCGGGAACGCGCGGCGTTGATTGCGAAGGAAAAAAGATTGTCGGCTGAGGGAGCAAGGCAAGGCCAACAAATAGCATTCTTTGCAAACAACGCGACGAGCGACGTTCACATCTTCCGTCCAAACAAATTACCGTTTGTTGGCGACTTCGTGGCCATGGAAGTATTGGATCCGCGGCCGAACGCGTGGACGTGGGATGTCGAGTTTGCTGATGTCTCGAGCGCTGGTGATCTTGGTTACAGTTATGGGACTTACAAACTCGCCGCCCTCGGAGCCAGGCCCGCGGAGAGTGGAAACTATTTACGTATCTGGAGAAAAGACGGCGGCGTTTGGAAGGTAGCGGTAGATCTCGCTAACCCGATTGTGGATGGGAAGAATTGATCTCAGTCGCTCTCATTTGCACCGCTAATAGATGCCGCAGCGTTATTGCGCACGCGATTCTGTCGTCTGAAGTAGAAAAGCGTTCACTTCCGATAGAAGTTTATTCTGCCGGCGTGATGGATTTCAGGGACGCACCGCCGGTGGATGACACCCTCAAGATCTGCCTGGACCACAAGACTCCTTCTCCGAAAGAACAGCCAACCTGGGTTGCAGAACTCCCTCTTGATTCAATCACGCAATTCCTGGTAATGGAAAACCATCACGTGGACCGACTGGTCCATGAGTTTGGCGTCTCACCTGACCGGATTAACCTGTTGGGCCAGTTTGATCCACTTGGGCGCGGTGATGAAATCGCTGATCCTTTCGGTTGCGGTATTCCTGTCTACACGCGGTGTTACCAACGCCTGCGCGACTGCCTGCTCAATTACCTGGAAACAATAGAAGAGGGAGGTGTCTATAAACCTCAGTCTTGAATCCAACTTATTCGTGTAATTCGTGGCCCGATTTTATTAGACGTTCAAGACGAGACAGCGTGGATGCCAGATATAACGCAAGGAAGGTTACAGACGGCGAAGTGCGCAGTCGGCCCTTAAAGAGGCTTTGAAGGCAAATCGGCTCACCTATAAGAGGTTTCACGGGCAATCCAAAGAACGCTGGAAACTAGATAAAATCAGGCGGGCAGCCAAGAATTAGGCTAGCCTATTTTTGCGTCTAAATTGGAAGTGTTGAAATATCGAGAGTTAGCGTAAGGAGGGTTTATAACTGCAAAGTGCACCTAAATAAGACTAAGCCCACCACGGCAAATATCGAGCGTAACGGCGAGATGTACTTGAACCATCCAGCTTAATTCGACCCTGTTCAATGGCGTCTCATAATGCGGGAAACGGTTTCCGATTTGTTAATTGGCAACTTAAACCGCTCTCTTAATGTCTGATTAGTCATCTTCTGCTTACGCGACCAGCTTAGTACACAATGCTGGTAACAAGCGCGTACGCGATCTTTGCCGTCTAGTTCGTTAAAGGCTCTATGTGCAAAAAGAATTGCTGCCGTTCGTTGCTCGTCAGCGTAGAAGTCAGGGGCGGGTAATTGCCAAAACTCCGCTAACGTCACAACTCTATCAACACCGCTGCCTCTTTCTTCGCAAACACCAATGCGTCGCATTAAGTCAGCTAGTTTTTCATTTCGCGATTGCAATCCGTCAATGAAGCGTTCCGTAGAAATGGCGGGTTTACCTGGATTAGAAATCTCTAGCCGATCGGTATAAAGCTCAACCGTTATGAAACTACGTGTATCGGTGAAGTCTTGATGAATTAGAGCATTGGCTACCAATTCTCGAACCGCAACATTGGGAAACATTTTCATTTCAACGCGATATGCTTTACCCATAAACTCATTTGAAGGAATTTGATTGCTAATGAAGTCAATTAATCCACTAAATCCTACCGCATAGCCTTTATTACCTACCCTGTCCAAACGCACTTTAAGTTTGTCCGTTCCTTCGTAAACGATAAATCGAGGCGCTTTCCGCTTCAGATCGGGGAACTGATCTAATCGTTTAGCAAATAAGATTGCGCCCAGATTGGTAATGACAAACTGTGATCCAACCGGGGCTATTAGGTCTTCCTGTTGGAGTCGTTCAAGTACACCGGCTCTATTCTCCGGATAAGGCAGCTCAACTAAATCAAAGTAGCTTTGGGTATCAATTAGTTGAATAACCTCTGCGTCAGAACAGTTTTCTGCAGCAGGCCGTGAGAACCAGTCTGGCTTTCCTTCATCGAAGATATGCCGCAGCTGATCTTCTGACATCGGAACAGTTCCAGACGTCGAACGCATCCAATAAGCGCCGTCTAACTCGTAAGCCGTGCCGTGCGGTCGCCCCGGAATGTGAAAGATAAGAACCCTACCGTTCGCGTGACTGAATTCCTCAACCTCGACACGAAAACCGAGCTTGTCAAAAATTCGGCTTTGAATGCCATGTGCGGGTCGAAAGGCGCTTGTTCCGATCACCGTTCGTGGGACCGCATCTGTAATACCGAGGATCAACTTGCCACCACCCTCATTAGCTAGTGCTACGCAATGGCGAAAGAGCTTAGTGTTGTCGTACTGAGTCTTCGCTTCCTTAAACTCTAAATGCTCGGTTTCGCGAGGAGCGTTGATCCAGTAAGTCAATTGTTCCAACGTCGTAGGCATGTGAGGCGCATACGATAAGGCTAGTTAATGACCAGAGTAAAGGTGCTAAAATGTGCGGATAAATCCGACACGCCAAACTCCGCTGGGAAAGTAGGCAAGCCTTTACGCTTGCGTCGATGAAGTTTAACGACGCGTGAATAAGATTCTGCAGACTCACCAGAGCCAAAGCCGAAACCTGTAAGGAAAAAGCCCGCCATAAAGGAGGGTAAGTTTTTTGGAAGCTTTAGGCTTTGACTCAACATAGGCCTCTTACGCTAATGTTGAAATCAAACGCCATTCGTTCAATTTTGGAAGGAATCCCGCTATGACATTCGATGAGCTAAAAAAGCTAGATGAATACCAGTTAGCGCTCGAGGCTGCAGCCGCTAACGAACCAATACCGCCGATCCCGCTTGCTGAAGAGTTTTCCTTCGTTAGCACTACCATCACCCCAGAAAACGGTGTCTGGTACTGGTCTAGCAAATGCGGGGCATGCACCGCTGTTGTTCCCCTAACTCCAGACCCGTTTAGCGGGAAAAACCAGATTCCTTTAGAGGATGCTGGCGGCTCTTTTACGTTCCGATGTTCCTGCGGCCGTGAGACAACCGCACGGGCAAACGAGATTCTTGCCTTCCCTTGGCCGGGGTAGAACTACTTTAAAATCGCGTCTTATTCTGACAGGGTTTGTCGAAGGCATCATTCTCAAATAATTGACACCGTCACTTATTTGATTATCGTACGGACGGCACCCCATCGTTGACGAGATCGGTCACCTCTCCGACCTCTGGTCGCACACCTCCGATCCAAACAACCTCATGACGGACCAGCCGGGTGGCACGCATGATCAGCTAACCGACACCCAGTGCTGCATGATCCGCACGTCCCGGTTTTGCAGGTTGTCCGCCCGTGCTTGTTCGGTCTCCGTCGTGGCGCATTCGAGCGGGCGATCGAGCGAACGCTGGGCACGCCGTTCAAGCGAAAGCAACGTGGCGCCGGTTGTTGCCGCGATTAATTTTCCCCTCCAAGTGGAACTAAAAATGCCTTAACCCTTCTCGATGGGAAAGGGTAAGCAGATAGCGCCGTGGTGGCTCACGGACACGACCGAGATGTGTTCGGCATGCAGTCAGTCGTACGCATATCACACGCAGGTGTGGTGCGTAGACTGTGACAGCCCACTGTGTCCAATCTGCGTTCAGGTGACGACTACCCGGGAGTTCTCCTGTCCTGAGTGCTTCGAGTGCAACAAAACGGAGAGTGAGGTGGCGAAGTAATGGCTGCGCGGGCCATTTGGAAAGGCGTGCTGAAAATTGGTACGGCGAGCATTCCTGTGAAACTGTATGCGGGAGTTGTTGATCGGACCGTGCGCTTTCACATCCTGGACGACAAGGCGCGCAAGCGTGTCAAACAACACATGGTGGATCCCGATTCTGGCGACGAAGTACCGAATGAAGAGATTCGTAAAGGTTATGAAATAGAGCCGGGCCGGTTTGTGATTGTCACGGAAAAGGATCTGGAAAGCGTCCAACCAAAGCCATCGAGAGACATTGAGGTAATTGAATTCGTTCCACCCGAAGCTGTCAGCCAGCAATGGTATGAACGACCTTACTATCTCGCGCCCGATGGCGATGAAAAGGCTTACTTCGCCTTGGTCGAGGCGCTGAAGAACAAGGACCGCGAAGGTATTGTTCACTGGGTAATGCGCAACAAGAGTTATGTTGGAGCCTTACGTGCCGAAGACAACCACCTGATGTTGATCACACTCAGAAACGCGAACGAAGTTATTTCAGCGAAGGATTTACCCAAACCAGGCGGAAGAGAACCAACTGCGAAAGAATTGGCGATGGCCAAGCAGTTAGTTGGTCTGTTGGAAGGCGAGTTCAATGCGGCAGATTACAAAGATGAGTACCGCAGCAGGGTGACTGAATTTCTTAAGAAGAAAGCGAGGGGTAAAGCACCTCGTTTGGCCGCGGTGAAGACAAAGCGAAAACCGACGTCGCTGGACAGTGTTTTGAAGAAGAGTTTGGAAGCATTGAAGAAGGAGAAGCGCGCTGCCTAAGAAAAGGAAACAAGCTGTCGAGGTTGATGAGGAGCGATCTGGTCCACGTCCATTTTGGTCAGGGACGCTGTCGTTCGGACTGGTGAGTGTGCCGGTGAATTTGTTTCCGGCCACCAGGACCATCCGCGCGCCGTTGCGTATGCTGGGCCCGGACGGACAACCGTTGGCGCGACGGTACTACTCGGAGAAGACTGAGCGCGATCTCGACGCGGATGAGATTGTGCGCGGCTATGAAATCGACGACGGAAAGTATGTGGTGGTGTCTGATGAAGAACTGGATCGATTGGCTCCGGACAAAACTCGCGACATCGACATCAAATCGTTTGTTCCTTCAGACACGATACCGCCGATTCACTTTGATCGCGGGTACTTTCTGACGCCGACTGAAAGTTCGGAAAAAGCTTACAAGTTGCTCGCTGAAACATTAGGGAAAGAAAAGAAGGCCGGCATCGCAACGTTCGTCATGCGCGGGAAGGAATACCTGGTCGCGATATTCTCCGATCACGGAGTTCTGCGCGCCGAGACAATGCGTTTTGCAGATGAGCTGCGTACACCGGACGAAGTTGGCTTGCCGAAGAAGATGCCGAAAGTGCCACCGGCGACTGTTAAGAAGTTTGAAAGGTTAATCGGCGCTAAATCAAAGAAACAAATGACGGCCGGGAAGTTGAAAGACGAACAAACAGAAAAGCTGCTGAAGTTAATCAAGAAAAAAGGTGCGCAACGCAAAAACGTAGTGGAAGTCGAAACTGACGATGGCCAAGGCGGAGAGCCCAGTAATGTGATCGACCTGGTGGCAGTCTTAAAGAAGAGCCTGGCAGGGAAAGCGAAATAGCATGGCGGCTTTGCAAAAAGTCGAGATCGACAACGGATTAGAATCGGGAGCGGTAGCGGCCGGGTGTGTAGTTTTTTGTTCGCAGGTTTCTATACAACTTTGGCGCAAGTCCTGGCGTGGCCTCGTGATTGCAGTGAACCCTGGTAACAATTTGTAGCGGCACAAATTTAATTAAAAGCGAGCAGGTTTGGCGTGTTCGCGTTCTTATCGTGTACGAAATCTAATCAATAGGGGGCAGTATGAAAAAGGAACAGGTAAACGAACTTTTATTACAGGCGCTGGAGACTGAACTCGGCGGTGTGCAGGTTTACACCACTGCGATTCAGTGCGCGGTCAATGAGGAACTGAAAGAAGAGTGGGAGAAGTATTTGGAAGAGACGCAAAACCACGTTGAGATCGTCAAGGGGACGATCGAAGCAATGGGTCTCGATCCCGAGGCCGAAACTCCCGGACGGAAAGTTGTGCGTCACATTGGTGAGTCGTTAGTTAAGGCAATGGAGATGGCGATCCAGGCGGGTAATCCCGCCGCTGCACAATTAGTGGCAGCCGAGTGTGTTACCCTTGCGGAAACCAAAGACCATCTCAACTGGGAACTAATCGGCGAAGTCTCGAAGAAACTAAAAGGCGACGAGGCGAAGGCACTCAAGGAAGCCTATGAAGAGGTGGAAGAGCAGGAAGACGAACACCTGTATCACACGATGGGATGGACCAGAGAGCTTTGGATTGAATCGCTGGGCATGCCGGCTGTGTTGCCGCCTCCCGAGGAGGAGAAGGAAGTTAAGACAGCGATTGGCGCTGCACGAGCAAAGCATGCCAGGGCCAGCATGCTCTAAACACTCGTTCGCGATAAAGATAAAAGGGCGCGTCCATCACAATGGCCGCGCCCATTTTTTTTTAGAATTTTTATTCGGTTAAGCAGACACCAATTCCGCCGGCTGGGTTGCCAGTAACCTCCGCAATTTCATACGAGCTTTATGAAGTTGCGACTTGGATGTACCTACAGCCACGCCGAGTATCTTTGCGATCTCCTCGTGCTCATGGCCTTCGATGTCATGAAGGACAAAGACTGAGCGGTAACCCGGTGGCAATTGCTTCAGGGCATGGTCCAGGCTGATGCGATCCAGCACACGCATCTTATTTGGATTCTCAGTTCCGCGGACAACCTGTTCAGGTGTCTCACCTTCTTCAGTTGTGCGTTCCAGCTTTACGCTTCGCTTCCTGAAGTGCATTAAGACCTGATTAACAACCAGGCGGTGCAGCCAGGTGGTGAACGCGGAGTCACCACGAAAGCTTCCGATCTTCCGGAAGAGTTGAATGAAAGCTTCCTGGGCTAGATCTTCTGCCTCGGCGACGTTCTGCGTCATCCGCAGGCACAGTGAATAAACACGGCGATTGTGTCGCTCGTAAAGTTGCTCGAACGCCTTTGTGTCTCCGTTGCCCGCTGCAATAGCGAGAGCACGGTCCGAGAGAGGCGCCACATCAACTTCTTTAGTAGCGTCGTTTTTGTAACTCGACAAAATTGGGAAGAATTCTGCGTTTGCCATGCAGTGTGTTAGTGCAATTACGTGGCCGCAGAAAATGGCCAAAATAGGCTTGAAATACGGCCAATTTTGGCTGTTTGCAACGAAATGATCGACGAATCAGGATACGTCCGAATCAAAAGGTGTACTCCTGAATTCGAAGAGTACAGCGCGCGTCCAGGACGTTTCATTTAGTCCTCGGCTCGCGATTGAAGATGCACGCTAGCGTTTGGGCAACAGACCAGGTTGCTACCGCTCCCTGTTCTAATCCGAACCGGGTGTTGAAGTTTGGTGCTAGTTCGTAACGTGGACGCAGTAGTTCAACAGCAGTTCACTTGCTGTTCCTGATTAAGACGACGTCTGAATCCGAGGTGTATCCGAAAAATTAGGCCTTCCGCGTTGTGTCTTTCAGCGGCGGTTTCCGCATTAAAGGGCAGAGGTAAGAGCTCGACGTAATCGGCTTTGCCTCAAAAGTTGAATACAACGCGAAGTGGCCGCGAAAATTCAGCCGAGAATCTTGAGCCCGGTTAAGAGGTGACGACAGTACCGAATGACGTATGGCTGTAAGAACCAGAGATCACAAAGACTACGTAGCGACCTCGTATTGCAGCAGCAGGTACATGTCTTTCCAATCTTCGGGTTTTAGCTCCACTTCGCCCGCCGTCAAAGTCAGTTCGGCGCCAGACTCGTTAGTGATCTCGCTGGGAGAAACGATCGCGGAATCGAAAAATACCAGACCCGGAATATCACTTACGTCTTCTGTCGGCATCCCGCCTCGGGGATTCAAGTAGGCCTGAACCGAAGTTATCCGTAACGTGATCGGTAGAGATTCTAATTGTTCCTCACTATTCTTCTGCCACAGGTAATCCAGGTACCGCGGAAAATGTTGCTTGGTTAGATTGAGGGTGATCTGTTGCGTCTCGCCGGTGGCGGGAGACAGGAAGCGATTCCAGTCCGCGGCGAACTCCTGGCGCAGGCTGATTAGTCGTGCGAGCGTGACTCCGTTTACGTTGAGGAGTTTTTTGAGGTCGTTGAGTGCTGACTCAAGCTGCCCGTTGACAGCCTGTTTGAAAATATCGCCTCCGTCGCGTGCGGTATAGCTCAGATGGATAACCAAATCCGTGATGGTGTCGTAATCAAAAGAACGCACGGCTGAAGGTAGTTCCAGTCGCCAACTGCTAACTACGCCTGCGCCTTCAAAGGGAAGGTAACGTGGATCGTTGAAATTCAGCTCGAAAGTGCCGCTGTCATCTCTTCCGGAACTGGTGGCAATAGCCATCTGGGGAAGCGCAGTGACAACACTTTCCGCTGCGGCGGCGGTGTCGGCTGCCTTGCGGATCCAACTGCCCGTGAGGCTGAGCGTAGCGCTGACGCTGGTGTAGGGTCCTGTCACGCATGGAATCGTGACCCGAGCTGACTTGATGCGCCGGAAGTAATGACCGGGAAAATCGAGATCGAACAACACCTCCGGGATGTGAATATCGCAGCCGCCGGTTTCCCGCAGTTCCAGAAGCGCCGCAGGATCAAGCTGGAGCAGCGATATATGCTTGGTAATTTCCAACTCGCGACGATTGGCCTCCAGATGGGCCGTCTCCATTCGCCGGAGGTCATGGTTGAGTTGCTCGCCGGCCAGGAGACCTTTCCTGAGGCTGTCCCAGTAAGTTGGTTGAATAAATGTAAGACTGCTCTCATCAGGTCCTAGTTCGTGCTGAAATGTCTTCTCGGCTTGCTTCGCTATTTGGTAAGCCATCTGGTAGACCTGAAAGTACGTCTTTGATAATTCGGAGGCCATCCAGATATAGAGTTGCTGGTTCGTGAATTTAGTTTTCAGGAAGGCCTCCACTCCTTCGGCCTGGACAATCTGCTCCTCATGATTTTCCAGATCCTTCTCAGCAATCTGCCGGCGAATGTCTGCGGCGAGGATCTGCTTCTCAAGTTGCTCAATCTCTTTGGTGGCGAGTTCAGCTTGCAGGTCCCAGTCTTTCTTTCTCTGCTGATAACCTCCGATCGTCTGGCTGATCGATCCGGCCGTGGTGAGTATGGAAGCCAGGATCATTAGTATGTCTCCGGCGCCTTTAGTCGATTCGGTCATTTGTTTCCAGCTGGACGTAACAACCAGGGCCACCGGACTCGACATACCGGCGCCTCCCGCCAGAGATTCAGGCACAGCATAAAAGGGTAACGATGTCGTCTTTGTTAATTGGGCGGCAGCCTGGGTCACAGCACCGGCGCCGATCAATGCGATGCCGGCAATCTCTGCCGCATTCATAAACTCCTTCTGTTTGTAATAATCCCGTCTGTATTCGGCAGAGCTCAGTGTGCTTTGTAAGCTTTCAATGTTTCGCTCCGCTTCTTCCACACCCTTCCTCTTTAACTCGAGTATCGATTGCAAGAGGCTGACCTCATGCGAGCTTCGAAGTAACGAAAGCTCTTCCCCGTCTTGTTTCTCCAGCACTGCGGTCAAGGCACTGCCGAGGTTGCGCACCTCTCCGCACAGTTCCAATGCTTTCTGCAGCATGTAACTAAAACGGTAGTGCGGTAAAGGTGCGTACAGACCACCGATGATGGATGCGATATCGAGCCCCGCCGCACTTGCTCTGACAAGCAGACCGGGATCGATGGGAGGCGCGAAGAGAGGCAAGTGCCTGACTTGACCGGCGATGTTCATGCAATGGCGAATCTTGAACAGCCGGTCCGCCACGGTGTCCCAGTAAGAATAAAGTTTGTCATTATGTGGAATGCAAAAGAGCAAAAGCGTGCCGTAGCTGGTCATCGCTCCCTGAGACGGCGCTGCGATGTCCGGCAGCACGATTGGAGTGGAGCGGATCAAAGGCTTCACGGTCAGGGTGTTGGGCAGTTGAGCTGCGAGAATTTCCAGTGGATCAAGGGGCACGTTCCCCTTTGTTATTTGGGCACGTGCAGGTGATGGATTGGACCGGCCGAGCAGATCGTTTGGAGTATAGGTGACTGCCTCCTGGGCCGGGAGCAGAGTCGGCTTTTCTCCAAGGATCTCACCCGCCAACAAATAGAGCTGTGCGGCTTCGACGATCGACTCCCTCGTGTCCATAGTAAATAGCATGTCCGCTTCGCCGATCAGGCAGTCCAGGTATTTCATCACCGTGGTTTGCATGTAGGCCGTGATACGCAAACGCGCGACGACATGAGGTTGAAATGGATCCTGTTCCCATTCCTCGACCTGCTGTTCCAGTTCCTCGTTACCCGATTCCAGCAGATCGAGTAGCTCCTCTAAAGTTTCCGTAGGGCCTTTGAGTTGTTCTTCGTAGAACGGCTTGGTCTTCCAAAAGCGAGCGGGCGCCTCGCCCTCGGTGTAGGTCGGATCGAAAACGTAATGAAACCACTGTCGAGCTTCCACGTAGCGCTGGTTCTGCATCAAGCGCGTGGCGATTAGCAGCGGGACATGGAAGAAAAGCTCCCAGTTATACGAGCCGTACGGTGAATGGTGGTCAAAGTCGATATCTTCATTGGGATAGCTTTGCGCGACCCAGTCGGTGGGCGAATAGGAAGTCTCAAAGTTGAAAGTTGAGAGCGGAGTTAGTTGCCGGTGCAGGTTTTCAGAGTCGTCGTCCCATTCAGGATCCGGATTGAGCAGACCGTCAACGCCGTAGCGAGAGAGCTGCTTGAGAAAGAGACAAGTGTACGGATGATAGAACCTCGTAAAGCGATAGTTAAGTTCAGTCTGCAAAACAGCTTCAGAGGGATGGGCACTCATCTCACCATCTTCTACCAGGATACTCTCAATAAAATCATTGTTTGCAGT
The DNA here is from genome assembly GCA_035273385.1 of Pyrinomonadaceae bacterium. Taxonomy (GTDB): domain Bacteria; phylum Acidobacteriota; class Blastocatellia; order Pyrinomonadales; family Pyrinomonadaceae; genus PSRF01. Next base: position 38,594 of record DATEPE010000001.1, on the reverse strand, counting down.
CGTCGTCTTAGACTGCAATCCAGTAGCGGCGCGATCAATAATTTGATTATTAGCCAAGCCCTGGTAATGACTGGTCGCTTTTGCCTGGCCAGGAACAGTTTGGGAAGTGGTCGCCGTTTTTTCCAGTCGTTTATTTCCCGTTAGCCTTGTTCGAGCTTGCTGCACAACTGGTAAAGACTCGAATGTTCGAAGCGACGCGAGTTGCTCCACAACCTTCACAAAATAGGCGCGTCGATCGTCCGCATAGAAGAATGGTGAAGTTTCGCGACCACCTATTCCATACTGATGCGGGTAGTGGTAAGTGAAGTAGTTCCGTGGGGACGAAGACAAAATTTCTCGCGGTTGACTATTCGGCGGATCCGCCATCTGGAGTGTCAGATCGTCGGGTACTATCCAGGAGACATGGTGTAGGTGGTTTTGAATTACATCAGCAGCTTCAACGGAGACCTCACCTTCCGGGGAGTCGACGTCGGAATAATCGATTACTACTTCGCCCTGACAAGAATCGAGGACAAAGGTGGCGACAGTTATGTCGCCTCCCAGTAAATCCTGGGTGTGCGCACTGATGTAGAGTTGGTTGCTTCCATCAACCCAGCCGAGGAAGTAATGTTCGGACAACGGAAGATCGGTAGTGTAAGTAGTTTTACCGGAAATCTTCTTTGCTTCCCACTTACCATCTCGATACTCACTCCAAGCCATCCCTAGCTCGTTCGTATATATGGGCATTTCGTCTATGTCGGCTGCTCGCTGAGCCTCCAGCTCTGCCAGTTGGTCGTTTAGGTCATCCAGCAAGAAGGATAGAGGATGGGTATCGATGTCCTGGTTTAGCGGATAGCCCTCCCACATGGGCCTTACCTCTTCCAAAGCGCGTTCGGTGTCGCCGATTAGTCGAATCGTTTCATCTATTTCCTGATCGATTTCGGACGTATCTTTCACGTTTTTGGTCGTCTTAAAATCTGCCCAAAACAGATAAAGCCGGCCGTTGTAGACAATCGGAGTGAGGTGGTCGCCCCGGATGTCCAACTCAACTCGTTCCCAGGGCGTCCAGCGGGCGTTATCTTCCCAGCGACGATAGTAGTAGAGAGCCGGAATTACATTGGTGCGACCGAACACATGCAGGACGTTGACGTCTTCATCCTGATACATACCCATGATCTGAAGACGACTTACCTGATCGAGTTTATGCAGGTATTCCCGATAAAGACGCTCAGCGGTTTCGAGATTGACGTCGTCCTGAAGCAGGCCGTCTTCGAGCTCGCGGAAAAACGTGGATTTGTTGTCGCGCAGTTCGGGTTCGATCCAATTCTCCGGATAGAGAAACACTTTGCGCGCCGCTTCCCATACCCGGTAGTTCTTGCGCCATTGCCAACCTTCGGCATCCTCGCGTGGGAAAGAAAGGGATGGTTCAAGGTTGAGCAAAATGCGCTGCACAAAGATCTGAATTGCGGCATGGGCCTCCACGATGCGAGAGGTGAGCGTGCAGGGATCCATTTCCGGGTCGATAAAGTAGTGAGTGTAGAAATCGCTGCTGTCCTCAGCAGACAAGTTGTTAAGGATCAAACTGAGCAGGGCATCGCGTTTGTGCTCGCGAAGCTCATCCTGGATAACGGCCATCACCTCAAGCCAACCATCATTGTCGTAGTTCGACTTGAGTGCTTGTTTTATTGACTCGGCGTCGATAGAGGTAAGGTTCGGATGTGTCCAGGAATGGGCACGTGCCGCCGATACTCCGAGTCGCCGCAGTAACTCGAATATCTGGTCGAAGTTGACGAGCCACTGTTCGTTCTGAAAATCGTCGGGATAAGTCAGGTCGAAAGCATCTGCCCCGGCAAGGTAGATTAAGTCATCAAGATTCCAACCGGTCCACTCACTGGTCTGGACCAGAAAGTCGTCGCGCGTCAGGGTGGTAGACGATGCTTCTGAGAGCAACGCAAAGAGCGATTGCTCTATGGAGAAAATGGAAGCCTGCAAACCGACAGCTTGAGTTAGTCGCCGCCAGGCCTCGAAATCAGTTCCGCTTTGCGGTGTTAGCGGAAAGGCGGCGATGTCTGTCCAACCCAGCGCCTGTCCTTGATCGATGACAAAAGCAAGATGGTCTAGATCTAGCTCCAGAGTCTTCCAGGCCATGCTGAACTTGTGGAGTGTCTCAAAGACCGCGTAGAACTCCTGAGACGAGGAAGGCGGAGCGGCCATACCGGGATTGGCGGCCACGATCAGATGGGCCAGTAGATCATCCCCCAACACCGCCCGATGAGTGAAAAGTAAGGCCTCCAGTACTTCGGCTTCCACTCCAAGAGTGCTTCCCAAAGCCTGCGTAATTGCGATCCTCAAATCCAGGTTGTCTCTGGCCGTCGCAACATCTGTGATACCTGACAATCCGGCGCTCAGTTCAACCAGGACTGCGTCCATGTCCTCCACTTGAGGCGCGTGAATCGCTGCCGGCCCGGAAGCGTGGAGCAATAGATACGCGAGCTTGTCGATGGCCCAATTGGCTTCCTGGATTTCTTCAAACCGTGTATGTAGATCCAACGAGTTCACCGGCGTCGCAGTGGTACCCGGCGTAGTTAGCGCCATCAATCCGGTCAGCTTCTCGAGATGCAGGTAGTCCTGAACGCTGATCTTCAGAGCGCGTGCAATCGAGGCGACGCGGTAGAGCATCGAGACGTTGGCGAGGTTTAGCGCAACGTGGCCTGTGGCCGTGTCCTTCGGCAAAACCTCTGCAACCAGGAGCGCAATGTCTTCGGTGGACAAGCGCGTTGCACCTTGAATAATGGCGGCGTAGTCCAGTTGCAGAAGGTAGGTCGGTTCGGTTGCTCCGTCAGACTGCGCGAGCCATTTACTGAGTGTGGGGTCGGTTGATGTGGTGACAGCCAAATCCGAACGATCTGCCGTTAACGCGAAGACAGCGTTTCGCAGGTCTGGCCCGGTGCCATTGTACGTATTTGGGAAGACCGCGGGATTGAGGAAGAGCGCCTCGTATTGTGAGACCAGACCATCTTCAAAAACATACGTATCCAGATCGACCCACCAGGAGCTGAGCTCGCTAATCGAAACACCCAGAACCTTATGCAGCGACTGTAGGGCGGCAACTTTGGGAATGAATTTCTGGCCAGCGAAATCATTTACATAAAGAGCCCGGATCGCTATGTCCAGATCGTATTCGGTCCAACCGAGTCTGGTGAGTAATCTTATGAACCGCTGCGAGCGGTCAAAAAATTTTCGTCTACCGTCGCCCACCAACTCGGCGCCATCCAGCGAACAGGGAGCGCCGGTGAAAGAGACAGTGATTAACCGGTCCGGGTTCAGAAAGCGCGTGTTGAGCAAGCGAAGCAAGGTGTCGTAATCGATCTGCGCCTTCTTCAGTAAAATCTCCACCACGCTGAGTTGGGACACGAGCGAGCCACCGGCCAGATCGATGTCCCAATAAGGAGCAATGTCAGCGGCCTGGGAGCGCGGAGTAGTAATAATTTCTCGTTCGAGGGGAGACATTCCCAACGCCTCGGTGCCCAAAGCAACGTCGTCGACTGTGGGCTGAAGCGGCATCGCCACCATGAGTTCGTCGCGTGTGACGCCCATCTGTTGCAGGTAGCGCCTGCCCTCAGTTAGCCAGAGGCTGAATGGTAATTGCGGGAAGGGATAGATCGCGGCCTGCAATTTCTCATATGCGGCCGGCAAGAAGTGCTCCGGTTGCGCTGCGAGCACATCGCTGGTCCAGGTGGTCTGCTCCTTGCCGGTCGCAGGGAGTGTCGTGCCGTCGGTACTGTTGGCAACAATCTGCTCCATGATCTCGATCACCAAATCGATCTGCGGCAGGGTGGTATCGGTGTTTTCACAAGTCAGCTGTAGCAAGCCGAGGTCGGGCCGTCGCTCCAGCAGGTGATCGAGGCCGTTCTTACTGGTGGAGTCAGTGGCCCGTTGCAGGAAATCCATCATGTCGACCAGGTAGGCCGCGGGACTCAGCGCCGATTGACAATGCGTGCACTCGCAGGCATCGGTCGAGCCGAATAACTCGGACCATTCGGGGAGACCGGTTGTCGCGCCAGCGACTGTTCCTGCGGGAAGCTTCGGAGTGTTAAGCACGTAGAGCGACGGGTTCAACTGCGGTTGGTAAAGCATGTATACGTTGAGTGCCGTGGCAGTTGAGTGCACGGCATTCTGATAGATTTGGTTGACCACCGGCGTTTCAAGTTGATCGCTGACACTGCTTTGCAGTTGTCGTCGTCCCGCGAACGCAATTTGCGGCGCCGAGCGAATCCCCGCGTCCCAAAGCGGTTGAATGGTCGTCAGCTTGTCTTCTGCCGGCGTCAAATGGAACATCTGCTCAAGGCGAAGCAAATCCCGTTTGCCGGTTTCAGGTTCCGGGAAGACATTCAGGGCTTTTGGATTCTGCTGCAGAAAATGTGTGACGCGTTGTTTACCAAACTCAAACTCAGGATTGGCCTTTAGGAAGGACGACTCCGGCCGGTTGGCCCACGATCGGCTACGGCTCATTTGGCCCATGAGCGAAGGGGTTGGATACTGGGCTTCTGCCGTGCGGTAAAGAGCTTGCGAATAAGAAGAACGGCGCAGAGCTTCAGGTCCTCCCGGAAGAATGTCATCGGGGATCTCCACCTTCCCGGCGGTCATTATTTCTTTCCAGTCATCAATGCTTAAAGCAGCAGCCTCTCGCGGATGACTCAAGTTCAAATTCTTTCGCAGGTGGACGGTCAGAGTAGTGTTGTTACCCGTCAATGATTGCAGCTCAAAAGTATTTTGCAGTTCGGCCACCTGCTTTGTGTTGAACCCGGCTTCGGTTTCCAAAGTGTCCCAGAAGTCTGCTCGCGTTTGAGTTGACTTTGTCAGACGTTCGGTGAAAACCATTTGCTGCTTTGCTTTCAAACCCGTGGTTTCCAGAAGTTGACGGTATGGGTGGTCAGGCTGAGAGAGATAGCGTAGCTGAATCTCACTTAGGCGGTTTTGCAGCGAATCATCCAACACAACGTTGATGAAGTTCTGCGAGTTGGCCCATTGCAGTTTTTTCCAGAGCCGGGAGAAGGGCTGGGCGAACAGCGCGTCTTTGCGTGGCGGCAGGTGTTGGCGCAGGAGACCATAGAAGACTGCCGGCGGAAGGTTCAGCTCGTTGGACCAACGCTGGGCTTTTAAAAAGTAGGCAACATTGGAGGTTGGCAGCTTACTATCCCGCGCCAAGATATGAACGTCGGCGACATTCAGGCAGCTGAAGTTATCAAGTGATTCAAGCAGCGGTGAAAGCGCTAGCTGGGACCGGAAGTACTCATCCGGCCCGCGATAAGAGCCTTCGCCAATAACAAAATTTGCAGTCTCCTGCGGCAAGGCCTCCAGGATGAGCGGCGATGCGGCCAACACTTTGGCGGCGGCCTTTGGGTCACGGACCTCAACCTTCAGATCGGCGCGGTTTTTGCCCCAGCTTAGGAGTGATGCAGGGTCATAGGTGATTTGGTAGCGGCCAAGATCGTCGGTGCGCGCTTCGCCTAGCAAACGCCAGTCGCAAAGTATGCGGTCGAACGCCTTCACCGGATAATTTGGCAAAGGCGCGCCATCGGGTTTCACTACTTCTCCGCTGACGATGTACGGTTTTTTCTCTTCCTCGTTCGGAACCGGTCGACGGTTGACTTCGACTACTAACGGCGTACCTGGCTTCCAGTCTGGTACGGGTTGTTTGCGAGAGTCGCGAAGGAGACGTTCGCCTGCAAAAATCTTAAGGTACAAGTCGCGCAGCGCATCCTTCTTTGTGCCAACCTTGGCGCGATCAATCTCGATAGCGAAGTAGCCTTCGGCACCGGAAAGTACCTCGCCCAGCGAATCGTCTTTTTCAGGGCCTCGATGCCAGACCTGGACACGCAGGCCGGACTCACCCTCGCGCGTTTTTTGGTCGATAACCTGGCCGCGAATTTCATAGACGTCTTTTGGCATCGTTGGCTCCTATGAAGAACGATTCATCGTTGAGGATATACAGATTCGGCAGGGCCGTAGCGGTTCCTGCGTCTTCGCCACGAGAACCAAGGCCACCTGCGTCAGGAACTTTTTGTGCACGGTGATAATTGTTGCTACCAGTCGTCAGGCAGAGCCTCATAAAGCTCGCTCTGCGTGTGAAATGGCTGGTCGTATCCAAAGCCTGTCACTCTTTCTCGGGCTTCCCTCCATGTCAATGGTTGCAGTCTTCCAAGAAACGCGTCTTCGTGGCCCTGTAAAACCTTGTGCAGATTGTAATTATCGACGGTGCCCCACCTATCCAGTTCCTCGGGAATAAACTCGCCAAAGGCGTTGGTCGTCCTTCCCTCTACTCTTGAGAATCTTGATTTGTTGAACCATCCGTCTGTCAGCCCCAAGACTGGCATGTCCCTTTCGAGCCAACCTTCAGAAAACTCCCAATCCCCGATCTGAGCACCGTACGGCACAATGCCGCCCTCACCGGTCCGCTTGTTTGACAGAGCCAATTCAGTTCCTTTTTGAACTAATACTGTGGCCCTACCGTCAACCTTGCCTATTGGGCGAATCATCACTTGATTGGGACCTGGAAGTACCTCAATAGGCGGTTTCTTTGAACCTGGAATGACAGCTGCCATTGCCGCCCCTGACGCAGCATTCAACAGAGACTTCTTCGCTGCAACCTTCACAGCCGCTTTAGTACCAAACGAAATGAGGTCGCTTCCGGTGTCAATCACACCTGCTGTCGTATCTATGAATTCTTCAGTGGCTGCCTGGATCTCCGCTTCGTCTCCTGTCATTAGCGTCTTGACGTATTGTTGTCCCAGATAGGGGTAGATAATAATGTTGCCGACGTTTCCTAACGCATAAGCCCCTTCCTCAACGACATCATCCCAGGCACCGGAGAAGTTACCTGTTAGCACTTTCCCGGGCAGCGATTCTGCGGCCATCGTCAACGCTGTTCCTCCCGGATCGTTATAGATCGCTGAGGCGAGAGAACTCACTCCCTGCCACACCGAAGAGGCTTTATTTTCGATGGCCCCGCCCACTCCATAAGCCACATTGTTGACTTGCTCGACTGCACCATTACCGGTGGGGTCAGTGAAGCGAAGGGGGTTTCCGCGGTTGAATCGATACAAATTAGATCCGTCAACCAGTCCGGCAGGATCCGTCGTGGACCATCTTCCGAGCCAGGACGCGTAGTAACGCGCACCGTGGTAGTGCAAGCCGGTCTCCTCATCCCGTTCCTTCCCCGTATATCGATATCGTTTCGCCGCCGTCCTAATACTCGCAACCACTGCCTGATAGGAGGTGCTGCCGTAGGGGTAATACTCTTCGTAAGAAATGATCGCGCCGGTTTCATTCAACTCCAGACTTGATGAGCCGAGGTGATTGCCAAGTTGATAACGAACGAGTTGCGAGGGTGAGCCATCGGCTCCTTGCGTGAGGGTTTCCACGAGCGCAACACGCTGCTGCCCATCCATGACGTGCAACGTCTTGCGTTCCAGACTTACCGCGCTGCCCGCGGCACTGTACTCGCGATAGACTTCGGACCCGCCGAGGTAAATCCGCTCCTTAGTTATTGTCGGTGTTTCACCGAGTCCCGCTTGGCGCTCGTTTACCTTGCGCACGCGCTTACCCACGGCGTCGTAAACATAGTAGGTGGTTTCCGGGCTGCCGCCATTTACGACTTGCCGGGCAGTTGCGGAGAGACGGTCAAAGTAGTCCCAACTCATCATCGAGAGATGCGGCATCGATATCATGCTGCCGTGAGTGTCGTAGGTGTAGGGTTCGACGGCTCCGCTTCCAACTCGCGTCGAGCTCAATCGGTTGCTGCACCTCGCGGGTTCGATGAGGCTGGTTTCGTTGTATGTATATCCGCGCGTCCAGCCCGGGTGCGACGGACCACTCCCAACGTGTCGCATCTCCAGGAAGTTGCCAACTGAATCGTAGACGTATCTCTCCCGGTAAGTTCCCATGGCATTGCCATCGCCGGGATGGTTAAGTCCGGTGCGAAACTCGTCAAACGCGTCAGGAGCGGTAGGGGGATTACCCAGCTGGCCGAGGTGCTCGCGACCGGTCGCTTCGATCAGTTGGTAAATCGCGTCATAGTTATAGTCGTTGTTTGGCTGCACCTGCTGGTTGCGGAAGTAAGTCGTCTGTTGTGCATCGTCGCGAATCTGAGTGATGTTCCCGGCCGGGTCGTAGATATAAATCAGGTCTTGCAGGGCTGCCGCGCCCTTTACCGTTTGTAAATGGACTAAACGGAAGGTTAGTGGATCGTATTCGTAGGTAGTACTGACACCATTACCATATTCGATCCGATCGCGTTGGCCCTTGGCGTTGTAATTCAGATCACTGACAAAGACTGTCGCTGCAGCTGCACCTTGTAGGTTCGCCTCTAACCGAGCCAATAGATTGGTTTCGTCGTAGGTGGGATGAAGGATGGTGTTGTCCGGAGTCGTTAGCGTGACGGGTCGGTTGAGTGCGTCGAGGACAGTGCTGGTAAAGAATAATTCCATCTCGAGCGCCACGGGCCGCGACCAGTCCAGGGTGTTCTTGTAGTCAATGGCAAGCTGCCGGCTACTGCTCAGGGGATTTCCTTTGAAGTCGTAGTCGCCAGTGGTGACTACGCCAGCACCATCGAAGGATTGATAGGGCTTGCCGCGTAGATTACTTGCCTCTGGGTTCGGCTGGCCCTCGCCGTAAGTTGTCTTGCCGACCAGTAGCTCCGGCTCGTTGGCCGTCTGTAGATAAACCTCACTGGGTCGTCGTAAGGCATCGTAAGTTGTGCGCAACCGGTGATCGCGGCTGTTCCATGCATAGACGGAGTTGCCGGCCACGTCGTTAAGCATCCAGCGTTCGCCGGCTTCCATACTGGCTGAGTGAATCCGTGCGTCCAGCATGTTGTAGTCATAGCGAACGACGATGCGATCGAGAGCGTCGATCACCGCGCGCTGATTGCCTTTCATATCGTAGATGACCCGCGTGCTGTAAAAGGCTTCGGTGGGCGGATCGTTAAGCGGAGCATCACTGTGCTTGAATTTGTTGTGGACTAGAGTGAGGAACGTGCGCCCCAGGGAATCCATGTGGGCGATGCCCGGAGTGGCTGCATGCACGGCCGCTTTAATCGCTGCAGTCTGCTCCTCCGCACCCATCGAGCCGTCGGCGCGCACAGCGTGCCAGCCCGGGAGATATTCCTCATCAGCCAGGCGGCTGAAAAAGTCGGCGACGTCCGGATCGTCTTTCGGATCGTTGAAAGAAAGAGTGTCGTTAACATCCCACGCTTCTTGTCGCCAGGGATCGAACACTACTTTGTCCCAGGTGTGATTCGGATGAAGCTTACCCACAACGCGGCCGACCGGATCATAGAACAGCACGGGACTCACGCCCACCGTGCGGTCAAACTCGAAGCCATGCGTCGAGCTGAAGAAAGGCTCATACTGGCGAACAGGCTTTCCCTTATTGTTCAGGATGGTCCAACCGCTCCCGACCCAGCGGGGATCGCTTGTCATCGCTCCCGGAGACAACGGGCCAGGTTTGGCTTGCAGCTTCTTCTGGATTTCGCGTCCAAAGCCATCAGAATACGAGAAGCTGTGCTGAATCCTGGTCTGTTCGCCGGCTCGCAAGTCGGCCTCGTGCGTTTCGCGGACCAGCGCGTAAACCGTCGCCGGCTGCGGTTGCGGAGCACTCTGCGTGCGCTGAAAGGCATATATGTCGTATACCAACCGCGAAGTCGCTTGTTGGAGAATGGCATGAGGGTTGTCAAACGGATCTTGGAGATGGGCAGCGATAGTTGCGTCGTCAAGATCGGTGACGAAACCGGCCAGGGAGTCGCCCTTCGTTTCAGACGACTTGCCCATCACTGAAGTTCCGACAACCAATCCCATCGCGTCAAAGGCAACTTCCGAACGGTTGCCATTGGGATCGGTTACCACGCTGGGTTGCAGCACCCGATAATCGTTCAAGGCTTGGACTCGATTGCCAAGCGCATCTATTGTTTCCGCCATTAACAGATCATAATAGTCATAGGTAATCGTGGAATCCTGGCCGAAGGCGTCATGTAGGCGCCGCGGAAGCAGAAAATGCTGACGTGCTTCCACCAATTCCTGCGCCGGCGTGATGGTTGGATCCATGGAGAAGAAAGTTTGACCGGAGGGAATCCACCAGGCCCCATCACCCTCGCTATGTACGTACCGGCAATCGTTGGCGAGCATGTGTTCGGTTACCCGGTCCGCGTAAATCTGCGTAATCAACCCCGGCGTTAGCGCGAGTCTGTAGCTCTCAAAGGGTAGGCCCAGGGCATCGAGTTGTCCGAGAGGTAGAGGCCCGGCGAGATCGTCGCCGCGGTACAGGCTGCGCAGATGTTCTATCAACCGCTTTTCCAGTACGCCGCCCGCATCTGGTATCTGCTCGTAGTTAAGCGGCGCGGCAGTTGAGCCGGCGCTGAAGACCTCGTCAAACGAGAAGCGAGCACTGCTCGTTGACAAGGGCATGCCGGTCATCTCGTACTTTCGGCTTTCACTTGGCAGCGGCGTACGGTAAACGTCGTCCAACTCCACCGGATTAGTGAAACCGTTTTCCGTGTACGTGATCTGTATTTGGTTTTGCCTTGCTTGATCCTCTGGCGATAGCGTGGAGTCGGCCTGACGGCGGCCGTAACCGATGGCCGCTGTTCTCAAAACATCGCCGAAGCCGTCCACTTCAAGAGTTAATGATTGGGTTATTCGCGGATCGGCCGGCTCGCGCTCGTAGTGATAGCTGATCGCTTCACGAGCATGCGTGAAGAACACAGCATGGGGGTTATCTGCCATGGGCTGCAGCAACCGGATCGTGAAGTTCTGCTCGGTGACAGTGTAAGGGTGGTTCTCTTTTTCCGTGCCGTCGAGTGCATAAACTTCCTGCCGCAGCATTGCGCCCTTGAGTGCGCGGCAGGCTTCTCGTTCTTCGTCAATAGTTAGCCCGGCCGGGAGTACGGTGTCATCGAGAAGAAGTTGTCTGGCTTCCTCGTCCGTTAGGCCAGGCTCCCGGTAGTACTCCCCTATGTCGCTCTCATCAATGACGCCCGCAAAGAAATTTGAGATTCGGTTTCGATCAAGGTAGGCGCCCGTGTGAAACCAGGTACGTGTTAGTACTGGAGGAATGTGCGAAGACTGCTCGATGTTTGTACCGGCCGGGAACACCCCGCCGCCGTTGAGCGCCGCAAACTCTTCGGTGTCCCACTGCTCCACCATGCCAAAGCCACGGAACTCGCGTTCAACTCCATCGAAGTAGCCATGGTGATAGGCATACCGAGTGACGAAACGATTACCGCTAATACGATCGTAAGTCTCCACGCGCTCGATGACGTGGACAGGGAAGGGAATTTTCGTGACCCAGGGTTTTCCCGCCAGCTGATCTGCGAGGTAGAACCGGGTTGAAGGTGAGTAGTGAAGGTAAGTCTCTACCCCGAGGTTGTTGGCAGACTTCACCAACAGATGGGGCTTCTGTCCACCCATCAGATCGACATAACGCAGGGGCCGTTGCGTGTCTCCTGGTAATGGCGACGACCAGACCAAACATGCGGTGCCGTTGCCTAACAGGTCGGCTACCTGAACGGATGAGAGATCATCGATAACTGGAAATGCCGCCAGACGCTGTGGTTGACTCCAACCATTACCCGACAGATTGAAATAGGCGACTACTCCATCGTCAGTTAGATAAATGATATCGGTGACGCCGGAGCCGTCGATGTCAGCCAGGCGAATCCGTTTTTGATCAAAATGGTCGGGCGCATCAAACCAGGGAGCATTGTCCATGGTCACTTTGGCGCCGAACCGGCCGTAACCCATGTTCGGCCAAAAACAGATCTCACCGTTCCGGATCCGCGCGATGTCCGAAAGCCCGTCACCGCTCATGTCCGCCAGATAGATCGATTGAGTCCCATCAGAGAAGACGAGGTTCGGTCCTTGCTCTTCGTCGAGTACTTTACACAATCTCGCTGGTTCCCCGAAACCGAGTTCGGATAGCGATGGAAACCAGCAGAATGCTTCGTCTTCGCTGATGAGGACGTCTGCGTGGCCGTCGCCTGTAAGATCGATAAACTTCAGATTGGGACTGCCCCAGTCAATATTTGGCAACGACTGAAATGAGACAAACGATCCCCACGTCTCGTCGTGCGTCCTTTCATAAAAACCGGGTGTGGATGCTTGCAGTTCCGCCACGTCGAGCTGACCGTCGCCTGCCAGGTCAATGAACTGCGAGCGGCCGCTAACAATGGATGACAGCGAAGGTTTTTGCGGAGCTTGTTCGATCGGTCCAAGGACGGCAGCGTAGTCCGCGAGTTCATTGAGAGGACTAAGGTTGCGCTTGTAGAACCAACCGCCACCCTGCTCTGTGAAGATGCCGGCTATCCCTTCCCCATCGAGGTCCAGCAATTGGTAGCGCGATCCATCCAGACCGTACGGTAGATTTTCCAAACTCTCAGAGTCGAGTTGACGAACTTCTTCGTTGATGATCGGCTCGCTGTACTCGAATTCCAGCGGTGGCAAGGATCTCTTTAAGTAAGAGCCATCAGCTTGACGCTTGAATCCGGACTGAGTCGTCGAAAGCATGAAAGAGAAAACAGGATTGCGGCTATCCGTGGGATCGTTCTCGTATGAGTAGTTGAAGTCGGTCGAACGCACCAGGTATGGCGTGGTACCCAGTTCAGTGAAGTTATGAAACATGAGCACGCGCTGGCACAGACGATACGTGCGGACTTCGAATCCCGCACGGTAGGAGGAAAACGGATCTTGTCGTGCAGGCCACTGGCCCAAGTCGTCGGGCGCCGGCGCGTCGGCGCTGTGCTCCCCGTAGTCAAAGACGACTTTGAACAACCATTCGCCGGCCGGTTGAGGTAGCGGCTGTTCCGCATTGAGGACTGGATAATAAGGCGAGCGGTTACCATAGTTGATAAACTTGAGATAACGATTAGCTGAGCGTGAAGTGTTGGTGCGATTGCGCTCATGCGCCTGAGAGCTTAAGACTCCATCAGAGTCTTCTGCTTTGTACTCATAAACGATGGCGTTGCCCTTATCGTCATGACTTTCGCATATCAACCAGCTGAAAACTCGGGTTGGGTCAGTGGGATCTGCAATCCGACTATTATCTGTCCTACCGTACCAGGTAGTGATGTTTTCCCTGGAAATTGAGCGCCAGAAATTGTCGGACGGCTCAGTCTCGTTGGTCCACCGTTCAATACGCGCAAACAAGCCTTCGATTCGTGGACGATATTGCTGGACCCGGTACGTCTTGTTGTCTATTACGCGCGTCGTTTCTCGAGGTGACCATTTACCCGGCTCTTCCTCCAGCATGGGAACCAGATCTTCGGCACCGGACAGTATGAATAGATCGGACTCTGACGCTGCTTCGTATCTGGGCAGCCCTTTGTCCGTCTTGCGTGTGATTGAAGCCAGTGAGAGATTCCAACCGAAACCAAATTCACTGTTGCCGGCGCCTGAGTTGTAGGACAGTGAGAGTTGGGGAGCGAAGCCGGCTCGACCGGGGCTGGTGTAAATAGGAATGGAGACCGAACCCGTACCATTGACAGGATTAGCGGCAAACTTTTCTCCCAGGCCGCGGATGGCTCCGCCCCCCTTGGGCATTGAGATGGCTGGGAGTGAGCGAGCCTGCCCACTCGACTCGGCTTCCGAGTTCTTACCCATCGCTTTTATCTTTCACCCTGACCCTCTCTGTATCCGGGCACCTCGAATACGATGGCCCGGATTGACGCAGTGAGCGTTGCAGATTTTGAGTCGTCTGTTAGTTAAAGAGGATCTAGTTAAAGAGGATAGAGCCTCGGTTTTTTCAGGGCTCCTTTATCACATCGCCGTTTATCTGGCTACCCTAACGTCAGGATTGTGGAGAGTCTGACCGGCGTCTAGAGAATGGTGTTCGATGCCAGCATTCATTGGGTTGGGCGTGAAGTGTCCATCAAGACAGTTGATCAGATTGTGATCTGCGTGCAGCAAGTTTCCTGTTTGCCCGCCAAACTTGCCACGAGGGTTGACGCCCGGTTCCAATACACCTGCAAGTGCAAGAATGCCACCAAGCACGCCAGCCCGACAATTAGTAGGAACGGCGAACGGAACAGTAACGCGCTATTGGTTATTGCAGAAAGCATAGATCAAGCCGAACAGAATTGCGCCCATGCTGTGACTGACAATCGAAACCAATCCAGGCCCCACATGGTGGTTTCTCGTGTGATGACTGGTGAAACCTATTGCATTTTATTGGAACGGAGACGAACCGTTGACTGAACTTGAAGATCCTTCGCGCGTTGAAGAAATCAAGCAGGACTGGGAACAATCTCGCCGACGTTATGCCGCTCGTCCCAGCACACTCGTTGAGACTCTCGGACACGTTGATGAAGAGGAGGAAGCGGACGAAGAACGAGCGTGTTCGATTTGTGATTTGTAGCATCAAGAAGACGCTTTCGCCTCAAGAGCGTCTAGACCCAGCGCCTCTAGCATCCGCGCCCCAAACTAATTGACAGGTGCGAGTGAAGCTTCTAGGATTCTGACCCCACATCGTTGCACGGTTAGTTGTTTCTGATTTCAGATTGAACCACTGAAGGACTTGACCCTCAGTGTCAAACGGCTTCACACCAGGAACCCCTCATGGCTTCGCCACCCATTAGAACGACGCGAAATCGGAGAATGTGATGAACCACTACCACATCAACATTTTCCACAGCGAAAAGTACAATGGTTACATCGCTCACATCCCAGACCTACCTCAATGTCTAGCCCTGGGCGGCACAGCTGCCGAAGCCCTCTCGGAGGTAGAAAAAGCCAGGGATATTTTGCTTCAGAAGGCAGCGAAACTGGGGGACACACTTCCTGCACCCCAATATCAGCCGGAGATATACGTTGGAAAAGATCTCACTATCCCCGAGGCCCCTCAGCCACCCCCGATGGACCAGGCTTCGTACGATGAAGTGTTGGAATATATTGCCAAGCGAGTGGCGAAACATGAATTCATTTTGTTTCTCGGCTCAGCCATTCATGTCCCTCCCGACGGTCTCTCGTCCTATCACTACCCAGCAGAAAAAGCACCGCCGATAGGCGCCAACTTGTCGAAGCGACTTGCGGAAAAGAGCGAATATCCGGGCCAGGACTGGTGGAATCTGCAACGGGTTACGCAACATTTCGAATCGACAAAGGGCCGGTTCCGGCTGGTAGAAGAAATTGAAGCTGCCGTTCACACCGGACGCGAGCCCTCACCAATGCTCAAGCTGCTCGCGGATTTGGAATTCCCTTTGGTCATAACCACCAACTACGATCAATTGTATGAACGTGCCTTGGAAGAAACTGGATTGCCGAAAGATGGGTTCGATACCAGTATCTACAGCAAGACCACAGTTGACGAGCAAATGAAACGAATAGTCACTGTCGATTGCGCAAACAAGCCAGACCCCAAGCGGCCATTCATCCTTAAGATTCATGGTGATGTCAGCAAGTCGCAGTCAATTGTGATCACTGACGAGGACTACATTCAGTTCGTATTGAGGATGAGCGATCCGCAGCCCTATCACCCTTTCGGTCAAAACGTACTGGCTAATCTCATGAGGTGGCCGACTCTGTTTATTGGCTATAGCCTGGTGGACTACAACCTGCGGTTGCTTTTCCAAACACTGCGTTGGAAAAAAGATGCCTCGCAGATACCACCCACCTATTCAGTAGATAAGAAGCCCGACCAACTAATTCTCGACGTCTGGGAAAAACAGCGCCGTTATGTCCACTTTCTCGTGCTTAATCTCTGGGACTTCATTCCCCGGCTCCACGCTTTGGTGAAGGGGAGCCAACCGCCGCCACCCCCGCCCCCCGAAAACGGGGGCCCTCAATAAGGAGCAGTCTGCTATGTCGACAATCGCTCAAGCTCCTCCATTGCCCGAAAGCCCCTACCCCGGACTTAAGTCGTTTCGCTATCTGGACCAGCAAATCTTTTCCTCGCGAGAAGCCGAGACCTGGAACCTGTTAAGGAATGTCCTGATATATCGTGGGGTGCTGCTGTACGGCGATTCAGGTTCCGGCAAATCATCCCTCGTTAATGCCGGTTTGGTGCCGGAAGCACTCAAAGAAAACTTCATATCGCATCGCCTAAGAATACAACCGGAACCGAACAGAGAAATCAAAATCGAGCGCATCCCAATCGAGCTTGAAGACCAACCTCCTTTCCTACCCTCGGTGTTCATCGAGAAGAATTCGAGAGACGACAAACTCCTGAACCCCGAAATTTCGATTCATGATTTTTACGAGAAGCTGAGAGCTCTCAAGCTCGGGCCGGGTGATGCCCGACCACTATTGATCTTCGACCAGTTTGAAGAGTTCCTCACGCTCTTTGAAGAGAAGTTCCGCGTCACTCCTGCAGGCTCAAAGGTACAAGCCGAAGTGCCGGTGGCACAACAAACGGTTCTGAAAATTCTTACCAGATTGATGGTCGACGAAACCCTTCCGGTCAAGTGTCTGTTTGTATTCCGCGAAGATTACCTGGCTAAGCTCAGCCCTCTTTTTGAGGCTTGTCCCGAACTATTAAATCAATTCGTTAGGTTGTTGCCACCACGGGTGAAAGAGGCTGAGGCGATCATCCGTGCGCCTTTTGTTAATGACGAACTGAAAGCAAAGTTCCTAAAGCGATGGATCCTCAAAGATCGTGCTGAGATATCAGCGGAACTAGCGCGGACTGTGGCTCGACAACTCCAGGAACGCAGCGACAGCGGTTTTATCAATCTGTCGGAGCTGCAAATCGTCTGCGAAAAACTTTGGGAATCGAAGGATCCAGACAAGTACTTTGAGGAACGAGATCGCAATATTCAAAAAGTCATCGAGGAATATTGGGCTGAAGTGCTCAGCAACCTGAAGGAATTGTACGAGCCTGCCATTGTTTTGTTGGGCCACATGGTCACCGCCTCGGGGACTCGTAATATTGTCTCTGAGCCCGATCTGAAAACGCGGGAAAAAGAACTCACTCCCAAACAAATCGACGACGCCCTGGCAGCGCTGGTTTCGCGTAAGCTCGTAAGACGGGAGCCGCGAAACAAGATCTACTTTTACGAGATTGCCAGTGAAGTTCTGGTTCCGTGGATCGATCAGAAGAAGGTGGAACGTCTGGCCAACGTTAGAGGGCGTGAGATCGCTTTTGAAGCA
Source organism: Pyrinomonadaceae bacterium (assembly GCA_035273385.1). Lineage (GTDB taxonomy): Bacteria > Acidobacteriota > Blastocatellia > Pyrinomonadales > Pyrinomonadaceae > PSRF01. The sequence goes on along the minus strand of DATEPE010000001.1, from coordinate 21,480 downwards.
CGCAGGAAACTCGAAGAGTCAGAGAAGGAAAAACGAGTTTTGAGAGTTGGCGGCGCCGTTTTGATATTGCTTCTCATAGCCGCTATCGCTGCTACTGTCTTCGCCTGGTTCAGTCGCCGCAACGCGAACATTGCGAGGGATCAGTCACAAGAATATTTTACCGCTCTTCAGAGACAGCGGGACTGGTCAGGAAACCTTGTCAGACTCTTGAACCAGCTCACCATCAGCGACCCGAAAATTCAATTGCAGACAATCAACGACCTGAAGGAATTGGACACTAAGCAGCAGTTGCCAAGCGAGCTCGTGCCCGTAATCCTCGCTATCCTCGCCGTCAGTTCTAAAGACGCTAGTCCAGAAGTGAGTCAAGCCGCCTCCTACTTTTTTACTTTAGCAGCCCGCGCTGCTGACAATGACGTTACCCTCTCGATAGTCAAATTCGCAGAAAACACGCAACTCGCTGAAGCCACCGACTTGGCGCCTCGCGTCTACATTCAAGTGGCCAGCGATCAGCAACGCGCGCGCGCTCATCTCATTGCCGCCGAGCTAAGGAAAAATAATTTTATCGTCCCGGGTTTCGAACTTGTAGATAGCCGTCACGCGCCTCCGTCCAATGAGTTACGCTTCTACAAGTCTGGGAGCCAACCCACAGAAACTATCGATCCAAACGTTGAAAAACTTCTGGCGCTTGTCAACGGGAAGGACAATCAGAAATGGACCGCAAGCCAATTAAAGGAATCTTCTAAGGTACGGTCGGGCCATTATGAGCTTTGGTTTGCAAGGGACAGATCGGTAAGTGACGGTACACTGGTGTTGAATTTCACTGACGAGGAGAATAATACGATTTGGCCGGAAAGATTTGTCGTAGTTCTGAGATCACAGCGCGGCTTCAACTTGAGGTCAAATAACCGGGACAAGATTCAGGCGCCGCCAGGTACTTATTCGCTAAAGATTTCAGTACCGGGTCGTGAAGTTTACCAAAGTGACGATGTGATCGAGATCCGTGAGGGAGACGAGACTCCTACCACCGTGCAATTGCGTATTCCTTAGAAGGCGCGCCAGGAGTAAGTGCGCCTATTTTCAATCCTCGTACAGTTCTTGTTTACCGCCGCATTCAATTAGGGACCCGAAAGCGAGCTCAAAAATGTGCTTACGTCACAATCCACGTCACAAATACCAAGGCCACTCTTCCGAGTGGCCTTTTCCCCTCTCTTTCTACTAAGAACTTTGGCTCTGCAGGTAGGACTCGAAGCTACAATCCCGACTCGTCGGGATTAACAGATGCATATCCGTAAGATTGGCTAACCTCCTAAAAATGAAAGCCACCTCTTCGCAACTTTTTCAACGCCCCCAGTGCTTTGATGAAAGCAACCCTTGAGCGATGCTGCCACTATATTCTACCTAGCTGCACTTGCTCGGGGACAGTAGCAACGAGGCCGCATATTGCTACCGTAGCTAAATTGTAGTTTGCCGGTCGAAGAAACCCAGCTTAATCAATCACGAGCCGGGCATTAACACCCTAAATATTCCACGCGAAAATTGACCTTACACTCGGCTATCTTCACGCCCCGTTTTGATTTAGTAAGCTTACCTTTTAGGACGGGTTCGTTGCTGCCAGCGCTGGACAACACGCCACTTCTCAAGAAATATCCTTCAAAGCTGTACTCGAAATCCCCCTCAGTAGCTGGATTCCCAATAAGCTTTACGGTCTTGTTCGTGACCAACCCGATAAAATCTTGAGAGCCTTGATCTGCATAAGTTTGAACCAGGGCGACCCCTGCGGCTCGGTTATGTTCTACGGCGAGCTGAAGGTAATAAAATTCGCGAAACTCCTGAGGCTTGTGCCCGAGAATGTAATAGACACCGCGAGGGTTAAATTCCTGAGGGTCATATTTACAAGTAAGCTCGGGCGTGAAAACGTCGGCAGTGACTTCTGGAGACGACTGTTTTGTATTTCCAGCTGAAATCTGGATCGCTGGCTGGTTCACGATAATGCGTGATTGCTGACTTCGTAATGATTCGGCGGCGCTGATAATGGAAAAGATGACTATGGTGACGCAAACGTGAGTAATTAACTGTTTCACGATGAGTGCTCCCTTTCGCAGGGAAGGGATATCTCAAAGAAAGACCTGACTCCACCGTAGAAACCACAGGAAGGTATGAGGGCATCACCACAAACGGGGCCGGCCAAGTTGCGGTTTTCGAAAGGGATCATCGCATCGATTGAACGATAGCGAAGACTTCGGTTGTGATCTGCTCTGATTCAAGGTCTAGTTCCATACGTTTTAAGACAGACTGCAAATCATTTCTTCTTAGGTTTTGTTCATAGCGGCCTACAGATTCATCAGTCATCCATCCAAGTTTGCGAAACTGCGGCAGTCTTTCCAACAAGTATTTGACTCTATCCGGCGACGAACGAGCTTTTAGATCCTCAACAGGACCGATTGTGTACCCCTTGGGAAACTCTTCATATCGGGGTAGCAAGTTTTCCAGCGCAGACGGCATCTCCTCATCAGGGGGGGCCAGCAGAGAGGTTTCAATGGTGGCGCGACATTCAACTAACCCTGGAGGCGCGGACGCGGTTAAATGCACGGTGACAGCCTGACCCCGATCGATTTACACGTGGTCAGATGCATCGGAGAAGCTCAGCCAATGGCCTTCCCTGAATTGATAAATAGACTTGCAAACCTCCAGAATGAAAAACACGCCGCTCTTCTCCGGCGCAACATCAGAAGCGAAGTTTTGGACCATGAACCTTTTCAGGTAAGTAGCACTGGACGGCAGATTCTGCACTTGATAGGTATAAGAATACTGCTGGTCCAATACTTTAGTTACCGAGGCGCGTCGGTTTGCAGCATCATCCCCTCGGCGCTTTTGCGTTCGCGCTGCATTCGCTTGACTGCCGCCTGGTCCGTCGCGGCTGACGAATGTGGTGCGCGATCAGCAGCCGCGACAAGGTAGAGCGAGGAATCTTGACGCCTTCGTCTCGCGCCAGCAGATCGGCTAGATGGGAAACGTTGAAATCGTGATACCGGCCCGCGGGTCCTGCCAGTTCTCGCAGCCGGTTGATAAATGGAGGCTTCGGTGCGTCGCGGGGACGGTCGATCCTGATTGCCATGCACCACCGTCTCTAAGCCCTCGGCTTCATACCGCTGGCGAATCCGTCGCGCACCTGGACGACTGCCCAGACCCAACAGCTCGCCGGCTTCCCTGTTGCTGATCTTCCTGGCTATTAATCGGGTGACTATCTCGCATCGACGTCGTTGTTTCTCATTCAAGGTGATTGTCCTCATACTCTCTAGCATGCGGACATTTTCACTGAGCAGTTAAGCGGACATTTTCATTGAGCAGTAACACGACGCAGGTTATCTATTGACACGCTGCTTCAAGTCTGATATTTAGCCGCCGTTTAAATCACTGGACTTCCCGATCCTCAAAAGATCCTCCCAACGCAGCAATCGCAGTTCAGTAATCCGATCGAGACTGGACCGGTCGACGACCCAACTTCGTCCGACAAGCTCTCAAACGTGGCCGCCCATCCAACAAAGGAGTGACCTATGAAAAAGGGATCGATTACCTTGGGATGTACCTTGTTAATGACGCTGGCGGTCGTTCTCTGGCAAATGCCCTGGTCGGTAGAGTCTCAGTCCGCCAGGCCTGCCAGGGCGAATCCGACGGCGCTCTTTGCGTTCCGCGACAGTGTCGATACGCCTCCTGCAAATTGGAAGGGCCCGACATTCAAACTGAGCCACAACTATCCGAAAGCTCGACCCAAATGCGAGGCTCCCTGGCTAAAACGCCCGGTGAACTTCAATGACCCAAATCCAAAGTGGGAAGACTGGAAGGGCTATGTCCAGGACATCATCGATTACGTGGCGGAAGGACAAGACCCGAACCTGCCGGAGAATGTAGGTTGGAAGAACGAGGTAAACGGCCAAACACGCTGGTTCCATATTCCCTGGATGGCGTATGACGCGCACTCGGGGAGGGAATTTGTCCACGGCTTGACCAACGAACTCTCCACCGCTCTTTCCACTTTCAGGGACGATGACGATATTGAACGCGCCAGCGGCAACATGAAAGCGGACGGTGCAAAGAAGGTCAACGGAGTCGATCCGCTTTTCGAAACATGGTCCGTCGGCATGTACAACCCTTGCGGTGCGTGGTCCGTGGGCCAGGTTTTTCCCGCTTCCGGCGCGCCGGCTACCCACAGGGATCAGAAGACCGGGCAGCTGCGGGCTAACGGGCTGCCGTTCCCCGAGGGAACGGTGGTTATGAAGCTTTTAAATACGACGGCGAGTGCCGAAAGCGGCGTGAAGTATCTCAAGAACTCGACGAATTGGCAGGCGAACGGCCACAAAAAGTTTGTGCCGGTGCCGACCAAATCATCGGACTATGCGACCTACGACCGTGCAATTACGACTGTGCATTTGATTCAGGTTGATCTGGCCGTCATCGATCCGCGTTCGCCGACGCGTTGGGTGTACAGCACGCTGGCTTATGACGGCAAGCAGCCGGGCCCAACCGTTTTGAGCCGTCTGGTGCCACTCGGAGTGCAATGGGGTAGCGATCCGCAAACGTTTCCGGCTGTGCCACAGGCCCGAAGCAAACCACCATGGCAAACAGTGCTGGCGCCGACCGATTTGCCCGAGCACTATGGGTGTAATAAACGTTTTGCGGGCGTCGTTGATAACCCGTCATCGAGTTGCGTTTCCTGCCACATGGGAGGTTACGCGGCCGCGCCGGGCGTGATCATCCAGCAAGGACAAAACGTCCCGCTGATTTTCGTTCCCAAGTCCATTTGCCAAAACTACAGCGCGGACAGTCAGAGCTATTTCTCGAATTATAAATATCCGATGCCGTACCCGGGTTCGACCGGTGCGATCAAGGCAGCCATTCCGCTCGATTCGTCATTGCAGCTTCAAGTGGCCTTTGCGGAGTATGCCGAGTTCGTGAATGGACATCAGTGAGCGGCAGTAATGCGCAAGTCCAGGCTGGTGGCTGTCGCCGGTTAGGGCGAAGCGTGAAAGTGCGGCAGCCATCACGTTAGCAGCCAACTGCTTTTTCATCTGCAAAGACGTTTCTCTGGGGGAGCAAATATGAACTCGATTACGCGACGCGAGTGGCTTCAATTGATGGCGGCTTCGGGCATCACATTGGTGGCGGACAAGGCCATCGGACAGCGGCCGGCGCCGTTTCGACAGATTGAAGCAAAGTGGATCAGCAAGACTCTGAACGGCCACAGGGTAATGTTGCGCAGTTACAACAGTCAGGTTCCCGGCCCGCTGCTAAAAGCCAAGCCTGGCGAGACGCTGAACATCCGATTGAAGAATTCGCTGTTTGCTCCCCGCAACGCCCCGGCCAGGGGAGCGATTCCTCCCGGCGTGTCAACGAAATGGAACGGCGACCATAACGTGCCGCACCATTTTGAAGTGACCAACCTGCACACGCACGGCTTTGACACGATACCGCATCTGTTCACTCCGCTGGGAACTTCCGATCCGGCGTCGTCGATGATTGCCATCATGCCCGGAGAGTCTTTCGATTACGCTTTCCCGCTCCCGGAAGATCATCCGCCCGGCTTCTATTGGTATCACCCGCACCATCACGGCTCGACCGCCGTGCAAGCCGTCACCGGCATGGCCGGAGGCATAATCATTTACGGAGACATTGACGAGGTGCCGGAGATCAAGGCCGCCAGAGATATTCCGCTCGTGATTAACGACATCGGCCTGTTTCCGCACGAGACAAGGCCGGGTCTTTGGCTCTACGCGCCCACCCAAAATGCCATCTGGCAAACATTCGGCGGCAATGTGACTATTTACGATCCCGTGACGAAAAAGAACATACCGACCAAGCTCAAAGGCGGTTTTACTACGGGCGATTATCCGCTGCGCTACTACCTCTTGAACGGCCAGCCGTTTTATGAGGAAACGCACAACGCCAACGTTCCCACCGAGGCGCTGGGCGCGCAGCTGCCTTACCAGAAGTTCACCGTGGCGCCCGGCGAAGTGGTGCGCTTCCGTATGCTCAACGCCTGCTCAGATAATTTCATGCCCATCATGATCGAAGGGCATGATGTACATCTGCTCGCGTTCGACGGCGTAAACTTTACGGCGCCCCGAACCGTTCCCGCGCCCTCCGGCAGTTGCCCGGGGCCCCAGTTTTCGCTTGCCCCGTCCAATCGCGCCGAGTTTCTCATTAAGGGTTCGAGCACACCGGGCACCTACCGGATCATGGAACTCGGACAGACCGAGCAATTCCTCGTGAGCGATGCCAAGGTGATCGCCGTCATTGAAGTCACGGGCACGGCGAAGAACATGAATCTGCCGACGACCCTGCCCACACCCAGCCGCTATTACCCGCTCATCAAGCCGGACGAGATCAAGCGCAAGCGCACGGTGGTCTTCAACGCCGACTTCCCCGCGCAGAAGAATGTGTATGTCGGTTTGGATTTCCAGATCAACGATCAGCTCTATGACGAGCACGTTGTGCCGGCCGACGACCGCGTTAAGTTGGACACCGCGGAAGAGTGGACGCTACAAGTGCCGGACCACGATCACGGCGGCACGGAGGGACATCCCTTCCACATCCACGTCGATCACTTCGAGGTCATCAGTGTCGGTAGCGCGCAAATGCCGCCGGGCACCATCCATGACACGATCTGGGTCCCCAAGAACACTTCAGTCGTCATTCGCATGAAGTTCCTGGGTTTCAAGGGCAAGTCGGTTTACCATTGCCACATTCTGCCGCATGAAGATACCGGGATGATGCAGAATTTCCTCATCGAATGATAACGCTCAACCAGGGCCCTCCATGTTCTTCCTTGCACGATGGAGGAAAATATCTGTAAGAGCCTTATCTCATCCTTCAGGAGACGGAACATGAATGTCATTCTGACCCACGACGCTGCGATTGACGAGTATATGTCCACCGTGCTGCTGACCACGATGAAGGATGTAAAACTGGTCGGGATTGTCATCGTCAACGCCGATTGCATCCCCGCCCCGGCCATGCAGACTGCCTGGAAGATTCAACAGTACATCAAGGCGACTTCTATTCCGCTGGGCCTCAGCGGCGCGCGCGGCTTCAATCCGTTCCCGTGGCCGTATCGCAGCGACTGCGTCGCCGAGGGTAATATCGGCGTCCTCGCGTCGATCAAACCTAACTCGAAATGGCCGCCGTTCCCGGACGGCGATGCGTTGCTCGCGCAGCTTCTCGAAAAGGCCACAGAGCCGGTGACGCTGTTGGTAACTTCCCCGATGACGACGCTCGCAGACGCGCTCAAGAGCAATCCCGAACTGGCGGAAAAGATAGAGCAGGTCGTCTGGATGGGAGGCGCACTCGACGTAAAGGGCAACCTCGACCCCTCGACCCTCCCGACGCCTCCCTGTAATCCGTGCGCGGAATGGAACGCATTCTTCGATCCTTACGCGGTCGGATGGGTCTTCAAAAACACGAGCTTCCCGATCACCATGTTTCCGCTCGACATGACGAACAAAGCAAAGATCACCACGAGTTTTCTGATCTCGCTTGCCAATCAGTCGGGCGCCTACCCGCTCTCCAAGCTGGCTTTTGAAAGTTACCTGCTCGTGGGCAGCGAAGTCTTCTATGACATGTGGGATATTGTCACGACCTGCTACCTCACCCGTAAAAATCTATTCAAACCCGCTAAGACTCTGCGCCTCGCCATCAACACCGCGTTCGACGACACCCAGGGATGTATCAAAACGCAAAGAGGGGGCCGCCTCGTCAACGTGGTCTTCGACTTCGCCGACGACGGGTCGAAGTTCTACTCCTACGTGCTGGATCAATTCAAACAATAGACGGCACGATGCATTGAGTCATCTCTCTCACGCGCCGGCGAACAACTCATTCAGCCCGACGCCTCGATAGCATGCTTTTTCATCTTGATTCATTACATTGAATCTTGGATGCTATTCGCTGGGCGCGGATTAATTCGGGCGTTCGGTCGCACAGTTGTGCGGAGCCGCGACCAGGTTACGTCACAAACAATTAAGGCCCCTTGTTAAGGTGGCCTTTTCTCTTAGTAAAAACTGGCTCCCCACAGTGGACACTGTTCGCAACTTCTTCTACTCGCCTACACTTAGCAGCAATTCAATCTTTTTTAGCCGATCCAAGACTTAACTGATAGGGTTTGCTACTCCATAGTTCTCAATCTTCCTCTGGTCCTTAGTACCTGGAATCGATTCCCTACCGGCGCCCATGGATTTTTGGCTTGACGAGGCAAGTCGGACAACTTCATTGCCTGGATTATGGCAAAAACTTCGGTTGTGATTTGCTCGGTTTTCAGGTCTTGGTCGATTTTTCCAAAAACTGCAATAAGGTCGTTGCTTTTCAGATGTCCTTCGTATCGGCTAAACGCTGCCTCAGTCATCCATCCGAGTTTCTGAAACTGCGACGTCAAAGTCACTTTCAAAACGCCGCGGTGCGGACACTGACGGAGTCGCTTTTTTACGATTCTGCTGAGTCCTTTTTTGTTGCGCAGTGGCGGGGCGCAGCGACTCGATTCCTCGGCGCGCGCTCCAGCGCCACTGAACAGGGCGATGGTCCAGTCTACGATATTTACGAAGTGGTCGACGAGGATGCGTCGCGCGGTGCCGGCCAACCAACTACGAAGAGATATTTTTTCAATTCCGACACGCAGCTTCTGGAGATAGTTCGTTACCAAAGCGAAAGAGACGGCCAGTCTATATCTGTCGAGACTCGATTTGGTGACTGGCGCAAAGTACACGGGCAGCAGGTGGCGGGTACCGTCACCCGGGTGGAGAACGGCCATGTAGTCCTCTCCTTCGCCAGTGCCTCTACTACGCTTGGTCCGCGAGAACGGGCTGTTAAAGAAACGCCAGGGCTAAGCGCAGACTAATCCCACACCTCAACTTCACCACTGGACGAGAAGGATACTCGTATGCAACTCACTAACTCACGACCGCTGTCTATTTCTTTTCTGTTGGCCCTTACGTTGTTCTCAGCGACATCTGCAATTGCGCAACAGGATCAGACGCCCAAGCGCGGATTTCAGGCTGGCGGCTCATATGCTCTTTCCGACATCGAAACCATCAACACCGGCAGCGGCAACCTGATCCTGAGCATCCCGTTGGCATCGCTTCCAGCAGGCCGAGGCACGGCTCCCGGAGCATCTTTGCGTTTGCTCTACAACAGCAAGATGTTTGACTCGCGTGTTCAGCGATACTCACAAGGACTTCCAGAGGGCGGCCCTGGCGGCGGGTGTATCTCACCCAGCGGCTTGCCGGTGCCGTGTGACGAAGTGAGATTGAAGTCGTGGAAGGAGCCGCGTTTTGTACATGCTGATTGGCGCAACATCGGGGCGGCGTTGAGTCCTCAAGGGACCACGTATAACTACACGATGAATCTGCTGCAGGGCAGCCAGGAAGGCGGTTGGCGCTACGGCCTCGATTATCAACTCCAATTTTTCAAACGGGAGGACGAGTATGTTGCGCCTTACACGCCTACTTGTCCCAGCGAGGAAGCGAACTACATATTCAAGTTGAAAATGGCATTTCCGGATGGCGCGGTACGCGAATTTCACCCCACGGGCTACCTTCAGTCCTCAACGCTGAACGACGGTTATTATCGAATCAACTATGACGGTTGGTACAACGACTGCTCCGGGGGTCACTACGCTGTCACCGGTAATATGATTTACTACAGCACAGACGGTTCTCACCTGCGGCTGGTCATTGCTCACGACGGGGACACTAATCCATACAACAATGGTTGGACTCTTTATATGCCGGACGGCTCACGCGCCACCGGCGGCAACGCACCTCAGCGCATTTATGATCGCAACAACAACTACGTCGAGATTCAAACGGTGACGCTCGGAAATGGCCATTCAGCGCGGAGAGTCACCGATCAGGTGGGCCGCTATTTCCAGATTGAATACGGCGCCGCCGCCAACGAAGATCACGTTGTCATGTGGGGTGTGAACGGAGCAGAGATCAGGTGGCGGATCAAATGGAAAAACATCTGGGTCCATAAGAGTTACATCGCAACGACGGATTATCCGCTGCCGCAGGGAGAAACAAATACGAGAGAGGTCAAGACGCAGTTTACGGTGGTGGACCAGATCATCCTGCCGGCGCAGTCAGGTAATCTTGCGTATACCTTTAACTACCATGGCAGTCTGACTGAACCAGCCTGGGGCAGCTATACCAATGGCTGGGGTGAGATGACCTCGGCGACGCTGCCCAGTGGCGCTCAATCTTCCTATCAATACACGCAGGAACAGGGAACGGCATTCTATGCTGATATTTTGAAGAACAGCCCGACCCGAAAAGATCTCACCTACCAGAAGGAGTACGACAACGACACGAGCGTGGCCACTGAGACATGGCTTTACTCGATTAGTCCAAACTCGGGCAGCACAATCACGAATCCTGACGGCGGGTTAATCCAGGAGTCTTCTGGTCCAAGCGGTTATGTCTACAAGTCCGTGCGGCCTGACGGAACTAAGATTGAGCGCATTTGGGCGGCCAATTATCCCTACGCCAGTTATGCAGACAATCCTTACGTAAAGACAGAATTCACCTCAATAAAGAACGCGGCGGGAAACTGGGACCAGACGGCGATCAAGGATTACAACTACGACAAGAATGGAAACGTGACGGCCGTGCGGGAGTACGACTGGGTCAGCTATGCAAGTGTGCCGCGAAATGGCAGCGACCAGCCTACGGGCATCCCGGGCGGAGCTGCCCTCAAGCGGGTCACTACGAACACCTATCATAATCCGACACCGGATGCGTCTGATGGAAGCACCGATGATCCCGATGTCTATCACAAGTCGACGTCTTCTCAGATCAAAAATGCCATCGCGTCTTCCGAAGTAAGCAACGGCTCGCAGGTACTCGCGCGGACTGAGTTCTCTTACGACAATCCCTCAACTACCGGAAACCTCACGCAGCAAAAGTCATGGGACTCGACCAAGGGTGGCTACAGCAATCCGCTCGGCGCCAACTCGATCTCTGTGACAACCCAGTACAACCAATACGGTGGAGCGATCCTGACAACGGATGCGCGCGGCTATCAAACACAGTTGGTTTACGGTTCGGTTAGCGGCGTTACCGATCTTTATCCCACCCAGATCAAGACGGCCTATCAAACAGCCGTGCAGCGTACTGAAACTCGTGAGTACGACTTCAATACCAGTTTGCCGACTCGCGTAACTGATGCCGATAACAACGTGTCCACTGCTACAACCTACGACGCTTTCGGTCGGCCTACGCTGGTGAGGGCCGCTGAGAACAAGTCGGAAGAGACGCGCACCGCCACTGAATATTCCGACGTTAACCGGCGAGTGATCGTGCGCGCCGACTTGAACACCGTGGGTGACGGCAAACTCGTCAGCATCCAGCACTACGATCGTTTAGGCCGGGTGCGGTTAACGCGGCAGTTGGAAGACGCCGCTACGCAGAGTGCTACCGATGAGGCCACGGGTATCAAAACTCAAACGCGCTACATGTTCTCCGGCGCCAATAGTTACCAGCTTGTTTCGAATCCCTTCCGGGCAGTCAATGTCGGAGCGGCAGGATCGGAACCGACGATGGGATGGACGAGGACGAAGAGTGACAATGGTGGCCGCCTGATGGAGACGCAGACCTTTGGCGGGAATGCGCTGCCGGCGCCCTGGGGAGCGACAGTAGCAGCACAGGCGCGGTGACAACGGCTTATGACGCCAACTTCACCACAGTTACGGACCAGGCAGGTAAGGTGAGGCGCAGCATGACCGATGGCCTGGGCCAGCTCGCGCGCGTTGATGAGCCTGATGCCAACAACAACCTGGGTGCGGCAACAGCACCCAATCAGCCTACGAGTTACAGTTATGATGCGCTTGGTAACCTGACGACAGTTTCGCAAGGAGTACAAACACGCACGTTTGCGTTCAGCTCTTTGAAGCGGCTGATTTCGGCCATGAACCCAGAGAGCGGAACCATCAACTATACATACGACGACAATGGCAACTTGTTGACGAGGATCGACGCTCGCGGCGTCACTGCAACTTTTGGCCACGATGCCCTAAACCGCGCCACTTCACGCACATACTCTGACGGCACTCCTGCGATCAGTTATACCTACGATTCAGTCAGCGTGACGAACTCGAAGGGGCGTTTGACTTCCGTGACTTCGAGCGTGTCTATTACCAACTACACGGCTTACGACGCGCTGGGACGGATAACCAGTGGTAATCAGGTGACTGACGGACAGACTTATTCCATGAGTTACGGATATAACCGGGCCAGCCAGACTTCGATCACCTATCCTTCTGGAAGAGTTATCACGACCGAGTATGATCCTGCAGGGAGACCTGCCGGCAGCAAAGACCAACAGAGTAGCAGCTATTACGCGGGTGCAGCTGCCACGGACACAACAAATCGGCTGCAGTATGCGCCGCATGGCGCCGTTTCCGTAATGAGGTTAGGAAACGGCCTCTGGGAACACATGGATTACAACAGCCGTTTGCAGCCCACATTGATTGGCCTGGGCACTTCGAGCACGGATTCGAGCACGCTGGGACTGACCTATAACTACGGCACGACCAACAACAATGGGAACCTCCAGACTCTCACTTATGCTGGCGGTGGTTTGAGCTACACACAGACATTTGGCTACGACGAGTTGAATCGTCTGACCACGTCGGTAGAGGGTGGCTCAAGCTGGTCGCAGACTAATTCTTACGACCGTTACGGAAATCGCTCTGTAATAGGAGTTGGACTAAGTTTCAATGCGAACAATAACCGCATCACGAATTCTGGTTATGGCTACGACGCCGCCGGAAATCTCACCAATGACGGTGTCCACTCATACGGCTTCGACGGCGAGAACAAGATCAAGAGTGTCGATGGAGTGAGTGATGTTTATCGCTATGACGGCGACGGGAATCGAATCAGAAAAAACTTTGCGACCGGCGAGAAGGTCCGGATGGTTTACAGCGGTGGTCAACTGATCGCCGAGTATGATCTTTCAAGCGGCGCTCTACAGAAGGAATATGTTTACGGCGCGAAGGGCGTGATTGCCACGATAGAGCCCGGCAACGGCACACGGTACACGACCTCGGATCACCTCGGCACGCCAAGAGTAATAACGAACTCAAGCGCAGGAGTTGTTAGCAGGCATGACTACCTGCCGTTCGGCGAAGAGATCGGTGCAGGCATTGGCGGCCGCACACCTAGCATGGGGTTCAGTGTTGCAGACGGCGTGGCAAAAGTTCACCTCCAAGGAAAGAGATAATGAAACGGGACTTGATCACTTCGGCGCTAGATACTACATAAGCGTCCACGGGCGATTTACGAGCGCAGATCTTTTACAAGCCAGCGCGCATTCCAGCAGACCACAAACATGGAACCGTTTCACATACGCTTTGGGTAATCCTTTTCGGTATGTGGATCCCACAGGCATGTCAGCAGAGGCGATTTCGGAAGAGGAGCAAAAAAAGAAGAATCAAAAGCCTGAAGAGAAAAAGGACACTGCCCAGCGGGTTGCTAGTGCTGAGGTAAGCGCGGCTACCCCTGAACCGCTGGCTAATTACCCGCTTACCGAAGAGACATACACAACTGGCGTATTCTCTATGGTTACAATCACATTGTACGATCAACGCGGGGAGCAGATCACAGATTTTACTGCTGTTGAGAGCGTGAAGACGATAGAGGGAGATCCGGTCGTCCAGAATCCCCGCAACGTTAGTGGTAATGATGGCACAGTAAAAGATCTCGTAGGCGCTGGCGACACTCATCGCCAGCAAGTTTCAGGTGCTCAAGCAAGGGCGATAGTTCAGCGAGAAAACGGGACCCCGAGACGGTCTGTGACCGAAATGACGCTGACTGTGAATCTGCCAAGTGGCACCTCAGCTAACGTTGTGTTTCAACGCACATTTACCAACTTAGAAGGTGGGAAGCTTCGAACCCCAGTGGCAAGTCGCCCTGGCGGGGTAAAGGTTAACCATACAATTAGCGTCACCGCTGCAACGGTGAGGCCAAATTGACCAAAAGTCGGTTGGCCTCCCGCATAAGGGGAGTAGATTTTTAGTTTCGTCAGAGAAAGGAAATAGAACAGATGTTGAAACAGTTAGGTGCTTCGCGAATTACTTCGATTTTCAGTTTTCTGTTTATTTGCACACAGTGTGTTTCAGCTCAGTCTGAGGACTCCGGTCTTACTACTAGGAGAATAAACCTGCAAGTGGAACGGACTACCTTAATGTACGTGCTAACGACGCTCGCAGTTGACCACCGAGTGCCGATAGGCTTCGAGGAATCATTAATGGACAAACATGAACCAAAACTGACACTTGATATGAAGGACGCCACATTGAACGACATTTTGAATTCCGTCGTGAATCAAGAGCCGATTTACACATGGGACCTGCGTGACGGCGTGATCAATCTGAGGCCCATTCACGGAGGAGATGAATTCTTAACTGCGTTTCTAACTACTCGCGTGAACCATTTCACACCCGCAATAGGCGTTGACAAGTTTCAAATTAGGGATGCTGTGCTGAATCTACAAGAGGTGAGAACCTTGTTTAGGCGTCGTAAAGTGAGCATAGGTAGATTCAATTATCCTGCTAGTCCCAGTGTTTTTACCGAAGATCACGTGGATCTTAGCATTTCGGATACGGACGTACGCGGTGTGTTGAATAGAATAATCAGGAATAGTGAACACAAGTTTTGGATCGTGCAGAGGCTTGAACAAACAAAAGCTGTTCGGCTGGGGTTCTAACGGGTCACGGAACCTGGTTCGACAAACAAGAACTGACGCGCCGTGGAGTTTATTCGTGAGGAGCCGCAGTGCGATTGGACGAGCCTAAACGCAGCAACAGTTTGGGTAAAACGCCCCCGAGTTTTTTGCAAATGTTGGGTATGGAGAAATCAGCGGCGATTCTCTGAGCCTCCTGTTGTAGTCCGACTTTGAAACGCACGCCCTTGATCACTTGGGTCAGGTGCGCGGCGCCTTTCAGTTTGGACCAACGCTGTTCTGCACTCTTCGCCAACTTGAAGACCATCGCCAGGACGCCAGCCCGCGAACACAGCCACGCGTCTCCGCGGTCCCTCACGGCGGTGGACTCTCAAAAACTGGAATCCAGGTTCTTGAGGGACATTCAACTGGAGGCTGCGACGATTTCGCAACTACTTTCCAATCTGTCGCTTTCCTATAACATTCCGATTGGCATCGAAATTGATCCGAAGGATACAGAGAATAAGCTATACCGCCTTGAGTTCAAGCGAGGAACCGTAACAGAGCTGTTAACCAGATTCGTCGGCGAGTATCAACAATACGAATGGGAGATTAGAGATGGCGTAGTCAATATTTTTCCAAAGGAGTATCGTCGCGATCCAGGCAGTGAATTGCTCGCCACTCGAATTAGTAGTTTTTCAGTTAACAGCCAGACAAGTTGCTGGAACTTAGTGAGATCCCTGATCTCGACTCCGGAAATGAAACGAGCATTCAGAGAAAAGGGGCTTGTCCACCGGGACAAGCCTACATCCGGGTTTAATATCCCGCATGTCGGCGAGAATTTTGCGCTCACGGCCTTTAACACTAGTTTGAAGGAGATCCTAAACAAGATCATAAGAACCAGTCCCTCAGCAAAATTCTGGGTATTTACTGCAGACAGCCGCTATCAAACGATCTCGCTTGAGGTCAATGCACGATTTATTGAATCCGGACGATAGTAAGACGTGGCCTATGAACCACTACAAAATCCTCGCCGCTGTTGCTTTTCGAGTCGTCGGGCTAAGCGTGATGTTGTATGCGTTGGTCGCGTGGGGCTACAGCTTACTCACATCACGATACACTGGCGGATCTCTTTTAGCCGCAACTTTGGTAGTCCTTGTGTATTTTGTGTTAGGGCTTCTTCTATTCTCTCTCAGCAAGCCGTTAGCGGCTCTCGTGGCAAAGGGCTTAGACAACAATTAAAACAATCTTCGGGGAGAGGGCGTCACTTGTGAGAGCGTGACGCCCTTTTGCTTTTCCCTTTTTGCTAAAAGACCTTAAAGTTCGCAACTAAAAACGCGCGCGCGTGAGTAATGAGCAAAGATTTCACATTTTTCGAGGCGAGAATTGCCTGATAGTTGGAGTAATTCTGTGTTGCTAGTAAACCGCTCTGGCAGGCAAGAAAAACCTTTAGCTTTCGGGCACTCGATCCTTACGATACCGCCGATGTCGGACTGGACTCCGTTCTTTCAGTAAGTCGGGATGCCTCGACTTAATCAGGTAGGCAAGCCCCTGATAGCTCATACCCAGAACCGTTGCAGGCGTAACGTCATAGCTCAGCGGTTCGGTCCGCCTTACGCGATTGAAAAATTCGAGAAATTGTCGGGGTGAAAAATTGAGCCTCGCAAGAATTTGGTTTTTGCAATAGATTCATGCGAATCCAAGCGGCCGACTTCATTCGTTTGATTTGTCGCTCACGACGCATAGCAGAACTGCGGGACTCATGCGGCTCGCTCCAAACGAGCGTCCAGGGGCCGTTCTTACGTGTGTAGTGTCCATCAAAAGCATCGGTTCGATTGTGGTCGATTACTCGATTATCCAGGTTCGCAGTTTGACCGACGTAGAGCTTGCCACGCGGATTCTCTAAAACGTACACCCAAAACATATCCGTGAGATTGGCCAATCTACTAAAAACGAAAGCCACCCCAAGGCGAGGTGGCTTTTAGTGAAAATTTGGCTCCGCAGGTAGGACTCGAACCTACAACCCTTCGGTTAACAGCCGAATGCTCTGCCATTGAGCTACTGCGGAATGAGCGTGCACAGTTGGGAATAATGCGCTAACGCGGAGAAATTTTTATAGCAGATGACTTATAGAGCGTCAAGCAACCAACGAGTAAGCCGCCTGAGAGCGGTCTTCTGTCGTTTCTGGTTGATTTTTAGAAGGCCCTTGCTTGCGTGCGCATGAAATCTGCGAGAGTATTTGACGCTGCAACACCACAACAATTTAATAGGAAATCGCGCTCTACGTCGTTTGTGAATGCGACAGGTCGCTAATAACGTTTCGGGGAAAGGTCTCAATGGAACGCAGAATCACATCCTGGTTTAGCAAGAACTTAAACGCGGAAATGCCGCTGGTGGCTTATGGTCATGCCGGACAAACATTGCTCATGTTTCCCACGGCGGCGGCTGACTATCTCGAGTACGAGCGCTTTCACCTGGTAGACGCAATCAAGCCGCTCATCGAAGCGGGAAAGATCCGCGCGTATTCCATCAACAGCGTCAATCGTTACAGTCTGCTGAACGATAAAATGCCTCCGAATCTGAAGGCCCAGCTTCTGACTATGTTTGATCGGTATATTACCGATGAAGTCTTGCCATTAATTCGTAACGACGCCGGGCAGGATGCGAAACCGCTGACGACCGGCGCAAGCCTGGGTGCGTTCCTGGCAGCCAACGCATACTTCAAGCATCCGGATCTTTTTAGGGGTGTGATTGCGATGAGCGGAAGTTATGACGTGCGTTCTTACTTGAAAGACTTTTACGACGACAACGTTTACTTCAATAACCCTGCTGACTACCTGCCCAACCTCAACGACGATTATTTTTTACCGAAACTGCAGGAGGCGGAGGCCATCTACATTCTTTCCGGCCAGGGATCATATGAAGCGCCGGAGCGCAGCGAACACCTGTCGGACATTCTTAAGTTGAAGGGCATTCCGCACAAACTGGATTTGTGGGGTGCCGACGTAAACCACGACTGGCCCTGGTGGCGGAAGATGCTTCCGCACACGCTGGGCTTGATCGTTGGTGAAGATGAAGGGCGAGCAGCGAAAGGATGAAGGATTCGGACTGGATCATTGGCCGCGATGGACGTCAAAAAACAGATTTACCATTTATCATTTCACATTATTTCACATTTTTCATTTGTCATTGTCGGCACGCGTGAACGAAAAACGTTGTGGGTCAGAACAAAACAGTTGTGGGCCAGTCGCCTGGCCCACAACGAAAGCAATGACAAATGACAAATGTGAAATGACAAATGGTAAATGAGTAGTTAAACCGAGCGTGGCCTTAAGTGACCTACGGTTCGTCTTCGCCCTTTTTCCCCTTCTTCTTTGCCGGTTCCGCTTCTCGGGGTCGCGTTACTGGTGGCGCTGGAGCCGTCTCAACTTTTGGCGCCGGCGTTTCAGTGCGCGGTTGCGGATCTGCAGGTCGATCATCCGCCTTGGGTGGCGGCGGCAGAGTCATTTGCTCGAGCTTTGGTTCAGTTGTAGTTGTCGGCGTCGTCAGTTCGTCATCTGATTCTTCTTCATCATCAATTCTGAACTGAGCCCGCTCAGCGGCAAGTTCGCGTTGACGCTGGCGGAAGAGTTCCTTCATGTCCTCCGGCATCGTCGGCGCCTTATCGAAGTTTTCCTTCGGCTTGTCCTTCAAAAAGTCTTTCATGAAGTCGATGAAGAACGGTAAAGCTCCGACGCCACCGGTCATGTGCGTACCGAGCGGCTTCTTCTTGCCCGGATATCCCATCCAGACGCCGGTTACGTAAGTCGGTGTGTAACCAATGAACCAAACATCCGTGTGATCGTTGACGGTGCCGGTTTTGCCGGCGACGGGAACGCCGAGGGAGCGCGCAGCCGTAGCTGTTCCCGATTCCACCACGCCGCGCATCATGGACACCATCGTCAGCGCCACATACTCGTTCATCACCTTGTGGGTCGTGCGTTCCCACTCTTCAAGGATTGCTCCATCGCGATCGAGCACCCGCCGAATCAGGTGCGGCTCAACCCGAATACCCTTATTCGGGAAAGCCGAGTAGGCGGAGACCATCTGGTCAAGTGGAACTTCCGTAGCGCCCAGCGCAGACGGAAGATACGGCGCCATGGGAACCTTAATGCCGAAACGCCGCACCATTTGCGCGCCGGTTTGAATTCCCACCGTTTGCAGCAGGTGGACCGCAGGCACGTTCATCGATTTCGCGAGAGCGGTTTTCATCGGCAGATCGCCGTTGCCCACCGACCCGTCGTAGTTATGCGGTTGCCATGGACCAATCTTGATCGGTGCTCCACTGACTGTTGTTTCAGGAGTCATGCCCCATTCGACTGCGGCCGTGTACACGAAAGGTTTGAAACACGAACCCGTTTGTCGATAAGCCTGCGTCGCGTTGTTGAACTTGCTGGTGCTGTAAAAATCGTAACCGCCGATCATCGTAACGATCTCGCCGGTCTTGGCGTTCAACGTCATCATTGCACCCGCGACGGCAGGTACTTGAGATAGCTCCACTTTTAACCGGCGCGTCTTTTTATCTACTTCCGTAATGTGAAATTCCGATAGGTAACCGGGTTTCAACTCGTCCTTCGGTTGACGTCCGGACCAACCCATGTCGGCTGGTCCAACAGTGGCTGTGTAATTGCCGAACCGAATTTCCGCTGCGTTGCGCGCGCGATCTACTTTGGTTACGAGGCCGGTCAGGTAGCGTCCTTCCTCAAAGTCGTTTCCGTGCCAATCCGGATCCTTGTAGTTGTTGAGTTCCTGCTGCGTCGGTTGTCCGTTGGAAGTCGGAATCATTTTGTAAGCCGAACGCCAACCACGGCTTTTGTCGTAACGACGTAGGCCGGCGCGGACGACTTCATACGCTTTCTTCTGCGCATCAACGTTGATGGTGGTGTAAACGGACAGGCCGCCCTGAGCCACACGCGTGGTGTACTTATCTTCTAATTGTTGACGAACATGCTCGACTGGATAGTCAAAAGCGCTCGACTTAGGCTGCGATTGATAATAAGCGGTATCGGCTAGTTGAATTGGTTTCGCTTTGGCGGCATTAACCTCAGCCTCGGAAGCAAATCCGTGTCTGGCCATTAAGTCCAACACCAGGTCCCGACGCTCTTTTGCTTTGGCGGGATTGGCCGTCGGTGAATAATCGCTGGGCGCTTTCGGAATACCGGCCAACAGCGCAGCTTCGCCAATCGTTAGGTCCTTCGCTTCTTTACCGAAATACGTTTCCGCACCGGCTTCCACGCCATAAGCATTAGCACCAAGAAAGATGTGGTTTGCGTAGAGCTCCATGATCTGGTTCTTGGTGTAGTAGCGTTCGATCTGCAGAGCGAGGGCCCACTCGTTCATCTTCCGCTTGAGCGTTTGTTCTTTGGAGAGAAACAAATTCTTCGCAAGTTGCTGCGTGAGAGTCGAGCCGCCTTCAACCTTGTCGCTGGTCAAGTTTTTCCAGGTCGCTCCGATGATGCGAATGGGGTCAATGCCGACGTGATCATAGAAACGCGCGTCCTCGACTGCGAGAATAGCGTTCTTCATCAAAGGCGGAATCTCTTCGTACTTGAGCGGGATGCGTTTCTCGAGGGCAAACTCTCCAATGACTGTTTCACCGTCATCCGCGTACACGCGAGTCACAACGCTGGGACGATATGTGGCGAGCGCAGCGACCTCATTCGCCGCGCGCGAGTAATTCAGTTTGTAAGCCGCGACGATGCCAGTCAGTCCTCCCGCGGCCAGTGCGAGCAACAGAACTACGGGGAACCAAAGCCTCCGCAGCAGATGTCCACGTTGCGCGGGTGGAGCAGTCACGATTGCTTTAGGCGAGTACGCTTTTAAAGGATATTTTGAAGCCATTTAGTTCGATACCTCGGGACAATACCATGCTCTAAGATGCGCTTTTTGGGCAACGTGGATTCCCACAGTGACCGGATTTAGTGCTCTTGACATAAGTGCGTCAGAAGAGGAGGTTAGCAAAAAGGAGCAGGAGTTGAATGATGCTGGCAGGCGCCCATAGCAGCACGGCGATCGTGCGTTCACGCTTCGTTTTTTCGTAGTCCGCGTCCGCCGTTTCCAATCCTCCGTAGCGGATCTGCCAGTAAATAAGCCCTGCCGGAATCAAAAAAATCCCCGCGGTGGCAGCGAGGGATGCAATGCCGAGAAACAGCCCAAGCCCAACAAAGAGCCACATTGCCCCAGCTGCATTGCGAATCCATTTAGACAGGTTTACGGCGTTGTTGACCTGCTTTTGGTTGTCAGCCGCCGCCTCGGCTGCAGCGCGATCGACCGGTGCTTTGCAGAAGCGACAGTTCGAGGAATCGCTGTAGATCATCTCTCCACAACTGACGCATGGGAATATCCGAGCTTCGGTTGAGAAAGTTTTACTCACTTTGGCTGCTCTATTGGCTGCTCTATACGTAAAGGTGTCTGCTGAGGGTAATCGTTTGGAAGTCTCGTCAGTTTCCACCAAAACCAAATGCGATAAGTTTGTTGCGAAAGATTAAAGCCTACAGCACTGAAATCACAATCTGAGAGATTCCCCGAGACTTTTGAGAGTGAATGCCGTGTATTAGTACATCTAGCTCGCATCCAATATAATCTCTCTTGAATGGGGGCGACAGGCTTCGACAGGGGTTTGAACGATCGCCGGATGCCATGCCGGGCTACTCTATGCAGCTCGTTAAAAAGCGTAGGGAAAAAACAATTGCCAATAACAATGAATTGGCTCTAGCTGCCTAATTAAGCGCTAGC